>CAWCLK010000011.1:0-29121 GCA_963796225.1 uncultured bacterium
CCCCCGCCTTCCTGTAACCCCATCGCATCGAGTGTGCCGCTGACTCAGACAATCCGAGTCAGCGGCACACTCGTTTCGGGGCGCCTCGAATCAATACAGGAACATGGGCTTGCCCGCGACCTGGCGGACCTTGGGCCGGTAGGTGGCGACGTCGTACAGGGCGTCGACGTCGACCCGCTTGGCGCCCTCGCCGGTCACCGAGATCGGCACGTTCGTGTAGGTCCCCGACCGCAGGGCGACCATGCGCCCCGCGCTGCCCTCCACCGCGAGGTCCGCAGCCATGACCGCGTAGTTGGTCGCCACCATGAGGTCGAGGGAGTCCGGCGCCCCGGAGCGCATGAGGTAGCCGAGCCGCTGCTCGACCATGTCGACCCCGGTGACGGCCTTGAGCCGTGCCGCCAGCTCCTGGCCGACCCCGCCGAGCTTGCGGTGCCCGAACGCGTCGGCCTCGCCGGACAGGAACAGCTCGCCACCCTCCAGGACGGCCCCCTCGGACACGGTGCACACCGCGTAGGTCGAGGGGTTGTTGGCGCGGTCGGCGACCAGCAGCTCGCCGAGCCGCTCGACGTCGCACGGCACCTCGGAGATGACCGCGCGGTCCGCGCTGGACAGGTACGCGGAGATCAACGAGGTCTCACCCGAGTAGCGACCGAACAGCTCCACCACGGCGATGCGCTCGTGCGAGCCGGTCGAGGTGCGCAGCTGGTGGATGAACTGCACGCTGCGGGTCACGGCGGTGGAGAACCCGATGCAGTAGTCGGTGCCGTGGACGTCGTTGTCCATGGTCTTGGGGACGGCGACGACGGGCACGCCCTCCTGGTGCAGCCGCAGGCCGTAGGACAGCGTGTCGTCGCCGCCGATGGGGACGAGCGCGTCGATCCGGAGGTGGTCGAGCACACGCAGGACGTGCGGGGTCAGGTCGTGGGGTGCGTCCGCGTCGGCGACGGTCCCGCGGAGGAACTCGGGGACCTCGTCGTCGGCCACCCGGCTGGGGTTCGTCCGCGAGGTGTGCAGGAACGTCCCGCCCGTGCGGTCGACCGTGCGGACCAGGTCACGATCGAGGGGGACGGTGTTCGCGGCCACGGTGGGGTCGTCGTCGGGGTCCACGGCGACGAGCCCTCCCCACCCGCGGCGGATGCCGACGACCTCGTGGCCGTCGTCGATCACGCGGTCGACCACCGCCTTGATGCAGGGGTTGAGGCCGGGGACGTCGCCGCCGCCCGTCAGCACGCCAATTCGCATGGGACAACCTCCGTCCGGATCCATGGCCACGGTAGGCGCGGACGGTGGGGCGGGGCGTCTGTCTCGCGGTCCGGTCGGCCCGATCGGGCCGGCGTCGGTCAGGCCGCGCAGTCGGGGCAGCGGCCGCGGAAGGTGACCTCGGCGTCAAGGACCTCGAATCCGTGGCGCTGGTCGGTCGCCAGGGCCGGGGCCGGGGCGTGGACGTCGAGCATGCGGCCGCACTCGACGCAGACGAGGTGGTGGTGGCGCTCGTCGACGTTGGGGTCGTAGCGCTTGCGGCCGTCGGCGTGGGGCAGCTCGAGCAGCTCGCCGATGGCCACCAGCTCGTTGAGGGTGTTGTAGACCGTGGCGAGGCTGACCTCGGGCAGGGCCGCGCGGGCACGTTCGAAGACCTCGTCAGCCGCCAGGTGGACGTGGTCGCCCGCCATCGCCTCGGCGATGACGCGTCGCTGCGCGGTGAGGCGCCAGCCGCGATCGCGAGGCGGTCCACCAGCGATTGCATCGGCCTAGGGTCCTTCACGGGAGCCGGGAGTGACCGAGACGTTACCAGAATGGGGTTGCTCCAATTCCTCGAACTGTTCTAAGTTCGGAACACGGACGAAGCGGGAGCCATTCGTCTCATCGGTCGTCCGACCGTCCACGACAGTCAACAGGGAGCACAGCGTGTCCGACAGCTCGACCACGAAGCCGGAGTACGGCGCCCGGACCACCCCCAGCCTGCAGGGCAACGAGCACTGGTGGCCGGACCAGCTCAACCTCCGGATCCTCCACCAGAAGCACCCGGGCTCGAGCCCCTTCGGGCGAGGACTTCGACTACGCCGAGGCGTTCGTCGCAGCTCGACGTCGACGAGCTGACCCGTGACGTCGACGCGCTGATGACGGACTCGCAAGGAGTGGTGGCCCGCCGACTGGGGCAACTACGGGCCGTTCTTCATCCGCATGTCGTGGCACGCCGCCGGCACCTACCGCCAGCACGACGGTCGCGGCGGTGGCGGCACCGGGGCGCAGCGCTTCGCCCCGCTCAACAGCTGGCCCGACAACGGCAACCTCGACAAGGCCCGCCGCCTGCTGTGGCCGGTCAAGAAGAAGTACGGCGAGAAGATCTCGTGGGCCGACCTGATGGTCTTCGCCGGCAACCGCGCGCTCGAGACCATGGGCTTCCGCACCTTCGGCTTCGGCTTCGGCCGCGCCGACATCTGGGCGCCCGAGGACGACATCTACTGGGGTCCCGAGACCGAGTGGCTGTCCACCGAGGACGATCGCTACACCGGCTCGTGGGAGGACGAGAACCGCGTCCTCGACAACCCCCTGGCCGCGGTCCAGATGGGCCTGATCTACGTCAACCCGGAGGGCCCCAACGGCATCCCGGACGCGATGAAGTCCGCCCAGGACGTGCGCGAGACCTTCGGTCGCATGGCGATGAACGACCGCGAGACCGTCGCGCTGACCGTCGGTGGCCACACCTTCGGCAAGATGCACGGCAACGGCCCCGCCGAGGCGGTGGGCGAGGCGCCCGAGGCCGCGAAGATCAACGAGATGGGCCTCGGCTGGGCCAACACCCACGAGACCGGCCTCGGCGAGTACACGGTCACCTCGGGTCTCGAGGGGGCGTGGACCCCGACGCCGACCACGTGGGACAACTCCTACCTCGACACGATCTTCGCCCACCAGTGGGAGGTCAAGACGTCGCCGGCCGGCGCGAACCAGTGGGAACCCGTCGAGGTCCAGGACGGCTACTGGGTCCCGGATGCCCACGTCGAGGGCAAGAAGAACCCCCCGGTGATGACCGCTGCCGACATGGCGATGATCACCGACCCGGCCTACCTCGAGATCTCCAAGGAGTTCCACGAGCACCCCGAGCGGCTGGCCGACGAGTTCGCCCGTGCCTGGTACAAGCTGCTGCACCGTGACATGGGGCCGCGCTCCCGCTACCTCGGGCCACAGGTCGCCGAGGAGGTCCTCGTCTGGCAGGACCCGGTGCCCGAGCACGAGGGGCCGCTGGTCGGTGACGCCGAGATCTCGACGCTCAAGCAGCAGATCGCCGACTCGGGCCTGTCCGCGGCCCAGCTCGTCTCGACCGCATGGGCGTCGGCATCGACCTACCGGCAGACCGACCACCGCGGTGGGGCCAACGGGGCGCGCATCCGCCTCGAGCCCCAGGTCAGCTGGGACGTCAACGTCCGCTCCGGCGTGTCGTCGGTGATCGACCGCCTCGAGGAGATCAAGGACGCCTCCGACGCGAACATCTCGATGGCGGACATGATCGTCCTCGGCGGGTGCGTGGGCGTCGAGATGGCGGCGTCCGCCGCCGGCCACGACGTCACCGTCCCCTTCACCCCGGGCCGCACCGACGCGACCCAGGACATGACCGAGGTCGACACCTTCCAGTACCTCGAGCCGCGCCACGACGCCTTCCGCAACTACCTGCAGAAGAACGAAGGCCTGCCGGCCGAGCACCTGATGGTCGACCGGGCGTTCATGCTGAAGCTCACCGCCCCGGAGATGACCGCCCTCATCGGGTGGCATGCGTGCCATCGGCTGCAACGCCGAGGACGGCAACACCGACGGCGTGCTCACCGACCGTCCCGGCCAGCTCACGAACGACTTCTTCCGCAACCTCATCGACATGGGCACCGTGTGGCAGCCCGTCGGCGAGGGCGAGGAGCGCTTCGAGGGTCGCGACCGCGCCAGCGGCGACGTGAAGTGGACCGCCACGCGCGTCGACCTCATCTACGGCTCGAACTCGCAGCTGCGCGCCATCGCCGAGGAGTACGCGGTCGACGGCGGCGAGGAGAACATGGTCCGGCAGTTCGTCAAGGGCTGGGACAAGGTCATGATGAACGACCGGTTCGACGTCTGACCCCCGCGGACACGGACGCACGACGACGCCCCGGGGCCAGCCGCCCCGGGGCGTCGTCGTGTCGCTCAGCCCTCGGTCGTGAGCTCGGCCTCCACCTCGGCGACCCGCCGCACCACGCTGATCACGCTGTCGGGGTTCAACGACATCGAGTCGATGCCGTGCTCGACCAGGAACGCGGCGAACTCCGGGTAGTCGCTGGGGGCCTGCCCGCAGATCCCGACCGTGATGCCCTGCTCGTGGGCGGTGACGATGACCTGGGCGATCAGCCGGGTGACCGCCTCGTTGCGTTCGTCGAACAGCGGCGCCAGCTCCTGCGAGTCACGGTCGATGCCCAGGGTGAGCTGGGTGAGGTCGTTGGACCCGATGGAGAAGCCGTCGAAGCGCGGGGCGAACTGGTCGGCCAGCACCACGTTGGCGGGGATCTCGCACATCATGTAGAGCTTGAGTCCCTCGCGGCCGCGCTCGAGCCCGTGCTCGGCGAGCACGTCGATGACGCGGTCGGCCTCCTCGACGGTGCGCACGAAGGGGATCATCAGCGCGACGTTGGTCAGGCCGATCTCCTCGCGCACCATCCGCATGGCGCGGCACTCGAGCGCGAACCCGTCGCGGTAGCGGTCGGAGTAGTACCGCGACGCCCCGCGGAACCCGATCATCGGGTTGGACTCGGCCGGTTCGAACTGCGCCCCGCCGAGCAGGTCGGCGTACTCGTTGGTCTTGAAGTCGCTCATGCGGACGATGACCGGGTCCGGCCACTGCGACGCGGCGATGGTGGCGATGCCGCGGGCCAGCCGATCGACGAAGAACTGGGTGCGGTCGTCGTACCCGACGGTCAGCTCGTCGATCTGGCGGCGGACGTCGGGGTCCTCGAGCTCGTCGTACCGGGTCAGCGCCAGCGGGTGGACCCGCAGGTGGGCGTTGACGATGAACTCCATGCGGGCCAGGCCGATCCCGTGGGCCGGCAGCCGCCACCAGCGGAACGCGGCCTCGGGGCTGGCGATGTTCATCATGATCCGGGTCCGGACCTCGGGCACCGCCGACAGGTCGATGGTCTCCTCGAGGAAGGGCAGCTCGCCCTCGTACACATGGCCGATCTCGCCCTCGGCGCAGGACACGGTCACCTGCTGGCCGTCGACCAGCACGTCGGTGGCGTCGCCCGTACCGACGATGGCCGGGATCCCCAGCTCGCGGCTGACGATCGCGGCGTGGGCGGTGCGACCACCGAGGTCGGTGACGATCGCGGCGGCCCGCTTCATGATCGGGACCCAGTCGGGGTCGGTCATGTCGGTGACCAGCACCGCCCCGTCCTCGAACCGGTCCATGTCGGCGGGGTCGAGGATGCGCAGGGCCGGACCGGTGGCGATGGCGTCGCCGATCGCGGCGCCGGAGGCCAGCACGGTCCCGCGGTCCTTCAGCTCGTAGTGGTGCAACGCGCCGGGCTGGCGACGGGACTGGACGGTCTCGGGGCGGGCCTGCACGACGAACAGGTCACCGGTCTCGCCGTCCTTGGCCCACTCGATGTCCATCGGGCGGCCGTAGTGGTCCTCGATGATCGTGGCCCAGCGGGCGAGGTCGAGGATCTCGTCGTCGGTGAGGACGAACCGCTGCCGGTCGTCCCGCGGGGTGTCCTCGGTGCGGGTGCGGTCGGACCCGCCGGTCGCGTAGACGATTCGTGTGGCCTTGGCCCCGAGGGTCTTCTCGAGGATCGGCCGGCGTCCCGGCTCGTCCAGCACCGGGCTGAACACGACGTAGGTGTCGGGGTTGACCGTGCCGGACACGACGGACTCACCGAGCCCCCAGGCGGCGTTCATCGTCACCACATCGGGGAAGCCGGAGTCGGTGTCGATGGTGAACATCACGCCGGCCCCGGCCAGGTCGGAGCGCACCATCTTCTGCACGCCGACGGACAGGGCCACGGTCATGTGGTCGAAGCCGCGGTCGGTGCGGTAGGCGATGGCGCGGTCGGTGAACAGGGACGCGAAGCAGGCACGGACGGCGTCGAGCACCTCGTGGGCGCCTCGCACGTTGAGGAAGGTCTCCTGCTGTCCGGCGAAGCTGGCGTCGGGCAGGTCCTCGGCCGTGGCGCTGGACCGCACGGCGACGTCGGCGCGGTCGGTGTCGTAGCGCCACGACAGCTCCCGGTAGGCCGCGGTCACCGCGTCGACGAGGTCGTCGGGCAGCCGGGCGGCGCGGATGGACGCCCGGATCCGTTCCCCGACCGCAGCGAGCGGCGTGCCCGTCTGCAGCGCGCTCAGCTCGTCCCGGATGCCCTCGTCGAGGTCGTTGGCCGCGAGGAACGCTCGGTAGGCCGTCGCGGTGGTCGCGAACCCGTCGGGCACGCGGACCCCGGCGTCGCCGAGCTCCCGGACCATCTCCCCCAGGGACGCGTTCTTGCCCCCGACCGACGGCACGTCGGTGTTCGCGAGGTCCGCGAACCAGCGGACCAGTGGCTCCGTGGACGTCATGACGTCTCCGATCCCTCGGATGCCACCACCGACGCTACGGACGCCGCCCCGGGGCGTCCACAGGAGCCCGACCCGGCGGGGGTGGGCCGTTGGGCCCGGGCCACGCCCGGGCGGAGCGGCCCACCCGGGGACGGGGGTCAGCCCGCCCGAGAGATCTCCGTGCCGAGCGCGGCGACGAGCACGTCGTCGACGGCCTCGAGGTAGGCGCCGGGGCGGTCGAACTGGGGGACGTGGGCGACGCCGTCGAGCACGCGGACGTCCCAGTCGGGGCGGCGGTGGCGGACCTCGTCGAGCATGCCCGGGGGCAGCAGCCGGTCCTGCGCGCCCCACAGCACCACCGTCGGGGCGGTGACCCGCTGCAGCTCGCGCCAGGCCCAGGGCTTCACGGTCGCGGCGAGCACCGACCGGGTCATCGACAGCAGCGCGCGCCGTCGCCACGGGGCGCCGAACAGCTCGACCTCCTCGGCGTACAGCTGCGCGTAGGCGTCGGAGGTGAGGTCCTCGGGGTTGGCGAAGGTGGCCTCGAGCATGCGCTCGTTGGACATCATGGGGTCCTCGTCCTTGCGCGAGGCCCACGCCAGCAGCCCCTCCCCGAGGCCCGGCACCGCCATGGTGCCGATGCCCATGATGGTCGCCAGGGGCAGGGGCAGGGCACGATCGGGGCGCATGGGCATCGCCGGCGAGGCCAGCACCAGCCCGGCGACCCGATCGGGGTGCCGCGCCGCGACCAGGGCGGCGAGGTAGCCGCCGAGCGAGTTGCCGTGCAGCACGACCCGGTCGTGGCCCCACTCGTCACGCAGGTCGTCGAGCAGGGCGATGGTCCCGCGGACGGCTGACGCGACCGTGACGCGGTGGCCGTCGGGTGGCTCGGACAGCCCGAACCCGGTGAGGTCGGGAGCCAGCACCGGTCCGCGTCCCGCGATGTCGCCCGCGACCTCGACCCACGACAGGCTGCTGGCCCCGAGGCCGTGCAGCAGCAGGTGCGGGGGCCCATCGCCGGGGTCGTCGGCGCGGAGCACGCGCAGGCGGGTGTCGCCGACTGGGCGGGTGGTCTGGTGCAGGCCGGCCCAGCGGGGGGCGAGGGATCCGAGGTCCATGGGAGACGTGTCGCAGGTTCGGGAGCGGGGGTGGGGGTCTCGTCCCGGGGTTCGGGGCAGCCCCGCGGCCGGGGCGGTGGATGCGCGCGGGAGCGGTCAGGGCAGCGCGGTGGCGGCCCGGTCGTCGACGTCGCCGAGCCGCTCGACCACGCCCCGCTCGGGATCGGGCTCGACCGGGTGCTGGCGGTCCTGGCGGCGCGCCGGACGCCAGGCCAGCGGCGTCGCCAGCAGCATCACCACCCCGGCGACCAGCAGCGCGCGCTGCACGCCGAGGACCCCGGCCAACGCCGGGGCGAAGGCCAGGGGCAGCAGCTCACCGACGGAGTGGTGGACCATGAACACCCCCGACACGCGCCCGACGTAGCCCTCGGGGGTGTGCAGGTGCAGCAGGGTCCGCAACAGGGGCATCAGGATGCCGAGCACGGTGCCCCAGTACAGCCCGCCGAGCACCACGATGGGCAGCGAGGACGTGCCGGCGTAGGCGAACACCCCCAGCCCGCACAGGGCGGTCAGCACCACCAGCGCACGCAGCGAGGTCAGCCGTCCCGCGGCCCGGTCGAGCGTGACCGCCCCGACGAACAGGCCCACGCCGAAGACGGCGTTGACGTAGCCGAGGGTCTCCGCGGCCGTGCCCAGCACGTCCCGGTAGAACAGCGGCTCGAGCGCCCCGAAGGTGCCGAACGACAACCACGTCAGCAGGCCGAGGGCCAGCACCAGCGCCACCGCCGGGGTGCGGTAGGCCACCGTGAAGCCCTCGACGAGCTCGCCCAGTCCGCGCCGGTCGCTGTGGTGGTCGACGGGGCGCACGCGCACGCGCCACACGATCAGCAGGCCCAGCACCGAGGTGATCGCGTCCACCACGAACACCGCGGGGATCCCGAAGCTGCGGGCGGTGAGCCCGCCGACGACGGGGCCGAGGATGAAGGCCAGCGTGCCGGCGGCCTCGACCCGGGCGTTGGCACGCTCGAGGGAGATCGGGGCAGCCCCACCCTTGCCCGCGTCGACCAGGTAGGGCGGGAACGAGGTCACGGCGGTGGTCACCAGCGCGCTGCCGAACCACGCGATCGGGGCGCGCAGCGTGAGCTGCCCCATGGACTGGGCGGTCGTCAGCAGCAGGATGGTCGGGACGAACAGCAGCTCGCCGGCGATCAGGACCCGGCGGGGGTCGAACCGGTCCACGAACACGCCCGCCAGCGCCGACGCGACCATCTGCGACAACGACATCGCGCCCATGAGCAGGGCCAGCGATCCCGGGTCGGCGTCGAGCTCGTACGCGGCCATGCCCCACAGGCCCACGAAGAAGCCCGCCGAGCCCCCGAGGTGGGACACGAAGCGCGCGGAGACGACACGGGTGACGTCCGGGGACATGGCTGCCCCCTCCTGGTCACGGCGTGAGGCAAGCCGGCGATGCTACGACGAGGACGCGCGGTCCGGGAACGTCTCGGCCGCCCCGCGCGCACCGGCGGGGGGCGGCGGGGGTGGTGGCGGCTCGTCGTCGCCCTCCCCGGTCCCGTCCGGCGCGGCGGGCAGCGCCAGGGTGACCACCGCCCCGCCACCGGGAGCCGCCCCGGCGGAGGCGGTGCCGCCGTGGGCCGCGGCGACCTGGGCGACGATGGACAGCCCGAGCCCGGACCCGGGCGCCCCGCGGGCGTCGACCGCGCGGTAGAAGCGGTCGAAGACGTGCGGCAGGTCCGCGGCGGCGATGCCGGGCCCGTGGTCGCGCACCCGGACCGTCCCGTCGGCGACCGTGACCTCCACGGGCCCGTCGGCGCCGGCGTACTTCACGGCGTTGTCGACGAGGTTGCTGACCGCCCGCTCGACCCGGTCCTCCTCCGCGTGCACCGTCGTCGGCCGGGCGTCGAGCACCAGCTCCACCCCGTCGGCGCCATGGGTGCGGGCACGCGCGACCACCCGCTCGACGAGGTGGTCGAGCCGCACCGGGACCACGCCCCGCGCCGGCCGGTCGCCCCGCGCCAGCTCCACCAGCCCGGTCACCAGCCGCCCGAACTCGTCGAGCTGCAGGACCACGTCGTCGATCAGCGCGCCCCGGGACTCGGGGTCCAGCCGGTCGCCGCGAGCCAGCACCTCGATGTTGGTCCGCAGGCTGGTCAACGGCGTCCGCAGCTCGTGGGAGGCGTCGGCCACCAGCTGCTCCTGCGCGGACCGGGCCTGCTCCAGCGCCGCCAGCATCGCGTTGAACGTGGCGGCGAGCCGCCCCAGCTCGTCGGTTCGATGCTCGGGCAGCCGGTCGTCGCCCGGCGAGAACCAGGACCTCATCGCAGCGACCGGTCCGCCCTCGTGGCTCTCCACGTCGATCCGCCGGGACAGGTCCCGTGTCGTGGCGACCTCCTCGGCGACCTCGGTGAGGCGGTTGACGGGGCGCACCGCGCCCCGCGCCACGACCGCGCCGAGCCCCGCGGCCATCCCGATCCCGAGCAGGCCGAACAGGACCAGTCGCCGTCGCAGGGCCGCCAGCGTCGCCTCGACCTCGTCCAGCGGCCGGGCGACCTGCACCGCCGCGTCGCCAGGGGTCGGAGCGGTCAGGACCCGGAAGGCGACGCCGTCCACCTGCTCGGTGGCCAGGTACTGCGGGGCGTCGCCACGGGCGACGGCCAGCACCCGCTCGGTGATCGGCAGGTCCAGGCGTTCGGGGCCGAGGTCGCCGAGCACCCGGCCGTCCGCCCCGACGGCACGCACGTAGCCGCCGGCCCCGCCGAAGGCGCCGGGGCGCACCCCGCCCTCGATGCCCCCGGGGCCGGGGCGGCCGCCCATCCCCCGCCCGACGTCGCGGACCAGCGCGACGAGCGACCGGTCGACCTGGCCGACCAGCGTGCGGGCGGTCACCACGTACAGCCCGGCGAAGGCGAGCACGACGGCGACGGCCACCGCCACGGCGGCGGTGGTCGCGATGCGCCCGCGCAGGCTCATGCCGGTGCCGGTCGCAGCACGTACCCGACCCCGCGGACGGTCTGGATGAGGCGCGGCTCGCCGTCGGCCTCGAGCTTGCGCCGCAGGTACCCGACGTAGACCTCGAGCGTGTTGGACGACGTCGCGGCGTCGTAGCCCCACACCCGGTCGTGCAGCACGTCGCGGGTCAGGACCCGTTCGGGGTTGGCCAGGAACAGCTCGAGCAGCTCGTACTCGGTGCGGGTCAGCTCGAGGTCGCGGTCGCCCCGGCGGGCCCGCATCGCGGCCGTGTCCAGCTCGACGTCGGCGACCCGGAGGACCTCGGCGCGGTCGTCGGCGGCGGTGGACTGCTGTCGCCGCAGCAGGGCGCGGACGCGGGCCAGCAGCTCCTCGAGGGCGAAGGGCTTGACGAGGTAGTCGTCGGCGCCGACATCGAGGCCCGCCACGCGGTCGGCCACCGCGTCGCGGGCGGTGAGCAGCAGCACGGGCACGTCGACGCCGTCCTGGCGAAGACGGCGCACCACGCCCAGCCCGTCCACGCCGGGCATCATCACGTCGAGCACGACGAGGTCGGGCGGGGTGTCCTGGACCCGGGCGATGGCCTCCATGCCGTCCGCGGCGAGGTCCACCTCGAGGTCCTCGAGCTGCAGCGCGCGCCGCAGCGACTCACGCACGGCGCGGTCGTCGTCGACGACCAGGACACGGGGCGAGGCCATGGCGGGTTGCCCCTCCTGCGGGGTGGGCCCCAGGCCCGGGGCCCTGATGCGGTCGCATCCGGGCCCGTGCAGGCCCGGATGCGAGGGTACGACGGGGTGGGGCTCAGGCGTCGGGCATGCCACCCATCGGGCCGCCGAAGCCGCCCCGCGGCCCGTGGTGGCCACCGAAGCCGGGGCCGCCGCCGGGGCCGCCGAACTCACCGCGGAGCACACCGCGCTCCTGGATGTCGGCGAGGGTGTCGGCCTCCTCCTGGGTCAGGTCACCGGAGGCGACCAGCTCGTCGAGGCGAGCCTGCATGCGGGCCTGCATCTCGGCCTGGCGGGTGGCCTGCATCTCCTCACGGACCGCGTCGAGGGCGTCGGCGACGGTGTCGGTGTCGAGACCGAGCTCGGCGGCCAGCGCCTCGGCGAAGGCCTGCTCGTGCTCGGCACGCAGCTCCTCGCGGGTGGTCGCGTCGTCGGTGGTGGTGCTGTCCTGCGACGTCGTCGTGTCGTCGGTGCCGTCCTGGGCGAGCGCCGGGATGGTGGCGCCCGCGGCCAGCACGCCGGCGACGCTGACGGCGGCGATGGTGCGGCGAGAGATCGTCATGGGGGTGCTCCTGCTGGGGTGGTCGTTTCCGGGGACGAGGAGATGGTGTGCCCGCCACCTGAGCATCATCTGAGATGCACCTGAGAAGCACCTGAGAACGTCAGGGGTGACCGATCACACCGCCCGGGACCCGCACGACGGCGGTCAGCGTGGCCGGTGCCCGAGTGCCACCACCCAGGGGCGGCGCCGGTCGACGATCGGGTCGGGGCGCACCTCGACCTGCACGTCCGCGAGGCCGTGGCTGACCAGCAGCGCCTCGACCTCGTCCTCGGTGGCCTGCGACCGCCACGTGCGGCCGAGGACCGGGTCGTCCACCGGCTCCATGTCGGCCGTGCCGCGGTAGCAGGAGAAGTAGACGGGGCCGGTGTCCAGGGTGGCGAGCAGCGCGGCGAAGACCTCGCGCCACTGGCCCCGGGGCAGGTGCGTGAACGCCGAGGACAGCCACAGGCCGCCGAAGGACCGCGGCCGGAACGGCGGGTCGTGCAGCGGGGCGCACACCAGCGGGTGGCGGGGCAGCAGCATGCGGGCGTGGCGCAGTGCCCCCATGGACAGGTCCAGCCCGACCGGGTGCACGCCGAGGTCGGCGAGCACGCGCAGGTCCGTCGCCGGGCCACAGCCCGCATCGAGCACGAGGCAGCCGCGCTCGGCCAGGTCCCCGAACCGTCGCACGTCGGCGACGGGGCGCTTGAGGCGGAAGGCCTCCTGGTAGGCGGCGGCGTGCTCGTCGTACGCGGCGATGCTGGTCCGCGTGCGCTCGTCGATCTCCACGGGTGCTCGTCGGTCGTCGTCAGCCCGGGAGCCTACTTGCGTGCCTGCGGACGGGGTCGTGCCGTGCGGCTGGCCGGTGGGGCGTGCGGAGCGTCCGGTGATGGGGTTGGTACCGTCCCGGCGGCCACGACACGGGGAGCCTGACGGTGGTGCCACCCGCCAGCGCACGACGCGCGACCGCGCTGGTGCTGGGTGTCGGCCTGCTGCTGGCGGGGTGCTCGAACGACGCCGACCCCACCGCCGCGACCAGCACGCCGACCGACTCGGCGTCGCCGACCCCGTCGCCGACGCCGACGTGGAAGCTCCGCCCCGTGCTGGGTGAACGCACCACCACGGTGCTGCCGCTCGGGTCCCGACCGCTGCTGGGGCTCGGCGCCAACCCCGATCCGGACCAGGCGTCCATCGAGGAGGTCGTCGCGGCCGTCGGGGACTGGCTCGACGCCCACCTCGACGGGCTGCAGCGCACCGGCGAGGGCGCGTGGGGCGTGGTCGCCGCCGACGACCTGGCCACCGACAAGCAGCGCCGGCAGGTCACCACCGACCTGGCCTCGCCCGACAAGCCGATCAAGCGGGCCCGCTACGTCATGACCGTCTACCAGGACGGGACGCCCCAGTACGTCACGACCCGGGTCGAGGTGGTCCACCCCGACGGCTCGAAGGCCGACGTCGGGCTGGTGTTCGTCGTCGCCGACGACGGCACCCCGCGCCTGTCCATGTTCGGGCCCGACCCCGCCCCGAAGGCCGCCGAATGACCGCCGCCACGCGCCCCGCCCGCCGCCGCCGGCCCTCGCGCCGCGTGCTGGTCGGCCTCCTCGCGCTGGTGCAGGTCGTGGTGCTCGCGGCCGCGTCGACGGCGGCGGTCGGCCGCTGGGTGGCCAGGCCCCTGGACGACGACGGCTACTACGCCCTGCTGGTGATGGGCTCCGACCAGGGCCCGCCCCGCTCGGGCTCGGTGCTGAACGGCCGCGCCGACGCGATCCACCTGCTGGTGGTCGACGAGCCACGCGAGCACGTCTCGATCATCTCCTTCCCCCGGGACAGCTACGTGCCGGTTCGCGGGATCGGGACCACCAAGATCAACGCGATGCTGACCCGCGGTCCCGAGAACGCCGTCGGGACCATCGAGGACCTCACCGGCATCCACGTCGACGACTGGATCGTCACCGGGTTCGACGCGGTGATCATCGGCGTCGACGAGTTCGGCGGGGTCGAGGTCGACGTCGAGCAGCGCCTGCGCGACGCGGCCTCCAACAGCGACCTGCAACCGGGCGAGCAGCGCCTGTCCGGGTGGAAGACGCTGGCCTACTCACGGGACCGCCACTCGCGCCCCGACGGCGACATCGGCCGGTCCCGCGGCCAGTCCAACGTCCTGCGCGCGATGCACCGCGAGCTCATCCAGGACGCCACCTCCCCCACGCGGCTGATGGACATCGCCGGCATCCTGCGCCGCCACACCGTGTCGTCGATCTCCACCGAACGGATGGTCCGGCTGGGCCTGACGGCACTGCGGATCGACCCGGACGACGTCGCCCAGGAGATGGTCCCCGGCTACATCAGCACCGCCGGAGCGGCCTCCGTGATCCGCCTGACCGACGGGGCGTTCAGCCTCTTCGCGGACCTGCGCGAGGACGGGCTGCTGTCCGAGCTCGAGGGCGAGGGCTGAGCCGATCCTCGACCCGCGTGACGTCCTCGAGCTCGTCGCCCGGACCGGGGCCTCCGGGGGGACCGGCGACCGCGCGGCCGACCACGGCTCCGGCGGGGACGCCGCACTCGACGAGGGGCTGACCCACCTCACGCGGGTGCCCGCCCGCGAGGCACGCACGGTGCCGCTGCCCGACGACCTCCCGGCGCTGCTGCGGTCCCGGCTCGAGGTGGCGGGCATCGACGGGCTCTACCTGCACCAGGCCGAGGTGCGCGACCGCGTCCGTGCCGGCGAGCACGTCGTCGTGGCGACCGGGACCGCGTCGGGCAAGTCGCTCGCCTACCAGCTGCCGGTGATCGAATCGATCCTCGCCGACGACACCGCATCGGCCATCTACCTCGCACCGACCAAGGCGCTGGCCCGCGACCAGCTGCGGGCGGTGCGGTCGCTGAAGCTGCCGCAGGTCCGCGCCGCGGTCGTCGACGGGGACACCGACCGCGCCGAACGCGACGCGATCCGGCGCACCGCCAACTGGATCCTCACCAACCCCGACCTGCTGCACCACTCGCTGCTGCCGGGCCACGCCCGGTGGGGCGACCTCCTGCACCGGCTGCGGTACGTCATCGTGGACGAGGCCCACGTCGCGCGGGGCGTGTTCGGCGGCCACGTCGCCCTGGTCCTGCGCCGGCTGCGGCGGCTGTGCGAGCGCTACGACGCCGACCCGCAGTTCCTGCTCGCGTCGGCCACCATCGGCAACCCGGGCGAGCACGCCAGCCGGCTGGTCGGGGCCCCGGTCACCGAGGTCACCGTCGACGGCGCCCCGCGCGGCCCGATGGACCTCGGCCTGTGGCAGCCGCCCTTCACCGACGTCGACCTCGGCACCCGCCGGTCGCTGCTGCGCGAGTGCGGCGACCTGCTCGCCTCCTTCGTCGCCGCCGACGTGCAGACGCTGGTGTTCACCAAGTCCCGCAAGGCGGCGGAGCTGATCTCCTCGATGGCCCGCGACCGGCTCCGGGGCGGGGACGGGTTCACCGACGAGCAGCTCACCGACGTCCTGCGCACCTACCGGGCCGGCTACCTGCCGTCGGAACGCCGCGAGCTCGAGGAGGACCTGCGGGCGGGGCGGATCGTCGGGCTGGCCGCGACCGAGGCGCTGGAGCTCGGCATCGACGTGTCCGGTCTCGACGCCGTCCTGCTGGCCGGCTACCCCGGGACGATCGCGCGGTTCTGGCAACGGCTCGGGCGGGCGGGGCGCACCGGCGGCGCGGCGGTCGGGGTGCTGGTCGCGGCCGACGACCCGCTGGACCAGTACCTGGTCCACCACCCCGAGCAGCTGCTCGAGCGCGACCCGGAGGACGCGATCGTCGACCCGGCCAACCCGTACCTGCTGCTCCCCCACCTCGAGTGCGCCTGCCATGAGAAGCCGCTCGACGCCGACGAGGCGGTGCGCTGGTTCGGCGAGTCGGCCACCGCACTGCTCGACGCCGACGTCGCCGAGGGACGGCTGCGCGAGCGGGGCGGCCGCTACCACTGGACCGCCCGGCGGCGCCCGTCGCTGGACACCGACATCCGCTCGGCCGGCGGCATCGAGGTGCGCATCGTCGACGGCGAGACCGGGGCGCTGGTCGGCACCGTCGACGCCTCCCGCGCCCCGTCCCAGGTGCACGACGGGGCGATCTACCTCCACCAGGGCGTCACCTACGAGGTCGCCACCCTCGACCTCGACGGCGGCATCGCGATGGTCCTGCCGGCCGGCGAGGTCCACCACACCACCCGGCCGCGGTCGGACACCGACGTGTCGATCCTCGGCGAGACCCACGCCGCGTCGTGGGGGCCGATCAAGGTCCGGCTGGGACCGGTCGAGGTGACGACGCAGGTCACCGGGTACGACGTGCTCCAGCTCGGGTCCAACGAGGTCCTGGCCCAGGTGCCCGCTGGACCTGCCGCGCCCAGCACCTGACCACGGTCGCGGTCTGGTACGTGCTGACCGACGACCTGCTCGAGGACGCCGGCATCCCCCCGGCTCGCGTCCCCGGGTCGCTGCACGCGGCCGAGCACGGCGCCATCGGCCTGCTGCCGCTCATCGCCATGTGCGACCGGTGGGACATCGGCGGGCTGTCCACCGCCCGGCACCAGGACACGATGGAGCCGACGGTGTTCGTCTACGACGGCTACCCCGGCGGGGCGGGCCTGGCCGAGCGCTCCTACCTCCGACTGCCCGAGCACCTGCAGGCCACCCGCGACGCCATCGCCGGCTGCCGATGCGCCACCGGCTGCCCGTCGTGCATCCAGTCACCCAAGTGCGGCAACGGCAACGAGCCGCTGGACAAGGACGGCGCCATCGCCGTCCTGGACCTGCTGCTCGGCCACGCCCCGACGGCCTGACCCTGCGCCGTTCGACCCACGTGGGGCGAGGGTGGAAGGGCCGAGGGTCGGCTCAGGCGCCCCACTTCTCGAGCTTGCCGGCGGCGGCCAGCATCACGGTCATCAGCTGCACGGTGGGCATGCGACCGAGCAGCCCGGTGGTGGCGGTGCGCTCGGCGAAGGTGGTGACGGCGTCCCTGCCGACGTGCGGGCCCCACATGAGCACCGGGACGGGGTGCCAGCTGTGGCCGGACAGCTGGGTCGGCGAGCTGTGGTCACCGGTGACGACCAGCACGTCGGGCTCGAGCGCGACGAGGTCGTCGACGATGGCGTCGACGGCCTCGATGGCGGCGACCTTGTCGTCGCGCAGGCCGTCGTGGCCGGCCTGGTCGGTGGCCTTGTGGTGCATGAAGACGTAGTCGTAGTCGTCGCGGTGCTCGCGCAGCAGGGCGAGCTGCTCGTCGAGGCCGTGGGGGCGCGGCAGGACGTCCATGCCGACCAGCTTCGCCACGCCCCGGTACATCGGGTAGGCCGCGACGGTGGCGGCACGCAGCCGGTAGCGGTCCTGGAAGTCCGGGAGGTCCTGCAGCGTGTCGAACCCGCGCAGCAGCAGCACGTCGGCGCGGTCGTCATCGGCCAGGGCGGCGCGGACCTGGCGGTCGACCTCGGCCAGCAGGTCGGCGGTGCGGCTGGGCGTCGGGGTGCTGCGGGCGTCGGCTGCTTCGGCGGCACGCCGGTGCGCTGGGGATCGAGGTCGCCGATGCGTGGGTCGAGGCCCTCGCCCCGCAGCACGCACAGGACCCGGTGCTGGGAGATGTGCTGGAAGTACACCTCGGCGTCGTCGAGGGACACGGCCTCGTTCAGGCGGGCGGTGATCTCCTGCGCGGGCTCGTCGGCGATCCGCCCGGCCCGCCGGTCGGTGACGTTGCCGTCGGCGTCGAGCGTGGCGAGGTTGCCGCGGGCGGCGACGTCGCCGGGACGCAGGTCGAACTCGACCCCGGTCGCGGACAGCACCCCGCGGCCCAGCTCGTACTCCTCGGGGTCGTAGCCGAACAGCGCGAGGTGGCCGGGGCCGGACCCGACGGTCACCCCGGGGCGGAGCGGGTCGAGCAGGCCCACCGACCCCTCGCTGGCGAGCCGGTCGAGGTTCGGCGTGTGCGCCTGCTCGAGCTCCGAGGCGAACGGTCGCGTCGGCGTACCCGCCGAGCCCGTCGAGCACCAGCAGGATGATCCGGCAGCGGTTGTCGTTGAGGACCTCGGCCAGCTCGAACACGTCGACTCCTTCACCAGCGTCCGCGGTGGACGACCTCGTCGAGGCCGCGGCGGGCCCGGGTGTGGCCCGAGGAACGCGGCTCGGCGGCCCGGTCGCCGGGGTGGCCGAGCGCGACCGCCCCGACCGGGTCCCATCCGTCCGGCACGTCGAAGGCCTCGCGGAAGGCGCCCCACAGGGGCGTGGGGATGCCGAAGAACAACGCCCCGAGGCCGGCGTCGACCACCGCGAGGAGGAGGTTCTCGGCGGCCATGCCGGTGTCGACGTACCAGTACGGGACGGGCCAGCGGGCCTCGTCGCGGTCGGTCCAGCCCTTGTCCGGCTCGGCGTAGCGGTCGAGGTAGACGTCCTTGTTGGCCAGGGGGACGACCACGACCGGGGCGCGGCGGGTGTCGTCGTCGGCCCACATCTCGTCGTCGCCGGCGCGCAGCGACCAGAACCGCTCGCGGTCGGCCGCGTCGGTCAGCGCCAGCCACGCCTGGCCCTGGCTGAACCCCGCCGACGGGGCGCGGTTGGCCGCCTCGAGGAGCTGGTCGAGCACCTCGGCGTCGACCGGCTCGTCGGTGAACACACGCACCATGCGGCGACGGCGGACGACCTCGGCGAACTCCACGGGGACCTCGAGCGGCGGGGCGCTCGACCGTAGTGGGCCGCCACCGATGTGCAGCGGCCGGTCAGTCCTCGAGGCCCTCGCGGGTCCAGCGGCGCAGGTGCAGCCCGAACGCGAGCAGGATCAGGCCGGCGGCGACGGGAGCGAGGATCCGGTCGAGGGCGAGCTCCTCGCCGAGCACGGCCTGCAGCGCCCCGGGCACGCGGATGATCCGCGTGCGGGCCGGGCCGGGGCCGAGGGCGTCGACCTCGCCGAGGCCGTCGTCGACGTCGCTGAAGTCCAGCGCCTCGGAGTAGCCCTCGCCCTCGCCGTAGTAGTGCTCCTCGTCGGTGGCGACCTGGGGGCCGTCCGCGGCGGGGGTGGAGAAGTCGTCGACGGTCGGGGCGTTCATGGTCTCGACGCGGGAGGGCGGCGCCACGCGGTTGCCGGGACGACGCGTCGGGGTGGACGAGCCGTCGCCGTCGGTGCCGTCGGCGGAGGTGCCGTCGGTCGAGGTGCCGTCGCCGTCGGCGGGCGCCCCGCTGCCGTCGGTCGTGCTGCCGTCGCCGGCGGCGGTGCCGTCCCCACCGGAGCCGTCACCGCTCGTCCCACCGGTGGAGGGGTCGCCGCTGGCGGTGTCGTCGGGCGACGGGGAGCTCGAGGGCGACGGACGGGCGGGTGCCGCCGGTGCCGACGAGGTGTCCCGGACGGTGGCGCCGACGGGGGCCGACGGGGTGGCCAGGTCGGGCTCGGTGTCGCTGCAGGGGGCGACGGCGCGGCTGGCGACGAGGCCGTCACCGCGCAGCGTGGCGACCCGGTACTCGACCTCGCCGGGGGCGACGCTGGTGTCGGTGGCCGACCGCGCGCCGTTGCCGACGCGGGCGACCTCCTGCCAGCTGCCGCCGTCCGTGCGGCGTTCCACGGCGTAGCCGACGGTGTCGGGGGTCGCGGCGCCGTTCCAGGTGACGGTGGCGTCCCCGTCCTCGACCGACACGGCGACGCCGGACGGGGCGGCCGGGGGACGGCTGATGCGGATGGCGTTGCCGGTCCAGGGACCGCCGTCGACCTGGACCTGCACGGTGTAGCCACCGTTGCAGGACGGGGCGGAGGCGAAGGGCGCCAGCGTCGCCGGGTCGAAGGTCGAGGTCGTCCAGGTGCTGTCGCTGTCGCAGTTGGCGCTGCACGTGGCGGTGACGGCGCGGGTGCCGCTGTAGGCGGCCGCGCCGGTGTGGTCGGCGAGGCGGACCTGCACCTCGTGGTCGCGCGGGTTGAAGACGCTGCCCGCGTCGCCGGTGACCTCGATGGTGATGGCCACGGGCGAGGTGACGGAGGCGCCGCTGGACGGCGAGGTGATCCGGCCGGTGCCGGCGGCGTGCGCGGTGCCCATCGACAGCATCGACAGCATCAGCACGAGCGCCGCGACGAGCCGCGCGCGACGTGCAATCACGAGTCACCCACTTCAACGACCCCCTGGTGCGTCCGGTCGGGACGCCGCAGACCGTGCATGTCACGGTCCGCAGCATCCATCCTAACGAGGGACTAGTGCCTCGGTGACGGGTGTCCATGCGCCGTGGCGGCGGCCCAGCCGCGCTCCTCCTCGCGCCCCGCCCGGACCAGCACCGCCACCCCGTCGGCGGCCCACGTCGCCACGACGCGCCCCGCCCAGTCCAGGGTGGCGCGGTCCAGCCCCTCCCCCGCACGGTCGAGCACCACGGCCCGTGGGTCCACGGCACGCGCCCGCAGCCACGCCAGCACCCGGCGCTCGCCCCCCGACAGCACGCCGGCGGGGTCGGCGCCCCGCCCCGCCAGCAGCGGGGCGTCGGCCAGCACGCGCGTCGCCCCGGCGTCGCCCAGCACGGCCGCGAGGTGGTCGTGGACGGTCACGTCCGCGGCGACCGGGGCGCCGGCGACCACCGCGAGCCCGCGGCGGACCCGCCCCGCCAGGCTCCGCCCACGCAGGCGGCGCCCGTCGAGGGCCACCACGCCCCGCCGGGTCGGGTGCAGCGCGACGTCGACGGCCAGGGCGGCCTCGGCGTCGTCGAGCAGGCGCACCTGCCCGGCCTCGACGCGGACCGGGGCGGGAAGGTCCGGGTGGCGGACCTCGAGGCGGGGCGTGGAGTCGGCTGCGGGGGAGGTCACGGGGCGCCCGCCTCGTCCACCGGCGGCGGTGCCGTGGAGGTGGAGACCACCGCGCACCGGCGGTCGGCCACGGCCAGCACGGCGGGGCGGTGGTCGACCAGCACGACGGCGACCCCGGCGTCGGCGAGGGTGACGACCACGTCGGCCACGACCTGCTCGGGCAGGGTCGTGGCGGGTTCGTCGAGCAGGACCACGGCGGGGCGGGCCCGGGCGGCCGCGACCAGCTGCGCGGCGGCGGGAGCGTCGGTGGGGTCGTCGGGCAGGCACGCCGCGACGCGACGGGCGAGGTCGGCGACGGCCGGCCCGTCCCCGGCGGGGCGCACGGCCGAGGCCAGCACGTCGGCGGGCGGGGCGCCGGGCGGGCGCTGCCAGGCGCGCGCCACCCCTGCGCGGGCACGGGCCACCGCGCCCCGCGGCGCAGGGTCCCCGTGGATCCGGGTCCCGGCGGGGTCGGGCAGCTGCCCACCGATGCGGGCGAGCAGGGTGGACTTGCCGGCCCCGTTCGGCCCCACGACGGCGACGACCTCGCCGGGGCGCACGACGAGGGCGTCGTGCCCGGCGGTGGCGGGCACCTCGAGGACCGGCGGCCCGACGCTGCGGTGGACGCGCCGGCCGGTCCGGTCCGGCGCGTGGGGCTCGGCGGGTGGGTGGGGTCCGGCCGGCGGGGCGAGGTCACGGGCGGCCGTGGGCATCGGGCCGGGACCGGCCACGGACCGGCCGCGGCGCACGGCGAGCAGGGCCAGTCCGAGCACGCCCGTCGTCAGCAGCGGCGGGGCGTCACCGATCACCGGCGCGAGCGGGACCACGACGGCCGGCCCCCACAGCCACAGCGCCCCGACGAGCGGGCCGAGCGGCGGTGCCCCGCCCAGCGTCGCCGCCAGTGCGAGCGCCGCGGCCAGCGGCAGCCCGAAGGCCGCGGGCGTCACCGACCCGGACACCATGGCCTGGGTCGCGCCGCCGGCACCCAGCATCGCCCCGCCGATGGCCCCGGCCACGGCGGTCGCCAGGGCGGGGCGATGGCCGAGGGCCGCGAGCGCGGCGGGACTGCGTGCCCCGACCGACGCCCGGGCCGCGCCCCGGGTCGGCCACCAGGCGGTGGCGACGGCAAGCGCGGCAGCGGCCAGCACCACGGTGGCGACGGCGTCGGTGGTCTCGCCGCCGGTGAGGAACGGGGCCGCGTGGTACCCGGCGGCGCCGCCCGACCCGGGCCAGGCGCGGATCACGGCGACGACCGCCAGCCCGAGGGAGAGCGTCGGCAACGCGGCCAGCCGACCGCCGACCCGGCCGGCGAGCGCTCCGGCCAGCCCGCCGCTGGCGGCCCCGGCCAGGGTCCCGGCCAGCAGGCCGAGCAGCGCCGGGGCGCCGAGCAGGGGCAGGGTGACCGCCCCGACGTACGCGCCGATCGCCGCGGTGGCCGCCAGGGAGAGGTCGACCGTGCCGGTGCGGGCCACGAGCACGCTCGCGCCGGTCGCCAGCAGCACCCACCCCGCGAGCCGTGCCACGCCGGCGGTCACCGGGAACGGCCCGAGCGCGGCGGCGACCGCCGCGGCGAGCAGCACGGCGGCGACCGACGCCGTCGGCACCCAGTCGGGGAGGCCGCGGGGCCGAGGCGGGGCGGGGGCGGCGGTCGGGGCGCTCACCACGCACGTCCCCAGGCCCGCGCCCCGTCGGCGCCCCGCACCGCCAGCACCACGACGACGACCAGGGCGACGGCGACCTCGCCCCCGGCCGCGGGCCACGCGCGCTGCCCGAGGGCCTCGGCGACCCCGAGCGCCAGGCCACCGGGGATGGCCCAGGCCGGTCCGGCGCGACCGAGCAGGGCCGCCGCCGCGATGCCCCGGACGGTCAACGACGCGGCCTGCGCGGGACCGAGCGGGACCACCGGGGCCGCCAGCGCGGCGGCGAGCACGGCCGCCGCCCCGGCCAGCGCCAGGGCCGCGCTGCGGATGCCGAGCACGCGGATCCCCGCACGCTCGGCGGCGGCGGGCGAGGACCCCGCGATGCGGACGCGGTGGCCCCAGCGGGAGCGGCTCACCAGCCACGTGCACGCGGCCGCCACGGGCAGCCCGACCAGCACGGCCGTGCCGACCGCCCCGAGGCCAGCCCAGGTCGAGCAACGGGTCGGGGCGCACGGCCCGCCCGCCGACGGTGCGCAGCAGCAGGGCCTCGACGGCCCCGGCGGCCACCACGAACCCGACCGGCCAGGCCACGCCCGCGGGGCGGCGGGCGAGCACGGCCGGCCCGAGCACGGCGCCCAGGGCCGCGCCGGCGGCCAGCCCGGCCAGCAGGGCCACGGGGCCGGGGACGCCGGTCAGGTCGGTGACGCCCAGCAGCAGCGCGCCGGTCAGTCCCGCCGTCGCCACCGCCCCGACGGCGAGGAACAGGCTGCGGGTCGCGGCGGCCACCACGGCCACGGCCACGCCGATCACGCCGTACGCGACGCCCAGCGCCACGGCCGTCCCGACCACACCGTCCAGCACCCCGCTCACGGTCGACCCACCGGGGCGGGCGGCGGCAGCGGCGGCTGGTAGGTCGGCGGGTCGACGTCGGCCTCGCCGAGCACACGGTCGAACAGGGCCTGGATGGCCGGTGGCGCCTCGCCCGCGAACAGGTCGAGGGTGACCTGCGCCCGCCAGAGCTCGCGCTGCGCCTCCGCGTCGAGCCGGGGGTCCACGTCGAAGGTCAGCGCGAGCTCGTGGAAGCGGGCGACGTAGAGGTCCGCGGCGGTCCAGGCCTCTCGGTCGTCGAGGTGGTAGGTGCGCAGCAGCCCGTCGTGGGTGGTGGTGGCCATGGCGGCGGCGACCTCGGCGGGCACGCGGCTGTCCGCCTCGGCCACGGCCTCGCCGACGATGCCCACGGCGTCGTAGGCGGCGACGGCCGCGACGGGCAGGTCGATCACGAGCGTGTCGAGCTGCGGCAGCAGCCCGAGCCCGTGCCGGACCTGGTAGCGGATCATCCACGGCACCAGGTCCCCGCGGAACCAGGCGGGGTCGAAGGGGAAGGCCGCGACGACCCCCTCGATGGACCGTCCGGCCAGCGTGCGGTACTCGGCGACGAAGGCGCTGGCGGGAACGGCGACCTGCACGTCCCAGTCGAGGTCACGGACCGCGGTCGTCGCGCGGGCCGCCGCGGACGGCGGACCCCACAGCAGCACGGCTCGGGTGTCCGGGGCGGCCCGCCGCAGGGCGGCCACGGAGGGACGCAGGTCGGCGGCGTCGCCGTCGGCCTCGACCACGCCGGCGAGCTCGACCCCGCCGGCAGCCAACCCGGCCTGCAGGTCCGGTCGGGCCAGGGCGCCCTCGATGGGGTCGGCCAGCAGCAGTGCCACGTCGTCGATCTGTCGCACCCCCGACAGCCACCGTCCGAGCCGCTCGGCCTGGGCGCGGGCCGAGGGGACCGTGCGCGCCACGAAGGTCGAGGCGTCGTCGAGCTCGCCACCGAACGCCGACGGCAGCAGGCTCGGGACCTCGCGACGGGTCAGGGGCGAGCGTGGCCCCACGAGCACACCCGGGGCCTCGGGTCCGACGACGGCGGACACGCGGGCCCGTTCGGCGAGGTCGGCCAGCTGGCCCGGCATCGAGGTCAGGTCGGCGTCGTCGACGACGACCAGCTCGACCGGCGCCCCGAGCAGTCCCCCGTCCTCGTTGAGGTCCTCGACCGCCATGCGGGCGCCCGCGGCGATCTCCTCACCGAGCCAGGCGCGCGTGCCCGACAGCGGGGCGACGACCCCGATCCGGACGTTGTCGGGGGTCCCGGTCCCACAGGCCGTGGCCGCCACCGCCAACAGCACGATGAGCGGAGCGAGGCAGCGTCGGCGTGTCACACCGCCGAGCGTAGGTGGGGCGGGACACCCTCAGGCCGCAGCCCCGAGGTCCCCGCCGCGGCGGGGCGCCGTCGTCAGGCCGCGGTCTTGAGGTCTCCGCCGCGGCGGGGCGCCGTCGTCAGGCCGCGGTCTCGAGGTTCCCGCCGTCACGCATCTGCTCGTAGGTGCCCACGGGGTGGCGCTCGGCGAGCTCGGCGCGGATCACGATGCGCTGGGCGGCCGAGCCCTTGGGGTGGCAGCTGGTCAGCGTCAGGACCGAGTCGGGCGACTGGTTGATGATCGACCAGTCCCGAGGGCTGGTGACACAGGCGGCCCGGTCGGCGGTGGCGCGCTGGCACTCCCCGTCGGTGGGCGGGTTGGTGATCACGTACTCGAAGTCGCCGATGGGGGTCGACAGCCAGATGCTCTCGCCGACCTGGAGCTCGTCGACGCGGTTGAACGGCTTGCCGTAGGTGGTGCGGTGGCCGGCGATGGCCACGTTGCCGACCTGGCCGGGCAGCGGCGTGTTGGGGTAGTGACCGGCACCGGCGCGCAACGCCGCGGCGGAGGTCCCCTCGACCACGAGCGTCTCGACGTCGATGGCGGGGATGGCGATCCGGGTCAGCGCCGAGCCGGAGTTGGCGTCGACCTGGGCCTGCCACTCCTCGACGGTCTCGACCTGGATGGTCTGGAACTGGTCCTCGAGCCGGGACTGCAGGACCTGCTCGGTGTAGACGTCGGTGAAGAAGGGATAGGCGAACAGCCCCAGGCCGCCGACGAAGAGCAGGCCGGTCAGCAGCGACAGGATGCGGCGGCCGAGCGGGCGCCGGCGCAGGGCGTCCAGCAGGTAGCCGCCCGCGGACGGCGAGCGGGTCGCCCCGGCCGGGTCGTAGGCCAGCCCGGTGGCAGCCGGGGCGGCCGGGGACGACTCGGGGTGCTGGTCGTCGTACTGGTCGTCGTGGGTCGACATCGGTGACAGGCCCTGTCGTGTCGGCGCACGGGGCGCGGGGACGGCACGGGAACGGCGGGTCGGCGACGGTTCGGTGCCGGGGACACGAGCGCGTGCCCGGCGGTCGCCACCCTCTCCGTCGACCCAACGAGTGAACCAGACAGGAGTTCCGGTGCGGACAGCCGGAGTGTGGCGTCAGCGCACACCGGTGCGCTCGCCCCGCGCCCGGTGCTCGGTCCGCGTCCCGCACCCCGGCCAGCGCGGTCACGGGTCGGGCCGCGGGACCAGCCGAGCCGTGGCCCGTCCACGGACCCGGGTGATGCCGAGGTGGACCAGCAGGCGCGTGTCGACCGACAGCATCACGTCGACGGTGGCGGGGCGCCCCGTGCCGCAGTCGCAGTGTTCGAGGGTTGCGCCGTGGGCCCGGGCGATGCGGTCGGCCGCGGTGCGGGGCGGGACCGGCGAGGAGCTGCGCGACGCGGTCGCGGCAGCCAGCGCCGCGCCGTCGGCAGCGGCCGTGGCCACCCGCGCGGCCCGCAGCAGCGCCCCGACGTCGAGGGTGGCCAGTCCGACGAGGACGACCAGCACCACCAGCCAGGCGGCCTGGACCACGGCGAGGCTGCCGGCCTGACCACGAACGTCGGCACGGGAGCCGCACCGGCGGGAGGGACGAGGACGACGACGAGGACGGGCCAGCCTCACGGTGAGCCGTCCAGGATGGGTTCGCCGAAGACGGCGGCTCGGCCGGTCAGGTCCACGTCGACCCAGCGGCCGGGCCGTCGCAGGCGGACGGTGACCGTGACGGTGTCCCCCGGTCGGCGCAGCGGTGGGCGCACCTCGACCTGTGTGGTGACCCCGTCGCCGGCGGCGGCCGTGACGGCGTCGACCACGGCCGCGTTGGAGGCGTCGGTGGCGGCGACCCGCGCCCCGATCCGGGCGAGGTCCTCGGCGAGCAGGGCGTCCCGGGCGACGCCGACGACCTGCAGCAGCGCCAGCGCGCAGAGCGCGACGAGCGGCAGGGCCATCGCCGCCTCGAGGGCCAGCGAGCCGGAGGAGCCGCCCCGGCCCCCGCGCCGAGGGGTGCGGCGCGGGGGCGGGGCGGAGGGGTCCGGGACGGGCATCAGAACCCGACCAGGCCCCGGGCGGCGTCGAGCACGCCGCCGAGCAGCTCGAAGATCGCGCCGCCGCTGGCCCACTTGATGACCAGGGAGACGGCGGTCGCCCCGACGACCACGATGAGCCCGTACTCGGTGGTCATCGAGCCGTCCTCGTCGTGGACGGTGGCCAGCGCGCGGGGCGGGGTGGTGTCGGACGGCAGCAGCTGCGACGTCGGACGCGGCGCGGGGCGCGATGCGGCCCCGGCCGGCGGGATGGGCGGCGAGGGCACGTCGGCGTGCCTCGGTGTCGCGGAGCGGGTGTCGGACAGGGGTGGGAGCCATGGGGCACCTCGTGTTGTCGTCGTGTCGTGCGGTCATGGCCCGCTGAGGTCCGCCAGCCCGGTGAGCACGATCGGCGCACCGATCGCGAGCACCGTGGCCGGAAGCAACAGCAGGGCCGTGGGGAAGGTCAGGCGGGCGGGGAGCCGCAGGGCGGCGGACTCGGCGGCCGCGCCCCGGTCGGCTCGCACCTCGCGTCCGAGGGCGCGCAGGGCCGGGACGAGCGGGCCACCGGCGTCGAGGCCGTCGGCCAGCACCTCGGCCAGCCGTGTGCAGGAGCCGGGGACCGTGCCGCGGGAGGCGCCGGGCGACAGGCGGCCGAGCTCGACCTGCCAGGCGAGCCGGCGCAGGTCGTCGGCGAGCTCGGGCACGTGCGGGGCGGCTTCGCGCAGGGCCGTGGGGACGGCCACCCCGGCCGACAGGGCGGCGGCGGTGAGGTCGCAGGCGTCGGCCAGCCGGGCGTGTGGGGCGGGCGGCGGGGCGCGGAAGGTGGCCCGTGCCACGACGGCGGCCAGCACGGCCAGCCACGGGCCGACGAGCAGCCAGCCGATGGTCCCGGCGATCACCACGCGCGGGGTGGGGCCGGGTGGGGCGGGGTCGGCCCCGGCACGAGCCACCAGGCCGGCGATGCCGAGCGCCCCGGCCGCCCACAGGACCAGCGCGATGGCCCCGACGACCGTGCCGGCGCCGGTCGTGTAGAAGCCGACCAGGTCCACGTCGAGCAGGCCGGCGAGGGCAGGGACGGCCAGGACCGGCAGCAGCACCAGGCCGGCGCCGACCGTGCGGGCCGGGGCGGTGGCGGTGTGGACCTGTCGGGTGACGGCGCGGCGGTGCCGGTGCGCCTCGGTGGCGGCGTCGAGGGCCGGCAGCAGGGCGGCGCCGACGTGATCGGCGACCTCGACGGCGGGGCGCACGTCGGCGGGCAGTCCGTCGAGCCGGTCCGGTCGGGCACCGGCGGCGACGCGCAGGCGCAGCCGGGCGAGGGCGGCGTCCTCGCGCTCCTGGGTGCGGGGGTCGGGGCGCGACATCGCCTCAGCCCCGCCACACGTCGGCGAGCTGGCGCGCCCCGCCGGCATCGCGTTCCACGGCGACGACCTCGGTCACGCGGCGCTGGTGGCCCCGGCGCCCGACGGCCACGACGACGTCGACGGCGGTGTCGACCTGGGCCCGGGCGGCCGCCAGCGGCGTGCCGGACAGCAGGGCCATGCCCTCGAGCCGGACGAGCGCGTCCGCCGCCCCGTTGGCGTGGACGGTGGTCGCGCTGCCGGCGTGGCCGGTGTTCATGGCCTGCAGGAGGCCCGCGACCTCACGTCCGCGCACCTCGCCCACGACGAGGCGGTCGGGGCGCATGCGCAGGGCGTTGCGCAGCAGCTCGTCCAGGTCCGCCCCGCCGGTGCCGTCCGGGCCGGCCTCGACGGTCTGGAGGTTGACGGCGTGGCGGCACGGTCGGCCGAGCTCGGGCGTGTCCTCGAGCACCACGACCCGGTCGCCGCCGACCTCGCCGAGCAGCCGCTTGAGCAGCGTGGTCTTGCCGGCGCCTGCGCGGCCGGCCACGACCAGGTTGTGGCGGTCGGCCACCACGCCGAGCAGCACGTCGCGCAGGTCGGCCGGCACCGTGCCGACGGCCTCGAGGTCGTCCCAGCCGGGCACCACGGCGGGGATGCGCCGCAGCGTCAGGACGGGGCGGTCCACCAACGGCGGCAACAGCGCGTGCAGCCGCACGCCGCCCGGCAGCACGGCGTCGGCAGTCGGGTGGCCGCGGTCGAGCCGGCGTCCCGTCGGGCCCAGCACGCGCCGGACCACGTCGAGCATCGCAGCGTCGTCGCGGAAGGCGACGTCGGCGCGTTCCAGCCGGCCGCCCCGGTCGACCCAGACCTCGTCCGGTCCGTTGACGCACACGTCGGTGACCTGCGGGTCGCGCAGCAGTGCCTCGACGGGGCCGAGGCCGGCGACCTCGTCCACGAGGTCGCGGACGAGGCGGGCCCAGGCCTGCGGGGCGAGCACGACGCCCTCCGCGGCCAGCGCCCGGGCCACGGCCCGACGCAGCGCGGGGCGGTCGGCGGGACCGGTGGCGACGTCGTCGTCGACGGCCACGCGGTCGAGGACGGCCCGGCGCAGGCGGTCGTCGAGGTCGGGGTGCAGGTCGGCGTGCAGAGAGGTGGACGCGGTCGGCGTCACGGGTGGTCCTGTTCCGCCGCCCCGGCGGGTGCAGTTCCGATGTGGGGGACCCTACGAGCGGTGGGCACCGGTCCGGCGGGTCGATCCGGAGGATGTGGACGACGGGACCAG
>CAWCLK010000012.1:0-11606 GCA_963796225.1 uncultured bacterium
GACAACGACGTCCACGGCACCGACTACTGCATCGGGTTCTCCACCGCCGTGACCCGCAGCGTGCAGTTCATCCACCAGCTGCGCACCTCGACCGGCTCGCACGAGCGCATCGCCGTGGTGGAGCTGTTCGGTCGCTACTCGGGTGAGACCTCGTTGATCTCCGCGTACCTGTCCAGCGCGGACCGCGCGGTCATCTCCGAGGTGCCGTGCGACGTCGAGCGGCTCGGCGAGCTGCTGGTCGCCGACCGCGCCAACAACCCCTCGACCTACGCGGTGTGCACCGTGTCCGAGGGGGCCGTCCTGGAGGGTGGCGAGCTGTTCCTGTCCGGCGAGGCCGACGCGTTCGGGCACCGCAAGCTCGGCGGGGTCGGCCAGGAGCTGGCGGCACGGCTCAAGGCCGTCACCGGGGTGGACATGGTCGAGCAGCGGCTCGGCTACCTCATGCGCTCCGGGGCGCCGGACTCCCTCGACCTCATGGTGGCGACCAACTACGCGGTCATGGCTGCGGACCTCGCGGTGGAGGGCAGCGCGGGGCGCATGGTCGCCCTGCGGTCGGGGACCTACACGAACGTGCCGATCTCGGTGACCGGCGAGGGCGCCAAGCGGGTCGACGTCGACGCCCTGTACGACGTCGCCACCTACCGGCCCAAGGTCCGCCAGGTCGCGGGCAAGCCCATGTTCCTGTACTGATTCGAGGCGCCGCTGAAACGAGTGTGCCGCTGACTCGGATTGTCTGAGTCAGCGGCACACTCGATGTGTGGGGTTGCGGTTACAGGAAGGCGGGGGCGAACACCAGCGACACGATGGTCATCACCTTGATGAGGATGTTCATCGCGGGGCCGGAGGTGTCCTTGAACGGGTCACCGACGGTGTCGCCGGTGACGGCCGCCTTGTGGTTCTCCGAGCCCTTGCCGCCGTAGTTGCCGGCCTCGATGTACTTCTTGGCGTTGTCCCACGCCCCGCCGGCGTTGGCCATGAAGATGGCCAGCATGAAGCCGGTGGCCAGGGCGCCCGCGAGCAGGCCACCGAGTGCCTCGGTCGAGAAGAACCCGACGACGAGCGGCAGCACGACGGCCAGCCCACCGGGGAGCAGCATCTCCTGCAGTGCCGCCTGGGTCGAGATGTCCACGCAGCGGGCCGCGTCGGGCTTGACGCCCTCCTTGCCCTCGCGCAGGCCGGGGATCTCGGCGAACTGGCGCCGGACCTCGACGATCATCTTCTGGGCGGCGCGCCCGACCGACTTCATGGTCAGCGCGGCGAACACGAACGTGGCCATCGAGCCGAGGAACAGGCCGATCACGACCGGCACCGAGGTGAGGTCGATGATCAGCGCCGTGGAGTCCGCCGGGGCGACCGCCGCCGTGTAGGAGCGGAACAGCGCCAGGGCGGTCAGCGCGGCCGAGCCGATGGCGAAGCCCTTGGCGACGGCGGCGGTGGTGTTGCCCAGCGAGTCGAGCCCGTCGGTGACCTCGCGGACCTCCGGGGGCAGGTGCGCCATCTCGGCGATCCCGCCGGCGTTGTCGGAGATCGGGCCGTACGCGTCGACGGCGACGACCGCGCCGGTGGTGGCCAGCATGCCGATGGCGGCCAGTGCGGCCGCGTAGAGGCCACCGCCGTCGATGGTGAACGCGGCCTCGCCGAGGCCGTATGCCCCGCCGATGGCGGCGACGATCAGGAGCACCGAGGCGCCGGTGGAGAGCATCCCGTCGGCGATGCCGGCGATGATCACCGTGGCCGGGCCGGTCTCGGACTGGCCCGCCAGCTTCTTGACCGGCGAGTAGTGGTCGGAGGTGTAGTACTCGGAGGTGAACCCGATGGCGTAGCCGGCGACCAGGCCGATCACGATGACCAGGCCGAGCAGCCACTCGTTGGCGACCTCGTCGACCCCGCCGAACACCCACATGGCGCCGAAGATGGACGCGACGCCGGTGAGGACCATGGCGACGTTGGTGCCGAAGTGCAGCTGGCTGGAGAGCGACTTGCCCTCGCGGCCGCGGACCAGCAGCGCCCCGATGATGGAGGCGATCATGCCGAGCGCCGCGACCAGCAGCGGGAACAGGTAGGTGGCCTGCAGCAGGCCGCCGGAGGTGATCTCGGCGAGGGTGCCCTGGGCCCGGTCGGTGATCCCGCCGAACAGCAGGGCGGCCAGGACGATCGGGGCGACGATGGAGCCGGCGTAGGACTCGAACAGGTCGGCGCCCATGCCGGCGACGTCACCGACGTTGTCACCGACGTTGTCGGCGATGGTGGCCGGGTTGCGCGGGTCGTCCTCGGGGATGCCGGCCTCGACCTTGCCGACCAGGTCGGCGCCGACGTCGGCGGCCTTGGTGTAGATGCCGCCGCCGATGCGGGCGAACAGCGCGATCGAGGAACCACCGAGGCTGAACGTGGCCACGACCTGGAAGGCGTCGTCGACGCCCAGCGACCTGGACGAAGATGATGTAGGCCAGCGACAGGCCGAGCAGGCCGAGGCCGGCGACGGTGAAGCCCATCACCGCGCCGCCCTTGAAGGCCAGCGGCAGCGCGGCGCCCGCGCCCTGGCGTGCGGCGTTGGCGGTGCGCACGTTGGCGGCGGTGGCGATCTGCATGCCGATGACGCCGGCGGTGGCGGAGAAGACCGCGCCGAACAGGTAGGCCAGGGCGCCCCACGGGCGGCCGTACGGCAGGACGACGAAGATGACGACGGTCATCACCGCGACGAACACGGCGACCCAGCGGTACTCGCGGCGCAGGAAGGCCTGCGCCCCGGTCCGGATCTGGTCGGCGATCTCCTTCATCGCCTCGGTGCCGGCGTCCGCACGGTTCACCACCATGCTGAAGTACCAGGCCAGGCCGAGGCCGGCCAGCGCCGCGATGGCGGCGATGTAGGGAATGGCGCCCACGTCGGTGCCCTTTCGAGATCGTGGCCGCGGCGCGCGTGGAGAAGCACGGGTCGTGCGGGCGCCGCAGCGTGGGGCGTGCTGGAGTGGAGGACGAGCGTCGGCCGATGCATGTGGCCGGACGCACGCGACGAGCGAGACCGGCGGGGCCGGCTCGCTCCGGGCGCGAACCATACCGAGTCGCGGGTTGCCGGGACCAACGCGGCCGGCGTCGGGATGTTCGGCCAGCGCACGGTAGGGTGCGGCTGCGGGCCCCCTACGGGGGCCCGTGGCGTGTTCGCCGCCTCGGATGCGTCGCTCGGGTTGACGGGGGCGGTCCACTGGCCGACCTTCCCGCCGAACGCCCCACAGCATCACCCCATAGATAAGGAGTGCGGCCCGCATGGCCGAGAACCTCGTCATCGTCGAGTCGCCCGCCAAGGCGAAGACGATCCAGCGCTACCTCGGTGAGGGCTACGAGGTGCTGGCCTCCTACGGCCACATCCGCGACCTGCCGCGCTCCGACTTCGCCGTCGAGGTCCACGACGGCCAGGGGTGCGAGCTCACCTACGAGGTCCCCGAGAAGTCCAAGAAGCACGTGTCGGCGCTGAAGAAGGCCGCCAAGGGCGCGACCGTGTGGCTGGCGCCCGACCTCGACCGCGAGGGCGAGGCCATCGCCTGGCACATCGCCGAGGTGCTCGACCTCGACGTCGGCCGAGACCAACCGCGTCACGTTCGACGAGATCACCAAGGACGCGATCCTCGAGGCGTTCGCCAACCCGCGCCACCTCAACCTCGACCTCGTCGACGCCCAGCAGGCCCGCCGTGCGGTCGACCGCATCGTCGGCTACCGGCTGTCGCCGGTGCTGTGGCGCACCGTCGCGTCGGGCATCTCGGCGGGGCGGGTGCAGTCGGTCGCCCTGCGGCTGATCGTGGACCGCGAGGACGAGATCCGCGCCTTCGTGCCCCAGGAGTACTGGAGCTTCCAGGGAGACCTGCAGCGCGAGGGGGACGCCGAGGCCGCGCTCGAGGGCAAGCTGTTCAGCGTGGGCGGGAAGAAGCTCGCCACGCCGAAGGACCTCGACAAGCACGAGGGCGACGCCGACAAGCTCGCCGAGCTGCTGCTGGTCGACAGCGAGGACCTCGCCGAGTCGCTGAAGGCCCGTGCTCTCGACCTCGACTACACCGTGGCCGAGGTCCGCCGCACCGAGGCCAAGCGCAACCCCAAGCCGCCGTTCACCACCTCGACGCTGCAGCAGGACGCCGCCAACCGGCTGAGCTTCTCCGCCCGCCAGACCATGTCGATCGCCCAGCAGCTGTACGAGGGTGTGCGGCTCGGGTCCGAGGGCGAGGTCGGCCTGATCACGTACATGCGCACCGACTCGGTGAACCTGTCGAACACCGCGCTCGGCGAGATCATGAACGTGGTCACCGAGCGCTACGGCGACCGCTACACCCTCGAGTCGCCCCGTCAGTACACCTCGAAGGCCAAGGGTGCGCAGGAGGCCCACGAGGCGATCCGCCCGACCTCGGTCGCCCGCCACCCCGAGGCGGTGCGCCAGTACCTGTCCTACGAGCAGTTCCGCCTGTACGACCTCATCTGGAAGCGCACCATGGCGACCCAGATGGCCCCGGCGGTCTTCGACCGCGTCTCCGCCGACGTCGTCGGAACCGAGTCCGGCGACGAGGGCAGGGAGTTCCTGTTCCGCGTGACCGGCCAGGTGATGAAGTTCGACGGCTTCATCAAGGTCTACACGGAGTGGAAGGACGAGGACGACGCCGGTGACGACGACGAGGTCGAGCAGCTGCCCGAGCTGACCGAGGGCGCGGCGATCCGGCTGGCGGACCTGCACCCCGAGCAGCACTTCACCACGCCCCCGCCCCGCTACACCGAGGCGACGCTGGTCAAGACGCTGGAGGCCGAGGGGATCGGCCGCCCGTCGACCTACGCGTCGATCATCGGCACCATCGCGGCGCGCGAGTACGTGCAGATCGAATCCCGCCGGTTCTTCCCGACGGCGCTGGGCGAGGTCGTGGTCAGCTTCCTCAAGGCCCACTTCGGCGAGGTCGTCGACGTCGGCTTCACCTCGCGGATGGAGTCGACCCTCGACGAGATCGCCGAGGGCGACGAGCGCTGGTGCGCCACGGTGACGCGCTTCCTCGAGGAGGTCGACACCTGGGTCAAGGAGCGCAAGCCCGAGCGCCCACGCCTGCCGTTGTACGAGCCGGCCGACTGCCCGATCTGCGGCGCCCCGATGGAGCGGGTGTTCTCGGGCAAGTCCAAGCAGTGGTTCGCGTCGTGCTCGCGCTGGCCGGACTGCGAGGGGACCCTGCCGCTCAACGACGACGGCACCGTCGGCGAGCCCGAGCCGGAACCCGAGCCCGACCCCAACGTGATCTGCCCCGAGGACGGCGGGATGATGATCCCGAAGTCCGGCAAGTTCGGGACCTTCTACGGGTGCGAGAACTACCCGAAGTGCAAGGGCATCCGGAACGTGCAGTCGCGGGCGATCTACAAGGACGCCGACGGCGAGATCCAGCCGTTCCGGTCGCCGACCGATCCCGAGCACTCCTTCATGGAGCTGCGCACGTCGCGGTACGGCAAGCCGTTCCTCGGCTCCACCGGCTACCCCGACGACCAGTTCGCGATCTGGTCGGTGCCGCTCGCGCAGCCGTGCCCCGAGTGCGGGTCGCCACTGCGCAAGCCGCCGCGCAACCGCAAGGTGCCGACGCCGATCTGCGCCCACCCCGAACGCGAGCACGTCTTCGAGTCCGACGAGTGGGACCTGCCCGAGGTCGTCACGATGAAGCGTGATGGAGGGCGTCGAGGCCTACGACCCCGAGCTCGGCGGCACCCCGCTCGAGATGCCCGACGTGGACGAGATCCCGGGCCCGTTCGAGCTGCGCCTGGTCGACACGCGCACGCCTCCCAAGAAGAAGGCGAAGGGCAAGAAGAAGGCCGACGAAGAAGGCGACCAAGAAGAAGGGGTGAGCCCGAGCCGGCGCGCCACGGAGGTTCGCCCCCGGGGCGCGGGAACGAACCCCCGCAGCAACCGCCGGGGACGACCAAGGACAGGGGTCGACGTGATTCCCGGCAGGTCTGGGTCAGGCTCGTGCACCGTGCATGGTGCGTCCACGCGGTGCGCGGTGCTGCCCTCCGTTCGGACGGGGCGCGGATCGACCTGCCACCGGCCGAACGACGCGTGAGGAGGCAGCTCGCCGCTCGCCGGTAGGGTTCCGCCCGTGGCCAATCACCCATCCGACGGGGCGGAGCCGCTCGGGCTCCAGGACCGCGCGCAGTGGCGTGGGGTCCTGCGCACGCCGTTCCGCAACCTCTTCTACGCCAACGTCACGTCCAGCCTCGGCGACTGGATCGGCGTGGCGGCGATCCTGGCGCTGACCGAGCAGATCCTCGGCGGTGCCACCCGTGGGACGGCGTTCGCGCTGTCGGGGATCATGATCGCCCGCATCCTGCCGACGATGCTGCTCGGTCCCGTCGCCGGCGTGTACGTCGACCGGTGGGACCGGCGCCGGCTGCTGATCGGCACCGACATCGGCCGCGGCATCATCATGGCGCTGGTGCCGTTCTCGCCGGACATCTACGCGCTGTTCCTGGCGACGCTGGCCATCGAGGTCATGTCGACGCTGTTCCTGCCGGCCAAGGACGCGCTGATCCCGAGGCTGGTGAACAAGGACCAGCTGGTGCAGGCCAACCAGCTCAACCTCATCGCCGCGTACGGGACGTTGCCGGTGGGCGGGGCGCTGTTCGCCCTGTTCACCGGTGCGTCGCTGTCGGCGCTGGGCGACCGGTGGCAGTTCATCGCCGAGCGCCCCGCGTCGGTGCCGATCTGGATCAACGCGCTGAGCTTCTTCGTCTCCGCGGTGTTCGTGACGCGGATCAAGGGGCTGGGCTCGATGGAGCGCGAGCGCAGCGCCCTGGCCAGCAGCACCGACCGGCCCGGGGCGTGGCAGGAGCTCAAGGAGGGCCTGCAGTTCATCACCCGCCACCCGTTGGTGCGCAGCCTCGTGACCGGGGTGATGGTGGCGTTCCTGGCCGCCGGCGCCGTGATCGCCGTCGGCCAGCTGTTCGCCGTGATCGTCAACGCCGGGGACGTCGGCTTCGGCGTGCTCATCGCGGTCGTGGGCTTCGGCCTGTTCGCCGGGATCCTCTCGGTGGGCCCGTTGTCGAAGCGGCTGGCGAAGGAGCAGATGTTCGCGCCGGGGATCGGCATGGCGGGCGGGTCGCTGATCGTGGCGGCCCTGATGCCCCGCCTGGACCTGGCGTGCATCCCGGTCTTCGTCATGGGGTATGGCGGCGGAGTGGCGTTCCTGGCGGGGTACACGATCCTCCAGGAGCGCACGTCGGACGCCGTTCGTGGCCGCACCTTCGCGGCGTTCAACACCGGGATCCGCGCGTCGCTGTTCGCGTCGCTGGTGGTGGTCCCGCTGCTCGTGGGGGTCATCGGGCCCGAGGCCCAGGGCCTGGTCGCCGACGCGGGCGGGATCGGCGAGGGGACCATCGAGGCCGGGCAGGTCCGCGGGGTCGTGCCCTACAGCATCGGCGGCGTGCGCATCAGCCTCATCCTGGCCGGCCTGGTCGCGCTGGCCGGCGCCGTGTACTCGGGGCGGGGCATCCACCGGGTGCTGTCGGCCGACGACACCGGCGGGTTGTCGCTCGGGGACACCGGGGACGTGGCGCTGCCGCGGACCGGGCTCTTCGTCGCCTTCGAGGGCGGGGACGGGGCGGGCAAGTCCACCCAGGTCCGGCTGCTGCGTGCCGCCGGTGGAACGGGCCGGCCACGACGCGTTGGTCACCCGCGAACCCGGCGGTACCGACGTCGGCGAACGGATCCGGTCGCTCGTGCTGGACCCCGAGGTCCAGGACATGTCCGACCGCGCCGAGGCACTGCTCTACGCGGCGGCCCGTGCCCAGCACGTCGAGGAGGTCATCCGCCCCGCGCTGGCCAAGCGGGCAGGTCGTGCTCTGCGACCGCTACGTGGACTCGTCGATCGTCTACCAGGGCGTGGGCCGCGAGCTCGGCGAGGGCCAGGTCGCCGAGCTGAACCGCTGGGCCACCGGCTGACCTGCGCCCCGACCTCGTCGTCGTGCTCGACGTGGACCCCGAGGAGGGCATGCGTCGGGTCGGCGACGAGGTGGACCGGCTCGAGGGCGCCGGCATCGAGTTCCACCGCCTCGTCAACCGCGCGTTCCGTGACCGGGGTGTGCTCGACCCCGAGCGCTACCTGGTGCTCGACGCCGCCCAGCCCGCCGAGCAGCTGCATGCCCGCATCCGTGACGCCGTGCTGGCGCACCTCGACCGGGCCACGAGGTCGACACGACCGAAGCCGGGGCGCCGCCCCCGCCGCCGCCGCCATGGCGCCCACGGAGGCCCCCCGCACCGAGGCGCTGCCCGCCGAGGACGACGAGACCGGCGGGGCGGTGCATGAGCGGGACGACCGCGACGACCCGCGCACGACCGGCGTGGGCTGGGACCGGACCGCCCAGCCGCACGCGTCGGCCGCACTGCGCTCCGCGATCACGCACGACGAGCTCGGCCACGCGTTCCTGCTGGTGGGCCCGGCCGGGGTGGGCCAGCGCGAGCTGGCCCGGACGCTGGCGGCGGCCCTGAACTGCCCGGACGCGGTCGACGGCGTGCCCTGCGGGACCTGCGAGACCTGCGCGCGTCATCGGCCGCGAGACCCACACGGCGCTGGTCACCCACGAACCCGAGGGCGCCCAGCACCTGGTGTCGTCGGTGCGCGAGGACTGGATCCCGACCGCCAGCCGCACCCTCACCGAGGGGCGTCGACGGGTCATCCGCATCGTGGCGGCCGACCGCATGAACGAGTCCGCCCAGAACGCGTTCCTGAAGGCCCTCGAGGAGCCGCCGCCGTCCACGCTGTGGGTGCTCGAGGCGACCGACGACACGGCGCTGCTCGACACGATCCTGTCGCGCTGTCGCCGGCTGGACCTGACCACCTGGTCGCCGGGCGCGCTGCGGGACCGCGCCGTCGAGCTCGGCATCCCGGCCGAGAAGGTGGAGGCCTCGGTGCGCGCCTCGACGGGCTCGCCGGACCGGCTGGCCGACCTGGCCGCACGCGAGTGCCCCGAGTGCGGCCGGGTGTACGTCGCGACCCACGGCCCGGCCGCCGACACCTGTCCACGCCACAAGGGTGAGCCCGTCGCGACCGTGTCCGACCGTGCCCGCGACCGCCACGTCGCGGTCGTGCGGCGGCTGGCCGACGCCGGGCCCGGCGCGGTGACCACGGTGGTCAAGGAGGTCACGGACTGGGCCAAGCAGTGCGCCGCAGGGTTGGCCGAGGCCCACGCGGCCGAGATCACCCAGCTGATCGAGGACTACGGCGCCAGCTCGGACCGGGACCTGCCGCGGGGCGTGAAGGCCCGGATGGAGAAGCGCCACAAGCGCCTGCAGCGCGAGACCACCCAGGCCGCCATCCACCGGTTCCTCGACGAGTTCGGCGCCTACGTGCGCGACCTGCTCGTGGTGCACGGCGGCGGGGGCGACGACGCGCTCGTGCACGTCGACCACGCGGCCGACGCGCGCGCCGACGCGCCGCGGCTGCCGGTCGAGGCGTGCCTGCGGGCACTGGACGACCTCAACCGGTGCCGCAACGCGATCACCGAGTTCAACGGCCAGCCCGAGCTGCAGCTCGAACGGGTGCTGCACCCGGTCGCGGCCGCCACCTTCGCCAGCGGCCAGCGCTGAGCCGGGCGGTCACTCGACGGTCAGGGTGCCTTCCATGCCGGCCGTGCGGTGGCCAGGGATGGAGCAGTAGAAGGTGTAGGTGCCGGGCTCGAGCTCGACGGTGCCGACGCTGGTGGTGCCGGCGTTGGCCGTGACGACAGCCTCGTCGCCGTCCACACCCTCGATGACGACGTTGTGCTCGACGGCGTCCCCAGCGGTCAGGCCGATGGCCACCTCGCCGGCCTCGGCCTCGAGCTCGGTCGGCTCGAACTTCAGCCCGTCGGTTCCGGTGACCGAGACGTCCGCCTGGACGTCCTCGGCCGGAGCTGCGTCGTCGCCGTCCCCGCCGCCGCAGGCAGCGAGACCGAGGGCGAGCAGACCGGCGGTGGCCAGTGCCGTGGCGCGGGAGCGCAGGGAGTGCATGGGAGACCTCCAGGTCGTTCGGGTCGACGGTCCCGACCTCTTGTGAACGCGTTCACATGGTATTCGGTGCCGCGGACGAGTCCGGAGGAGGCCCGTGTGTCAGGCGGCGGGCTGGAGGTCCGCGCCCATGCGGCCCATGAGCTCCTGCACGGTCTCGACGGCGTCCGACCAGGTCACGGTCGTGGCGTCGACGTCGAGGACGGAGTCGACCTGCCCCACGTCGGTGAAGCTGGTCACGAGGTCGTAGCGGACGTCCGCCAGCGTGTCGGCGAGGTCACGGACCTCGGCCGGGGCGCCGGGGACGAGCGTGACGACCTGGCGCATGACGTCGGCGAGGTGCACCGTGAGGTCACGCAGGGTGCCGTCGTCGGCGAAGCTGACGGTGGCGACGCCGGGAAGCACGTCGGGGACCTCGTCGATCGACGTGCCGGTCTCGGACTCGAAGTCGGCGCGCCAGTCGTCGACCTCGCCGACCTCCTCGAGCAGCTCGCCGAGGGCTTCCAGGGCGGCGCGGGGGCGAAGGTCGACCCTCCCGGTCGTGCCACCGTCGGCCGGGGCGAGGTCGCGGAAGGTGACGGCCGCCGACAGCACCTGGCCGAGCTGGGTGTGGTCGAAGGGCATCTCGGAGAGGAACTCGCCCCGGGCCTGGTCGAGGTCGTCCTGGGTGGCGCCGAGGGCGGTCAGGTCGAGGGTGCCGGTCGCCCCGCCGAACCCGCCGTCGAGGATCGCGAGCACCGCGTCCTCCAGCGGACCGTCCGGGAGGAACAGCGAGGCCTGGGCCCGGAGCTGGGTCAGGTCGGGCAGGGTCATCGCGTCGGCGGGCAGGGTGGGCTCGAGCTCGGTGGCCATCGCCATCGACTGCTGGAACTGCTCGAGCATGGCGCCGATGTCGACCTGGGCGAGCGCGGTCACGTCAGGGGTCAGCGAGTCGGCCGCGAGCAGCTCGGCCACGTCGACGCGCAGGTCCACCATGGGCTCGCCGTCGACGACGCTGGCGAAGCGCCACGACCCATCGGCGGCGTGGGCCAGCACCGAGGTGGCCGTCTCGGCCTGGGTGCGCATCGTCTCGAACACGCTGGCCAGCTGGGAGCCGTCGTCCATGCCGGGATCGGCCGCCGCCAGGGCGTCGGCGAGGGCGTCGACCTGCTCGTCGGTGATCTCGACGTCGGCCCGCATCTCGGCCGACCACGAGTCGGTGAAGGTGGCCACGACGGCCTCGCGTGCCTCGTCGTCGGTGGTGATCGCCGCGGGTTCGCCCCCGCAGGCGGTCAGCAGGCTGGCGGTGGCTGCGGCCACCGCGATGGTCCGGTACGTCCTGGGCACGATGCCCCCCATTCGTCTCGTGCCCGGGCGCCGTTCGCGCCGGGCCTTCTCGTGCGTCCCGTCGGCCATTCCGGGCCGCCGGTTGAGGCCCCTTCCCCCGCCTCGGTACGCTGCGCCGCCCGCTGCCACGTGCAGCGGCACGCTGGAGTAGCTCAGTTGGTAGAGCAACGCTCTCGTAAAGCGTAGGTCACCGGTTCGAGTCCGGTCTCCAGCTCAACAACTCAGGCATTTCAGACCACGTCCGGTTTCGCCACCCGCCCGTGACACCGCCGGCATTGGTCGGTCCATGCGCTTG
>CAWCLK010000013.1:0-111917 GCA_963796225.1 uncultured bacterium
CTCAGGCGGTGCCGGCGCGCCAGGAGGCGTGGAGGTGGCCGTAGACGCCCCCGGCCGCGACCAGCTCGGCGTGGGGGCCGTCCTGGACCAGCCGGCCGTCGTCGAACACCAGCACGCGGTCGGCAGCCTCGGCGGTCGACAGGCGGTGGGCGATGGTGACGGTGGTGCGGCCCACGGTCAGCCCGTGCAGGGCCCGCTGCAACCGGACCTCGGTGGCCGGGTCGACCGCGGACGTGGCCTCGTCGAGCACGAGCAGGTCGGGGTTGGCGAGGTAGGCCCGGGCCAGCGCGACCAGCTGCCGCTCCCCCGCCGAGAGGCTGGAGCCGCGCTCACCCACCGGGGTGGCCAGGTGCTGGGGCAGCTCCTCGAGCCAGTCGGCCAGCCCCAGCTCGAGCAGGGCGAGCTCGAGGTCCTCGTCGGTGGCGTCCTCGCGGCCGTGGCGCAGGTTGTCCGCGACGGTGCCGGCGAACAGCGCCCCCTCCTGGGGGACCATCACCACCCGTCGCCGGAGCGAGTCGAACCGCACCTCGTCCACGGGCACGCCGCCCAGGCACACCTGGCCCTCGGTCGGGTCCATCAGGCGGGTGAGCAGCTTGGCGAAGGTGGTCTTGCCCGAGCCGGTCTCGCCGACGACGGCCACGTTGGTCTGCGCCTCGATGGTCACGTCGATGCCGTGCAGGACCTCCGGGCCGGACGCCTCGCGGGCGGTCTCGCCGGGGCGCGGGTAGCGGAACCGCACGCCCTCGAAGCTGATGCCCAGGGGGCCGGCGGGCAGGGCCACCCCGTCGGGGCCGGGGTCGGCGACGTCGGGCTCGACGTCGAGGATGTCGAGCACCCGGCTCCACCCGGCGACGGCGTTCTGGCCCTCGTTGATGGTCTCGGCCGCCATCTGGACGGGCTCGATGAACAGCGTCACGAGGAAGAGGAACGACGCGACCCGCCCCACCGTCACCTGTCCGGTCGACGCCAGCAGCGTCCCGGCCACGATCACCGCGGCGGTCGCGGCCCCGTTGAACACCTCGCTGGTCGCCGAGAACCCCACGGAGTAGCGGCCCATCACCAGCGCGGCCTCGCGGTGGGCCTCGATCGCGTCGTCGAGCTGGCCCTGGGTGCGGCGTTCGATGCCGTAGGCCCGGACCACCGGCGCCCCGACCACGACCTCCGCCAGCCGCCCGAGCAGCTCGCCCAGTCGCTGCCGGACACGGACGGTCGCCACGGTCAGCCGTTGCTGGAACCACCGGGCCGCCATGGCGAAGGGGACGACCAGGACGGCGACCACGAGCGCCAGCTGCCACGACAGCACCAGCATGACCAGCGACGTGACCGCGAGCTGGCCGACGGCGGTCACGAGGTTGAGGCCGCCGAACTGCATGAACCGGCTGACCTCGTCGATGTCCGAGGTCACCCGCGAGACCATCGCGCCCCGCTGCTCGGACGCCTGGTGCAGCATCGAGAGGTCGTGGATGTGGCCGAAGGCGCGCACGCGCAGGTTGGACAGCGCCTGCTCCACCGTGGTGGCCAGGCGCGTGTTCATCCAGGCCGACAGGGCGGCGGTCGCGGCCACCGCCACGGCGGCGATGACGACGGCGGCCAGGACGTACGCCGAGGTCGACGCCCTGCCCCTCGGAGCCGAGGCCGCGGTCGATGGTCTGCTGGATGACGATCGGCACGACGGCCCGGCCCGCGGTGGCCAGCAGGGCCAGCGTCAGCGTGGCACCCAGGCCGAGGCGGAGCTCGGGCGACAGGCGCAGGGCCCGCGCCAGCGTCCGGCCGGCCCCCTGCTCGCCGCGGGCCAGGCGGGCCTTGGCGTCGGTGGCCGACATCGGGGCGTGTGCACCGCTCATGAGTGCCACACCTCCCGATCGGCCTCCTCGCGCTGCTGGTAGGCCCGGACGAGGTCGGCGTAGGCGGGCACCTCGGCGAGCAGCTGCTCGTGGGTGCCGCGCGCGGCCACGCGTCCGTGGGCCACGAAGACGACCTCGTCGGCCAGGGCGATCGAGCCGCGGCGGTAGGCCACGATCACGGTGGTCGTGTCCAGCCCGGCGTCCTTGAGGCCGCGGAGGATGTCCTGCTCGACGGCCGGGTCCACCGCCGAGGTCGCGTCGTCGAGCACGAGCAGGCGCGGGCGACGCAGCAGGGCCCGGGCCAGGGCGACGCGCTGGCGCTGCCCGCCGGACAGGGACCCGCCCCGCTCCCCCACGCGGGTGTCGTAGCCGTCGTCGAGGTGGCTGACGAAGTCGTGGGCCTGGGCGAGGCGTGCCGCCCACTCGACCTCGGCGTCGTCGACCTCGGCGCCCAGCGTGATGTTCTCGCGGATGGTGTCGTCGAAGAGGAAGGCCTCCTGGAACACCAGCACCGCGTCGCCGGCGAGCACGTCGCGGTCGACCTCGTCGAGCGACGTGCCGTCGAGGGCCACCGTGCCGCGGTCGGGGTCGAACAGCCGGACCAGCATGGAGGCCAGCGTGGACTTGCCGGCCCCGGTCGCGCCCACCACGGCGACGGTGCGCCCCGGGGTGATGTCGAGGGTGATGTCCTCGACCCCGCGGCGCTCGTCCTCGGGGGTGGCCACCTCGGACGTCGCCGTCGGGTCGGACAGGTCCTCGGCCACGGTCGCCGGGTGGCGGTAGCTGGCGTGGTCGGCGGTGACCGCCGCCCCGCCGTCCCCGGCCCCCGTGCGCGCGGTCCCGTAGCGCATGGCCCCGGTGGTGCCGAGCACCGTCGCCACGCGCTGGTGGCCCACCACGGCGCGCGGGAGCATGCCCAGCAGGAACCCGAACACGCGCATGGGCAGGGCGACCAGGCGGAACAGGTAGGCGAAGGTCACCAGGTCGCCGGCGGTGATCGCGCCCTGGTCGATGCGCCACGCCCCGACGGCGAGCACGCCGAGGATCGCGGCGTTGGGGATCGCCTCCATGGCGGGGTCGAACACCGCCCGCAGTCGTGCGAGCCCGATGTTGTCGTCACGCAGGGCGTCCGAGACGGTGCGGAAGCGGTCGACCTCGCGGTGCTCACGACCCAGCGTCTTGACGACCACGGCGCCCTCGAAGGACTCGTGGGCGATCTCGGCGACCGTCGAGCGGGCCCGCTGGGCCCGGGCGGCCACCACCTGCATCCGTCGCTGGAAGTACCAGTTCATGGCGCCCAGGACCGGCCCGACCGCGAAGCCGACCAGCGCGAGGAACCAGTCCTTGCCCACCAGCAGCACGGCGGTGAGCACGAGCATGGCCGTGGCGCCGAGCACCATCGGCAACGGGGCGGCGATCTGGGCGGACGCCTCGACGTCGGAGGAGGCGTTGGACAGCAGCTGGCCCGTCGCGTGCCGGCGGTGCCACGTCAGCGGCAGCGCGAGGTAGCGGCGGGTCACCTCACGGCGGTCGTGGCGCTGCAGGTCGTACTGCGCCACGAAGGCGCCGAGCCGTCGCCCCGCCACGCCGAGCGCCCGAGCCAGCCCGACACCCAGGACGGCCAGCGCCGCCCCGACGACCAGGCTCGTGGTCACCTCGCCGGCGCGGGCGGCGGGGAACAGCACCTTGTCGGTCGCCCACCCCAGCACCATCGCCGAGCCCACCGTGGCGGCCGCCCACAGCAAGCGTCCCGACCGCGCCCCACGCGAACGGACGCGTCGCCGTGCGCAGCTGCCGGCGGATGAAGCCGAGCGCACGGGGCGGCGAGGACGTGGACGCGGACATGGGCGAGCCCTCCACGAGGAGCCGGGGCACGGGGGAGACGGGCGAGGATCGGCGAGCGTACGACCTCGACACTCGCGCCGCGTTCGGTGTGCGCAACAGCCGTGTGCGTGAAGAGCGCGGCCACATCGTCCGGTCGGACGCTCGCCCTAGCCTGCCTGACCATGTGGTCACGACGCGCCTTCCTCGTCCGGACCGGGGTCCTTGGGGCCGTGGCCGCGCTGCCGTCGGTCGTGCGGTCCGGCGTGGCCGGGGCGGCGCCCGGCGACGACGGCGACCCGTACGCGCAGGCCGTGGGCGCGATCACCCACGACACCTTCGCCGGCCTGGCCGCCTTCGTGTGTCCCGGCCCCGACGCCTACAGCGTCCAGCAGGGCGAGACCGACCCCGACCCGGGCGGCGTCGACGCCGACGGGGGCGGGTTCCTGGCCCATGCGCTGGACCACTACCTGCCCTACCCCGACGCGATCCTGCGCCCGCTGGCCGCGGCCCTGGCATCGGCCACCGCCGACGAGGCCGACCTGCCCGCGCCGCTGCTCGACGTCGTCGACGAGGTGGTCCGCGCCGCCGACGGGGCGCTGGCCGACGTGCTGGCCAACGACCAGACCGTGCAGGCCGCCGTCCCCGCGGCCCTGCTGCTCAACCTCGGTGCGGCACGAGTGGACCCGACGTCGGTGGCGGGTCCGTTCCCCGGCTCGCCCTTCGCGAACCTCGACATGGCCGGCAAGGCCGGCGTGTTCGCCTTCCTCGACAGCGAGGCCGCCCCGCTGGTGGCCCAGCTCGACGGCCGCCTCGACGAACCGACCCGCGCCTGCCGTCAGCGGGCTCGTGCGGTTCCTGTCGGCGGCCCTGGTGCACTTCACGGCCTTCGGGATCTACAGCGAGTGGTCGACCCAGACGGGGCGGGGCGAGGTGTCGGCCCGGCCGGTGGGCTGGGACCTCGCGAACTTCACGCCCGGCGAGATGGCCACCGCCGACGGCTGGGACGAGTTCCGCGGCTACTGGAAGGGCCGCCGCCACAACGCCACCGACGCGAAGGTCTTCCCGGGATGCGTGACGTCATCGTGATCGGCGCCGGGGCGGGTGGCCCCGTCGTCGCCAAGGAGCTGGCCGCCCAGGGCCTCGACGTGCTCGTGCTCGAGGCCGGGCCGGAGTTCACCGACACCGAGCAGCAGTGGTCGCGGTACGAGAACGACGCCTCCAACCTCGCCACCGGCTACTTCCGGGTCGGCCCGGGCGACCGCGACCGCCCCGCGTGGTTCCGCGAGCTGCCCCAGGCCTCCCTGCTGTGGCAGGTCGCCGGCGTGGGCGGCACGACGCTGCACTACTACGCCAACTCGATCCGGGCGATGCCCGGCACCTTCGTCGGCTACGACGGGCCCGACCGCTCCGCGTACGACACCGACCACCCGTTCCCGTTCACCTACGACGAGCTGCTGCCCTACTACGAGTGGGTCGAGTGGACCCTGCCCGTGTCCACCGGCGCGATGGGCACCAAGGAGGAGGTGGTGTTCCGCGGCGCCGAGAACGTCGGCCTGCCGCTGAACACCACCCGGACCGTGACCACCGCCGGGTACCGGCCGCAGGAGAACGCCATCCTGCAGCCGCAGGGCACCGCGGGGCGCACCCACGACCCGGCTCGGCTGCGGTACCCGCAGGCCCAGGGCTGCACCTTCTGCGGCTGGTGCTTCCAGGGCTGCGTCGAACCGCGGGGCGCCCCGCGCAACCTCAAGGCCAAGCGCTCGACCGACGCCAGCTACGTCCCGATGGCCCGCCACGCCGACGTGTGGGCCGACGGCGGCCGGCCGATCGAGCTGCGCGCCGACGCCTACGTCACCCGCATCGAGCACGAGGTCGTCGATGGCCGCACCCGCGCGCGGGGCGTGACCTGGCGCGACGTGGTCACCGGCGACGAGCACACCGAGGACGCCACCGTCGTCGTGCTCGCGGGCGGGTGCACCGAATCGCCCCGCCTGTGGTTCAACTCCGGCCTGCCCAACCCCAACGACTGGGTCGGACGCGGCTACACCGACCACGCCTTCGACTGGGTCATGGGGGTCTTCGACTCCTACACCGGCTCCTCGAAGGGCACCGGGTCGTCGGCACGCGTGGACTTCCCCGGGTACGGGGCGCTCGAGCACGTCGGCATCCCCCCGGGCCTGCAGGCCTTCGCCTCCACCCTCACCGACAGCGGGATCCGCGGGTACTACGACAACGGCCAGGGTCTGCGCGGGGCGTGGGACGGCCCGTCGGGACGGCCGATCGGCAACGAGCTCAAGGCCGCGCTGTCCAACGTGGACCAGCTCGTCAACTTCGTCACGCTCACCGACGACGACGTCGAGCCGGACAACCGGGCCGTCATCTCGTCGCTGCCCCCGGACGAGAACGGTCCCATCCCGCGCGTGACCATCCGCAAGCGCCAGCGTTCACGTCGCACCCAGCGAAACCGCGACTTCCTCGCCAACCGCGCCGCCGAGATCTGTCGCGCCGCCGGGGCGAAGAAGGTCATCCGCCTCGACTGGGCCCCGCTGATCCTGCACGTGCAGTCCTCGATGCGCATGGGCCACCGCGAGGACGACTCGGTCTGTCGGCCCACCGGCGAGGCCCGGTTCGTCGACGGGCTGTTCATCGCCGACAACTCGATCCTGCCCAACGCCCTCGGCGGTCCCAACCCGACGCTGACCACCCAGGCCCTGGCCACCCGCACCGCCGAGATCATCGCCCAGCGCTTCTTCGACCGCGACCCCTGGGTCCGCACCGGCACCCCGGTCCAGTCGACCGACCACCGCATCACCGCCGCCCTGGCCGGCGAGTCCCCCACCGCCCCGCCACAGCCGGCCGCCCCGGGCCAGGCCGAGGCCGTCGCGGCTGCCCAACGGGTCCTGCCCACCACCGGCGGCGGGGCGCTCTCCGGCGCCGCCGCCCTCACCGCCGCGATCGCCGCCGCCCGCCTCCTGCCGACCCACGAGCCCGGCTGCCCCCACCGCTGAGGCCGCGCCCCGGGGGGCCGATCACCGCCCGCCGTCGCGGCACCACCACCGGTCGCCTCAGTCGAACTCGTTGACGAACCCCCGCCCCTCACAGTGCTCACACTTGTGCGAGAAGCTCTCGACGAGGCCGGCGGAGACGTTCTTGCGGGTCATCTGCACGAGGCCGAGCCGGGACACGTCGGAGACGCGGGTCTTGGTCCGGTCGCGCAGCAGCTCGCGCTTGAGCTTGCGGACGACCTGCTCCTGGTTCGCCTTGAGCAGCATGTCGATGAAGTCGATGATGATGATCCCGCCGATGTCGCGCAGGCGCAGCTGGCGGACGATCTCCTCGGCGGCCTCGAGGTTGGTCTTCAGGACCACCTCCTCGAGGTTCTGCTTGCCGTTGCCGGTGTACTTGCCGGTGTTGACGTCGATCACCTTCATGGCCTCGGTGGCCTCGATGATCAGGTAGCCGCCGGAGGGCAGCCAGACCTTGCGCCCCATGGCCTTGCGCAGCTGCTCGGTGACGTTGTAGGCGTCGAAGAGGGGCGCGAACCGGGACTTGGTCTCCTCGTCCGGCGGTTGGGCGTCGGGGTGCTCGCGAGCGTCACGCTCGTAGCGGGCGGGGCCGTAGAGCTCGATCTTGGCAGCCAGGTCGGGGGCCACCTCCCCGAGGTACTCGGTGACGGCGTCGTAGACCTCGAGGTCGTCGATGATGCACTTGTCGTAGTCCGGACCGAACGCGTCGCGGATCACCTTGACGTGCAGCGGCGGTTCCTCGTAGACGGGCGTGAGGGCCTTGGCGTCGGTGGCCCGCTCCTGCACGCCCTCCCACTTGGCCAGCAGCCGTTCGAGGTCCGCGGTGATCTGCTCCTCGGGGATGTCCTCGGCCGCGGTGCGGACGATGACGCCGTGCTCGGACGGCTTGACCTTCTTGACGATCTTGCGCAGCCGGTCGCGTTCCTTGTCGGTCAGCTTGCGCGAGATGCCGAAGACGTCGGAGTTGGGGGCCAGGACCGTGTAGCGGCCGGCGAGCGAGAGCTGCATGGTCAGGCGCGGGCCCTTGGTGCCCATGGCGTCCTTGGTGACCTGCACGAGCACCTTCTGGCCCGACTGCAGCGCGTCCTCGATGCGGGGCGTGTCGCCCTCCTCGATGTCGAGGTCGTCGTAGAGGACCTCACCGGCGTACAGCACGCCGTTGCGGCCCTTGCCGATGTCGAGGAACGCCGCCTCCATGCCGGGCAGGACGTTCTGCACCCGCGCCATGTAGATGTTGCCCACGAGCGTGACGTCGGTCTTGCGCGTGACGTTGTGCTCGAACAGCGTCCGGTCCTCGAGGATCGCGATCTGCGTCCGGTCGTCGGACACGGACACGAGCATCGTCTTGGGCGGCCCGTCGAGCATCGCGCGCCGCACGTCCTCGGGGACGCCCTGGACCTTGCCGCGGCGGCCGCGTCCGCCGCCACCGCCACCACCGCCGCCCCCGCCGGAGCGGCCGCCCCGCTTGGCCGCCAGCCGGGTGCCGCCGGGACGAATCCGGTCGTCGTCCTTGGACGAGCCCTGCCCGCTCTTGTCGCCGTTGCCCCCGTTGCCCCCGTTGCCGCCGTTGCCGCCCTTGCCCTTCGAGCCGGACCCGCCGGAGCGCCCCTTGCCACGACGACCACGACGGCCCCGACGGCGCCGGCTCTTGCTGGACCCACGCGACGACCCACCGCCGTCGTCACCGTTGCCGCTGTCACCGCCGTTGCCGCCCTTGGCGTCACCGCCGTCGCCGGAACCGGAGCCGTCGTCCTTGGCCGGGGCGTCCTTGCGGCCCTTGGCCTCCTCGGCGTCCTTGCGGCCCTTGGAGTCCTTGGAGTCCTTGGCGTCGTCGCCGCGCGAGGTGTCCCGCGACGAGGAGCCCGAGCGCGCGCCGTCGCCGCCGCCGGAACGACGACGGGTGCGGGTCCGGGCGCGGCCGCGGCCGCTGGTCTCCTCGGTGTCGCTGCGGTCGTTGGTCGTGGTCTCGTCGGTCACGGGGTGTGCTCTTCTGTGGGTCAGGCGGCTTCCGCATGACGACCGGGAACGAGCCGTTCGACCTGCTGTGTGAGCGCTTCCACCAGCCCGTCGTCCGTCCACGACCCCTGGGCCACCCGCACGTAGGTGCGCGGGGCGGGCAGGTCGAGGTCGGCGAACCGGGCGAGGGCGGTGGCGAGGTCGGACGGTCGGACGGTCGGGCCGTCGTTGCGGAGCACCGCGCGGAGGACGGGTGCCTGCTGCGTGGCGTCGGTCGATGGGGCGGACCCACCGATCTCCCGCAGCGACGCCGCCATCGCGACCACGGACGGGCGCAGGTCGACGGTCACGTCACCCTTGGCACGGTGACGGACCACCTCGACCTGCTCCTCGTCGAGCAGTCGGGCGATGCGGCGGTCGAGCTCGTCCACGACGGTGGCAGCGTCGAGCGGCTGAGTGAGCCCAGCATCGTGCTCGCCGAGGTCGCGGAGGTCGAGCTCCCAGAGTGTCGCCTTCAGGTAGCTCGCCAGCTTGCGAGCCCCGTCGGGCACGGTGAGGTAGGTCGTGATGTCCATGCCGGTCGGCAGCGCGGCCGACAGGCGCCCGAGGCCGCGCCCCGGGTCGATCTCGGCGGCGAAGGTCAGCTCGGCGTACTCGCCGGTCGACGCGTAGCCCACGGGCAGCGCGTCGGGGAAGCTGACCTTGGGGTGGGGCGTGAAGCCCTCGGAGTACGCAATGGGGAGCTCGGCCCGGCGCAGGGAGCGTTCCCAGACGCTGGTCAGGTCCCGGGCCGAGAGGAACCGGACCCGACCGAGCTTGGTGTAGCGCACCCGCAGCCGCTGCATCTACTCCCCCAGCCGGGCGGGGGCGGTGGGCAGCGCGGCGTCACCCGCGCTGGGCACGACCGGCAGCATCGGCAGGCCACGCTCGTCCGTGTAGCCCGTGTCGTGCTGGAGGTCGAGGCCGGGGCACACGCCGCAGTCGTAGCAGGGGATCCAGCGGCAGTCGTCGAGCGCCTTCTCGCTGATCGAGTCCTGCCAGTCCTGCCAGAGCCAGTCCTTCTCGAGACCGGAGTCCAGGTGGTCCCAGGGCAGCGCCTCGTGCTCGCCCCGCTCCCGCTGGCAGTACCAGTCCAGGCTGATGCCGGCCTCGTCGAGGGCCTGGTGCCAGTACGGCAGCGTGTTGACCTCGTGCCAGCCGTCGAAGCGAGCACCGAGCCGCCAGGCGCGCTCGACCGCGTCGGCCACGCGCCGGTCACCGCGGCCCAGGAGGCCCTCGATGACGCCCTCCTCGGGGTCGTTGGTCCGCAGCCGGATGTTGCTGTGCTCCTTGATGGCGTGGAGCACGAGCTTCATCTTGCGATGGATCTCCTCGGCGGAGTCCTGGGCAGCCCACTGGAACGGGGTGTGCGGCTTGGGGACGAACCCGCCGACCGACGTGGTCACGCGGTTCTTCTTCCCGTGGGCACGTGCGATCTCGTAGACCTTGATGGTGAGGTCGGCGATGGCGAGCACGTCCTCGTCGGTCTCGGTGGGCAGCCCGACCATGAAGTACAGCTTCACGTGGCGCCAGCCGTTGGCGAAGGCGATCTCGGCGGTGCGGAGCATGTCCTCCTCCGACACCATCTTGTTGATCACCGCCCGCATGCGCTCGGACCCGGCCTCGGGCGCGAAGGTCAGGCCGGTGCGGCGACCGTTGCGGGCCAGCTCGTTCGACAGCGTGATGTTGAAGGCGTCCACGCGGGTCGACGGCAGGGACAGCGACGTGGTCGTGCCCTCGTAGGCGTCGGCGAGGTTGCGGGCGATGTCGCCGATGCCGGCGTGGTCGGCGGACGACAGGCTGAGCAGGCCGACCTCCTCGAACCCGGTGTCGGCGACGCCCTCGGTGACCATGGTCTGGATGGTCTCGGGCTTCCGCTCGCGCACGGGGCGGGTGATCATCCCGGCCTGGCAGAAGCGGCACCCACGGGTGCAGCCCCGGAAGATCTCGACCGAGAAGCGTTCGTGCACGGTCTCGGTGAGTGGGACGATCTGCTTCTTGGGGTACGGGAACTCCTCGAGGTCCTGGACGGTGCGCTTGGGCACCCGCGCCGGGACGCCCGGTTCGACGGCGACGGTCTGCTTGAGGCGACCGTCGGCGTGGTAGCGGGCCTCGTAGAAGGCCGGCACGTACACGCCGGTGACGTCGGCCAGCGCCCGCAGCAGGGCCCGGCGGTCCGGGTCGCGGCGCCCCGCGGCCACATCGGCCTTGAACCGGCGCAGGACGTCGTCGATCTCGAGGACGGCCTCCTCGCCGTCGCCCATCACCACGGCGTCCAGGAAGGGAGCCAGCGGTTCGGGGTTGAAGGCCGCGTGGCCGCCGACCAGGACGATCGGGTCGTCCCAGCCGCGCCGCGCGGCCCGCACCGGGACCCCGCCCATGTCGAGCAGGTTGAGCAGGTTGGTGTGGCCGAGCTCGTGCGGCAGGGTCACGCCGAACACGTCGAAGGCCCACAGCGGGTGGTGGTGCTCGAGCGAGAACGTGGGGACGTCCCGTTCGCGCATCAGCGGCTCGAGGTCGAGCCACGGGGCGTAGGCCCGTTCGGCCAGCGCGGTGGGGCGTTCGTTGAGCAGCTCGTAGAGGATCTGGATGCCCTGGTTGGGCTGGCCGACCTCGTAGGTGTCGGGGTAGCACAGCAGCCAGCGCGTGGCGGCGTCACCCCAGGCCGACAGGACCTGGTTGTGCTCGCCGCCGACGTACTGCGCAGGCTTCTTGACCTGCGTCAGCACCGGCTCCAGCGCGTCCCAGCAGGACGGCGGGGCGGGCGCGCCGACACCACCACGGACCGCCGCGCGGAGGGCGGCGTCGGGGTGGACGGTGGCGTGCGTGGACGGGGTGGCGGTCGGCGACATGGCGCCTCTCGAAACGCGTTGCGTGCGTGCGTCCGCGCTCGGCGGCGGCAGGGCCTGGTCGACGAGCGGGACCGGTCGCGAGGGGCCGATCCGTCGTGCGTGGTGCCGCCACGGCTGCAGGACGACCGGGCGTGTGATGGGACGAGCCCGGCGTCGGTGAGCCTACCCGAAGCGTCGCATGTGGATGTTGAGGAGGAGCCCTATCAGCCCGAACCAGACGATCAGCGACGTGCCCCCGTAGCTCATGAAGGGCAACGGCATGCCGGTCACCGGCATGATGCCGACCGTCATCCCGACGTTGACGAAGACCTGCAGGAGGAGCAGCGCCACGATCGCCGACGCGACCAGGGTGCCGTACATGTCCTTGGCCATCATGGCGATCCGCAGCCCACGCCACAGCAGCACCGCGAACAGCGCGAGGATGATGACCGCACCGAAGAACCCGAACTCCTCCCCCACGATCGTGAAGATGAAGTCGGTGTGGTTCTCGGGCACGTAGCTGAGGGTGTTCTGGGTGCCCGCGAGGTAGCCCTTGCCGCCGAACTGGCCGGACCCGATGGCGATCAGCGACTGGCGGGTGTGGAAGGCCGGGCCCTGGGCGAGATCGGGGTTGCCCGCGTCCAGGAAGGCCGTCAACCGTTCGAGCTGGTACGCCTCGATGAAGTCCAGGCGGAACGCGGCCACCGCCCCGCCCACGGCGACGCCCGCGAGGCCGAACAGGTACCGGGCCTTGACGCCACCGACGAGGAACAGCACGAAGGTCATCCACACGAACGTGATCGTCGTGCCGAGGTCCGGTTCGAGGAACACCAGGGCGGCGGGCACGGCCACCATCACCAGCGCCGCCAGCACGGTGAGGGGCCCCGGGGAACCCTTCTGCTCGTGCAGCAGCGCCGCCAGCGCGAGGATCACCGCGACCTTGCCGATCTCGGACGGCTGCAGGTTGAACCCGCCGAGGTTGATCCACCGCTGCGACCCGTTGACGTTGGTGCCGATGGGCGTGAGCACCAGCACGAGCAGCAGGATCGCCCCGACGTAGAGCAGGGGGCTGTAGGTGCGCGTCCACCGGTAGTCGGCGATGGCCGCCACCACCATGGCGATGATCCCGACGCCCAGGGCGATGAGCTGCTTGGTGACGTAGAAGGTCTCGGACACGCCCTGCTCGGACAGCCGGAACGCGGTCGCGGAGTAGATCGCGGCGATGCCGAGCCCAGCGAGTGCGAGCGCCGTCAGCACCAGCACCGGGTCGAGGTGCCGGACCGGGGCGTAGGCGTCCATCCACCGGTCCTGGACGCGTTCCCGCATGATGCGGTCGGTCCGGTCGGAGCCGTAGTAGCCGACGTCCACGGTCAGTCCAAGATGTTGCCGGGGCCGGCCTGGAACGGCTCGACCGGCAGGTCGAAGATGGCATCGTAGATGCGACGGACGATGGGGGCCGACGTCTGGGACCCGCCGCCGCCCTCCTCGACCATGACGACGACGACGTACTGCGGGTCGTTGGCCGGGGCGTAGGACGCGAACCAGGAGTACGGGATCTCGGTGGACCCCGCCTCGGCGGTGCCCGTCTTGCCGGCGACCGGGATGGTGTCGAGCGGGAAGCCGATGAAGGGCGTCGTGGCCGTGCCGCGGTCGCCCATCACGACCTGCTCGAGCCCGGTGCGCAGCTCCTGCCAGTACGCCTCGGGTGCGTCGACGCGGCTGGTGGGTTCGGGATCGATGGTGGTGATCAGCTCGCCGTCGGCGCTGCGGATCTCCTTGCCGAGGTGGGGCCGCCAGACCGTGCCGCCGTTGGCCACGGCGGCGTAGGCGCTCGCCACCTGCAGCGGCGTCGCCTGCACGTCGCCCTGCCCGATGGACATGTTCACCGCGTCACCGCCGCGCCACACGTAGCCCTCGTTGCAGAGCTCGCTGTACAGCTGGCGCTGGTAGGTGCCTGCGGGGGACGCCTCGGCCTTGGCGCAGGTGGCGTCCTTGGTGCGCTCCCAGTAGTCCCGCTTCCATTCGCGCCCCGGCACGGTCCCGCCCCGCTCGCCGGGGATCTCGATGCCCAGTGGCTCGTCGAAGCCGAAGTCGCGGGCGACCTGCTGCCAGACCTCGTCGGGGTCCTGCCCGGCCTCGACGGCGCGGTTCTCGGTCAGCCACTCGTTGAACGACAGCGTGTAGAAGAACGTGTCACAGGAGCGCTTCAGGGCCGTGGACAGGTCCATCGGGCCCTCGTTGGAGCGGTTCCAGTTGTACTTCTCCCACTGGTCGAACACGCCCGGGCAGTTCACCTGCGTGTCGGGGGTGATCTGGCCGGCCTTCAGCGCGGACATCCCGGAGACGATCTTCCACACCGACCCGGGCGGCTGGGCGGAGGCGATGGCGCGGTTGATCGCCGGGGCGTTGGTGTCCGGGTCGCCCTCGCGCGGGTACAGGTAGCGCGCGTAGGCCTCGGACAGGCCACCGACGTACTCACGCGGGTCGAAGGTCGGGTACGAGGCCATGGCCACGACCTCGCCGTTGCGCGGGTCGAGCACCACGGCGGAGGCTCCCGTGGACTTCAGTGGCTTGCCCGAGGACCGGTGGATCTCGTTGCGGCTGGCGAGCACGCCCTGCTCGAGGATGTTCTCGACCTCGCCCTGGATCTCGGCGTCGATCGTCGTCACGACGTCGTCCCCGGGCACGTAACCGCGTTCGCCCAGCACGCTGAGCACGGTGCCGGACGCGTTGACGCGCAGCCGGCGCAGGCCTTCGGTGCCCTGCAGGTACTCCTCGTAGGCCCGCTCGATGCCGGCCTTGCCGACGACGTCGCCGGGCTGGTAGCCGAGCTGGCGGTAGAAGTCCTCCTCGAGCTCGTCGGCGCTGATCTCGGCGACGTGCCCGATCACGTGGGCGCCGAGGTCGCCGTACGGGTAGGTCCGCACCGGCAGGCGCTCGGCCACCACGCCGGGGAACAGCTCGGCGTGCTCGCTGACGGCGAAGACGATCTCGGGGGCCACGTCGATCGCGATCGGGGTCGGGCGCAGCGGCGAGTAGCGGACCGACGTCATGCGTTCGACGATCTCGTCGCGGGGCAGCTCGAGCAGGTCCGACAGCCTGCCGAGGACCTCCTCGGCCTGCTCGTCCTTCGGGTTGCCGGCCGCGTCGAGCAGCCGGTTGCGGTCCGCGCTGATGGTGTGGGCCACGCGGTTCTTGACCAGCTCGTCGCCGTTGCGGTCGAGGATCCGGCCGCGGGGCGCCTCGGTCAGCACCGTGCGGACCTCGTTGGACTGCGCCAGCTCGGCGTAGCGGTCCCCCGCCAGCACCTGCAGGAACCACAGGCGCGACAGCAACGCGCCCAGCAGCATGGCCGCCAGCACGGTCAGGACCGTGAGGCGCAGCGTCGGGTTCGAGGCGTCCGGGGTGCTCACGGGTCGCAGCGTACGGACGTCACGCGAGCCCGCCGTGCTCCACGGGGAACTGCTCGGAGAGGCGCCGGACGAGGCCGAAGACGACCGGGGCGAGCAGCAGCGCGTAGATCGCGGAGACCACCGACGCCTGCAGCACGAGGGCCAGGGCGATGGGGTCCTCGGCGAGGACCGCCGCGAGCAGGCCGTAGCCGGCCACGCCCACCAGGGTGCCCATCACCGACAGGATCACGGGCGCGGTCCACGACTCCGGAGCGAGGTACGGACGGGCCACGCCGACCGCGTACGCCACCCCGACGAAGACCAGCGCGGTCAGGCCCACGGGCGACTCGTTGAGCAGCAGGTCGACCAGCACGCCGGCGGTGAAGCCCACGCGCATTCCGGTGAGCAGCCCGTCGCGCAGCGCGAAGGCGATGGTCACCAGCAGGAGCAGGTCGGGGCGGAAGCCCGACAGCGACAGGAACGGCAGCAACGAGGTCTGCAGGATCGCCGCCGTGACCAGCACGAGCGTCACCACCCCGACACGCTGGATCATCCCGGGGCCCCCGTGGCGGACTCCGACGCGCTGGCCCCGTCCGTGGGCGCCTCGCCGTCGGTGGGCGTCTCGGTCTCGGTCGGGGCGAAGGGGTCGAACGGGTCGACCGTCTCGGTTGGCGTCTCCTCCGGGGCGGTCGGGTCCACGTCGGGGCGCTCGAACTCGAGTCCGTCACCGAGCTCGCTGCCCGGCAGGTCGCGCTCGGGCTCGTACAGCACCACCAGCACCTGCTGCAGCCGGGTGAAGTCGACCCAGGGCCGGACGCGGATGGACCGACTGAGCAACCCGGCGGCGTCGTCGGTGGCGTCCACGGTGCCGATCGGGATGCCGGGCGGGAACACCCCGTTGGAGTACAGCGAGGTCACGATCTCGTCGCCGACCTCGACCTCGACCTCGGGGTCCAGCGGGCGGTAGAGCATCGGTTCGCCCCCGTCGCCCTGGAGGGTCCCCTGCTCGCCGGTCTGCGCGTGGGCGGCGGCCGCCTGGAAGCTCGGGTCGACGGCCAGCAGCACCCGCGAGGTGTCGGCGGTGGTCTGGATCACCCGTCCCACCAGCCCATCGCCGTTGATCACGGGCATGTCCCGCTTGACGCCCTGCTCCTCGCCGACGTCGAGGGTGATCGTCCACTCGAAGTTGGACGGCCCGTTGGCGATGACCTGGGCGGCCCGGGTGCGCAGCTCGCTGCGTTCCTGGATCTTCAGCAGCTCGCGCAGCTCCTCGTTCTCGCGCAGCACGTCGTCGTAGCTCAGACGGCGTTCCTCGAGCCGTTCGAGCTGGGCCCGCAGCTGGGCGTTCTCGCTGCGGGCGTCGAAGATGTCACCGATCCCCGACAGGGAGTTGCCGATCGGGGCGACGATCGTGGACAGCCCGTCCTGGACCGGCCCGAAGACGGTGGACGCGATCCCGCGCAGCCGCCCCAGCGGCCCGTCGCCGCTGGAGCCCTCCGACCGGAAGTCCACGGTGACCAGCACCAGCGCGAGGAGCACCAGCACGGCCAGCAGGATCCGGGCCCGCCTGCGGTTGTACACGGTTGCGAGACCGCCCGGGGATCAGTGGCGCGAGGAGGAGATGAGCACCTTCTTGAGGGCCTCGAACTCCTCGAGGCACTTGCCGGACCCGATCGCCACGGACGACAGCGGGCTGTCGGTGATGTGGATGGGCATGCCGGTCTCGTGCTTGAGGCGCTCGTCGAGGCCCTTGAGCATCGCGCCGCCACCGGCGAGCACGATGCCCTTGTCCATGATGTCGGCGGCAAGCTCGGGCGGGGTCTTGTCGAGGGTGTTCTTGACCGCGTCGATGATCGCGTTGACGGGTTCCTCGATGGCCTTGCGGATCTCCTCGGACGACACGATGATCGTCTTGGGCAGGCCCGAGACGAGGTCGCGGCCGCGGATCTCGGCGTGGGGTTCGTCGGACAGCGGGAAGGCGCTGCCGATGGCCATCTTGATCTCCTCGGCGGTGCGCTCGCCGAGCATCAGCGAGTACTCCTTCTTGATGTAGGAGATGATCGCCTCGTCGAGCTCGTCACCACCGATCCGGATCGACTGGCTGGTCACGATGCCGCCGAGGGAGATCACCGCGACCTCGGTCGTGCCACCGCCGATGTCGACGACCATGTTGCCGGCCGGTTCGTGGACCGGCAGCCCGGCACCGATGGCGGCCGCCATCGGCTCCTCGATGATGTACGCAGCGCGGGCGCCGGCCTGGATCGTGGCCTCCTCGACCGCCCGCTGCTCGACGCCGGTGATGCCCGAGGGCACACACACCACGACGCGGGGCTTGGCGAGGAAACGCCGCTTGTGCACCGCCTGGATGAAGTAGCGCAGCATCTTCTCGGTGACGTCGAAGTCGGCGATGACGCCGTCCTTGAGCGGCCGGATCGCCATGATGTGGCCCGGGGTGCGGCCGATCATGCGCTTGGCCTCGGCACCGACGGCGAGGATCGCGCCGTTCTTGGTGTTGATGGCCACCACGGACGGCTCGTTCAGGACGATGCCGCGACCGCGGACGTACACCAGCGTGTTCGCGGTGCCGAGGTCGACGGCCATGTCACGACCGAGGAACTGGAAGGTGTTCGAGATCTGGTTCGCCACGTGGGACCACCATGTGATGCGGGCCGCGGGCCGCGGCCGGGGATCAGCGCCGTGGGTGGAGGGAGGCCGGCGGAGCGGCGACCCCGAGCTTGTCGTCGTTGCGTGCTCGGGATCCACCTGCGTCCCGCGAGCACGGACGGCCAGCCCGTCCCCTCCGGCGAGTGGCGAGAGCGTAACACCGACCTGGCGAGGTGGTGACCACCATGCCGGTCAGGCGGCTGATGGGTCGGCCAGCGCCCCGCGACGAGCGAGGCTGACCCACCGTGGTGCCGCGACGACGAGGTGGTCCAACACGTCCACCCCGACCAGGCACCCCGCCCGCGCGAGGCGTGCGGTCACCGCTCGATCGTCGGCGGAGGGCTCGGGGTCGCCCGAGGGGTGGTTGTGGGCCAGCACCAGGGCGGTGGCATTGCCCACGAGCGCGTCCCGGAACACCTCGCGGGGCGCCATGAAGGTGTGGTCGATGCTGCCGATCGACACGATCGTGGTCCCCAGCAGGCGATGCTTGGTGTCGAGCAGGGCGGCCACGCACCGTTCCCGGTCGGCCCCGTCGAGCAGGGGGACCAGGACCGCGGCCGCGTCCTCGGGCGAGGTGACCGCGGGGCGCTCGGCCGGGGGCGCGGGGTCGAACCAACGCGGCGTGCGGCGACAGCGCGCGCAGGTCGCGTCCTCGAGCGCCCCGTCGGGTGGCCCCTGGCGCCAGGCGAGCGGAGCGGGGCGGGGGGCGGGGGGCGGGGCGGACGGGGTGGGCACGGGGCGGCCTCCGGGAGCGGGTGGCCCGCAGCCTCCCACGCCCCGCCCCACCCCGACAGGGGTCAGTCGCGGCCTGTGGATGCCTGCGACGCCGTGGGATCCACGTCCGCGAACGCCCCGGCCCCGTCTCACCGCCCCCCGTACTGGGCACCGCGCCACCCGGGATCACCGGCGTCACGGTGCCCGGTTCGGACCAGCCGCGAACAGGGCACGCCGGCCCCCGTGATCGCCGGGGACGGCGTGCCCAGTTCGGCCGGGGCAGGAGATCAGAAGCGGCCGGGGAAGAAGATGCCGAGCTCGCGGGTGGCGGACTCGGGCGAGTCGGAGCCGTGGACGATGTTCTCGCCGATGGCGGTGGCGAAGTCGCCGCGGATCGACCCGGGGGCGGACTCGATCGGGTTGGTGGCGCCCATGATCTGGCGCATGCCGGCGATGGCGTTCTCGCCCTCGACGCACATGGCGACCAGCGGGGCGGAGGTGATGAAGTCGACGAGCTCGCCGAAGAACGGCCGCTCGGTGTGCTCGGCGTAGTGCTCCTCGGCGGTGGCGCGCTCGAGGGTGCGCAGCTCGAGGGCCTTCAGCGTGAAGCCCTTGCGCTCGATGCGGGCGATGACCTCGCCGACGAGGCCGCGGCTGACGCCGTCGGGCTTGACGAGGATGAGGGTCTGTTCGACGGCCACGGTGGGGCTTTCTTGTCGGTGGGGCGGGAGGTCCGGGTGCGGCAGGGTGCCCGCCGTCCCGGGGAGGCGGCAAACCGGTGCGCGCTCGTAACCCCGGCGCGCCCGGCTCGTTGGGCCACGCGCGATGATCCCCTCCCTGCTCCGATCCCCCTCCGGCCCGCGGACGCGAGCCGTGGCGACGCTGCTCGTCGCGGTGCTGGTGGCGCTGGTCGTGCCGGTCGGCGCGGCCCGGGCCTCCGGCGACGCGGCCGCCGACCTGACGCGCTGGATCGGCGAGGAGCGGGCGGCGGCCGGCGTCGCGGGCCTGCAGGTCGCCTCGGACCTGGTCCAGGTGGCCACCCGGCACTCGCAGCGGATGGCCGAGGAGGGGCGACTGCACCACAACGAGGCCCTGTCCTCCGAGGTCGACGGGTGGGAGCGCGTGACGGAGAACGTCGGGTACGGCCCGGACGCCCGCTCCGTGCACGACGCCCTGATGGCCTCCTCCAGCCACCGCGCCAACATCCTCGACTCCGGGGTCACCCAGGTCGGCGTGGGTGTGGCGTTCAAGGACGGGACCCTGTGGGTGACCCAGGTGTTCCGCCGCCCGACGTCCTCGGCACCGGCCTCACCCGAACCGCCGGCCCCGACCGCCGAGCCCGAACCGCAGCCCGCCGCGCCGGCCCCGACCACCACCGCCCCGACGACGGCCGCCCCGACCACGACCGCCCCGACCGCGAGCCCCGCCCCGACCCGGGTGTCCGAGCAGGCGGTCCTGCTGGTGCGCGACACCGTGGCCCCGGCTCCCGCCCCGGACGTGGTGGTGGGCACGGCGGACGACGGGCAGGTCTCGCTCGCCCCGGTCCCGGTGGCGGCGCGCGTGATGACGGCCACGCGCTGGCTCGTGGTGCTGACCAGCCTGTTGGACGGCTGACACCGTCACTCGTCGGCGTCGCCCTCACGGTCGACACGGTCGATCATGTCATCGAGTGCCCGCTGGAACTCGCGTTCCTCCTCCTCCTCGGACAGCTCGTCGGGGTCGGGCGCGATCTCGTCGCCGCTGTCGAGCACGGGGAGGTGGCGGTCACGGGCGGCCCCGACGGTGTACAGCGAGCCGGTGACCAGGACGCCGTCCCCCTCGCCGGCCACGCCGGTCGCCAGCGAGAGCGCGTCGAGGACGTCCTCGGCGGCCTCGACGACCACCCCGGTGCCCTCCCACACGTCCACCGCCGCCTGCTGCATGCGTTCGAGGCTGGCGGCGCGCGGCGTCGGGGCGCGGGTCACGACGACGTGGTTCGCCAGGTCGGCGTAGGCCTGCAGGATCCCGTCGAGGTCCTTGTCCTCGAGGCAGCCGATCACCAGCACGAGGGACCGGAAGTCGAAGGAGTCGGCCACCGCGGCAGCCGCGGTACGGGCCCCGTGCGGGTTGTGCGCCCCGTCCAGGATCACCGTCGGGTCACGGTGGACGACCTCCAGGCGGCCGGGCGAGGTCACCGCGGCGAAGCCCCGGCGCACGAGGTCGTCGTCGACGTTGTCGAAGGACTCGCCGAGGAAGGCCACGACGGCCGCCAGCGCGACCGCGGCGTTGTCGGCCTGGTGCGCCCCGAACAGCGGCAGCATGATCTGGTCGATGGTGCGGTCACCGACGCGCAGCGTGAGGTACTGGCCACCGACGGCCACGCGGCGGTCGACGACCTCGTGGTCGCGTCCCCACGCACGCAGCTCGGCGCCGACCTCGTCGGCGCGGTCGCGCAGCACCGCCATGACCTCGTCGGTCTGGGGGCCGAGGACGACGCGCGCCCCGGGCTTGATGATCCCGGACTTCTCGCCGGCGACCTCCACGGGGGTGGACCCGAGCTCGCTGTGGTCGACGTCGATCGGCGTGAGCACGGCGACCTCGCCCCGCACCAGGTTCGTCGCGTCCCAGGTCCCGCCCATGCCGACCTCGAAGACGCCCACGTCGACCGGCTTGTCGGCGAACCACCAGTACGCGGCCGCCGTGAGCAGCTCGAAGTAGGTCACGCGGTCCAGCTCGGCGTCGCCGCCCCCGACGACGGTCTCGTGGTCCACCAGGCCGGCGATCGGGTTGACCTGCTCGATGACCTCGGCGAAGGCCTGTTCCCCGATCGGGCGCCCCGCCAGGGTGAACCGCTCGCGCACCGTCTGCAGGTGCGGGGAGGTGTAGGTGCCGGCGGACACGCCGGCCGCCGACAGCAGCGTGGCGACCATCCGGGTGACCGAGGTCTTGCCGTTGGTGCCGGTCACGTGGATCGACGGGTAGGCCAGGTGCGGGTCCCCGAGCATCTCGGCCAGGCGCGTGATCCGGTCGAGGTCCGGGACCATCCGGCCCGGGCCGCGGGACTGCAGCGCGGCGAGGGCGGCGTCGAAGTCCACGTCGGGTCCTCCACGGTCTGGGTCGGGCGCCGGGGCGGCGCCGGTGTGCGGGCGACCTGCGACGGTAGCGGGGCGCGGGCACGCACCCCGCGGGGCGGGGCCATGGGCACGTGACGTTGCGTCGGGCCATGACCGCCGACCCCACTGCCGCCGTGACGCGGCCGACCACCCCGCGACTGGCGATGATCGCCGTGGTGCTGGCGGTGGCCGACTCGCTGGCCACGTGGTGGTGGCTGCACACGGGCGTCGCGGTGGAGGGCAACCCGTGGCTCGCCGGCGTCCTCGGGCTGGCCGGCCCCACCCTCGGCCTGGCGCTGCGGACCCTGTGGGTCGGGGCGCTGATCGGGGCGCTGGTCGTGCTCGCCCGTCGGACGCCCCTGGCGCGTGCCGGGCTCTGGGTCGCGGTCGGGGGCGGGGTGCTGACGCTCGGCTGGCACGCGGTCGGGGCGCTCTGGGTGGCGTGACGGCTCACCATCGGAGCGTCACGTGGGCGTGGCGGGGCGCCGTGCGGCCTCCGGACCGGCGATGCGCGAATCGCCCGTAGTCGTCCACAGACATCGGATTCGGGGGTTTCGACGTCACACCCTCCTCGTACGGTGTGGGCATGTTGATGGAGCCCCGCACCGAGTCCCTGCCCCGGCTGGCCGCCGAGGTCGGGGCGGTCTACGCCCCGGCGCCACCGGCCTCCCCGACAGTCGGGCGGCTCGACCGGGTCGCCGAGCTGGCCGAGCGTCGCGACCGTGACATGGGCGAGCTGGTCCGGCTGCTGGTCACGACGTCGCAGGACGAGGAGCTCGCAACGCTGACCGGCGGGATGTCGCTGCACGTCTGGCTGCAGTACCAGGCGCGGTGCACTCGCGGCGAGGCCCGCGATGTGCTCGGCGCGGTCGATGCCCTGCGGGACATGCCCGCGACGCTGACCGGGCTGGCGGACCGGTGGTTGTCGTGGTCGCAGACCGCGGCCATCTGCCGCGCAGCCCGACGCGTACCGGTCGGCCGGCGGGGCGAGCTTGACGACCTGGTCAGCGGGGCGATGCTGCGTCATCGGGACTGGGAACCGGACGCGCTCGTCGCCGACGTGTGGCAGTGGGTCGACGCCCACCAGCCGTCCCGTCTGGAGCGGGCCGCGGCCGCGGCCGAGCGTGACCGGTTCCTGAGCCTGCAGCCGAACCTGTTCGGGGGCGGCAGCATCTACGGCGAGTACGACACGGTCGGGTTCGCCACGCTGGCCGAGGCGCTCGACGCCCCGCTGGGCCCGCCGGTCGCGGTGCCCGGTGACCTGTCCGACGACGACGCGGTCGACGCCGCGTTCGACCAGCTCGACGCACGCCGGCGTGCCATGACCCGCCAGCACGGCCGGGCGATGGCCGACCGGCTGCTGGGCCTGTGCGAGGACGCCCTCGCCGGCCGCCCCGACGCCTCGGACGCGGAGGTCGCCCCGCCCCGACCCATGCTCCTGGCCACCATCGACCTCGACGCGCTGCTGGACCAGACCCGCACGCCCGGCTGGCTGCTCACCACACTGGCAGGCGGCCGGATGAAGGTCTCCGCCGACACACTCCAACGGCTGGTCGACGAACGCGGCGCGGACCTGCGCACGGTCGTGCTGGACGACTGCGGCCAGGTCGTCGGCGTGGGCACACGCACACGGGTCGCCCCGGGCTGGCTGCGCGAGGCCATCTGGGCCCGCGACCTGGCCGTGCGCGACCCCGACGGGACCACCCCGGTGCGGCGTGCCGACCTCGACCACGTCCGAGCCTGGCCCGACGGGGCGACCCACGTCGACAACCTGCAGCCGCTCGGCAGACGCTGGCACAACCACAAGACCTCCAAGCAGTGGACCGTCCACCGGGCCCGCGACGGCACCACCGTCTGGCGCCACCGGCGCCACGGGTGGCGGATCACGCTCGCCCCGCCCCGCCGCGACCTGACCGACGTGCCCGACCCGGGCCCGCCCCGCCTGCCCCTGGACGACCTGACCGACCTGATCGACCATCACGACGCCGTCCCCGCCTGACCGCCCCATCATCCCGTCCCCCGAGCGCCCGCGCGGCGCTCGGGCGGACGCGCGTGGACCGGCCGGGTCAGTCGAGCGATGAGGCCGCGGCGTCCGCGACGTGGGCGACCGGGCTCAGCCCTCCAGCGCCTCGAGCTGGGCGATCTGGGCGTCGAGGTCGGCGATGGCCTTCTCGTGCTCGGCGACGCGGTCGCGCTCGCCCTGGACGACGTGCTCGGGCGCCTTGGCCACGAAGGACTCGTTGGCGAGCTTCCCCTGGGCCCGCTCGAGGTCGCCGGTGGCCTTGTCGCGCTCCTTGCGCAGGCGGGCGAGCTCGGCCTCGACGTCGATCAGGCCGGCCAGGGCGACCTGGGCGTCGCCGGACGCGAACTGGATCCGCGAGGTCCCCGGCTCGTCGGCGATGGTGTCGACGAGGTCGATGCGCTCGAGCCCGGCGAGCGCCTCGACCAGGTGCGACTGCGCGTCGAGCACGTCACGACGCGAGCTGGCCACCGTGATCGGGAAGCGCGCCGAGGGACGCACGTCGTTCTGGCTGCGGAAGCGGCGCACCTCGGTGACCAGGTCCTGGACGACGCCGAAGTCGGACTCGACCGCCTCGTCGCGGTCGGCGACGGCCGTCGGCCACGCCTGGACCATCAGCGACTCGGTGCCGCCGGGTGCCCCGGTCAGGGCCCGCCACAGCGTCTCGGTCACGAAGGGCATCAGCGGGTGCAGCATCCGCAGCAGGTCGTCGAGGACGCGGGCCAGCACGGCGCGGGCGGTGGCCTTCGCTGCCTCGTCGTCGCCGTACATGCGGCCCTTGACGGCCTCGAGGTACCAGTCGGCCAGCTCGTCCCAGGTGAAGTGGTAGAGCCGCTCGCTGACCTTGGCCATGTCCCAGGTGGCGAAGGCCCGGTCGACCTCGGCACGGGTGGCCTCGAGCCGCGACAGGATCCAGCGGTCCTCGAGCGTCAGGTCCTCGGCGGGCGGCAGGTCGCCGGGGCGCGTGCCGTCCAGCGTGCCCATGGCGAAGCGCGCCGCGTTCCAGAGCTTGTTGGCGAACCGGCGCGCGCCCTCGACCCACTCGGGCGCCAGCGGCACGTCGGTGCCCGGCGAGGTGTGCTGGAAGAGGCTGAACCGCAGCGCGTCGGCGCCGTGGCTGTCGATGAACTCGATCGGGTCGATCACGTTCCCGAACGACTTCGACATCTTCTTGCCGTACTGGTCGCGCACCATCCCGTGGTTGTAGATGACGTGGAAGGGCACCTCGTCGAGGAACCACAGCCCGATCATCAGCATCCGGGACACCCAGAAGGTGTTGATGTCGTACCCGGTCTCGAGCACCGCGGTCGGGTACCAGGTGTCCAGCTCGGGGGTGGTGTCGCCCGGCTTCTCCCACCCGAACACCGTGAACGGCCACAGCTGCGAGCTGAACCAGGTGTCCAGCACGTCCTCGTCCTGGTGGATGTCGGTCGCCCCGCACTCGGCACAGGCGGTCGCGTCGTCCCGCGACACGGTCACGTGCCCGTCCGGGCAGTACCACGCGGGGATGCGGTGGCCCCACCAGATCTGGCGGGAGATGCACCAGTCGTGGAGGTTGTCGAGCCAGTCGAGGAACGAGGCGGTGAAACGTTCGGGCAGCAGGCGGGTGGCGCCGTCGCGGACCGCGCCCGCGGCCTTGTCGGCCAGCGGGCGCACCTCGAGGAACCACTGGTCGGACAGCCGCGGTTCGACGATCGTGCCGCAGCGCGAGCAGTGGCCGACCTGGTGCACGTAGTCCTCGTGCTTCACCAGCAGGCCGAGCTCGTCGAGGGCCTCGCGGATCGCGCGTCGGGCCTCGAAGCGGTCCAGGCCCGCGTAGGGGCCGCCGGCCTCGTTGATCGTCGCCTCGTCGGTCATGACGTCGATCTGCTCGAGGTCGTGCCGCTGGCCGAGCTCGTAGTCGTTCGGGTCGTGCGCCGGCGTGATCTTGACCGCGCCGGAACCGAACTCGGGGTCGACGTAGTCGTCGGCGACCACCGGGATGTCGCGGTCGAGGAACGGGTGGCGCACGGTGCGTCCCATCACGTCGCGATAGCGCTCGTCCTCGGGGTGCACGGCGATGGCGGTGTCGCCGAGCATCGTCTCGAGCCGGGTGGTGGCCACGGTGATGCCGTCGGTGCCGTCCGCGTCCGACCAGGGGTAGGTGAACGAGACCAGCTCGCCGGTGATCTCCTCGTGCTCGACCTCGATGTCGGACAGCGCGGTCGCGCAGCGCGGGCACCAGTTGATCAGGCGGTTGCCGCGGTAGATCAGGCCCTGCTCGTGCAGGCCGACGAACACCTCGCGCACGGCGCGGGAGCGCGGCTCGTCGAAGGTGAAGGCCTCGCGTTCCCAGTCCAGCGACGCGCCGAGGCGCCGCAGCTGGTCGAGGATCACCCCGCCGTACTGCTCCTTCCACTCCCAGACACGGGCGATGAAGGCCTCGCGTCCGAGGTCGTGCCGGGTCAGGCCCTCCTCCGCGAGCTGCTTCTCCACGACGTTCTGGGTGGCGATGCCGGCGTGGTCCATGCCGGGCACCCAGACGGTGTTCTTCCCCTGCATGCGAGCGCGCCGGATCATGGCGTCCTCGATGGCGTTCGTCAGCGCGTGCCCGATGTGCAGGGCGCCCGTCACGTTGGGTGGCGGGATGACGATCGCGAAGGGCTCGCCGTCGTCGGAGGGCTCCGCGTGGAACAGCCCCGCCTCGACCCAGTCCGCGTAGAGGTCGGCCTCGGTCGCGGCGGGGTCGTACGTGGTGGACAGCTCGGTCACGGGGGTGCTCGTTCGCGTGGGCGTCACTGGCCCGCCGAGGGTAGCGACGGGGTCCAGCACTCCCGGAGCCCGCCCGAGCCTCGATCAGGACGCGAACACGCAGAACTCGTTGCCGGCGGGGTCGGCCATGACGAACCACGGAGTCTGCTCGCTGGGGACGGCGAGCACCGTCGCGCCCCGCTCCACCAGCTCGACGTGGTCGTCGCACGTCACGTCCCAGTGGACGCGGTTCTTGACGAGCTTGCCCTCGGGCACGGGGGCGAAGTCGATGGTCTCGAAGGGCAGGCCGGGGACGTCCTCGATCCACCAGAAGCCGCGGCCGTCGTCGACCCGCCGGCCGCCGAGGACGTCGGCCCACCAGCCCGCCAGCCGTTCGGAGGTCTCGCTGTCGTCGACGTCGACGGCCAGCTCGTACCGGCTCGCCGGTGGGTCGGTCGGATGCCCCTCCCGGAGGAAGACGCAGAACTCGCCGCCCTCGGGGTCGGCCATGACGGTCCAGGGGAACCCGGATTCGCTGGCGGGCAGCAGCACGGTGGCGCCGAGGTCGACGATGGGGTCGATCAGGGCGGCGTCGAGGTCGAGGTGCACCCGGTGCTTGACGGTCTTGCGTTCGGGCACCGTGTTGACCCAGATGGCCTCCTCGGGGCGTGCGCCCCGCAGCACCGCGTCGCCACCCTCCTCGTGCTCGACGGCCAGCCCCAGCACCGCCCCCCAGAAGTCGGCGAGCCGACCGGCGTCGGTCGCGTCGATGCACAGGCCCTGCCAGCGTGCGAGTGCCACGGTCTCCTCCGGGTCGTCCCTCGGTCCCCGCCTAGCCTGCCACCTCCCGCGACCCGGAGCACCCGACGTGCCGACCCCCGCACAGCTCGCCCGCGCCATGCACCAGCTCATCGAGCCCGCGCACACGATCGCCTACTTCGCCGACGAGGTCTCGGGGGCGTGGGAGGCGCTGGGGCTCGACCCGGTCGCGCAGGGCTACACGGCGGGACGGGCGGCCCCGCTGGGGGCCGTGGGGCCCGGCCCGGTGGCCGCGTGCTTCTTCAACTTCAACCCGGCGATGATCGACCTGGGCCTGCCCGCGGCGTGGGCGATCGCCAGCCCGGCGCAGGTGCTGGCCGCCCGGGCGGAGGCGATGCAGGCCTGCTGGGCGCGTCTGCTGGACGAGGCCGAGGTCAGCGACGACGCGGTGGCCGAGGCGACCGCGCTGGCCCGACGCGCCATGGACGGCGTCTTCCTCGGCGGTCGGCCGCTCGCGGCGGGCAACGCCCGCGTGCCCGCGTCCGGCCTCGCGCTGGCGGACCTGTGGCAGGCCCTGACCACCCTGCGCGAGTACCGCGGGGACGGGCACGTCGCCATCCTCACCGCGGCGGGGCTGTCCCCGGTCGAGGCGCTGGTCCTCTACACCGGGTGGCAGGACGTCGTCAGCCGTCGCTTCCTGCAGGCCACCCGGCTGTGGGACGAGGACGCATGGGACGGCGCCGTGGCCGGCCTGCGGGCCCGGGGGCTGGCCGACGAGGACGGGCTGACCACCGCCGGGATGGCCTACCGCCAGGACATCGAGGACCGGACCGACGAGGCGGCCGGCGCCCCGTGGGAGCAGCTCGGCGAGGACGACACCCGGCGCCTGTGGCAGCTCCTGCAGCCGATCGCCGCGGCCGTGGCCGCCGGGTTCAAGCGGCCGCCGGCCATCCCCACCGAGATGGGGATCTGAGCGGCCGCGGTCAGGCCAGCGTCGCCGGGTCGGTGTTGGCCCCGCACACGAGCACCCCGACGCGTTCGCCGTCCGCGGGGCGGTAGGCGCCGGAGCGCAGTGCGGCCAGCGCGGCGGCGCCGCCCGGCTCGGTGACCTGGCGCAGCTGCTCCCACAGGACCCGCTGCGCGTCGGCGACCGCCTCGTCGGGCACGAGCACGCTGTCGGCGATCCAGTGTCGGACGGCCCAGACCTGCTCGCCGACGCGCCCCGCCCCCAGCGCCGAGGCCGCGATGCCGGACACCTCGACGTCGACCGGCTCGCCGGCCGCCAGGGCGCGGTGCAGGGTCGGGGTGCCCTCGGTCTCGACGGCCACCACGCGCACGTCGTCCCGGAACCAGCTGGCGATCCCGCCGATCAGCCCACCGCCGCCGACGGCGACCAGCAGCGTGTCGAGGTCGGCCTGCTCGGCCAGCTCCCGCGCGATCGTCCCGGCCCCGAGCAGCATCTCGGGCCGGTCGTAGGCGTGCCCGGCGAGGACGTCGTGGGTGGCCAGGTGCTCCTCGCAGGCCCGAGCCGCGGCCGCGTAGTCGCCCTCGACCACGCGCACGTCGGCGCCGTAGCCCCGCATGCGGTCGATCTTGGCGGGCGGCGACAGCGACGACACGAACACGGTGGCCCGGCGCCCGAGCCGCCCCGCCGCGTACGCGAAGGCCGCCCCGGCGTTGCCGCCCGACGCCATGGCGACCTCGTCCCGGTCGGAGGCCAGCAGGGTGGCGAACGCGCCCCGCGCCTTGAACGTGCCGGTGACCTGCAGCTGCTCGAGCTTGCAGATCACGGGCACGTCGGCCACCGCCCCGGCCTCGACCTCGACCACGGGAGTCCGGCGCACGTACGGGCGCAGGTGGTCCGCCGTCGCGGCGATCGCGTCGCGGTCGATGCTCACCGAGATGGGCGCGTCAGGCCGAGCGCTCGGCCGGCCCGTCGGTGATCTCGCGCAGGGCGGCCCCGTGCGGCACGAGCGTCGGGTTGGCGCGTTCCTTGACGGCCTGCGCCGTGATCACGCACGTCTTGACGTCGTCGCGCGACGGCAGCTCGTACATGGTCGACAGCAGGACCTCCTCGAGGATGGCCCGCAGCCCGCGTGCCCCGGTCTGGCGCAGGACCGCGAGGTCGGCGATCTCCTGCAGGGCCTCGTCCTCGAACTCGAGCTCGACGCCGTCGAACTCGAAGAAGCGCTTGTACTGCTTGGTGAGCGCGTTCTTGGGCGAGGTGAGGATGTCCACCAGCGCGTCGTGGTCCAGCGGTTCCACCGAGGACACGATCGGCAGGCGGCCGATGAACTCGGGGATCAGGCCGTAGGAGTGCAGGTCCTCGGGCAGCACGTTGCCGAGCAGCTCGCCGAGGTCCTTGTCGCGGGCGTGGCGCACGTCGGCACCGAAGCCGACGCCCTTGCGGCCGATGCGCTGCTCGACGACCCGTTCGAGCCCGGCGAAGGCCCCACCGCAGATGAACAGGATGTTGCCCGTGTCGATCTGGATGAACTCCTGGTGGGGGTGCTTGCGGCCCCCCTGCGGCGGCACCGAGGCCACCGTGCCCTCGAGGATCTTCAGCAGCGCCTGCTGGACGCCCTCGCCCGACACGTCCCGCGTGATCGACGGGTTGTCGGACTTGCGGGCGATCTTGTCGACCTCGTCGATGTAGATGATCCCGGTCTCGGCCTTCTTCACGTCGAAGTCGGCGGCCTGGATCAGCTTGAGGAGGATGTTCTCGACGTCCTCGCCCACGTAGCCGGCCTCGGTCAGCGCCGTGGCGTCCGCGATGGCGAACGGGACGTTGAGCAGGCGGGCCAGCGTCTGGGCCAGCAGCGTCTTGCCGGAGCCGGTCGGGCCGAGCAGCAGGATGTTGGACTTCTGCAGCTCGACGTCGTCACCGCGCGTGGTCCCGCCGACCTGGATGCGCTTGTAGTGGTTGTACACCGCGACCGCGAGGGTCTTCTTGGCGGCGTCCTGGCCCACGACGTAGTCGTTGAGGAAGGAGTAGATCTCCTTGGGCTTGGGCAGCTCCTCGAGCCCCAGCTCGCCCGGCTCGGCGAGCTCCTCCTCGATGATCTCGTTGCAGAGGTCGATGCACTCGTCGCAGATGTACACGCCGGGGCCGGCGATCAGCTTCTTGACCTGCTTCTGGGACTTGCCGCAGAAGGAGCACTTGAGCAGTTCGCCGCTCTCGCTGAACTTGGCCATGTGCTGGTCGTCTCCCTCGTCACGCGGATCGGCGCGCGCACTCGATGGTACAGAGCGACGCCGGACGTGGGGCCGAGCCGCGACTAGCGGACCTTGCGGCCTTCCTTGTCCCGCGGGTTCATGATCGCGTCGACGATCCCGTACTCCAGGGCCTCCTTGGCGTTCAGGATGAAGTCGCGGTCGGTGTCCCGCTCGATCTTCTCGGCGGTCTGGCCGGTCTTCTCGGCGAGGATCTCGTTGAGCTCGTCGCGCATGCGCAGGATCTCGCGGGCCTGGATCTCGATGTCGCCGGCCTGGCCCTCGGCACCGCCGGAGGGCTGGTGCAGCAGCACGCGCGAGCGCGGCAGGATGAACCGCTTGCCCTTGGCGCCGGCCGCGAGCAGCACGGCCGCGGCGGACGCGGCCTGCCCGAGGCAGATCGTCTGCACGTCGGAGCCGATGTACTCCATCGTGTCGTAGATGGCGAACAGCGCCGTGATCGAGCCACCGGGCGAGTTGATGTAGAGCTGGATGTCCTTGGACGGGTCGTCCGACTCGAGGTGCAGCAGCTGCGCCATGATGAGGTTGGCGATCTCGTCGTTGACCGGCGTGCCCAGGAAGATGATGCGTTCCTGGAGCAGGCGCGAGTAGATGTCGAAGGCCCGCTCGCCCCGGTTGGTCTGCTCGATGACCGTCGGGACCAGGTAGTTCATCGGGCTCGGCGGAGCGAACCCGCCGGGAGTGGACAGCTCGGCCACGGACGCGTCCTTGTCGCTGGCGGTGACTGGCCTGCGAAGGTAGCGAGGTGTGCGCATGGCGGGGCGTGATGTGAGCCGTGGCGACGCACCCGCCATGCGCGGGGCCGGCATGGCATCCTCGCCGCATGACCACGCCCCGCCGCCCTGTCCTGCCCGCCCTCGTCGTCCTCGCCGGGCTGCTGGCCGGGTGCTCCACCGGGGTGTCCGCCCCCGCCGACCCGGTCCCCACGGACGGCCCCACCGCCGCCGAGGACGCATCCGAGGTGACGGCGGCGGCCGAGGCCGAGGCCGACGCCGAGGAGGCCGCCAGCCGGGCGGCCGACGAGGCGGCGGAGCAGGCGCGCCTGGAGGCCGAGGCGGAGGCGCAGCGCCTGGCGGACGAGGAGGCCCGCCAGCGCGCCGAGGAGGAGGCCCGGCGGAAGGCCGAGGAGCAGGCCCGGCGCCGCGCGGAGGTGACCCGCGTGCAGGAGGTCCTGGCGGCCCACCACTACTACGCCGGGGCGATCGACGGCGAGGCCGGTCCGGCGACCGCCGCCGCGGTCATGGCGTTCCAGAAGGTCAACGGGCTGTCACGGGACGGCGCGATCGGCCCCCAGACCCTGGCCGCGATCGAGACGCCCGCCCCCGCCCCGCTGGTGGGCGGCGCCCCGACCCGGGTCGAGGTCGACCTCGACCGCCAGGTCGTCAACGTGGTGCTCGGCGGGCAGCTCGCGCGCACGCTGAACGCGTCGTCGGGCAGCGGGGAGGTCTACACGTGGCCCGACGGGAGGGTGGCCCGCGCCGACACCCCGGTGGGGACGTTCACGATCCAGCGGCGCATCAGCGGCCTGCGCGAGGGTGACCTCGGGGCGATGTACGACCCGATGTACTTCCACGAGGGCTGGGCCATCCACGGCTCCAACTCGGTGCCCGGCTACCCGGCCAGCCACGGCTGCGTGCGCCTGCCGCGGGCCGATGCCCTGTGGCTGGCGTCCCAGGTGCCCAACGGCACCCAGGTCGTGGTGCACGGGTCCACCAACGCGTTCGACCCGCGCACCGAGACCGTCTGGCTGTAGCCGCGACCGTCGCGGTCGCCGGTCACTCCTCCTCGGCGTCCCCGTCGTCGGAGTCGTCGCTGGAGTCGTCCGAGCTGTCGTCGCTGGAGTCGTCCGAGGTGTCCTCGGAGGTGTCCTCGTCAGCCTCGGCAGCCGGGAGGTCCGCCGGCGCGGCCGCCGTGGCCTCGTCCTCGTCGGACTCGAGCAGGCCGAGCTCGGCCAGCACGTCGTCGGACGGGCCGCCCTCGAGCGTGGCCTCGTCCATGATCGCGTCCAGCGCCTTGCGACGCAGGATGTCGCCGATCAGCGCGGGCAGGGTGCCCTGCTGCTGGATGACCTGGGCGACCTGGTTGGGGTCGGCGCCCATCTGCATCGCGTGGCGGACGATCTCGTCGTTGACGTCCTGGGGCTGGACGTCGACCTCGAGCTGCTCGGCGAGCTGGTCGAGGACCAGGCGAGCCTTGACCGAGGTCGTGGCGTGCTCGCGGGCGTCGTTCTCCCACGTCTCGCTGTCGGTGTCGTCCGCGGCGAACAGGTCGTCGAGCGTCATGCCGTACTGCTCGGCCTGGTGCTCGAGCTGGTGGCGGCGCTGCTCGACCTCGTCGTCGATCATCGCGGGCGGCAGCGGGATGTCGACGGTGGCCAGGTAGGCCTCGAGGACGTCGCCCCGGACCTGGTGGTTGGCCTCCTGCACCCGCCGCTTGAGCAGGTTGTTGCGGACGTCGGCTCGCAGCTCGTCGATGGTGTCGAACTCGCTGGCCGTGGCGGCGAAGTCGTCGTCGAGCTCGGGCAGCGTCTTGGCGCGCACGTCCTTGACGGTGACCGTGAACTCGGCCTCCTCGCCCCCGTGGTCGGGGAACTCGTCCGGGAGGTTGTCGGTGTAGGTGAACTCGTCGTCCGCCATGCGGTCGACCAGCTCCTCGTCGAGCTTGGGCGTCACGCCCTCCGACCCGACCTCGTACAGCGCGTCCTCGACGCTGGAGTCGGTCAGCTCCTCGCCGCCCACCGACACGGACAGGTCGAGGGTGACGTAGTCGCCGGTCTGGGCGGCGCGCTCGACCTCGTCGACCTCGGCGAAGCGCTCGCGCAGCTGCTGGAGCTGCTCGTCGACGGCCTCGTCGTCGACGTCCCACAGCGGGTAGCTGACCTGGATGCCGGTGTGGTCGGGGGCCTCGAACTCGGGGCGCACCTCGACCTCGGCCGTGAACGTGCAGCCATCGGCCTCGTCGAAGGTCTCGACGTCCACCTCGGGCTGGGCGACCGGGGTGATCTCCTCGGCCTGCAGCGCCTCGGCGTAGTACTCCGACAGCGAGTCCTCCATCGCGGCCTGGGCGATGGCGCCCTGGCCGAAGCGCTGCTCGAGCAGCCGGCGGGGGGCCTTGCCGGGGCGGAACCCGGGCAGGCTGACCTGCTTGGCGAGCTCCTTGGCCGCGGCGTCGAAGGCCTTCTTGACGCGCTCGGGCTCGACCTCGACCGTGAGCTTCACGGTCACCTGGTCGATGGTCTCGACGGTGGTCTTCATGTGATGGTGGCTTTCTGGGCGTGGGCGCTCGGCGGGAGTCGACCGGTGGCGGCGCGGGGTGTGGTGCGGGGCGCTGCGGGGCGGCCGGGAGCGCGGGGCGCGCTCGTCGTGTGCGAGGTGGGGCGCAGCGGACCAGGTGGGCACGCGTGCAGGCGTGCGCGGCCGCGGGGCGCCGGACGCGCAAGGGTGGCACGGCGCTCGCCCAGTGTCCATCCGAGCGCCCCGCGCGTGCGGCCGGCCCGGTGCACGATGGGGCATGCCGTCGTCGGCTAGCCTCCCGGCTCGTGCCGGGGCGTGGCGCAGCTTGGTTAGCGCGCGGCGTTTGGGACGCCGAGGTCGCCGGTTCGAATCCGGCCGCCCCGACCACACCCGCGGGTGTAGCTCAATGGTAGAGCTCCAGCCTTCCAAGCTGGCTATGCGGGTTCGATTCCCGTCACCCGCTCCATGACCCCGGGGGAGCATCGAAGCTCCCCCGGGCGTCACGAGCGCGAGGCACGGGGCATGGCACGATCGACGAGGCGGTGGATCGCACCGCTGCTGGTCACCGGACTGGTCGCGGCCGCGACCATGACCGTCGTCGCCAGCGTGCGCCTGGTCACCGACCCGGCCGGCGGGGCGGCCGAGCCGGCTGCCGCCCCGGTGCCCCCCGCAGACGCGAGCGAGGCGCCCTCCTCCCCCGCGCCGACCGCCACCGCGAGCGATCCCGCCCCGGCCTCGCCGAGCCCGACCGAGAGCGTCGCCCCGTCGCTGGCCGGCCACGGCGCCCCGTACGGCACCGTCGCCGGCCTGACCATGTTCCGGGGCAACCCCACCCGGTCGTGGTACGGGCAGGGCCTGCCCGAGGACCCGGTGATCGCCTGGCAGTTCCCGGCCGACGACCGCCGGCTGTGCTCGCAGTCGACCGCCGCTGGCGAGACCAAGGAGTGGTGCGGCACGGGCTGGACCGGCCAGCCGGTGGTGTGGGAGCGCCCCGACGGCGTCACCGAGGTGATCGTCGGGGCCTACGACCGGCAGGTGCACTTCCTCGACGCGGCCACGGGACGCCCGACGCGGCCACCGTTCCCGACGGGCGACCTCATCAAGGGCTCGGTGACGCTGGACCCGGACGGGTTCCCGCTGCTCTACACGGGCTCGCGGGACAACCACTACCGCGTGATCGCGCTGGACCGGGACGTGCCGACCGAGCTGTTCGCGCTGGACCCGCACCCGCAGGGCGTGTGGAACAACGACTGGGACGGCAACGGGGTGATCGTCGACGGGCTCCTCGTCGTCGGCGGCGAGGACTCGTGGTTCCGGGTGGTCGAGCTGCACCGGACCGTGGGCGCCGACGGCCTGGTCCAGGTCGCCCCGGTGGTGCTGGCCGAGGCCCCCGGCTTCGACGAGCAGCTGTTCGACGACGTCGGCGACGGCAACGTCTCGATCGAGAGCTCGCCCGTCTGTGGTCGGCGACGTCGCCTACGTGGTCAACTCCGGCGGGCTGGTGTCCGGCTTCGACCTGTCCGCGGTCCGGTCGGGCGACATGCCGCGGGTGTTCCGCTACTGGCTCGGCGACGACGCCGACGCCACCCTCGTGGCCGGGCCCGACGGCATCCTCTACGCCGCGGTCGAGTACGAACGGCGCCTGCCGCGGGCCCGCGAGGTCGGCCAGCTCGTGGCCCTGGACCCGTCGCACCCCGACGACCCGCGGCTGTGGGGCGTCCCGGTGCCGCCCCGCGAGACCGGTCCCGCGGACGAGGACGGCGGCATCTGGGCCACGCCCGCGATCCACGGCGACCACCTCTACGTGACCACCCACCCGGGCGAGCTGCTGGTGGTGAACCGTCACACCGGGGCGGTCGTCCACCGCGAGCGCATCGGCTACCACGAGTGGTCCAGCCCGGTCGTGGTGGACGGCACGCTGCTGGTCGGGCTGTGCGACCAGGGCCGGCTGCGCGCCTACGACCTCGGCGACCCCGCGCGCCCCGTGCAGACCTGGGAGGTCCGGGTGCCCACCGGCGGCTGCATCGAGTCGACGCCGGCGGTGTGGGGCGGCGGCATCTACGTGGGCTCGCGCGACGGCCACGTCTACGGGGTGCGGTCCGGGACCGGCCGGTAGCGTCGAGGCCATGACGTCGCCAGCCGAGGCCCGCGCCCTGCTCGGCGTCGGCGCCCACGCCAGCGCCGACGAGGTGCGCCGTGCCTACCGTCGGCTGGCCCGCACCGCCCACCCGGACGCCGGCGGCGACCCCGCCGACTTCCACCGGCTGCAGCAGGCCCTGGCGGTCCTGCTCGAACCGCGGCCCCGCCCCGCCCCGCCCGCCGCCTCGCCGTCGACCTCGCGCATGACGCGGCCCTCCACCCGCACGCGCATGGGCGGCACGGGCTGGGGCGAGTCCAGCGAGCCGCGATGGCACGAGGAGGCCGTCGACCTCACCCACGTCGCCTGGGACGCCCCGCTGCCGGGAGCGCCCCACGCGTGGACGCGCGACCTGTTGGCGCGCGCCGTCGTCGCCGGCGAGGACGGGCCGGTCGTGCGCCCCGCAACGGGCGTGTCGCGCCGGCCCGGCTCACGGCTCAACCGCTTCGCCGGGTGGCTCAACAGCGACCTGCTCTGCCGGTGGGTGGTCCGGCCGGCCCGGGAGCGGGGCGTGGTCGGGCACGACGTCGAGCTGGCGCTCGCGCTGCACGGCACCCGCGCACGGCGCCTGGCCGACGACGCGTCGTGGCCACTGGGCTGGACCCGCGAGCGACGTCCGAGCACCACGCGGATCACGGCCGTGCTCACACCGTCACGCGACCCTCGTGCCACGGCGCTGCGCGCCGCCGACCACCTCGCCGACGGCCTGGACGTGCTCGGGTGGCCGCTCGGCGACTGGTACCGGGTCGAGGGCACCTGACGGTGCGGCAGATTCTGGACTCGAGTCCAGAATTGTCCGGCCGAGTGGCGGACACGCGCCCCGTGGGACAGAAACTGGGACGGAGCCCAGTTCCCAGGCGCGGGCGGTCAGCTGCGGTCGAGGACCTCGAAGCGCATGCCCTGGTCCTCGAGGCGGCGCTGCAGCGCCCCGCCCTCGAAGGCCTGGGCCGTGGTGAGCACGCCCGCGACCTCGGGCAGGTCGTCGTCCTGGGCCAGCGACAGTGCGGTCTCGCCCAGCATGACGGCGGTCTCGGTGTAGCCGGGGTCGCCGCCGGACACGCGGGTGGTGACGTGCTGGCCGTCGGCCGCCTCGCCGAGGAAGGTGCACTGGAACCAGCCGGACGCGCGCTGGGCCTCGGACGGTCCCTCGCCGGACTGGCGCAGCTTGCAGCAGCAGGTCGCGGGTGGGACCGACCTTGGCCAGGCCCATCAGCAGACCGGCCCCGCCGACCATGCCGGCCACGGTGGCCGCCTGCTCGACGTGGGCGTAGTGGCCGTAGCGGAAGTCGGGCCCGTAGGCGTCCAGGGCCCGGGCCGAGCGCAGGACCACGGCGGGGTCGATCGTGGGCAGCGGGACGCCCCAGGCACCCAGCTCGCTCGCGCGCTGGATCCGCAGGGGCAGCCCCCGGGCGCGCCGTCCCGTCGAGGACCCGCGCGACCCGCTGCCGGACCCGCCGACCATCGAGCGAAGGTCGGTCTCGCCGATGGCCTTGACCGCCGAGTTCCACGTGCCGCCGGACGGCAGGCCCTTGGCACGCACGTACCCGCGGACCGTGATGGGCTGGTCGCTGGGGAGCTGGGCGACGGTGAAGCGCACGCCGAGGTCGTGGGGGATGGAGTCGAAGCCGCAGCAGGGCACGACGCGGACGCCCTGTTCGCGCGCATCGCCGTCGTACCGGTCGATGATGCGGTCGACGAAGGCGGGCTCGCCGGTGATGTCGCAGTAGTCGGTACCCGACCGGATGCAGGCCTGGACCACGAGCTCGCCGTGCTCGACGTACGGGCCCACCGTGGTGGCCAGCACGCGGGTCTGCTCGGCGAGGTGCAGCAGGCCGACGAGGTCGTGCACGTCGACGGTCTCGACCGCGGGTTCCTGCCCCACCGTGGCGACCCGGTCGCGGACCGCGTCGAGCTTGTCGATCGACCGGCCGGCGATCGCCCAGCGCGCCCCGCTGCCGGCCAGGCGGCGTGCGAGGTGCTCGGCGACGAGTCCGCCCGTGAAGCCGGTGGCGCCGAGCAGGACGATGTCGTAGGTGCGGTCGGTGGGCACGCGTGCGCCTCTCGCGGGTCGATGGGGGCGACGAGCCTGCCGGACGGGCGCGAGGGATGCGAACCGACGACCGAGGTCGAGCGGAGGAGCGAGCGAGCGGAGGAGCGAGCTGGACACTGGTCAGGGGACGTGCGGAGGATGTGTCGGGGCCGGTGACCACTGCCCTACCCTGCCCGGCGAGCCGGGTGCCACCACCACCCACTTCGAAGGTCGCTCCCATGGCCCGTTCCACCTCCCTGATCGCGCTCGCCGGCGCCGTGGTGCTGGCGATCGCGGTCGGCGCGGTCGCGCTGCGTGGGTCCGGCGACGGCGAGCCGGCCGCGGGCCCCACGACCACCTCCTCCCCCAGCGACGGCGCCACGGGGACCGGGACGCCCAGCGAACCGATCAGCCCCAGCCCCTCGGCGACGACGTCCGAGACCCCGTCGTCCGGCGAGACCTTCATCCCGACGGAACCCGACGTCGACGGGACGGCCAGCGAGGGCCAGACCGGCACCGAGGGCACCGGCACCCCGACCAGCGGCGAGACCCCCAGTGACGCCACGCCCTCCGACGAGGGGTCCGAGGGCGGCACCGCCACGCCGAGCGAGTCCGGCGGCACCGAGGACGGCGAGGGCACGGCGCTCGGCCCGACCGGCGTCGAGGACACGCCGAACACCGGCGGCGGGGCGCTCAGCGCCCTCGGGGCGGCCGTGGCCGCCGGCGCGGTGATGGTCGGGCGCCGCCAACGCGACTGACCGTGCCGTCCGCGTTCCGCGCGGGGGCGACCACGATCGCGCCGGTGCTGCTGGGGGTCGTGCCCTTCGGGCTGGCCGTCGGCGTCGTGACGGCCGAGGCGGGGTACGGCGTGGTCGAGACCGTCGGCCACTCGGTGCTGATCTTCGCCGGGGCCTCCCAGATCGCGGCGGTGTCCCTGCTCGGTGACGGCGCCCCGGTCGCGGTCGTCGTCCTGACCGTGCTCGTGATCAACCTGCGCATGCTCATGTACGCGGCCTCGCTCGCGCCCCACATGGCCGACGTGCCACTGCGCCGACGACTGGCCGGCGCCTACCTGCTGACCGACCAGGCCTACGCCGTCTCGATCGTCGAGTTCCGCCAGCCGTTGACCGCCGGTGAACGGTGGTGGTTCTACCTGGGGGCGGCGATCACGCTGTGGCTCCCCTGGCAGCTGGCCACCGTCACCGGGGTGCTCGTCGGGGCGTCGCTGCCGGCCAGCCTGCCGCTGGCGTTCGCCGTCCCGCTGGTGTTCCTCGCAATGCTCGTACCGGCCGTCACGGACCGGCCGACGCTGGCGGCGGCGGTGACCTCGGCCACCATCGCCACACTGGGGGCCCGCCTGCCGTCCAACCTCGGGATGCTCGCCGGGGCGGTGGCCGGCATCGCGGTCGGCACCCTGGTGTCGCTGACCGCCCGGCGCGTGCCAGGGCGAGCGATGACCGCCCCGGCGCCGCAGTTCTGGATCGCCATCGTGCTGGCGGGACTGGTCACCTACGCCGTCCGGGCCACGTTCTTCCTGTTCGCGGGGCGCATGACCGGGCTGCCCCCGCTGGTCCGCGAGGTCCTGCGGATGATCCCGGCCGCGGCACTGGCCGCCCTGGCGATCCCACCGTTGCTGCGCCCCGACGGCCCGACGACGGCGCTCACGCTGCTGTCACCCGAGCTCGTGGCCGGGGTGCTGGCAGGCCTGGTCGCCTGGCGGACGCGCAACCTCGCCGCCACCATCGCGGTGGGGATCGTCGCGGTGCTGCTGCTGGAGGCGCTGCTCGGCTGAGGGCCGCACCGGTAGGCTTCCGCGGGCTCCCGCGCCCGTAGCTCAGTTGGACAGAGCAAGCGGTTTCTACCCGCAAGGTCGGGGGTTCGAATCCTCCCGGGCGCGCCTCACCCACCCGTCCGGGCGGACCTCGGGGGGACGTCGACGCCGACGGGCTCACGCACCCACCAGTCGCCGGTCTCGCGCCGTTCCGCGGGAGTGGAGTACCGGTAGCGGAAGCGCCGCACGCGCACCCACCGCGGGGCGGTGCCGTCGAACGGGTCCACGCGGACGAGGCGCAGGAAGGCCGGGTCGGCCCGCAGCAGCCGGTCCAGCATCGGCGCCAGCCACGGGTGGCGCTGGGGATTGGGCGACAGACCGGCGAACCACAGCAACCAGTCGAGTCGCCGGTGGAAGGGCGCCAGCTGCGGCGGCCGCCGGCCCGTCTCGCCGGGCTTGGCGTGGAACTGGTACTCGTGCCACGTCGCGGCGTCCGGCTCGACGTCGGTGGTCCCTTCGACCACGACCTCGTAGCGCGTGCGGGTGATCGAGCCGAACGCCCCGTAGCTGTTGACCAGGTGCAGGGGGTTGAAGCTCGCGTTCATCCGCTGACGCGACGAGGCCATGTTGCGCACCGGCCACCAGCTCAGCACGACGACCAGCGCGGCGACGGCCACGACCGGGACGACCCACCACCACGGGGTGGCGGTGCGGCCCGGCCACCCCACCGACCCAGCTGTCGGGGATCGCGGACAGCGCCAGCACGATGGTCAGGGCGTTGAGCCACGCGAAGTTGCCGGACACGACCAGCCACGACTGGGTCACGACGATGGCCGCCGCGGCGATGCCCGCGACCGGCTGCGGGGCGAACAGCAGCCACGGGACGACGAGCTGGACGACGTGGTTGGACCCGGTCTCGACCCGGTGCATCCAGGTCGGCAGGTGGTGGAAGCGCCAGGACAGCGGACCGGGCAGTGGCTGGGTCTCGTGGTGGAAGTCGAGGCAGGTCAGGTCCCGCCAACAGGCATCGCCCCGCATCTTGATCAGGCCCGCCCCGAACTCGATGCGGAACACCAGCCACCGGACCAGCCACAGCACCAGCACTGGCGGGGCGACGTCACCGGCCCCGAGGAACCCGACCAGGAAGCCGGCCTCGAGCAGGATCGACTCCCACCCGAACGCGTAGAAGATCTGCCCGACGGTGACCACCGACAGGTACAGCACCCACAGGAGCAGCCACACCAGCAGCGCGGCCCACGACGGCAGCCACGCCACCACCCCGGCGACGACGAGCAGCGCGAGGACCAGCCCGGTCCAGCCGATGGTCATGACGGTGCGGTCGTCGTGCCGCCAGTGCAACAGGCTCGGGGCGCGCCGGAACGGCACCCGTGCCACGACCCGGGACACCGGCAGCAACCCGTGGTCGCCGAGCAGCGGACGCCACTCCATGAGCACGTTGGCGAACGCCAGCACGTAGATCGCCCCGACACCACGCTGCACCAGCGTGCGTGCCAGGTCGTACCCGGGGGCGGCGAACCACTCCATCGACGACGTCCTCGCGACCGACGACTGCCCGCGACGCTACGGGTGCGTCACGGCCGCGGTCCACCGGTCAGATGTCCCCGGCCGGCTCCAGCGCGGCTGCGGGCACGCCGGACCAGTCGCCGGTGTCCTGGGGCCCGGCGGCCGGGGCGACCTCGACGACGAAGCCGGTGAGGTTGGCCATGCCGCTGACCTTCTCGATCCGGTCGGGCCCGTCGGCCGCGAGGAGGTTCACGTTGACCCCGGTCGTGCGTGAGGCCACCGACAGGCCCTTGGCGTGCTGGTGGCCCCAGCCATGGGGCAGCGCGCACACCCCGGGCATGAGGTCGGGCTCGAGGCGCACCGGCAGCCGCACCGTGGCCACGTCGGTGGTGACGTCGGCGAGGTCGTCCTCGTCCAGTCCACGCGCGGCCGCGTCGTCGGGATGCAGGTACAGGTGGTTGGTGGAGAAGCGCGGTCCCGTGAACGCCTCGGCGTTGTGGGTCCACGAGTTGTGGGTGCGCACGTGCCGCAGGGTGATCAGCTTGAGCTGGTCGGCGACGGCGCGTTCGCGGGCGAAGGTGTCCTCGAGCCCGGCGGCGACCTCGAGCAGGCGGTCCGGGGCCAGGTGGACCTTCCCGTCGTCGGTCAGCACCCGCGCCCCGAGGAAGTCCGCCCCCTCCTGCACCTCGCCGGGGCGGCCGTGGGGCTCGGCGGCGAGGTCGTCGAAGGATCCCTGCCGGCTGAGCCGCAGGACCAGGTTCATGATGGCTTCCTGCGGGACCCGCGGCAGCCGGTCGGGGTGCCGCCTCGCGTCCTTGGCCAGCGAGCGCTGGAGCAGCTTCTGCAGCGGCCACGCCCCGAACAGGTTGACCCCGCAGGCACGCGCGAGCTCGGTGTAGATGGTCGCCTCGTCGCGCTGCAGGCCCTCGGGCGGGACCACCTCGCGGGTCGCCTGCAGGTAGGGGCGCGACTGCAGGCCGAGGAAGAGCGGGAAGGAGAAGGGCAGGTCGGGGCGCTGGAACGGGGCGGTCGTGGGCAGCACCCAGTCCGCCAGCGACCCCGTCTCGTTGAGGAAGATGTCGAGCGTGACCAGCAGGTCGAGCTGGCCGAAGGCCTCCCGCAGGCGCCCCGAGTTCGCCATCGTCATCACCGGGTTGCCGCCGGTGACGAGCAGGGCGCGGACCTGGCCGTCGCCGGGCGTGAGGATCTCGTCGGCGAGCACGCCGCCGGGGAAGGCGTCGTTGACCTTGCGGAAGCCGCCGACCCGGCTGGTCTCCTCGCCGGTCAGCTGCCCGATGCGCTTCATGAAGCGCGGGAAGTCGAAGATGCCCTTGCCCACCAGCGTGCCGCCGGCGCGGTCGAGGTTCCCGGTGACGGTGTTGATGACCTCCTGCAGCCAGAAGGCCAGCGACCCGTTGGTGCCCATGTTCACGCCGGTCGAGCAGTACAGCGCCGCCCCGTCGGCGTCGAGGTAGGCGTCGACGAGCGAGCGCAGGGTGTCGGCGGGCACCTGCGTGACCTCGGCGGCCCGCTCGGGCGTCCACTCCGCGACGAGGTCGGCGACCCGCTGGTAGCCGGTCGTGTGCTGGGCCACCAGGGCGGCGTCGACCGCGCCCCGCCGCACGACCTCGTGCAGGAAGGCGAGGTAGAAGAACACGTCGGTGTCGGGGCGGATGAACACGTGCTCGGTGGCACGCCGGGCCGTCTCGGTGCGACGCGGGTCGACGACGATCACCCGGCCGCCCCGCCCGCGGATCTCGCGGAGTCGCTCGACCGGGTTGCTGACCTGCAGGAAGCTCCACTTCGACACCGCGGGGTTGGCCCCGACGATGATCAGGGTCTGGAGCCGGTCCACGTCCGGGTAGGCCAGCGTGAACGGGAACCCGTAGACCTCGGTGGACACGGCGAACTTGTTGGCGCAGTCCTGCGTCGCCGACGAGTACAGGCTGCGCGAGCCGAGCCCATCCATGAAGCCCTTGGCGAACACGGGGTGCAGGAACCCGAACCCGGCGGCGGTGCCGATGTACATCGCGATGCTGTCGGGACCGGACTCCCCGCGGATCCGCCGGATGCGGGACCCGATGTCGGCCAGCGCCTCGTCCCAGGTGGCGGCGACGTACTCGTCGCCGACCCGCTTCATCGGGGCGGTCAGCCGATCGGGCGACTGGTACAGCTCGTGCTGCTTCATCCCCTTGACGCACCCGAACCCCGCCGTGGCGACGTGGTCGGCATCCGGGGCGATCGACGTGATCCGGCCGTCGTCGACCGTGACCTCCACCCCGCACAGTGCCTCGCAGATCCGGCAGAACGTGTGGTGCGTCTCCGTCACGGCTCCCGCCTCCCCAGCGCGTCGCGCCAGCGTATCTGACGGGGCGTCAGGTGGTGGCGGTGGACGAAGCCGGGGCGGGGCCGCCCCTATCCTGAAACGGAACGATTTCTCCCGGAGCGTTCCGCATGTCCCGAGACACCCCCACCCTCCCCGTGGTCTCCCACGCGTTCCCGCGACCCGGCGAGCTCGCGCTGCGCACGCGGCTCGGCATCGCGGCATCGGCGACCGCCGACGTGGCGCTGCGCACGGCGGCGGCCACCCTGGTGGCGACCACGATCGGGCCGTTCGTGCTCGACCGCGAGGCGAGCCGTCGGGACGCCGCACGGCTCGCCCTGTACCGCGACCTGGTCGCGTCGCACGACGATCCTCGCGAGGTGTTCCCCGCCCCGGCCGCGGACATCCGGGTCGAGGTCGCCGGCGACGCCCCGCTCCCGCGCGCGTGGAAGCCCGGGCGGCTGCGCTCGTTGCGCTTCGAGAGTCCGTTCGTGCCCCTGCACCCCGAGCTGCGGGTCTCCTACCTCGACCACCAGCGCAACCGGACCGCCTGGGCGCAGCACTGGACCCACGCCGACGGCCCCCGGGCCACGCTGGTGGTGGTGCACGGCTTCATGGCCTCGCCCTACTGGGTGAACCGGGCCTTCTTCCAGCTGCCGTGGTTCTACGGCCACGGCTACGACATCCTGCTCGTGACCCTGCCGTTCCACGGTCGGCGACGAGACGCCCCGTGGCACTACAGCGGCGAGGGGCTGTTCGCCGGCGGGTTCAGCCACCTCACCGAATCCATGGCGCACGCGCTGCACGACCTGCGTGCGTGGGTGGACCACCTCGTGCGCTCGGGCGCCCCGCAGGTCGGCATCACCGGGATGTCGCTCGGCGGCTACCTGTCGTCGCTGCTGGCCGCCGTGGACGACCGCCTCAGCTTCTCCATCCCCAACGTGCCCGTGACGTCGCTGACCGACATCGTCGAGTCGTGGGCGCCGGCCGGGTGGCTGGTCGAGGCCGGACTGCGCCGGGCGGGGGTGACCATCGAGCAGCTGCGCGACGCGATGGCGCTGACCTCACCGCTGACCTGGCCCGCCCGCGTCCCGCACGAGCGCCGGTTCATCATCGCCGGCCTCGGGGACCGGCTCGCCCCGCCCTCGCACGCGCGGGCGCTGTGGCGGCACTGGGACCAGCCGCAGGTGCACTGGTTCCCGGGCAACCACGTGCTGCACGTCGAGCAGGGCGCCTACCTCAAGCAGATGGGGCGCTTCCTGCAGGCCGTCGGGTTCGCCGACTGAGCCGCGATCAGCAGGCCGGCCTGCCGTCGTAGTCGTAGCGGCAGCGGTCGGTCCAGTTCGGCTGGCCGTCGCTGACGTCGACGATGGACCCCGGTCGTCGTAGAACGTCAGCTTCGCCGGCAACGACCAGTCGGTGTTGCGCGGGTCGCCGTGCGGGTCCTCGTCGAGGTCGGCGGGCGGGACGTTGGCGTTGAACGGGGTCGGGTTGCCCGAGTCCCAGTACACCAGCGCCGAGCCGTTCGGGGCGTAGAGCATGCTGCTGCTGTCGGCCTCGGGTGCCACGAGCGAACGGCGTGAGGCCGAAGGGCACGGTGCCGTCAGCGGTCGCGACGTCACGTTCCCAGTGGCGCCCGGGGGCGAGGGCGGTCTGCAGGAAGTTCGCCCCGATGGTGCGGGCCTCGACCTCGGCGCTGTGGTTGGTGACCTGGTAGTCGCCGAAGGCGGCCTCGAGCAGGACCTGGTGCGGCGGCGTGTTCGGGTAGGGGTCGTCGGTCATGTGGTGGGCGTAGCCGTTGGCCTCGCCGCGGTCCCACAGCATCTGCAGCATCGCGAACACCAGCTGCTGCTCGACCTTGTCCGGGTAGGCGTTGTAGTTGAAGGACGCGTAGGCGGGGATGTCGGGGTTGGCCGGGTCGATGAACTCGCCCTCCCAGTCCACCGAGCGGTTCAGCAGGGTCGAGTAGTTCATGCCCGGCACACCCAGCACGGCCTTCGTGAAGTCCGGCGACAGCGCGGTCAGCGAGCCGCCCATGATGCCGCCCTGGGAGTTGCCGTCGTAGAACAGCTCGGAGGTGTCCAGCAGCGGGTTGCCATCGTCGTCCTGGAACGCCGGCCAGCGTGCGGGCCCCGTCGTCGTGGATCAGCGCACGGCCGACGTAGAGGAAGTTCAGGAAGCCCTGCTGGGCACGGTCGGCCAGCGACGGGAAGAACGAGATGTCGTTGAGGATCAGCGCGACGTTGGTGATGTCCTCGGTCGCCATGCCGATCCAGTCGACCGCGCACATGGCGTGGCCGCCGCGGCGCAGGTCGCTGGTGGAGCCGCCCTCGCCCTCACCGCGCCCGCCGAGCAGGCCGTGGCCGTACAGCGTGGGCTTGGCCCCGTCGGCGAGGTCGGTGCGGAACTTGCACGTGAACTCGGCGTCCAGGGTGGGGACCGCCGGGTTCTGGATCGGCGTGTCCATCGGCCCGGGGTTCGGCGACTCGTACACGAACCGCGACTGCGGGGCGACGAGCGGGACCTCGTCCGCGAGGTCGAGCACGTCACCCACGAACGGGTCGTTGTCGCGCAGCTCGGCCGGCAGCTGGTCGTAGCCGTCCTCGGCGGCGCCGAGCTGCTCGGCGGTCAGGGCGTCCTGCGGCGTGGTGAGGTAGTTGGGCACGGTCACCGTGCCGTGCACGGTCCGTGTCGGGCTTCCCGTCGGACTCGCCGTCGATCACCTCGGTGACGGTCATGGCCGGGGTCTCGCCCTCGACCTGCTGGTTCGCGAGGTCGGTGTCACCGAGCTGGGCGAACGCGTCGTCGCGGATGGCCAGGGCGCGGCCGGCGAGGTTGGGGGCGCTGGCGACGTGGAAGTCCCAGGCCAGGTGCAGGTCGTCCACGTCGACGCCCACGGCGTCGAGGCGTGTGAAGATGTCGTCGTAGCGGGCGTCACGCAGGGCCGGGTCGATGTCGGCCGGGGCGGGGAACGCCGCGTGGCCCGCGTCCTTGCACCGGCCCTGGCCGGCGCCCTTGCCGTGCCCCTTGCCGGGCGCGGGGCAGCTCCCGTCCTCCTCGGCGGCCGGCGGGGTCCACCCGTCGCGCAGCGCCGCGAACGGGGCGGGCGCGGCCAGCTCGGCGTCGTCGGCGTCGCGGAGGTCGCGCAGGGCCACGATGTAGCGGTGGCCCTCCTCGAGGTTGCGCAGCGGCCGGACGATCAGCACCCGGTCCGCGCCGTCGGCGATGGTGACGGCGTGCTCGTCCATCTCGGCCCAGTACGGGTGGCGCTTCCCGGTGTCGGCGTCGAGCAGCACGATCGGGGCGTCGGGGGCCATGGACAGCTCGGGCGCCTCGAGCAGGTGGTCGGGGTCGGCGTCACGGACCGCGAACGGGTCGTTGTCGGTGCCGACGCCGGTCTCGGGGTCCGGGTCCAGCCCGAAGGTCGCGGTCATGTCCAGGCCCGGGACGTAGGTGAGCATCATGGCCCCGGGCGAGAACCCGTCGTTGCGGTTCCACTCGGTGGTGTCGACGGGCGCCCCGGCCACGTTGCGGGGGGTCGCCAACGGCGAGATGTCCACGCGACGCCCCGTCGGCGTGGTCGGGTCCATCGCCGTGAACTGGTCGTTGGGGAAGGGCAGCAGGCACAGCCGCGGGTCGAGGTCGTCGCACGCCCCGATCGCCGTGGCAGCCGCGTCCAGCGCGGCGTCCAGCGGTGCCTGCGCGTCGTCCAGCGGCGCCGTCGGCGCAGCGCCGAGGCTGGCGGTGGCCAGCGCCGCCAGGGCGCACGTCGTGGCGATGGTCGATCGAGCCCTCATGCCCGCTCCCTCGAGAAGATGGATACCCGGTGGTATGTGATGGGGTATTCGACGGTGGGGCGGGGCGTTCCTCCCTAGCCTGCACGATCCACGCACGAGGACGGGAGTGGCCACGATGGCGGTCGACTGGCAGGCGTTCCAGTACGAGCTCTACTTCGGCGGCATGGCGGACCAGACGCCCGAGCTGCCGATGACCTACGAGGGGCTGGTCGAGCGCGCCCGCGGCCGAGCTGTCGGACCGGGCCTTCGGGTACGTGGCCGGCAGCGCCGGCCTCGAACGCACCGAGGCGACCAACCGCCGGGCGTTCGACGACTGGGAGCTGGTCCCCCGCATGCTCGTGGACGTCGACACGCGGGACCTGTCCACGACCCTGCTCGGTCGCGAGCTCCCGGCCCCGGTGCTGTGCGCCCCGGTGGGCGTGCAGTCGATCGTGCACGAGGAGGCCGAGCTGGCCTCGGCCCGCGCGGCCGCGGGGCTGGGCCTGCCGTTCGTGTGCTCGACGGTGTCCTCGTTCACGCTCGAGGAGGTGGCCGAGGCCTGCGGGGACGGCCCGCGCTGGTTCCAGCTGTACTGGCCCAACGAGCCGGAGGTCGCGACCTCGCTGGTGCAGCGGGCCGAGCGGGCGGGCTACGACGCCATCGTCGTGACGCTGGACACCAAGATGCTGGCATGGCGTCCGCGCGACCTCGACACCGCCTACCTGCCGTTCCTGTTCGGCGAGGGCCTGGCGAACTACTTCAGCGACGACGCCTTCTGCGCCCCGCTGGAGCAGCCCCCCGCCGACGACCCGCAGGCCGCCATCCTGCGGTGGGCATCCATCTTCAGCCACCGTGCGGCGACCTGGGACGACCTCGACGCGCTGCGCGGCGCGACCGACCTTCCCATCCTGGTCAAGGGCATCCTCCACCCCGACGACGCCCGTCGGGCGCTCGACGTGGGCCTCGACGGCATCGTGGTCAGCAACCACGGCGGCCGGCAGGTGGACGGGGCGATCGGGGCGCTGTCGGCGCTCCCGGCGGTGGTCGACGCCGTCGAGGGCGAGGTGCCGGTGCTGTTCGACTCGGGGATCCGAGCGGGCTCGGACATCGTCAAGGCCGTCGCGCTCGGGGCGTCGGCCGTGCTGGTGGGGCGCCCCTACGTGTGGGGACTGGGCCTGGCCGGCGAGGACGGGGTCCGACACGTGCTGCGCTGCCTGCTCGCCGAGATGGACCTGACCATGGCCCTGTGCGGCACCCCGACGCTGGCCGACCTCGGTCGCCACCTGTTCCGCCATCACCGACCATGACGGAGGGACTGGTCTGCCTGCAGGGCGGCGCCGAGTTCGGGGCCGCGTGCCGAGACATGGACGCCGAGGTGCTGTCGCGGACCCCCATCGGCCCCGTGGTGGTCCTGCCCGCCGCCGCGGAGGGCGCGGACGCCTACGCACGGACGGGGCGCAACGCCGCACGGTGGTTCGGCCGGCTCGGGGCCGACGAGGTCGGGGTGGCCCCCGACCCGCTCGAGGACGCCGAGGCCGCGGCAGCCCACCTCGAGCAGGCGGCGCTCATCGTCCTGCCCGGTGGGTCCCCGTCGCGGCTGCTGGACGCGCTCGCCGGGACCGTCGGCCACGTCCTGCGCGATCGGCACGCGGCCGGCGCCACGCTGTGGGGGGCCAGCGCCGGGGCGATGGTCCTGTGCCGCCACACCGTGCTCCCGGACCGCGGCCGCGAGGTGGCCGCCGGGCTCGGGGTCGTGCCCGGGCTCGCCCTCCCCCACTTCTCCGGCACCGACCGCTTCGGCATCGACCTGCCGCCGGGCACGCCCCGGTGGGGCCTGCCCGAGTGCGGTGGCGTGCTCGTCGAGGACGGCACCGTCCGCGCCGTCGGGGCGGGCGAACCGGTCCTGCTGCTCGACGACGACGTCGAGGTGCTGCCCCGCGACGGGGCGCGTCCACTGCCCCGCTGACATCGGGCTAGTCCGGCCGGGTGGTCCGAGGGCCAGCCTGCTACGGCCGATGGCCGCGGACGCCGATCACGAGGAGGTCACGTCTCCACGGGGTCCTCGTCATGTCCGTCCGCCGTCACGTCCTCCTGCTCGCCGGCCTCCTCGCCGCCCTCACGCCGCTGGGTGCCGTCCCGGCCGCCTCCGCGGCCACCGGGAACTACCAGCAGGTCCTCGACGTCACCTTCCCCACCCGCCCCGACGCGTGGTTCTCGGACACCTACGACGCGTGCCGGGACGGCTGCGCCCGCCAGCACAAGGCCTCCGACATCATGGGCGCCAAGATGTGGCCGGAGTACGCGATGGTCGACGGCGTGGTCTGCGACGTCGACGAGGGCGCCGAGGACAGCTGGGGCCGGCACCTGACGCTGTGCGGTGACGACGGCCGCCAGTACCGGTACCTGCACCTCAACAACGACACACCCGGCACCGACGACGGGGCGGCCGGCCTCGAGCACGTCTACGCCCCCGGGATCCGCGAGGGCCTGCGCGTGGCGCGGGGCCAGCTGCTGGCCTACATGGGCGACTCCGGCAACGCCGAGGAGACCGCCCCGCACCTGCACCTCGACATCTTCGACGACCGCGTGGTCGACCCGTACGGCGACAACCGCATCAACCCCTACCCGTCGCTGACCGCGGCGCTGTCGCGGGGCGACGTCGCCGACGGCTCGGTCGTGTTCAGCGACCCGGTGAAGCGCGTGGCCGGCCCGGACCGCGTGGCCACGGCCATCGCCCTGGCGCGGTCGCTGCCCGTGCGCGGGACGACCGTGGTGCTGGCGCGCGCCGACGACCCCACCGACGCGCTGGTGGCCGGACCGCTGGCCGGCGTGCACGACGCCCCGGTGCTGATCACCGCCCCGGAACGGCTCGACCCGCGGGTGCTGGACGAGATCCGGCGGCGGGGCGCCGACCACGTCATCGTGGTCGGCTCCGCCCCCTCGGACGCGGTCGAGGCGACCCTGCGCGGGGCTGGCCTGACGGTCGAGCGCCTCGCCGGGACCAGCCGCTTCGGCACCGCCAACGTGGTGGCCGAGGCCGTCTGGGACGCCACCGGCGCGACCGGCGACCCCATCCGCCTCCGCGACGGGCAGGGCCACGTCGACGGGGCGCCGCCGACCGAGCACGCCGACGCCGAGCTCGTCGTGCACCAGGACCGCGACCGCACCGGCACCGTCGCGCTCGACGGCGCCACCGTCGCCGGTCAGGTCGCCATCGAGCTGCGCGTGGCCGAGCCGTGGCGCGTCCGCTCGGTGGCCTTCTCCATCGACGGGCGAACGGTCCACGAAGAGCGGTACGCCCCGTACGACCTCGCCGGCTCGGCGGGCGGGGACGCCGCGCAGCTGCTCGACACGGCCCGGCTCGGAACCGGCGACCACGTCGTCACCGCCCGCGTCGAGCGCACCGGCGCACAGGACCTGGTCGTCGAGGCGACCATGACCGTCATGGCCGGTGGCACCGGGCGCCACGCCCTGCTGGCGCTCGGGGCGCACCCGGTCGCCAGCCGCCAGTGGCCCGACGCGATGGTCGGCTCCTACCTCGGGGCGGCGACCGCGCAGCCCGTGCTGCTCGACGCGCCCCGACGCCCTGCCGGCCTCCACGGCCCGACTGCTCGAGGGCGTCACCGTGTCGGTGATCGGCGGCCCGGTGGCCATCCCCGCGGAGGTCGTGGCCGACCTGCGCGTGGACCGGCGCCTGGCGGGCGCGGACCGCTACGCCACCGCCGTCGCCGTGCTCGAGCACCTCCGCGGGGCGGGGCGCGTCGACGTCCGACGCGTCTGGGGCGCCACGGGCACGAACTGGCCCGACGCCATCACCGCGGGCCCGGTCGTCGCCGGCCTCGGCCAGGCCATGGTCCTGATCGACGGCAGCGGCAGCGGCTTCGCCACCGCCACCAGCGACTGGATGCATCGCGTGGCCTCGACCAGCGACGAGGGCCGGGTCATCGGCGGCCCCGTGGCCGTGGTCGACCGCGCCCTGACCGGCTTCGGCCTCGACCTCACCTGATCGCGCGGGCGGCACGCTTGGCGTCGTACATGCGGGCGTCGGCCGCAGTGATGACCTCGTCGAGCGATTCCCCGTCCTCGGGGTGGAGGGCGGCGCCGACGCTGGCCGCGATCGGTCGCCCGGCGGCCAGGACGGCTCGGACGCGGGCCGCCAGCGCGTCGACCGCTGCCGGGCCCGCGACATCCTCCGCCACGAGCAGGAACTCGTCCCCGCCCATGCGGCAGACGAAGTCCGCGTCGCGCGCGACCCCCAGCAGGCGCCCCGCCACGTCCACCAGCACCGCGTCGCCGGCGGCGTGGCCCTGCGTGTCGTTGATCTGCTTGAAGTGGTCGAGGTCGACGTAGACCACGCCCAGCGAGCGGCCATGTCGCGCCGCGCGCCGCGTCGCCGGCTCCCACTGCTGCTCGAGACCCCGCCGCGACAACACCCCGGTGAGCTGATCGTGCGTGGCGGCGTGCCGCAGCTCCTCGGTGAGTCGCAGCCGCTCCATCGCCAGGCCGCCGACCGCCGCCAACCGTTCGAGGAGCTGCCGATCGGCGGGACGGAACAACTCGCCGGCCGCCGGCCGGTCCATGGACCGCCAGCCACAGGTCACCGCCGGGATTCATGGACGCGGCGGAGGCGCTGGGCAAGCGCTCCGGGCGCCCTCGACCGTGGCGGACGGTCGCGTGTGTGAGCGAGTCGGGCGCGCTCGGTCAGGAAGTCTCGGAGGGACCGCACGTCGTCGCCCATGAGCGGAAGAGTGCAGGGCGCGTGCGAGACGGCCCGCAGCTGTTCGAGCTCGATCTGCTGGCGCTGCTGGTGCCGGCCGAGCATCCAGAGGCAGACGGCTCCCAGCAGGAGCCAGGCCACCGCGGTTCGGCGGCGTGTCGCCGACCCTGACCATCATGGCGCCGAGCAGGACCGTGAGCCACAGCGGTGGGGCCGAGAGAATGGGTGCAAGCAGCCGCGACCACGGAGGTCCCGAGACGCCGGATGATGAAGGTGATCGTCGACCGCCCCGATGATCTCGGCCACCACGACGCGCGAGCACCACTGTCGGGACGAGCGGGCACGACCGAGGACGGCGACGGAGGACGAGCACGATCCCGTAGGCCACGGAAACGGCAGAGCACGTTCGTGGCCGCATTCGCCGCCAGCTTCAGACCGCTGGCGGCGTGAGCAGCGGGAGATCCTCCAGACGACGAAGGATCGCTCCGCCCGCCATGACCCCCAGGATCACGGGCCAGCAGGAGTGCGGCAGCGGACAGCGGACGATCCCCAGCATGATCGGGAACGCCCCGGCGTCCGTACTGACCGGAGCCCGCGGTGGGACAGCGCATCGGCTGGCCATGACCACGATCGAAGGCACGCTCACCGCGATGACGGCGTCAGCCCGGCACGCGGTGACGGGACGGGCTGGTGTCCAGCCACGACGAGCGTGGCCACGCTAACTCCGAGGAGTGCCACGATGACGATGCGTGACGCATGGCGCCGCACCTGGATGGTTGGATCCTGCCCCATGATGGCCCCTGCCCCGGTCGTCCATCACCTGGCCGGATGTAGACCGGGGGTGGGACGCCGGGGCGTGATCGGACCGCGAATTGCGGGCCGCGTCGGCAGGTCAGCGGGGCGGGGCCTGCATGACGACCAGGCGCTCCTTGGTGAGCAGCTCGCGCAGCGCCCACAGCGGGCCCTCGCGCGTGTTGCCGGAGTCGCCCTCGCCGCCGTAGGGCATGTGGTCGGCGCGCCAGGTCGGGACCTCGTTGATGGTCACGGCCCCGAAGTCGAGGACCTCGGCGGCGCGCAGCGCGGCGCCGATGTCGGCGGTGAAGATCCCCGCCTGCAGGCCGTAGGTGGTGTCGTTGGCCAGCGCCAGGGCGTCCTCGAGGTCGCGGTAGGTCTGCAGGGTGACGACGGGACCGAAGACCTCCTCGCGGACGACGGTCATGTCCTGGTCCACGTCGGTGAGGACGGTCGGCTGCATGATGCCGTCGACGACGTCACCGCCGGTCAGGGCGCGCGCCCCGCCCTCGAGGGCCTCGTCGACCCACTCCTTGACGCGGTCCCGCTCGCCCTCGTCGATGAGCTGGGACACGTCGGTGTCCTCGTCCAGCGGGTCCCCGACGACCAGCGACTCGACCTGCTCGACGAGCACCTTGGAGAAGTCGTCGGCGACGTCCTCGTGCACGATCAGGCGCTGGGTCGAGATGCAGGACTGGCCGGCGTGCTTGAAGCCGGCGCCCTTGACCTGGCCGGCGACGTGGGCGAGGTCGGCGTCCGGGGCGACGATGAGCGGCGAGGTGTTGCCGAGCTCGAGCCCGACGGCCTTGCGGGGCGCGGCCTCGCGCAGCGACCAGCCGACCCCGCGGGACCCGGTGAAGGACACCACGGCGACGTCGTCGTGCTGGACCATGTGGGTCGCGGTGCTGCCCGGGCACGGGACGACGTTGATCCAGCCGTCGGGCAGGCCCGCCTCGACCAGCAGGTCGACGATCGCGTGGGCCGACAGGGGCGTGGCCGACGCGGGCTTGAGGACCACGGCACAGCCCGCCGCGATCGACGGGGCGAGCTTGTGGAGCACGAGGTTCAGGGGGAAGTTGAACGGGGTGATGGCGGCCACGACCCCGCGCGGTACCCGCTTGGTGAAGCCGAGCTTGCCCTCGCCCGCGGCGGAGGCGTCCATGGGGACGACCTCACCGGCGAGCGTGCGGGCTGCGGCGGCGGAGAACCGCAGCGTGTCGATGGCGCGGGTGACCTCACCGGCCGCGGTGCCCCACGGCTTGGCCGCCTCGCTCGCGATGATGCGGGTGAAGCGCTCCTGGTCCCCGGCGAGCAGCCGGGCGGCCTCGTCGAGGATGGCGGCGCGACGGTGCGTGGGCAGGGGGTCGGCCATGGCGTCCAGGGCGGCCGCGATGGCGTCGTCGAGGTGGTTCTCCTCGCCCCGGTGCACGCGGCCGACGAGCGACCCGTCGTAGGGGTTGGTCACGTCGAGCACGTCGTCGGTGGTGACGCGCTCGCTGCCGATGCGCAGCGGGATGGGGTCGTGGGCCATGGGGGGGTCCTTCACAGGTCGCGTGCCTCCTCGAACGTACGCCGCCGGGCCCCGACCGGACCGCGGACATCCGACCACGGCCACCGCTGCTAATCTGACGCCCCGTCAGATACCGGGAGCGCACACTGATGTCGACGATGTCCCCGGCGGCCGGTGCCGTCGTGATCCCCGAGGCCGATGCGAAGGTCCCCCACACGTCCATGGCGGGGATCGACGAGGCCGTGGCCACGGTCGCGGCCAACAAGGACCGCTGGCTCACGCTGGACCTCGACGCGAAGATCGCCCTGCTGGACCAGATGGTGCACGACACCGTCGCCGCCGCCGAGGAGTGGAACGCCGCGGGGCTGCAGATGCGCCGCGTCGCCCCGGACGCACCGGCGGGCGGCGAGGAGATCGCCACGGGCCCGATGCAGATCGCCCGGCACGCCCGCCTGCTGAAGAAGACGTTGCAGTCGATCCGGGACACCGGGGACGTGGCGCTGCCCGGCGCGCCGCACGAGCGCCCCGACGGCCAGGTCGTCGTCCCGGTGTTCCCCACCTCGAAGCTCGACGCCGCGACGTTCGTGGGCCACAAGGCCGACATCTGGCTGCAGCCCCACGTGACGCTCGACACGGTCCGGACCGCGACGCTCTACAAGGACCCGCCCACCGAGGGCAAGGTGTGCTTCGTCCTGGCGGCCGGCAACTTCTCCGCCTCGGGTCCGTCGGACGCGCTGCACAAGCTGTTCGTGGACGGCGAGGTCTGCGTCATCAAGATGAACCCGGTCAACGAGCACCTGGGTCCCTACGTCGAGCGGTCGCTCACCCCCTTCGTCCGCGAGGGGTTCGTCCGGGTGGTCTACGGCGGGGTCGAGGCCGGCAAGCACCTGACCTCGCACCCGCAGGTCGACACCATCCACATGACCGCGTCGGACAAGACCCACGACGCCGTCGTGTTCGGCGTCGGCGAGGAGGGCGCGGCCAACAAGGCCGCCAACACCCCGATCCACGACAAGCCGGTCACCAGCGAGCTCGGCGCGATCAACCCGGTGATCGTCGTCCCGGGTGACTGGAACGACGCCGACATCGACTTCCACGGCATGTACCTGGCGTCGATGCTGGCGATGAACGCCGGGTTCACCTGCCTGTGCCCGCGCGTGATCGTCACCGACCCGACCTGGGACCGTCGCGACGACCTGCTCGACGCCATCCGGCGCCACCTGGCCGCCGCCCCGCAGCGGTTCCCCTACTACCCCGGCGCCCGTGACCGCTGGCAGCTGTTCGTCGATGCCCACCCGGAGGCCGAGACCTTCGGCACCACCGACGACGGCGCGGTGCCGTGGACGCTGATCCCCGGGCTCGACGCGACCAACGACGACGAGATGGCCTTCTCCGTCGAGGCGTTCAACGGCGTGTTCACCGAGGCTCCCGTCTCGGCGGCCGGCGGGGACGTCGGGGACTGGCTCGACCGTGCCGTGGACTTCTGCAACGACCGGTTGTGGGGGACCCTGTCGTGCACGGTCCTGGCCCACCCCTCGACGCTGAAGGACCCGCACGGGGCGGCGGCGGTCGACCGTGCGCTGGCGCGCCTGCGGTACGGCTCGATCGGGCTGAACACGTGGGGCGGCACCGGCTACGGCCTGATGTCGACGACGTGGGGCGCGTTCCCGGGCCACCCACTGAACGACATCCAGTCCGGCCGCGGGGCGGTCCACAACACCTACCTGCTGGAGGACGTCGAGAAGACGGTCATCCGCGCCCCGTTCCGGATGGGCAAGAAGCCGCCGATGGCCTACGACTGGTCGACGTTCCCGTCGCTGGTCCGCCGGCTGCTGAAGGTGGAGGCGCGGGGCGACTGGACCCAGCTCCCCGGGATCGTGCTGGACGGCATCAAGGCCTGACCGGCCACGCCCCGTTCAGGCGGGGACCGGTTCGAGGGCCCGACGCACGTCCTGCGCCGCTGCCTGCGGGTCGTCGAGCTCGCGCTCGACGGCACCCTCGGGCGTGAGGAACACGAACACGACCCGGGCGACGGCTTCGCCCGTGGCCTCCTGCAGCGCGAGCGCGTAGGCCCCGCCCTGCCCGCGGTAGTGGTCCATGCGCAGGTCGAGGTCCCGCGAGGAGCTGGCGGTCTTGTAGTCGACCACCACCAGCCCCTCCATCGAGCGGAACACCAGGTCCACGTAGCCCTCGAGCGTGCGGGCCCCGACCGGCACGGCGACGAAGGTCTCGCGCCAGCGTTCGGGGGCCAGGGCAGCCTGCTGCACCACGGGGCTGCCGAGGGCAGCGCGGGCGAGGGCGGCGACGTCGGACTCGCGCCCGACGACACCCTCGGCGGCGGCCTGCGCAGCGGCCGCCTCGGCCAGCCCCTCCCCCGTGGCCAGGTCGACGGTCTGCAGGACGCCGTGGACGGCACGACCGATCGCCGACCCGTACCGGCCCTTGCGCCAGGCCGGCAGGTCGAGGTCGCGCGGCTGCTTCTCGTCGCCCTCGTCGAGCTGCTGGGCGAGCAGCTCCTGCACGCCGGTGGCACCGATGCTGCGCGGCCAGCCGGCGGTCCGCAGGGCCTGCTGGCGGTCGGCCAGCCACGCCTCACGGTCCAGCGACGCGGGCGCCGCCGCGGTGGGGGGCGTCGGGGCCGGGCTGTCGTCACGGGTCCAGCGGTGCACGTCCAGGTCCCGCGTGGCGTCGGCCAGCAGCTCGGCGCTGGTCATGGCCGCGTCGCGGTCGGGATCGGAACGGCGTTCGGCGCGGTGCAGCGACACCACGAGGTGGTCGCGAGCGCGGGTGCAGGCCACGTAGAGCAGCCGGACCCGTTCGTGGTGGCCCATCTGCTCGTCGAGGGGCTGGAAGGCGTCGAACTCGCGGGAGGTGACCCGTGCGTTGAGGCGGATGCCGACGGGACCGTCGGGCGGCCACACGACCTGGACGCCGCGGTGGTTGCCACGGGGGCGGGTGCTGGTGCCCGACAGGACCGTGATGGGGAACTCGAGGCCCTTGGCTGCGTGGATCGTCATGATCCGGACCGAGTCGTCGTCGGTCTCGGGCAGGATCGCCTCGGCCACGCGCACCGAGTCCGACGACTGGCGGCGGGCCCAGGCCACGTACTCGCGCAACGTCCCGCCCTCGGACTCGGCCCAGGCGCGGGCCTGGTCGATGACGAAGCGCAGGCGCCGCCAGACGTCGCGGGGCCGGGTCGTGGCATGGCCGAGCTCGAAGAGCTGGCGATCGCGGCACAGCCGGTCGAGCAGCTGCGCCGGCGTCATCCACGCCAGCTCGTCGTGCAGGTCCTGCAGCGTCCCCAGCGCCCGGTGGACCGGGTGGTCGGCGGGCGCGTCCGGGGCGATGGGGGCCAGCAGGTGCAGCGGCTGGCCGTGTTCGCGCCGCCACGTGAGCAGGTCCGCGTCGCTGCAGCCGAAGACGTGGGACCGCAGCGCGGCGACCAGGGCCAGCTGGTCGCTGGGGTCGGCGAGGGCGCGCACGGTCATGAGCAGGTCGCGCACCTCGCGGGTGGCGTACACGAGCGAGGAGCTCTCGGCCCGGTACGGGATGCCCCGCGCGGCCAGGGCGTCCTCGAGCATCGGCAGCGACGTCCGGGCCGGCAGCAGGATGGTGACGTCGCCGTAGGTGGCGTCCCGCCACGTGTCCTGGTCGTCGTCGTCCTTCTCGGCGACCTGCCAGCGGTCACCGACGGCCCGTGCGACGACGTCGGCGACGTCGGCGGCCTCCTGCTCGCGCAGGCTGGTCGCGTCGAGGCCGTACGGGTGGACGTCGTCCCCGAGCACCGTGACGGCCGGGCCGGCCGGCGGGTCCTGGCGGGTCGGCGAGGCGTCCAGGGGCTCGTACTCGGGCTGGGATCCCTCGGTGAACCGGACGAGGCGGCCGAAGGCGTCGTTGATCCAGTCGATGACCGCGGGGCTGGTGCGGAAGTTGGTCGACAGGCGGACCGGGTCCCCGGCGGCGAACACGCTGCGTGCCCGGAGGAACAGGCCGATGTCGGCCCGGCGGAAGCGGTAGATGGACTGCTTGGGGTCCCCGACGAAGAACAGCCGGCCGGGGTCGGTGGGGACCTGCGGCCACGCCGCCCCACCGGCGTCGGCGTCGCCCGAGGCGAGCAGGACGGCCAGCTCGACCTGGATCGGGTCGGTGTCCTGGAACTCGTCGAGGAGCAGCCGCTGGTAGCGGGCGCGCAGGGCCGTGCGGACCTCGGGTCCCGACGGGCCCTGCAGCAGCCGGCGGGCGAGCACGAGCAGGTCGTGGAACTCGAGCCGGCCCTGCCGGACGCGGTCGCGTGCGGCCGACTCGACGAACTCGCCGACGGACACGGCCAGGCGGTGCAGCAGCCCGTCCACGGCGGTCTGGCGCAGGCGGTCGCGCAGCTCGATCAGGTCGCGGCCGGCGGCGGCGATCTCGTCCTTGGCGCCGTCGGGCCAGTTGCCCTTGCGCCCCTTGCTCCACTTGAACGACACCGGTGCGTCCGAGCCGGCCACCTCGCGGCGAAGCTGCGGGTCGAGCAGTCGCAACCGGGTGGCGTCGTCGGGGGCGTGGCGCAGCTCGTCGGCCAGCCGCGCCGCGTGGCACTCGAGGGTCTGGTAGAGCGCGTCGGAGGGGTCGGTGCACTCCTGGCGCCGAAGGGCGACGGCGTCGAGGGCGTCCACCAGCTCGCCGACGTCGACCGTGGGCACGCCGTCGGACGCCTCGACGGGTGGCAGGCGGGTCGGGTCGGTGACGAGGTCCCAGTTGCGTTCGAACTCGAGCGCGAGCTGGCGGACGTCGTCGGGGAACCGCATGCCCGCCGCGAGCCCGAGCTGGACGACCTCGGCGAGGTGGTCGTCGGCGAGGATCGCGTCGCGGTGGACGCGCCAGCGCCGCTGGAACTCGATCTCGGAGCTGACCTCGTCGAGCAGCTCGACGTTGGGGGGCAGCCCGGCCTCGACCGGGTACTCGGTGAGCAGCCGTTGTGCGAAGCTGTGCAGGGTCGACAGGGCCGCCATGTCGACCTGCTCGAGGGCGGTGCGGTAGCGGTCGCGCAGGATGCCGGGCGGTTCGTCGGCGGCGCGGCGTTCCAGGGCCACGCGGATGCGGTCGCGCAGCTCGGCGGCGGCCTTCTCGGTGAAGGTGATCGCGGCGACGTGGCGCAGCTCGACCCCGTGCGCCACCAGCGCCAGCACACGCCGGACCAGCGAGCCGGTCTTGCCCGACCCCGCCCCCGCCTCGACGAACAGGGTGCGGTCGAGGCCGGCCGGGTCATCGCCGGTGATGAGCCGGCGCGCGGCGGCGTCGGCGAGCTCGGTGGTCACGGGGCGACCTCCGGGTCGGCGAGGGCGTCGGGGTCGACCAGGCGCACGTAGTCGTGCAGGTCCGGGTGCAGGCGCAGGCGTTCCCACTCGCGGTGGCGGTCGGCGGTGCCGAGCTCGTCCGGGTCGCAGTACAGGCACGGTGTGTAGAACTGGAAGACGGGCGGGGCCGGGTGATGGGGGAAGACGCCGGCACCGGCGTGGTCGACGACCAGCCGCACGACGTCCACCAGGGCCTGTTCCGCGTCGGGCCCGACCTCGTAGCCGATGCGTGTCCCCGTGTCCCTGAGCACCCACGAAGTGGTACTCGGCCCGGACGGAGGTGGCGTCGGGATGGGCCTGGCGGGCGGCCAGCGCGTAGACCAGCAGCTGCAGGTGGGTGCCGTCGCCCATCGGGGCGTCGACACCGAGGCCCTCGTAGGCACGCGTGCTGCCGGTCTTGTAGTCGACGACGACCACCCCGCCGTCGGCCGTGCGATCGACCCGGTCGATGAAGCCGCGCAGCCGCACCGTGCGCCCGTCCCCGAGGTCCACCTCGACGGGCGGCTGGTCCGCCCCGGGGCCGAAGGCGAGCTCGGTGGCCACGGGCGTCGAGCACCGTTCGGCTCGCACGCGGTCGTCGTCGTCGAGGAAGGCGTCGAGCAGGCGGTGGGTCTCGGCCAGGCGGACCTCCCACAGCCGCGGGTGCCCGGTCGCCCCGGCGGCCTGCCACTGGTCCGCCAGCTGGTCGGCGATGGCGTGCAGCCGGGTCCGTGCCGGGCCGGACCACGGCACGTCCGGGGCGGGCGTGCCGGACTCGAGCTGCTCGTTCACCCAGGCCTCGAGGACGGCGTGGACCAGCGACCCGTACTCGAGCGGTGAGATGTCGAGGCGTTCCTCGGGGTCCTCGACGGGTTCGACCCCGAGGACGCGGTTGACGAGGTAGCCGTGGGGGCAGGTGACCCAGGCCTCGAGCGCCGAGGCGGAGGTCGGGGTGGCCAGTCCCGGCGCCCCGGCCAGGTCCGCGACCTCGGCGAGGTTGCCGTCGAAGGCGGTGAACGCGTCGCTGGCCCGGGCGTGCAGCAGGCGCCGCCCCGCGGCGAACGACCCCAGCCAGGTGGGTGCCGGCGTGCGCCGGGGGTCGGCCGCCAGGGCACGCACCCCGAACGCCTGGTCGTCGCTGGGCACCGGGGCGCGGACCACCCGGTCGGCGTAGGACGGCACGACGGTGACCAGGTCGTCGTCGGGGTCGAGTCGCCGCTGGCCCGTGGTGGCCTCGAGCGCGTCGAGCAGCCAGCGCGACGGGGCGCGGTCCACGCTGCGGCGCAGGTCGCCCCGCGGGTGCACGAGCACGCGACGGCGGGCGGACGCGAGCGCGGCGAGCAGGTGGCGCTGCTGGGTCGCGACGCGGGTGTGGCGGGGCGGCAGCTCGGTGTGGACGGCCTCGCGTTCGTGCTCGGCCAGCAGCGAGTCCTCGCGCGGCCGGCTGGGGAACACGCCCTCGGACAGGCCCAGGACGACGACCAGGTCGAGGTCCACGCCGAGGGTGTCGCTGGGCCGACCGACGAGCACCCCCTGCCCGAGGGCGCCGGTCCGCCCCAGCCCGGTGTCGAGCTCGAGCTCGAGCGTGCGACGCAGGCGCCCGAGGTCGGCGGCGTCCTCGACCCCGTCGAGCGCCCCGATGCGGTCGAGCGCCGCCTCGACGTCGTCGGCCGCGCGGCGTTCCTCGACGGGCCAGTCGGCGCGCTCCTGCTCGCCGCCGAGGTGGTCGTGGAGCAGCTCGCGGACCCAGGCGGCCAGCTCGGCCCAGGTGGTCAGCTTGGCGCCCTGTTCGAGCGACGCGGCCAGCTCGACGACGGTGGCACGCAGGGCGTCGGCGTCGTCGGCCTCGCGGTCCCGCCGATCGGCCAGCCAGCCACGGTCGGGGCGTGCGCGCTGCAGCTCGGCCTCCTCCCGTGCCTGGTCGGCGAACCGGGTGAGCCGGTCGAGCCATCCCTCGATCGAGCCCGTGACGCCGGCCGCGCGGGACAGCCGTTCGGCGACGTGGACGTGGACCGGGAGCTGCCGCGAACGCCCCGCCCGGCCGCCGCCGAGCACGCCGAGCACGGCGCTGCGCGGCCAGTCGAGGTCGGGGAGGTCGAGCACGTCGAGCAACCAGCGCGGCGCGAGGCGCTGGCGGGTGGCCCGGTCGGCGTGCCCGTTCCAGGTGATCCCGGCGGCGGCGAGGTGCTCGGCGAGGATCGGGGCGTAGGGCTCAGGCGACGGGTAGACCACGGCGATGCGTTCGGCCGGCGTGGCGTCCTCGCGCATGGCGGCCAGCACCTGCTCGACGGCGGTGCGCGCCTCCTCGTCGGCGTCGGACACCGACACCACCCGGTCGACGACCAGCGGCGGGGCGACGTCCGTCTCGGCAGGCGGCGCCCCGAGCCGCTCGAGCGTGCGCTGGACGTCGGCGTCGGCGGCCGCGACCCCGGTGAGGCCGGCGACCACGTGCACGGGGCACCGGGTCGCGAGCGTGCGGACCAGCTGCGCCGGGGCGGGAGCCAGGTCCTGGGGCAGGTGCAGCACGACGGTGCCGACGTCGTCCAGGACCGACGCCCCGGCCTCGACCGCCGCCGTGGCGGCGCGCATGAGGTCGACCTCGTCGTACCAGTCGGCCGCCAGCCGGTCCCGGACGGCGCGGTGGACCGCCACCACGTCGGCGGCACGCCGCCCCGCCCGTTCCAGGGTCAGCAGGCTGGCCTCGGAGCAGTCCGACAGCTCGCGGTGGGCGGCGACCAGCGAGCCTTGCGTCGCCGGGTGGTCGACGACCTCGGCGAACACACCCGGGGCCTCGGCCAGCGCCCCGCGCACCGCGGCGGCGACGACGGGCGTGGACACGGGGCGGCGCCCCGCGGCGGCCAGTGCCGGGGCGCCCAGCAGCTCGGCCAGTCGGTAGACGGTGAGGATCGTGATGCCGGCGACCCCGCGCCCCGCCGGCGTGATCCGCCCCAGCGCGTCCGAGGCGAGCAGCCGGCGCACCGCGACCCCGACCGAGTTGGTGGGCACGACGATCGTGACGGGGCGCAGCGGGTCGCGCGCCTTCACCTCCCCCAGCAGGTCGTGCAGGCGCTGCGCCGCCGCACGACCGTACGGGGTCGGGTGGACGTCGAGCTCGCTCACTGGGCTTCTCATGGGGCCGGAGCGTAGGGCTGGGGTGCGACATCACCGCCGCGTGACACCCCCCGTCGACACGGGCAGACTGGCCGGGCCCGGTGCGGGAGGCTGGCATGGTGGACGACGACCCCACGATGGCCCGACTGCGGGCGGTCACGGTCGGCGAGGTCGAGTCCCGTCCGGTCGTGCTCGTGGACCCCGACCCCGCCTGGCCGGCCTGGTTCGAACGTGCACGCGAGCGGATCGTCGGGGCCCTCGGCCCCGTCGCGCTCGCGGTCCACCACGTCGGGTCGACCTCGGTGCCGGCACTGCCGGCCAAGCCGGTCCTCGACATCGCCCTGGTGGTTCCCGACCCGGCCGACGAGGACGCCTACGTCCCGGCCCTGGAGGCGCTCGGGTACGAGCTGCGCATCCGCGAGCCCGACTGGTTCGAGCACCGCCTGCTCAAGCCCGCCGCCCGCGACGTCAACCTGCACGTGTTCGGGCCGGACTGCCCCGAGGTCGCCCGCATGCTGGCCTTCCGCGACCACCTGCGCTGCCATGCTGCCGACCGCGAGCTGTACGCCCGCACCAAGCGCGAGCTCGCCGCCCGGGAGTGGCCGACCGTGCAGCACTACGCCGACGCCAAGGACGACGTCGTCGCCGAGATCATGGACCGCGCGACCTGACGCCGGACCGCACCATCCGGCGGCCGCCTGCGAAGATCGGGTGGGTGGTCCCGCCCGATGCCGCGATCCGGAGCCCGCATGACCGAGCAGACCCGTGCCCCGTAGCGCCACGGGCGTGGTCGATCGCCTGTACGCCCGCCTGGTGCGGTCCGAGGTGGGGGACCCCGCCGACGTCGAAGGCGCTGCCCGGCGACGCGGACCAGGACGTCGCGCACAACGCGGTCCACACCGTCGGGGCGCTGACCCTGACCAAGATCGGCGACCGCATCGTCGACGCGAAGACGGTGCTGACCTGGCTGCTCGGGGCGCTCGGCGCGCCCAGTGCGCTGACGGGACTGCTCGTCCCGGTCCGCGAGTCCGGGGCGCTGCTGCCCCAGGTGCTGGTCGCGCGGTTCGTGGCGGGGCGGCCACGGCGGCAGCCGACGTGGCTGGTCGGGGCGCTCGGGCAGGCCCTGGCCGTGGTCGGCATGGCCCTGGTCGCGTTCTTCCTCGGCGGCGTCGCGGCCGGTGTCGCGCTGGTGCTCGCGCTGGCCGTCTTCGCCACGTTCCGGTCGGTGTGCTCGCTGACCATCAAGGACGTCATGGGCCGGACGATCCCCACCGGCGAGCGGGGGCAGGTGACCGGGTGGGCGACCACCGCCTCCGGGTTGGTGGCGATCACCGTGGGGGTCGGCATCCGGGCACTCGGGCAGGACGCCGGGACGGCCGTGTTCGGCGGGTTGCTCGTCGGGGCGGCCGTGCTGTGGGTCGCCTCGGCGGGGGTGTTCCTGCGCGTGCGCGAACCGGCGGTGCCGGACGACACCGACGCACGTGAGGGCGTGGCGGCCTCGCTGCGGCTGCTCGTCGACGACCAGCCGTTCCGCCGCTTCGTCACCGCCCGCACCCTGCTGCTGGTCAGCGCCCTGACGCCGCCGTACGTGGTCATCCTCGCCCAGCAGGCCACCGGGTCGGACGTGTCGGGCCTCGGCCCCTACGTGATCGCCTCCGGGGTCGCCTCGCTGGTCGGCGGCCGGCTGTGGGGCCCCTTCGCCGACCGCTCCAGCCGCCGCCTCGTGGCCTTCGCGTCCGGGGCCGCGTCGCTGATCGTGCTGGCCTTCCTCGTGCTGCGCGGGCTCGACGTGCTCGGCGACACGTCGTGGTTCTACGTCACGACCTACTTCGCCATCGCGCTCGTGCACCAGGGCGCGCGCCTCGGCCGGTCCACGTACGTGGTCGACCTCGGCGACACCGGCGGGCGCACCGACTACGTCGCGGTGTCCAACACCGCCATGGGCGTGCTGCTGCTGATCGTGGGCGGCCTGTCCTCCCTGGTCGCGCTGGCCGGCCCGGTCCCGGCCCTGGTCATGCTCTCGGTGATCGGCCTCGTCGGCGTGCCGGTCTCGCTGTCCATGGCCGAGGTCGGGGCGGGGAAGACCCGCTGACCGCGTACCGTCCGAGGCAGCGAGGTCGAGGGGTGCGCCGTGGAGCAGGGTCGCGTGGTCGCGGTCAACGTCGGCCGCCCCGAGGTCGTCGAGATCGAGGGGCGGGAGGTCCGCACCGCCATCGACAAGCACCCGATGGCCGCGCGCCTGCGGCTCGACCACCACCACGTCGCCGGCGACCACCAGGCCGACCACGACAACCACGGCGGTCCGTTCCAGGCGGTCTACGCCTACGCCAGCGAGGACACCGCCTGGTGGGCGGGCGAGCTGGACCGCGACGACCTCGGCCCGGGCACCTGGGGCGAGAACCTCACCCTCGCCGGCGTGGACGCCAGCGGGGCGGTGGTCGGCAGCCTGTGGGAGGTCGGGGACGCCCGGCTGCGGGTGACCGCGCCCCGCATCCCGTGCTTCAAGCTGGCCCACCGCATGGGCGACCGACGGTTCGCGGTGCGGTTCGCACAGGCCCGACGCCCCGGCACCTACCTCGCCATCGACCGTCCCGGCCTGGTCGGGCCCGACGACGCCGTGCGGGTGGTCGAGGTGCCCGACCACGGGGTGACGGTCCGCGACCTCGCCTTCGTGCACCACCGGCTCGGCACGACCGACGAGGTGCGGGCCCTCGCACGACGAATCCTCGCGGTCCCGGGCATGCACCCGACCGCACTGGCCGTGGCGCAGTCACGGCTGGAGCCCCGCGACCCGTAGGGCGTCACGCGCCCCGCGGGGCGAACATGATCAGGGCCATCCCGACCAGGCACAGCGCCCCGCCAGCGAGGTCCCACCCGTCGGGGCGGAAGCCCTCGAAGGCCATGCCCCACAGGATCGAGCCGACGATGAACACGCCGCCGTAGGCGGCGAAGATCCGGCCGAACTCGGTCTCGGGCTGCCACGTCGCCACGACCCCGTACAGGCCGAGCAGGACCGCACCGACGGCGACGAGCCCCCACCCGCGGCCCTCGCGGATGCCCTGCCAGACCAGCCACGCCCCGCCGATCTCGGCGATGGCGGCGAGCACGAACAGGCCGAGTGACTGCAGGACCGTCACGCGCCACCACCGGCGAGCAGCGCCTCCACGACCGCGTCGAGGTCGGGGCCGCGGACGTCGGGCTGCGGCAGGAACGGCGGCCACGACACACCGTGGCGGTCGACGTAGGCACCGACCAGGCCGGCCGCCATCGCCCCCTGCACGTCCCACGGGTGCGCGGCGACGAGGGCCGCATCGGTGGCGGCGACACCCGCGGTGGCCAGCACCTCCCGGTAGGGCTCGGGGGCGGGCTTCCACCGCCCCGCCGTGGTCACGTCCACGACGCGGTCGACGAGGTCGTCGAGCCCGGCCCGTTCGAGGAAGCCGCGGGTGACCTCGACCGTGCCGTTGGTGAGGGTGACGACCTCGACCCCTGCGTCGCGGGCGCGACGCAGCCCGGCCGGGACGTCCGGGTGCGGCTCGACCCGGCCGAACCCGGCGATCACCTCCTCGACGGCGTCGTCCCCCAGCACGATGCCGCGCTGCTCGGCGAGCACGCGGGTGTGGTGGCGGGCGAGGTCGGGGAAGGTCGCCAGCCCGCCGGCGAGTGCCACGGCGAAGCCGTCGCGGAGCACGCGGGCGAACCAGAGCTCGAGGTGGGCCGGGTCGAGCCCGGCGGACGCGAAGGCGGACGCGACGGGCTCGAGCCCGAACAGCGTCTCGTTGACGTCCAGCACGACCAGTCGCACGGTGCCTCCTGCCGGCTCCCTCACGTGGGCCACCGTAGGCTCCGGCGAGCCCGGCGCGACGAAGGCGGAGACGTGCACGAGCTGCGCCTGCGCCTGGACGGCCTTCGCCGCACGTTGCGGGCGTCGCTGTGGTTCGTCCCGGCGGTGGCGGTCGTGGTCGCGCTGGTGGCCGCCGAGGTGCTCGGACGCGTGGAGGCGGTGGACCAACGCGCCTGGTTCGGCCTGGTCGTCACCGGCTCCGCGACGACCGCCCAGACCGTGCTGCAGACCATCGCGACGTCGCTGATCACCGTCACCGGCCTCACCTTCTCCACGGCGGTGGTCGCGCTCCAGGTGGCGACGGGCCAGTACACGCCCCGCCTGCTGCGCAACTTCCTCGCCGACCGCGGCAACCAGGTCGTGCTGGCCGGCCTCGTGGCGACCTTCACCTACTCGCTCGTCCTGCTGCGCCGGATCCACAGCCCGAACGGCGCGGGTGAGGAGGCCCTCGTCCCGGTCGTGGGCGTGACGGTCGCCGTCCTGCTGGCGCTCGGGTGCGTCGCACTGCTCGTGTACTTCTTCCACCACGTCACCACGCAGCTGCGGGTCGAGACGGTCATGGCCGACGTCGTCGAGCAGACGCTGGCGACCATCGACGTGGTCCACCCCGAGCGGGGCGAGGACCACACCCCGGTCGAGCTCCCCGAGCCTCCCGACGACGCCCTCCGGTTGGTCGCGCGCCGGTCCGGCCACCTGCAGAACGTCGACCTCGACCGGCTGCTCGACGTGGCCCGCCAGCGAGGCGTCAACCTGCGACTGCGGCCCTGGGTCGGCGACCACGTCGTCGTCGGCACCACGCTCGCCTGGGCGTGGCCGGCCGACGGCGTGGACGACGGCGTGGGTGAGGACACCGACGGACTCGAGGCGGCCCTGCACCGCACCCTGCACGTCGGACGGGACCGCAGCCTCGAGTTCGACCCGGCCTTCGGCATGCGCGAGATCGTCGACATCGCGGTCCGGGCCATGTCGCCGGCGGTCAACGACCCCACCACGGCCGTGCTGGCCGTGCAGGAGCTGACGACCGTGCTGGTCCGGCTGGGACGGCGCCGGCTGGACGACTCGCTGCGCCACGACGGGCCGATCCACGTCAGCCTGCCCCGCCCCGACTTCCGTGCCTACCTCGCGCTGGCCCAGGACCAGATCCGGCGCGCGGGCTGCCGTGAGCCCGCGGTTGCCGTCGCCCTGCTGCGCCAGCTCGGTGACGCCGCCGAGACGCTGCGCGACCCCGGTCTGCTGGCCGACCTCGACGAGCGGGCCGACGCCGTGGTCGACGCGGTCCGCGCCGCCGGGCTCGCGGAGATCGACCTGCGCGCCGTGCTCGAGGCCCGGCACCACCTGTACCGCGTGGAGCAGGGCCGCGCGGACCCCGAGGAGGCCGCGGCCGACTGACGGGTGCGGGTCCTCGTGACCAGACGATCGGGGGTCCCGCCCCGAACGACGGGCACGAACGCGGATCCGGTGCGTAGGCTCGGATCACGCCGCGGCGGATGCCGTTGCCGACGACTCGAGGGAGCCAGCAGTGGTCACAAGCACGATGATGACGACACCGTTGACCGTGACGCAGTTGCTGCGCCACGGCGCGAAGGTCCACGGCGAGCGCTCGGTGGTGACCTGGCAGGGCGAGTCCGCCCGTCGGGTGACCTTCGCCGACACCTACGAGCGCATCGAGCGACTGGCCAAGGGCCTCGACAGCCTCGGGGTCGGCCCGGGCGACGTCGTCGGCACGTTCATGTGGAACAACCAGGAGCACGTCGAGGCGTACTTCGCCGTCCCCTGCAAGGGCTCGGTGCTGCACACCCTCAACATCCGCCTGTCGCCCGAGCAGCTGTCCTACGTGATCAAGGACGGCGGGGACAAGGCCATCCTCGTCGACGACTCGCTGGTGCCCCTGCTGGCCCAGGTCAAGGACGACCTCGGCGACGTCGAGCACATCATCGTCGTGGGTGACGGCGACGCGTCGGCCCTCGGGCGCGACGTGGTCCGCTACGACGACCTGCTCGCCGACCAGACCGCCGGCTACGACTGGCCCGAGGTCGACGAGAACGACCCCGTGATGATGTGTTACACGTCCGGCACGACCGGCAACCCCAAGGGCGTCGTGTACAGCCACCGGTCGCAGTGGACCCACACCATGGGCGCGGCAGCGGGCGGCCTGCACGTGGCCGACGGGCGACCGCAGCCTCATCATCGTCCCGCAGTTCCACGCCAACGCGTGGGGCCTGATCTACATCTGCTGGGCGATGGGCTCGGACATCCTCCAGCCCGGGCCCTTCCTGCAGCCCGAGCCGCTGGCGAAGTTCATCGCCGCCGAGAAGCCGAACTTCTCCGCCGCGGTCCCGACCGTGTGGAACGGCGTGCTGGCGCTGGGCCAGGAGACCGAGCTCGACCTCTCCTCGCTGAAGCGGGTCGTCGTCGGCGGTGCCGCCGTGCCGCGCTCGATGATCGTGGCGTTCAAGCAGCAGTACGGCATCGACATCGTCCAGGGCTGGGGCATGACCGAGATGAGCGCCGCTGGGGACACTGGCGATCCCGCCGCACGAGATCCCCGAGGACGACGACGAGCTGCAGGCCGACTGGCGGGCCAAGACCGGCCGCATCGTGCCGGGCGTGGACATGCGCATCGTCGGCGACGACGGCAGCGAGCAGCCGTGGGACGGCAAGGCCGTCGGCGAGGTCGAGGTCCGCGGGCCGTGGATCACGGCCGGCTACCACGGCGTGGACGCGGCCGAGAAGTTCTCCGAGGACGGGTGGCTCAAGACCGGCGACGTCGCCGTCATCGAGCCCAACGGCTTCATGCAGATCGTCGACCGCACCAAGGACGTCATCAAGTCCGGCGGCGAGTGGATCTCCTCGGTCGACCTCGAGAACGCCATCATCGGGCACCCGGACGTGCTCGAGGCCGCGGTCATCGGCGTGCCCGACGAGAAGTGGTCCGAGCGCCCGCTGGCGTGCGTGGTGGTCAAGGAGGGCGCCGAGCTGACGCCGCAGGGCCTGTCGGAGTACCTGGAGGACCAGGTCGCCAAGTGGTGGATCCCCGAGCGCTGGTCCTTCATCGACGAGGTGCCCAAGACCTCCGTCGGCAAGTACGACAAGAAGGTCCTGCGCAGCCGCCACGAGGCCGGCGAGCTCGACGTGCAGCAGATGGGCTGACCCGCCCCGCCACGCGATCGCGGCCACCCCTGCGGGGGTGGCCGCCGCGTGTCAGGACGTCAGCCGGATCTCGCTGACCCCGCCCCGGTGCCCACCTGCGTCGCTGCCGACGCTGGTGAACCACACGAGCACGACGTCGGTGCCCTCGGGCAGGTCGGCCTCGAGGGTCCCCGACGCCCCGGCGGCGTTGGCCACGGGATCGCCCCAGGCCGCCGGGTCGCCCGGCGGGGGGCCGTCCAGGGCGTACACCTCGACGTTCGCCCCGGGGATCGCCAGGTCGATGGAGGCGTGGCGGGGCGCGCTGCCGTCGGCGGCCTGCACCCACATCCCCACGCCCGGCTTGTCCAGCGACGAGGCGTTGTAGATCTGGGTCAGCCAGGACGTCGACGGGTCCCCGTCGAAGGCGCGCCCGATGTCCTCGGGGTGCTCCTGGTCACCGAACGGGTCGAGGTCCTGCCCACCGACGATCTGCACGGCCGAGGTGTCGCCGCCCGACCCGGAGCCGTTGCCGCCCGCGTCCCCACCGCCGCCGCCGGAGGGGCTGGACCCGCCGAGGACCACGACGGCCCCGGCGACGGCGAGGGCCAGTGCTCCGAGGCCGAGCAGGACCGGGATCAGCGGCGGGCGGCGGCGTGGACGGTCCTGTGGCTCGGCGTCGTCGGGCGTCCCGGTGGCGGGGGTGGTCGGCAGCACGGAGGTCGCCTCGGCGTCCTCACGGGCGTCGGCACGACCCGAGCCGACCGGCGGACCGGGCGGGACCAGGGGACCCGGCGGGACCACCGGTGGTGTGAACCGCTGGGTCGGCTCGTCGTCGACCGAGCGCACGACGCGGGGCGTCCTCGCGTTGGGGCGCCTGCTGCGGGGGCGCCTGCTGCGGGGCGTCGTCCTGGCGCGGCAGCACGGTGGTGGCCTCGTAGGCCTCGGGTGGGGTCGCGTGCGCGTGCTCGGGGGGTGCGTCCGGGTCGTCCTCGCCGGTGTCCGGCAACGGGACGGTGGCGGCGAGCCGCGGCCGTGGGTGCTGGCGCGCCAGCGCCCGCAGGCGTCCGTCCCCGTCGCCCGGGACCAGGGGCTCGAGCGCGGCCATGAGCGCCGACGCGTCGGCGAACCGCTGGGCCGGGTCGCGCAGGGTCGCCCGCACGATGATCTCGTCGAGCTCGGGCGGGATGCCGTCACGGTGCCGGGACGGCGGGGTGGCGTCCTCGTCGAGCCGCCGACGCATGAGCTCGGCGATGGTGCCCTCCCCGAAGGTGGGGTGACCCGTGAGGCACTCGTGCAGGAGCAGGCCCACCGCGTAGACGTCGGCCCGGGGCGTGACCTCGTGCCCGTCGAACTGCTCGGGGGCGACGTACCCGATGGTGCCCATCATCGTCCCCGGGGTGGTCAGCGTGGCGGCATCCTCCCCGAGCACGTGCACGGTGCCGAAGTCGACCACCTTCGGCGGCCCGTCGACCGGCAGCAGCACGTTGCCCGGCTTGACGTCCCGGTGGACCAGGCCTCGCGCGTGCACGGCGGCCAGGGCGCCAGCCACACGGTGGCCGAGCGCGGCGACCTCGTCGGGTTCGAGCGGCCCGGCCGCGTCGAGCACGTCGCGGGTCGAGGGGCCGTCCACCAGCTCCATGACGAGGTAGACGACACCGTCGTCCTCGCCCACGTCGTAGATGGTCACCAGCGACGCGTGCGACAGCGAGGCGGCGGTGGTGGCCTCGCGCCGGAACCGGTCGGCGGCCACCGGGTCGCTGGCCACGCCCGGCTGGAGCACCTTGACGGCGACGTCACGGTCGAGCTGCAGGTCACGCGCCTGCCAGACCGTGCCGACACCGCCCTGACCCAGCACGGTGTCGAGGCGGTAGCGGTCGGACAGCAGCGTCGAGCGACGAGGTGACGCCTCGACGTCGGGGCGCGGCGACGAGCCCGCAGGCACGGCGCGACCTCCTTGGGGCGCGGGGGACGTGGGTGAGGACGGTACGGCCTCGTTCGGACCCGTCAGCCCGTCCGGTCGGCCGACCCCGTCCGGCGCACCTAGCCTGCCCGCTCGGTCCCGAGGACGGAGGGATCCGTGGAGCTGACACCGGCCGGCCAGCGCGTGCTGGGCTGCCTCGTCGAGAAGGCGATGGCCACCCCGCAGCAGTACCCGCTGTCCCTCAACGCCCTGCGGACCGCCTGCAACCAGACCACGGGGCGGGACCCGGTCGTCGACTACGACGAGGACGACGTGCGGGCAGGGCTCGACGACCTCAAGGGCCACCAGCTGGTCCGCACCGAGTACGCGCGCGGGTCCCGGGTCCCGAAGTCGGCCCACCGGCTCGACGAGCAGCTCGACCTCGACGACGGCCAGATGGCGGTGCTCGCGCTGCTGCTCCTGCGTGGCCCGCAGACGGTCGGCGAGCTGCGGTCGCGGTCCGACCGGATGCACGCCTTCGCGTCGCTCGAGCTCGTCGAGGCCGTCCTGCAGTCGCTGGCTGCCCACCGGTTCGGGGCGCTGGTCGCCCTGCAGGAACGCCAGCCCGGCCAGAAGGAGGCCCGCTGGGCCCACCTGCTCGGACCTGCCCCGACCCCGACGCCGGCCGCGAGCGGCGAGGACGGGGCGGGGCGGTACCGGCCGTTCCACGACGCCGTGCTCGCCGGCGACTGGGACACCGCGGTCGCCCAGCTCGCCGAGGACGTGGTGTTCCACTCCCCCGCGGTCCACCGCCCGTACGAGGGACGCGAGGCCACGGCCATGATCCTGCGTGCCGTCGCGCAGGTCTTCGAGGACTTCCGCTACGTCGACGTGCTCGACGACGGCGACCGCGCCGGCCTGGTCTTCGCCGCCCACGTCGGGGACCGCGAGCTGGAGGGCTGGGACTATCTCCGGTTCGACGACGCGGGGCAGATCGTCGAGTTCACCGTGATGATCCGTCCGCTGTCGGGGCTGCAGGCCGTGGTGGCGGCGATGCAGCGGGCCCTCGGATCGTGACGGACCACGACGCACACGACACGACCCGCCGCCGCCTGCTCGCCAACCCGCCGCAGCTGTTCGCGTGGCGCGAGCAGCTGCTCGGCCCGGTCCTGGTCGTCGGGGCGCTCGGCGGGATCGCCGGGGCCGCCTACCTCGGGGCGCTGCGTGGCCTCCAGCTGCTGCTGTGGCCCGAGCACCACAGCGCGCTCGTGTCGCTGGTGCTCCTCACCGCGGTCGGGCTGGTCATCGGGCTGCTGACCAGGTGGCTGGGCAACCCCGGCGACGTCGAGCTGCTCGTCGACAACATCCACGTCATCGGACGGCCCGAGTCCGCCCGATCGCTGCGATCGCTGCTGCCGGTGAGCCTGCTCGGGATCGCCGTGGGCGGGGCGGCCGGGCCCGAGGCGCCCCTGGTGCAGACGACGGGCACGATCGGGTCGCTGATCGCCCTGCGGTCGGGGCGCACGGCCGAGGGGGTGCGGATCCTCGCGATCACCGGGATGGCGGCCGGCTTCACCGTGCTGTTCGGGACGCCGCTGGGCGCCGCGATCTTCGCCCTCGAGATCCTGCACCGCCGGGGCCTGCAGTACTACGAGGCGCTGCTGCCGGCGATCCTCGGCTCGCTGTCCGGCTACGTCGTGTCCGTGCTGCTCGACAGCGTGGGGCTCGCCCCGATCTTCGACTTCCCACCCACGCCGGTGATCGACGAGGCCCAGCTCGGATGGGCCGTGCTGGCTGGCGTCGTCGGGGCCGTCGTCGCCACCGTGTTCACCTACCTCGTCGAGGGACTGCGGCACGCGATGGCGCGCCTGCCCCTGCCGTGGCGCCCGGCGGTCGGCGGCCTGGCCCTCGGCCTGCTGGCGCTGGTCACGCCCTACGCGCTGACCTTCGGCGAGGAGCAGATCGACCCGCTGCTCCTGGCCACCATCGGCGTGGGCGGGCTGCTGCTCGCCGCCGGCGCCAAGCTGGTGGCCTCGGCCGTCACCGTGACGTCCGGATGGCGGGGCGGGTTCATCATCCCGCTCTTCTTCGTCGGCGTCGCGCTGGGCCGCGCCGGGGCGCACCTCGCGCCGGGAGCGGACGAGGTCGTGCTGGTGGCGGCGCTGATGGCGGCGACGAACGCTGGGGTCACCAAGACGCCGCTCGGATCCACCATCGTGGTCAGCGAGATGGCCGGCCTGCTCGTCCTGCCGACCACGCTGATCGCCACGATGGTGTCGCTGCTGCTCACCTCGGGCGTCGGCGTGATCACCAGCCAGCGCGAGCGGTCGGGATCCCTCGCCGACGTCGCCGCCGACTGACCGAGGACACCCGTGGGCTACTACGAGGCGAAGATCGAGGACGCGGTGTTCGTGGTACGTGCGGACCAGCAGGACGCCGCACTCGACCGCATGCTCGAGCTGTCGGCGGACGAGCTCGGCTACGACCTCGCCGACCGGGGCTGCAGACCCTCGACGAGTTCTTCCGCCTGTTCGCAGTGCACACCGTCCGGGAGGGCGCAGACATCGTCGGGCTGGAGTTCGAGGACCGGTACCTGCTCGAGCTCGACGACGTGTTCCGCGCCCTGGGCCCGTACGTGGAACCCGGGTCTGTTCCACTCGGGCACCACCGACCGCTGGCGCTACGTGTTCGACGGTGGGGTCGACCGTCGGACCGAGCCGCCCCGCCCCTGGTACGGACGCTGACGGTCAGCCGGGTGGGACCGGGGTCCGCCAGACCGGGTAGTCGATGCCGGCCAGGCGGTTGATGACGTAGCCCTGCAGGGTCAGCAGCACGACCGCCCCCATGAGCACGGCCAGCTGCCACGGCTCGCGCAGGATCCCCAGCGAGACGATCAGCGTGGTCGCGCCCGCCGGCGGGTGCGGGATCTTCCACCAGGCCATGAGGCCACTGGTGAGGGCCAGCGAGACCGCGGCGGCCCCGACGCGCGGTCCGGTCACCGACGTCGCCAGCGCCGGCGCGGCATCGGTCAGCCCGAACATCACCAGGGCGAGGTAGCCGGCGCCCGCGCCGACGAGGTGGCCCAGGATGGTGTTGCGGGGCGACGCGGCCGGCTGGGTCGGGGTGTAGAAGAGCAGGAAGGCGGTGGGGCCGAGCGAGGGGAAGATGAAGGGCGCCCCGGTCACCAGCGCCGCGGCCGACATCAGCCCGATGGAGATCAGGCCGTTGAGGAACGCGAAGGCGCCCAGGACCGCGGTCGAGTCGTGCCGTTCGACCAGGCGCGGGAACCGCGCGCGTTCGGCCAGGCCGTGGATGACGGCGGCCATGTCGCCGCCGATCGGCCCGGGGCGGCGCGCGCGGCGGGGCGGTCGTGCGTCGGTCATCGCCGCAGCGCCCGGTAGAACAGGCCCGCCCCGACGGCCAGCAGCACGCTCAACCCGGCGGCCACCCACGCCAGCGACGGGTCGAAGCCCAGCAGCCCGTCGAGGGCGACGGTGAGCAGGAACACCTGCAGGCCGAGCAGCACGATCAGGTAGACCGACACGGCCGACGAGACCGTGCGCTCGCGTCGTCGGGGGACCTCACGGCGGCTCTCGCTGCTCACGCGGCACCTCCTTCACGCTCGCGGGCGTCCACCTCGTACCCGACCGCCCAGATGTCCCCGTCACGCACCTCCAGCGCGATGCGCGGGAGCGGACGCTCGGGCGGCCCGGCCAGCACGTCGCCGGTCCGCACGTCGAAGAACCCCTCGTGGCAGGGGCACTCGAGCTCCTCGCGGTCGGGCTCGTAGTAGACGACGCATCCGAGGTGGGTGCAGTGCTGGCTCCAGGCGACCACCTCGTCCTCGCCGAGGCGGACCAGGATCGCGGGCTCCTCCTCGTCGGGGTAGTGGAACAGGTGGCTACCGCCGACCGGGACGTCCTGCAGTGCCACGACCCGCATGGGCTCGCCCTCGGGCACCTGGCGGGAGGACGCCCACGCGGCCACGCCCACGGTGCCTGCGGCGAAGGCGCCGGACGCCAGCGCCAGGTACCGGGCGAACTCGCGCCGGGTGACCCGCTCCTCCCCCGCCGAGGTCAGCGGGAAGTCGCGGCGCCAGACCGGCTCGTCACCGCCGGGGTCGCGTCGGGGGCTCATGTCATCGTCCCTCCAGGCCGAAGGGGTCGTCCTGCCAGCGGAAGGTCGGCTCCCTGCCGAGGAGCACGTCGAGGGGGCCGGGTTCGCGGTCGTCGACGACGGTGGCGACCTTGGTCCGCACCGACTGGTCCCCGAACTGCCAGTCGGCCAGGAGCTGGCCGCGACGCCGCTGCGCGAACTCCTCGCGCGTCCCGTACCACAGCGCCTCGGACGGGCAGACCGTGGCGCACATCGGTGCCAGGCCCTCGGAGGTGCGGTCGTAGCACATGTCGCACTTCATCATCTGGTCGATCTCGACCATGTACTTCGGCACGCCGAAGGGGCACGCGTTCACGCAGTTCGAGCACCCGATGCAGCGCGGGTTCGACGCCGACTGCACGACCCCGTCCTCGGTCTGCTTGATGGCGTCGGCCGGGCAGACCTCGGCGCAGGTGGGGTCCTCGCAGTGCATGCAGACCATCGGCAGGGTCTGCACGGTCGAACCCCGGTCGACGTGGTCGAGGTGGATCATCGACTCGCCGCGATGGGTCGCTGCACTCGGCACAGGCGGCCACGCAGGCGTTGCACCCGATGCAGCGACTCTGGTCGATGACGAAGACGACGTCGTCGCGATCGGGGAACAGCTCACCGACCTCGGCCCGCCCGGGACCCTGGGTCGGGGGCGGCAGGTGGTCGGGGTGGTCGTCCGGCACGACGCGGTTCCTCTCGTCGGTCGTCGGGGGCTCTCGGGGGCTGGTCAGGGCCGGTGGGGGCGGTCGGCCGGGGTGGTGACGTCCGGAGGCGCAGGTGGTGGCGAGGTCGCGTTGCCCTGCGTGTAGAGCTCGGTGTCACGGACGTCGACGATGTCGCGGCGATGGCCGAGCCGCTCGAGCTTCACCGCCGCGACCTTGTACTCGGGGATCTTGGAGATCGGGTCGAGCGCGGGGTTGGTCAGCTGGTTCGCCGCCTGCTTTCCGGCCCAGTGGTACGGGATGAACACCGTGTCCGGTCGGATCGTGGTGACCACGCGCGCCGGCAGGTCCATCTCGCCCCGCCGGGAGGAGACCCGGACGATGTCGCCGTCGGCGATGCCGTGCTGCTCGGCGAGCTTCGGGTGGATCTCGAGCAGCGGCTCGGGGAACTGCTTGACCAGGGGCCCGATGCGCCGGGTCTGCGTGCCCGACAGGTACTGGCTGACGACCCGCCCCGTGGTCAACCACACCGGGTAGGCGTCGTCGACCACCTCGGCGGGGTCGCGGTAGCGGATCGGGTTGAACCGGCCGCGCTGGTCAGGGGTGTGGAAGTGGCCGCCCTCGAACAGGCGGGGCGTGCCGGGGTGTCCGATCTCGGGGCAGGGCCAGAACACGCCCTGCTCGTCCTCGATCCGCTGCCAGGTGATGCCGTAGTAGTCGGCGGCGCTGCCCTTCGATGCGACGCGCAGCTCCTCGAACATGTCCTCGGTCGTGCGGAAGTGGTCGAAGTACTTCCCCGCCCCGAGCCGGCGCGCGATGTCGAGCAGGATGTGCCAGTCCTTGCGGGCGTTGCCCGGCGGCTCGATCGCCTGGTTGATCTTGATGACCCGGCCCTCGGCGCTGGTGGAGGTCCCCTCGTCCTCCTCGTGCAGCGAGCCGGCGAGCACGATGTCGGCGTGCTGGGCGGTCTCGGACAGGAAGAAGTCGATGTTGGCGTAGAACTCGAGCTTGTCGAGCGCGGCACGGGTGCGTGCGGTGTCGGGCAGCGAGACCACCGGGTTGAAGCAGATCGACAGCAGGCCACGGATCTCGTCGCGGTGGATCGCGTCGATGATCTCCTCGGCGGTCAGGCCCTTGCCGGGGATCTCGTCGACGTCGCATCCCCACACCGTCGCGACCTCGGCGCGGTGCTCGGGGTTGGTGATGTCGCGGTTGCCGGGCAGCTGGTCGCACTTGTGCCCGTGCTCGCGCCCGCCCTGGCCGTTGCCCTGCCCCGTGATCGTGGTGACGCCGCAGCCGGGCTTGCCGTACTTGCCGGTGGCCAGCCCGAGGTTGATGCAGGCCATGACGTTCTCGACGCCCTTGGTCTGGTGCTCGATCCCGCGGGCGTGGAGCAGCATCCCGGTCTCGGAGGTCCCCCACAGCTCGGCGGCGTCCAGGATCCGGTTGGCGGGCACCCCGGTGACCTCGGACGCCCACTGCGGCGTGTGGTCGGCGACGGCCTCGGCGGCCGCCTCGAAGCCGGTGGTGTGCTGCTCGATGAAGTCGTGGTCGAGCCAGTCCCGCTCGATCAGGACGTGCAGCACCGCCCCGAGCAGGGCCGAGTCGGTCCCCGGCTTCAGTCCGAGGAACACGTCGGCCGTGCGAGCGATCGGGGTGACCCGCGGGTCCTGCACGATCAGCTTCGCGCCGTTGTCGCGGGCCCGCCAGATGTAGCTGGTGGTGATGGGCGCGCACTCGGCCACGTTGGTGCCGGCGAGGTAGATGACCTGTGCCCGCGGGATGTCCGCCCAGCTGTTGCTGGCGCGGTCGACACCGAGCGCCTTCTTGTTGGCGGCCCCGGCCGAGACCATGCAGAGCCGGCCGTTGTAGTCCAGGTTGGCGGTGCCCAGCGCCAGGCGGGCGAACTTCCCGACGAGGTACGACTTCTCGTTGGTCAGCGAGACGCCCGACAGCATCGCGAAGGCGTCCTTGCCGTACTGGCCCTGGATGCGCTGGATCTCGTCCACGGTCCGGGACAGCGCCCGGTCCCAGTCGACGGGGCGGAAGCCACTGGGGGCGTTCGGGTCGCGCTCGAGCGGGTCGAGCAGGCGATCGGGGTGGTTGCCCTGCAGGTAGCGCTTGACGCCCTTCGGGCACAGCTTGCCCTCGTTGAAGGGGAAGTCGTAGTCCGGCTCGAAGCCGACGACCTGGTTGTCCTTGACCTTCAGGTACAGGCTGCACTGCTGGCCGCAGAAGCAGCAGTGGGTGCGGGTCAGGTGGTCGACGTCCTCGACGTCGCGGTGCCAGCCGCCGGGCGGCGCCTGGTTGAGGTGGGGCCCGTAGGCCTCGACGAGTGCTTCCTCGGTGACGGGGCGGGTGGCCATCAGCCGAAACCTCCCACACGTTGGGACTGCGCGAGTGCGACGAGGCGCCGCCGGCAGGGCGGGCAGACCTCCTGCCAGTTGCCACCGCCGCGCTCGGACGGGATCGAGTAGTCGAAGCCCACGGCCGGCAGGACCTGCTGGAGGTCGTCGACCTGCATGCGGCTGGCCCACGGCCGGCCGCACTCCGAGCAGTGGGCCTGCTCACCCTCGGCGCCCTCACGCTTGTAGTAGGCGACGCCGAGGTTGCCCGGGCGCTGGAAGATGTGGAACAGCTTCCCGAACGGGATGTACATCAGCCCGAGGATGACCGTCAGGGCGTGCGTGGTCGTGATGAAGGTGTAGAAGCGGCCGCCGAGCCACAGGTTCGACGCGGTGAGCATCAGCCCGGTGGCCGAGACGGCGAACAGGCCGGCCAGGGGCAGGAAGTCGCCGGCACGTTCGACCGCGAGGGCCCCGGTGTCGCGCAGGCGCCGACCGAGGAAGAGGAAGACGCCGCCCAGCACCAGGACCGCGGACACGTCCAGCGCGTGGAACATGAACCAGCCGAACACGCCTCGCGCGTCGAAGGTCACCGGCGTCGCGAAGTCGGCGACGACGAGCCGGTACTCGCGGGCCACCTGCCCGACCGACTCGAAGTGCAGCCAGCCGAAGGTGAGCGGGAAGGTGACGGCGACGGCGAGTATGCAGCCCCAGAAGATGAGCTGGTGCGCCGCCCAGCGCAACCGGGACCGGCGGCCGATGAACCCCTGCACGAACAGCTTGGACACCACCAGCCCGGGCAGCATCAGCAGGTTGCCCGTGCGATGGTCGCCCCGCCACAGCAGCTGCCAGCCCCGCTCGTTGAGCTTGGCCGTGGGGGGACGCTGCAACCAGACGACGTAGCGGTAGACGGTCCCGAAGATGGCGAACAGGGTCCCGAAGAGGTAGCCCACCAGCGCCGCGTCGAACCAGGTCAGCCCGCTGCTGCCGAGCACCACGAGCCCCAGCGTGACTGCCACGGCCAGCAGCCCCCACACCAGCGCCGTCCGGTCGAGGCTGGCGGCCCGCATGGTCCCTCCGCGTCGGCACCGCGTGCGTGTTCGTCCGCGTCTGACCCTAGTGACCCGTCCGAGGCGATGGCGTGTGCCGGCGCGTCCCTGACGAACGGGACGGGGGTGACTAGTCCGTTCGGGCCATTTGTCCACCCCGGGGCACATGGTTCGTAAGGGTCAGGCCCGGACGTGCCGCTGATGTGGATGGAGCGTCATCTCCCCATCATCGCCCCCTCCAGGAGCAACCACCCCATGTCCGTGCTGCAGACCATCGCCTCGACCCTGGCGTCCAAGACGGGTGCCACGATCGCCGGCCTGACCCTCGCGACGGCCTCCGTCACCGCGGCCGCCGCACTGCCGGGGACCACCAGCGACGACGTCGCCGCCGCCGAGGAGATCACCACCGAAGAGCCCGTCGCCGAGGAGCCCGTCGTCGAGGAGCCCGCTGAGGACCCCGTCGTCGAGGAGCCCGCCGCCGATGAGCCCGTCGCCGATGAGCCAGTCGCCGAGGAGCCAGTCGCCGATGACGGCTCGACGCCCGAGGACGCGCCCCTCCTCGATGAGCCGATCGCCGACGAGCCCCTCCTCGACGCGCCCGGTCGTCGAGGCGCCGGTCGTCGAGGAGCCGGTCGTCGAGGACGAGGCCTCGTCGAACCCCGTGAGCCAGGTCGTCGGCGTCGCCCCGGGCGACGAGGGCTTCGGGCAGGCCGTGTCGGAGGCTGCGCGCCAGGGCGGCCTGGGCCACGCCGTCTCGGAGATCGCGAAGGCGAAGCACCACGGTGACGAGACCGACGAGGCCGACGAGGCCGACGAGGCCGAGCTCGAGGACACCGAGGAGGCCGAGCTCGAGGAGACCGAGGCGGCCGAGCTCGAGGACACCGAGGTCGAGGCGGAGGACGTCGACGGCGAGGACGGCCCGCCCGCCCACGCGAAGGCGCACGGCCGCCGCTGACCCCCCCGCCCCGCGTTCGCCCCGGCCTGCTCAGGCCGGGGCGAACCGTATGGGCAGGCCCTCGAGCCCCGACGTGAAGCTGGACGGCCGGAACTGGAGCTGGTCCCGTGGGACGGCCAGCTCGATGTCGCCGATGCGGTCGAGCAGCGTGTCGAACATCACGCTGATCTCGAGGCGTGCGAGGTTGGCCCCGAGGCAGTGGTGGGCGCCGTTGCCGAACGCGAGGTGCGGGTTCGGGTCGCGCCGGATGTCGAACGTGTCGGGGCGGTCGAACACGCGCTCGTCCCGGTTCGCCGAGGGGTAGAACAGCAGCACCTCGTCGCCGGCGGGGATGGTCTGGCCGCCGATCTCGACGTCCTGGCGCACCATCCGCGACATCGACCGGATCGGGCTGACCCAGCGGACGAACTCCTCGACGGCGGTGGGCATCAGGGAACGGTCCTCGCGCAGCGCCTGGAGCTGGTCGGGGTGCTCGAGCAGCGCCAGCAGCGCCCCGGACAGCACGTGCCGTGTGGTCTCGTCGCCGCCGATGAGGATGAGCAGCGACTCCCAGATCAGGCTCTCCTGGTCGAGGCGCTCGCCGTCGACCTCGGCCTGGGTGAGCACCGAGATCAGGTCGTCCCGCGGGTTCTCCATGCGGTCGGCGATCACCCCGCCCTGGTAGGCCCAGAACTCCCCGAAGGCGGCCGTGGCCTCCTCGAGCGCCTCGAGGTCACCCTCGGTGCCGCGCAGCAGCAGGTCCGACCACCGCAGCAGCCGCTCGCGGTCCTCGGGGGCGAAGCCCAGCATGTCGCCGATGGCGATCAGCGGCATCCAGGCGGCGACGGTCCACACGAAGTCGCACTCGCCGTCCTTGGCCAGCATGCGGTCGACGAGCTGGTCGGCGATGGCCCGGAGCCGGTCCTCCTGGTCACGCACGCGCCGCCGTGTGAACCCGGTGTTGACGAGGCGTCGGCGCTGGTTGTGCTCGGGGTCGTCCATCGAGATCATCATGGGCACGTGCCCGGTCTTCGGGCGGATGTTCTCGTGGTTGCTGAAGACCTCGGGCGTGCGGGAGGCGTGCTTGACGTCCTCGTACCGCGTGAGCGCCCAGACGTCGGCGTTCGGGTCGTAGTAGGCCGGGGCGTGGTCACGCATCCAGGCCCACGCGGGCTCGGGGTCGTCGGCGTACCACGCGCCCGACAGCAGGTGCACCCCCTCGAGCAGCCCGTGGGTCCCCTTCGCCTCGCGCGTGCCGTCCTGCAGGGCGGCCAGCGCGTCGCGCGCCTCCTGCTGGAGCCGCTCGGTGTCGTCGGCCACGTGCGGTCCTCCCTCGTCCTCGCTGTGTCGACGAGCGTATCTGACGACCCGTCAGATTTGGCAGTTCGCCAGAGGGGGTCCGCTCCACCCCTCCGCTCGATGCGCGGGGACCGGTCATGTCGTGCGCGGCGCGCATGGCCCGGAAGGACTAGGTAAAGATGGCTGGCCCCGGTGCCGAACACTTGGACATCGGCGAGGGGGACTCGACGATCGGGGTCACCATGTCCGTGAACACGACCACTGCTCCGACGCCGCTGGTGGCAGCGGCTGTTCGGCTCCGCCCCCGACCGCCCCTACGGCCTGCCCGAGAGCTGGGTCGTCGTGGGCGCCGGGAACCGCACGGAGGTGGCCGTGGGCCCGGGCGGCGTCTTCCTGCTCGACCATCGTCGGCTGCGGCCCGAGGAGCTGGCACGCAACGCTGGCGACCTGTCGGGGCGCCTCACCGCCGCCCTGGGGCAGTGCGTCACCGTCCAGGGCGTGCTGGTCGAGGAGGCCGTCCGCCCCGTCCGTGCGGACCAGCCCAACGGGGTCACCATCGTGACCTCCATCATCATGGGCCCGTGGCTGAAGTCGCACCCCACGACCTTCGACGAGCGACAGGTCCGGACGCTGGCCCGCGCGGTGGCCGGTGCCCTCGTAACCGTCCGAACGGACTGAGACCCTGCACGGCTCCCCTACACTGCGCGGCGCCGTGCACCCCATCACGGGGCATTCCCCTCTGCACGGTCGATCTCCAGCATCCTCGGCAGGACCCAGGTCGACCCGTGCCCCCCACCGGACAGACACGCCCCACGACCACGCCCCGCCCCTCCTTCGGGCGGCGCGTGGTCGCCAGCATGGGCTCACGCACGGGTCGGCGCGTCCTCGTCGCGCTGAACGTCCTGGTGCTGCTGGCCGCCGTGGCGCCCTTCGCCCTCTGGGAGGGCCTCGGACCGGCCCGGTTCGAGGACGTCGAGCTCGGCGAGATGCCCGACACGCTCGCACTGGAACCGGGTGAGCCACTGGCCGAGCCCGGCGGCGAGGCCCCGGCCACCGGCGACTGGGTCGCCGACCTGCCCCTGGACCTGTCCCCCACCACGACCGTGACGCTGGTCTTCTCGGTCGGCTCGCGCGGGATGGACGCCGACGAGGCCGAACGCCTGCGCGTCCACGACGTCGGCGACCGGGGCGGCGACGGGCTGACGGACACGATGATGCTCGTCGTGGCCGACCGCGCGACGCGTGAGGTCGCCCTGCTGTCCCTGCCGCGTGACCTCTGGATGAACCACCGGGACCACCGCATCAACGCCACCTTCAACATCGAGGGGCTGCAGGCGTTCGTCGACGACGTGGCCGGGGCGGTGGGACTGCCCATCCACCACCTGGTCCAGCTCAACTTCGGGGCGTTCGCCCGGCTCGTCGACGCGGTCGGCGGCGTGGCGCTGCACGTCGACCGCCCCCTGGCCGACGTCCCGGCCGTGCTGTACGTGCCCGGGCCCGGGTGCTGGCACTTCGACGGCCCCGCCGCGCTGGCCTGGTCGCGGGGCCGGCACACCGTGACGCGCGACGACGACGGGGACTGGGTGACCGACCGCACGGCCTCGGACTTCGGCCGCATCGAGCGCCAGCAGGCCCTGCTCGGGGCGCTGTGGGACCAGGTGCGGTCCCCGGCCACCATCGGGGCGCTGCCCGACCTCGTGTCGGTCGCCCGCGACGGCCTGGTCGTGGACGAGGGCCTCGGCGTCCAGCAGGTGCGCGACCTGCTGCAGGTGTTCGGCGAGGTGGCCGCCGGCCGGGTCGAGGGCTACACCCTGCCGACCACGGGGCGGTGGATCCACGGCAACGCCGCCCAGGTGGTCGCGCCCGACGAGGCCGCTCCGATCCTGTCACGGCTCCGCACGTGGCCACCGGCGGCCGACGAGCCCGCGCCCGCCGCGGTCGGCAGGTCCGCGTCCGTCGATCTCCCCCTCCTCGCCGCCCCGGCCGGCCTGGCCCTGCCGGCGACGGCGCCGTGCACGCGCGACCAGGCCCGTGCGCTCCCCGACCCGTTCGAACCGCTGTGGGGCGTCGCCCACTCGCGGGGCGAGGTGGGCACCAGCGCCGACGACGATCCCACGACCGACGAACCGGGCCAGGACGATCCCGCCACGGGCGACGACGCGGCCGATGACCCCGGCGAGGCCGACGACCCCACCCCCGCCCCGACGTCGTCGGAGGACGAGCCCGCCCCTTCGCCCAGCCCGACCGACACCGAGTCCGAGGACGACGGTGGCATCCACCTGCCGCTGCCCGGCGCGGGCGGCGGCTCGGGCGGATAGGGACCGGGCCCGCCGGTCGACGACCACTCCGGACGAGACTGGGCCGGTTGGTACGGTCCAATGTGGTCCACAGTGGTGTGCGCGGCGGTCCCTCGCCGCGTGGTCGACGAAAGGCGCGGTCGTGGCCGCCACCCTCTCCGCCGCCGAGGTGCAGGCCCACCTGGGCGACTGGCACCGCGGCCAGCACGTGCTGTACGACGGCCTGGCCGACGCCCTGGAGGAGCTGATCCGGGGCGGGGTCCTGCCCCCGGACACGCGTCTGCCGGCCGAGCGACGCCTCGCCGAGGCGCTGCACCTGTCCCGGTCGACGGTCAAGGCCACCTACGACACGCTGCAGGAACGGGGGCTGGTGGCCACCCGGCACGGCAGCGGCTCGGTGATCCTGGCCGAGGCGTCGCCGCTGACGGGTCCGCGCGAGGCCCACGTGGTGGCCTCGTTCGAACCCAACTCGATCTACCAGGGGATCCTGCGCCTCGACCCCGAGGCGATCGACCTGCGGGGGGCCTACTGGGCGGAGCACGACGTCGTGACCCCCGACGTGGTCGCCCGGGCCCACGAGCGGCTCACGCGGCTGCCGCAGGGCAACGGCTACCACCCCCTCGGTGTCGACGACGCCCGTGAGGCCGTCGCCGCACACCTGACCGCCACGGGGCTGCCCACCACCCCCGACCAGGTGCTCATCACGACCGGGGCCCAGCAGGCGATCTCGCTGGTGGCGGACCTGCTGCTCGCCCACGGGGACACGGTCGCCCTGGAGGAGCTCAGCTATCCCGGGGCGATGAACTACGTGACCAGCCGGCAGGCGAGGCTGCTGCCGGTGCCGTTCACGTCCGCGGGCGTGGACATCCAGGCGCTGGACCGGCTGGTGCGGGCGACCCGTCCGCGGATGACCTACCTCATGACCTCGGTGCACAACCCGACCGGTGTGGTGATGCCGGGGCCCGCGCGGTTCCGGCTGGCGGAGATGGCGGCCGGGTGGGACACCGTGCTCGTCGACGACCGCACGCTGGCCGACACCCAGACGAGCGGGGCGGTCGCCACCCCGCTGGCGACGCTGGTGGACGAGCACGCCCGCGCCGACCGGATGGTCACGGTCGGGTCCGTCTCCAAGATCGCCTGGGGCGGCCTGCGGGTGGGATGGGCTCGCAGCAGCACCGCGATGATCGAACGCATCGCGCGCATCAAGACCCTGTCGGACTTCGGCACGCCGGTGCTCGACCAGCTCATCGCGGCCGAGCTGCTCGCCGACGACCAGGTGGTCCCCCGCCGCCAGGCGCAGCTGCGCGAGCGCCACGACGCCTTCCGGGCGGCGCTGGCCCGGCACGTGCCCGACTGGGAGTTCTCGGTACCGCAGGGCGGCATGTGCCTGTGGGCCCGGCTGCCCGGCGCGGACAGCCACGAGTTCGCTCGCGTGGCGGCCCGCCACGGCGTCGGCGTGGCGCCGGGGACCGTGGCCTCACCGACCCGGTCCACCGCCGACCACCTGCGGCTGCCCTTCGGCCAGCCGGTCGACGTGCTCGAGGAGGCGGCCGGCCGCCTCGGGGCGGCCTGGGACGAGCTGCGCTCGCAGCACCGCCTGCACTACGACCCGGTCGGCGTCGTGGTGTGACCGAGCGGCGGCTCCCCCGCGTCAGCCGAGCGTGCGCTCGACGTAGGCGCGGATGGCGTCGCGGACCTCGGCCGAGCACCATGCGTCGGCGACCCGGGCGTCCCAGTCGCCACTCCGCTCGGCGATGGCGTCATCGACCTCGCGCACCAGCTGCTCGTGGGTGACCTGGCGGGTGATGGCGGGCAGCGCTGCCAGGCCCTTGGCGATCTCGGTGGCACGGTCCAGGACCTCGTCGGCGGGCACGACCTCGTCGACGAACCCCATGGTCAGGGCGCGCAGGGGGTCGACCAGCGGGGCGAGCCACACGGCCTCGGCCACCTTCGGGCCGAGCCGCCGCCGCATGATCTCCAGCGGCACGGTCGGGAAGGGCACGCCGACCGACAGCTCGGCGAGGCCGATGCGCGTCCGCGGCTCGTCGGTCAGCACCGCGTGGTCGCACGCGGCGGCGAGCACCGCCCCGCCCGCGACGGCGTGGCCGGTGACGGCGGCGACCACCGGGGCGGCGGTGCGCAGCGGGGCGATCAGGCCGCGGTCGAGCGCCCCGAGGAACTCGCGCGTGTACTCCTCGCCGCCGTCGAGCAGTCGCTTGAGGTCCACGCCCGCGCTGAAGGCCCGGGCGTTGCCGGTCAGCACGATGGCGTGGACGTCGTCCTGGGCGTCGAGGTCGGCGAAGGTGTCGGCGATGGCCTCGAACATCTCGAGGTCGCAGACGTTGACCGGGCCGTGGTCCAGGCGGACGGTCGCCACCGCCCCGTCGCGGGTCACGTCGATCATCGTGGCTCACTTACGTCGGCACGGGCTGGGGCGGGGTCGGGCCAACGTAGTTGGCGGTCGGGCGGATGATCTTGCCGGCAGCATGCTGCTCGACGGCGTGCGCGGACCAGCCGATGGCCCGGCTGATGGCGAACGTGGGCGTGAACAGCTCGCGGGGCAGCCCGGCGGCCTCGAGCACCACGGCGGCGTAGAACTCGACGTTGGCGTACAGCTCGCGGCCGGGCTTGAGCTCGGCGAGGACGTCCACGACGGCGCGTTCGACCTCGACGGCGAGCTCGGCCCGGGGCCCGCCCCGCTCCAGCGCGGTCTCGCGCAGCAGGGCGGCCCGGGGGTCCTCGGTGCGGTAGACGCGGTGGCCGAAGCCCATGATGCGCTCGCCCCGCTCGACCGCGTCCCGCGCCCAGTCCCGCGCCCGGTCGGCGGTGCCGATGTCGTCGAGCATGTCCAGGGCGCGGCTGGGTGCCCCGCCGTGCAGGGGCCCGGACAGCGCCCCGATCCCGGCCAGCAGCCCCGCCCCGACGTCCGCGCCCGTGGAGACGACGACACGCGTGGCGAAGGTCGACGCGTTGAAGCCGTGGTCGATGGTCGTGACGAGGTAGCGCTGCAGCGCGGCCACGGCGTCGTCGGCGGGGCGCTGCCCGGTCAGCATGTGCAGGTAGCCGGCCGCGATGCCGAGGTCGGGGTCGGGGGCGACCGGGTCGAGCCCCTGCCGCAGCCGCCACAGGGCGGCGACGATCGTGGGGAACGGGGCCACCAGGCGGACGGTCTGGTCCGCCAGCGTGGCGCCGTCGATGTCGAGCGAGGGCTCGACGCCGAGCTCGCTGGCCAGCGCCGAGACCGCGGTGCGCAGGTCGGCCAGGGGCGCCGCCTTGTCGGACACGGCCGCGATGCCGGACAGCAGTCGTGCGGTGCCCTCGGGCAGTGCGCGAGCGTCACGGATGCGCCGTCCGAAGGCGGCGGACGTGTCCGCGTCGGGCAGGGCACCGTGCAGCAGCAGGTGCCACACGTCCTCGACGGTGCGGTGCCGGGCGAGCTCCGTCGCGTCGTACTGGCGGTAGTGGTAGAAGCCCTCCTGCCCGCGCACGTCACCGATGGCGGTGTCGGCCACGGCCACGCCGGCCAGGCCAGCGGGCACGGTGAGGGGGTCCGGGGTGCTCATGCGTGAGCCTTCCGTCGTCGGTACTGGGCGGTCTTGTGGCGGTTGCCGCACGCGGCCATCGAGCACCACCGGCGGGCGCCGGGGCGCGAGGCGTCGTGGAACAGCAGCGAGCAGTCGTCGGCGGCGCACTCGCGCAGCCGCGTGGGGTCGCCGGTCGGCGACGAGGTCGATGGCGTCGCGCGCCACGACGGACAGGACGCCGCGGATGCTGCCCCGCCCCGCCGGGACGGCCGTGCCGTCGGGGGCCAGCTGCGGGGCGAGGTCGGGCGCCGCGGCCGCGTCGTTGACGATCGCGACGTCGGCGGGGTCGAGGTCCTCGCCGCTCCCCCACGCCATCGCGACGCGCGCGATCGCGCCCCGCAGCCGCCGTGCTCGGTCGAGGTCGTCGGCGGTGACCCGCGGGGGCGTGTCGACGAGCCCGACGGTGACGGCCCACCGGGCGAGGTCCTGGGGGGCGCGCAGGCGCTCGAACCCCCGTCGCCAGCGTTCGCCGATCGTGGCGACGAGGTCCAGGCTGGGCCGGCCCGCGAGGACGTGGAACTCGTACTCCTCCGCCTCGACGTCGGGGACGTCCACAGCCTCGCTACGACGGTGCGGGAGGCGCTCGGCGGCGGTGGTCATGGCGGACCTCGGGGTCGCGGAACGATGTCGGGAACGACACCAGTCTAACTGGTTACACGTCCGCTGTCGGGGCCGGGGACGCCAGTCGCGCGCAGCGATGCAACGCTTTGACCCCCACCGCCCCCCGCCGTATCCTCTCGCGCCGTGCCGGGTGCGACCCGGCGCTTTGCTTGGTGGCTGTAGCTCAGCTTGGTTAGAGCGTCTGGTTGTGATCCAGAAGGCCGGGGGTTCAAGTCCCCTCAGCCACCCCAGGACAAACGTGTCGCCCCGGCCACGCAGTACCGTGCGGCACCACACCTGCGCCGTTAGCTCAATTGGTAGAGCATCCGGCTCTTAACCGGCAGGTTCGGGGTTCGAGTCCCTGACGGCGCACCCCGCAGATCCCGGCCTAACTGCCGGGATCTTGCGTTTTCCAGATAATCGAGTGCTCACGCTCTGCAGTTATCCACAGGACTGCTGCCTAACTGCTGCCTAACTCCGCGGATCGGGCGTACGGTCGCGCGATCGACGGGGAGGTCGGTCGTGGCAGCAACCAGGCGGCGTGGGCGCTCGCGGCGAGGGACGGGCAGCATCGTCCAGCGCGGCGACCGCTACATGGCCCAGATCGACCTCGGCGTCCGCCCCGACGGGTCCCGGGACCGCCGGAGCCGGTCGTTCTCCTCCCGGCGAGACGCCGAGGACTGGCTGATCGACGTCAGGACGCATGCCGAGGAGTTGACCACTGGCGTGGCCGACCAGAGGCTGGCCGACTACCTGCGTTGGTGGATCGAGCACGAGGCTCCCAAGGGCAAGCCCGGCCGTCCCCCACTGGCGGCGACCACGCTGCGCGGCTACCGGAGCAACATCGAGCAGCACATCGTCCCGGCACTCGGCAACCGCAAGGTCGGCGAGCTCACCGTCGCCGAGCTCGACCGGTTCGCCAACGCCAAGCTGAAGGAAGGCCTGGCGCCGAGCACCGTCAACCGGTTCCGCGAGACCCTGCGGTCAGCGCTGAACACCGCGGTGCGCCAGGACCGACTGCTCCGCAACGTCGCGCGCTTCGGCGGCGGTGTCGGCACCGAGGACCCACCGGTCGACCGCTTCTCCGACGACGAGCTGGCCCGGATCCTGGCGGCTGCCGCCGACGAGCACTTCTACCCCGCGATCCTGCTACTGGCCCGCACGGCACTGCGGGCGGGCGAGGCCTGCGGACTGCGGTGGCGCGACGTCACGCTCACTGGCGATCGGCCTCGCCTGCAGGTCGTCTGGCAGCTCGACAAGTGGGGCGGTCTGGTCCGGCCGAAGTCACGCACGGCCCGACGCACGATCCCGCTGCGCCCCGAGGTCGTCGAGGCGCTGACCGCCTGGCGGGACCAGCAGGCCGTGTGGAAGGACCGGCTCGGCGAGGAGTGGGGCAACGACCACGACCTCGTGTTCACGACCAGGACCGGTGGGCCGGTCTGGAGCCGCAACGTCTCACGGGCGTTCTCGCGCGTGCAGGAGAAGGCACGGGTGCAGCACGGCTCGCTGAAGACGCTGCGGTCCACCGTCGCGACCCAGTTGGCCGAGGCGGGCGTCCACCCCCGCCGCGCCCAGGCGTTCCTCGGCCACGCCGACATGACGACCACGATGAAGTACTACACCGCCGTCGGCGACCTGGACGACATCGCCGAGCAGCTCCCGGACCTGTGACGAAGGACACGCTTCGATGGCACTCGCCCGCGACCTCGTTCGGCTACGGACCTCAGGGATCACGTCGATCGGCGACGAGGACCTGGTCCGGTTCGGCACCGTGGAACCGCACCAGGTCGTCAAGACCGCACTCGCCAACGCCGACCTCTACGGCCCAGTCCTCGACACGTTGGAGCTGCCACCCCAGGCGGTACTTGCCGTCTCTTGCTTCGCGATCACGGAGCGGTGGACGCCAGCCCGGCTGGCCTCCGGTACGAGGTACAACAGCTACTACCTCATCCCGGCGCGGACTGTGCGTGATCTCGGCTTCGAGCTGTGGCCCACTGACACGTTCACCGACGGGCAGCCGGACACCACGAACCCGGTCCACTTCGACATCGTGGTCCTACGTGGGCTCGACATGGACGACGTGCGGGACCGGACGGGTTCCCCAGCGGAGAGGCGCGCGCTCCGATCACGGTTCATGCCTCCCTTCGAACGGCTTCTCGGTCAGCTACAGGGGCCACGCCCCCTCCCCGACGAGTCGTGACGTACCCTTGGCTCCGGAGGACGAACATGAAGACCATCACACGGACGGTCGTCACCGTCGACCTCAACGCCCACATGCTTCGCAACGGTCGGGTGACCATCCACGAGGCGCTCCTCGACGGTGACGAGGATCTGCGCCTCGGCTCCAAGGTCCTCATTCACGACGGCGACGTCGCCTACCTCTCCGCCATCGTCACGGGCCACGAAGGCGACCTGTGGGAACTGACGCTGCAGCGCGAGTCCGAGTAGCGGCCCCGGAAAGCGCCAGGCCCGGGGTCCCGTCTTCCGGCGGGGTTCCCGGGCCTCACTTCCACGGGCGGACCGCCCGTGACACCGTCATCGTGCTCGACGAAGGCCCGCACGCGCAACTGGTGACCCTCACCGGCGTTGCCGCGGCCTATGCCGCGCGTGTGATGCATGGGTGTGTGGCGCTGCTGGAAGCAGCGCCAGTCGACGCTCATCCGGGCGGTTCAGGGATGAGTCCATGCCGCTCGAGCTCGGCCTGGTGGGTCAGGACGACCAGGGTGGCCTCGTCGAGGACCTGCTCCTGACTGCGTTCCCACTCGCGCATCTCCTGACAGATGCGCTCGACGTCCTCGGGTCCAATGCCAGGCTCGTCGGCCATGTCCGCTCCTTCGACGTGGCCGAGGGTGCCGTCCCTGCCGGCACGCCGGCCGGGTGGTCCCCGCCAACTGTGGACGGTCCGGTGCGGTGTGATGCCGGTGTCAGTCGCGGACGAGGCGTCGGACGGCCTCACGGAGTGCGGCGACCTCCTCGGATGCGAGTTCACCGTCCGGGCTCCCGAGCTCGTTGGCGTGCACGGTCGTGAGCAGGTGGACGCGAGCGCGCTGGTGGCCGACGGTGAGCACGAGCGGTGGTGCGTGCGGGGCGTCACCGAGCTCGTCCAGCGGCACGACGACACGCCACCCGGACGGATCCATCGTGTCTGCCTGGACCTCGACCAGGCGGGCGCCGGAGGGCTGGCGCCAGACCTGACCGGCGGTCACGGTCCCGGCCGTTGGTTGCGCCGGTAGGCCGCGTTCGCGCGATCACTGTCAGCAGCGATCAGCCGCGCCGACTGCCGCGACTCCTGGTCGGCGACCTCGCGGACGAGCAGCCGCAGTGCCCGGTCGAACTGTCCGGCGAAGGTCACGGGGACCCGTCGTTCGCGGGCCAGCCGTTCGAGCTCGGCCAGCAGTTCCGCGTCGACGCGGACGGACTTCATCTCGCGGCTCATCACGCTCCCAGCATGCCTGCAGCACAGGGTTCGGGCCTTCAGCACTGCAGAATACGCGATGTGATACGCAATGTGATGCGGCGCATAGGGTTTGGCATCCTGCCAGCATCTTCGCGGCATCGGGACGCGTCGGAACGCACAACGGCGGATCCACAACGGCTCTGGCTCCCTTGGTGCCATCATGATATCGTGATCTTGATATCATGATGGGAGGGCTCGGATGCCAGACGTACTCATTCGCGATGTGGACCCGTCCGCGCTGGCTCGGATCGACGCAGCTGCACAGCGCACGGGGGTGAGCCGCAACGTCCTGCTCAAGGAGCTGCTGGCTCGGTACGCCGACGAGCAGGCACCCGGGGACCTGACCGACGAACAGGTTGCCGCTTTCGGCGATTCGGTTCGTGACCTGCTGGACGACGACCGCCGCGCGGCAGCCTGGCGCCGATGACCTCGCCCGCGACCTGGCTGATCGATACCTCCGCGCTCGCGCGCCTGTCCGTGCCCGAGGTGGGCGAGGTGCTTCGACCGCTGATCGACGCCGGACGTGTTGCCGTGACCGCTGTGACACTCCTCGAGGTCGGCTACACCGCCCGGTCCATGGCGGACCACGAGCGGTCACAGCGGTCGGTGCTTCAGCGGCTGCAGTTCGTCTACGGCAGTCCACGCAGCGAACGGCGTGCCCTCGAGGTCCAGCAGCTGCTGATGGAACGCGGCCATCACCGGTCCGTGAAGCTGCCGGATCTGCTCGTGGGCGCCGTGGCGGAGATCGAGGGCTTCACGGTCACGCACTACGACGCAGACTTCGACCGGATTTCGGAGGTCACCGGGCAACCGAGCCAGTGGGTGGTCGAGGCCGGAACCGTCTCATAGCACGCGGCGAAGACGGGCGATCGAACCGTCGAAGAGCGATGCTTTATAACGGAGACGATGTGGCTACAATGACATGCAAGATGTAGCCACTCGGAGGCGCTATGGCTGAGGCAGGGATCCGTGAGCTTCCTAACCACCTCAGCCAGTACCTGGACCGCGTCCGGACCGGTGAAGAGCTCGTTGTGACCGATCGAGGCACGGCCATCGCTCGGATCCTGCCCATGGACCAGCTGCGTCCCTACGACCGTCTTGTCCGAGATGGACTCATCGAGCCCGCCCCGAGCAGGACCCGTCACCGACCGCAGCGCCCGGCTCGAACCAAAGGCCCCGCCAGCGACCTGGTGGCCGATCAGCGCCGGTGATCGTCTACTTCGATACCTCCGCGATCATCCCGTTGCTCCTCGAGGAGCCGGAAACCCCGCTGGCGCAACAGCTGTGGGACCACGCGAACCACGTCGCCTCGGTCCGCCTCGTCTACGCCGAAGCCAGGGCCGCGTTGGCACAGGCGCAACGCCTCGACCGCGTGACCCCGTCGCAGCTACGGCGACTGGTGACCGAACTGGACGACCTGTACGGCCAGCTCGACCGCATTGACATCGACGACCCGCTCGTCGTCCGGGCGGGCGAGCTGGCACAGGCTCACCAGCTGCGCGGATACGACGCGGTCCACCTGGCTGCACTCGAACGTGTGGCCGGCGAGCAGACCGTGCTCGCATCAGGAGACCGCGACTTGTGTGCCGGGGCAGCAGCTCTGGGGATCGCCATCGCCGACACGTCCCAAAGCGATCGATAATGCTCCGGCCTTGCGCGTTGCCCAGGCAGACCGGTACGGCGGATCCAGCGTGCCGTCCAAGACCGCCTAGGTTGTGATAAGGTGACCTTATGGATCTCCTTCACGAGTATCGTGAGGCACAGCGCGGAGAGGAGCTCGCGCGCCTTCGCCGTGCGATCGCCCTGCGTGCCATGCTCGCAACGGGGATGAGCCAGCGAGAGGTCGCCAAGGCACTGGGAATCTCGCAGCCAGCGGTCAGCCAGCAGTTGACGTCCTCGTCCGACCTGACGCAGGTGCACCCGGAACTCCTGCTGGAGGCGGCCACGCCCGTTCTGAAGGCGCTCGCCGAAGACCTCGGCTACAGCCGCCTGGCCGCCTTCGGTTCCGTCGCCCGCCACGAGGCACGCGCGGACTCCGACATCGACCTGCTCGTCGAGGCGCCCGCCGGCACGTCGTCGTTCTCGTTCATCCGGTTCAAGCAGTTGATCGAGCAGGTCCTGGGGCGCGAGATCGACCTCGTCGCCTACGGCGGGTTGAAGCCGCAGCGGGACGAGGACATCCGGCGTGAAGCGGTGCTGCTGTGATGGACCGCCGTGCCGCCAAGGAGCTGCTCCACATTCGCGACTGGCTGCTCCGAGCCGACGAGATCGTCGAACGCGGCAAGGACCGCTACCTCGCTGACGAGCTCCTGCAGGAGGCCGGCGACTCCCTGATGATGAAGCTGGGCGAGGCCGCGAACCGGCTGTCAAAGCTGGGCGTGGACGCTCCGACGGCGTCGACTGGGCCCTCGCCGTGGCCAACCGCAACTTCATCATCCACCAGTACGACGCGATCGACCGGGAACAGACCTGGCTCACGCTCTCCGTCGACCTCCCCGAGTGGCACGCGTCGCTGAAGCCCAAGATCGAACAGGCCGAGGCCGACCTCTAGGCGTGAGCATCGCCCAAGCGGATATCGCCCAGTGGCGCCGCGGCCAGGAACGTGCGTGTACCGGCGGATCCCGCATGGTGCGACCTACGGTGGGTGGTGGCCGACCTGGCGATGAGATGGACGACTTCGACGTCGACGACTTCCTGGCGCAGCCGCTCGTGGCGCGGGTCGCCACCAACGGGCCCACCGTGCGGCCCGTCTGGTTTCTGTGGGAGGATGGTGCGTTCTGGTGGCTGACCGGCTCTTGGTCGCACCTCGTTGAGCACCTCCACGACGACCCGGCCGTGGCGCTGGTGATCGACACGTGCGATCTCGTCACCGGGCAGGTTCGTCAGGTCCAGGCGTGGGGGAGGCTGAGGTGGTGTCCTTCGATGCCGACCGAGCGCGGCGCAAGCTGAGGCGATACCTCGGTGACGACCCGACGCAGTGGGACCAGGATCGCTTCGGCGTCACGAAGGACGGCGTGGCGGGGTCCGAGCAGACGGCCTTCATCCGTTTGGCGCCGTCGCGGCTGGCGGCGCGCGACCTATCATTCACGACCGGTGCCAGGCAGTCTGTAGCAGCCGCATGTATCGCCGACCGTCAGCTCGCCGCTATCGGCGGTTTCCGAGCGCTCGGTGCTCGGGCCGCATAGCGTCGGTGCCGGCGAGGATCACGCGTAACGGGATGTCGTGAAAGCGCGAGCACGGGAGCTGGTCTCAAGTCCTGGGGGCTGCGCCTTCATGCTGGTCATGGAGGCCGAAGGGCTGTCTGTCGCCGACGTGGCGCAGCCGACCGTGGCCTTCGCGGTCGCCGCGGCCGCCAGCGATGCCACCAACCCGTGGGCGACCGACCATCCGCAGCAAGTGATGGCGGAGTTGCGCCAGCGTGCACGTCACCTTGGTCCTCTGGCCACAGAGCTGGCCGGCTCGACGGCGACCGCCTGGTGGTGGTCAGATCTGGACCGCGGCGCGCAGCAGGAGTTGGACTGGCCGGCCATCGACCGGCCGCTCCGGGTGCCCGACGGGCCTCCGACGGGGTGGGAGCGCTACGCCCACAAGCACGCAACCGCGCGGCTCACCTCGACCAGATACGGCGACTGGAGTTGCCTCGGCTACGCGACGGTCAGCGCTGGCGGTGACCTGCTCCTGCCCGCGAGACATCGCTGCACGAGGTGACGGTGGCGCCAGGCGCGAGCGTCGTCGAGATCCACGGCGCCGACGACTGGCACCAGCTGTGTCTCCGGCACCCGGCACACCGTCCGGCCGCCTCACCGCTACCCGGAGACGAACTCGTGCCGGACTGGTCCTCGGTCGCACGTCGCCATGCCGGGGTCCATCTGTCGCTCGGTGGCTGGCTGGCCGCCCTGTGGAACAGGGTCACCAGTGCCGACGGCTCGACCACGATGTGGGCGCTTGAGGGCGAGTGCACAATGTGGCTTCGCCATGTGCTCCACCGTGAAGCGGCTGTCCCGTTTCCCGAGGACACGGCACCTCGCGGCTTCAGGCTTCCCGTGGCCGCACAGCACGGGGGGTCGTTGCTGTCCCGTCGCGAACCGTGACTGCCACGGTCCCCGAGGAGGACCGCGCAGTGGCCGAGACAGGAGCGCGCGGTATCACTCGGGACGTCGCCCGTCCGTAGCGATGCCCAACGGCGGTTACGAGCTGCCCAGCCGCTCGGCGATTTCGTCGACATCCAGCGTGCCCTCCGCGACGGCCATGACGAGATCGAACGCCTCGTGATCGGTCAGGTCAGGCGGGTGGCCGTTGATGTCCATGAACACTGCGGTGGCCAGCCAGCCGAGCCGCTTGTTGCCGTCCACCAGCGCGTGGTTCCGGACGAGCGAGTGCAGCAGCGCGGCAGCCTTGTGCTCCAGCGACGCGTAGGCGTCCTGGCCGAACACAGTGGCGCGAGGACGGGCGCACGCTGAGTCGAGCAGACCGACATCGCGCACCGGCCCCGCGCCCAGCGCGCGAACGAGCCCAAGCAAGTCCTCGAGGTCGAGGTACTCGAGGTCGCTCACACGGATCCGAGGCGGTCGAGTACATCGCCCCACCTCTCGAGCATCCGGTCGGTGCTGGCCTGCACCCTTGCACCGTGTCCGGCGCGTTCATAACGCTCGAGCACGGCTCGGCGGATCACCTCCTGGCGGGACAGGCCTTCTGCCTCGGCCAGCGCGGCCAGCGCGGCTTCGAGTTCGTCATCGGTGCGGAGGGTGAGCGCCATGCCCGGATGATACCACTTCGATACCGGTGCGCCACGGCGTGTATCACCAAAGAGCCGCCGGTCCGCCGCCGGCACCGCAGGGTCGGGTCGATCCAACGACGGCCCCCGTCCCGCGAGTATCGCCCGCACCGGTACACCACCCACCGCGACCGGAAACGGCGGATCCGGTGCGGGCAGGAGACCCCCTTGGTGGTGGGATCGCAGGCTGTTGACATCGGCAGCGGCCCCAGCGATCGTGCTCTCAGGCGCCCGTCCGGGGTGGGTGCCCTCATGGGGATGGAGGCCGTCAATGGGGACTCGACGCCCGGGTGTTCGTCGCACGTCCGTGGCGTGGGTCCCGCTCGCGGCACTCCTCGCCACCTTGTGCTCGGGCTGCTTCGCGGTCGACAACTTCGGGCGCGCACCGATCGTGCAGAACCTCACCGACGACACCATCTGGACCTACTTCACGGCCTCGGATCTGCCGGGACTGAACAACGTCTATGCGATCGGCCCACACGGTCAAGCCAGCGTCGTGACGAACACGGCCAGTGGCTGCGTACCCATGGAGTGGTTCTACGTCGTGGCCGAAGACCCCGAGAGGTCGCCGACCCACCGGTGCTCGTCGAGCGGGACCTGACCGAGCAGCCCATGTGCGCCCACGAGATCTGGACCTTCGACGGGCAGCAACTTCGCGAGGTCGACGAGGTCTTGCGAGTCGACTGACCGCGGCACGGATCTCACGCAAAGCCCCGCGACGGCAACGCCGGGAGCATCGAACCGATCGCCGGTCGAAGGTCAGGCCCTCGACGTGTCGACGACAGCGATGGGACACGGACGGAAACGCCCGATCTGAGCACGTCGGAACAGTGGTGGATCCGCGCGATATACGCGGCCCAGAGTCGTGATGACGCGCGAGGTTTAGGGGCTGGTACGAGCGGGTCCAACGGAGCTGCTCCGTCCGCGCAACCGGATCGCCGTTGCCCGCCTAAAGGACGCAGCCGCCTCCTCCCCGGCGGGGCGCTGCTGCCAAACTGCTGCCTATCTCCCGCATGACGGTGGACATCGATGGACGTCGATGGACCGGAATCCTGCATCATCGCAGGTCAGGGGCCAATTCCATGGACGTCGGTGGTGTGCGTTGGACGCTCTCCGAGGCACTCTTAACCGGCAGGTTCGGGGTTCGAGTCCCTGACGGCGCACCCGGAAGATTCCACAACGAGACGCGTGAGGCGCCGGGTCAGGTCAGGCGCTGCCAGAGCTCGACGAGCAGCGGCACCCCGATCATCGCCGCCAGGACACCCGCGACGAGCAGCCGAGCGGTCAGCCGGGAGCCCGCGAGCGGGCGCGGACCATGCGTACCGGCGGTCAGCCTCGGCACGCCGATGGCTTCGGCGTGCACGCCGAAGGGCCCGTCGATCGTGCCGTCGTCGAACGGGTCCTGGTGCTCGACCGGACGTTCCTCCGTGGTGTCCTCCCACGGGTCGAAGTCGAGGTCGAGCTGCTCACCGGGCCCCATGATCGCCTCCGTCCGCACCCCCAGCGTACGGCTTCGGCCCTACGCCCCGTCCCAGGTCACGCCGATCCGCTCCCGGATGGCGTCCAGCGATCGCATGACGGTCAGGGTGAACGACCACGGCATGCGGGGGCTCTCGACCAGGCCGGCGTCGAGGCACCGCGCGACCTCGCGGACCTCGTGCTGGTACCCGAGCTCGGCCTCGGGGATCGTGACGGTCTCGACCGCCTCGCCCTGCCGGCGCACGGACAGCGTCGGGGCGTGATGGAACTGGCTGTGCAGGCGCAGCGAGCCGTCGTGGCCCGACACGGTCGCCTCCATGCCCGTGTCGGCGCGGAAGCTGGCCACCCAGCTCGACACCCCGTCGGCGTGGCGCATGCTCGCGGCGACCTGGCGGTCGACGCCGCCGTCGGTGAGCTCGCCCACGGCCTGCACGTCGTCGGGCTCGCCCAGGATCGAGATCGCGAAGGTCAGCGGGTAGACGCCGATGTCGAGCAGCGCCCCACCACCACGGGCCCGCGAGAACAACCGGCCGGTCCGGTCGTTGGCGGGGAAGCCGAGGTCTGCCTGGACCGCGACGGGCGTGCCGACCTGCCCGTCGTCGATCCGGCGTTCGAGCTCGAGGAAGGCGGGTTGGAACCGCATCCACATGGCCTCCATGAGGAACGACTCGGCCTCGCGTGCCGCGGCGACGACCTCCTCCGCACCGGCCACGTCCAGGGTGAACGGCTTCTCCACGAGGACGGGCACCCCGGCCCGCACACAGGCCAGGGCGTCGTCGCGATGGCGGTCGTTGGTGGTGGCGACGTAGACGACCTCCACCTCCGGGTCGTCGAGCAGGTCGTGGTGCGCCCCGTACCAGCGACGAACCCCGTGGTCCTCGGCGAAGCGGCGCGCCCGATCGGTCGAGGCCGACGACACGGCGACGACCTCACCGCCCTCGGCACGGATGGCGTTGGTGAGGGCGAGCGCGATGGCGCCGGTGCCCATCACCCCCCAGCGGTGTGGCATCGCGTCCCCTGTGGGTCGTGGCGGTGAACGCCCCGAGCGTAGGGCTGCGCCGCGTGGCGATCCCGCGGGCCGACGGCCACGAACAGTTGGTTGCGTACTGCAACTAGTTGTGGGTAGCGTCGCGCGTCCGCGCCGGCGGGACCCGCCGGTTCGACATGAAGGTCTCCCACCGTGCCCGAGATGTCCGAGATGTCCGACCGCGCCCCCGCCCGGGACGCCGACGGCTCCATCGCCACGCCCCCCGACGACCGCTACCCGTGGATCGCCATGGGCGTCGTCCTCATCGGGACGTTCATGGTGATCCTCGACACCACCATCGTGAACGTCGCCCTGCCCCAGATCGGCGTGGCGCTGAAGCGCGGTGACGGGATCGAGTGGGTCGTCACCGCCTACCTGCTGGCCGTCGGCGTGGCCCAGCCGCCCACCGGGTGGCTCGCGGACCGCATCGGTCGCAAGCGCCTGTTCATCGCCAGCCTCGCCCTGTTCGGCATCGGGTCGCTGCTGTCGGGCCTGTCCCCGACCCTGGGGTTCCTGATCGCCGCCCGCGTGGTGCAGGGGCTCGGTGGCGGGGCGTTGATGCCCGTCGGCATGGCCATGATCTACGAGCTGTTCCCGCCCCACCGGCGCGGCACGGCCCTGGGCATCTGGGGTGTCGCGGCCATGGCCGGTCCGGCCTTCGGCCCGGTCATCGGTGGCTACCTCGTCACGACCGTCAGCTGGCACTGGCTGTTCCTGATCAACGTGCCCATCGGCGTGATCGCGATCCTGGCCGCGGTCCGGCTGCTGCGCGACACCGGCTTCCGCGAACGGCGCAGCTTCGACGGCGTCGGGCTCGGGCTGGCCACCGTGGGCCTCGTCATGCTGCTGTTCGCCCTGGCGCGTGCCAGCGACTGGGGATGGGGGTCCCCGCTGACCATCTCGCTGCTGGCGCTGGGCGCCGCCGTGCTCGCCGCCTTCACCCAGTGGGAACGACGGGTCGAGCACCCCGCGATCGACGTGGGCATCTTCACGGTGCCGATCTTCAGCCTCACGCTCGTCGTGATCGCCGCCGCCGTCGTGGTGCAGTACGGGATCCTCGTGTTCCTGCCCCTGTCGCTCGAGACGGTGCGTGGCCTCAGCGCGCTTCGGGTCGGCGTCATGCTCGTGCCCATGGCCATCGGCGGCGCCATCACGTTCCCCATCGGCGGTCGGATCACCGACCGCATCGGCGCGCGCGTACCGGTCGTCGTCGGGCTGCTGCTGCTGGCCGCCTCCGCGTGGATCCTCAGCGGCCTCTCCGTCGACTCCCCGATCTGGATCATCGAGGTGGCGGTGTTCCTGCAGGGCCTCGGGTTCGGGTTCTCGATGATGCCGAACTCGGTGACCGGCCTGAACGCCCTGCCCGCCCGGTACGTGGCGCAGGCGACCAGCGTCCGGCAGCTCAACGTGCGCGTGGCGGCGTCCTTCGGCGTGGCGATCCTGGCGACCATCGTCGCCAGCATCGCCGGCGGGGTGTCGGCCGCCGGGCCGGACGCGTCCTCCGCCCCGACCCTGCAGCACGCCTACAACACCGTCTTCCTGATCGCGGCGGGGACCGCGGTCGTCGGCGCCGCGCTCGGCGGCTTCCTGCCCGGCAGGCACCGCAACAGCGAGCTGCTGGCCGAGCGTGCGGACGAGCACGCGGCCATGGCGGCCGACATGGGCTGACACGGCCCCCGGTCAGGCCGCCGGGGTCGGGGTCCCTGCCACCAGTGGCAACCACACCTCGACGCACGCCCCGCCGCCGGGCGAGTTGTGCGCGCCCACGCGCCCACCGTGCAGCTGCACGTACTGCTGCACCAGCGTCAGGCCGAGTCCCATCCCGGGGTTCGGCTGTGCGGCGGCGGCGGGGCCCTGCACGAACGGCGCGAAGACGGTGCCGTCCTCGAGCACGGGGAAGCCCGGCCCGTCGTCCTGCACCGCGAGGCACAGCTCACCGTCGTCCGCGTGCCAGCGCACGTCCACGACGCTCCCCGGCGGCGTGTGCCGCAGGGCGTTGTGGAGCAGCTGCGCGACCACGCGTTCCACCTTCGGAACGTCGACGGTGGCCTCGAGGGGCTGACCGCCCGTGCGGACCTCGTGTTCGGCGGCCTCGACCGTCGCGGCCACCCGCTCGACCAGCGCCCCGATCTCGGCACGCCGCGGGCGCAGCTGCCCCGCCCCGCGCAGGAGCGTGTCCGTGTCGAGCAGGTCCAGGACCAGGCCCCGGAGACGTTCGGCGTTCGCGACGAGCCGGTCGGCGTGGTCCGCGATCTCCTGCTCGTCCCGGGCACGCGCCAGGGCACCGACGCTGTCGGCGTACCCGATGATCGACGTCAGCGGCGTGCGCAGCTCGTGCGAGACGCTCGTGAGGAACTCACTGCGCAGCTCGTCGAGCCGTCGCAGGCGATCGGCCGCCGCGCGTTCGGCCAACGCGGCGTCCCGGATGCGCCCCGCCCAGCGCCGCAGCGCCACCCGCAGCAGCAGGGCGGTGAGCAGCACGAACGCCAGCCCCTTGGCGACCTCGATCGCGATGACCGGGAGTCCGGCCTCGCCCGCGAGCCAGGCGGCGAGGGGACCGCCGGCCAGGATCCACAGGCCCGCCACGACGAGGTAGGTCGCGACGATGCGATCGACCCGGGCGAGGTCGAGGTCGGCCTTCGCCGGCCTGGCGGTCGAATCCACCATCGTGCGCGCCTCCCATGACGACCCAATCCTCGCACGACGCGGTGGACGACGGCGTGCGAAACCCCTCTCCTCGCGACATGACCAAGCGGTCATGTCCGATCGGCCGTCAGTGCTCGCGCAGGAGGGTGGCGCCGTAGGCGTCGGCGAGCTCGGTCACGAGGGTGTCGATGTCGAAGGGCTTGGGCACGAACGAGTTCGCGCCGGAGGCCCACGCCTCCCACTGCTCGGGATCGTCGGCCAGCGCCGAACAGATCACGACCGGCAGGTCGGCGGTGGCCGGGTCGTCGCGCAGCTGGCGGGTCAGGGCACGCCCGTCGAGCCCGGGCATCATGACGTCGACCAGGAGGACGTCGGGGCGGTCCTCGGCGACCATCTCGAGGGCCCGGTCCCCGTTCGATGCGCACCGCACGATGAAGCCCTCCGCCGTCAGCACCATCTCCAGCAGCGTGCGGACGCTCGGGTCGTCGTCGACCACGAGCACGGTGCGGGGGTACCGCGACGGCACGGTCGCCGTGATGGTGGCCGGCTCCGAGGCGGGCATGGTGACTCACTGGTCGACAGGGAGGAGATGTCACTGGTCACATCGGCAGATTCCGCGGCGAGTTGAGCCGGACCCTCCCGCGTCAGTCGTCCACCACGACCACCCGCGCGTCGCGCACAGCGCCGTCGGCGAGGTCGAGCCACCCCACGGTCCGGTGGGGTTGACGCCGGCGTTCGGTCGGCGACCCCGGGTTGAACAGCAGCTGGCCGTCCTGGCCCGGCTCGTTGACCGGGACGTGGCTGTGCCCGAAGACGACCACGTCGGAGATCGGGAACATCGCATGCAGGCGCGCGGCGCGGCCCCGCCGCGCTCCGCTGTCGTGGACCATGCCGACGCGGACCCCGGCCAGCTCGACCTCCAGCTGCTCCGGGACGTCGCCCAGCTCGCGGTCGTTGTTGCCGCGGACGACATGCAGCGGGGCGTGCCGGCGCAGGTGGTCGAGGTGCTCGGGCTGCAGCACGTCGCCCGCGTGCAGGACGACGTCGGCACGCTCGAGGAGCGGTCCCACGGCGTCGGGCAGCGTGCGGTTCGGCCAGTCCCGTCGCAGGTGGGTGTCGGCCAGCACGAGCACACCGAGCGGGGTCGCGCTCATCGGCGCCACCGCCCCGCCACGGCACCCGCCACCTCGGTCACCAGCCGGCGCGCCCCGCGGCCCCAGCGGCCGTTGAGCAGGTCGACCAGCAGGTCGAGCTGGGCGAGGCTGACCCCGCCCATCAGCAGCGTGCGCAGCGGTGCCTCCTCGACCATCGACCGCACCAGTGCCTGCGCCGCGACGTCGTCGCCGAAGGACCGTCGCATGCCGCGTGCCACGGCCGGCACGAGGATGCGTCCCACCGGGCTGGCGGCGGTCGCCCCGATCGGGGTGTCGCGTGTCCAGGGCCGGTCGAACCCGGGGTTGGGCGGGACGGGCCGTCCGAGCTCGGCCTCGAAGGCGGCGCGGTCGACCGACAGCGGCACCGAGGGGTGGCGGTAGGCGTCGGGGACGTCGTGGGCGGGCACCGGCGGGGCAGCGACCTCGATCGTGACCGCGCCTCGCAGGTCACGCGACGACGCCCCGAGGAGCAGCTCGAACGTGCCGGCCTCGACCAGCCAGTCCCCCGCCCCGACGTCCCAGTACGCGAACGCGTGCCGGTCGAGGGTGACGGCGACCTCGCGGGTCTCACCGGGTTCCAGGGCGACGCTGGCGAACCCGCCGAGCTCGCGGTCGGGGCGGTGGACCGTGGACGCCACGTCGCGCACGTACACCTGCACGACCTCGCGCGTGGGGGCCGTGCCGTCGTTGGTGACCGGCACCGTCACCGTGACCGTGGCCCCGTTGCGCAGCGCGGCGTCGTCGACCTCGGTGGGGGCGACGCGCGGCTCGCCCCACCGTGTCGCGGCGTACCCGAGTCCGTGGCCGAAGGGGAACAGCACGTCGCCGTCGACCGTGTCGTGGTACCGGTACCCGACGTAGACCCCCTCCCGGTACTCGACGGTGGCGGGCCCACCGGGGAACCACGGTGCCGACGGCGTGTCGGCCAGGGCGCGGGGCCAGGTCTCGGCCAGGCGCCCCGCCGGGGCGGCTCGACCGGTCAGCACGTCCGCGAGCCCGCCGCCGCCCGCCTGGCCGCCGAGGTGGCCGGCGACGACCGCGGCGACGTCGTCGACCCACGGCAGCGTGACCGGGGCGCCGGTGGACAGCACGACCACGACGCGGTCGTGGACGGCGGCGACGGCCTCGACGAGCCGGTCGTGGCCGGCCGGCAGCATGAGGTCGCGTCGGTCCTCGCCCTCGTTCTCGTAGCCGTCGGGCAGCCCCACGCAGACGACGGCCACGTCGGCATCGCGGGCGAGCTCGGTCGCGGCCGCCAGGCGCTGCGGGTCGGTCCCGCCGTCGTCGGCGTACCCCGGGGCGTGGCGGACCCGGTCGGCACCGAGCAGCGCGCCCAGCTCGGTGTGCAGGTCGTCCAGCCGTGTCGGGACGATGCGCGAGCTGCCGGTGCCCTGGTAGCGCGGGTCGGTCGCGAAGGTCCCGAGCAGGGCCACCGACGTGTCGGCGTCGGCGGGGACCGGCAGGGCGTCGTCGCGGTTGACCAGCAGCACCGCGGCGCGCGCGGCGACCCGCCGGGCCAGGGCGTGGTGGTCGTCGTGGTCGACCGCGGGGTCCTCGCCCCGCCCCGCCGCCGCCCGCAGCGCCAGCGTGGCGACACGGGTGGCCGCGCGGTCGAGGTCGGCCGTGTCGAGCTCGCCGTCCTCGTGCGCGTCGAGCAGGACCTGCGCGGCGCCCGAGTCCGTGCCGGGCATCTCCAGCTCGCACCCGGCGCGGAGCGCGGCGACGCGATCGTGCATGGCACCCCAGTCGGTGACCACCGCCCCGTCGTGGCCCCACGTGTCCCGCAGCACGTCACCGAGCAGCCATGCGTTGTCGGAGGCGTACGTGCCGTTGAGCCGGTTGTAGGCACACATCACCAGCCACGGGGCGGCGTCGCGCACGACGTGCTCGAAGCCGGCCAGCTCGAGCTCGCGCAGGGCGCGTTCGTCGACGACCGCGTCGATCGTCATCCGCCGGAACTCCTGGTTGTTGCCGGCCAGGTGCTTCACGCACGCGCCGACCCCGTGCTCCTGCAGGCCGCGGACGAAGGCCGCGCCCAGGCGGCCGGTGAGGTGGGGGTCCTCGCTGTAGTACTCGAAGTTGCGCCCGCACAGCGGGGACCGCTTGAGGTTCACCCCGGGTCCCAGCACGACGTCGACCCCGAGGGACCGCGCCTCACGGGCGATCGCGCCGGCCACCTCCTGCACCAGCGACGGGTCCCACGTCGACGCCAGCGCGGAGGCCGTCGGGAAGCAGGTGGCCGGGGCGGCGTCGGCGATCCCGGCCTGGGCCGTGTCGCCCTGCTGCATCCGGACCCCGTGGGGGCCGTCGGTCATCACGATCGAGGGGACGCCGAGCCGGTCGACCGCCCGGGTGCGCCAGAAGTCGGCGCCGGAGCACAGCCCGGCCTTCTCGGCCGGGGTCATGGCGGCCACCGCCGCGGCGGCACGGGTGGGGATGTCGTCGCTGGGGTCCACGCGACCTCGTCGAGAGCAGCGGTCAACCGGTCGCGGTCGAGGCTACGGGGCGGGGGCTCCACCAGGGGCGGCCCCGAGGTCACCGACCATGTAGCGCTGCAGGGTCGGGGCGTACGCAGCCACCAGCGCGTCGGTCGGGGCGGAGGCCAGCGGTTCGACCTCGATGACGTAGCGCGCGACCCCCATGCCCACCAGCTGGGAGGCGGCCAGCGTCGCACGCAGGTCGGCGTCGGGCAGGTCCAGCGCCCGGGCCACCGGTCCGAGGATCGCGTCGAGGAGGAACTCGCGCAGGGCGTCGGCCGCGTGGTCCTCGGTGAGCGCCGCCCGGAGCAGCGCCCGCAGGCGGGTGCGCCCGTCGTCGGTGTCCCACACGCCGAGGAAGGTCCGCACCATCCGTTCGCCGAGCTGGTCGCGCGGCCCGTCGAGCAGCGACGTGGCCACGGCCCCGACGTCGACGGGGAGCTCGAGCACGGCCGCGAACAGCTGCGTCTTCGGGCCGAAGTAGTGGTGCACGAGGGCCGGGTCCACGTCCGCGTCGGTGGCGATGGACCGGATGGTCGCCCCGGCGTAGCCGTCGTCGGCGAACCGTGCGCGGGCGGCCTCGAGGATGCGGTCGCGGGTGTCGGGGGTGCCGGGGCGGCGGCCGGTGCGTGCCACGTCAGCGCCGTCCGGTCGTGGCCAGCAGGAACACCTCGTCGAGGGTGGCCGGGACCGCCTCGCTGCGGGCGTCCGAGCCCGCACGGGACAGCACCTCGCGGACGTGGTCGACGTCGGTCCCGGTCACGCGCAGCTGCCGCCCCGCCGGCAGGACCGCGAGCCCGGCGCGGTCGAGGGCCTGCCACGCGCCCTGCCAGTCGTCCGCCTCGACCGCGACGGCGGTGGTGTCGCCGATGACCTCGTCCACCGGCCCGGCGGCGACGACCTCGCCCTCCACCAGCAGGAGGATCCGGTCGCACTGGACCGCCTCGTCGAGGTAGTGGGTGGACACGAGCACCCCCGCGCCCGCGTCCGCCGCCCCGCGGATGGCGTCCCACAGGCGCGCCCGGGCCAGCGGGTCCACCCCAGAGGTGGGTTCGTCGAGGACCAGCAGGGCCGGGTCGTGGCACACGGCGAGGTGGAAGGCGAGCCGGCGGCGCAGGCCCACGGCGAGCTGGCCGACGGGGCGCGTGGCCACCGCCTGCAGGTCGGGGTCGTCGACGGGGCGGGCCCGGCCGAACACGGCACCCACGAGTGCGAGGTGGTCCTGCACGGTCAGGTCGGGCCACAGGCCCATGCCCTGGGGGATGTAGCCGAGGCGGCGCCGGGTGGCCAGCGTCGGGGGCCCGCCGACCAGCTCCACGCTGCCCGCCGTGGGGCGAAGCAGCCCCAGCAGGATGCGGATGGCCGTGGTCTTGCCGGCGCCATTGGCCCCCAGCAGCCCGACGACCTCGCCGGGCTCGACGGCGAGGTCCAGCCCGCGCAGCACGGGCTGGTGGCCGAAGTCGTGGTCGATGTGGGACAGGCGCGCGAGGGTCATGCGGGCACCTCCGCGCGGTCGCGGCCCTGCTGCTGGGCGCGGATGACGACGTCCTCGAGGTGGGGCGTCACGACACGGCCGTCGTCCGCACCCGCCCGGTCCGTCCAGGTGCGCCAGCGGCGTCCGTGCCGCCACGAGCTCGCGTCGAGCCGGTCGCCGGTCTCGACCAGCGCCCCGTCGACCCCGGCCACGACCTCGGCCGGTGTGCCGGCGACGACGGGCCGGCCCCCGTCGAGCACCAGCAGGTGGGCGGCCCGCTCGGCCTCGTCGAGGTACGCCGTCGTCATCACCACCGCGGTGCCGTCGGCCGCGGCGCCCGCGAGCAGCCGCCACAGCTCCGCGCGGCTGACGGGGTCGACGCCGGTCGTGGGTTCGTCGAGCACGAGCGCGTCCGGGGCGGGCAGCATCGCGCAGACGACCGCCAGCTTCTGGCGCATGCCGCCGGACAGGCGGTCGGCCAGGCGGTGGCGCGCGTCGGCCAGGCCCGCGAGGTCCAGCAACCGGTCGGCGCGGGTGTCGGCCTGCTCGGACGGCACGCCATAGGCGGCCGCGACGAAGGCGAGGTTCTCGTGGACGGTCAGGTCGCCCCACACGCCCGAGGCGTCGAGGACGGCACCGATCCGATCGCGCGGCGGCATCGCCACCCGCCCCGCGGCGGCGGCGACACGGCCGGTCAGCGTGCGCACCACCGTGGACTTGCCCGCCCCGTCCCCGCCGACGACCGCCACGACGTCGCCGGGGCCCACGGGCAGCGACACGCCGTCGAGGGCGGTGGTGTGGCCGAACCGGACCACGACGTCGTCCAGGCCCCAGGCGGTCATGCCGCCACCGCCGCGGGCGCGTCGGTGCGGGGCTTGGCAGGGGTGAGGTCGCGGCGGACCCGCAGCACGCCGGCCGCGAACACGACCGCGGCCATGGCCGCGAGGATCCCCAGCGGCCCGGCCAGGTCCACCAACCCCGCGCCCCGCAGCATCACGCCGCGTGCCACCTCCACGAACCAGGTCAGGGGCAGCACGTAGGCGATCCAGCGGATGCCGATCGCCATGGACTCGACGGGGAAGATCGCGCCGGACAGCAGCACCTGCGGGAGGGTGACCATGAGCGCGAGCTGCATCGCCTGGCCCTGGTTCTCCGCGACGCTGGACACCAGCAGCCCGAGCGACAGGGTCACCAGCAGGAACAGCAGCGCCCCGAGCCCGAACAGCCAGACCGACCCCACGAAGGGCACGCCGAAGACGGTCACGGCGACGACCATCACGAGCACGAGGTCCAGCAGCGCCACCAGCAGGTACGGCACGACCTTGCCGCCCAGCACCTCGGCGGGGCGCAGCGGCATGACGGCGAGCTGCTCGAGCGTCCCGGCGGCCCGCTCACGCACCACGCCGAGGCTGGTGGCGATGGTCCCGACGAACGCGAGGATCAGGCCGGCCAACGCGGGGACCATCACCGGGGGCGTCTCGAGGTCCGGGTTGAACAGCACCTCGACGTCCACCGGCGCCCGCTGGAGCGCGGCGACGATGCTGCGGGCGGCGAACAGCTCGCTGCCGTCCACCAGCGCGGTGGGCGTGCCGCTGCCGGTCACGATCGCCACGCCCGCGTCACCGGCACGCAGCGCCGCCTCCCCGTCGGCCCGGTCGCCGTCGGGTCGCGTGTCGACCACCTCGAGGACGTCGGGCAGCTGCGCGGCGGCCTGCTCGGCGCCCGGCCCCACGACCACGGTGCTGGACCGAGCTCACGTCGAACCGGGCCGCGTAGCCGAAGACCAGCAGGAGCAGGATCGGCTGGAAGACGAGCAGTGCGAGGGTGGGCCGGTCCCGCCACAGCTGGCGGAACTCCTTGCGCGTCATCGCCCCGACACGCCCCGTCCTGGCTCGGTGCTGCCTCGGACCGTTCCATCGCGCCACCTCGCAGCTCGCGCGACCCGGTGGGTGCGCCTCAACGACCGTTGAATTCAACGTACGTTGAGCCGCACCTGCGGTCAAGGGCGACGCGATCTCCGGCTCAGGCGCGCGGCTTCGCGTGGGGCGCGCCCGAGGGCGTCGCGTCGTGGTTCCGCGTCCACCACCACACCAGCCCGCCGACGACGGCCACGGCGAGCACGACCCAGGTCACGGGCGACCCGACCACGGTGCCGATCACGTGACCGGGCAGCTCCTCTGCCAGCACCACGACGGACATGACGGCGACGAACCAGCCGAACCCGCGCCGCAGGTGCTCCTGCGACACGTAGCTGGCCAGCCGACCACCGATCACGCTGCCGACCACCGCCGCGGCCGTGACGGCCCCGGCCAGCGGCCAGTTGATGGAGACGCCGGAGAGGTAGCCCAGCAGCCCCGCGGTGGAGTTCATGGCGATGACGACCAGCGAGGTCCCGACCGCGGCGTGCATGGGCAGGCCACCCAGCAGGACGAGTGCGGGCACGATCACGAAGCCGCCGCCGGCCCCGACGAGCCCCGTGATCAGGCCGACCACCACGCCGGTACCAAGCACCTTGGGCGGCGACATCTCTCGCGACGCGGCATCGGTGCTCCCGCCCCCGCCCCGCAACATGGCCACGGACGTCACGGCCATGACGACCGCGAAGGCGATCAGCAGCCACGTGCCGTCGACCAGCGAGCCGATCCGCCCGCCTCCGTACGAGCCCGCCATGCCGGCCACGCCGAACAGCAGGCCGGTGCGCCACCGCACCCGACCGGCGCGCGCGTGCGACACCGCACCGGCCGCGCTCGTGATCCCCACGACCAGCAGGGAGGTGGCGATCGCCATCTTGGCGTCCTGCTGCGCGACGTAGACCAGCAACGGGACGGTGAGGATCGACCCGCCCCCGCCGAGCAGGCCGAGGGAGATCCCGACCACCACGGCCAGGAGGACGACGGCGACCATCATGAGAGGGACTCCTGTGGGATCGGGAGTGGCGGGGCGCGGGGCGGGCGAGGATGTCCGGACGACGTCGTCGGACATGGGCGGGCCCCGACCGGGGCCCGCTGCGGGTGAGCTCAGGTGAGCTCGACGTGCGTGCCGGCCTCGTCGTAGAGGTCGTCGATCAGCACGACCTCACGGCCACTGCGGGCGAGCAACGAGGCGGCGATGGAGGCGCGGTAGCCGCTGGCGCAGTGGACCCACACCGCCCGGTCGGCAGGCACCTCGTCGATGCGCGTGAGCAGCTCGTGCAGGGGCAGGTGGGTGGCACCGACGACGTGGCCGTCGCGCCACTCCCCCAGCATGCGGGTGTCCAGCACGAAGGGCTCCTCACCGGCGTCCCTGGCCTTGTGCAGGCCGGCGAAGTCGGTGACGTCGTAGTGGCCGCGCGGGGCGTCGGGATGGGCGGCGGCGCCGCCGGTCGCCTGGCCGGCGGGACGGTCGATGCCGATGCGCACGAGCTGGCGCTGCATGGCGGCGACCTCCTCGGCGGTGTCGGCGATCAGGGTCACCGGGGTGCCCCACGGGATGAGCCAGCCGAGGTAGGTCGACGCCTGGTCGCCGAGCTCGACGTTGATCGTCCCCTCGACGTGGTGGCTGGCGAACGCCAGTCGGTTGCGCAGGTCGACGACCCACTCGCCGACGTGGATGCGCCGCAGCAGCTCACTGGTGTCCACCGGCTCGACCGGCGAGAGGTCGACGGGCGCGGGCCCGGCGCGGTTGATCGGCGCCATGTGGGCGTAGTAGGCCGGGTAGGCGTCCAGACCGGCGAGCAGGACCCGGACGAACTCGTCCTCGTCCTCGGTGGTCAGGGCCTGGTTCTGCTGGCGCTCCTGCCCGATGGTCGACGCGTCGGCCTCGCGTGGTGTCGCCGCTGCTGCAGAAGCTGCCGAACCCGTGGGTGGGGTACACGGCCGTGCCGTCGTCGAGCTCGGCCAGGCGCCGTGCGGAGTGGAACTGCGCACGGGTGAGCTCCTCGGTGAGGTCGGCCGAGACGAGGTCGGTGCGTCCGACCGAGCCGAACAGGATCGACCCGCCCGTGAACACGGCGACCTCGCGCCCGTCCTCCTCGACGGCGAAGGACAGGTGGGTGGGCGTGTGGCCGGGCGTGTGGATGACGCGGACCGTGAACCCGCCGACCGTGACGCGGTCCCCGTCCGCCACCGCGTGGCGGTCGTAGGTGACCTCGTCGTCGGCGTTGAGGTGGTAGGTCGCGCCCACGCGGCGGGACAGCTCGAGCCCACCGGTGACGTAGTCGTTGTGGACGTGCGTCTCGAACACGTCGGTGATTCGGACGTCATGCGTCGCGGCGAGGTCGAGGACGCGGTCGATGTCGCGCTGGGGGTCGATCACCGCCGCCACCTCGCCGTCGGTGACGAGGTACGTGCGGTCGCCGAGCGAAGCGGTCTCGAGGGACAGGATCTGCACGGTGGTCCATCTCCGGGTCTGGGGGCTGGTCGTCCCATGCAACGTCCCAAATTGTACGGACATTCCCGCGCCGCAACCTGCCCCGACGTCCACCCCCACGATGTCAGCGCCCGCTCACCTCGTCCACGCCGATCAGGCGTCGGGCGGCCCCGTCATCATCGCGGTCACGAGCTCGACGGCCGCGGCCACCAGCGGATCGAGCTCGTCGAGGGTCCCGTCGTCGACCGCCCGCAGCAGCAGCTCGTTCATGCCCCCCACGGCGGCCAGCAGCAGCGTCCGCGACGGCTCGTGCAGCTCGGGGGACGTCGCGACGACGTCGCGGGCGAGCGCGGCGAACAGCTCGACGTAGCGGTCGAGGACGCGCCGGCGGGCCACCTGGGCACGCTCGCCGAGGCTGGCGATCTCCGCCATCAGGCTGCGGGTGACCTCGCCGCCGTCGGCGAGCGTGCGGAAGTAGGCCTCGGCGACCACCTCGACACGCTCTCGCCAGTCGGCCCCAGCCTCCTGCGCCTCGGTGTCGACCTGCTCGATGACGTCGAGCACCAGGTCCGCACCGGCCTCGTAGAGCGCGACGAACGCTGCCTCGCGATCCTCGAAGTGGGCGTAGAACGTCGACCGCGACACGCTGGCCGCCGCGACGACGTCAGCGACGGTCGTCGCCGCGAACCCGCGTTCCCCCAGCGAGCTCGCCAGGCCAGCGAGGATCCGCCGCCGCTGCGACTCCCGTGCCTCGCGACGTGCCTCGACGCTCATGGGCGGTCGGGCCACGGTCGCGGCTCTCCTGTCGGGGCGGGGCGGTCGGCCCAAAGCGTAGGGCGGACCCGGCACCGGCCGACCGGAGGGCTCGCGGGTCATGACCACGCGAAGGGCGGCTCCTCGAGGTCGGCGACGCGCGTGGACCGACCG
>CAWCLK010000014.1:0-153493 GCA_963796225.1 uncultured bacterium
CAGTCCAGGGTGCGCCACCCCCGGGCGGCGAGCGGCAGGAACACCGCGAAGATCCCGGCGGCCCACACCAGCGACCAGATCAGGTCGGCCTGGACCCCGGTGCAGAAGGTGAGCGTCTCGGGCGAGGTGCCGCACGGGAACCCGCCGATGGTGAGCGCCCGGACCGCGTTGGACACGCGGCTGAGCGGGTTCTGGGTCGCGAAGGGCACCAGCCAGCTCGGCAGCGTGGCGGGCACGACGAAGACGCTCGAGGCGAACGCGACGGGGAACAGCCACACGAAGCCGGCCGACTGCACGGCCTCGGGCTCCTTGAGCGTCAGCCCGATCCAGGCCGCGATCCAGGAGAACGCGAACGAGAACGACACGATCACCGCGAACGCCGCCGCGGCCTGGACGAGGTTGGTGGTGATGCGGAACCCGACCAGGTAGCCCACGGCGAGCATGACGAACAGCGACAGGATGCTGACGATCGTGTCCGACAGCACCCGCCCCGCCAGCACGGCCGCGTGGGCCATGGGCAGGGAGCGGAACCGGTCGATGATCCCGCTCTTGAGGTCCTCGGCGATGCCGATGGCCGTGCCGATGGTCGAGAAGGTCACCGACTGCACGATGATGCCGGGCATCAGGTACTGCACGTAGTCCAGGTTCGGGATCTGGATCGACCCGCCGAAGACGTACCGGAACAGCAGCACGAACATCACGGGCTGGATGAAGACGAAGACCGCGATCTGGGGCTGGCGCTGGTAGCGCTTGAGGTTGCGGCCCATGATCACCACGGCGTCGTGGAGCGACGCGCGGATCCCGTCGCGCGGGACGGTCGGGGTCGGGATCTCGGTCGGCACGGCGGTCACGATGCCTCCTCCATCTCGGCGGCCGACCCCTCGGCCGTGCGCCCGGTCAGGGCGAGGAACACGTCGTCGAGGCTGGCCCGGCGCAACGACAGGTCGTCGAGCCGGATCCCGGCGTCGTCGAGCGCACGCACGGTCGCCGCGAGGTGGTCGTCCTCGACGTCCACGGGGAACGAGACGGTCCCGCGGCCATGGTCGACGGTGGGCTCGCCGATGGCGTAGGGGGCGACCAGCGCCTCGGCCTCGGCGGTGCGAGACGCGTCGGCGACGGTGAACTCGATACGTTCGCCGCCGATCTGGTCCTTGAGCTGGCGGGAGGTCCCGCTGGCGATCGTCAGGCCGCGGTCGATGACCACGATCTCGTCGGCCAGGGCGTCGGCCTCCTCGAGGTACTGGGTGGTGAGCAGCACCGTGGTGCCGTCGGCGAGGATCTCGCGGATCACCGCCCACAGCGACAGGCGGCTGGCGGGGTCCAGCCCGGTGGTGGGCTCGTCGAGGAACAGCACCTGGGGGCGGGCGACCAGGGAGGCCGCGAGGTCCAGGCGACGGCGCATCCCGCCCGAGTAGGTCTTCGACGGCCGGTCGCCGGCGTCGGACAGGCCGAAGCGGTCGAGCAGCTGGCGCGCCCGGACCCGGGCGTCGTCACGTGCCAGCCCGTTGAGCCGGCCGATCATGGTCAGGTTCTCGGCGCCGGTGAGGTGCTCGTCCACGGCGGCGTACTGGCCCGTCAGGCCGATCCGCTTGCGGACCTCGTCCGGTTCGGTGGCCACGTCGAACCCCCCGACCCGGGCGTGGCCCGCGTCGGCCGGGTGGAGGGTGGCCAGGATCCGCACGGCCGTGGTCTTGCCCGCCCCGTTGGGGCCGAGCAGCCCGAGCACCGTGCCGCGCGGCACGTCGAGGTCGACGCCGCGCAGGGCCTCGGTCTCGCCATAGGACTTGACGAGCCCGCGGGCCTCGACGGCGAGGTCGGACATGGGCGCACCCCCGTGGGCAGGTCGGCCCACGGAACCTAGACCATGCCGACTGGATCAGGTCGGCAGGTCGAGCTGCAGCAGCAGCGGGGCGTGGTCGGAGGGCTTGGTGCCCTTGCGGAAGTTGCGGTCGATCCCGCAGCGGCTCGATCCCCCCGGCGAGGTCGTCGGACACGACGAACAGGTCGATGCGCAGGCCCATCCCCTTGTGGAAGTGGCCCGCGCGGTAGTCCCACCAGGTGAAGCCCACCTCGTCCGGGTGCAGGTGCCGGTAGGCGTCGACGAAGCCGCCGGCGAGCATCGCCGCGCAGCCGCCCCCGTTCGTCCTCGGTGACGTGGGTGCCGCCGACGAACGCGGCGGGCTCGTACACGTCCACGTCCGCGGGGGCGATGTTGAGGTCACCGCCGAGCACCACTGGTCCCTGCGCGCGCAGCTCGGCCAGGCGCGCGGCCATCGCGTCCAGGAAGTCGAGCTTCGCAGCGAACATCGGGTCGTCCAGCGTGCGGCCGTTGACCACGTACACGCTGACGAACCGGACCCCGTCGACCTCGGCCTCGACCCAGCGGGCCTCGTCCGCGACCGGGCTGCCGGGCAGGCCGACCTGCACGTCGCCGATGGCGTGGCCGTCGCGGACGAGCACCGCGACGCCGGCCCACCGCCCCGCCGAGTGGTCCACCGCCGTGTAGCCGGCCGCCTGGAGCTCGAGGTGCGGGAACTGGTCCGGGGCGGCCTTGGTCTCCTGCAGCAGCACCACGCCCGGCAGGTGCAGGTCGAGGAACTCCTCGACCCGGGGCATGCGGGCCCGCAGCGAGTTGACGTTCCAGGTCGTGACCAGCACTGCGACCACCTGTGTTCGGGCAGCAGGGCCCGATGATGGCACAGTGTCCGCCGGCCGCCCGCGCCCGGGAGCGTTGATGGACCCCCTGCTCGACCTGCTGACCGACCTCGTCGCCGTGGACTCGACGTCGCGGGTCGGCAACCTGCCCGTCCTGGACGTGATCGAGCGGGTGGTCGGGCCCCACGCCGACCTGATGGCACGAGTGCCCGACGACACCGGCGCAAAGGCCAACCTGCTGGTGCGGATCGGACCCGACGCCCCCGGCGGCGTGGTGCTCAGCGCCCACACCGACTGCGTGCCCGTCGACGGCCAGGACTGGACGTCCGACCCGTTCACCCTGACGCGCGCCGGCGACCGGGTCGTCGGGCGCGGGGCGGTGGACATGAAGGGGTTCATCGCCTGCTGCCTCGACGCCGTCCCGACCTTCGCCGCGGCCGAGCTGGACGCGCCGCTGTGGTTGGCGTTCTCGTACGACGAGGAGCTCGGGGCGCTCGGGGCGCGGACGCTGGTGCCGGCACTGGCCGAGCACGGGGCGCGGCCCGACGCCGTCGTCGTCGGCGAGCCCACGTCGCTGGAACCCGTGACCGCGCACAAGGGCGTGCGGTCGTTCACCTTCACCTTCCACGGCCTCGGCGGGCACTCGTCCCAGCCCCAGCACGGCGCCAACGCCGTCGTGGCAGCGGCCCGCGTCGCGGCGCACGTCGCCGACGTGGCGGCGGAGGTGGTCGGCGACGTCGACCCGGCCTTCGACCCGCCCCACACCACCTTCAACGTCGCCCAGATCCGGGGCGGCACCGCGATCAACATCATCCCCGACCTCGCCGAGGTCAGCTTCGAGTACCGGGCGCTGCCCAGCGAGGACGGCCCCGAGCTGTTCGAGCGCATCGAGCGCTACGCCCGGGAGGTGGCCCTGCCCGAGCTGCAGCGCACCCACCCCGACGCGTCGCTGGAGATCACCTCCCCGGGCGTGCTGCCTGCGTTCGCGCCGGAGGTGGACGGCGCGGCCGAGCACCTGGTCCGCGAGCTGACCGGGGTGCAGGCCCCGGGGCGCGCCGCCCCGTTCGGGACCGACGCCTCCCACTTCCAGCAGGCGGGCTGGTCCACGGTGGTCTGCGGCCCCGGGCAGATCGAGGTCGCCCACCGCCCCGACGAGTGGATCGCCGTGGACCAGCTGGTGGCGTGCCGGGCGATGCTCGACCGGCTGGCCGACCGGCTGCGACGCTGACCGTCGCACCTCCCGGGCCGGGCCGGACGTCCTTCGTATGATGCGGGCATGCTGGACCTCGGGCTCGCCCTCATCGACTGGTCCAGCACCGTCTGGCCATGGGGGTGGCTGGTGCTGGGGGTCGTCCTGCTGCTGGTCGAGCTGACCGTCCTGGGCGGGTCGCTGATGGTCCTTCCCTTCGGGGTGTCGGCGATGGTGGCCGCCCTGCTGGGATTCGGGGGCGTGTCCATCACGGTCCAGTGGGCGGTGTTCGCCGCCGGGGGCGTGCTGCTGTTCGCCGCGTTCTGGCGCTACCAGTCGCTGGTCCAGCAGGGCAACCGCCTGCCACCCGGGGTCGGGGCCGCGCGGCTGGTCGGGCTCACCGGCGTGGTGACCCAGCCCCTCGACCCGTCCGACCTCGAGGCCCACGGCACGGTCCGCGTGGCGGGCGAGACCTGGTTCGCCCGTGCCGACGCCGACGCGGTCCTGCCGACCGGGGCCCGCGTGCGCGTCATCGAGGTCGAGGGCACCCGCCTGCTCGTCGTCCCCGCCGACCCCGACGCCACCACCGACCCAAGGAACGCCTGATGCTGCCCTTCGTGATCGCGATCCTCTTCGTCGCCGTGCTGGCGTTCCTCATCGGGGCGGTGAAGATCGTCCGTCCCTTCCAGCGCGGGCTGGTCGAGCGGCTCGGCCGCTACCAGACCACCAAGGATCCGGGGTTCAACCTGATCATCCCGTTCATCGAGACGATCCAGCTCATCGACATGCGCGAGCAGGTCGTGGACGTCCCGCCGCAGGAGGTGATCACCCAGGACAACGTCGTGGTGTCGGTCGACGCGGTCGTCTACTACGAGGCCACCGACCCCAAGCGGCTGGTCTACAACGTCGCCGACTTCTACACGGCCATCATCAAGCTGGCCCAGACGAACCTGCGCAACCTGATCGGTGACCTCGAGCTCGACCGTGCGCTGACCAGTCGCGACACCATCAACGCCCGGCTGCGCGAGGTCCTCGACGACGCCACCGACAAGTGGGGCGTCCGGGTGGTGCGTGTCGAGATCCAGCGCATCGACCCGCCGGCCGAGGTGGTCTCGGCCATGCACGCGCAGATGCGCGCCGAGCGGGACCGTCGTGCCACGGTCACCGAGGCCAACGGCTACCGCGAGGCCGCCATCGCCCGCGCCAACGGCGAGAAGGAGGCCTCGATCCTGGCCGCCGAGGGACGCAAGCAGGCGGCCGTCCTCGACGCCGAGGGCGAGGCCCGGGCCATCGAGCTGCGCGCCGACGCCGACAAGCTGCGGCTGCAGCGGCTCGGCGAGGGTGAGGGCGACGGGGCGAAGGCACGCCTGACCGGCATCAAGGCGGCCGCCGCCGACCAGGCCGTGCTGACCGTCGAGTACCTGCAGGCGCTCGAGCAGATCGGTGACGGCCGCGCCACCAAGCTCGTGATCCCGGCGGAGTTCTCCGGGCTGCTCGGGACGGTCACGGCACTCGCGACGTCGCTGAACGACGACGACCTCGACGAGGTCCGCCCACGGGACGGGCTGGCCGTGCCCGACGCCGACGAGCGCGTCGACGCCCCGCCGCCGGCCGGGGTCGACCCCGTGGGTGGCCGGTGAAGCTCGCGGACGCCCCGCCCCCCGGCTGGTACCCCGACCCCGCCGGCCGGTCGGGGCTGCGCTGGTGGGACGGGCTGGACTGGACCGACCACCGGCGCCCCCCGCTGCCCATGGCGCCGCAGGTGTTCCGGGGGTTCGACGACGAGGACGACGGCGTCCCCCTCGACCACACCGCCGACGCCGTCCTCGGCGGGCGAGTGGGGCCGGCCCCGGTCGGCGCCCTCGCGCACCGACGCGACCCAGGTGGTCGAGGAGGCGCGGCGCGCGGCTCGGGCCGAGGTCGACCGGGCCGTGCAGGAGTTCTCGGCCCGCGCCCGGGACGCCCGCCGGCAGTTCGAGCCGCTGGTCACCCAGTACGGCGACCGCTTCATGCGTGGCCTGCGCCTGGTGGCCATCGCGGCCGTGGTGCTCCTGGTGCTGTGGATGGTCCTGCAGACCGTCGGGCAGACCACCCTGCTCGAGTGGCTCGGCGACCGGATCGATTCGATCACCGAAGGGTCGGTCGGTCAGCGGACCGGGTTGCTGACGTGGCGGGGATCGAACCCGTAGGGCAGCACCAGACGGTGGGCCTCCAGCAGGTCGGCGTCGGCGAGCAGGTCGGCGGTACGGCCGTCGGCCACGACCCGCCCCTCGTCGACGATCACGGCGCGCGGGCAGAGCTGGAGGGCGAACGGCAGGTCGTGGGTGACCACGAGCTGGGTGACCTCGAGCCCGAGCAGCAGGTCGGTGAGCTCGCGCTGGGCCAGCGGGTCCAGGTGCGAGGTCGGTTCGTCGAGCACGAGCAGGCTGGGCGACATCGACAGGACCGTGGCGATCGCGACCCGCCGGCGTTCGCCGCCGGACAGGTGGTGGGGGGCCTTGGCCCGGGCGTGGGCCATCCCGACGGCCTCGAGCGCCCGGTCCACCACGGCGTCGAGCTCGTCGCCGCGCAGCCCGGCGTTGGCCGGCCCGAACGCGACGTCCTCGCCCACCGTGCCGAGGAACAGCTGGTCGTCGGGGTCCTGGAAGACCAGCCCGACGCGACGGCGGACCTCGGCGAGGTTGGCGTCCTCGACGGGCAGGCCGTCGACGGTGACCGACCCGGCGCGGGGCGTGTGCAGGCCGTTGGTGTGCAGGGCCAACGTCGTCTTGCCGGCGCCGTTGGGGCCGAGGACGGCGACGCGTTCGCCCGGGGCGACCTGCATGCTCAGCCCGTCGAGGGCCTGGTGGCCGTCCGGGTACCGGAAGGTGAGGTCGCGGACCTCGAGGGCGGGCGTGGTCACAGCAGCCATCCTGTCAGCGCGGCAGCGAGGGCGAGGGCGGCCGGCAGCAGGCCCAACGTCCAGTCCCCGGCCGTGGCCGTGTCGTCGTGCAGGGCGGGCATCGCGCCGGCGTAGCCGCGGGCCAGCATGGCGCGGTGCACCCGTTCGCCGCGCTCGTAGCTGCGCACGAACAGGGCGCCGCTGGCGGCGGCGATCGGACGACCTGGCTGATCCACCGCGGGTCGTACCCGCGGGCGGTCATCGAGGTGCGCATGCGGCGCAGCTCGCCGGTGACGACCTCGAGGTAGCGGAGCATGAACCCGGCGATCTGGGTGAGCACCGAGGGGACCCGCAGCCGGTCCAGGCCCGCGAGGATCCGCGGCAGCTCGGTCGTGCCGGCCAGGACGACGGAGGTGGTGACGCCGAGGATCGCCTTGGCCAGCACGTGGGCCGCGCTGCGCAGGCCCTCCTCGCTGACGGGGATCCCGAGCACGTCGACGCGGGGGCCGCTGGCCACGAACGGGATCAGCACGGCGAAGACGACGAAGGGCAGCACCACCACGGCCCGTGAGGCGACGAAGCCCGGGCGCAACCGGGCCGCGCGGATCACCGCGAGGAGCACAGCGGCGTCGACGAGGTAGGGCCACAGGGTGGAGCGGGGCGTGATCGCCACCGCGAACACGAACGCCACGGCCGCCGCGACCTTCACCTGCGGGGCGAGGTGGTGCACCCGCGTGTGGCCGTGGACGTAGAGGCTGTGCGCGTGGCCGGCGCCCACGGGTCAGGCCGCCGTGCGGGGACGTCGACGTCGCACGAGCATGGTCAGGCCGGCGCCGACGGACAGGGTCAACGCGCTGCCGGCGATGCCGGCCAGCGCGAGGCTGAGGTTCTCGTTGCCCACCCCGGCCGTGGCGTAGCCGGCGAACAGCGAGCTGCCGAAGGCGTGGTCCTGCTCCTGGTCGCCGAACCCGGTGTCCTGCGCGACCTTCTGGAGTCCGTCCGGGGCGTCGAAGGCGAACTGGCTGACCCCGCCGGCCACGAGCAGGGTCACGAGCACGCCGCCGAGCACGAACCGGCTGGTCCGGGCACGCGCCGGCTCGACGTCGACCATGCCGTCGGCGCCCGCGACCAGGTCGGGGCGTGCGGCGAGGACGGCGGAGACGGTGAACCCCGTGATCACGGCCTCGCCCAGGGCGATGAGCGTGTGGACGCCGACCATCGCCCCGAAGACCCGGTCGAAGGGCACGGGCGCGGACGCGCCGAAGAGCCACTCGATCGAGAACGCCATCGAGGACAGCACGACGCTGGCGAAGGCGGCCACCGCGGCGGCCAGCGAGATGCCCCGACGTGTGGGCGGCGCCAGGCGCCGGGCGGCACGGAACACCGCCCACCCGCCCAGCGAGGTCACCACCGCCATGTTCAGCGTGTTGTAGCCGAGTGCGGTCAGCCCGCCGTCGGCGAACACGAGGGCCTGCACGGCGATGACGACGGCGACCACCAGCACGGCCGTGGAGGGGCCGAGCAGGACGGCGGCCAGCGCCCCACCCAGCAGGTGCCCGGTCGTGCCCGCGGCCACCGGGAAGTTGAACATCTGCGCCGCGAAGACGTACGCCCCGGCCAGTCCCGCCAGGGGCACCTGCGCGTCGCGGAGCGAGTCGCGCGACTGTCGGAGTGCCACGCCCACGGCGCCCGCGCTGAGGACGCCCGTCCCCACGGCCGTCCCCGCGGTGAGGAACCCGTCGGGTGCGTGCATGGCCCACTCCTAGTTGCGAACGGTTCGCAGTAAGCGAGACTATCGCGAACCATTCGCAGGTGGGAGGGGCGCCGGATGCACCTTCCGAACCTGCGCCCCGCCCACGCGAGCCCGCGGGCGCTACTCGCCGGAGCCCTTCGCGGACCCCTCGAGCGTGGTCATGTCGAGGTCGTAGAGGAAGCACACGACCTCGCGGTCGTCGCTGACCTCCCACGTGCGGCCCGTCGGCACCAGGTGCGACGACACGAACCGCGAGTCCGCGTAGGGCGTCCCGACGTAGTCCTCGAACCGGTCGAGGCAGCCCTGGTCGGCCTGCGCGAGCACCGGCTCGTCGCCGGGGAACGTGTCGCCCTCGAGGTCGAAGGTCGCGAAGACCTCGTTGTCGTGGGGCTCCGCGCAGTCCACGACGGGGACCTCGCCGACCTCGCCGCCACCCTCGGCGGTCAGCTCGGTGACGTCGTCGAAGCAGGTGCCGGGTTCCAACGCGAACACGTTGCCGCCGGAGCACCCGGCCCCGAGGAGCACCATCCCCGCCACGACCGCGGGGCGCCACCGACGATGCACGCTGTCATCTCGCCTTCGCGAACAGGTCCCGCAGCACCCCGGCGACCCAGCCGACGAGGTCGTCGGGCGTGGGCCGCGGCACGGGAATGATCAGGACACCGGCTTCGGAGGCGTAGGACGCCTCACCTCGGTGGCGACGATAGAGCCGGACCTGCTGGGAATCGGTCAGGGACACCGGCGAGAGCCGCAGCGCGGCGGGGCGCGTCCCCCGGGCCGGGGTGAGCACGACCTCGGTCAGGCCCCACCGGCGGACGGCGGCCTTCAGCGCGGCCAGCGTCATCAGCGCCCGGGCCGGGTCGGGCAGCGGACCGAAGCGGTCGACCAGCTCGCCCTCGACACGCTTGACGCCGGCGGCGTCGCGGATGGCGGAGATGCGCTTGTACAGGGCCAGGCGCTGGCCCTCGTCCTCGACGTAGTCGGTCGGCAGGTGGGCGTCGACGGGCAGCTCGAAGGTGATCTCGGTCTCGGTCTCGACCGGCTCGCCGGTGAGGTCGGCGACCTCCTCCTTCAGCAGCTGGCTGTACATGTCGAACCCGACGGCCGCCACGTGCCCGGACTGCTCGGCACCGACGACGTTGCCCGCCCCGCGGATCTCGAGGTCGCGCATGGCGATGGCCAGCCCGGAGCCGAGCCGGGCGTGGTCGGCGATGGTCTGCAGCCGCTCGTAGGCCGTCTCGGTCAGCGACACCGCCGGCGGGTACAGGAAGTAGGCGTAGCCGCGCTCGGAGGAGCGGCCGACCCGGCCTCGCAGCTGGTGCAGCTGGGACAGGCCGAGCAGGTCGGCACGTTCGATGATCAGCGTGTTGGCGTTGGGGACGTCGAGGCCGGACTCGACGATCGTGGTGCACACCAGCACGTCGAACTCGCGCTCCCAGAACCGGATCATCACCCGTTCGAGGTCGCGTTCGTCCATCTGCCCGTGGGCGACCTCGACCCGCGCGTCGGGGACCATGTCCTGGATGCCGGCGGCGACCGAGTGGATCGTGTCGACCTGGTTGTGCACGTAGAACACCTGGCCGTCACGCAGCAGCTCGCGGCGGATCGCCAGCGCGACCTGGCCCTCGTCGTACTCGCGCACGACGGTCATGATCGGCTGGCGGTCCTCGGGCGGCGTCTCGATCGTCGACAGGTCACGGATCCCGGACACGGCCATCTCGAGGGTCCGCGGGATCGGGGTGGCGGACATGCTGAGCACGTCCACGTGCGTGCGCAGCTGCTTGAGGCGCTCCTTCTGCGAGACGCCGAAGCGCTGCTCCTCGTCGACGACCACCAGGCCGAGGTCCTTCCACTCGGCGCTCTTCGCGAGCAGGGTGTGGGTGCCCACGACCAGGTCCACCGTGCCGGCCGCCATGCCGTCCAGCGTCGCCCGGCGGTCCGCGTCGGTGACGAACCGCGACAGCATCCGCAGCTCGACGGGGAAGCCCGCGAAGCGTTCGCGGAAGGTCTCGAAGTGCTGCTGGGCGAGGATGGTGGTGGGCACGAGCACGGCGACCTGGGTGCCGTCGAACACGGCCTTGGCCGCGGCCCGGACGGCGACCTCGGTCTTGCCGAAGCCCACGTCCCCGGCGAGGATCCGGTCCATCGGCAGCGGGGCCTCCATGTCCCGCTTGATCTCCTCGATGACGGTGATCTGGTCGTCGGTCTCGACGTGCGGGAAGGCGTCCTCCAGCTCGCGCTGCATCGCCCCGTCCGGCGAGAACGCGTGGCCCGGGGCGTGCATCCGGGCGGCGTACAGCCGGATGAGCTCGGCGGCGATGTCCCGGACCGCCCCGCGCACGCGGTTCTTGGCCTTCTCCCACTGCGCCCCGCCCAGCCGCATCGGCCGTGGGATCTCGCCACCCTGGTAGCGCGCCACCGCGTCGACCTGGTCGGAGGGCACGAACAGCTGGTCGCCGTTGGCGTACTCGAGCTTGACGTAGTCGCGGGTGACCGAGCGGCCGTCGGGTCCGGTGACCTCGCGGGTGACCATCCCGCGGTAGATCCCGACCCCGTGGGTGCGGTGCACGACGGCGTCGCCCTCGTCGAGCTTGAGCACGGTCTCGGCGGCCTTGGTGCGCGCGCCCATGCGGCGCCCCGCCCGGCCGGTGCGCCGCGGGCCGAACAGGTCCCACTCGCCGAGCACCGCGAGGCCGAGCTCCTCGGACAGGAACCCGGTGCGCAGCGTGGACGGGGCGATCTCGACCCGGCCGGCCGGGTGCGTCCGGGTCGAGCTGGTCCCGCAGGTCGGCCGGCACGGTCTGCTCGCCGAGCACGTCGCGCAGGCGGCGCGACGGTCCCGGGCCCATCGTGGTGAGCACGACCCGCAGGTCGCTCGCGGAGCAGCCGACGTGATCGTTCGCCGATCGCCTGCACGTCGCCCTTGAACGACTCCCACGGGATGCCGGGCAGCCGGCTGTCGCCGAACGCCGGCAGGTCCCAGCGGGCGCCGGTGACCCGGTCGAGCACCGCCTCGACGGAGGCGAACCCGCCTTCCGAGAACAGGTGCGACCCGTCGGGCAGCTCCCAGGCGACGCTGGCGAGGACCTCGGCCTCCTCGGCGACCTTGGTGGCCCGCTCGTTGAGCAGCATCGGGTCGACCAGCGCCACGCCGGCGCCCTCGGGCAGGAAGTCGGGCAGCAGGGCGGGGCGGGGATGCAGGAGGGTCACCAGCGACTCGGCGCCCTCGAAGGCGATCCCCTCGGCGAGCCGTTCCAGCGACCCGGCCAGGCTGGGCATCAGGGCCATCTGCTCGCTCGCGCGTGCCCGCAGGGCCTCGTCGAGGACGAGCTCGCGGGCCGGGTCGAGCAGCACGTCGTCGATCGACTCGATCGAGCGCTGGTCGCCGACGCCGAAGGTGCGCAGCGACTCGATGTCGTCGCCCCAGAACTCGACGCGGATCGCGTGGTCGCCAGCGGTGGGGAACACGTCGACGATGCCGCCGCGGACGGCGAACTCGCCCCGCTGCTCGACCTGCGCGGTGCGCGAGTAGCCGAGCTCGGCCAGCGACTCGACCAGCCCGTCGAATCCCACGTCCGAGCGGGTGTGCAGGTGCAGCGGGCGGCGCCCCGCCAGTGCGGGGTCCATCGGCTGCAGCACGGCCCGGACCGGGGCGACCACGGCCAGCACCGGGTGGTCGTGCGCCTCGGGGTGGGCGAGGCGGTCCAGCGCCTGCAGCCGGCGCCCGACGGTGGCGGGCTGGGGCGACAGGCGTTCGTGCGGGAGGGTCTCCCACGGCGGGAAGAAGACGACGCGGTCCTCGCCGAGGAACGCCGCCATGCCGTCCACCAGCGCCTGCGCGTCGGAGGTGCGGGGCGTGACGACCAGCAGGGGCGTCGCGCGTTCGGCGAGCAGCGACAGGTGGAAGGCGCGCGCAGCCGGCGAGACGGCCAGCACCTCACCGCCGAGCTCCTCGAGCAGCTCGTCACGGCCGTGGCGCAGCAGCGGGGCGAGCGGCCCGACGGCCAGGCCGGGATCGGTGACGGTCGCCACCGCCCGCGACACGGCGTCGCGGGGGTCCGAGGTGGGGTCGGGCATGGCAGGGCCTCACGGGGCGCGCACGACGACAGGCCGGCCACGGGTTCGCGTGGCCGGTGTCGCGGCGATCTCTGGGGCGCGTCCGCCGGGGCGGGCGCGCCATGGGACTGCAGAGCGTGCCCGACCCGCCTCGAACCCGCCACCTCCGCGGAACGCCCGACCCCGTGGCCGCGGCCCGCGGGGATGCTGCGGAGGTTTCACTCATGCAGCGAGCGAAAGCTCCGCAGCACCGGGGCCGGGGTGAGGCGGGCGGGCGGGGCGGGTCAGCGCATCTTCTTGCCCGGGTTGGGCATGTAGCCCTTGGGCATCGGCACGTCGCGGTCCAGCGGCTTGAGGCGCCGTTCGAGCTTGGGGACCTCGGTCTTCTTCAGCTCGCGGGGCAGCTTGGTCAGTGCCACCTGCAGCTTGTGGATGGAGGTCAGGCCCTCGTCCTCGCCGACGACGATGGTGTGGATCGGCACGTCACCCGAGATGCGCTTGAGCCGCTTGCGTTCCTGGGCGAGCAGCTGCTTGGCGCCGTTGGGGTGGCCCTCCCCGACCAGCACGATCCCGCACCGGCCGACCACGCGGTGCACCAGGTCCTGCTTCTTGTTGAACGCCACCGCGGGGCTGACGAACCACTGGCCACGCATGACGTTGAGGACGGCGGCGGCCGCCCCGGGCTGGCCCTCGATCGCGGCGTACTGGGCCGACTGCGCCCGGCGGCCGAACATGACCAGGCCGACCGTGGCGGCGGCCAGCACGGCGATCACGAACCACAGCCAGCTGCCCGACACGATGCCGACGACGACGAACCCGACGAGCGTCGCGATGGTCGGGCCGAGCACGACCAGGGCGAGGCGGGGGTCGTGCTGGGAGGTCAGCTCCCAGGCCTGGCGGAGCTGCGCGATGCGTTCTCTCACGGTCGGTCCTTCTCGCGGGGCGACGCCGGGACGTCAGCCACGGGCGTGGTAGCGGTTCTGCACGGGCGCGCCCGGCGGGTCAACTCGGGCGTGGTAGCGGTTCTGGACGGGCGCCAGGCCCTCGGCGACCAGCAGCTCGACGGCGTCCGCGGCGTGCTCGAGGGCGATGTCGACCTCGTCGCGCTCGGCCGGGGCGAAGCGTCGCAGCACGAAGTCCTTGACGGGCTGGCGACCGGGGGGACGGCCGATCCCGATGCGCAGGCGGTAGGAGTCGTTGGTGCCGAGCGCACGGTCGACGTCGGTGGCGCCGTTGTGGCCGTTGACCCCGCCGCCGAACTTCACGCGGAAGGTGCCGGGGTCGAGGTCGATCTCGTCGTAGGCGACCACGACGCGCTCGGGCGGCACCGAGTACCAGTGGGCGGCCTGCTGGACCGACCCACCGGAGGTGTTCATGTAGGACATGGGGACGACCAGGGCCACACGGGTGCCGTCGAGGCGGATCTCGGTGGCCTCGCACCGCGTCTTCTTCTGACGTTCGAGCTCGCGGTGGTGACGACGCGCCAGCAGGCGGACCAGGTCCGCGCCGACGTTGTGGCGGGTCCCGCCGTACTCGTCCTCGGGGTTGCCGAGGCCGGCGACGAGCCAGCGCTCGTCCGTCATGGTGTGTCGCCTTCGTGTCGGGGTCCGACGGTAGTGCGCGAGGGCCCCGCGCCGGTGCGCGGGGCCCTCGGGACGTCAGGCGGCGGCCGGACTCACTCCTCGTCGCCGGCGTTGCCCTCGGTGGCGGCCTCCTCGGCAGCCGCGTCGAGGCCCTCGGCCTCGGGCGCCTCGGCCTCCTCGAGTGCCTCGAGGTCCTCGGCCTCCTCCTCGGGGCCACCCTCGAGGGCCTCGAGGGCCTCCTCGGAGATCGGGGCGTTGATCGTCACGACGGTGCGCTCGTGCTCGATGTCGAAGTGCGCGCCCTCGGGCAGCTGGTCGAGCAGGTCCTCGACGCGGCGAACGTCGCCGATGGTCATGCCATCGAGGTCCAGGACGAACTCGTTCGGCGTCTCCAGCGGCTTGACCATGATCGGCACCGTGTAGAGCACGAGGTTGGTCACGCCGCCCTCGAGCGAGGTGGCGTCCTCGTTGTGCAGGTGGACCGGGATCTCGGCCGGGTAGAGCGTGTTGCGGTCGACGTTCTGGAAGTCGACGTGCATCAGGTCACCGCGGACGGCGTGGCGCTGGATGTCACGGATGATCGACAGGTGCTCCTCGCCCTCGACCTCGAGCCGGATGAGGACGTTCAGCCCCGCCTCGGTCCGCAGCGCGTGGTAGAGCTCGAGGTTGTCGACGTCGACCGCGACGCTGCCGATGTCGGCCCCGTAGAGGATGCCGGGGACGCGCCCCGTCTTGCGCAGGCGCTTGGCGGCGCCCTTGCCCTTGTGCTCGTCGGTGCGGGCGTTGGCGGTGAGCTTGACCTGGGTGGCCATGGATGGTGCCTTCGTGTGGGTGGGCCCCACGTGGGTCGATCGACGGCGCGTCGGTCGGCGGGAGGCCCGGTCGGGGCCCGGCCGCGTCCCGTGCCGCACGAGGCGACGGCGGGCCGAAGGCGAGATGTCACGCGGGGAGCGTGCCGATGTCCCGGTCAGGTGAGGGGACGGTGTGCGGCACACGTCCGGCCCGCACCAGCGGGCCGTGCCGACCACGGTACCGCCGCGCTCGCCCGACCGGCAACCGCGATCAGACGTTCTCGCCGGCGAAGATCTCGCTGACCGACTGGTCCTCGAAGACGGCCCGCAGCGCCGACGCGAGGATCGGGGCGATCGAGAGCACCACGAGCTTGGTGGAGCGGCGCTCGGGCGGGATCGGCAGCGTGTTGGTGACGACGATCTTCTCGATCTCGGACTCGTCGAGACGCTGCTTGGCCGGGCCGGAGAACAGCGGGTGGGTGGCCAGCGCGATGACCTCCTTGGCGCCCCGCTCCTTGAGCAGCTTCGCCGCCCCGCAGATCGTCCCGGCGGTGTCGATCATGTCGTCGATGAGGATGCAGGTGCGGCCCTCGACGTGGCCGATGACCTCGCGGGTCTCGGAGACGTTGTGCTGGCTGGGGTCCCGGCGCTTGTGCAGGATGGCGATGGGCGAGCCGAGCTGGCCGGCGAACTTCTCGGTGAGGCGCACCCGCCCCGCGTCCGGCGACACGATCACCCGGTCCTCGGGGGCGGTGTTCTCCTCGATCCACTGCAGCAGCAGCGGCAGGGCCGTGAGGTGGTCGAAGGGGTCGTCGAAGAAGCCCTGGATCTGGCCGGTGTGCAGGTCGACCGACATGATCCGGTCGACCCCGGCGACCTCGTACATGTCCGCGATCAGCTTGGCCGCGATCGCTTCGCGGGACAGGGTCTTCTTGTCGGAGCGGCTGTACCCGTAGTAGGGCACCACGGCGACGATGCGCTTGGCCGACGCGCGCTTGAGCGCGTCGATCATGATCAGCTGCTCCATCAGGAAGTCGTTGACGGACAACCCGTTCGGCATCGACACGTGCGACTGGATCACGAAGACGTCGGCGCCCCGCACCGACTCGTCGAACCGCGCGTACAGCTCGCCGTTGGCGAACACGTCGAGCCCGGCCTTGCCGAGCCGCATGCCCAGGTGGTCGGCGACCTCGCGCGCGAGCTCCGGGTTGGACCCCCCGGAGAAGATCATCATGCGCTTCTTGGTGACGACTTCCATCGTCCTCCCGATGCGTGGGGGCGGGCGCGTGCGGGGAAGGGGTGGCGAGGGTAGTCAGGTCTCGGGGGCGTCCTCGCCGCGACGGCGGGCGGCCCAGCCGTCCTTGACGGTCTGGCGCGACCGGGCGATGGCCAGCGCGTCCGCGGGGACGTCGTCGGTGATGGTCGAGCCGGCCGCGACGAAGGCGCCGGCGCCGATGGTGACCGGGGCGACCAGCATGGTGTCGCAGCCGATGAACGCCCCGTCCTCGATCTCGGTGTGGTGCTTGTCCGTGCCGTCGTAGTTGACGGTGACCGCCCCGGCCGAGAAGTTCACGCCCTCGCCGATGGTGGTGTCCCCGACGTAGGACAGGTGCGGCACCTTGGACCCCGCCCCGATCGTGGACTTCTTGACCTCGACGAACCCGCCGGTCTTCGCCGCCCGTTCGAGCCGGGCGCCGGGGCGCAGGTAGGTGAAGGGGCCGACCGTCGCGTCCGGGCCGATGGAGGCCCCCTCGCACACGGACTGGCGGACGTGCGCCCCGTCCTCGACCTCGGTGTCGGTCAGCTGCGTGTACGGCCCCACGACGGCGTTGCTGCCGACGCGGGTGGCGCCCTCGAGCAGGCAGCCGGGCTGCACGACGGTGTCCACGCCCACCTCGACCGTCACGTCGACGTAGGTCGAGGTCGGGTCGACCACGGTGACCCCACCCTCGGTCATCAGCCGGTGCAGGTGGCGGCGGCGCAGCACGGCCGCGGCGGCGGCGAGCTGGGCCCGGTCGTTCACGCCGGCGATCTCCTCGGCCGGGCAGACGTGGCCCGCGACCGGGACACCGTCGGCGACGAGCAGGCCGACGACGTCGGTGACGTAGCGCTCGCCCTGGTCGTTGCCGTGCCCCACGGCCGACAGCCGGTCGGCCAGCCCCTCGACCGGGAACACGTACATGCCGCCGTTGATCTCGTCGACGGCACGCTGGGCGTCCGTCGCGTCGCCGTGCTCGACGATGCCACGCACACCGCCGTCGTCGTCACGGAGCACCCGGCCGTACCCGGTGGGGTCGTCGAGGACGCTGGACAGCAGCGCCCCCTCCCCCGGCGGCGTGTCGGCCAGGCGACCCAGCGTGTCGGGCGTGAGCAGGGGCACGTCCCCGTTGAGCACCATCACCGTCGTGATGTCGTCGCCCAGGGCGGGCAGCGCCACCTCGACGGCGTGGCCGGTGCCGTGCTGCTCGGCCTGCAGGACCGTGCTCAGGCCGTCGAGGTCGTGGGCTGCGGCCTCGGCACGGACCTCGTCGGCCTGGTGGCCGACGACCACCACGACCTGGCCGAGGCCGAGGGGCCGGACGGCCTCGAGCACGTGGCCGAGCAGCGACCGCCCCGCCGCGGGGTGCAGCACCTTGGCGGTGTCGGACTTCAGGCGGGTGCCCTTGCCGGCGGCGAGGACGATCGCGGCGACGTGGTCACGGGACACACGGGACCCTTCGACGGGAGCGGTCGGACGACCGCCAACCGTAGAGGGCGTGGTCTCAGGCGTCGCGGGTGGCCCGTGTCCAGGCGGCCCCGGTGGCCAGGACCAGCGCCCCGGCCAGGGCCCGCAGCACGGCCACCAGCGGCGAGTCGGCGCCCGTGTCGGGCATCCCCGTGGCCAGCACCGCGGGGGTCGATGCCCTCGGCGACCTCGGGGGTCTCCGGGAACTCGGCGAACTCGTCGACGCCCTCGGGTGCGGCCGCCGGCGGGGCGACCTCGGGGTCGGGCACGCGGTTGGTGTGGACGGTCCCGCCGCCGTAGCGCTGCAGGCCGAAGCTGCCGCCGTCCCAGGTCCCCACGGAACGGGAGCCGGTCGTACCGCCGGACCCGGAGGAGGTCGTGGAGGAGGTGGTGGCGGGGCGCGCGTCGTCGCCGGCCGCGACGACACCGCCGCCGGCGAGGAACCCGCCCGGGCCGTCGGTGCGCGAGGTGTCCTCGGTGGCAGCCTGGTCGCTGGACGTGTCCTCCGTCGGTTCCGGGTCGGGGTCGACGGCGTCCTCGATCGGGTCGGTGATCTCGCCCAGGTCGAGCTCCTGGTCGGCGACCGTCACGCCGCCGTCGATCTCGAGCTGCGGCGAGCCGTCCTCGTCGCTGGGCGCCACGTCGACGTCGAGGTCGACGTCGAGGGTCCCGTCACCGGTCCCGACGTCGAGCAGCGTGTCGTCCTCGGACGAGGGCTCCTCGGACGGCTCCGGCGTGGGCTCGGCGTCGCTCGTGGAGGTGGCGGTCTCGGTCGACGTGGCCTCCTCGGTGGGGGCCTCCGTCACGGTGCCGACGACCTCGTCGGTGACAGAGCTCAGCTCCTCGGTGGTCTGGGTGAGCGTGTCCTGGACCGTGTCGGTCAGGGTCGGCAGCTCCTGGGCCATGGCGGGGACGGCGGTGATGCCGACCGTGATGGCGGTGGTGGCGAGGATGGCCTGCAGTCGTCGACGTGCCACGTGTGGGGTCTCCCTGGTCGCCGTCCGGTCCGGTCCACCGGACGTCTCACCCCCTGTAACGACACACGTCCGCGTCGGTGACGCCCCGATCGGCCACTGTCCGGGGCAGCTCCGGGTCAGCAGATCCGCGGCAGGGGGTCCCCGACGAGCATGTCGATCATGCGGTGACCCCCGAATCCCGTGCGCCCGAGGACCCGCCCCGGCGGTTCCTCGCGGACCTCACCGATGATCGCGGCGTCCTCGCTGCCGGGCACGCCCCGCAGGGCCGCCAGGGCCTCGTCGGCGCGCTCCCCGCGCACGAACGCGACCAGCTTGCCCTCGTTGGCGACGTAGAGCGGGTCGATGCCGAGGATCTCGCCCGCGCCCCGCACCGCGTCCCGCAGGGGCAGCCGGTCCTCGGTCACGACCACGCCGGCCTGCGCGGCCATGGCGATCTCGTTGAGCACCGTCGCGACGCCGCCCCGGGTGGCGTCACGCATGCAGTGCAGGTCGGTGCCGCAGGTGTCGAGCAGCGCCCGACAGGCCGGTTCGAGGGAGCGGGTGTCGCTGCGCACGTCGGCCTGGATGTCGAGCTCGCCGCGGGCGAGCATGATGGCGATGCCGTGGTCGCCGATGGTCCCGGACACCAGCACGGCGTCGCCGGGTCGGACGCGTTCGGGGGCGAGGTCGACGTCGGCAGGCACCAGCCCGATCCCGGTGGTGACCACGTACATGCCGTCGGCCTTGCCGCGCTCGACCACCTTGGTGTCGCCGGCCACGATCGACACCCCGGCGGCCTCGGCGGCCCGACCCATCGCGTCGACCTGCGCCTCGAGCACGCTGGCGGCCAGCCCCTCCTCGAGCACCAGCGCCGCCGACAGCGCCAACGGGCGGCCGCCGGCCACGGCGAGGTCGTTGACCGTCCCGTTGACCGCGAGCTCGCCGATCGTCCCGCCCGGGAACGTCAGCGGACGCACCACGAACGCGTCGGTGGTCATGGCCAGCCGGTGGCCGGCCACGTCGAGCAGGGCGGCGTCGCCGAGGGCGGCCAGCACCGGGTTGGCCAGGCGCGGCACCACCAGCCCCTCGACCAGCTGCCGGCTGGCCTTGCCCCCGGCCCCGTGGGCCATGGTCACGTGCTCGTCGCGGAAGGTCGGGGTGCGGCGCCGCATCGCCTCGATGCGCTCGATGACCTCGTCCTCGCCGAACGTGCGAGCCATCAGGGTTCGACCGCCATCTTCGCCTTCGCGTACCGCCCGTAGTTGTAGTAGGCGGCGCACGCCCCCTCGGAGGACACCATGCAGGTGCCGATGGGCGTCTCGGGGGTGCAGGCGGTCCCGAAGACCTTGCACTCCCACGGCTTGAGCACGCCCTTGAGGACCTCGCCGCACTGGCAGCTCTTCGGGTCGGCGACCCGCACGCCCGGCATCTCCCAGCGCAGCTCGGCGTCGAAGTCGGCGAACTCGTCGGAGACCCGCAGGGCGGAGTGGGCGATCGACCCGAGGCCCCGCCACTCGAAGAACGGCCGCAGCGTCATCGTGCGCGCCATGACCTCGAGCGCCTTCGGGTTGCCGTCCCACGGCACCACGCGGGCGTACTGGTTCTCGACCTCGGCGCGCCCCTCGTGCAGCTGGGCCATGATCATCGCGACGGACTCGAGGACGTCGAGCGGCTCGAACCCCGCGGTCACGACGGGCAGGCCGTGCTCGCGAGGGACGAACTCGTAGGGACGGCAGCCGATCACGGTCGACACGTGCCCGGGCCCGATGAAGGCGTCGAGGCGCAGGTCCGGCGAATCGAGGATCGCCTTCATGGCCGGGATGATCGTGACGTGGTTGTTGATCACCGAGAAGTTGGTGATCCCCTCGGCCTTCGCCCGCAGCAGCGTGAGGGCGGTGGACGGGGCGGTGGTCTCGAACCCGATGGCGTAGAAGACGACCTGCCGGTCGGGCTCCTCACGGGCGATCCGCAGGGCGTCGAGCGGCGAGTAGACCATCCGCACGTCGGCGCCCCGGGCGCTGGCGTCGAGGAACGACCCGGTGCTGCCCGGCACCCGCATCATGTCCCCGAAGCAGGTCAGCGTGACCTCCGGGTGGGTCTCGGCCAGCGCGATGGCGTCGTCGACCCGCCCCATGGGGATCACGCACACCGGGCACCCGGGGCCGTGGACAAGCTCGATGGTGTCCGGCAGGAAGTCGTGCACCCCGAAGCGGTAGATCGCGTGGGTGTGGCCGCCGCAGACCTCCATGATCTTGACGTGGCGTCCCGGGTCGGCCAGCGACGCGATCCGCGCTGCCAGGGCGCGGGCGAGGTCCGGGTCGCGGTACTCGTCGACGAACCGCATCAGACGTCTCCCAGTCGGCCTTTTTCGAGGGCCACGCGGGCGTGCACCAGCAGCCGGTCGCCCGGTGCGACCGGGCCCACCAGGTCGATCGCGACGACCTCCTCGGCGCCGGTGGCGTCGTCCCGGCACCGGGCGTCGGCGCCGGCGACGCTGACCACCGTGAGGGGAAGGGCGACGTCACCGCAGGTGATGCACGCGTCGCCGTGGTCGGCGCGGACCAGGGGCAGGTCTGAGTGAAGGTCTGGGGCGCTCACTCGATCCTCGATCTGGCGATCTCCTCGATCTCCGTGTCGAACTGGCCGCCGAGCAGGCGCAGCCCGTCCATCGCCCGCTCGGCCTCGGCCTCGTCGATGATCGACATGGCGAACCCGACGTGGATGAGCACCCAGTCACCCAGCGCGAGGCCGTCCTCGCGCACCAGCCCGACGTTGATGTTGCGGGTCACGCCGGCGACCTCGACGCGGGCCAGCAGGTCGTTGCTGTCCGGTACCCAGTCGACGACGCGTCCGGGGATCCCGAGGCACATGTCAGCCCCCTGTCGGGTGGGACGGCGGCGGAGCTGCCGACGCCGTCTCCGGTGAGTATCGCACCCAGGTCAGCACGAGGTCGTCCCCCGGGACGATCTCGACGTCCGTGGTCGCGCCATCCGCGACACCGCCCTGGGCCAGCACCTGGAAGCCCTGCTCGAACACCTCGGGGACGACGGCGAGGTCGGTGCCGCAGCGCACCCCGATCCGTTCCACGCGGCGTCCCGCGGCGCGACGTTCGACGGCCTCCAGGACCGCGTGGCACATGCCCATCTCGTGCACGGCCTACACCTTCCTCGTGGCAGCGGGCCTGTGGCGGCGGGGTGGTGCTCGGCGACGACGTCGCAGACGAGCTCGACGGCGGCATCGAGCGTGGCCGCGACGGTGGGGGTCAGGCCCATGCCCTCGGTGACGTCCGCCGGCTCGCAGCCGACGAGCAGGGTCGGCGGCAGCGCCCCGCCCAGTGCCCGGACGTTGGCCAGCAGGGCCGCCGGCTCCATGGCGTGGGAGTCCACGCGGGTCTCGGGCAGCCGGTCCGGGTCCACCTCGAGGACGGTGAGCGTCCCGGGGGCGACGCCCCGCGGCAGGGCGTCGACCAGCACGAGCAGGTCCACGCCGTCGAGCAGGTCGTAGGCGAGGTGGATCCCGCCGATGCCGTAGTCCACGACCCGGACGTCGGCGGGCAGCCGGTCGGCGGGGACACGCCGGGCCACCTCGGAGCCCCAGCCGTCGTCCTGCAGGAAGATGTTCCCGACGCCGGCCACGAGCACGGTGGGGGTGCCGTCGATGTGCGGGATCACGTGGTCATCCCCCCTGGTCGCCGGGCTTGGTGCGGGGCATGTCGGGCAGCAGCGGCGCGAGCGGTCGCACGCCGCTCCACTCGCTGGGCTCGTGGTGCTCGCGGCGCGTGGGCGGCGAGCCGACCCCACGGCTGTGCACCGCGCCCCGCGCCTCCTGTGGTTCCCCGTCGCCCCAGCGTTCGCGGGTCCACGGGTGGGCGGTCTCGAGCTCGTCCGGGGTGACCCCGGTCCCTCGGCGGTTGGGCATCGGTCGCTCCTCGCTCACATCTGCTTCATGCGCACGTAGCGCCGGATGTCGTCGCGCGACGCGATCGTCGCCGCGACCGCCAGCGCCAGGACCAGCCACCCGACCAGCCGCACGAGCACCTGGGCCGGTTCCAGACCGGCGTCGTCGTCATCCGTCATCGTCGTCCCCTCCCATGGGCTCGACCTCGGACAGGTGGAAGTACTGGAACCGGCCGTACCAGCGGTGCAGCTCGGCCGCGGGGTCGTCGAGCAGCGTCACGGCGAGCATCGTGGGCCCGTCGACGGTGTCGACGACCTTCTCGACCAACGCCACGCGGCCGTCCACGAACAGGTCGTGGGCGTCGGCCCGCCGGCGGGGGCGCAGCCGGACCCGGTCCCCCACCGCCACCCGGCGGCCGTCGACGTCGACGGCCTCGCGGGCCGGTTCACCCACGCCGAGGAAGGCCGCGAGGTCGTCGTCGACCTGCGCCGCGGGTTCGGGCCACATGCCGGACGGCCCGAACGCGCGGACCGTGCCGTGCAGCCGGGACAGCGCGGCCGGAGGGAGGGACTCGCTGCGGTCGACGACGTCGGCGGCGCGCGGGTCCGTGGCGCGCGCCTCGCGCTTCTCGTCGTCGGTGAGCCCCTGCACGCACAGGGCCAGCAGCTCGTCGATCTCCAGGCCGTCGAAGGACGGGCCGGGCGACTCGTCGGCCACGCGCGGGTGGTCCTCGAGGATGATGGGCGAGGCCAGCACCACGTCGGGGCCGTCGTCCCCCGGGGCCACCAGCACCGGGAACACGACCCGGCTGTGGCACCCCGACACAGCGTCCGCCGCCCAGTCGGGCGGGTCGATCACCGAGCCGAAGGTGCCCCCGTCCGTCGAGAGCAGCAGGTGGGCCCCGACGAGGGAGCGCAGCAGCACGTCGTCACGAGCGGCGCGTGGCTGCGACCAGTCGGTGCCGTTGCGGACGATCGCCTGGACACGGACGACGTCGCCCCCGGTCGGGACGGCGCGCACCGCGAGCTCGGCCGTGACGGGCACGGCGGTGCGCTCGATCCGGCCGCCGCCGGGCAGGTCCTCCGTGGACACCGCCCCCGGCAGGTCCACGGTCACGACGTGGGCGTGGGTCCGCAGGTCGGCCACCCGCAGCGGCGGGGTCACGACCTCGTGCTCGAGCCCCTCGTCCCAGCTGACGTGCAGCGCCCCGCCGTCGTCGAGCCGGTCCACCCGGGTGCCGTCGGCGTCGTGGACCTGTCGGCGGCGCAGGTGCAGGAAGCGGGCGGTGACGCGGACCACGGCGTCGTCGGCCGACCGCAGCGGGACCTCGCAGGTCGCGGACGTCGGCTCCGTGCCGCCGTGCTCGGCCTGGGCGGCCGGGACCAGCACCCCCCACTGCCAGCGGTAGCGGTTCTTCAGCGCCGAGGCCCGGTACGGGAACAGCACGTAGCCCTCGTACAGCACGGCGTCGGCGATGGCCCGCGCCCCGTCCAGGGCCGGGTCGCGCGCGTCGGCGCCCACCACCGTGGTCACGGGCGTGCCTCCCGTTCGGCGACGAGGTGGGCGATGGTGTCGTCCCACGTGGGCAGGGCATGGCGGGACTTGACCGCCTGCAGCGCGTCGATCGTCTCGCGGCGCAGCCGCAGCCAGCCGGTCCCGGGGAAGTGCAGGTCCATCAGCTCCTCCCACACGGCGACGGGCAGCCGGTGGCGGGCCTCGAGGTCCCACGGGACCTGCTGGACCTGCAGGCCGCCGTCGTCGCCCCGCAGGAAGATGGTCCCGCTGAACAGGAACAGCAGCGGCACCTCGCCGTCCCCGAGCGCGTGCAGGTACTTGCCGGCCGCGACCTCGAGGTCGTAGCTGAGCTCGACCGGGACCTCGACCTCGCAGGACCCGGTGAACCCGCGGACGGGGAGCGTGACCTGGGCGAGCTGGAACGGGGTGAGCGTCTCGCTCCAGCGGGACGGGTCCCCGAAGACGTCGCGCAGGCGGGCCTGCTCGCCGTCGTCGTACCGTCGCCGGCCCGGCTCGACCCGGACCATGCAGCGCAGCAGGATGGACTGGACCGCCGCGTCGGGGTCCACGGTGATCGTCAGCGGGACCAGCAGGACGGGCTGCAGGGCGGTGCGGTCGGGGCGGGCACCGGTGACCTCGAAGTGGATCGACGTCACGGCGTGCCCCCCGTCGGCCGGGATGCGCCCGTCGACGTCGGCGAAGAACGCCTGGAGGGCGGCGCGCGCCTCCTGCCCGCCGTCGAAGCCCCGCCACGACAGCCGCAGCCGACCGACGAGCTCGTAACAGCGGTCCACCGGCGTGACCCAGCACGCCGGTGGACCGTCTGCGCCGGCCCCTGCCCCGCGGTCACTGCGCACGAGCACCGCCTCGACGTCGGGTCGCACGTCCTCGAGCACTGGGTTGTCGGCGACCACGTCCTGCCAGGCGTCCATCGACAGCTCCGACTCGGTCGCCCCGCCGGGGCTCGGGTAGAAGGCCACCGGGGCGCCCAACGGCGTGGCGTGGACGACGAAGGCGACCCCGACGGGCACCTGCAGGGCGGCCCAGTGGGCGGGGTCGAGCGTGAACGGGGCGACCCGCAGGTACCGCTCGGGGACGCTGCGGTAGCGACCGTCGGCGGCCGGTTCGGCCTCGAACAGCAGGGCGCAGCCCCGGCAGGTGCACAGCAGGCTGCGCTGGGCGAGGTCGACGACGTGGCGGTGCGTGGCGGGGATCCCGACGGCGCAGAGCTCGCAGGCCTCGCCCGGCGCCGGTCCCCGTCGTGGGCGCAGGAACGCCTGCAGCGGTGCGGCCACCTCGGCCAGCGGGTCCGCCGGCGGCGAGGGCGGTGGCGTGGTGAACCGGGCCAGGCCGCTCATGGCGCTGCCTCGGCGGCCAGGCCCTCGACCTCGGTGGGACAGCGCAGCAGCGACGCGAGCGGGATGAGGCCGCCGGCGTGGGCCGGCGGGGCGGCCACGCCCTCCACGTCGATCCGGTCGACCTCCGGCGCCGCACGGCGGATGGCCCCCTCGACGGCGTGCTCGAGGGTGGCCTCCGACGACCCGCACCCGTTGCACGCGCCCTCGAGGCGCAGGCGGACGACGTCGTCGTCGACCTCGACGAGGGTGACGTCGCCACCGTGGGAGCCGAGGAACGGGCGGACGTCGTCGAGGGCGGCCTGCACGCGGGCGTGCAGGCTGCGCGTGTGCAGGTCGTGGACCGAGAACAGCCCCGCCACGAGCAGGTCGTCGGCCAGCTCGTCGAGCACCTCGGGGGCACGGTCGCGCAGCACGTCGACGACGTGGGCGAGGCCCGCCCCGTACAGGCCGACCAGGGCGCGGACGAGCTCGTCGGCCACCCGGGCGGCCTGGGCGTCCATGGCCCCGATGCGGTCGAGCAGCGCCTCGACCCGCTGGCCGACCTCCCCGACGTCGGGGCGTGGCTGCCGTGTCCGGTCCGTCATGGGACTCCCCTGCTCAGTGCGGGTCGGGCGTGCCGGCCGGCGAGTGCATCTCCTTCAGCACCCGCCCGTTGCCGAGGTACATGTGCACGCCGCACGGCAGGCACGGGTCGAAGCTGCGGACGGCTCGCATGACGTCGATGCCCTTGAAGTCGTCGAGGTCGTTCTCCTCGAAGATGGGCATCCCCTGGACCGCGTCCTCGTACGGGCCCGGGGTGCCGAACACGTCGCGGGGCGACGCGTTCCAGGGCGTGGGCGGGTACGGGTGGTAGTTGGCGATCTTGCCGTCCCGGATCACCATGTGGTGGCTGAGCACGCCCCGGACCGCCTCGTGGAACCCCACCCCGATCGCGTCGTCGGGCACCTCGAAGGGCGACCACGTGTCGGAGTTGCCGGCGCGGACCTCGTCCAGGGCCATCTGCACGAAGTGCAGGGCGCACCCGGCGGCGTAGGCCTGGAAGTAGCTGCGGGCACGGTTGCGTTCGAGCGTGTTGGACCACTGCGGGATGTGCCACTCGAGGGTCTGCTCGGGCAGCCGCGCGGACTTCGGCAGGTTGATCTTCACGCTGTGCCCGGTGGACTGCACGTAGCCGATGTCGACGAGGCCGGCCAGCGCGGTGGACCACAGCCGCGGCAGCGGTCCGCCGCCGGTGTCCAGGGCGAGGTGGTCCTGGCCGTCGTACCACCGCGGCGACATCACCCAGGTGTACTGGTCGTCGAAGTCGCGCTTGGTGGGCTGCGGGATCGTGTGCTGGTTCCACGGGTGTCGGCGGTCGATCGGGTTCCCCAGCGGGTCCCGGTCGACGAAGATCTCCTGGTCGTCCCAGTCGTCGTAGTACGACGACCCGAGCAGGATCCGCATGCCCACGTTGATGTCGACGAGGCTGGTGGTCAGCAGCGTCCCGTCGACGATGATGCCGGGGGTCACGAACATCTGGCGGCCCCAGTCCGCCATGTTCCGGTACGTGTAGTCGCAGTGCTCGGGGTCCTGGAACGCGCCCCAGCACCCCATGAGGATCCGGCGGCGCCCCACCTCCTCGTAGCCCGGCAGCGCCTCGTAGAAGAAGTCGAACAGGTCGTCGTGCACCAGGACGTTGGTCTTGATGAAGTCGACGTAGGTCATCAGCCGGACCAGGTAGTCGGTGAACAGCTGCACCGTGGCCTGCGTGCCCACCCCGCCGGGGTACAGCGTCGAGGGGTGGACGTGGCGGCCCTCCATCAGCGAGAACATCTCGCGTGTGGTGCGCGAGACCTTCAGCCCCTCCAGGTACAGCTCGCCCTCGAGCGGGTTCATCGCCGTCATGATGTCCGCGATCGTGCGGTACCCGTGCGCGTCCGCGTGGGGCGCCTCGGTGCGCTGCGCCTGCTCCCACACGCCGGGGTTGGTCTCCTGCACCATGCGGGCGCAGTAGTCCACGTCGACGAGGTTGGCCTGGAAGATCGCGTGGTCGAACATGTACTCGGCGGCCTCGCCGAGGTTCATGATCCACTCGCCCAGCGCCGGGGGACGCACCCCGTAGGCCATGTTCTGGGCGTACACCGAGCAGGCCGCGTGGTTGTCCCCGCAGATGCCGCAGATCCGGCTGGTGATGAAGTGGGCGTCGCGGGGGTCCTTGCCCTTCATGAAGACGCTGTAGCCGCGGAAGATGTGCGAGGTCGAGTGGCACTCGCGCACCTCCCGCTGCGCGAAGTCGATGGTCGTGTAGATGCCCAGGCTGCCCACGATCCGCGTGATCGGGTCCCAGGCCATCTCGACCAGGCCGTCCTCGGTCTGCCGCGTGCTGGAGGCCCCGGCGGTGTCCGCGCTGTGTGCCATGCGACCTGCTCCCTGTTCGTCGTGGTCCTGACGCTCCCGCCGGTCAGCGCCAGGGCGGCTGGTACCCGGTCGTGAGGCGCGGCTCGTCGTGGCGCCACGACGGTTCCTCGTCGATCGTCTTCGCCGTGATCGACCGCAGCTTGCGGACCATCCGCCCGTAGGTCCCGACCGCCGCCGTGGACACGGTCGCGCCCGGCGGTTCGTCCATGAACGGCATGAACTTGTCGGGGAAGCCCGGCATCGTGCAGGCGATGCAGATGCCACCCACGTTGGGGCACCCCCGACGCCGTTGATCCAGCCGCGCTTGGGGACGTTGCACTTGACCACCGGCCCCCAGCAGCCGATCTTCACCAGGCACTTCTGGCTGTTGTAGTCCTCGGCGAAGTCACCCTGCTCGTAGTACCCGGCCCGGTCGCAGCCCTCGTGCACCGTGGCGCCGAACAGCCACGTGGGGCGCAGCTTCTCGTCCAGCGGGATCGTCGGTGCCTGCCCGGTGGCCATGTACAGCAGGTACAGGAGCGTCTCCGACAGGTTGTCCGGGTGCACCGGGCAGCCCGGGACGTTGACGATCGGGTAGCCCGCCCCGGTGGTGAAGTCCCACCCGAGGAAGTCGGCCAGGCCCATGGCACCGGTGGGGTTGCCCTCCATGGCGTGGATGCCGCCGTAGGTCGCGCACGTGCCCACGGCGACCACGGCCAGCGCACCCGGTGCCAGCGCCCGCACCCAGTCGGAGGTGGTCCGCGGCTGGTCGGTGCCCTTGTGGTTGCCGAAGGCGGCCCAGTAGCCGCCGGTGTCCGCGATGATCGACTCGTTGGGGATCGAGCCCTCGACCACGAGCACGTACGGGGCGTCGAGCGCGCCCTCCTCCGCCTCGTGGAACCAGTGGATGAAGTCCTGGTCGTGCCCGATGGCGGCGTTCTCGAAGTCGATCAGCGGCCAGTGGAAGTGCACGGTCGGCAGGCCGGGCAGGACACCCAGGGCCAGGTCCTCGACGCTGGGGTACATGGCCGCGGTCAGGGACACCGAGTCACCGTCGCAGCTGAGTCCCGCGTTGATCCACAGGACGTGCAGCTCCTGGTCGATGACGTCGGGCTTGTCCCGCTGCGTCGCTGTCTCCGCCATCAGGACCTCCCGGGTCGACGTGAACGTCGCAGATGTGGGAGACCCTCGTGGGTCGGGCCGGGAGACGTGCCCACCCGGCGCGCACGGCACGAGGCCATGCAGGCGATGCGAATCCACCCAATCACGCAGGTGCGGTGGCTGTAAAGGGGCAGGGGCCATGGCCGTCGGGCCGTCTCGGGGTCCTGCACGCGATCGCCGGGGCGGCCGGGCGGGGGGCGTGGCAGGCTGTCGGCATGGACCCACCAGACCCCGCCCCGACCCGTGTCCGGGTGCGCGTGGACGGCATCGTGCAGGGCGTCGGGTTCCGGCCCTACGTGCATCGGCTGGCCACGGCGGCGGGGCTGACCGGGGTGGTCGGCAACGACGCCCACGGCGTGTTCGTGGAGGTGCAGGGAGCCCCGGCGAGCGTGGACCGGTTCGTGGCCGCGCTCCCCCGCGAGGCGCCGGCCCTGGCCCGGGTCGAGGGCGTGCGCGTCGAGCAGGTGGCCGTACGCGAGGACGCGGAGCGAGGACCCGGGCTTCCGGATCGTCGCCAGCGAGGACGCGCCCCGCCACGACGTGCTCGTGGCACCCGACACCGCCACCTGCGACGACTGCCTGGCCGAGCTGAGCGACCCGACCGACCGACGCCACCGCTACGCCTTCACCAACTGCACCGCCTGCGGGCCCCGCTACACGATCGTCACCGACGTGCCCTACGACCGGCCCGCCACCACCATGGCCGGCTTCGCGATGTGCGGGCCGTGCGAGGCCGAGTACCACGACCCGACCGACCGCCGCTTCCACGCCCAGCCGACGTGCTGCCCCGACTGCGGGCCGCACCTGACGCTGCTCGAGGCGGGGCGGCCGGTGGCCGGCGACCCGATCGCGCAGGCGGCAGGGCGGCTGCGCGACGGTCGGGTCGTGGCGGTCAAGGGCCTCGGCGGCTACCACCTCGCCGTCGACGCGACCGACGCCACGGCCACGGCCACGCTGCGTGCCCGCAAGCACCGCGAGGACCGGCCCTTCGCGGTGATGGTCGCCGACCTCGACGGGGCGCGCGCCCTGGCCCGGGTGTCCGAGCAGGAGGCGGCACTGCTCACCTCGCCGGAGCGTCCGATCGTGATCGTGCGGGCGCGCCCCGACGCGGGGCTGGCCGACGCCGTGGCCCCCGGCACCGACTGGCTCGGGCTCATGCTCCCCTACACGCCGCTGCACCACCTGCTGCTGGCTGCGGCGGGACGCCCGCTGGTGATGACCAGCGGGAACCTGTCCGACGAACCCATCGCCCACCGCGACGACGACGCGCTCGACCGACTCGGTGGCATCGCCGACGCGTTCCTCACCCACGACCGCCCCATCCACACCCGGGTCGACGACTCGGTGGTCCGGGTGGTGCGCGGGGCGCCGGTGCCCGTCCGCCGGTCCCGGGGGTTCGTGCCCCGCCCCGTGCGACTGCCCGTCCCCGCACCCGCGCACGTGCTGGCCGTGGGGGCCGAGCTGAAGAACACGGTCTGCCTGGCGCGGGGCGACCGGGCGTTCCTGTCCCACCACGTCGGCGACCTCGAGAACGCCGAGACCCTGGCCGCGTTCGAGCACGCCATCGACCACCTCGGGCGACTGTTCGACGTGCGTCCCACGGTGGTGGCCCACGACCTGCACCCCGAGTACCTGTCCACCAAGCACGCGGTCGAGCTGGCCGAGCTCGACGAGTCGCTGCGGCTGGTCGGGGTGCAGCACCACCACGCCCACGTGGCGGCGTGCCTGGCCGACAACGGCGTCGACGGGCCGGTGATCGGCGTGGCGCTGGACGGGCTGGGGTACGGCGAGGACGGCACGCTGTGGGGCGGCGAGGTGCTGGTCGCCGACCTTCGGGAGTTCCGCCGGATGGCCCACCTGGACGGGGTGCCGATGCCCGGCGGGGCCGCCGCCATCCGCGAACCGTGGCGCATGGCGGTCGCCCACCTCGACGCCGCCGGCCTCGACGTCGCCGGCTCCGCCGTGGCGGCACGCCACCCGGACCGCTGGCACCCCGTCCTGCAGCTGGCCCGCACCGGCACCAACGCCCCGACCACGTCCAGCATGGGACGGCTGTTCGACGCGGTCGCCGCCCTGTGCGGCCTGCACGACACGGTCACCTTCGAGGGCCAGGCCGCCATCGCCCTCGAGCAGGTCGCCGACCCGGACGAGCCCGGCGCCTACGCCGTCGGCTGGGTGGACGAGATGGGCGCCCCCGACGCCCCGTGGCGGATGCGGGGCGGCGACCTGGTGCGGGGCGTGGTCGCCGACCTCGACGCCGGCGTGCCGGTCGCGACGGTGGCGGCCCGCTTCCACCGCGGTGTGGTCGATCTCGTCGTCGCCGCGTGCCAGCGGGTGCGCGAGGTCGAGGGGCTGGGGACCGTGGCCCTCAGTGGCGGGGTGTTCCAGAACCTGTGGCTGGCCGAGGGCGTGGCGGGGCGCCTGACGGACGATGGCTTCGTGGTGCTGACCCACCGCCAGGTGCCGTGCAACGACGGCGGCATCAGCCTCGGCCAGGCGGCGGTCGCCGCCGCCCGGCTGCGGGGCCGCTGACGGTCCAGACCGGGTCCCGAGCGCACCGGGCCGGGGTGCCCTGTGGCCGGTCCGCGCCCCGTGGTGGAGTCAAGGAACCTCGTCGTCGAAGGGCCTGTCGATGGATGCGCGCACGCTGGCGATCGCTGCCGGGATCGACCCGGCCCACGTTGTGCCGGCGGGACGGCACGGGGCGCGGGTCGACCTCGCCGCCCTGGGCCCTGACCGTGCCGACCGCTACGTGCTGGTGACCGCCGTCACGCCGACCCCGGCCGGGGAGGGCAAGACCGTCACCACCATCGGGCTGGCCATGGCGTTGGCCCAACGGGGAACGCGGGCACTGGCCACGCTGCGCCGGTCGTCGCTGGGCCCGACGTTCGGGCGCAAGGGGGGCGGCGCGGGTGGCGGGTCAGCGGTCCTCGAACCGCTGACCGCGGCACTGCTGGACGGCCTGCCGGAGTTCGCCGCCGTCGAGTCGGCCCACAACCTCCTCGCCGCCGCCGTCGACGACGCCCTGCACCGCGACCGCCACGGGCTGACCGCCGACACGACGTGGTGGCGCCGGGTCATGGACGTCAACGACCGGTCGCTGCGTGACATCACCGTCGGGCTCGGCGGGCCCGACGGCCCGCCCCGCCGAACCGGGTTCGACATCACGGCAGCCGGCGAGGTCATGGCCGTGCTCAGCCTGGCCCGCGACCTGCCCGACCTCCGGACGCGTCTGGGCCGGATCGTGGTGGGCACGACCGGCGACGGGGCGCCGGTCACCGCCGACGACCTCGGCGTGGCCGGGGCGATGGCCGCCCTGCTGCGCGACGCGGCCGAGCCGGGCCTGGTCCGCACGAACGAGGGCACCCCGGTGCTCCTGCACGGCGGCCCCTTCGGGAACCTGTCCACCGGGACGTCCAGCGTCATCGCCGACCGCATCGCGCTGGCGTCGGCGGACGTCGTGGTCACCGAGGCCGGCTTCGGCGCGGACCTCGGGGCGGAGAAGCTGCTGCACCTGAAGGTCCCGCTGGTCGGGCGTGCCCCCGACGTCGCGGTGCGTGGTCGTGACGGTGCGGGCCATGCGCTGGCACGGCGGGGTGGACGCCGACCTGCTCGACGAGCCGGACGTCGGGGCCGTCGCGCGCGGCACCGTCAACCTGCGCCACCACGTGGAGCGCCTCGTGGGCCGCGGGGTACCGGTGGTCGTCGCGATCAACCTCCACGGCGGGGAGGAGGACGGGGAGCTGGACGAGGTCGCGCGTGCCGCCCGGACCGCGGGAGCCGCCACCACGGTGTCCCACCACGCGTTCCAGGACGGCGGCAAGGGCGCCCTGGACCTCGCCGACGCCGTGCTCGACGTGGAACCCGGCCACTTCACGCCACTGGTCGGCCCAGACGTCGACGTCCGGGCGGGGCTGGAGCGACGGGCCCGCCAGTGGTACGGGGCCGGTGCGGTGGCGTGGTCTCCCGAGGCGGAGGCGACGCTCGACTGGCTGGACCACCACGGGTACGGGCGACTGCCCGTGTGCGTGGCCAAGGCCCACCAGTCGACCTCGCACGACCCCACGCTGCGGGGCGCCCCGCGCGGGTTCACGTTCCCGGTGCGCGAGCTGCGGCTGGCGGCCGGGGCGGGCTACGTGACGGCCCTGGCGGGCGACGTGCTGACCATGCCGGGCCTGCCCGAGCACCCGCGGTACCTCGACGTCGACCTGGACGAGGACGGCGAGGTCGTCGGGCTGGTCTGAGGGCTACGGGGCGTCGAGGGCGGCGGGCGGCCGCAGCTCGGCGACGTCGGCCAGCGCCTCGGTGACCAGCTCGTGCAGCACGTGGTAGAGGGTGGTCTGGACCTCCTGGATGCGGTGCACCGAGGCGGACGGGACCACGAAGAGGTGGTCGATGGTGTCGGCCTGCGCCATCGCCCCGCCGTCGGCCCCGGCCAGTCCCACCGTGACGAGCCCGCGTTCGCGAGCAGCAGCGAAGGCGGCCAGGACGTTGGCGGAGTTGCCCGACGTGGACAGGCCCATGGCGACGTCACCGTGCTGCCCGAAGGCGCGGACCTGGCGGGCGAACACCACGTCGAAGTCGACGTCGTTGGACAGGGCGGTCACCACCGCGACGTCGTTGGTGAGGCACAGCGCCGGCAGGGACCGGGCGTCCCGGTGCGGGGCGAGGTGGACCTGGGCCACCTCCTGGGCGTCGGAGCTGCTGCCGCCGTTGCCGAAGGTCAGCAGCTTGCCGCCGGCGACGAAGGCCGCGGCGAGGTCGGCGGCGCAGTCCGCCAGCGCCCCCGCCTGCTCCTCCCCGACCCTGGCCCGCAGCTCGACGATCTCGGCGACCTTCGACCGCGTCGAGGCCGCGACCTCGCCGAGCACGGACGGCAGGTCGGCGCCTCCGTCGTACAGGAACGGGTAGAGCGCCTCGACGCTGCCCCGGTCGGCGGGGCGTGCGGCGGTCCCGCCGGCGAGCAGCCCCGGCTGTTCGAGGAACACGTGCACGAGCTCCCACAGCACGTGGTAGGCAGTGACGTGGACCTCCTTGACCACGGCCGGGTCGTCGCTGGCGACCGTGACGACGTGGTCGACCGCCGGGCTGGTGGCGATCGGGCTGGTGGGGTCGCCCACCAGGGCCACCGTGAGCATCCCGGCATCGTGGGCCGCCTGCAGCCCCCGCAGCACGTCGGCGCAGCGCCCGTCGCTGGACAGGCCGAGCGCGATGTCGTCACGACGCCCGAGGACGTCGAGCAGGTGGGCGTAGACCTCGTCGGGGCCGTGCCGGTGCGCCAGCCCGGTGATGCTGGCCGCGTCGGCGTTCAGCGACACCGCCGGCAGTGCCCGCTTGCCCACGATCACGGGGTGGACGAACTCGACCGACACGTGCTGGGCGTCGGTGGTCGGTCCGCCGTTGCCGAAGGCCAGGACCTTCCCACCGACGTGGAACCGCCGCGCCATCTGGTGGCAGGCGTCGGCCAGGGCCTCGGCCTGCGTCGGCCAGGGCCGCGCGTCGGCGCCCGCCGGTGCTCGACGAGCTCGCGGGCCCGTTCGGCCAGTCGGTCCGTGTCGGTCGTCAGCGGCAGGCTCCCGCGCGCGTGCCATTCGAGCCTACGACTCCGGACGCGACTCGTCTCCCCCTCGTCGTCGCACCCGATCGCCGTCGCGAGGGCACTGTAGACCTCGTCAAGTGCGTCGTCGTCCACTGAGCCGAGAGGCGTGGTGAGGCGACGCTGACCGATGGTGTGAAGGCCGTCGCAGGTGATGACCGAGCCGTGTCGATCCCGACGTCGGTGCGACGACGACGAATGACCTCGCGCAGTCCTTGGCGCGCAGCCTCGGACACGTGATGCCGAGCTCGCGGGCCTCCTTCGCCAGTTCGTCGTCGCAGACCACTGACGTGCGCCGAACGGGCACGGGCCTGGGGCGGCCGCGGCTGGGGTGTGCATGTCGGCCGGGGCGTCACCAGGGTCCTACTCGAAGCCGACCAGGTGGGCGATGGTGCTCAGGATGGTGAGGAGGACCACCCAGCTGCCGATCGTGCCGGCCAGGACAGCGGCCACCATCCCGGAGGCGTGGCCCTGCCGCTGCGCACGCCTCCCGTACCGCAGGGCAGCTGCTGCGAGAAGGACGACGACGGCCACCCCGATGCCGCGGATCGTGGCCGACCTGTCGTACGACAGGTCCAGGTCCAACCGCGTCATGATCACACTCATGCCGACGAGCCCGATCACCATGAGACCGGTGGCGGTCCAGGCGCGCCACAGGTCGGTTCGCCCGGGCCCGGGTGTCGTCCGACGACGTGAGGTCTGCACCGGAGTCGAGGTGCGCATCATGACCTTCAGAGGGGGGCACGAGAGGGAATGCGTGAGCCCGGTGCGGGGCCGGGTCGAGTCCGAGCGGTCACCCGGAGGGCATGAGCAGGTCAGCGCTGGTGACGGCGAAGCGAGCACCCTCGAAGGGCTGGCTGGTGGTGTGGTCGGTGAGGATTCGAGTCACCGGTGGGTCGTCAGGGGCGACGATGAGGATGCGTCCGTCGTCGGCGACGATCCACTGGAAATCGGGAGCCCAGTAGGCGGTGTTGAGCCCGTAGGTGTACATGCCGGGGCCACGTGTCGACAGCAGGGTCCGAGTCGTCCCGTCGGGGTCGGTCAGGTCGATCTGGATGTGGCCCGTCGCGGGGTCGGACTCGACCGTGATCCTGCGGCCGTCGGGGGCGACGGTCGGACCGAGGGCCGTGATCGCCTTGGAGGGCACCTCGGCGGTGGGGACGTCGGTGGTCTGGCCCGTGGCGACATCGACGAGCTTCTGCCAGCCGGGCCGGAAGTCCGGGCCGGGCGGGTCGGTCAGGCGGAACATGGTGATCGCGAGCCGGCCGTCGTCACGCCACGCCAGCTCGGGACCGACGAGCTTGCCCAGGGTGGCCGCCTCGGTGGGATCCTGGTCCTCCAGGCAGAGCACGTCGCGCGATGGCTGGCCGGCAGCGGCCACGATCCGCACGCACGAGGTCGGGTCGTCGAAGTAGGCGACCGTGCCGTGCAAGGCCGGATCGGGCGTGTCGGCCAGCGAGGGGAAGGCGGGCGGGGAGATGGACGTCCCAGCACGGAGATGGCCACGACCACAGCACGGCGACGAGTGCGGTCGCGGCGGCGACGCCGACGATGAGGCGGGTCCGACGTGTCCCTGGTGCCGATGTTGATGTCGAGGCGTTCATGATCGAGCCTCCACCGGAGACGGGAACCTGGACCGTTCCGGTTGCTTCGATCGTCCGCCGCCCGCCACCCACGACGACAGGCCATCCGCCCAGCCCGCTGTGGGCTGGACGGCCCTGCCACGTGGCCCCGGGTCGTGGCGCCCCGGAACACCACGCCGCGGCCACGGGCACGGACGTCAACCGAAACCGAGTGGGCGAGGAAGACCCGAGCCACGACGCCTGCTCGTCGGCGGCCATCTCCTGGCGGACGTCATCGAGGGCAACCTGCGTCACCGCAGAGCTGGGACCGGCCCCAGTTCTTCTCCGTGACACTCCGTTCTGCCCCGGCGCGGTCGACGGATGCTGGGACGGAGTCCAGCTCGTGCTCCTCTCACCATCCCGCCCCGCCAGCGACATCGCACCCCGAACCGTCACCGAAGCGGCCGAGAACGCACCCGAACCGGGCCGGCCCCTGTAACGGTGCAGCGCGACGCAGGGAGACCGGCTTGTCCAGTCCATCCGCGGCGGATCCTCACACGCTCCGGACGTCCAGGCCCACGGTCGTGAGGTGCTCGAAGTCAGCGGTGTTGCGTGTGAACAGGGACAGACCGTTGGCGAGGGCGACGGCCGCGATCATCAGGTCGACCGCCCGAGCCCCTCGAGGCTTGCGGTCGGCCGTGCGGGTGGCCGCATACACACGGGCATAGGCGCGAGCCGCTGCGGCGTCGAACGGCAACGGGTCCAGCAGCGCCTCCACACGCTGGAGACGATCCTGACGGCGGGCCCGCTCGTCGGCGTCGTCAGTGGCGTGAGGCCCAGCGGCCAGCTCCGCCAGCGTGACCGCCGAGATCGCGGGCTCCTCGGGCAGTGCCTCCGGGGTCAGCGACTCGAGCGCGATGACCACCGAGGTGTCCAACAGCCCCCGGACGGCGGCAGGGGTCACGCCACCGGCTCGATGCCCTGGTCGGCCACCGCGTCGACGTCGGCGCGGAACCGCTCCGGGTCGACGCAGGTGCCGTGCGGAACGCCTCGAGCAGCAGGTCACGGGAGACGAAGCGGCGCCGTGCTGGACGCAGCTCGCCGACGGGGATGCCGTTGCGGGTGACGATGAAGTCCTCGCCACGGTCGAGGGCGCGCATGATCTCCCCGCTGTCGTTGCGGAGCTCACGCTGGCTGATCGTTCGGCTCATGCAGAGCACGATATCCGTCCTGTAGCACGGCCGCTACACCATTGAAGATGCCCGCTCGGCACGAGACCGGCGCGGTGTTCGTCCGGCAGGACGGCCGCGAGCTCCAGCCGACCAACGGTCTTCACCGATCACGGTGGTCAGCCGGAGGCTCGGACACGCCACCGTGTCGGTCACCCTGGACCTCTACAGCCACTGCATGCCGACCGACGACGGCGACGCCGCGGCGAAGGTCGCCCGGGTCATCCTGGGCAGTTGAGACACGTTCTCACCGAGATGTGAGAGTCGTTCCCGGAGGTTCTTGTTGCCAGACTGTTGCCACTGGCGGGGTCGAAACCGTCGAAACGGCCGAATGTCGCCGTTCAGACCGGTGTCGCGTGGCTGGGAGGCAGGGGCTCGAACCCTGAACACCGGCTCCAAAGGCCGGGGTGTTGCCGATTACACCACCTCCCACCGACCGTGGCGCGCGGGGGCACGGACGTGGAGGGGTGAGGGTAGGGGCCGCCGATCAGGCCGACAGGGTCGGACCGCCGCTGGGAGACGAGGCGACCTCGGTCCGGTCGAACCAGTCGGCGACCGCCGCCTGGATCTGCGTCGCCGCCCCGCGGTCCTCGGCCAGGGCGATCACCGTCGGGCCCGACCCCGAGACGATGGCCCCGAGCGCCCCGGCCTCGAGCATCGCGTCGCGGGCGTCGGCCAGCTCGGGCCGCAGGTGGAAGGCAGCGACCTCGAGGTCGTTGTGCAGCGCCGCGCCGAGCACCTCGGCGTCGTCGGTGCGCAGCGCCTGCAGCACCACGTCCGGCTCCTTCTGCGTGGGCGTGCCGATGTCGTCGAAGGTGCGGTAGACCTCCGGCGTCGACAGCGGGGCGTCCGACATGCCGACGACCCAGTGGAAGGCGCCGCGACAGAGCACCTGCGCGGTGGCCGTCCCGGTCCCGGTCGCCAGCGCGGTCCCACCGGTCACGCAGAACGGCACGTCGGCGCCGAGGTCGGCGGCCAGCTCGCGCAGCTCGTCCTTGGCCAGCCCGCCGTCCCAGAGGGTGTTGAGGGCGACGAGCGTGGCGGCCGCGTCCGCGCTGCCGCCGGCCATGCCCGCGGCCACCGGGATGGACTTGTCGAGGTGGACGTGGGTGACCAGCGCGTGCTCGCCGCCGACCCGTGAGGCGCCGTTCCCACCCAGCCGGTCGAGCAGGGCGTTGGCGGCCCGCACCACGAGGTTGTCCTCGCCGGCCGGGACGCCGCCGGTGCCGTCGTGGCTGAACTCCACGCGCAGCAGCCGGCGCGCCGCCGGGTGCAGGTTGGCGGGGTCGGCGTCCATCGAGACCCGCACGTGGTCGCGCACCGAGACCGTCTGCATGATGGACACCAGCTCGTGGTACCCGTCCGGCCGCAGCCCACGCACGGCGAGGAACAGGTTGACCTTGGCGGGCACGCGCACCTCGACGGCGACGCCGCCACCTGGCTGGTCAGGGTGGGGTGGTACCGACAACAGGGCTCCCGGGACGGTGCGGGGATGGTAGGGAGCCGCCCCCTCCACCCCTCATTCGCGCCGGGCACCCGCGGCCTCGAGCGCATCGGCGATGGCCACGAAGCCGTCGGGCGCGACCGTCTCGGCACGCGCGGACGGGTCCACGCCGGCCGCCTCGAGCGCCCCGGCGGCCACGTCACCGAACACGGCCCGCAACGTGTTGCGCAGCGTCTTGCGGCGCTGGGCGAAGGCGGCGTCGACCACGTGGGAGACCCAGCCACGCTGCTCGAGGGCGAGGCCATCGGGGTGGCGGACGACGCGCACCATCACCGAGTCGACGTTGGGCACGGGCAGGAACACCCCCCGAGGCACGGTCAGGTCGATGCGTGCCGTGCCCGCCAGGGCGACCTTGACCGAGACGCCGGCGTAGAGCCGGTCCCCGGGGACGGCGGCCCACCGCTCGCCCACCTCGCGCTGCACCATCACGTAGGCGTCCACGACGTGGCGGCAGTCGAGCACGGTGAACAGCAGCGGCGTCGCGACGTTGTAGGGCAGGTTGGCCACCAGCCGGGCGGGTTCACCGAGCAGCTCGTCGAGGTCGACGCGCAGGGCGTCGGCGACGTGCACCTCGACGGTGCCGAGGGGGGCGGTGAGGTCGGCCACGACCGCGGCCAGTCCCGTGTCGACCTCGACCGCGACCACGCGGCGCACCATCCGACCCAGCGGCAACGTCAGGGACCCGAGTCCGGGTCCGATCTCGAGGACGGTGTCGCCCCGGTCGAGGTGCGCCCCGGCGACGATCCGGTCGACGGTGTTCGGATCGACCACGAAGTTCTGGCCCGCGGCCTTGCGCGGGGCGAGCCCGTGGCGAGCCAGCAGGTCGGCGGCCACACGCGGCGTGATGACGGCCGGTGGCTCCGGCGTGCTCACTGCAGGCCGAGCTTCCGGGCGCAGGCGGGCCAGGGCGACCAGCCACGTGCGGCGTGGAGTCGCTTGCCGACCACGATCTGCTGCTCGCGGGAGGCCTGGTACGCGTAGGCCGGGTAGCCGCTGGGCTTCCACCGGTTCCAGGTGTCGGGGTGGAACTGCAGGCCGCCGTCGTAGGCGCCGTCGAGGTGCCAGTTGCCGCCGGACTCGCACTGGGCCAGGCGGTCCCACACCGAGTCGTCCTCGGCGGGTGGCGGGGGCGGCGGGGGCTCCGGTGCGGGCCGCGCGCGGGTGCCGACGTGGACGATGCGGTCGACCGGCTCGCGCACGACCACTCGCTCGACCAGCTTGCGGCCGACGGCCTCGCCGTCGACCAGCCGGACGCGGTAGACGTCGCGGCGCAGTCCTTCGACGCCCTCGCGGACGACCTCCTGCTGGTCCTCGTACAGCTCGTCGGTCCGGACCACCTCCTCGTGGAAGGGCAGGGTGACCTTCTCGACCTCACGCCGACGGTCGCGCCGCGTGACGACGACGGTGGTGACGTCGTCCTCGAGGACGGTCGTCGGGGCGGGCCGGACGCGGTCTCGGTCGCGGACCGCAACTCCGGCCAGCGCGAGCGCGTCGGCGACCGTGCCCTCGCGGAGCCGGACGCGGTGGACGCCCCCGTCGACCTCGATGCGGGCGACGACCGGTTCGGTCACGGCGACGTGACGGGTCTCGGCGAGCGGCGTGGACGGGTCCGGCTCGATCGACAGGCCGCGCACGTCACCGATGCCGGCAGCCACGAGCACGTCCTCGACGGTCTCGCCGGCGACGGGGAGGACGAAGGTGCGACCACCGACCTGCAGGGCCACGGGGACGGCCCGCAGGACCTTGATGCCGAGGCCGTCGGCCACGGGCGCGTCGACGGCCGGGACGACCTTGTCGTCGGGGCCGACCGCGACACCCGCCGCGGTCAGGGCCTCGGAGACGGTGCCGGCGTACGAGCGCACCCGGACGACCTCGCCGTCCACGCGGATCGCCAGGCGGTCGGGGGCCAGCACGAAGGGCACCGACAGGGCCGCGACCAGCGCCAGCGCCAGCGCGCGACGCGCGGTGGTGGACAGGCGACGTGCCCCCGATCGCGGTCGGGACGAGTCCGGGCCCGCGTGGGGCGTGGGGGCCATCAGCTGGCCCGGGCCTGCGACACGGGATCGGGCAGCGCGAAGGCGCGGCGGGCGTTGGCGTCCAGCGTGGCGGCCATGGCGGCCACGTCGACGTCGTGCAGCTCGGCCAGCTGGGCGGTGACCAGCGGCACGTAGGAGGGGTCGTTGCGCTCACCCCGGTGCGGATGCGGGGTGAGGAACGGGGAGTCGGTCTCGGTGAGCAGCAGCTCACGCGGAGCCCGGGCGGCGGCCACGCGAAGCTCCTCGGCGTTCTTGAACGTGACGTTTCCAGCGAAGGAAAGGTAGTAGCCACGTTCGACGCAGTGGTCCACGATTCCTTCGTCGCCGGAGAAGCAGTGCATCACGACGCGGTCCGGCGCCCCGTGGTCGTCCAGCAGCGCGAGGCAGTCGTCCCATGCCTCACGACAGTGGATGACCAGCGTCTTGTCGTGCCGCCGCGCCAGGTCGATGTGCGCGCGGAACGAGGCCGCCTGCTGCTCGGGGGTGGTGTGGTCGCGGTAGTAGTCGAGGCCGGTCTCGCCGATGCCGACGACGTCGTCCTCCTCGGCCAGGCGGTCGATCACCTTCAGGACCGGCGGCGTGGCCTCCATGGCGTCGTTGGGGTGGATGCCGACCACCGCCCACACGCCGTGGAACCGGTGGGCCGTGCGCACGGCCTGGGTGGAGGAGGCCATGTCCGTGCCCACCGTGATCATGGTGGCCACGCCGGCGGCGCGCGCACGTTCGACCTGCTCGGCCGCGACGAGCTCGTCGTGGTGGTCGAGGTGGCAGTGGGTGTCGACGAAGGGCGGCACCGGCGGCCAGCCTTTCTCGGGAAGCGTGCAGGGGTGGCGACCACGTCGTGGCGCGACGGGACCGCGGCTCCCAACAGCGCGGTGCCGGCGCGTCACAGGCGGCCCACGAGGGGCCACGTGCGATGGTGACGGGTCCGGACGTGCCTCGACCCGCCACGGTGGGCGGGTCGCGTTGGAAGTGGAGGTCTACCACACCGCTGGCACCCCGCGCAGGGTCAGCCCGGCGTCGCCCATGGCAGGACGGCCACCGTCCCGCCCGGGAGCTCCACCGCGCTGGTGGCCCCGTCGTCGAGCTGCACGCGCTGCCAGGACCCGTCCGGGCGCTGGACCAGCGCGACGTCGGGACCGAAGGCCACCACGCGGCCCTCGCTGAAGGCGAACGCGCCCGACGGCACGGCGGAGCCCGGGGCATCGGCGAGGCCGACCATGACGTCCTCGCCGTCGGCGAACGCGATGTAGCGCTCGGCGCCGTCCTCGAAGGAGTAGGACCCGGCGTCGAAGAGCACGCCCGGCAGGTCCACCGACGTCCACGTCGGGGCGGGGGCCGCCGGGTCCCCGCCCGGCAGGCGCAGCTCGATCATGGAGGTGGGCTGCTGTGCGTCGGTCCCCGGCACGGTCGCGGGGCGCAGGGTCAGGACTGCCCCGTCACCCTCGGTTGCCCAGTCGAGCAGCTCCACGGGGCGGGTCGAGTCGTCGGAGGCCAGCGCCGCCTGCTCGCGCCCCGGCCACGGGCCCGTCCTCGGACCAGGGCACGAACCGCACCTGGGCGGACGAGGCGCCACCCTGCGGTGTCTCGACCCAGGCCAGCCACGTCCCGTCCGGCGAGAACACCGGGGTGGACTCGGCCCGCTCGGCGACGGTGCCCGCGTTGGCGGGCTGCATGGTGTCGGGCAGCACCTCGTTGACGACCACCTGGCCGGCACGGACGACGGTGACCAGCGAGCAGACTCGGCCTCGCCGACGTCCAGCGGGTGACGACCATGCAGGTCGTCCGGCGTGCTGCCGGGCCGGATGGCGACGACCACTGGCCGAGGAAGGCCTCGGGGACCAGCCGTTGGGGCGGTCCCAGGCGGCGACGTCGTCGCCGGTCGCCCGGTCCAGCAGGCGCAGGTACTCGTCGGCCGGACTCGGAGCGCAGACGACGTGGGTCGGGAGGCCGTCGGCGGGGTGGCCGGCGTCGGACGCGCCGGGCGCGGTGTCGGTCGGCGCCGGCGTGGTCGAGCCGCGTGGCGGGCAGGGCCATGGAGACGGCGGTGGTGCCCTCGGGCAGGGCGACGGTGCCGCTGACCTCGACGTCCTCGATGGTGTCGCCGTCGACGCTCAGCAGGTAGCCGGTCACGGGACCGAAGCCCACGGCGACCTGGTCGCCGGCGGCGGCCAGCCAGCCGTCCAGGGGCGAGGCGGTGCCCCCGGGGACGAGCTCGGGCATGTCGAGCTCGCGCTGCTGGTCGCCCATCGCCCCGGCCAGCAGGGCCAGCGTGGCGCCCTCGGCGTCGCCGGGCTGGCCGCTGCGGGCGACCAGCGACAGGTCGACGCCGCTGGCCAGCGTGGCCGCGTCGACCAGCGACCCGCCCTCGAGCTGCATCGGCGAGATCGCTGCGGTCCAGGTCGGCGGGCACGGGGTCGCCCCGCCGCAGTCGCTGGCCTTCGCAGCCAGGCCGATGCGCCACGCCCCGCCGGTGGGGCTGGTCGCGACCACCACCGACTCGCCGTCGCTGGGTCCGGTCCAGGTGCGCAGGTCGATCGTGCCGCCGTCGGCGAACAGGGCGTCGTCGCCGCCCGGGGCGGTGACCGTGATCGCGGCGCGAGCCGTCGAGGTCGTCGGCGGGGCGCTCCGTCCAGTCGTAGGCCCACAGCGCCGGACCGGCCTGGGAGTCGTCGGCGGCGCTGCTGCCCGCCCACATCAGGTACCGGCCGTCCTGGCTCCAGACCACGTCCGGGGGCAGGTCGGTGGCCGGTCCAGCGCCCATGCCGATCGGCTGGCGGTCCACCCGCTCGCCGCTGGCCGGGTCGATGACGGTCGACGTCGATGTCGTAGGAGCCCTCGACCTCGATCACCGAGGCCACGGTCAGCCGGCCGTCGCCCGTGTCGGGGCCGGACGGCGAGCTCGCGGATGGTCGCCGGGACCTGCAGACCGGCGCGGGGGTCGACCTCGGACAGCACCTCGCCCGTGCCGGGCTCGATGACCCGGAGCAGGCGGCCGTCGGTGGTGACGATGGTCGGATCGGCGGTCTCGGCGGGGACGGGAGCGTCGGTGGGCGTGTCGGCGATGTCGGGCTGCTGGTCGATCTGGACGCCGCGGGGCGAGGAGAACAGCACCATCCCCCCCACGACGATGGCCAGCACGGCGGCGGCGCCGGACAGCACCCAGCCGCCCAGGGCCCAGCGGGCCCGGCGGGTGGTGCGCTCCGACACGCGCTCCCACAGCTCCGGCGTCGGCTGGACGTCGTTGGCCCGGGCCTCCAGCGAGGCGCGGATGCGATCCTCGAGCTCATGGCGTTCCATCAGCGACCACCTCCGGTGGTCCGGTCCGTGGCCGGGTCGGCGAGCAGCTCCTCGAGCCGCGCGAGCCCGCGGGACAGCGACGACTTGACGGTGCCGGTGGAGATCCCCAGCACGTCGGCCGTGTCCGCCTCGGACAGGTCCTCGTAGTAGCGCAGCACCACGACCTGGCGTTGCCGGTCGGGCAGCCGCTGGATGGCCTGCCAGACCGCGTCCCGGTCGGCGGCGTCGTCGTCGACGCGTCGCACGCCCCGGTCGTCGCCGGTGCGGCGCGAGGCCTCGCGGCGTTCGAGGTACCGACGCCGCAGTCGGGAGTTGGCCTGGTTGGCCACGGCACGGCGCAGGTACGGACCGACGTCGTCGACCACGCCCTTGCGCCACTGCACGTAGACCTTGGTCATCGCCTCGGCGACGACGTCCTCGGCCTGGTGGTGGTCGCCCGTGAGCAGGTAGGCCAGGCGGACGGCACGCCGGTGGTGCTCGTTGAAGACGACGGCGAACGAGGCGTCCTCGCCCCGTGCCGCCTGCCCGAACGCCAGCACTCCGGTTCCCATCGTCCTGGTCTGGCCCGTCGCGTCGGCAACCTACCGACGGGGGGTCCCTCCACCCGGCTCGACGCACCAGCCCCCGGACGGGTTGTCGCCACGCCCAGATGAGCGCAGACCGCACGTCGCGCGGGCTACTCGGCGCCCCGCGGCAGGACCTCGTCGCGGATCGCGGCCAGCACGCCCCGCACCACCACGGGGTCGGCCTCCTCCCCGACCTGCACGACCCGGACCAGCAGGTCCTCGATCACGAGCACGCCCTCCGCCGTCTCACCGACCAGCGAGACCCCGTCGTCCATCGCCACGCCGGTGGACGACAGGTGCCAGTCCTCGACCTGGTGCGCGGCGGCCGGGTGGGGGAAGCGGTCGACCATGATGGCCAGGTGCTCGTCGGCGCCGCGGTCCAGGGACAGCCGCGCCCCGGCCTCGAAGCCGGCCTCGGCGTACCGCTGGGCCCGGTCGCCGTCGGCCAGCCGCACGTCGTCGAGGGTGACGGCGACGGCCCCGTCCCCGTCGGTGCGCTGCCACCCCGGGGTCACCGCGGCCGGCAGGGAGTCCAGCAGGGCCCGCGGGTCGAGCCCCGTTGCGGCCACCCGCGCGCCGGCCACGTCGAGCGGGGCGCCCGCCGCAGCGGCGCTGCACCCGGCGGACAGCAGGGTGGCGGCGAGCACCGCGATCAGCGAGGGGGCCGCCAGGGCGGACCCGGGGCGGACCGACCCGTGACGGACGGACCCGAGCCGGGTGGGTCGTGCGGGGCGATCGCGCATGTGCGGGCTCCTCCGCCCCCACGGCGTGGGGGCTGCTCCGCCCCCGGAGATGGCCCAGTGTGACATGCGACCACGCCCCGTGCGCCATCGCCCGCGCGGCCCGCACCCCGATGTGCGGACCGGACGGGCCGGTCACGCGCGGTGAACCAGCGGATGCGCGTCCAGGAGGCCGCGGATCTCGTCCGCAGGCGCGCCCGTCTCCGCCAGACCGGCCCGGACGAGCGCGAGGTAGCCGGGGTCCGGGGCGCGACCCGCGGGGCGGTCCACGTAGGTGACGGTGACGCACGGTCGTGCGTCGGGCGACGGCAGGGGCACCACGCGGCCGTACGGGGCCCCGGGCAGCACCACCGCCCCGTCGGCCAGCGCCCCGTCGGGCACCTCCACGGTGCCGGCGGGGTGCCCGTTCTCCTGCGCGACGACGTCGGCGAACTGCTCGGCGGTGACCAGCCAGGCCCGGCCCACGCCCCGCCCCGGCCGGTCGACGTCGAGGAACGCCGGTCCCCCGTCCCAGGTCGCCGAGGGCCCGCCGAACCACAGCGGGTGCGGCAGGTCGACACGGCGCCAGTCACGGGGCGGCGACGCGGTCACGGGCCCCGGCGGTCGACCGGCGACCGCCGGGGGGCGTACCGCCGGCGAGGTAGCAGTCGAGTCGGGCCGCGCACAGGTTCGACCCGTACGCGACGTACCAGACGAGCCCGTCGGTCACGCCCCGCCGCCCGTGCCGGCGTCCTTGTGTTCGACCACGGCGGCGTAGACCTCGCGCTTGGGCAGCCCGAGGTCACGGGCGACCGCGCCGATGGCCTGCTTGCGGGGCGTGCCGTCGGCCTCCAGCGCCTTCACCATGGCGGCCAGGTCCGCCGAGCCGAGGTCGGCGACGTCCACGTCCGGGGCCGGGGCGCCGCCGACCACGAGGGTCAGCTCGCCCCGCACCCCGTCGTCGGCGACCGCCGCCGCCAGCTCGCCGAGGGTCCCGCGCCGGGTCTCCTCGTGCAGCTTGGTCAGCTCGCGACCGAGCGCGGCGGGGCGGTCCTCGCCGCAGGCCGCGGCGAGGTCCCGCAGGTCCGCGGCGACGCGGTGGGGGGACACGAACAGCACGGTGGTGCGTCGCTCGGCGGCGACCTCGGCGAGCCGGTCGCGACGGGCTGCGCCGGAACGGGGCAGGAACCCGTCGAAGGCGAAGCGGTCGGTGGGCAGGCCGGAGGTCACCAGCGCGTGCAGCACCGCCGACGCACCCGGCACCGCCTGGACCTCGATCCCCGCTTCGACACACGCGGCCACGAGCCGGTAGCCGGGGTCGGACACCGCCGGCGTGCCCGCGTCGGACACCAGCGCCACGACCGCCCCGTCACGCAGCCGCTCCACCACCGCCGCGATGCGGTCCCGCTCGTTGTGCTCGTGCAGCGACCACTGGGGCGTGTCGGCTCCGACGTGGGCCAGCAGCCGACCGGTGTGTCGGGTGTCCTCGGCCAGCACCAGGTCGGCCTCGCGCAGGGTCGTGGCCGCCCGGGGCGAGAGGTCACCGAGGTTGCCGATGGGCGTGGCCACCACCAGCAGGCGGCCGACCGGGGCGGCGTCGTGGGGCACGGCGGGCTCCTGGTCGGCGGGGCGGTGGGGTGCGGCGGCGACGGGCGACGACGACCGTAGACTCCGCCGCCATGGAGGAACGACGCCGGTGGTTGCGCATCCTCGTGCCGGCGATCCTCGTCGGCACGGCTGCGGTGCTGATGATCGCCAACGTGGGCGGGCCGGACCGGATCGTCTTCGACGAGGTCTACTACGTCAACGACGCCCGGGACTTCCTCGAGTTCGGCGTCGAGCAGGGCTTCGTGGTCCACCCGCCGGTGGGCAAGCTGCTGATCGCGTTCTCCATCTGGCTGTTCGGTGACACCCCGTTCGGCTGGCGGGCGCTCGGCGGGGCGGCGGGCGCCGGCACCGTGCTGCTGACCTACCTCACCGGGCTACGCCTGTTCAAGCGGGTCACGCCCGCTGCGCTGGCCGCGCTGCTCGCCACCATCGACGGCGTGCTGGTGGTCCAGGCCCGCACCGCGATGCTGGACGTCTACCTCGGCCTGTTCGTGTCCCTGGGTGCCTGGGCCCTGGTCGCCCACCTGCAACGGGTCCGCGAGGCCGACCAGCAGTGGCTGGCAGCGGACCCGGGCCCCCACGACCGGCTCCCCCGCCGCGACACCAGCCTGCTGGCGCTGTCCGGGGTGGCGATGGGGCTGGCGTGTGCCGTCAAGTGGTCCGGCGTGCTGGGCGTGGGCGCGGCCGGGCTGGTCATGATCGGGGCCGAGCTGGCCCGCCGTCGGCGCGTGTTCGGGACGCCGTGGAAGCGACTGGGGCGGGGCGCGGGCCTGATCACCGTGGCGCTGGTGGCGGTGCCGCTGGCGACCTACCTGCTCACCTGGACCCCGTGGTTCCTGAACTACACCAACAGCTACGAGGCCGAGCAGACCTGCGACGAACCGCGCTCGCAGGCCTGCGAGGCGACGCCACTGCCGTCCAAGGCCGCGGCCCTGTGGGACTTCCACGCCCGCATCTTCCGGTTCCACGAGAACCTCGAGGCCGAGCACAGCTACCGCGCCCCGGCCTACGCCTGGCCCCTGCTGGCGCGCCCCGTCGTCTTCTACTACGAGACCTGCAGCGAGGACCGCTTCAACCGCGTCCCCGAGACCGAGACCGAGGACGGCGAGGTCACGGTCGACGTCCCCGAGCCCTGCGCCGTCGAGCGGGACGAGGCGGCCGAGATGCTGGCCGTCGGCAACCCGGCGCTGTGGTGGACCTTCCTGCCGGCGGCCGCCCTGCTGGTCGCCGGCCTGGCGCGACGCGACCGCCGGGCGGCGATCCCCCTGGCCTTCGTGGCGGCGCAGTTCCTGCCGTGGCTGGCCGTGTCCCGCCCCGTCTTCTCCTTCTACGCCGTGCCGATGGTCCCGTTCCTCGGCCTCGGGGTCGCCGCCGCCGTCGCGCGCATCGGCGACCGCCTGCCGCTGCTCAGCCCCCTGCTCGGCGCCGTGGGCGGGGGCGGCGTCGTCGCCGGCGCGGTCGCGATCTGGGACGTCGCCGGCGGGTCGCCCACGCGGGCGGTGTACGGGCTGCTGGCCGCCGCCGGTGCGGCCGTCGGGGCGGCCGCCGTCGCCCGGTTGACCGGTCCCGACCCGGCCGAGGACGTCGCCGCGGCCGACGCGCCGGGCTGGTCCCGCCCCGCGACCTGGCTGGTCGTGGGCCTGACCGTCGTGGCGGTCGGGCTCGCCCTGTTCTTCCTCCCGATCTGGCTCGGCATCCCCATGGACCGCGACCTCGTGCGGGCACGATGGTGGTTCCGAGGCTGGATCTGACGACCGACCGACGAGCAAGGGGCGACGCGGCGTGCGACGTGCGGTGACGTGGACGGCGGTGGTGGTCGTGCTGCTGCTCGTGGTCGGCCTGTTCGCGGGCGGCTGGTACTACACGAACGAGCTGCTCCCGGCGGCCCGGCCGGGCGACGTGGCCACCGACGTCGAGGTCGTGGCGGTGGACGGCGACACCATCACGCTGCGCCCCGACGGACGCCCCCGACTACGACGTGGCCGACCTCGGCAGCGACGACGTCGTCGGGTTCCAGCACCTCACCGGCTACCTGCAGCTCTCCGGCGAACCGGAGGAGGGCAGGACGGCGCGGTCACCCGCTCCTTCCATGTCGTGGCGGGCACCCCACCGGCCGCCGGCGACCGCGGCGACGTCCAGGCCTACGCCTATCCGGACGACCCGACGGTGCTGGGCCTCGACGCCGAGGAGGTCGTCGCGGCCGGGCCGCTCGGCGACATGCCCGGCTGGCGATTCCCCGGCGAGGGCGCCGCCGGCGAGGACTGGGTCGTGTTCGTGCACGGGCGGGGCGCGTCGCGGGCGGAGACGCTGCGGGGCGTCGAGGTGGTGCGGGGCGAGACCGATCGCTCGGCGCTGGTGGTCACCTACCGCAACGACCCCGGGGGGCCCGACTCCCCCGACGGGTACGGGCACTTCGGCGACACCGAGTGGCTCGACCTGCAGGCCTGGCTCGCCTGGCTCCAGTCCACCTCCGACCCCGACACCGTCACGCTCTACGGCTACAGCCAGGGCGGCAGCGTGGTCGCCGCCTGCCTGCGGCGCTGTGAGGGCATCGAGGACGTCACCGGCGCCGTCCTCGACTCGCCGCTGCTGTCCATGCAGGCCACGCTCGAGCTGCAGGCGTCCGAACGGGACATCCCCGACCCGGTGATCCCGCCGCTGCTCGCCGCCACGAAGGTGGTGTCCACGCTGCGGGGCGGGCCGGACTACGCGAACCTCGAGCACGTGGACGCGCTCGCGGCCCTGGACCTGCCCATCCTGCTGTTCCACGGCCGCGACGACGACACGGTGCCCTTCGCCCCGTCGGCGCGACTGGCCGAGGCCGACCCGGACCAGGTCACGTTCCTCCCCTACGACGGCAACCACGTCCGCGGGTGGAACGTCGACCCCGAGGGCTACGCCGACGCGGTCGTGGAGTTCCTCCAGACGACGGACTGACCCCCGGCAGCGGTCAGCGGACCGGCTGGGGATCCGGCTGGCGGGCGGGGACGTCCTCGCGGCGCGTGACGCGGTAGCGGCGCTGGTCGAAGCGGGCCATCCGCAGCCGGTACTCGGCCGTGGAGGCCGGCCACAGGGTGTAGTTGCGGCCCTGCTCGTCGACGTACCAGGAGTCGCAGCCCGACGACCACACCGTGTGCTGGCTGCGCCGGTCCACCTCGTCGCGGAAGGCCTCGAGCGCCTCGGGCTTCAGGTCGAGCTCGGCGACCCCACCCTGCACGATCTTCCGGATGGCCGGCACGACGTAGTTCAGCTGCGACTCGATCATGAAGATGATCGAGTTGTGGCCGAGGCCCGAGTTCGGCCCCACCATGAGGAACATGTTCGGGAAGCCGGGCATGGCCACGCCCATGTAGGAGATCGGGCGGTCCGCCCACGCCTCCTGCAGGGTGGTGCCGCCGACGCCCCGCACCGTCAGCTGGCCCAGCGGCTCCTCGATGTGGAACCCGGTGCAGTAGACGATGACGTCCGCGTCGATGGCCTCGCCGGTGTCGGTCACGAGGCCGGTGGGGGTGATCTCGGCGATGCCGTCGGTGACGACGGACACGTCGTCGCGGGTCAGCGAGGGGTAGTAGTCGTCGCTGATGAGCATGCGCTTGCAGCCGAGGCGATAGTCGGGCTGGACGGTCGCGCGCAGCTCGGGGTCGCGGATCTGGGACCGCAGGTAGCGCGTGGACAGCTTCTCGGCGAGCGGCATGACGAGGTCGTTGAGCCGGCCGAAGCCGAGGAAGCGCAGCTCGTTCTGCCAGTACAGCTGGGTGCGGTGCAGCTTGCGCAGGCCCGGGACGTGGCGGAAGGCCTGCTTGAGCAGGTCCGGGTAGTCGTGCTGGTTGCGGGGCAGGATCCACGGCGGCGTGCGCTGCATCAGCGTGACGTGCTCGGCCGTCCCGGCGATGGCGGGGACGATCTGGATCGCCGACGCCCCGGTGCCCACGACGACCACGCGCCGGCCGGCCAGGTCGACGTCGTGGTCCCAGCGGGCCGAGTGCATCTCGACGCCCTCGAAGGTGTCACGACCGGGGATGTTCGGGTACTTCGGGTCACGCAGACCACCGATGGCGCCCACCATCGCGTCGGCCACCCACGCGCGGCCGTCGGTCGTGGTGACCGTCCAGGTCTTCGCGTCCTCGTCCCAGGTCGCGTCCACGACGTGCGCCCCGGTGTAGAGGTGGTCGCGCAGGCCGTAGCGGTCGGCGCAGTGCACGAGGTACCGCTGGATCTCGGGCTGGGGCGAGAAGGCCTTGGACCAGTCGGGGTTGGGCTCGAACGAGAACGAGTACAGGTGCGACTGGATGTCGCACGCGGCACCCGGGTAGGTGTTGTCGCGCCAGGTCCCGCCGACCTCGTCACCGGACTCGAGGATGACGACGTCCTGGACGCCGGCCTCCTTGAGCTTGATGGCGGTGCCGAGCCCGGCGAAGCCGGACCCGATCACGACGACGTCGGTGCGGGTGGGGGCGGTGGTGGACGGCATGGCGCGAACTCCGGGAGGCGGGAGCGGGGAGACGGGGCGGGCGTCAGCGGGAGGCGCGGACCGGTTCGGCGGGCGTGGTGGAGTCGGCGTCGACCGACCCGACCGCCTGGCCCGAGGCCGCATCGGTCCCGGCGTCGGCCGGGTCGGGCACCAGCACGTCCTCGGCGGCCGAGGGCAGGAAGCGGCCGGCGGTCGCGGCGATGAGGCGCTCGTAGACGGACCCGAGCAGCTTCTCGGTCCACAGGATCACGCGCGCGTCCGGGCCGATGAGGATGCGGCGCCGGTTGAACTCGACCCCGCGGATGATCGCCTTCGCGGCGGCCTCGGGCGAGGTGCGCAGGAACACGCGGTTGAAGGTGTCGACCAGCTCCTGCTTGTCGCGACCGGGCGCCATGCGGGAGAAGTTGGCGATGTTCGTGGCGATGCCGCCGGGGTGGACGCAGTGCACGCCGACCCCGGTCTTCGCGATGTCCATCTCGATCGCGAGCGCCTCGGTGTAGCCGCGGACGCCGAACTTCGCGGCGTTGTAGATGGACTGGGACGGCATCCCCATGATCCCGAAGACGCTGGAGATGTTGATCACGTGGCCGCGGCTGGCGACCACGTGGGGCAGGAACGCCTGGGTGCCGGAGATGACCCCGTGGAGGTTGATCCCCAGCAGCCAGTCGATGTCCTCGTCGGTCTGCTCGAGCACGTCGGCGGCCAGCGCGACGCCGGCGTTGTTGACCACCACGTCGACCCGACCGAAGTCGGCCACGACCTCGTCCGCGTGGGCCTTGACCGCGTCCCGATCGGCGACGTCGAGGTGGTAGGCGCGGGCGTCCGAGCACGTGGCGGCCGTGGCCTGGACCCGCTCGAGGTCGATGTCGGACAGCGCCAGCCGCGCCCCGCGGGCGTCGAGCTGCTGGGCCAGGGCACGGCCGATCCCGGACCCGGCACCCGTGATGACCACGACCTTGTCGTTCCACTGACCCATGCTGGTGCCTCCCGCGCGGTTGGTTCCGACTGCTGGTTGCAGCTGGCTTGTTGACGACTGCTCAACAGCACCGTACCGTCGCGTTGAGCACGCGTCAACAGTTGCTTCCACCACGACATGTCACATCGAATGATGTCGGCATCCTATCCGTCGAGAGGCCCGCTCCATGCCCCCCACCGGCACCCGCACGCGCATGAGCCGCGAGCAGCGCCGGGCCCAGCTGCTCGAGCTGGGCATGCAGGCGGTGATGGGCAGCTCCTTCGACGAGGTCTCGGTCGAACAGGTCGCCGACGCCGCCGGCATCTCCCGCGGGCTGCTGTTCCACTACTTCCCCACCCGCCGCGACTTCCTCGTCGCCATCGCCCGCGCCGGGGCGCAGGAGCTGCTCGAGGTCACCGCCCCGGACCCGCAGCTCGACCCGCTCGCCCAGCTGCGCGTGGGCATGGCCGCGTACGTCGACTACATCGTCGACCGTCGTGACGCGTACGTGTCGCTGGTGCGGGGCGCGGCCGGCGGGGACCCCGAGATGCTCGCCGTCGTGCGCGAGACCCGCCAGGCCGTCGTCGACCGCATGCTCGAGGGCATGGGGATCGACCCCGACCAGGCCCCGCCCCGCCTGCGCATCGCCCTGCACGGCTGGAACGGGTTCATCGAGGAGGCCGCCATCGCGTGGATGGCCGAGCCCGACCCGCCCTCCCGCCAGGCGCTGCTGGACCTGTGCGAGCGCACCCTGGTCACCGTGGTCGCCGACGCCTCGGGGATCGACATGGCCGGGCTCGGCTGACGGCCTGCCTCGTCCGAGGGCGGACCGACCGCTGCAGTCACGTCCCGATGTCAGGGGGTCTCGGTCAGGCCGCAGGCGGGCCTCGTCCGAAGTGCTCGATGGCGCGGTCCACGGCCTGCTTCGCCCCGGGCGAGAACGTGAACATGTCGAAGAAGCCGTGGATCATGCCCTCGCTGGGCAGGTGGTCGACCTCGACGCCGGCGTCGGCCAGGGCGGCGGCGTAGGCGTCGCCCTCGTCGCGCAGCGGGTCGTACTCGGCGGTGACCACGACGGCCGGGGCGAGACCGGCGAGCTCGCCGTGCAGTGGCGAGAGCAGGGGGTGGCGACGCTCGTGGTCCTCGGCGGTCTCCTCGGTCATGCCGGTGTAGTGCTCGACGAACCAGAGGATGTCGTCCATGGTGAGGAAGTAGCCGGCGGCGTTCTCGTCCCGCGAGGGCCAGTCGCCGGCGAAGTCCACGCCCGGGTAGATCAGCAGCTGGGCCGCCAGGGGCAGGTCGTGATCGCGGGCCTCCTGCGCGGTGATGGCCGCGAGGTTGCCCCCGGCGGAGTCACCGGCGACGCCGATGCGGTCGCGGTCGCCGCCCAGCTCGTCGACGTGGTCGATCACCCAGCGGTAGGCCGCCAGCGCGTCCTCGGCAGCGGCGGGCCAGCGGTGCTCGGGGGCGAGTCGGTAGTCGATCGACACGACCACGCTGCCCACGCCGGCGCAGATCGCGCGAGCCTGGTTGTCGTGGGTGTCGAGGTCGCCGATGACGAAGCCGCCACCGTGGGCGAACAGGATGGTGGGGCACCCGGTGGCCGGCACGCCGCCTTCCGGCACGTAGATGCGCGCGGGGATCGGTCCGTTCCCGCCGTCGACCGTGGTGTCGGTGACCTCGCCGACCGGGACGACGTGCTCGGGCTGGCGCACGCCGACGGTGAGCTGGCGGAAGGCGGCGCGTCCCCGCTCGGGCGGGCCGTCGGAGATGGGCGGGGCGCCCATCGCCTCGATCGCGTCCAGGACGGTCTGGATCACGGGGTCGACGGGCACGGGGTCCTCCGGGAGCGGTGCGGCGGGGCGACGGTGGCGGCCAGTGTGCCGCCTCAGCGCCGCAGCACCTGCTCCCAGGCCGTCTGGATGGCCCGCGGGAGCACCCCGTCCAGCACCGTGGCCAGCGGCCGCAGCCCGAGGCTCACCTGCATGGGACGCTCCGCGATGGCGCGGGTGACCAGGGCCGCGGCCTGGCTCGGCGACATGGCAGGGGCGCGCTCGTAGCGCTTGGTCGGGGCGATCATGGCGGTGCGCACCAGGGGCATGTGGACCACGCTGACGGTGACGCCCTGCGGCCCGACCTCGGTGGCCAGCACCCGGCTGTACTCCTCCAGGGCCGCCTTGGCCCCGAGGTAGGCCGAGAAGCGGGGCGGGTGGAACAGCGTCCCGAGGGTGGAGACCTGCACGACGTGGCCCTCGCCCCGCTCGAGCATCGACGGCAGCAGGGCCAGCGTCAGCCGCACCGCCCCGAAGTAGTTGAGCTGGGTGACGCGCTCGACGTCGTGGAACCGGTCGACGGTGTCGGCCACCGCCCGGCGGATCGAGCGGCCCGCGTTGTTGACCAGCACGTCGACGTGGCCGTGGGCCGCGAGCACCTCGGCGGCGAGGCGTTCGACGTCGTCCATGTCCGCGAGGTCGGCCGGGTGGACGTGGGCCTGCCCGCCGGCGGCGATGATGTCGTCACGGACCTGCTCGAGCCGCTCGCGGCGCCGCGCCACCAGGAGCACCACCGCCCCGGCCGCCGCACAGTCGCGCGCCACGATCTCCCCGATGCCGTCGGACGCACCGGTGACCAGCACGACCCGCCCCGCGATGGCGTCCCGCAGCTCGTGCCGCTGTCGGGGGCCGCGGCGCGCCCCGAGCGCCCAGTACGCCCCGCGCTGCACGCGGCGTCGAACCCCTCGCGTCGCCGCCGACATCGCGCCCACCTGCACTCCCGCATCGCTGGTGGAACGATAGGCCGCGCCCCGACCCCGTATCCGTCCCCGCGAGACGAGAGGCACCCATGGCACTCGACGACCGCCTGCAGGCCCTGGCCACCGGCCCCAACTTCGGCGTGCTCACCACGCTGTTCGAGGACGGCAGCCCCCAGACCCAGGTCATGTGGGTCGACGCCGACGACGAGCACGTGCTGATCAACACCGAGGTGCACCGCGCCAAGTACCGCAACGTCCAGGCCGACCCGCGCGTCGCGGTGACGATCTGGGACCACGAGAGCCCCTACCGCTACGTGGAGGTGCGCGGCCGGGTGACCGGCGAGCTGCGGGGCGACGAGGCCCGCGCGCACATCGACCGGTGCTCGCAGCGCTACCTCGGCAAGGACTACCCCACCGAGATCCAGAGCGAGCGGGTCGTCCTGCAGATCACGCCCGACCGCGTCCATGTCCGCGGGTGGAAATAGTTGCGGTAGCAACTGACGTTGACGGGGATGACTGCGATCATCCCCGTACCCGCGTGAGGTCCCCCGTGCCTGCCGTCACCGCCGACACCCTGACGCTGCCCCGCGTGGCGCGTCCCCGCACCGACGGGCTGCTGCCGTCGGTCGAGCGCCCCGTGCGCTCGGTCGTCACCGCCCCCACCGGGTTCGAGGGCGAGGGCTTCCCGGTCCGTCGGGCCTTCGCCTCCGTGCCCCCGGCCGACCTCGACCCCTTCATCCACATGGACCAGATGGGCGAGGTCGAGTACGCCCCCGGCGAGCCGAAGGGCACCTCCTGGCACCCGCACCGCGGGTTCGAGACCGTCACCTACATCATCGACGGGATCTTCGACCACCAGGACAGCCACGGTGGCGGGGGCACGATCACCAACGGCGACACCCAGTGGATGACCGCCGGGTCCGGCCTGCTGCACATCGAGGCGCCGCCGGAGCAGCTGGTCGTCTCCGGCGGGCTGTTCCACGGCCTGCAGCTGTGGGTCAACCTGCCACGCGAGCAGAAGATGTCCGACCCGCGCTACCAGGACATCCGCGGTGGCGAGGTCCGGCTGCTGTCCAGCCACGACGGCGGGGCGCTGCTCCGCGTGATCGCCGGCGAGCTCGGCGAGCACCGCGGTCCGGGCATCACCCACACCCCCATCACGATGGTGCACGCCACCATCGCCCCGGGGGCGCGGCTCGAGCTGCCCTGGAACCGCGACTTCAACGCCCTGGCCTACGTGCTGAACGGCGACGGCCACGCCGGCGAGGAGGGCCGCCCCGTCCACACCGGCCAGACCGTGGTCTACGGCCCCGGTGACCACGTCGTGCTGGGTGCGGACGAGCGCCAGGAGGGACGCCACCCCGCCCTCGACGTCGTGCTGCTCGGCGGCCGGCCGATCCGCGAGCCGGTCGCGTGGTACGGCCCGTTCGTGATGAACACCCGCGACGAGCTCCGCCAGGCCTTCGAGGACTTCCAGGCCGGACGCCTCGGAGTGATCCCCGCTGACCGCTGACGCCCTCTCCCCGGACCGCCTCGTCGGACTCGGCCCCTTCGCCGGCCTCGACGAGGCGGGACGGCGCCGGGTCGCCGCATGCCTGGTCGAACAAGGGGCCGCGACAGGGACGCGACTGGTGGTCGAGGGCGAGGCGGTGCCGGGGCTCGCGGTCGTCCTGACCGGCGAGCTGTCGGTCACCCGTCGCGGACGCGAGCTGGCCCGGCTCGGGCACGGGGCGTTCGTGGGCGAGCTCGCCCTGCTCGACCACGGCACCGTCGGCAGCGCCACCGTCACCGTCACCCGGGACGCGACGCTGGCGGTGCCGCGCGAGGGGTCGGGGGCCGACCTGCTCGACGATCCCGTCGTCGGCCCCGCGGTACGCGCGGTCGCGCGTCGTCGGCGCGCCACCAACCGCGTCGCCGAGCTCGGGGCGGTCCGCGTCTCGCTGGGCGACGGCAGCCCGGTCGACCTACGACCCATGTGGCCCGACGACTGGGTCCTCATGGAGGCCGGGGCGGCCCGGACCTCGCGCGAGTCGCTGCACCAGCGCTTCTTCTCGGTCCCCAAGCTCACCGAGACCACGCTGCGCCGGCTCGCCACCGTCGACTACGTCGACGACTTCGCCTGGGTCGCGCTGCTGCCGGATCCCGCCGACCCGGCCGCCGACGAACCCCTGGTCGGCGTGGGCCGGTACGGGCGCCCCGCCGGTCGGGACGGCGTGGCCGAGGTCGCCCTGCTGGTGATCGACGACCTGCACGGTCACGGGCTCGGGACGCGGCTGCTGGTCGCGCTGGCCGTCGCCGCCCAGGAGCACGACATCACCACCTTCGAGGCGGTGGCCCTGGCCAGCAACCGGCCGATCCGGCGCCTGCTGACCCGCGCCGGCGGCGACCTGGCGCACCGACCCCCACGACCCCGCCCACGTCGTCACGTCGTGGCCGGTCGCCGAGGTCATCGACCGGCTGGGGTCGTCCACGGACGTCGCCGCCCTGCGCGACCTCGTACGGCACGCCCTGAATCCCGAGGCCGACTGAGACGTGAACCTTCGATGTGAGGAACGAACCTCGAGGATTCACGTCTCAACCCGGGTGGGGTGAGGGACGAACCCCATGGAAGGCTGAGTCGTTGAGCAGGCAGGCGCCCCGCGGGCGCCGAACCCGACGAGGTTCCCCACGACGCTCCAAGGACCACGCTCGTGCGACGCCTGCTCCCCACCGCCTGCCTCGTCCTCGCGCTCGTCGTGTCGGTGGCCCCGACCGCCGGCGCCGACACGGCGGCGGCCACCGCCGGTCCGCGCACCTGGACCCCGGCGTCGCAGGCCGCCATCCGCCCCGGCGCCCAGCTGGTCTCCGAGACCGGCGGCTGCACGGCCAACTTCGTGTTCACCGAGGGCAGCGAGGTGTTCATCGGCTCGGCGGCCCACTGCACCGCCACGGGCGACAGCGTGGACGGGTGCGAGAACCCGTCACTGGCGCCGGGGGCCCTGGTCGAGGTGGAGGGCGCGGACCACCCCGCGACGCTGGCCTACAGCAGCTGGCACACCATGCAGGTCAACGGCGAGACCGACCCCGACGCCTGCCGCTACAACGACTTCGCCCTGCTGCGGCTGGACCCGCGCGACCACGACAGGGTGAACCCGACCGTGCCGGAGTGGGGTGGCCCACTGGGGCTGTCGGCCGGGGCACGTGCCGGGGACACCGTCTACTTCTACGGCCAGCCCAACGGCTCCCGGGCCTCCGAGGCGCGGGTGGAGAGCCGCGAGGGCAGCGGCCGGACCTACCAGGTGCGTGCCGGCCTGCTGGGCCTGGACGCCGGCGTGCCCGGTGACTCCGGCAGCGGCTGGCTCGACCCCACCGGTCGGGCCTTCGGGGTCCTGTCCACCATCGAGTTCGCCCCCAGTCCCCTGTCCAACGGCGTGTCCGACCTGGCCATGGCCCTGTCCTACATGCGCCAGCACACCGACCTCGACGCCACCCTCGCCGTCGCCACCGAGCCCTTCGCCCCGACCGGCGAGGCCCCGTCCCCGCCGACGGCCAGCAACGAGGGCGGGGTGCCCGTGACCCGGCTCTCGGGACCGGACCGCGAGGCCACGGCCGCCGCCGTCGCCGCGACGTGGTCCAGCGCCGACGCCGTGGTCGTGGCCACCGGGACCGCCCCGACCGACGCGCTGGCCGCCGGCCCGGCCGCCGCCGCGCTCGACGCCCCGCTGCTGCTGGCCGGGGCCTCGGGCCTGTCGTCCGCCACGCTGCAGCAGGTCGACCGGCTGCGCCCGGGCACGGCCTACGTCGTCGGCGGGCCCCGCGCCGTGCCCGAGCGGGTGGTCCAGCAGCTGCAGGACCGGGGCGTGGCCGTCGAGCGCGTGTACGGGGCGGACCGGTACGCCACCGCGACCACCGTCGCCCGCCGCTTCGGGACGCCGGGCACACCGCTGGTCGTCGCGTCCGGCGAGGGCTTCGCCGACGCGCTGGCGGCCTCGCCCCTCGCGGCCGCCCAGGGCGGGATGCTCGTGCTGACCGCACCGGACGCCCTGCCGCAGAGCACGCGGGACCTGCTGGCGTCGTGGGACCCCTCCGCGGTGCAGGTCGTCGGCGGGCCGTCGGTGGTCCCCGACGCGCGCGTGGACGAGATCAGCCGCGCCGCCGGCCGGCAGGCCGGACGCCTGGCGGGTCCCGACCGCTACGCCACCGGGGCGGTCGTGGCGCGCGCGCTGTTCGACGCCGACGGGTTCGCGTTCGGCGGCCGCGTCTGGATCGCGTCCGGCACCAACTTCCCCGACGCGCTGGCCGGCGGCCCGGCCGTGGACCGCGAACGGGGGCTGCTCCTGCTCGTCCCGCCCGCGGGCGCGCTGCCCGAACCGGTCCGCGCCGTCGCGGAGGACACCGACGGCGGCCGCGTCGCCGTGCTCGGCGGCACCGCCGCGGTCGGCGACGCCATGGCCGACGCCGTCGCCCGTACCGTGGCGGACTGACTCGCCCCGCGACCCCGCCCAACCGGCCGGGGTGGGATGCCCGAACCCGGGGCGCACCGACCCCGGGGGCCAGACATGTCGATTCGTCCGTCCGAGCTGCTGCGGCTCGTGCCCCTCGCCCTCGCCGTGCTGCTCGCGGCGGTGACCGCGTGGCTGGCACTGGCGGTGTCGGGCTGGTGGCTGGTGGCCGCGGTGCCGTGCGTGCTGCTGGTGGCGCTGGGGATCCACGACCTGCTCCAGCCACGCCACAACATCCTGCGCAACTACCCGATCATCGGGCACGGTCGGTACCTGGCCGAGGACCTGCGCCCCGAGCTGCAGCAGTACTTCGTCGAGCAGGACACCGAGGGCGCCCCGTACGACCGCGACACCCGCGCGATCGTGTACGAGCGCGCCAAGCTCGAGAACGAGGAGAAGCCCTTCGGGACCGAGCGCGACCTGTACTCGCCGGGCACCGAGCACCTGCTGCACTCGATCGCCGCACGCACCGCCCCCGACGGTCAGCCGCGGGTCCGGGTCGGCGGACCCGACTGCACCCAGCCGTACGACATGGCGCTGCTCAACGTCTCCGCCATGAGCTTCGGGTCGCTGTCGGCCAACGCGATCCTCGCCCTGAACAAGGGCGCCGCCGCGGGCGGCTTCGCCCACGACACGGGCGAGGGCGGCCTGTCGCAGTACCACCTGCGCCACGGTGGGGACCTCGTGTGGGAGATCGGCACGGGGTACTTCGGATGCCGGACCGAGGACGGCGGGTTCGACGAGGACCAGTTCCGCGAGACCGCTGCCCGCGACGAGGTGCGGTGCGTGTCGCTGAAGCTGTCGCAGGGCGCCAAGCCCGGCCTGGGCGGCGTGATGCCCGCCAGCAAGGTCAGCGAGGAGATCGCACGCGTCCGCGGCGTGCCGGCGGGCCAGAAGGTGGTCTCGCCGCCCTCCCACCGCGAGTTCGACACGCCGCGCGGACTCGTCGAGTTCATCGCCCGCATGCGCGAGCTGGCGGGTGGCAAGCCCACCGGCTTCAAGCTGTGCGTCGGGTACCGCCACGAGTTCCTGGCGGTGTGCAAGGCCATGCTGGAGGCCGACTGCACCCCGGACTTCATCATCGTCGACGGCGCCGAGGGCGGCACGGGCGCCGCCCCGATGGAGACCCAGGACCACGTGGGCCTGCCGCTGACCGACGGGCTGACGTTCGTGCAGAACGCGCTGGTCGGCACGGGCCTGCGCGACCGGATCCGGATCGGGGCCAGCGGGAAGGTCGCCACCGGGGCCGACATCGTCAAGCGCCTCGCCCAGGGCGCGGACTACACCAACGCCGCCCGCACCATGATGTTCGCCGTCGGGTGCATCCAGGCGCAGCGCTGCCACACCAACACGTGCCCCACCGGGGTCGCCACGCAGGACCCCCGCCGGTCCCGCGCGATCGACGTGGACGACAAGGGGGCCCGCGTCGCCAACTACCAGCACGAGACCGTCCACGCCGCGATGCAGCTGCTCACCTCGATGGGCGTGGACGACCCCCAGGACCTCGAACCCTGGATGCTGCTCCAGCGCGACCACGACGGGCACATGCCGTCCTACGCCGAGCTGTTCGACTGGCTCGAACCCGGCGAGCTGCTCGACGGCGGTGGTCGGTGGGCCTCCGACTGGGCCCGGGCCACCCCCGACGCGTTCGCCCCGGTCCGCGCCGCCTGATCAGCGCTCGGGGTCCTCGCGCCGCAGCCGGTCGTCGAGGAGCGCGTCGGACAGCTCCAGCCTCCCTCCGAGGGCCGCCAGCGTCGCCAGCAGGTCGACGGCGGGCTCGACGGCGTGGACGCGCGCCACGGTCCGGGGGTGGTGCGCCAGCCCGGCCAGCAGGCCGAGCGTGGCGGCATCACGCTCCCCTGGCGCCCGCCCCGTGATCGCGCCCAGCACGTCCTTGCGCGAGATGGCCCACAGCAGGGGCGCCTGCAGCTCGCGGCGGATCCGGTCGCGCCCGCGCAGCAGCTCGAGGGTCTGGCGGGGTGTCTTGCCCACGTCCACCCCGGGGTCCAGGAGGATGCGGTCGCGTGGCAGTCCCGCCCGGTCGAGGGCGGCCACCTCGCGGTCGAAGAACGCCAGGACGTCGTCCACCACGTCGTCGTAGTGGTCGGGGTCGGTCTGGCGGCGCCGCGGGCCGACCGGGTTGTGCGTCAGCACGTACCACGCCCCGGCGTCGGCGGTCGCCCCGACCACGTCCGGGTCGGACCGCCCCGAGTAGTCGTTGAGGACCTGCGCCCCGGCGGCGAGGACGCGCCGGGCGACCTCGGGCTCGTAGGTGTCGACGGACACTGCCGTGCCCTCCGCCGCCAACGCGGTGACCAGCGGGACGAGCGCGTCGGCCTGCTCGCCGGGTGGCACGAGCGCCGCGTCCAGCGCCGCGGACTGCGCCCCGAGGTCGACCAGTGCGGCGCCGGCCCGGACGGCGTCACGCGCCGTGGCCAGGCGCTCGTCGAGATCGGTCCCCGACCGCGGGTCGGAGAAGGAATCGGCGTTGACGTTGACGACGGCCATCAGGGTCGGGCCCGCGTCGGACAGCCAGGACGGCACGTGTCGTCTGCCCCTTGCCAGCGGGCGGCGAGCCTATCGAGCGGGTCCGTGTGGCCACGGGCGTGCGCTCAAGCCCGCACGAACCCCGGCCGATGTGACGAGCAGGGTGTGTCGCGTCCCCTTGCCCCGACGCCCCGGAGAGGTTGGCATGGCCGGTCGCATGCGTCTCGGCGACATCCTCGTCGCGATGGGCGCCATCACCGACGACCAGCTCGAGGCCGCCCTGGCGTGGCGCCAGGTCAGCGGGGCGCGGGAGCGGCTCGGCACGACCATCATCCGCCTCGGCTACATCACCGAGCTCGACCTCGCCCGGGCCCTGGGCGAGCAGCTCGGCCTGGCGGTGGAGGACCTCGCCTACACCGAGGTCGAGCCCGAGGTCGCCGCCCTCCTGCCCGCCCAGGTCGCCTTCGAATCGCAGGTGCTGCCGCTGCGGATCGAGGACGGGTCGCTGGTCGTCGCGATGGTCGACCCCACCGACATCATCCTGCTCGACGAGGTGCGGATGCGGACCGGGTACCGGTCGCTGCGCCCCGTCGTCGTCACCTCCGGCGGGCTGCAGGCCGCGTGCGCCCGGGTGCACCCCGACGGCACGCGCACGCAGATGCTGGTGGACAGCCTCGACGAGACCGTGGACGAGCCGACCGCCGAGGCCGAGGACGAACCCGACGCGCCCGTGGTCAAGCTGGCCAACCAGCTGCTGCTCGACGCGTTCCGCCTCCGGGCCAGCGACCTGCACATCGAGCCGACCCGCGACGGGGCGCGGGTCCGTGTCCGCGTCGACGGCATCCTCAAGGAGGTCACGCGGGTCCCCACCAGCGTCCGGCGGCCGTTGACGTCGCGCTTCAAGATCATGGGCGGCATGGACATCGCCGAGCACCGCCGGCCCCAGGACGGCCGGTCGCGCCTGAAGGTCGACGGCGAGGAGGTCGACATCCGCATGTCGGTCATGCCGTCGATGCACGGCGAGACCGTGGTCATGCGCCTGCTGCGCCGCCAGCAGGGGACCACCGAGCTGACCGACCTCGGGCTGGCCCCCGACGTCGAGGCCTCGCTGGTCCGCGCCCTCGAGGAACCGCAGGGCCTGGTCGTGGTCACCGGCCCGACCGGGTCGGGCAAGACCAGCACGCTCTACGGGGGCCTGCAGCACATCGCCGACGAGATCCGCAACGTCATCACCCTCGAGGACCCGATCGAGTACGAGCTCGAGGGGGTCAACCAGACCCAGATGAACCCGCGGATCGGGCTGACCTTCGCGGCGGGGATGCGGTCGGTCCTGCGCCAGGACCCCGACGTGGTGATGGTCGGCGAGATCCGCGACGCGGAGACGGCGACGCTCGCGGTCGAGGCGGCCATGACCGGCCACCTCGTGCTCAGCACCCTGCACACCAACGACAGCATCGCCACGATCGCCCGGCTGCTCGACCTCGGCGTGGAGCGCCCCCTGCTCGGCACCTCGCTGCGTTACGTGCTCTCCCAGCGCCTGGTGCGCGTGGTCTGCTCGGCGTGCGGCGAGGCCGCCGACGCCGACCCCGCGACGCTCGAGCGCCTCGACGCGTCGGCCGACGTCCTCGAGGGCGTGGCCATGCGCCGCGGGCACGGGTGCCCGACCTGTCTGGAGACGGGCTACCTCGGCCGCCACGTGGTGGTCGAGGGCGTGCGGGTCTCCACCCGCCTGGCCGAGCTGGTCGCCGACGGGGCGCCGGCCCGCGAGCTGCGGACGGTCGCCCGCGCCGAGGGCATGCGCACCCTGCGTGAGGACGGCCTTCGCCTGGCGCTGATGGGCGTGACCACCCTCGAGGAGGTCCTGCGCGTGACCCCCGAGGACCCCGACCTGTCGGGCGGCGACCTGCTGGCCAGCCTCGTCCACGACGGGTGGAGCGCCTCGGGGGTCCCGACGTCGGGGGAACCGGCGGTCAGCTCTCCCACCGGATGAGGCCGAAGCCCCACTCCTCGGTGGGCAGCCCGTCATCGCCGACGTCCAGCTGACCGTTGTCGTTCGCGTCGTCGAAGACCACGATCGCGGCCGCATCGAGGGCGTCGGAGGTCAGCGTCGCCTGGATGCCGGCCTCGGCACCGCCGGGCTCGACGTCGCTCTCGTGGGTGGTGTCGACCTCGGTCCCGTTCAGCGTGGTGATGGTGGCGGCACCGGTGTTCGTGGTGCCGATGCCGTCGGCGTGGCCGTCGCCGTCGAGGTCCGCGAAGCGGAACTCACCGTCGCTCGGCTCGAGCACCGACTCGTCCGGGAAGAGGGCCACGTCCTTCGCGCCGGCGACGTCCGCACCGTCGTAGGTGCGGGCGACCTCGAACTCGCGGCTCTCGCCCGGGGCGGTGGTGATGATCTCCTGCGGCTCGACGATGTAGTCCTGGCCGGATCCCTGCGCGCCGTGGCAGTCCTCGGCGGCGGTCTCGGCGGCGTTCAGGACCTGCTCGCTGAGCGCTTCCTCCTGCCCGATGCCGAGGATGCGGTCGACCGCGCCGCAGGCCTCGGCGAGCCAGGCACGGGTCGGCTCGGACAGCTCGGTGGCGTTCGCGGTCAGCAGGATCGGGTTGTGGTTGGCCCCCGTCATCGGGGCGACCGACAGGGCGTCGGGGAAGGCGTCCCCACGGGTCAGCGTGAGGTCGTCCTCGTCGAACCCGAGGTACTGGATCGCGTAGTCGGCGACCGCCGTCGCGGTGGCGGTGCGGGTCGCGCCGGCGACGCGGTCGGTGGTCGTGTCATCGTCGTCGATGGCGGCCTGGACGTCCTCGGAGATGGCGTCGGGCCCCCCGATGACGATCACGAGCTCGATGTCGAGGTCCTCGATGGCGGCCTCGGTCGCGGCCGGGACCTCGTCGCGGCGAGTGAGCAGGACCGGGATCGGCGCCTCCTCACGGCTCGCGGCGAGCGCACCGGCCGAGAGCGCGTCCGGGAAGCCCTCGCCGGTCGTCAGGAACGCGGCACGCTGGTCGCCCGGCCAGTTCGCCGGGTTGCCGTTGCGCTGCTGGACCTCGCGGGCGATCTTCGCCGCGGTCTCGTAGCGCGTGTCCCCCGCGATCCGGTCGGCCGGGGTCTGGCCATCCTCCTCGATGGTCTGCTCGACCTGTGCGCTGACCGCGACCTCGCCGCCCAGGATGGTGGCGTGGTCGGGCGCGAGCTCGTCGAGGGCCGAGATCGTCGCGTCCGGGACGTGGTCCTGCTCGACCAGCAGCACCGGGGCGTCGAGCGCGGCGGCGATCGGCGAGCCGGCCAGCGCATCGGGGTAGCGCTCACCGCTGGCGATGATCACCTCGGAGGCGCCGTCGGGATGGCTGTCGAGGGCGATCTCGGCGGCCGTCCCGTAGCGGGTCTGGCCACCGATCCGGTCGGGGGTGACGTCGTGGGATGCCGCGGCGGGCAGGGCTGGCCCGAGGGCCAGCGCGGCGCCCGCGAGCGCGGCGAGGGGACGAGAGGTGCGCATCGTGGAGGGGACCTTCGAATGGTCGGCTGCTGTGCGGACGCCCGACACGGTGGGGTCGCCACCCCCGTCCGGACCACCGTCGAAGGTCGGTCCGGACCCGGACAACCTGACGGGGTCGGTGTGCGTCTGCGGGGGTCAGCGCCCCAGGACCCGCAACGCCGAGCGCGCCGCGTTGGCCCCGCACATGCCGTGCACGCCGGCGCCGGGGGGCGTGGCGGCCGAGCAGAGGAACACCCCGGGGATCCCGGTCCAGTAGGGGTCGGGGGCGACCCGCGGGCGCAGCACGACCTGGACCGGGTCGTTGGCACCCGTCGCGATGTCACCCCCCACGTAGTTCGGGTTGTCCGCCTCGAGCGCCGCCGGGTCGCGCACGTGCATGCCGACGACCCGGTCGCGCGTGCCAGGGGCGAAGCGTTCGAGCTGGGCGAGCAGTGCCTCGGTCGCGTCGCCGGTGTACCCGCGCGGCACGTGGGCATAGGCCCAGACCGGGTGGACGTCCCCCGCCGCGCGGGTCGGGTCGGCCACCGACTGCTGGGCGACCAGGACGAACGGGCGCTCGGGCATCCGCCCCGCCGCCACGTCGGCCTCGGCGGCCGCCACCTCCTCGAGCGTGCCGCCGACGTGCACCGTGCCGGCGCGGCGGGCAGGCTCGCAGGTCCACGGGATCCCGCCCTCGACGGCCAGGTCGACCTTGAACGCGCCGGGACCGTGCCGGTAGCGCGCGTAGGCGCGGCGCACGCGGGGCGGCATCGCATCGCCGGCGATGCGGGCCATGGCCCCCGGCGCGACGTCGAACAGGGCCACGCGCGCCCGCGGCAGGTCCGCGAACGCCTCGACCCGGACCCCCGTCTCGATGCGTCCGCCGTGGGCGCGCAGCAGGCTGGCCAGCGCGTCGGTGATCGCACTCGACCCGCCCTCGGCGACCGGCCACCCGACGTGGTGCCCCGACGCGGTCAGCATCATCCCGATCGCGGCGGTGGTCGGGCGGTTCAGCGGCTGGATGGCGTGGGCGGCCACGCCCGCGAACAGGGCACGGGCCTCGTCGGTCTGCCAGCGCCGCGCGAACAGGGTCGCCGGCTGCAGCGCCCCGAGCCCGAACCGCACCAGCCCGACCGGGTGCCGCGGCACGTGCGCGATCGGGCGCATGAGGTCCTCGGCCAGGTCGCCGAAGCCCGACGCGAGCGGGCCGAAGGCGCGACGCCACGCCGGTCCGTCCACGCCGAGCCCGATGGCGGTGTCCTCGAGGGACTGCACCATCACGCCGGCGCGCCGGCCGGCGACGGGGTGCACCAGGTCGACCTCGGGCCAGCGCCAGGTGAGGCCGTGCTGCTCCAGCGGCAGGGACGACAGGAACGGCGACGCCACGCCGAACGGGTGCACCGCCGAGCACACGTCGTGGCGCACGCCGGGGACGGTGAGCTCCTCGGTGCGAGTCCCGCCGCCGATCGTGTCGGCCGCCTCGAGGACCACGACCTCGTGGCCCTCCCGGGCGATGGCGACGGCGGCGGCCAGCCCGTTGGGGCCCGCCCCGACGACCACCGCATCGACCACGTGGCACCTCCTGCCGAGCACGCTACCGAACGGGTCCGAATGCCAACCCGCGGCCCCGGCCGAGGAGTAGCGTCCGGCCATGGACACGGCCGTCGAGGTGCACCAGCTCACCAAGTCCTTCGGGCCCACGCGGGCGCTCGACGGGCTCGACCTCGTGGTCCGCCCCGGCGAGGTGCACGGATTCCTCGGCCCGAACGGCGCGGGCAAGTCGACGACCCTGCGGATCCTGCTCGGGCTGCTGCGCGCCGATGGCGGGACCGCCCGGCTGCTCGGCGGGGACCCATGGCGCGACGTCACCGCCCTGCACCGGCGGCTGGCCTACGTCCCCGGCGACGTGACGCTGTGGCCGACCCTGACCGGCGGCGAGGTCATCGACCTGCTGGGACGCCTGCGCGGGGGCCTCGACGAGGGACGCCGTGCGGACCTGCTCGAGCGGTTCGAGCTCGACCCCACCCGGCGCGGGCGCGCCTACTCCAAGGGCAACCGGCAGAAGGTCGCCCTGGTCGCCGCACTGGCGTCCGACGTCGAGCTGCTGCTGCTCGACGAGCCGACGTCCGGCCTGGACCCCCTGATGGAGGCCACCTTCCGCGGGGTGATCGCGGAGGAACGCGCCCGCGGGCGCACGGTCCTGCTGTCCAGCCACATCCTCGCCGAGGTCGAGGCGCTGTGCGACCGGGTCTCGATCATCCGCAACGGCCGCACCGTCGAGACCGGGACCCTGGCCGAGCTGCGCCACCTGACCCGCACCAACCTCGAGGCCGAGCTGCAGCGCCCCCCGGACGGCCTGGCGGGGCTCGCCGGGGTGCACGAGCTCGCCCAGGACGGGACCACGGTGCGCATGGCCGTCGACACCGACCGGCTCGACGACGTGGTGCAGGTGCTCGCCCGGTCGGGGGTCCGCGCCCTGCAGGCGCACCCGCCGACCCTCGAGGAGCTGTTCCTGCGGCACTACGAGGGCCAGGACACCGGCCGCCCCGCGGCCGGCGACGGGGACCGCCGGCCATGACGCAGCTCGCCGGCACCGGGGCCCTGGTCCGGCTGGGCCTGCGGGTGGACCGGATCCGCCTGCCGGTCTGGGTCGGGGCGATGACGCTGGTCGTGGTCGTCACCGCGATCAGCTTCGGCGGCCTGTACCCCGACGCCGCCTCGCGCCAGCTGTTCGCCGGCGGTATCGCGACCAACCCGGCCCTGCGCGCCATGTACGGGCCGCTGCACGGCGCCGACCAGATCGGCGGGCTCACGGTGTGGCGCCAGGGCGCGATCCAGCTCGTCCTCGTGTCCCTCATGAGCCTGTTCGTGGTGGTGCGCCACACCCGCGCCGCCGAGGAGACGGGGCGGCTGGAGCTGGTCGGGGCGGGCGTGGTCGCCCGTCCGTCCCCGCTGGTGGCCGCGCTGGCCACCGCCGCCATCGCCGACGTGGCGGTGGGCGCGACGGTCACCCTCGGCATGATCGCCGCCGGGGAAGCAGCCACCGGGTCGCTCGCGTTCGGCCTCGGCCTGACGGCGACGGGCCTGGTGTTCGCCGGCATCGGGGCCGTGGCCGCCCAGGTCGCCGCCAGCAGCCGGGGCGCGAACGGGATCGGCGGGGCGGTGCTGGGCGCCGCGTTCGCGCTCCGGGCCGCGGGCGACGCCGCCGATGGCGGCGTGCTGAGCTGGCTGACGTGGCTGTCGCCGCTCGGGTGGGCCCAGCAGGTGCGGCCCTACGGCGACGAGCGCTGGTGGCCGCTCGGCCTCCACCTGGTCCTGCTCGTCGCCCTCGTGGCCGGCGCGGCGGCCCTGCGGACCCGCCGGGACCTCGGGTCGGGGCTGGTCGCCAGCCGCCCCGGCGCCCCGCGTGGCACCGCGGCGCTGGGCACGCCCGCCGGGCTGGCGTGGCGCCTGCAGCGCACGACGCTCGGGTGGTGGGCCATCGGGATGCTCGCCGCGGGCCTGGTGTTCGGAGGCGTGGTCGACGCCATCACGCAGCTGTTCGAGGACAGCCCGCAGCTGGCGGAGATCCTGGCTCGGCTGGGGGGCTCCGAGCGCATCATCGACGCCTTCCTCGGCGCGATCCTGTCGGTGTTCGCGGTGCTCGCATCGGCGTGGGCCATCGGCGCCACCCTGCTGGTGCGTGCCGAGGAGGCCGAGGACCGGGCGGAGCCCGTGCTGGCCACCGCGGTCACGCGGACCCGGTGGGCGGGCTCGCACGTCGCGGTGGCCCTGCTCGGTCCGGCGCTGCTGCTGGCGATCGGCGGGACGGCCGCCGGGCTCGCCGCGGGGTTGGTGACGGGGCGGGGGACCTCGCAGGTCGTGCGCGTCGGCGCCGCCGCCCTGGTGCAGCTCCCGGCCGTGTGGGTCGTGGTGGGCCTGGCCGTGCTCGTGATCGGGGCGTGGCCGCGCTGGAGCGCGGCCGCCTACGGCGTGCTGGCGCTGTTCCTGCTGCTGGGCCAGGTCGGCGAGGCGCTGCAGCTGCCCCAGGCCCTGCTCGACGTGTCCCCGTTCGTGCACCCGCCCGCCCTGCCCGGGGCGGCCATGGACTGGATCCCGGAGCTGTGGCTGACGCTGGTCGCCGCCGCGCTGCTGGCCGCGGGCCTGGCCGCCCTGCGCCGCCGCGACCTCGGGACGTAGCCCGGCACCCCCCCAACGCCTCGGGATCGAGGAGGCGGGGCGCACCTGCGCCGCCGTTGCCCTCCTCGGGACCGCGGAGCTCCTCGGTCTCGAGGAGGCGGAGCGGGGGTGGGGGCCGGTTCACCTCCTCGGGATCGAGGTGGTGGTTGGGAGGACCGTGTCGGCAGGGCGGAGCAGAACGAAGAACACCCCCCGGTGGGAGAACCGGGGGGTGTTCCTGAGGCTCGGATCGAAAACCGGGGCCGCACTGGCGGGAGCGAAGGCGGCCCCGTCACGTCGACGCGGGAGCGGGAGAGTGGTCGACGTTTCCGAGCAGGCACACAGCATGGTGGGAGGGCCATGGAACCTGTGTGCCACGATTGAGTTGTGAAGCGGCTGGGAGGGGCCGCATCCGCAGTCCAACTGCGTACCAGTTGCGCGGACAGGGCGTACGATACCGGGCATGGCGCCACGGCGCCAGCGTTGGACTCCCATAATTGGATCTGTATTGGACCAGCCAATACGCGAGGACGGTCCCCATCTGGCCTCCCTGCTGCGCGAGCGCCTGGAGGGCGACGGTCCGCTGTACCTGCGGCTGACCACGGCGCTGCGCGACGCGGTGGACCGAGGGGAGATCGCCCAGGGCACGGTGCTGCCGCCGGAGCGCACGCTGGCGCGCGAGCTGGCGGTCAGCCGCTCGACGGTGGTGGCCGCCTACGACCGCCTGAAGGTCGAGGGCTGGCTGGACAGCCGGCAGGGGTCGGGGACCTGGGTGCGGCGCCCTCGCGAACCCGACCGCCGGGGCGTGGACGCCGTGGCGACCGGTGGGCTGTTCCTGTCCGACGACCAGGCTGCCGCCGCCCCGTCGTACGGCGGCCTCGGTCCCCTCTTCCGGTCCGGGACGGCCGCGCGAGCGACCGCGCCGGGGCCCGTGATGCCGGGCCCCACGCAGCCCGAGGAGGTCATCGACCTGTCCGTGGCGGCCTCGCCGGCCGTCCCCGCCGTGGCCGAGGTCGTCCAGGACCTGACCGCCGAGGTGCTCGACCCCGTGCTCGGGCACCACGGGTACGTGCCCCACGGCCTCGCGGCCCTGCGCGAGCTGGTCGCCGCCCGCTTCGCCCGCCAGGGGCTGGCCACCACGCCCGAGCAGGTCGTGGTCACCAACGGCGCCCACCAGGCCCTCTCGCTGGTGGCCCGCCAGATCATCGAGCCGGGCGACGCCGTGCTCGTGGAGAGCCCCACCTTCCCCGGCGCCCTGGACGTGTTCCGACGCTTCGGGGCCCAGACGCTGCCCCTCCCGGTCGACGAGGAGGGGGCGCGGGTGGACCTGCTGGCCGACCTCGTCGAGCGGACCCGTCCCCGGCTGGTCTACCTCACGCCCCACTTCCACTCGCCCACGGGCGTGGTCATGCCGGCGGAGCGGCGCCAGAAGCTGGCCGCCCTTGCCGACGAGACCGGCCTCGCGGTCATCGAGGACCTGACGCTCTCCGACCTCGCGATCGACGACGTGGACCTGCCCCCGCCCGTCGCGCACTGGGCGACGACGCCGGTGGTGCACTCGATCGGGTCGGCGTCCAAGGTCTTCTGGGCGGGCCTGCGGGTCGGGTGGGTGCGCTCCCCCGAGTCGTGGCTGGCCCGCATGCTGTCCACGAAGACCGTCGCGGACCTGGGCAGCCCGCTGCTGGGCCAGCTCGTGACCGCTCGGCTGCTCACCGACGTCGACCGCATCCTCGCCGAACGCCAGGCCGAGCTGCGAGCCCGGCGGGACCTGCTGCTGGACCTGCTCGCCGAGCTGCTGCCGTCCTGGGAGGTGGTCCACCCTCGCGGCGGGCTGTGCGCGTGGGTGACCATCCCGCAGGGCAACGCCGTCGACCTCGCCGAGGTCGCCCGCCAGCACGGCGTGGCCGTCCAGCCCGGCCCCGCGCTGTCGGTCGACGACGGCAACCGGCGGTCCCTGCGCATCGTCTTCGCGCGCCCCGAGGCGCTGATCACCGAGGGCATGCACCGACTCGCCGACGCCTGGGGCCGCTACGTCGACACCGACGCCCGGCCGTCTCCGCGCCTGCTCGTGTGAGGGGACCCCGGCCGCACGCGTGTCCGCAGGCGTGCCTGCACGTCTGACATCCTGCACGACGTCCGCTGTCCGAAGGACCGTTCCATGTCACGTACCGCCGTCGTCACCGGCGCCTCCTCCGGGATCGGCGCCGCCACCGCACGCCAGCTCGCCGCCGCGGGGTTCCAGGTCGTCCTCGGGGCACGCCGCATCGACCGGCTGCGGTCGCTGGGCGCCGAGATCGGGGCGGCCTTCGGCGAGCTCGACGTCACCGACGAGGACTCGGTGGCGGCGTTCTGCGAGAACATCGAGGCGTGCGACGTGCTCGTCAACAACGCGGGCGGGGCGCTGGGCCTCGACCCCGTCGCGACCGGCGACCTCGACCAGTGGCAGACCATGTACGACACCAACGTGCTGGGCACGGTGCGCATGACCCAGCAGCTGCTCGGGCGCCTGGAGGACTCCGGCGACGGCCACGTCGTGATCATCGGGTCCATCGCCGGCGTCGAGGCGTACCCCGGCGGCGGTGGCTACAACGCCGCCAAGTTCGCCGTGCATGCCGTGCGCGACGTGCTGCGCCACGAGCTGCTGGGCCGCCCCATCCGGGTCACCGAGATCGCCCCGGGGCTGGTCGAGACCGAGTTCTCGACCGTCCGGTTCGCCGGCGACGAGGACCGCGCCGCGAAGGTGTACGAGGGCATGACCCCGCTGACTGCCGACGACGTGGCCGACGCCGTGACGTGGTGCGTCACCCGCCCCGCCCACGTCAACGTCGACCACATGCTGCTGCTGCCACGCGACCAGTCGTCGGCGACCCGCGTCCATCGAGGTTGAGACGTCAGGAGGCCTGCGGCCTCGGGCGAGTCGGCGTCCTCGCCCGGTGTGCGTCGAGGCGTGGATTCGCCACGGACGATCAGGGTCGCGGCTCGGTCGCGGGTGCCGTAGTTGATCAGCCAGTCCATCAGCACGGCCGCGCGGTTGCGGAAGCCGATGAGCTCGGCGACGTGCAGGCCGAGCCAGGCCAGCCAGGCGGCGCGCCCCGTCAACGACCTGCCCGACGGGAACGACACGACAGCGGCGCCGGGCCCGATGGTCGCCATCGTCCCCGGGTCGTCGTAGCGGAACGGTTCGCTGGCGTACCCAGCACGGCGGCGCGCGATCTGGCGCACGACGTGGCGAGCCTGCTGCATCGCGACCGGGGCGAGGTTGGGGTACGGGTCACCGTCGGGGTCGAGCGCCCCGCACATGTCCCCGATCACGTGCACCTCGGGGTGGTCGGGGACGGAGAGGTCGTCCTCGACGACGACGCTGCCGTCGGGGGCGAGCTCGGTACCGAGGGTCTCGGCGACCGGGTGGGCACGCACGCCGGCAGCCCACACCACGGTCTGGGCCTGGATGCGGGTGTCGTCCTCCAGCGTCACGCCGTCCGCGTCCACCGCGGCCAGGGCCGTCCCGGTCATGACCTCGACCCCGTGGGCCTCGAGGGCCGCGCGGGCGTAGTCCTGCAGGTGGGGCTGGTCGGCGTACGGGGGCAGCACGTCGGGTAGGGCTTCGACCACGACGACGCGCACGCGGTCACGGTCCACCTCGGGGTACCCGGAGGCGATGGTGTGGTCGACCAGGTCGGACAGGCCCCCGGCCATCTCGACGCCGGTGGGCCCGGCCCCGACCATGACGAAGGTCAGGTCACCGTCCTCGACGGCGTCGGGGTCGGCGGCCGCGCGCTCGAAGATCGACATGACGTGGTCGCGCAGGTTCGTGGCGTCGTCGAGGCTCTTGAGCGGGTAGGTGTGCTCGCGGACCCCGTCGATCCCGAGGGTCTTGGTGGTGGCACCGGCGGCGACCACGAGGTGGTCGTAGGCCAGCGGCGGACCCGTGTCGACGTGGACGAGCTGCTGTTCGAGGTCGATCCGCTCGGCGGCCGCGTGCCGGAAGTGCACGTTGTCGGTGTCCCGGAAGATCTGGCGCACCGACCGGGCGACGGACTGCGGCTCGAGGCCGGCCGTGGCCACCTGGTAGAGCAGCGGCTGGAACAGGTGGTGGTTGTGCCGGTCGACGACAGTCACCTCGACCGGCTTGTCGGCAAGACCGCGGGCGAGGCTCAGGCCGCCAAGGCCGGCGCCGATGACGACCACGTGCAGTGGCGAGCGGTCGTCGTCCGGTGGGCGCGGGGCGGAGGCAGCGGACATGGGGTCCTCGGCGGGTCGGGCTCGTGTCAGGTCCGCCCCCACCGTGCCGGCCGGACGCCGTGGCCGACCCCGACGATCGTCCAGCACCGCGACCGGCTGGCCGCTCGGACCCGCGGCGTGCCATCATGGCCCGCCCCGTCGACAAGGACCCCGCGATGACCGTGACCCTGACCATGGCCGAGCTGCCCGACGCCGAGGACGTCGACCTCGGCCACTCGGAGTGGGTGACGGTCACCCAGGAGATGATCGACCTGTTCGCCGACGCGACCGGCGACCACCAGTGGATCCACGTCGACCGGGAACGGGCCAAGGACGGCCCCTTCGGCACCACCATCGCCCACGGGTACCTGACGCTGTCCATGCTCCCGCGGCTGATCGGTGGGCTCATGGAGGTCCCCGACGCGAGCATGGGCGTGAACTACGGGATCGACAAGCTGCGCATGACGGCCCCGGTCCCCGTCGACAGCCGCGTCCGGGCGTCCGCGAAGCTGGCCCGCACCGAGCCCAAGGGCGGCGGGATCCTCATGCACGTCGACGTCACCATCGAGATCGAGGGCAACGAGCGACCGGCGCTGGTCGCCACGGTCCTCTACGTGCGCATGCCCTGACCCGGGCCCCGGTCACGTCACCCGCGCCGGCCCGAGCAGTGACTGCAGGGCTGCCGTGGCGCCGGCGTGGACCACGACCAGCAGCTCGTCGTCCGGCGCGAGCGCCACGGCCTCGTGGTCCTGGACGAGGGTCTCGCCACGCAGCAGGCCGACGACGGTGCAGCCCGGCGGCAGGTCCAGGTCCTGGATGGCGCGGCCGACCACCGGGGCGTCGGGGTGCACCCGTTCCTCCATCAGCGCGTACTGGCCGCGGCGCAGCTTCACCAGGGTCATGATCTCGCCGAGGGACATCTCCTCGGCCACGAGGTGGGCGATCAGCTCGGCCTGCTCCAGCCCGACGTCGACGCCGAGCTCGGGCACGAACAGCCACCCGTGGTCGGGGTCGACGACACGCGCGATCGTCCGCGGGATCCCGAACTCGGTCTTGCCGAGCCCCGCGGCCAGCACGTTGGTGTGGTCGATGTCGGTGACCGCGACCAGCACGTCGGCCGTGCGGGCCCCATGGCGCTCGAGCAGGTCGGCGTCGGTCCCGTCACCGAGGACGACGGTCGCAGTCCTGCACCTCGGCCGCCAACCAGTCGCGCCGGGACGGCTCCCGCTCGACCACCGTCACCCGATGGCCATCGGCGACGAGGTTGCGGGCCAACGCCGCCCCGACGCGTCCGGCCCCGATGATCATCACGTGCAGGCTCATGGTGTCCTCCCGGCCCTCAGGCCTGGTCCGCGAGTGCGGAGAGGCGTCCGACCGACGATCCGCGCACGGCCACGTGCGCCAGGTCCCCGGCCTCCAGTGTCGTCGCGGGTGTGGCGAGGAAGCTGCGGCCGCCGCGGGTGAGGGCGACCACGGTGGCCTCGCCGGCGACCTCCAGCTCGCGGGCGTGGCGACCGACCAGCAGCGCCGGGACCCGCAGCTGGACGAGCTGGACGTCACCCGCCCCGATGGTCAGCTCGGGCTCCAGCTGGCTCGCGGTGAGCAGGTCGGCGATCCGGTGAATACCCCACGTGACCGGCGCGAGCGTCCGGATGCCCAGCCGCTGGTGGATCTCGGCGTGTCGTGGGTCCTGCAGCGCGGCGACGACCACGGGCACGTGGAACACGACCTTCACCGCTCGCGCCGCGACCGCGTTGACCTGGTCGTTGCCGGTCACCACGGCCACGGCGTCGGACCGCTCGACGCCGGCGAGCACCAGGGTCGTCCGGTCCAGTGCCGATCCCGGCTGGCGGACGCCGCTGAAGTCGGGACCGAGACGATCGAAGGCGTTCGGGTCGCGATCGACCACGGTCACGTCGTGCTGGCGCAGGACCAGGTCACGAGCCACGCCGGCGCCGACGCGGCCGCACCCCAGGACGATGGCCTTCATGGTCGGCCCTTTCGATGGTCATGGGCACGGCGACGGGCCTTGCGGGCCTCGTCGACCAGGAGGAGGAGCGGCGACAGCGCGAGCAACGGCAGCCAGAGCCACGGGACGAAGGGAGCGACCCCGATGAGGTGGGCGAGCGGGGCGACGTGGACGAACGCGACCAGCAGCACCAGCTCGCTGGCGACGCCGACCCAGATCAGCCGGTTGCCGCCGAGGCCCCGGCGGACGAACGACACCCGCTCGGTGCGGTGCGCCAGCAGGTTGCCGACCTGCGTGGTGACCACGGCGGCGAGCGCCGCGCCCGTCGCGGCGGCGTACGCAGGGCCGCTCGTGGGCAGGTCGAGCCAGCCGTCGAACCCCGCCGCCCAGAACGCCAGGTAGAAGGCGAACATCACGGCGGCGGCCTGCACCGGTCCGAGCCACAGGTAGGACCGACGCAGCAGTGCCGGGGTGATCAGGTGCTCGTCGCGCGCTCGAGGCGGGCGATCCATGACGCCCGGTTCAGGTGGTTCCGCGCCCAGGCCGAGGGCCGGGACGAGGTCGGTGCCGAGGTCGATCGCGAGGATGTGCATGACGTCGAGCGCGATGGGGATGCGACCCCCGGACAGCCCGAAGAGGATGAACGGCACGGCCTCGGGCGTGTTGCTCGTGAAGATGTAGCCGGTGAACCGGCGGATGTTGTCGTAGACGGCGCGGCCCTCCTCGATGGCCGCCACGATCGACGAGAAGTCGTCGTCGAGCAGGACCATGTCCGCCGCCTCACGCGCGACGTCGGTGCCGGAGGCCCCCATCGCGATCCCGATGTCGGCACGCTTGAGGGCGGGTGCGTCGTTGACGCCGTCCCCGGTCACGGCCACGACCTCGCCGAGGCCCTGCAGCGTCTCGACCAGCCGCAGCTTGTGGGCGGGCGTGGACCGTGCGAACAGCACCGGCTCGGCCAGGACCTCCCGCAGCGCCTCGTCGTCGAGCCGGTCGAGCTCGTCGTCGTTCACGACTCGGACGGCGGTTCCCGACGGCACGATCCCGATCCGCCGGGCGATGCTCTCGGCCGTCAGCCCGTAGTCGCCCGTCATCATCACGATCCGGACGCCGGCTCGGTGGCAGGTCGCCACGGCCGCCTCGATCTCGGGGCGGGGCGGGTCGAGCATGGCCACCAGGCCCAGCAGGACCAGGTCCTGCTCGACCTCGTCGGCGCGGCGGGGATGGTCGGCGTCCACGAGCCGCTCCGCCACGGCGAGGACCCGGAGGGCGTCACGCGAGAAGGCGTCGGTGGCGCTGGCCATGCGCGCGCGGGTGACGTCGTCGAGGTCCACGACGCGCCCGCCGACACGCACCCGCGTGCAGCGCTCGAGCAATGGCTGCGGGGCGCCCTTGACCGCGAGGACGAGGCGACCGTCGAGCTCGTGGAGCGTGCTCATCCGCTTGCGGTCGGAATCGAACGCCCACTCGTCGCGGCGCGGTGCGTGGGTACGGCAGGACTCGGGGTCGATGCCGGCCTTGGCCGCGGCGACCAGCAGGGCCCCCTCGGTGGGGTCGCCCAGGACGCTCCAGCCGGGATGCTCGGCAGACGGCGCGAGCAACCGCGCGTCATTGGCCAGGACCGCCATCTGGAGCACTCGCCGCAGGTCCTCGGGCACCTCGGGCACGGGAACCCCGTCGCGCCGCAGCTCCCCGGTCGGCTCGTAGCCCGCACCGGTCAGCTCGTAGGTGGCGTCGTCGGGCAGGCGCACCAGTCGGACCGTCATCTGGTTCGTGGTGAGCGTGCCCGTCTTGTCGGTGCAGATCACCGTGGTCGAACCGAGGGCCTCCACGGCCGACAGGCGCTTCACCAACGCCTGTCGCCGGGCCATCCGCTGCGTCCCCATCGCGAGCGCCAGGGTGACGGTGGGCAGGAGCCCCTCCGGGACGAACGCGACGATCATGCCCAGGGCGAACACGAGCCCGCGTCCGAGCGGCATGGGCGTGAGCACCTGCGCCAGGACGAAGAACACGAGGCCGACCGCCACGGCGATGACGCCCACGACGCGGGTCAGCGTCGCCAGCTCGCGCTGCAGGGGGCTGAGCTCGCGCGACATGGCCTGCGTCATGCCGGCGATGCCGCCGAACTCGGTGGCCATCCCCGTGGCGAACACCACCGCCGTGCCCCGCCCCGTCGTCGCGGTGGTGCCCGCGAACACCACGTTGGTCCGCTCCGCCGGCGGACGCCGACCAGGCGGCAGCGCGAGGGCCGTACGGCGCGCGGGGTGCTGCTCGCCCGTGAGTGCCGACTGGTCGATGCGCAGCTCGTGCTCGTCGACCAGCCGCGCGTCCGCGGACACGCGGTCCCCCGCGTCGATCCGCAGCACGTCGCCGGGCACGAGGTCCTCCGCGGCGACGAGCTGCTCCATGCCGTCCCGGACGACGCGGGCCTGCTGGGGCAGCAGCCGCCGCAACGCCGCCACGGCCCGTTCGGCGCGATGCTCCTGCCAGAAGCTGAACGCGCCGTTGAGCAGGTTGACCAGCCACACGGCGACGCCGAGCTGGGGCAGGCCGGCCACGAAGGCCAGGAGCCCGCCCACCCACAGCAGCACCGCCATGAGGTGGGTGAACTGCGCCAGCAGCCGGGGCAGCACCGAGGACGCCGCCACCTCCTCGATCACGTTGGGACCGTGCTCGGCCAACCGCGCCCGTACCTCGTCCGACGTCAGGCCCGTCGGGCGCGAATTCGGCCAGCCGGTGGACGTCCGCGGCCCGGACCGCCTCGATGTCCCGGGCGGGCGGCGCCAGCGGTGACGAGGCGACAACAGCGGCGCGCACGCACCACCTCGGTGACGGGTCCCGTGATCGTGACCGGCGGACCCCGCTCCGGGCAGGGCCGGTCGGCACCGTGGATCGGGCCGAGCGGCACCGCGGGGTCGTCAGGCGGTGCGGGCCGCGGTCCGGGCACGCACCTCGGCGCGGCGTGCCTCCACCAGTCGACGTCCCGGGCCGAACGCCAGCAGGGCCCCCACGCCCAGCGCGATCGCGACGAGCACGCGCAGCGCCCCGTCGAAGGCGGTGCCCTCCGACACGGCGGACAGGACGACGGGCACCGCGAAGCCCAGGTAGGTCAGCGCGTAGAAGGTGGCGACCAGGGCGCCCCGCGCCTCGGGTGCCGCGAGCCACTGGGTCGCCGTCAGCCCCGCCGCCAGCGACAGGCCGTACCCGGCCCCGAGCAGCGCGGCCGCCGGCAGCAGGAACGCGGGCTGGTCGAGGGCCGCGGCGACCAGGCCCAGCCCGAGCCCGACGGCCCCGGACAGGGCCGCGGTCGGGGCGGCCCGGCCCATGCCCAGGCGGCGTTCGAGCGGCTGGACCAGCACCCCGACGCCGAGGGTCACGCCGGCGACCAGCCCGGTCACGGCGAGGTCGGCCCCCGGCATGGCCGCCTGGAGCCGGAGGGGCAGGACGGTCACCGACACCGACGGGAAGGTGAACACGCACAGGGCCGTGGGCACCACGAACGCCAGGAAGGCGCTGCGCGCCGGCACGGGGACCCCGAGGTGGATCAGCCGCCCACGTCCGGGGCGTGGGGTCACGGTCTCGGGGACCCGCGGGACCAGCACCAGCGCCGCGACCATCACGGCGAGGTGGACGAGGTAGGGCAGCACGGTCGGGGCGGGCCCCCACTGGCCCAGCAGGCCGGACACGAGCGGTCCGCCGCCGAAGCCGAGGCTCATGGCCGCGGCCGCCCGCCGGGACGCCGCCGCGGGGTCGCCGAGCAGCTCGGCCAGCCACGCGCTGCCGACGCTGAACACCACACCGGACACGACGCCCTGCAGCAGCCGCCCGACGTACAGCGCCGCCAGCGTGTTCGACGCCCCCATCAGCACCAGCGACGCCACCGCGGACAGGACGACGAAGGGCAGGACGACGGGGCGCCGTCCCCGCCGGTCCGACCACGGGCCGGCCAGCAGCAGGGCCGGCACGAGCCCCGCGGCGTACACCGCGAACAGCAGCGTCAGCGTGGTGGCGGAGAAGTCCAGCCGGTCCCGGTACGCCAGCAGCAGCGGCGTGGGGACGTTGGTGCCGAAGGCCACCGCGAACAGGCCCACCCACAGGCCCCGCGCCCCGTCGACGGCGGGGCGCGCCGTCGACGACGTCACGTGCCGTCCCGGAGGTCGCGGACGCGCTGGATCTTGCCCACCGACCGCACCAGGGCCGTCGGCTCGACCAGCTCGACGCCGGCGGTCACCCCGATCGTGGCCTTCATGCGGTGGCGCAGCCGCTCGGCGACGCTGCGGCGGTCCTCGGCCGACAGCGACTCGTCGCGGACCTCGACCCGCACCGTCATCTGGTCCATGCGATCGGGGCGGGTCAGCACGCACTCGAAGTGGGGCGCCAGGTCCGGTTCGCCGAGCAGCAGCTCCTCCACCTGGGTCGGGAACAGGTTCACCCCGCGCAGGATGATCATGTCGTCGGTCCGCCCGGTGACCTTCTCCATCCGGCGCATCGTGCGGGCGGTCCCGGGCAGCAGCCGCGTGAGGTCACGCGTCCGGTAGCGCACCACCGGCATCGCCTGCTTGGTCAGCGAGGTGAACACCAGCTCGCCCCGCTCCCCGTCGGGCAGGACCTCCCCCGTGTCGGGGTCGATCACCTCCGGGTAGAAGTGGTCCTCCCAGACGTGCAACCCGTCCTTGGTCTCGACGCACTCGTTGGCGACCCCGGGCCCGATCACCTCGGACAGCCCGTAGATGTCGACCGCGTGCATGTCGACGGCCTCCTCGACCTCGGCGCGCATCGCCTCGGTCCACGGCTCGGCCCCGAAGATCCCGACCTGGAGCGACGTGTCGCGGGGATCGATCCCCTGCGTGCGCATCTCGTCGATCAGCGCCAGCATGTACGACGGGGTGACCATGATGGCGTCGGGGCGGAAGTCGGCGATCAGCCGGACCTGCCGCTCGGTCATCCCGCCCGACACCGGAACCACGGTGCACCCGAGCCGCTCCGCGCCGTAGTGCGCCCCGAGTCCGCCGGTGAACAGCCCGTACCCGTAGGCCACGTGGACGATGTCGCCGGGGCGCACCCCGGACGCGCGGAGCGACCGGGCCACAACGTCGGCCCACATCGACACGTCGTCGACGGTGTAGCCGACGACCGTGGGCCGCCCGGTGGTCCCCGAGGAGGCATGCACGCGCACCACCTGCTCCCGCGGCACCGCGAACATCCCGAACGGGTAGTGGTCGCGCAGGTCCTGCTTGGTGGTGAACGGGAACCGCGCCAGGTCCGCCAGCTCCCGGCAGTCGTCGGGATGCACACCGGCGTCGTCGAACGCCTGCCGGTAGTGCGCGACGTTGTCGTAGGCGTGCCGCAACGACCACTGCAGCCGCTCCAGCTGCAGCGACCGCAGCTCGTCGACCGAGGCGGTCTCGATCGGATCGAGGGTGGACGGGTCGGGCGTGAGGTCTCGCACGGTTCGTGGCTCCCGGTCAGCTCCCGTGGGGAGTGCTCACTGTGGCACGCCCGCGGTCACGGTGCAGCGTGATGCTCGTGCAGGCAGCCCGGCGGGCAGTCGACCCAGGCGTGGGGGCGCTCGTACAGCTCGGGGACGGACGCGTCGTCCCGGTCCTCGCCCACGGCGGTGCCACGGGGCAGCCCGAACCAGGCCAGCAGCGCGCCTGCCACGGCCAGGCCGGCACTGAGCCGCATGGCGACGGCGAACCCGTCGGCGAACTGGGAGGGGTCCTGCAACGCGGCCGGCCCCAGCCCAGCGGCGGCGGGAAGCACCGACACGGCGAGCAGCCCTGCCGTCCGTGCCACCGCGTTGTTGATCCCCGACGCGACACCGGCTCGCCGTTCGTCGGCGGCGGCCAGCACGGTCGCGGTCACCGGGGCCACCATGGTGGTCAGTCCCACGCCGAACAGCAGGACCCACGGCAGCACGTCGGTGAGGTAGTCCGCCCCCGGCCCGAGCAGCCCGTACCCCACCATGGCCACGGCCAGCAGCGCGGGACCGACGGTCAGCTGCAGGCGCGGTCCGTGTCGCGCCGCCAGGCGCCCCGACCACGACGACCCGACGAGCATCAGCAGTGTGATGGGCAGCGTCGCGGCTCCGGCGGCCAGGCCCGAGTAGCCGAGGACCTGGCGCAGGAACACCACGAGCAGGAAGAACACGCCACCCAGCGCGGCGTACACGACGAACGTGAGCAGGTTCGCCACGGTGAAGACCCGGTCGGCGAACATGCCGAGCGGCACGAGCGGACCGTCGACGCGCCGTTCGACGACCAGGAACGCCACCAGCGCAGCCGCCCCGACGACCAACGCGACCACCACGGCCGGGTCGACGCCGTCGCCCAGGGCGATGAGCCCGTACGTGAGGCCCGCCAGGCCGACCGCGCCCGTCAGCGTGCCGGCCAGGTCGAGGCGGTGGGTGGCGGCCTCGACGTCGCGGCTCTCGGGCACGCGGCCCACCGCCAGCACGATCGCCAGCAGGCACACCGGCAGGTTCACCAGGAACAGCACCCGCCAGCCGGCCACGTCCAGCAGGAACCCCCCGAGCAGTGGGCCGATCGCCGCGGCGACGCCTCCCAGGCCCGACCACGCCCCGATCGCTGCGGACCGGTCGGTCGGGTGGAAGGAGGCCTCGAGGATGGCCAGGCTGCCCGGGGTGAGCAGCGCCCCGCCGATCCCCATGACCGCACGCGCCCCGAGCAGGACGGCCAGGGTCGGGGCGGCGGCAGCCGCGACCGAGGCGGCGGCGAACACGCTGGTGCCGAGCAGGAAGATCCGGCGTCGCCCGAACCGGTCCCCCAGCGCCCCGCCGATCAGGATCCCGCTGGCCAGGGCGAGCATGTAGCTGTTGACCACCCACTGCGCCCCGAGCGTCCCGGTGCCCAGCCCGGACGCGATGTCGGGCAGCGCGACGTTCACCACGGTCTGGGTGATCATCGCCACGGCGGACCCCGCGACCGTGGCGGCGACGACGAAGCGCCCCGCGGCGGTGCCCATCCGCAGGCGGGGCGGGTCCGGTGGGCTCAGGCCGCGGTCGGTCGGACCCGCTTGCGCAGGTCGCCGTCCATGGCCCCGTCGAACCCGTGGGCGGTCAGCCACGCATGCACCTGCGGTCGCTGGTCGTGGTCGCGAATGGTGTTGAACAGGTAGTTGATGTCCCGGTCGGCGGCCTCGCGTTCGAGGTGGGCGAGGATGAACGATCCGATGCCCTCGCCCTGCCGGTCGGGATCGGTCGCGAGCAGCATCTCGGCGTCACCACCGAAGGTGATGTCGAGCCGCGCGTACCCGACGACGGGACCGTCCTCGCCGTCCTCGTGCACGGCCCACCAGTCACCGGACAGCTCCTCCCCGACGGTGAAGGGCAGGATGAACGCCCCGTCGGGCGCACCCCCGATCACCCGCTGCTTGTCCGCGTTCCACACGGGGTGCTTCTCGTGAACCCAGTGCCAGGACATGACGACCTCCCGGTTCCTGCGACACGACCAACGCTATCCACGCCGGCTCGCGCCGCGGGGCGCGTTCTGACACGATCAGGCCGGCTGGCGCAGCGCGGCGAGCGCCGGGTTGGCGTCGTCGGGGACCTGCTCGTGCTCCGGGGGCGGCGGTGGCGGGGTGCCGTCACCGAAGGGCGAGCCGCCGAGCTCCTCGCGGTCGTGAGGGGTTGCCCAGTCCTCCAGCGTGGGTCCGCACGGCACGATCCCGGTGGGGTTCACGTCCGTGTGGGTCCCGTAGTAGTGCTGCTTGATCTGCGGGAAGTGGATCGTGTCGCCGAACCCGGGCGTCTGGAACAGGTCCCGGGCATAGGCCCACAGCACGGGCATCTCGGTCAGCTTCGACCGGTTGCACTTGAAGTGACCGTGGTAGACGGGGTCGAAGCGCACGAGGGTGGTGAACAGCCGGACGTCGGCGTGGGTGATCGTGTCCCCCACCAGGTAGCGCTGGCGTTCGAGGCGGCGCGACAGCTCGTCGAGGCGGTCGAACAGGGCCGTGTACGCCGCCTCGTAGCTGGACTGGCGCCCGGCGAACCCGCACTTGTAGACCCCGTTGTTGACGTCCTCGTAGAACGAGTCCGCGACCTCGAGCACCTCCTCGCGCCGATCCTCCGGGAAGAGGTCGGGGGCACCGTCGCGGTGGTGCGCGGTCCACTCGGTCGAGAAGTCGAGCGTCATCTGCGGGTGGTCGTTGGTGACGACCTGTCCGCGTGGGGACGTCGACCATCGCCGGCACGGTGATGCCCTTGGGGTAGTCGGGGTCCGCGGCCAGGTAGGCCTCGCGCAGCCGCTCGATGCCCAGCACCGGGTCCACCCCGCCCGGGTCGAGGTCGAAGGTCCAGCTGCGCCAGTCGTGGACGGGGCCGCACATCCCCATGGAGATGGCGTCCTCGAGGCCGAGCAGGCGCCGGACGATCACCGCCCGGTTCGCCCACGGGCACGCACGGGCGGCCACGAGCCGGTACCGGCCGGCCTCCACCGGCCAGTCGGCGTCCGGGTCGGCGGTGATGCGGCGCGCGATGTACGCGGTGTCGCGGACGAACTCGTCCTCGATGTAGCCCTGCGTGGACGCGGTGGCGGTCGGCACGGGGAGGTCCGATCGGGTCGGGAGTTGGGTGCACGTGCAACCACCGTTCGGGACCTGACGGCCCGATGGACCCCTGCCCGAGGGGGCACATGGCCCTGTGCGCCGGTCCCCCACCCCGCGAGTCTGGGCCCCACGACCATCCACAGGAGCTCCACCGTGCCCACCACGCCGCTGCGCTGGGTCCGCCACTTCCGCGAGGGGTCCGCCGACCAGAAGGACCTCCTCGGGGGCAAGGGGGCCAACCTGGCCGAGATGACCCGCATGGGCCTTCCCGTGCCCCCCGGTTTCACGATCACCACCGAGGCCTGCCGCGCGTGGATGGCCGACGACCACGCCATGCCGCCCGGGCTCATGGACGAGGTCCGCCAGGCGATCGGCACGCTGGAGGAGCAGACCGGACTCGTCTTCGGCGACCCCACCCGTCCGCTGCTCGTCTCGGTGCGGTCCGGGGCCAAGTTCTCCATGCCCGGGATGATGGACACCATCCTCAACCTCGGGCTCACGGCCGCCACCCGCCCGGGGTTGGCCGATCGCACTGCCGACCCGCGCTTCGCCGACGACGCCCTGCGCCGCGTGCTGGAGCTGTTCGGCCGCATCGTGCTGGGCATCCCGGACGACGCCTTCGACACCGCCACGCGCGAGGTGCTCGCCGCCCACGGGGCGCACGAGGCCAGCGAGCTCGACGCCGCGGGCATGGCGGCGCTGGTCGCCGCCTACGAGGACGTCACCGCCGAGGCCAACCCGTCGCCGGCGCTGCGCGTCGACCCGTGGGCGCAGCTCGAGGCCGCGATCGAGGCCGTCTTCCGCTCCTGGGACGGCCGTCGCGCGCGGGACTACCGCAAGCTCGAGGGCATCCCGGACGACCTCGGCACGGCGGTCAACGTCCAGCTGATGGTCTTCGGCAACACCGGCGACGACTCGGGGACCGGCGTGGCCTTCACGCGCGACCCGGCCACCGGCGAGGCGACGGCCGTCGGCGACTTCCTCGTCAACGCCCAGGGCGAGGACGTCGTCGCGGGCATCCGCAACACGCTGCCCCTGGCCGACCTGGCCACGACCTTCCCCGAGCAGCACGACGAGCTGGTCGACGTCATGGCCCGCCTCGAGGAGCGCTACCAGGACATGTGCGACCTCGAGTTCACCATCGAGGACCGTCACCTGTACCTGCTGCAGACCCGTGTCGGGAAGCGCACCGCGCGAGCCGCGCTGCGCATGGCCGTGGAGATGGCCGACGAGGACCTGATCGACCACACCACCGCCGTCAGCCGCTTCTCGTGCGAGCAGATGGAACGGCTCCTGCACCCGAGCTTCGCCCCCGACGCGACCTACCAGGTCCTCGCGACCGGGCTGGGCGCGTCGCCGGGCGCGGCGGTGGGGCGCGTCGTGTTCACCGCCGACGAGGCCCAGGCACGCGCCGCCGCCGGCGAGGACGTCGTCCTGGTCCGCGCACAGACCTCCCCCGAGGACCTGCACGGGCTGATCGCGGCCAAGGCGATCCTGACCAGCCGCGGCGGGCTCGTCTCGCACGCCGCCGTGGTCGCGCGCGGCATCGGCACCCCCGCCGTCTGCGGGGCCGAGGCCGTGGTCATCGACCGCGACGGCACGCGCTTCCACGTCGGCGACGTCGAGGTGGTGGCCGGCGACGTGATCTCCGTCGACGGCACCACCGGCGAGGTCGTCCTCGGCGCGGTGCCCGTCCAGGCACCCGAGACCCCGCCGGCGCTCGAACGGCTGCTCGGCTGGGCCGACGAGGTCCGGCGCCTTCGGGTGTGGGCCAACGCCGACACCGGCCCCGATGCCCGGGTCGCCCGCGAGCACGGGGCCGAGGGCATCGGCCTGTGCCGCACCGAGCACCAGTTCCTCGGGGACCGGCTGCCGATCGTGCAACGAGCGATCCTCGCGGAGAGCCACGACGAGGAGCAGGCCGCGCTGGCCGAGCTCTACGAGGTGCAGAAGACCGACTTCCTCGACCTGCTCGAGGTCATGGACGGGCTGCCCGTCACGGTGCGCCTGCTCGACCCGCCGCTGCACGAGTTCCTCCCGCCGGTCGAGCAGCTGCTCGTGTCCGACGCCCTCGGGACGCTGGACGCGGACGACAAGCACCGCCTCGACGCGGCCCTGATGTGGCGCGAGGAGAACCCGATGCTGGGCATCCGCGGCGTGCGCCTCGGGCTGCTCCGTCCGGGGTTGTACGACATGCAGGTCCGTGCCCTGCTCGACGCGGCCGTGGAGCTGCGCGGGCGGGGGCTCGACCCGCGGGTGCGCATCATGATCCCGCTGGTGTCCGCCCCGGCCGAGCTCGAACGTGCCCTCGAGCACGTCCGCCAGCGCGTCGCCGAGGCGGACGCGCGTGCCGACGGTGACCTCGACGTGAAGGTCGGGGCGATGGTGGAGACCCCGCGGGCCGCGGTGCTGTGCGGGGCGCTCGCGGCCCAGGCCGACTTCCTCTCCTTCGGCACCAACGACCTGACCCAGATGACGTTCGGGTTCTCCCGCGACGACATCGAGGCCCGGTTGATGCCGCTGTACCTCGACCAGAAGATCCTGCCCGAGGACCCGTTCCGCTCGCTGGACGTCGACGGCGTCGGCCAGCTCGTCCGCATGGCGGTCGAGGCGGCCCGCGCGCAGGACTCGCCCACCGAGATCGGCGTGTGCGGCGAGCACGGCGGTGACCCCGACTCGATCACGTTCTTCGACGCGGTCGGGTTCGACGAGGTGTCGTGCTCCCCGCACCGGGTCGCCACGGCCCGCCTGGCCGCGGCCCGGGCCACCATCGGGTCGCAGGGCCCGGGCACCACGGCCTGACGACCACCACGATCCCGAGGAGGGAAACCGGGGCTCATCCCCGGTCCACCTCCTCGGGATCGAGGAGCTCCTCGGTCGCGAGGAGGGGAACGTGGGCTCAGGTCCGCCCCGCCTCCTCGGGATCGAGGAGGCGGGGTGGGGGCAGAGCGGGCTCACCAGGGGCCGAGGCCCTGGGCGCTCGAGAACGAGTTGCTGTAGTCGACCAGGCCGCCGATGTAGTTGGCGCGTTCGAAGGCCTCGGGGTCGGCGACGTGGCGCTGGCTGGCGCTGCCGCGCAGCTCGCCGATCGCCGTGACGTCGAACTCCTCGGCCCAGGCGACGAGCTCCTGCTCGACCGTCCGGACGTGCCCGGGACCATGGCGCAGCAGGGCCGAGGTCATCATCGCCACGTCCGCGCCGGCCAACACGGCGCGGGCGGCGTCGAGGCCGGTGTGCACGCCGGTGGTCAGGCCGATGGAGGCGTCCACCCTGCCGTCGAGGAGTGCCGTCCATCGCAGGGGCAGGCGCAGCTCGGCCGACGTCGACAGCTCCAGGGCCGGCACGACCCGCCGGGTGAGCGGCTCGATGTCGGGCTGGTAGAAGCGGTTGAACAGCACGAGCCCGTCCGCGCCGGCGTCCACGAGTCGCGTGGCCATGTGCGCGAACGCGCTGTAGTACGCCCCGACCTTCACGGCCAGGGGGATGCCGATCGCGTCGCGGACCATGGCGACCAGCTCGACCTCCTGGTCCTCGAGGTCGGCGCCGGACACGCTCGGGTCCGCGGCGACGCGGTACAGGTTCAGCTCGAGCGCGTCCGCCCCGGCGTCGGCCAGCAGGCGCGCGTAGCGGGTCCACCCACCCGGGGTGCCGCCGTTGAGGCTGGCGATCACGGGGACGTCGAGGGCGGCCTTCGCCTCCTCGACGTGGCGCAGGTGGCGTTCGCTGACGGACTCGAGGTCGGCCAGGTCCGGGAAGTAGCTGGTGGCCTCGGGGTTGCCGCCCCCGTCGCCGAACAGCGCGGTGGTCTCGAACTCGTCGTGGACGACCTGCTCCTCGAACAGGCTCGGCAGCACGACCGCCGCGATGCCGGCGTCCTGGAGCTGGCGCAGGCCGTCCAGCCGACCGGTCAGGGGACCGGCCGAGGCGACCAGGGGCGACCGCAGCTGCAGGCCCAGGTAGGTGGTGGTGAGGTCCATCAGCCCACCTCCTCGGCCGCAGCGCCGGCCTCGTCGACGATGGCCCCCGGCTCGTGCGGGACGGTGCGTTCCACGCCGGCCAGCTGCTCGTAGTAGTGCCAGCGTTCGTCGACGTCGGCCTGGGCCAGCGTGAGCAGCTCGGCGGCGCGTTCGGGGTGCGACCGCGCCAGCATCGCGAACCGGCCCTCGGAGCGGGCGAACTCGGCCACGGGCATGGACGGCTTGCGCGAGTCGAGGTGGAACGGCTTGGCGTGCTCCTCGAACTGCGGGCGGAACCGGTACAGCGGCCAGTAGCCGCTCTTGACCGCGTCCCGCTGCTGGTGCATCGAGTTCTTCATGTCGAAGCCGTGCGCGATGCACGTCGAGTAGGCCAGGACCAGCGACGGCCCGTCCCACGCGGCCGCCTCCTGCAGCGCGCGGATGGTCTGGACCTCGTTGGCCCCCATCGCGATCTGGGCGATGAACACGGTGCCGTACTGCATCGCGAGCGCCCCGAGGTCCTTCTTCGGGATGCCCTTGCCGGCCGTGGCGAACTTCGCGACCGCCCCGCGCGGGCGTGGCCTTGGACGACTGGCCCCCCGTGTTCGAGTAGACCTCGGTGTCCATGACGAGGACGTTGACGTTGACCTCGGACGCGAGGACGTGGTCGAGGCCGCCGAAGCCGATGTCGTAGGCCCACCCGTCGCCGCCGATGATCCAGACGTCCTTGCGGACGAGCGTGTCCATCAGGGTCCGCAGGTGCGCCACCGACGGGTCGGTGACGTCGGCCAGGCGGTTCCGCAGCTCGTCGACACGTTCGCGCTGGGCACGGACGCCCGGCTCGGTCGACTGGTCCGCGTCGAGGATCGCCCGGACGAGGTCGTCGCCGACCTGTCCCGCGTGCTGGGTGAGCAGGTGGCGGGCGATGGCGGTCTGCTCCTCGAGCCCGAGGCGCATCCCGAGGCCGAACTCGGCGTTGTCCTCGAACAGGCTGTTGGCCCAGGCGGGGCCCCGGCCGTCGGCGTTGGTGCCCCACGGGGTCGTGGGCAGGTTGCCGCCGTAGATCGACGAGCAGCCGGTCGCGTTGGCGACGAGCATCCGGTCCCCGAACAGCTGGGTCAGCAGCTTCAGGTACGGCGTCTCGCCGCAGCCGGCGCACGCGCCCGAGTACGAGAACAGCGGTTCGAGCAGCTGCGAGCCCTTCACGGTGTCGTGGGGCATGAGGTCGCGGTCGAGCCGCGGGATCGACTGGAAGAACTCCAGGTTGACCCGCTCGACGTCGCGGTGCTCCTCGACGGGCTCCATGTTGATGGCCTTGTGGCCGGCCACCTGCTTGCTGCTGGCCGGGCACTGCTCGACGCACACGTGGCAGCCGGTGCAGTCGTCGGGGGCGACCTGGATCCGCAGCAGGTGCGGCCGGTCCAGCTCGCGGGCCTTGAAGTCCTTGACCACGAAGCTGTCGGGGGCGCCGTCGATGGCGTCCGGCTCGAACACGTTCATCTTGATCGCGTCGTGCGGGCAGACGATCGCGCACTTGCCGCAGTCGATGCAGATGTCCGGGTCCCAGATCGGGATCTCCGTGGCGATGGACCGCTTCTCGTACTGGGTGGTGCCGGTCGGGAAGGTCCCGTCGACGGGCAGTGCGGACACCGGCAGCAGGTCCCCCTCGCCGGCGAGCATGCGGGCGGTGACCCGTTCGACGAAGTCCGGCACGTCCTCGGGGACGGCGGGACGGCGGCCGAGGGTGGAGGTCACCCGGTCGGGGACCTCGACGCGCTCCATCGCCTCGAGCGCGCGGTCGATGGCCTGCAGGTTGCGGTCGACGACCTCACGCCCGCGGCGGCCGTAGGTGGCCCGCACGGACGCATGCATGGCCTCCATCGCCTCCTCGTGGGGCAGGATCCCGGACAGCTCGAAGAAGCAGGGCTGCATGACGGTGTTGATGCGGCCGCCGAGGCCGACCTCGTTGGCCACGTGGGTGGCGTCGATGGTGTACAGGGTCAGGTCACGATCGATGATGGTGCGCTGGACCGGTTCGGGCAGCGCGTCCCACACCCGGCTCGCGGGCAGCGGGGCGTTGAGCAGGACCGTCGCCCCGGGCCGGGCGAGCTCGAGCACGTCCCGCGTCATCAGGAACGTGAACTGGTGGCAGGCGACGAAGTCGGCCTGCTGGACCAGGTAGGTCGAGCGGATCGGCGACCGGCGCGAAACGCAGGTGGGAGACCGTCTGCGCGCCGGACTTCTTCGAGTCGTAGACGAAGTAGCCCTGGGCGTGCAGGTCGGTGTGCTCGCCGACGATCTTCACCGTGTTCTTGTTGGCACCGACCGTCCCGTCACTGCCGAGGCCGTAGAAGACGGCCTCGTAGGCGCCCTCGCCCCGCGGAAGCTCGAAGGCCGCCGGCTCCAGCGACAGCTTGGTCACGTCGTCGTGGATGCCGACCGTGAACCGGCGCGGCGGGTCGTCGCGGTCGAGGGCGTCGAAGACGCCGGCGACCATCGCCGGGGTGAACTCCTTCGACGACAGCCCGTAGCGCCCACCGGCGACCCGGGGCAGGTGCGCCGGGTCGATGCGGCCGCTGGTGGCGGCCTCGGCCAGCACCGTGGCGACGTCGGTGAACAGGGGCTCGCCCACCGCGCCGGGCTCCTTGGTGCGGTCGAGCACCCCGACCCGCCGGACGGTGGGCGGCAGCGCGTCGAGGAACGCCTCGACCGGGAACGGCCGGTACAGCCGGACGGTGAGCACACCGACCCGCTCGCCCCGGGCCGTCAGCTCCTCGACGGTCTCCTCGATCGCGCCCGCGCCGGAGCCCATGACCACCAGGACCCGGTCGGCCTCGGCATGGCCGGTGTAGTCGACGAGGTGGTAGCGGCGGCCGGTCTGCTCGGCGAAGGCGTCCATCGCCTCCTGGACGATCCCCGGGACGGCCTCGTAGTAGGGGTTGCATGCCTCCCGGGCCTGGAAGAACACGTCCGGGTTCTGCGCGGATCCACGCAGGACCGGGCGGTCGGGGTCGAGGCCACGGAGCCGGTGGGCGTGGACGTCGGCGTCGTCGACCAGCGCCCGGAGCACGTCGTCGTCGACCACCTCGATCCGGTTGAGCTCGTGCGAGGTCCGGAAGCCGTCGAAGAAGTGGAGGAAGGGCACGCGGGACGCCAGCGTGGCCGCGTGCGCGACGGCCGCCAGGTCCTGGGCCTCCTGCACCGACGACGACGCGAGCATCGCCCAGCCGGTGGTGCGGGCCGCCATCACGTCGGAGTGGTCGCCGAAGATCGACAGGGCGTGGGTGGCGACCGTCCGGGCGGCGACGTGGATGACCGCGGGCGTCAGCTCGCCGGCGATCTTGAACATGTTGGGCAGCATCAGCAGCAGGCCCTGCGACGCCGTGAAGGTGGTGGCCAGGGAGCCCTTCTGCAGGGCACCGTGCAGCGCCCCGGCGGCGCCGCCCTCGGACTGCATCTCGACGACGCGCGGGACCACCCCCCACAGGTTGGGCCGCTCGGTCGACGCCCAGGCGTCGGCCAGCTCACCCATGGGGGACGCCGGGGTGATCGGGTAGATCGCCACCACCTCGCTGAGGGCATAGGCGATCCGTGCGGCGGCCTCGTTGCCGTCGAGTACGTGGGACGTCATCGGGAGAACCTTCGTGGGACCGAGGGATGCGCGAGCGCGGGACGGCGCCGTCAGGTCAGGCGGCGGCCGGAGATCTCGTCGGCCCGCACGTGGACCCAGGCCCCGTGCTCGGCGTGCGCGCTCCACGGGTGCAGGTCGCGCTCGTCGAGCTCCGCGATGCGGTCCGGGTCCTCGACGAACTCGGCGACGCCCCGCAGGACGACACTCCAACCGGTCCGTCGGTCACGGTCGATCCCGTCGACCTCGAAGGCCACCGGGCGTCCCATCAGCGCGACGTCGAGCTTCGAGCCGGCGGCGGTGCGGAAGGCGACGCCCCCGTGGCTGACCACGTAGGTGACGGGGAGGATCGTCGGCCCGCCCTTCGCCACGAACGCCAGGCGTCCGACGGGCTCGGAGCCGAGCAGCCGCAGGCACTCGTCGGGACCGAGCACCTCCAGCCCGTTGCGGTCCAGGTGCGGCGTGGTCGTGCTCATGGCGGTCCTCTCCTGCCTCGTGCGCCCCGCCTCTCCGCAGGACGCTGGGACGAGGATGCGGGCGGCCCTTCGCGACCGGCAGGGCCGGGCGGACCCTCGCGGGAGGGCCGACAGGCCCCTGCCCGATGTGCCGGGGGGCCCTGTGCGATGGCGCGCGACCACGGCATGGTGGTGACCAGCGACCAGGAGAGATCGCCATGACCACCCGACCGCTCTACGCGTACGCGTACGCCGACGTGCCCTACGACGACGCCATCGCGATGCTGGCGGAGGACCCCGAGGGACTGCTGCAGTCGGCCACGGACACCTCCATGCGCCACGCCGACCAGGTCGTGTCGAACCTGCACGTCGACGTCGGCGGCTTCGAGCTGAGCCGGGACGTCGTCGTCGAGCTCGGCGAGTTCGACCCGGTCGAGCAGCTGCGGGGCGTGCTGCCCATCACGTGGCGTGCCGCCGAGGGCCACGTGCTGTTCCCGACGGTGAACGCGACCCTCGAGGTCGCGGCCATGTCGCTGCACCCGCCGATGGTGCAGGTCACCCTGGCCGGCAGCTACGAGCCGCCGCTCGGCCCCATCGGGCGCGTGGTCGACCGCACGATCACACGTCGGCTCGCCGAGGCGGTGATCCACCGCTTCGTCCACGACGTCGCCGACCGACTGGAGGCGCTGATCTCCCACGCCGCCGACCTCCGACTCGCCGACGTGCCCATCGGCCCGCGCGAGTCCTCCACACCTGTGGCCTGACGGTCGCCGGTCCGACTCGACATCGGGCCGAGCCAGGCCACCACGCAGCGGGGGTGACGACCTCTCCACGTCACCCCCGCTGCTTCTCGTCCGCTGGCGGTTGCCCGGCAGACGATCAGGCGGCGTCGTGGTCGGCAGCCGACGCCGGCTCCGCCATGTGCATGGGCACGACCACGACCGGGCAGGTCGCGTGGGTCACGACCTGGTGGCTCGTGGAGCCCAGCAGCAGGCCCATGAACCCACCCCGGCCGCGCGACCCGACGACCAGCAGGTCGGCGCCCTTCGCGGTCTCCAGGAGCGCCCGCGCGGCGGGCCCCTCGACGACGACGGGCTCGACGTCGACGTCGGCAGGGACGTCGGCCAGCTCGCGTTCGAGCAGCTGGGTCGCGTCCTCGACGACCTCCGATTCGGGCCGTGGGATCAGCACCCCGAACTCGGGGGCGGACCAGTAGACCGGCGGGGCGTAGGCGTACACGGCATCGACGGTGGCGTTGCGCCGGCGGGCCTCCTCGACCGCGTGGGCCAGGGCGAGGCGGGCGTGCGCCGACCCATCCACCCCGACGACGATTCGGGCCGTCATGATGGTCTCCTCGACTCGACGACTGCCACGAGTCTCGGACCGGACGCCCGCCCGCGCAGGAGCCGAAGGACCCCCCGGAGCGAGGACCTTCTCGGGGTCAGGACGGGATGGTCCCGGCGACGAGCTGGCGCCCCGTGATCGTGTCCACGGCGACCCGGATCCACGCCCCGCCCGCCGCCCCTCGCCGCCACGGTCGCACGATCGGGCCACGCCCGGGCGGGGGCCCCTCCTCCTCGACGGAGGCCGGGCCCCGGGCGCTGACGCTCCAGCCGCCGTGCTCGATCGCGTCGTGGCGTTCGACCGCCACCGCCATGCGCACGCCGGCCCGCGCGGCGCGCAGCTTGAGTCCCTCGGCGCTGCGGAACCAGACCTGCCGGTCGCGCACGCACACGTTCACCGGCAGGCAGTGGAGGTCGTCCTCGTGGGCGAAGGACAGCAGGGCCGTGTACTCGGCCTCCAGCCGTGTCCAGCACTCGGCCGGCGTGAGCTCCGCCAGCGACGGCATGCGCGGTCCTCGGTCGGGGCGGCCCGATGCTCCCACGCGTCGACGGGCCTGCTACCAACCGTAGTCCGCACGCCGATGCGAGGACCCGCGATGCCCGCTCCCGATCGCCTCGTCGTCGTCGGCGCGTCACTGGCCGCCAACCGGCTGCTGCGCACCCTGCGACGCAAGGGGTGGGAGGGCACGCCCGTCCTGGTCGGGGCAGAGCCGCACCTGCCCTACGACCGCCCGCCGCTGTCCAAGCAGTTCCTGCAGGGCACGACCGATCGCGACACGCTCGACCTGGGCCCCGCGGACCTCTACGACGGGGCCGAGCTGCACCTCGGCAGGACCGCCACGCGGTTGTGGCCCGACGAGCGCCGGGTCGAGCTCGACGACGGCACGTCCGTGGTCGGCGACGACGTCGTCGTCGCGACCGGCGCGACGCCCCGACGGCTCCCCGGCCAGCCCGACCTCGAGGGCGTGGTGGTCCTGCGCACCGTGGACGACGCGGCCCGGCTGCGCGACCGGCTGGCGACCGCCGAGCACCTGGTCGTGGTCGGCGCGGGGTTCATCGGGTCGGAGGTCGCCTCCTCCGCGCGCGCCCTCGGCGTGGAGGTCACCGTCCTCGAGGCCGACACCGCCCCGGTCGTCCGTGGGGTGGGGCCGGTGGTCGGCGGGGCGCTGGCCCGGCTGCACCGCGACGCCGGTGTCGACCTGCGCCTCCGGACGGGCGTCGCCGGGATCGAGGGGCGGGACGGGCAGGTGACCGGCGTGCGGACCGCCGACGGCGAGCTCGTCGAGGCCGACGCGGTGGTGGTCGGAATCGGCGTGGCCCCGACGACCGACTGGCTCGAGGGCTCGGGACTGCGGCTGGAGGACGGCGTGGTGACCGACGACCGCTGCCGTGCCGAGGGCGGGGGCGGCCACGTGTGGGCGGTGGGCGACGTCGCCCGGTGGCCCAGCGCCCGGTACGGGCAGCTGCTGCGGGTCGAGCACTGGACCGGGGCGATGGACCACGCCATGACGGTGGCGGCCAACCTCCTCGGCGGCGACCAGGTGCACGACCCCGTCCCGTACGTGTGGTCCGACCAGTTCGGCCACAAGGTGCAGGCGCTCGGGCACGTCCGTGCCGACGACGAGGTCGTGCCGCTCGACGGGGACCTCGACGGACAGGACTGGGTCGTCGGCTACCTGCGGGACGGCCGCCTCGCCGGCGTCGTCGGCATCGACCAGCCGCGTGCGGTCATGGGGCGACGTCGCGCCGTGCAGGACGGGGCCAGCCTGGAGGATCTGCAGCCCGACGGGGCGTGAGGGTCCTTCGGCCCGTCCCGATGGGCCCGTCGGCCCCTGTGCACGCGGGAGGGCGTTCCTAGGGTTCCGCACCACCCCCGGAGGAGCAGCCATGGGTCGGTCGAGCGATGGAGCGAGCCCAAATGGGTTGAGCGGTGGAGCGAGCCCGAATGGGTTGAGCGATGGAGCGAGCGCGAAGTTGTCCGCGCACTACCTCGGCCGGGAGCTGCGATCGCCCCTGGTCGCGTCCAGCTCGCCCATGACCGGGGACCTCGACACGGTCCGCGCGCTGGTCGACGCGGGCATCGGGGCGGTCGTGCTCCCGAGCCTGTTCGAGGAGGCCATCCTCCACGAGTCCCGCGAGCTCGAGGCCATGATCGAGCGGACGTCGTGGCACCAGGCCGAGGCCCCGGACGGCCACCTCCCCGGCCTTGCCGAGGACCCGGTCGGCGGTCCGGACCGCTACCTGCGCCACCTCGAGGCCGTGGTGGACGCCGTCGACGTGCCGGTCATCGCCAGCCTCAACGGGGTCAGCCGGGGCGGGTGGCTGCGCTACGCGCAGGAGCTCGAGGACGCCGGCGCCGACGCCATCGAGCTGAACGCCTACCGGCTGGCGGTCTCGCTGCTGGACGACCCGCGCGAGATCGAGAACGAGCTCGTGGAGGTGGTCGAGGAGATCTGCCTCGCCGTCCAGGTTCCCGTCGCGGTGAAGCTGAGCCCGTGGTGGACGGCCCTGGGGGTGCTGGCGGACCGGCTGGTCCATGCCGGCGCCGAGGGGCTCGTGCTCTTCAACCGCTTCTACCAACCCGACGTCGACATCGAGACCCGGGAGATCCGCCCGCACCTGGACCTGTCCAGCCCGCAGGAGCAGCTGCTGCCGCTGCGGTGGACCGCCATCCTCCGCGGTCGCGTCGACGCGTCGCTGGCGATGACCACCGGCATCCACGACGCGACCGGCGTGGCCAAGGCCCTGCTCGTCGGTGCGGACGTCGCCATGATGGCCTCGGCGCTGCTGCGGCACGGGACCGGCCACGTCCAGCACGTGCTGGCCGACCTCGAACGGTGGATGGACGCGCACGGGTACGACTCGGTCCGGCAGCTGACCGGCAGCGCGAGCCAGGGCAACGCGGTCGACCCGGACGCCTTCGAGCGCACCGGGTACCTGCGCACGCTGGCCAGCTGGACCGGCCCCGCCCGCGAGGCCGGGTTCTACCCCGCCGGCTGACGCGCGTCCGTGCGAGGTTCGCTGCGCCGATGGCACCCTCGTGGCACGACGACGACGCCGACCCGCAGTGGACTGGCACCGATGCCCGACATCCCCTGGGCGCACTACACATCCACCATCGTGACCGTCGAGCTTCCCTCCGGGGTGCTGACCGTCACGCCCACCGACGCCCCGGCCTCCGGGACGCTCCCGGTGGCGCTGTCCGAACCCGTTCACGTCGTGACGGCGTGGAACCCCGGGTCACAGCGGCTGCCGGACGACGAGAACGACCGCCGCAACGACGCCCTGCGCCGCGAGCTCGACCACCGCGACGCGGCCTGGTACCCGGCTCGCGGGTGCAGCCCGGACGGCAGCTGGTGCGAGGACTCCTTCGCCGTCTCCGGCTGGACCCGCCCCGACGCCTGCGCGCTCGCGCGGGCACACGACCAGGCGGCCGTGTTCGAGCTCGTCAGCGGCCAGCTCGTCGTCGTGTCGACGACCGACATCGAGCAGCACGCGTCCCGTCCGTGCGCCATCGCCTTCGACGCGGCCTGAGCCGAGGCCGCCTCACCGGCGTGCCACGGCCTCCGCCAGCCGGTCCTCGACCCGGCGCCACGGGACGGCGTAGACCTCCTCGCCGATCCGCCGGGCGGTGGCACGGCTGGCCTGCAGGGCGTCGCGGGCGGCCGCGAGGTCACCGGCCGCGGCACGGGCGTCGGCGATGGCCTCGCTGACCTTCGTCGGCGTGGCCGCGGCCGCCCCGGGAGAGGCCGGCACGGTGATCGACGGCGACCTGACCCTGACCGACACCGGCCGCTACGTGGCCACCTGCTTCATCCCCGTCGGTGCCGACCCCGAGGTGGTCGAGCAGGCCTTCTCCGGCGCGGCCGGTGAGGACGGCCCGCCGGACATGGGCGACGGCGCCCCGCACGCCATGCAGGGCATGGTCGCCGAGTTCGTCGTCGAGTGACCTGACCGACCCCCTGGGACACGACGCGCCCCCGGTTCGCTGCACGCGAGCCGGGGGCGCGCCATCATGCGCCCCGACGAGCTGGACCGGGAGGCCGCGCATGTCGGCGTCGATGACGTACCAGGACTACCTCTGCGTGCCCGAGCTGCTCGACCTGCAGCGCATGCGCTCCGAGGGCCCCGAGCACGACGAGATGCTGTTCATCGTCGTGCACCAGGTCTACGAGCTGTGGTTCAAGCAGGTGCTGCACGAGCTCGACCAGCTCGTCGCCCACGTCGACACCGACCAGCTGGTCCGCGGTCAGCACCAGCTCAAGCGGGTGCGAGCGATCCTGAAGACCATGGTCGGCCAGCTCGACGTGCTGGAGACCATGACGCCACTGGAGTTCCTCAGCTTCCGGGACTTCCTCGGCACGTCCAGCGGGTTCGAATCGGTCCAGTTCCGCGAGCTCGAGTACCGGCTCGGCCACAAGGACCCGCGCCACCTCGAGCGGTTCCGAGGGATGCCCGGGGCGGACCGGCTGGCGGCGCGCCTGGAGCAGCCGTCGGTGTGGGACGCCGTCGTCGCGCACCTCGCCCGCACGGGCCACGACGTGCCCGCCGAGGTGCTCGACCGCCCCGCAACGGCGCCGACCGAGCCGTCCGAGGGCGTCCAGGCCGTGCTGGTCCAGATCTACCGCACCGACCCGGCACGCACCGAGTTCCTCGAGCTGCTCACCGATCTCGACGAGGGCCTGCAGGAGTGGCGGTACCGCCACGTGATGATGGTGCAGCGCACCATCGGCACCAAGCAGGGCACCGGCGGGTCGGACGGTGTCGGCTACCTGCGGCGCACGCTGTTCCAGCCGGTGTTCCCCGACCTGTGGGAGATCCGCAGCCGCCTCTGAGCCGTCCCGGCAGCACCCAGCGCCACGACGGCGAGCAGCAGCCACGCCGTCGCGGGGACACGGGGTTCGTCCGTCGCGCGGCTGGCGGCAGCCTCCATCGCCGGGGCGTGGACGGCGGCGGTCCCGTCGCCGCGGGTGCGTGCGCCCCGCGGCAGGGTCCCACCGCACCTGCGCCTCGGCCTGCGACGCCCCGTAGGCGTCGTCGCCGGGGAAGCGCGCGGTCACGGCGTGGTCCTCGCCGTTGGCCAGGTCGACCCGGACCGCGGCTCGACCGTCGGCGTCGGTCGTGGCCTCGTGGTCCTGGTCGTCGACCGTGAAGGTGACGGTGCGCCCCGCCACCGGCGCCCCGTCGGCGTCGGTGAGCACGGCGGCGAGCTCGCTGTCGGACCGGGGCCCGTGGGTCGTGTCCCCGTCCCAGGCCAGCTCGTGGCGATCGGCTCCTCGTCACCGCCGCCGCCGGGGTCGGCGGGTCCACGCCGCGAACGGCGTCGCGGCGGTCAGCAGCGGCGTCTCGAACCCGCGGCCGTACGCCTCGCCGACGTTGGCGCCCTGGGGCGGCAGCACGACCATGCGCTGCTGGGCGTTCAGCTCGGTGATCGGCACGGTGGTGAACGCGTTGTCGGAGTCGGCGATCGTCAGCAGGTGCAGCCCGTGGGTGCCGATCGAGCCCTGGAAGAAACGTCGCGTGCCGAGGTCGGCGGCGTAGTCGGGGTCGGCGGTCGTTGCGCTCGGCGTCCCAGCACTCGCGGTCCCTGGGTCACGCCCCCGTCGTCCCAGGTGGCATCCGGCCCGTCGTCGGTGGACCGGCCATCGAGGTGCGGGCCGGGGTCCGACCCGGTCCCGTCGTCGAAGCAGGCGTCGTCGCGGTAGTACGGCACCGCGACCAGCGCGTGGGCCGCCCCGCCGGGGGTGACGTCGGTGGACGACCAGCGGGTCACCAGCGTCCCGGCCGGCCCGTCGACCTGTTCCCAGGCCAGCAGCGCGTTGGGACCGGAGAACGTCGGGTCCGGCAGGTCGACGTCGTTCTTGACGCACTCGAGCTGGCAGTCGGCGTCGGGGTCACCGACCTCGATCGGCGTGCCGACGATCCCGTCGAGGGTGTCGGTCAGCTCGTCGTCGCCGTCGTAGCGGATGCCCGACTCGGACAGGCCCAGCTCGGCGTTGCCGACCAGCTCGTCGTTGCGGCCGTCGATGGCCACGCCGTCGGGGTTGTACGGGTTGTAGTAGGTGTCGACCGCGGTGGCGTTGTGGTCCCACTGCACGTAGATGCCGTCCAGGGGCGGGATCACGTGCACCCGCAGGAAGGCGGTCTGCAGGATCTCGTCGCGCGTGAAGACCTCGCGACGGATGAGGTTGGTCGCCGAGTCGGCCCCCCACGTCTCGCGGATCACGCGGACCGGGCCGGCCTTCTCACCGAGCAGGATGGACGAGCCGCCCCAGTTGTTGACCTCCTCCTCGAAGCCGCAGCACGGGGTCTCACCGCCGGGGCGCTGCTGGAACGCGCGAGCCTTCCACTGGTCCACGAGGTCCTCGCCGTAGGTCCAGTCGCCGGCGGGGTCCGAGGAGACCTCGAGCTCGGTCATCAACCACCGGCCCTCGTAGCGGAACCGGTAGCGGGGCGTGGTGATGGTGGCCTGGTCACCGGGACGGTGCTGGCGCCACTCGGACGGGTCGGCGTGGCACTCGCCCGTCGTCCGGGTCGTCCCACGGGCCGTCCGGGGCGTTGCCGTAGTCGTCGTAGGAGGACTCGGAGAACAGGAACACGTTCGCGTCGGGGTCGCGCTCGTAGCGCACGTACCCGTTGGTGGCGTCGAAGGCCGGAGCGGGGCCGTCCTCCGCCGCCTGTGCGACGTAGACGTACCCGGCGCGTCCGGGGCGAACGGGTCGGTCACGGTGACCTCGAACGCGTCGGCGATGCCGGCCGGCAGCGCGCGCGTCGGCGGGGGCCTGCACCCCTGCGTCGCGCGCCATGAACACCAGCTCGTCGTCGGTGTCCAGCCCCGGCACGGGGTCGACCGCCGGGTCGCTGGCCGGGGCGGCCAGGCACGGGTCGTCGGGGTCGCTGTCGGTCCAGCGGAACCCCTCGCGGTCGAAGACGTAGCTGTCGTGCCGGTCACGTTCCGAGAACGCGGCGAACCCGGAGGCGTTGTTGCTGAGGTGGCGGGTGAACATCTCGTCCACCTGGAACGGCACCTGCACGAACCCGTCACCGTCCCAGCGGTAGGCCAGCAGCCGGTCCACCGGCACGCCCTCGGCGCCGACGACCGCCTGGCTGGAGACCAGTGGCTCGTCGAACTCGTTGTGGGTGCACGGCTCGTCGTCGGTGGCCGGCGAGTCACCGAGGCCACCGGCCGGGACCCCGTTCTCCTCGCCGAGGCACTGCAGGCCCTCGAGCGACGGGGCGGCCGCGTTCACGTCCGCCGGGGCGCTCCACGACGGGAACGACGCCCCGGTCATGACCACCATCTCGGTGTCGCGCACCGGTGGCGTCGACAGCGGCACGGTCGGTGGCGACTGGGCCAGGGCCGCCGCGGGCAGGCTCGCTGCCACCAGGCTCAGCCCCAGAAGTGCACGCCAACGTCCTCGCATGTCGAACCCCCACCCTTCACCGGTCTTCAGGCTCTGGGTGGAGGTTCGACATACTGTCGGGTATCTCCTGCTCTCGTCAAGTCAGTCTCCGGCCACGAAGAACGCCCAGTCGCCGTCGACCGTGATGCCGAGGCGCCAGCCGAGGTAGCCGGAGCCGCCCTCACGCATCTGCTCGGCCTGCGTGGCCGTCACCAGGCCCGCATCGACGACCTCCTGCCACGCCGCGTCGTCGTCGGTGAACTCCTCGGTGGCGACCCGGGGCCAGACGTGCACGATCGGGTCGGCGTTCGCCGCGGTGGCCGGCGGCAGCTCGGTGAGCAGCGTCACGATGGTGGCGTACAGGTCCTCCTGGCCCTCGGGCAGGGCGAAGAAGGTCCCCGGCTCGACGTCGCCGAAGCTGAGGTTCGTGCTGGACTCGGTGGCCGCGGTGACCAGGAGCTGCTCGTCGCACCGCAGCGCGGCGTCGAGCAGGAACTCGGCGGTGGCGACCGTGGCGTCGGGCAGGTCGGTGCCGGTCACGGACGACGCGGTCATGCCGGACGCGGAGCAGTCACCCTCGCTGGCGGCGGGCTCGGTCGAGGTCGGCTCGGTCGTGGTCGGCTCGGTCGTGGCCGGCTCGGTCGTGGCGGTGGGGCTCGGCTCCGCCGCGGGCGAGGTCGCCGTGCCGGTGGGCGCGGCCGTGCCGTCACCGGAGGCCGTGTCGACGGCCTGGCCGCAGGCGGCGAGCCCGAGGGTCGAGGCGAGCAGGACGGGGAGGAGGAGATGACGACGCATGGGTCTGCCGTTTCCGGGAGGGGCGCGCGGGAGTGGCGCCTTCACCCCTCCAGACGCACGACCCCCCGTCGAGGTTGTCACCCGATCGCGATCTAGCATCGCCGGTCGCGCCCTCGCGAGAGATGCCCCATGCCGACGCTGCCCGACCGCCCCGCCCCGTCCGGTCCCGGGCGGTACCGGGCCGACGTCGTCATCATCGGGGCGGGGGTTGCCGGGCTGTACGCGGCCACACAGCTGCCCGACGAGCCTGGACGTCGTCGTGGTGGACAAGGGCACGCCGGGGTCGTCGGGGTCGTCACCGTGGGCCCAGGGGGGCCTGGCGGTGCCACTGGGTGCCGACGACTCGGTGGACCTGCACGTGGCCGACACGCTGCGCGCGGGCGACGGCCTGTGCGACCCGGTCGCGGCTCGCCTGCTGGCGCGCGAAGCGGCGTCCTGCCTCGACGACCTGCTCGCCCTCGGGGCGCAGTTCGATCGCGACCCCGACCACGCCGACTCCCCCGATCCCCGCCACCTGCACCTCGCGCGCGAGGGCGGCCAGACCGTGGGACGGTCCGTCCACGCCGCCGACGCGACGGGTGCGGAGCTGGTCCGCGTGCTCCGGCAGGCGGCGACGCCGCGGGTGAGCCGGTTGCCGGGCACCGCCGTCGAGCTCGCCCGGGACGACGACGGTGCCGTCACCGGGCTGTGGGTCCTCGACCCGGACGACGGCGTCGTGGGGATCGCCGCCGGCGCGGTGCTGCTCGCCACCGGCGGGTGCGGCGGGTTGTACGCGGCGACCACCAACCAGGACGGGGCGACCGCCGACGGGCTGGCCATGGCGTGGCAGGCCGGGGCCGCCGTGCGGGACACCGCCTTCGTGCAGTTCCACCCCACCGGGCTGGCGGTCACCGGGTCGTGGCGGTTCCTGCTGACCGAGGCGCTGCGGGGGGCGGGCGCCACCCTGCACGACGCCGCCGGGCACCGCTTCATGCTCGACCGCCACCCCGACGCCGAGCTCGCGCCCCGCCACGTCGTCGCCCGCGCCATGCTCGAGCACCCCGACGGGGTCTGGCTGGACGCGACCTCCATCGGGGCGGAGGGGCTGGCGCACGAGTTCCCGACCGTGCTGGCCGGGGCCCGGGAGTACGGCTTCGACCTCGCCACCGAACGCGTCCCCGTCACGCCGGCCGCCCACTACATGGTCGGCGGGGTACGCACCGACGTGGACGCCCGCACCTCCCTGCCCGGCCTGTGGGCCGCCGGCGAGGTGGCCTCCACCGGCCTGCACGGGGCCAACCGCCTCGCCAGCAACTCGTTGACCGAGGCCCTGGTCTTCGGCCGTCGCGCGGCACGATCCATCGCCGGGGCGGGGCGACCGCCCGCCGACGAGCTCGGCCCCGCCCCGCGGCTGGCGGACCCGGCCCTGACCCCCGACGACCTCACGGGACTGCGCACCCGACTGCGTGACGCCATGTGGCGGGGGGCGGGTCCCATCCGCTCCGAACAGACGCTGGCCCGGGTCGCCGCCGAGCTGGACGTGTTCGCCGGCGAGCTCGGCGCCCCGTCCCGCGACCCGGTCCACCTCGAGCTGTGCCACGCCGTGTCGGCCAGCCGCCTGATCGTTGCCGGGGCCCGCCGCCGCCCCGAGACGCGGGGCGGGCACGTGCGCACGGACGCCCCCGACCGCGATCCCGCTTGGGACGGCGCACACGTCGAGTCCATTCGGACGGCCACGTCCTAGTCCTCCCGGGCCGGTCACATTCCATCACGCCGGGGGATGCAGGCCAGGGACGGCGTCACCCGATGAATCGGCCACAGCCACCGGGAGGTGGGCATGACCGGCCGTGGTCGCACGTGGCGTCTCGCCCTTGCGGGCGGATGCGTCGTGCTGCTCGGCAGCCTGACCGTCCTCGCTCCCGACACGATCGTGGCCCAGGCCGCCTACTTCGCCGGGGTGTTCGGCAGCGCGGCGATGGCACTGATCGGGGCCCGCCGCCACGCAGGGCGGCTGCGCGCGGCGTGGACGGCCGTGGGACTGGGGCTGGTGGCGAGCGCCGTCGCGGACGCGGTCTGGGAGTTCGACGTCTGGCGCCTCGGGATGGAACCCGACGCGTCGCTGGCCGACATCGCCTACCTGGCCAGCTACGTCCTGCTCGCGGTGGGCCTCTTCCGGCTCCCGGCCGCGGGGACCGACGGCGACGACCGGGTGGACGTGGGGCTGGACTCCGCCATGGCCGGGGTGATCGCGCTGCTGGCCGTCTGGCAGATCAGCCTGGCGTCGATCCTCGGGGACGGCGACGCGTCGGCGCTGGCTGCGCGTCCTGTGGTCGGCGTACCCCATCCTCGACGTGGTGCTGCTGACCCTGGTGGTGCGGCTGGTCCTGCGACGCTCGACCCGCGCGGGGGCGCTGTTCGCCGCCGGTGTGCTCGGGTGGCTGGTGGCTGACGTCGGGTTCATGGTCACCGCCGGGCACGGCGTCGTCAGCCCGTGGCTCGACCTCGGATGGCTCCTCGCCAGCATGGCGATGGGTGCGGCGGCCCTCGTCGGCGCCGGCCAGCCGGATCCCTCCGGGTCGCAGCCCGCCCTGTCGGCCCTCGGGACGACGCGGGTGGTCCTGACCACGCTGCCACTGCTGGTGCCGGCCACCGTGGAGGTCGTCGCCTGGGTCACCGACGCCGACCCCAATCCCGTGCCCATGTTCATCGCGACGGTGGCCATGGCCGGCCTGGTGCTGGCCCGGCTGCTGCATGCCGAACGTGCGGTGGTTCGATCCCGCACCCAGCTGCAGGCTCGAGAGCGCCGGGCTCGTGCCCTGGCGGCGCACGCGTCGGACGCCGTGGTCGTGCTGTCACCCGGCGGCACGCCACTGAGCGAGGTCGAGGGGGTCACCTCGCTGCTCGACAGCCTCGTGGGCCCCGACGAGGCATCCCCCACGGACCTCGCACGGCGCATGGGCGGCCACGATCCGCACCGCCTGCACCGGCTGCTCGGGCACGCGCTGGCCGAGCCCGGTGAGGTGGTGATCGACGAGTGGTCGCTGGACGGCCCCGGTGGTGCCGCCTGGATCCAGGCCCGCGCCGTGGGCCTGGTCGAGGACCCGGCCGTCGGCGGCATCATCGTCAACCTGCTCGACGTGACCGCCCGCAAGCAGGCGGAGCAGGAGCTGACCCGACAGGCGCTGTACGACTCGTTGACCGGGCTCGCCAACCGGGTGCTCTTCCGCGAACGGCTCGACCACGCCGTGCGGGGGCGGCGGCGGGGCGCACCCCCGCCGGTCGTGCTCTACCTGGACCTCGACGGCTTCAAGACGGTCAACGACAGCCTCGGACACGACGCCGGCGACGAGCTGCTGCGCGAGGTGGCCTCCCGCCTGGTCGACCTGGTGCGGTCCCGTGACACCGTCGCCCGGCTCGGCGGGGACGAGTTCGCCATGCTGCTGGAGACCACGCGGGACCCCGCCGACGAGGCCCAGACCGTCGCCACCCGGATCCTTCAGGCCCTGTCCACACCCCTGCGCCTGCGGGACCGGTCCGTCGTCGCCTCCGCCAGCATCGGCATCGCCGTGCTGGGCGAGGAGGACACGCCCACCTCGATGCTGCGCAACGCGGACGTCGCCATGTACGAGGCCAAGGCCGCGGGGCGTGGCCGTGCCGTGATGTTCGAGCCCGGGATGGAGACCGCGGCCGACGAGCGCCTGCGGCTCGAGCTCGACCTGGCCTCCGCCGTGGCGGAGGACCAGCTGCGACTCGTCTACCAGCCGGTGGTCGACCTGGAGACCGGCGACGTCGTCGGACTGGAGGCCCTGGTGCGGTGGCAGCACCCGGTCCTCGGCCTGCTGCGCCCCGACCGCTTCGTCCCGATCGCCGAGGACTGCGGCCTGATCCTGCCGATCGGACGATGGGTCCTGGAGACGGCGTGCGCCGCCCTCGCCGGGTGGCGCAGATCCTCGCACCGCTGGGACGGGGTGACCATGGCCGTCAACGTCTCGGCCCGGCAGCTGAGCACCGCGTCCTTCGTCGACGAGGTGGCGGGCGCGCTGGAGCGGTTCGACGTGCCCGCCTCGGCGCTCGTGCTCGAGGTGACGGAGTCGGTGCTGGTGGAGGACGTCGACGACCGCCACGCTGCGCATGCACGCCCTGCGCGACCTCGGCGTGCGGCTGGCCATCGACGACTTCGGCACCGGCTACTCCTCGCTGGGCTACCTGCGCCAGTTCCCGCTGGACATCCTGAAGATCGACCGCTCCTTCACCGCGACGATCACGGCCAGCGACGAGATGCCTCCGCTGGTCCGCGGGCTGCTCGACCTCGCCGCGATGCTCGGCCTGGAGACGATCGCCGAGGGGGTCGAGGACGAGGTCCAGCGCACCGCCCTGTTCGGCGCCGGGTGCCGGCACGGGCAGGGCTACCTGTTCGGGGCACCGCTGCCCGCCAGCGTCCTGCGCAGCGTGCTGGACGACGGCGGCGCGGGGCCGGCCTCCCCGAGCCTGCCTCAGCCGACAGCGACCCCGAACAGCGTCCCGATCACGTAGGTCAACAGGGCGGCGCCTCCCCCGATCAGGGCCATCCGTGCGCCCGACCACAGCAGCGACCGGCGGGTGAGGACGCCGAGCGTCGCCCCGACGGTGAACAGCGCCAGGGCCGACACCACCGCGGACGCGACCACCTGGGTGGCGGTTCCGCCGAGCACGAGGAAGGGCAACAGGGGCAGCACGGCGCCGATGGCGAAGGCCACGAAGGAGCTGCTCGACGCCACCCAGGCCCCGCCGGTCCCGACCTCGTCCGGATCGAGCCCGAGCTCCTCACGCACCATCGTGTCCAACGCGTGCTCGGGGTCCTCGAACAACCGCGACGCCAGGTCGGCGGCTTCCTCGTCGGACAGTCCCTTGGCCCGGTAGATCATCTCCAGCTCGGCGCGTTCCTCGTCCGGGAAGGCCTCCAGCTCCTCGCGTTCGGCCTGGATCTCGCGCTCGTACAGCTCGTGCTGCGAGCGCACCGAGATCCACTCCCCCGCCGCCATCGAGAACGCCCCGGCGAACAGGCCGGCCGTCCCCGCCAGCACCACCACGGCGGGGTCGGAGGTGCCGCCGGCGACGCCCATGACCAGCGAGAAGTTCGACACCAGGCCGTCGTTCACGCCGAACACCGCGGCCCGCAGCGCCCCGCCCCGGCGCGCACGGTGCCGGCCTTCCGACGAGGCGATCTGCGCCCCGGTCGCGTCGTCGCCCCGCAGCTCGGCCAGTCGGCGGCCGTGGGCCATCTCCTCGCGGGCCATCGTGTCCGGAGCCTGGGGCACACCGCGGTACTTGGTCGCGTCCGAGGCCTCGGCCCGGATGACCACCGGCAGCACGCGGTCGACACCGAACCAGCGGGCGGTCAGCAGCAGCAGCCGTGTACGGACCGCCAGCGTGGTCTGGTCCGCGACGGTGACACCGTGCTGGTCGAGGAGCCGCCGCCAGTGGGCGGCGTGGCGTTCCTCGGCCTCGGCGAGGCGGACGAGGACCTCGCGGCCGTCGTCGTCGATCGCGGCCAGCCCGCGGTACAGCAGGGCGGCCTGCAGCTCGTCCTCGTGGTACTGCGTGAAGCGTCGCACGGCGTCCCGGTCCAGCGGTTGCGTGCGCGTCGTGTCCTCCATGGCCACACCTCCAGGGCCCCATGGTGCCTGCTCGCGGGGCGCGGGGCGTTCGTCCGGCGCCGGACGGCCGTGCCGCCTCGTCCGACCGTGCGTGGTCCGGGCACCGGCGCGTCACGGACACCCCACGCAACCCCGACCGGAAAGGACGGCCCATGACGACGCAGACGCTCGTCCGCGACATGTACCCGTCTCGGCTCCGCCCCTCGGCCGAGATGATCGAACGACGCGAGCCCGTGGTCCACGGCAGCGCCGTGGACGGTCCCCTGGACCAGGAGCAGCTGGACGCCTTCGACCGCGACGGCCTGCTCCAGCTGCCCGGCGTGTTCTCCGCCCAGGAGGTCGAGGCCATGGCCGCCGAGCTGCGCCGCATGAGCTCGGACGACCGGGTGCGCGAGCACGAGGCCACGATCATCGAGCCCGAGAGCGCACAGGTGCGGTCCATCTTCGACGTGCCGGCCTTCTCGGACCACGTCGGCGAGGTGCTCCGCGACGACCGCGTGGCCGGCGCCGCACGGCAGATCCTGGGCTCGGACGTCTACCTGCACCAGACCCGGATCAACTACAAGCCCGGGTTCGGTGGTGCCGGCTTCGACTGGCACAGCGACTTCGAGACGTGGCACACCGAGGACGGCATGCCCACGCCGCGGTGCCTGAGCGCCTCGATCCTGCTCACCGACAACCACTCCCAGAACGGGCCGCTGATGCTGATGCCCGGGTCCCAGCGGACCTTCATCACCTGCGTCGGCGAGACCCCCGAGGACAACTACCGGTCCTCACTGCGCCGCCAGGTCGTCGGCATCCCGGACCGCACGATGATCGAGCTGATGTACCAGCGCCACGGCATCCACACCGCCACCGGCGCGGCCGGCACGGTGCTCCTGTTCGACTCCAACACCATCCACGGGTCCAACGGCAACATCACGCCCGACCCGCGCTCGAACGTCTTCGCGGTCTACAACTCGGTCCACAACGCCCTCGTCGAGCCCTTCGCCGCCGCGAGCCCGCGCCCCGAGTTCATCGCGTCGCGCGACGCGACCCCGCTGCGCTGACCCCCGGTGCGGCGCCCCCTGTCCCCGGGCGCCATCACCAGCCCGGGTATCCGGCCGATCCCGGCCACACGCCCTGGGTGACCCAGTAGCAGCCGGCGAGGAGCGCGTCCTGCACCGTCGGCAACGTGTCGGGGACGGCGTCCGCGAGTCGGGCGAGCGCCGCGGCCAGCAGCTCGATGGGGACACCGCGCACCACCAGGACGCCCTGCAGCCACGACAGGACGTCCCGCAGCACGGTCGCGTCGTCCACGTCCAGGCTCACCTCGACGAAGCGGACGATCCACTCGAGGTCCTCCCGCGTGCGCTGGACCCAGACCGCGGCGTCGGGGGTGCCTGCCGGTGGGGTGAACGACGCCAGGACGGCGTCGACCAGCGACGGGGCGAACCGTCGCAGGGCGCCCACCTCGTCCGCGTGGTAGGCGTCCGGCGCCCGCGCGGACCAGCCCCCGTCCAGCAGCGCGCGCACACGCGGCTCGAGCTCCTCGAGCGGGGCGCCCCCGGCGTCCGCGCCGATCGAACGGGCGCGCCGGGGTCCGTCCCCGAAGGCCAGGCCACCGGCCACGACCGGCAGGTCGTGTGCCCGACCGACCTCGACGGTGCGGCGTGCCCCGGGCAGGTGCACGGGCACCGTGCAGCTCACCCCGAGGGCGTCGGGACGCAGCGCCGCCACGCTGCGATGGAGGTGGTGCGAGGGCATGGACCCGCCGAGGTAGGTCACGCGCCAGCCTCGGTCCAGCAGGCGTACGGCCGCCATGCGGGCGGGGGTGACGTGCCAGTCACCCTCCGCGCACACCAGGACGAGGTGCGGCGCGGCTGCCGGGACCCGCTCGTCGAGCGAGACGTGCAGGTAGGCGACCACGGCGTCCACGACCGCCGTGGCGGCGTGCTCCTGCGCCACGGTCCACTCCCCGAACTCCCACCGCCGACCGACCTCCTGCTGCGCCGCGGCGAGCAGCCCGGTGACACACGCATCGATCCCCACGTCGTCCGCGACCTCCCCGGCCAGGCGGAGCGCAGGGCCGTAGGCCCGCTCCGACACGTGGTGGAGGAAGGCGTCCAGCGGCAGGTCGTCAGACATCGGCGGCCTCGCATCGAGGGCGAGCCCGCTCGCGCAGGACGGTGTCGAGCATCTGCATGGGGAGGATTCGGGCCGGCGTCGATCTCGCAGGCCGACCACGAGTGTGTCCCCCGCGCGCCCCCCACGCAACGGACCCGGCGCGCATGGCCCCAGGATCGCTCAGCCGTCGACCAGCGCCCGGCCGACGGCCTCCAGCAGCTGCCCCGTCCCGTAGGGCTTGGCGAGGAACGGCACGGCCAGCCGGTCGGTCACGTCCGTGGCCTCGTGCACCAGGCCGCTGGTGATCACGGCCGGCACGTCGGGACGTACCTGACGGATACGACGGACCGTCTCCGCCCCGTCCATGCCGGGCATCATCATGTCGGTCAGGACCAGGGCCACGTCGTCGACGTGCTCGCCGAACCGCGCCACGGCCTCCTCGCCGTCGGCGGCCGTGACCACCCTGTATCCGTTGGCCTCGAGGGCACGGGCGGTGGAGTGGCGCACACCCGGCTGGTCCTCGACGACCAGGATCATCTCGCCGCGTCCAGGCCGCGCACGTGCCGCAGGCGGCACCGGCGCGGCCCGGTCGGTGGAGGCCGGCAGGTGGATCACGAACCGGGTGCCGGCGCCCGGGGCGCTCGTCACCTCCATGAACCCACGGTGGCTCTCCACGATCCCCAGCGAGGTCGACAGCCCGAGGCCCGTCCCGCGACCGGTCTCCTTGGTCGTGAAGAAGGGCTCGAACACGCGGTCGACCACCTCCGGCGGCATGCCGTGGCCGGTGTCGACCACCTCGAGGCGCACGTAGGTCCCGGGCGCCGCGTCGGGCGGGGCGAGCACGGGCAGCTCGGTCAGCTCCTGTCGCGTCGCGCGGACGACCAGCTCGCCGCCCTCGGCCATCGCGTCGCGGGCGTTGACGCAGAGGTTGACGAGCACCTGGTAGAGCTGGGTGGCGTCACCGACGACGTGGGGGACGCCGTCCTCCACGTCGGCCCGCCACTGGATGGCGGGCGGGAAGGTGTCGCGGACCAGCCGGGCGGCGTCGACGACGAGAGCGGCGACGTCCACGGGGAGGCGGCGGCCGTCGACCCCCCGGGCGAACCCCAGGACCTGCTGGACCAGCTCGGCGCTGTGGCGGGTGGTCTCCTCCACCAGGTCGAGCATCTCCTCCCGCTCGGACTCGGGCGGGTCGTCACGCAGCAGCTGGATCGCCATCAGGATGGGGCTGAGGGCGTTGTTGAGGTCGTGCGCCATGCCGCTGGCGAGCGTGCCGAGGCTCTCCATGCGCTGGGCGCGCAGGGCCTGCTGCTCGGCGAGGCGACGCGCGGTCACGTCGGTCACGATCTCCAGCACCGAGGACGCCGCGTCGTCGTCCAGGACGAGGGTCCAGCGCGCTTCCACGCGCAGCTCACGACCGTCGCGATCGACCTGGCGCAGCTCGCCGACCCACTCGCCGTCCTGCCACAGCGCGTCCATGGCACGGTCGTGCCCGGACGGGTCCGCGTACAGCATCTCCCGGACCCGGCAGCCCGTGATGTCGTCGGCGGACCACCCGTAGAGCGTCTCGGCGCTGTGGTTCCAGTAGGTGACGTGGCCGTCGACGTCGCGCACGACGATCGCGTCACTGGCCTTGTCGAGCAGCTCGGCCTGCTCGCGCAGGCGCTGCTCACGATGGTGCAGCTCCTCGCGCACCCGGCGGGCCTCGGTGACGTCACGGAAGTAGACGGTGAGGCCATCGTCGAACGGGTAGATGTTGTGCTCGAACCAGCGGTCGTAGGGCGCGTAGTGGAACTCGTCGATCCGTTCCGCCTGGCCCGTCCGCGCGACGCGCCGCAGGGCGTGGTCGTACGCCGTCCCGCGCAGCGCCGGGAACTCGTCCCAGACGCGCCGACCGAGCAACGTCCCGCGGGCACGTCGCAGCAGGTCGGCGGCGCGCTGGTTGACGTAGGTGTAGCGCCACTCGTGGTCGAGGGTCAGCACGGCGTCGGTGATGCTGTTGAGGATGCCGGTGAGCCGTTCTGCCAGCTCACGACGCTCCATCTCGCCGTGCATGCGCTGGTCGATGTCCTGGACCCCGCCCAGCGCCCCGACCACGGCGCCGTCGGTGTCGCGGATGGGTTCGCCGATGACGCGGACCCAGCGGTGCCCGTCCCCCCGCCGTACCTGCACCTCGGTGTCGAACGGCGTGCCGTCGTCGAGGCAGCGGCGGACCACGCGCTGGATCTCGACGGCGGTCCCCGACGACGACAGGACCGTCACGTCGTCGAGGGTGATCGCCCCACCGGCCGGGATGCCGAGGACCTCGGACACGACGTCGGACCAGGTCAGCTCGTCACGCTCGCGGTCGTACTGCCACGTCCCGAACCGCGTGGCCTTCCCGGCGATGCGCAGCAGCGCCGCGAGCTTGTCGGGATCCTGCTTCCACGGGTGCCTGATCATGCGGGCCTCCGTCCCCCATGTCCGCGGGTGGACCGTACGACACTCACCCCGGTCGCGCGGCGGGTACGGCGGCCGGGACCAGGTCGGCCGGCGCACTGGGCAGGGCGAGCGTGAAGGCCGTCCCCACGCCGCGCGTGCTGGCGACGGTCAGCCGCCCGCCCATCGCTTCGGCCAGGTGTCGGGAAATGTAGAGGCCGAGCCCGATTCCCCCCGCCTGCATGCGTTGTGGGTCGTCGAGACGCTCGAAGCGCTCGAAGATCGCCTCGAGCTTGTCCGGTGGGATCCCGGGTCCTCGGTCCTCGACCACGACGGTGACGTCGTCGCCACCCCCAGCCAGCCGGACGGTGACCGGGGCACCGGGGTCGCTGTACTTGCAGGCGTTGGTCAGCAGGTTGGTGACGATCTGCCCCGTGCGCATCTGGTCCGCCATCACGACCAGCGGCGCGTCGGCGCCGACGACCTCGATGTCGTGGTCCCGCGTGTGCTCCTGGCCCAACCACGTCACCAGGCGTGGCACCAGTGCCGCCAGGTCGAGCTCGGCGAGCTGCACCTCTCGCGCCGGGTCGACGCGCCCCGCGCCGATCTGGCTGACGAGCAGGAGGTCGTCGACGAGGCGAGCGAGATGGTCCACGCGCTCCACCATCTGGTCGAGGATCTCGCCGCGCTTCTCCACCGGCACCCGGTCGCCGGCGCGACGCAGCGACTGCGCGTAGGCCCGCAGGGGGGACAGCGGCGTGCGCAGCTCGTGCGAGACCCGGGCGACGAAGTCCTCCTTCAGCGCCGCCGCCTCCCGCTCGCGCGCGAGGTCGTGGACGACGATGACGGCCCCGGTGCGGCGTCCTGGCTCGTCGCGCAGCGAGGCGATGCTGGAGGCGGACCGGTACGAGCTGGCCCTGGTAGTCCTCGACCCGGAGCTCGACGGTGCTGGCCTGCCCGTCATCGGCGAGCACTGCGAGTGGGTCGACGGGCGTGCCGTGGTCGTCGGTTCCGCGCGAGCAGGGCGTCCGCGGACGCGGCCGACCGCCTCGGCAGCGGACGTCCCGAGCATGCTCTCCATGCCGGCGTTCCAGACCAGCACTGCTCCCGCTCGTGTCGAGGAGGACGATGCCCTCGCGGACGCCGCCGACGATCCGGTCGAGCCGGTCACGTTCCACCCGTACGTCGGCGAGCAGCCCCTCGATCCGATAGCCCGGCCGAGTAGGAGATGTACAGGGCGACGCCGGTGTCGCCACGACCCAGACGATCGTGGGGTGGCTCGACCAGAGTGCCGCGGCGATCACGCCGAGGCTCGCGTTGCCGAACGCCGTGGCTGCCAGCTCCAGGGGCCGCTCCGCCGAGCTTGTCGCGCAGCACGTCGGCGTCGATGCGACGGAAGACCCCGACGAGCGCACGGGTGCTGAGCAGGCGGTAGGCGAGCACGGCCACCCCCATCGCGAGCGCACGACCGAGGCCGATCGGGCCAGTGCCTGGCGCGAACGCGAGCAGTGTAGCGACGACGCTGGCGCCGACCGCGTGCTTGCCCGACGTTGAACGCGATCTTCATCGGGGCGAGCCGTCGGAGCACGTGCTGGAGCGCGATGGCGCCCGACGACCGCGATGACGCGTTGCCGAGGGCCCGAGCAACAGCATGTCGGCGACGACGGCGGTCTCGAGCAGGCTGAGGGTCACGCCGGAATCATCCGAGCGGAGGTTCAGGGACAGTGCCTCGGCCGCGGCGGTGATGACCAGCAGCACGACCAGCGAGGGGCGCCGACACCCCCGGGGTCGACGACGAGCAGCACGGACGTGACGGCCAGCGACCCCCGCGATCGAACCAGAGCGACGACGTAGGACCGCAGGGACAACCTCGGTGGGGTGCCCCTGCGGTCCTCGCGACCGCGTACTCGTGGGGCACGGTCGGTCAGGTCACGACAGTGGTCGACAGCCAGGAGCGGCCGACCCAGTGATCGGAGCGCCCGACCCACGATCCGACGCCGATCCACGACGAGCCGATCCACGACGAGCCCGACCCAGTCCGGTCGATCCAGGACGACCCGATCCACGACGAGCCGTCCCAGCACAACTCGATCCACGACGACCCGATCCACGAGCGGCCCGATCCAGACTGAGCCGATCCACGACGAGCCGATCCAGGACGAGCCGATCCAGGAGCGACCCTTCCCAGGACGGGTCCAGCGCGAAGCTACGGGCACGGCGGTCCTGCCGTCGCCCGGGACGGGCCGTGTCGGCATGGCCGGCTCGAGCGGCGGCAGGTCGGTGTTGGCGACCGCCTCGTCCGCGGCGATGGCGGCGGGGACGTCGATCGTGCCCGCGGGGTTGTCGCTGCTCGGCTCGGCCGAGGCCATCAGTCGGCCCTTGACCTCGTCGGGGGTCAGGGTCGGGTCCGCGCGCAGCACCAGGGCGGCCGCACCGGCCGTGATCGCCGCCGCCATCGAGGTCCCGGAACCGCGGAAGGCGTGTCCGCCGATGCGGGACCCGGGGTGCTCGCGATCCGCGAGGCTGCCCGGGACGCGGACGGAGACCACCGACGTGCCGGGCGCGTGGACGTCGGGCTTGGGCCGGCCGAGGCGGTCGACGCCCCGCCCACTCCACTCAGCCTCGACGTCGTCGCTGCGGTCGGCGGTGCCGTGGTCGTCGGTCGCGCCCGCGGTCAGCAGGTAGGGCGACACGCCGGGCTCGGTGACCTCGTCGGGCTCGTTGCCGGACGCCACCACGACGACCAGGCCGGAGGCCCACAGGTCCTCGAGGGCCTCCTCGACCGGATCGGCCACCTCGTCGGCGGGGCCGCCCAGAGCCAGCACCACGACGCGGATGCCGAGCTCCTCGGCGGTGGCACGGACGACGCCGAGGGCGCTGACCACGGCCTCGATGCTCGTGCGCCCGTCCGCGTCCGCGACCTTGAAGGACACGACGTGGGCGTCCGGGGCGATCCCGGTGGGCACCCCGTCGCCACCGTCCGCACCGATCAGCCCGGCGAGGAAGGTCCCGTGGCCGTGGCCGTCGGTCGAGCGACCGGGAGCTCCGACCTCGACCTGACCGGCGACCGCGTCGCCGAGCTCGGGACGGGGGGACACCCCGGTGTCCACCAGGGCGATGCCGATTCCCTGGCCGGTGTTGCCCAGGGCCCATGCCGCCGGCGCCCCGATGGACGCCGCGGCGGTCGTGGACGGTGCGGTACGTCGGCTCGACCGGACGGGCACCGGCCGGGCTCGCCGAGAGCAGCAGCCCGGCAACGGCGGCCGCCGCCGTGGTTCGCGAGAGTCGTGTCATCGAGCCACCTCCAGGAGCTCGGTGGCGGACAGGCGGTCGATCTCCTTGACCAGGACATCGAGGTCCAGCGGCTTGGTGACGTAGGACGCCACCCCCGACTGGTAGCCCCGCCACATGTCGGCGTCGGTGACACGCGCCGTCAGCATGACGATGGGCACCCCCGCGGTGACCGGGTCCTCGCGCAGGAGTCGCGCGGCGACGATCCCGTCCATCACCGGCATCATGCAGTCCAGCACGATCAGGTCGGGTGGGTCCATCCGGGCCTGGTCGACGCACTGCGCCCCGTCCGTGGCACGCGAGGTCTCGTGACCCTCGAGCGTCAGGGAGAAGTCCAGGGCGTCGAGCGTCTGGGGATCGTCGTCGACGATCAGGATGCGGGCCATCAGCATGCTCCTCGATCGGGGGCCGTCCGGCCGGTTCGTCCACTTCTGGTGTCGACCCCGACGCCCTGAGTCCTTGACGCGATCTCACGGCCATCCCGCGCCCCGCATGGACGCACTAGTCCCGAGTGGCCGGGCACGTCAACGCGGCAGGGTCCTACGGTTGCCCTATCGTCCTGCGTGTCGTCAGGGACGCCTGGGAGGCCGACACCGCCGTGGAACACGACCGCCCCGCCCGGGTCCTGCTCGTCGAGGACGAGACCCGTCTTGCCCGCATGGTGCAACGGGGACTGCAGCACGCCGGTTTCGACGTCGAGGTCGTGCACGACGGTCTCGCGGCCCTGGCCGCCTGTGAGGAGGACGGCCCGGACCTGCTCGTGCTCGACATCGGGATCCCCCGTGCGGACGGGCTGGCGGTCCTGCGCCACCTCCGCGGGGAGGGCGACGAGCGGCCCGTCCTGCTGTTGACGGGACGCAGCGGGGTCTCCGACCGCGTCACCGGGCTGCGGGCGGGCGCGGACGACTACCTGCCCAAGCCCTTCGCCCTGGACGAGCTGACGGCCCGTATCGAGGTCCTGCTGCGCCGACACGGCCGCGGGCGGTCGGCAACGGTCGCCAGCGGCTCGGTCGAGCTGGACCCCGCGGCGAGGACGGTCACCCGACGGGGCGAACCGGTCGAGCTCACCGAGCGCGAGTTCGACCTGCTGGCGTTCTTCCTCCGCAACCCGCGCCAGGTGCTCTCGCGCGACCTGATCCTCGAACGCGTGTGGCACACGCCCGAGGCGGCCGAGTCCAACGTGGTCGCGGTCTACGTCAAGTACCTGCGGGACAAGGTCGACCGACCCTTCGGCACGTCCTCGCTGACGACGGTCCGCGGGCCGTGGCTACCGGTGGGACCCCGACGAGGGATGACCGCTTCAGTTCGCGGTGGCCAGGGTCGTCAGGACGTCGCGCCACTCCAGCCCGACCGCCCCGAGGACCAGTCGCAGGGACGACATCCGGACCGGCTCGGCCGCCAGCACCCGCCGGACGGTCGAGTCGTCCAGGCCAGCAGCGCGAGCGATGTCGATCACGGCGAGCCGGCGCGTGGTGCGCGCCCGCTCCACGGCTTCGGCGACGTTCCCCCAGACCTCTGTGCTGCTCATGTGCCCTACCCCTGATCCATGCGGATGACGTTCTGTCCCTTCGACGCTACGCACCGTTGATGAGACGTCGATCAGAGGCCGGACGCACCGGCTGCGGTCGAGGTCCCGTCGACGACCCATCCGTGCCCGGCCCGTAGCCGGTCGCGAGTCGCCGACAGGTCGTCGGGGAGCGCGTCGGCGAGACGATCCAGCCCGGCCGCCAGCGCGACGACGGGCACGCCGCGGACGACGAGCACGCCCTGCAACCACGACAGGAACTCGTGGAACAGCACCCCGTCGTCCAGCTCGAGGCTGACCTCGGCGAAACGCAGGATCCAGACGAGGTCCTCGCGGGTCCGCGCGAGCCACCGGTCGGGGTCCGGGGCGGCCGGGGGAGCCTGGAAGGTGCGGAGCACACGGTCGACCACCAGCGGACGGAGCTGGCGGAGGGCCGCCACCTCGTCAGCGTGGGCCGCGTGGGCGACGTGCTCGTCGGGGGCGCCCCGGTCGAGCCACCGCCGCATGCGCGGTTCGAGCTCGTCCAGCCCTCCCCCACCGGCGTCCGCCCCGATCGCTCGGGCCCGGCGGGCGTCCGGCCCGAGCGCGGCGCCGCCGACGACCACGGGCAACCCGCAGCCGTGGCCGACCTCGATCGTGCGGCGAGCACCGGGCAGGTGCACCGGCAGCGTGCAGCTGACCCCGAGGACGTCCGGACGGGCCTGCGTGAGCGTGCGGCGGAGCTGGTCGGCGGGCGTCGACGCACCGAGGAAGGTCACTCTCCACCCGCGGTCCAGCAGCCGCAGGGCCGCCATGCGCGCCGGGGTGGCGTGCCACTCGCCCTCGGCGCAGACGAGGGCCAGGTGCGGACCGGTCCCCGGGGCCCGTTCGTCGAGCGCGAGGTGCAGGTGGGCAACGGCCGCGTCGACGATGGCGGTCGCCGCGTGCTCCTGCGCGACCGTCCACTCCCCGAACTCCCACCGGCGTCCGACCTCCTGCTGCGCGGCCGCGAGCAGGTCGGTGACACAGGCGTCCGCGCCGTCCTGGCCCGCGATCGTCCGCGCCAGCCGGAGGGCCGGTCCGAAGGCTCGCTGGGAGAGGTGGGCGACGAAGGCCTCGAGGAGTGCGGCGTCAGGCATCGGCGAACTCCCGGGAGCGCCGGTACGCGACCGACCCCCCGGCCTCGTCCACGTGCGCGATGCCCATCTGCACGTCGTGGTGCGGCAGTCGACCACCTGCGGCTGCGAGCACACGGTCCAGGACGGCGTCCACGGCATCGGGCCCACCCCCCTGGAGCAGGACCGTCACCTCGGCGTCTCCCGTGACGAACACGCGGTCCTCGATGCGCACACAGGCTCGCACGACCATGGCGGCACGCCCGGCGACCGCGTCCTCGCTCGAGGGGACCACGACCGGCACGAGGCGCAGGGACAGCACGGCGTCGCCGGCCCCGAGCCCGTCGAGGAGGTCGGCCAGGGCCGTCGCCGGCTCGACGGGTGCCGGGGCGGTCGCGGGCCGCCGTCCCGCGGCCAGCTGTCGACAGCGTTGCGCGGCGCGCTGGGCGTCCTCGACCAGGCGGGGCAGGTGTGCCTCCAGCGAAGCGCGGGCGGGCGTGCCCGGCGCCGCCGCCGCGAACAGGGGGCGCCCCAGCCCCAACGAGAGGTCCAGGGGCAGCGCCTGCAGGCTCTCGAGCTCGTCGACGGTCGTGTGGCCTCCGAGCCGGTCCACGGTGGTGACCAGGATGCCGGGGATCTCCTCGAGGTCGGTGGCGTGCAGCAGCTGCCGGACGGTGTCGGCCACCACGGCGTCGCCGGCGACGACGACGTCCCGGGACGACGTGGTCGGCGACGCGGTGTCCGGCCCCGCCAGCGCGTGGCCACCGTCGCGGACCGAGGCACTGGCCGGCAGGTCGACGACGAACGTCGCCCCGCCCCCGATCGCCGGTTCCACCCAGGCCTGCCCGCCGTGCAGCTCCGCGAACTTCGCGACGAGGGCGAGGCCGATGCCGGTCCCGGGCGAGGCCTGCGCGTTCGTGGAGACGCCCTGCTCGAACGGGTCGAAGATGCGCTCGAGCAGCTCGGGCGCGATGCCGGGACCGTCGTCCTCGACGGTCAGCACGATCCCCCGCTCATTGCCGGTCACCACCACGAGGATGTGCGTGCCGGCGGGCGTGTGCTTGACGGCGTTGCGCAGGAGGTTCTCGAGGATCCGTTCCACCTTGGCCGCGTCGAGCGACACGATCAGGTCGTGCGGGCACTCGACCCACACGTCGTGGCGGTGGACGTCGACCTCGGCGAGCACGCCGTCGACCAGGGCCCGGACGTCCGTCGGGCGACGGTCGACCGGGACGACGCCGCGCGTGAGCCGATCCACGTCGAGCAGGTCGACGAGCAGTCGCTCGAGGCGCTCCGACGCCGCGTTCAGTCGGCTGACGAGCACCGCCCGTTGGCCCTCCTCCATGCTGTCGCCGTGCCGCTCGAGGGTCAGCGCGAAGCCACGGATCACCGTCAGCGGCGTGCGCAGCTCGTGCGACAGGGCCTGCAGGAACGTGCCCTTCATGCGGTCCAGGGACTGCAGCTTCTCGACGGCCTCACGCTCCTGTCGCAGGGCGTCACGCAGCACCTCCTCGGTGCGTTCCCGCAGGGAGACGTCACGCAGGATCCCCTGGAGCGCGACGAGGCGACCGTCCTCGAAGACCGGCGTGCGCCGGTCCTCCAGCCATGCCCAGCTGTCGTCGGGCAGCCGCCAGCGCACCACCACGCGGTCCGAGGCGCCCTCGCGCAGTCGGGACAGGTCCTGCCACGCCGACCGGTCCGCGGGGTGGATCCGTGCGTTCCACAACCCCGCGTCGGCGTACAGGTCCGCGGCCGCCACACCGGTCGAGCCCTCGATGGCCGGACTGATGTAGTCCACGCGCAGCTCGGGGACCAGGCGCACGCGGTACAGGGCGTCGTCGGCCAGCTCGACGAGGTCCCGGAACCTCGCTTCGCTCGCCTTCAGCTGGCGCTGGGTCAGGTTGCGCTCGCTGACGTCACGGATGGAGACCAGGTGCTCGCCCGCCACCACGTCGGCTGTCAGGCGCAGGTCGACCTCGGCCGCCGGACGCCCGGCGCGAGGGATCACGGCCGTGAGGATGTCGTCGCCGAGCTGGCGCACGTCGGCGAGGACCAGTGGGTCCCCGTGCACGTCGCGGACCAGGTCACCGAACTTGCGTCCGACCAGCTCGTGGCTGGAGCGCGCCATCAGCGCTTCGGCGGCGGGGTTGGCCTCCCGCACCTCGCCGGCGTCGTCCACCAACAGGAAGGCGTCCAGCGACTTGCCGAAGAGGGACTGCAGCTTCCCGCGCTGCTCACCGAGCACGCGGGCGTGGTCGAGCACGCGGACCTGCAGCCGGTGGCGTTCGACGGCATAGGCCATGACCCGGTCCAGGGGCATCGCCGCGAGGTCGTCCTTGACCACGTAGTCCTGGGCGCCGGCCTCGATGGCGGCCAGTGCCACGTCGTGGTCGTGCGTCCCAGTGAGCACGACCACCGGCAGGTCCGGCACGGCGGCATGGAAGGCCTCGAACGTCGCCAGCCCCTGGCTGTCGGGCAGGCCGAGGTCGAGCAGCACCACGTCGACGGACTCGGCACGCGCGCGGGTGACGGACTCTCCCAGGCTGTGGGCACGGATCGTGGACACCCCGCGCCGCCCCGGCAGGTCGGCGACCAGGCGCTCGAACAGCAGGGCGTCGCCGTCGTCGTCCTCGACGAGCAGGGCGCGGAGCGGCGTGGGCGTCATGGGGGCGTGTCCAGTGGCAGGAGCATGGCCGGGACAGGGAGGACCGGGGCGTGCCGCTCAGTGTGGGCTTGCGAGGTGAGACAACGGTGAGAGACCGCGGCGTCACCCAGCGGCACCGTCGACCGCCGGCAGGAGCACCCGGACACGGGTGCCGGCGCCCGGGGCACTGTCGATCTCGACGTGGCCGCCCGCCTCCGTGACGGCTCGGTAGACGATGGCCAGGCCGAGCCCGTTGCCACCGTCGCGCCTGCCGGTGGTGACGAAGGGCTCGAACACGCGAGGCAGGACCTCCGGATCGATCCCGGCGCCGTCGTCGGCCACGACGAGCTCGACGAGCTGCCCGGTCATGCTGGTCGGCGCGGAGGCGCGGCGCTCCTCGGGCAGGCGGGCGCAGCTGATCCGCAGGCGGCCTCCGTGCGGCATGGCCGCGCCGGCGTTGACACACAGGTTGAGCAGCACCTGCTCCAGCTGCGCGACGTCCATCGGCACGGGTGGTGTCGACTCGTCGAGCACCAGGTCCACATGCACGTCCGGGCCGAGCAGCTGCGGCAGGCTGCCGGCGAAGGCTCGGACCGCCTCCGCCGGTGCCGGCACACCTGCCGTCCCGGTGCCGGGACGGGCGAAGGAGAGCACGCGCCGGAGCATCCCACGGCCGCGTTCGGCCGCCCGCAGGAGCTCGCGGACGTCCTCGTGGTCCTCGCCCAGCTCCATGCCCAGCAGGTCGGCGTGCCCGTGCACGACCGTCAGGAGGTTGCTGACGTCGTGGGCGAGGCCAGCCGCGAGCTCACCCATCGCCACGAACCGCTCCACCTGGGCGATGCGGTCCTGTTCCCGTCGGAGGCGGTCCTCGTCACGACGCAGGTCGGTGACGTCGCGGACCGTGCCGAAGACCCGCCGCCGACCGGCGTGGTCCACGGTGCGTCCGAAGGCCTGCCACACCCGCTCGCCCTCAGGAAGCCGGACGCGGTACTCGGTGGAGAACGAGCTGCCCTCCTCCAGGGCGCTCTGCACCGTCCGCCGCCACCCCTCGGCGTCGTCGGGGTGGATCAGCGCCCAGAGGTCCTGGATGTTGTGGGCCCCCGGTTCGAGGCCGCCCGTGGCGGCCCGCTCGGCCAGGTCGGGGTCCGCGGTCCAGACGAGCTCCCCGCGCTCGGGCGCGTACTCCCAGACGCCGAGCCCCGACGCCTCGACGGCGATCCGGTACCGGTCGAGCAGGCGCTGCTGGGACGCGGTGAGCTGCTCGAGGTCGTGGCGGCTGCGGACCAGGGCCTCGTCGGCCAGGACCTGGTCGGTCACGTCCTGCAGGGACACGGCCACCCCCCGCAGGGCGGGGTCGTCGAGGAGGTTGGTCGCGCGCTGTTCCACGTGGCGGTACCGCCCCGCCATGTCCCGCACCCGGAACCGGCTGACCTCGACCGTGCCGGCGGGCGAGGCGATCAGGCGCTCCCAGGACGCATGGCGAGCGGCGCGGTCGTCAGGGTGGATGAACTCGAAGCCCGACGAGCTCCTGCACCTGCTCGCGGGTGTAGCCGAAGAGCCGTTCCACGACGGGGCTGGCGTACAGGATCGTGCCGTCGGCGGCCGCGAGCATCGCCAGGTCGCTGGCGCGCTCGACGAGCGCCCGGAACATCGCCGAGGTCCCCGCCTCGGTGGCATGAATCGTCACGCAGGCCCTCCCCCGTCTGGTGTCTCGGACCCCGTCTCGACGCCGACCGTATCCGAGCGGACTGGTCCGGTGCCGCCGTCGATCGTCCCGGCCGCGCTAATGCGCGTCTCACCTCGCGCGCCGATCATCCGAGCATCGACGAGCACGGACAGGAGCCCGCATGTCGTCCACCTCCCCGGCCCCCCGCCAGCTCGAGCGCCGCGCCTGCGCCGCGCCCCACCTGGCCCTGTCCCCCAGGCGCTCGGCGCGAGCGTGCTCGACCTCCACGGCCGTGACTCCCGACGTGCGGGCCGTCCTCGACCGCGCCGTGGCCGCCACCCCCATCGACGCGGATGTGACCGTCGTCTGTGACGCCCGTCGCGCGGCGGTCGACCCCGACGTGTTCGAGCAGGTGGTGACCCACCTGCTGCACCTCGAGGCCGCCCTCGGCCGCCGACGCCAGCGTGTGGGTGACGGCCGTGTCGGCTGCCGGCGGGCTCGTCGTCACCGTCGAGGACGACGCCGCACTCGCGCCGGAGCCGCTGGCGCCACCGCGCTCGGCGGACCTGTCCGCCACCCTGCGCCTGGCCCGGGTGTCGCGCCTGACCCGCGCCCAGGGAGGCAGCTGCTGGATCGAACCCGCCGTCGACCAGGGCCTGTGCTACGTCGTCGAGCTCCCGGGGCGACGGTCATGACCGCCCCCTGCCGTGCCCGGCACCAGATCGCGGTGCACTACCAGCCGATCGTGGACCTGCGCACCGGGGCGGCCACGGCGGTCGAGGCGCTCGCCCGCTGGCGGGATCCTGACGGCACGCTGCGAGGACCGGAGACCTTCCTCGGGTTCGCCGAGCAGACCGACCTGATCGCGCAGATCGGCGAGACCGTCCGCGCCGTGGCCGTCCCGCAGGCCGTCAGCTGGGCACGGACGCCTGCCGGTCCGCTGGACCTGCACCTCAACGTCTCGCCGCGAGAGATCGACCATGGGCTCGTCGACGCGGTGCAGCGCGTGCTGGAGGAGTCCGGGCTGCCCGCCGACCGACTGGTGCTCGAGATCACCGAGTCCCGCCCCATCGACGACGTCCCACACGCCGCCACGATCGTGCAGCTCGTCCGCGAGCTGGGCGTGCGCATCGGGCTCGACGACGTCGGCATCAGCTGGTCGTCGGTCGACCGCATGCGCGCCCTGGACCTCGACCTCATCAAGGTCGACCGCTCCTTCGTGGTCGACGACGGCAGCGCCCCGCGGTCCCTCGTGGCGGCGATCATCGCCTATGCCCGGCGACGCGGCATCCAGGTCGTCGCGGAGGGCATCGAGCGGCCCGAGCAGGCCCAGCGACTGCTCGACCTCGGGTGCACGCGCGGACAGGGCTTCCTGTTCTGCAGCCCCGGACCGGCCGACGTCGTCACGGGCCTGCTGGCCGCGGGACGATTTCTCGGCGTCCCGGCGGGGGCCGGAGACTGACCGACGGGCGGGGCGAGTCGACACGTCCGGCGCGTCCGGGTCCTACCGTCGTCGCCGACGTTCGTCGAAGGTGTCCGAGTGCTGCAGCGCGTCCTGGTGGGACTGGACGGTTCCGCTTCCTCGCGAGCCGCCCTGGCATGGGCCGCGGACCTCTCGCGACGAGCCGGGCTCGAGCTCGCCGTCGCCCGGGTCACCGACGACCCGCCCGAGGCGGCGACCGACGAGCTGGCGACCTGGTGCCGGGAGGCGCTCCGCGGCGAGGTGCCGTCCGGTCTGCACGTGCGCCCCGGCGCGGCCGAGGAGGCGCTGCCGGCCCTCGCCCACGAGCTCGCGGCGGACCTGCTCGTGGTCGGGGAACGCGGCAGCGGCGGGATCGTCACGCTGCACCTGGGCAGCGTCGCCCACGCCCTGGCGCGGCGCACCGACCTGCCGCTCGTGCTGGTCCCACCCGATGCCCAGGCCGAGGCCGAGCACGTGGTGGTGGGCGTCGACGGGTCCCCGACCAGCCAGCATGCCCTCGAGGTGGTGATCGCCCTCGCGGAGCGGCTGGGCGTGGCCGTCACCGCGGTCCACGTCAGCGAGCCCCTGGACGCCACGGCCGGGCCGACCGACTGGCGGGCGCAGGCCGAGGCGCGGGTCCGGGACTGGATCGCACCGGCCGAGCAGGCCGGCATCGACGTGACCGTCGAGATCGCCCCCGACTACGACCCGGCGACGGCGATCGCGCGGATGGCCGACGCGCGCGCAGGGGCGGTGGCCGCCGTCGGGGTCACCGGGCGCCTCGCCCGCCTGCCCCTGCGCCTGGCCCACCACACCAGCGCCCCCGTGCTGCTGGTCCCGCCCCCACCCGACTAGGGGCGCGACCGTGGCCGCCCCGCGAACCGCCCACCTGCGCCGACGCCTGCTGCTGGCGGCCCTGGCCGCCGTGCTCGGCGTCGTCGGTGGCCTCGTGGGGTTCGCCTTCCTGCGCGGCATCGCGTTGGCGCTCAACCTCGTGCTGCGTGGTGAGGTGGGCTGGGAGTTCCCCGAGCTGGCGCGCGTGTCCCCGAGCCCGTGGCTGATCGTCGTCGCGGTCGCGGGCGCACTGGTCATCGCCGCACTGCGCCGCTGGGAGCCACGGATCGCGGGCCACGGGATCCCCGAGGCGATGGAGGCGGTGCTGTCGCAGCAGTCGCGCGTCTCCCTGCGCACGGCCGTGGCGAAGCCGCTCGCGACCATGATCGCCATCGGGACGGGCGCCCCGTTCGGTGCCGAGGGACCCATCATCGTGACTGGCGGCGGGGTCGGCTCGCTGCTCGGGCAGGTCATCAGCGTCACCCCGTCCGAACGCAAGATCCTGCTGGCCGCCGGGGCGGCGGCCGGCATGTCGGCGGTGTTCGGGGCGCCGATCGGCGCGGTGCTCCTCGCGATCGAGCTGCTCCTGTTCGAGTTCTCGACCCGGGCCTTCGTCCCGCTCGTGATCGCGTCGGTGATGGCCGACGGGATCCACAGGGTCCTGCTCGGCCCCGGGCCGTTGTTCAGCCTGCCCGCGCAGGAGGTCGGCGGCCTGCTCGAGCTGCCGCGCTTCGCACTGCTGGGGGTCGTGGCCGGAGTCCTGGGCCTGGTCGTCGTCGGGGTCCTGCACCGGGTCGAGGACGTCTTCGACGCGACCCCCTGGCCGCAGTGGGCGAACCCCGCGGTCGGCGCCCTGGGGTTCGCGCTGATCGGGCTGGTGGTGCCGCGGTCCCTCGGCGTCGGCTACGACGTGATCGGGGAGATCCTCCACGGCGAGCTCGCCGCCGGCGTCCTGGCGGCCGTGCTGGTCGCCAAGCTGGCGGCCTGGTGGGTGGCGATGGGGTCGGGCACGTCGGGCAGTGCGCTCGCCCCCATGCTGCTGGTGGGCGCGGCGGCGGGCGGGCTGCTCGGCACGGTGCTGGCGGGCGACGGCGTGGCCGCCAGCTCCTTCGCCCTCGTGGGCATGGCGGCCACCTTCGGGGCGACGGCCGGTGCGCCGTTCACCGCGATCGTGCTCGTGTTCGAGCTCACCCGTGACTTCACGGTGGTCCTGCCCCTGATGCTGGCCACGGTCGCGGCCCACCTCGTGTTCACGGCGTGGCGCGAGGAGAACCTCATGACCGCCAAGCTGGAACGGCGCGGACTGCACGTGGTCACCGACTACCGATCGGACGTGCTGCGGGAGACCACGGTGGGCGAGGTGATGAGCACGGAGGTCGAGACCTTCGCGGTCGACGCCGTCGTCGGCGAGGTGCGCAGCGCCTTCGACCACGGGCGCCACCACACCTACCCGCTCGTGGACGACGCCGGCCGGTGCGATTCCGTCATCACGGCGGAGGAGGTGCTGGGGGTCGACGTGCCCGACGACACCCCGGTCCTGGACCTGGCCACCCGGGACCCCGTGACGGTCGCCCCGGACCTCGACCTGCTGTCGGCGCTTCGCCTGATGGCCAACGAGGAGGTCGGGCTGCTGCCGGTCGTGCGGGACGAGCAGCTGGTTGGCGTCTGCTCACGCACCGACGTCCTGCGCGCACGCGAACGTCAGCTGCGTGCCGAGCGCCTGCAGCGCGGGTGGCTGTCGATCCACGACTGACGGTCAGTCGGCGGGGCAGGACACCGGCGGGCGGGTGGCGAGCAGATGGGGTCCCCCGGCGCGCCCCGTCACGCACCCGAGCCGCCACGCGGCATCGACACGTCGCAGCGACACCCACGGCGCCGTGGCATCGGGTTCGAGCCGGGCCTGGAGGTCGGCCGCCTCGCCGCCGGTCCGGGGCGTCGCGAGGTGGCCGAGCCCCTCCGCCGCGCAGGCGTCGTCACCGGCCTGCCAGGGTCCCCGCGCCGACGTGACGGCCAGGCCGTCGCTCGACCGGCACGCGAACGGACGCGACTGGCCCTGGCACGGGACGGCGCCGAGCCCGTCGGCGTCCAGCACCGCACACGAGCCCTCGGGCGCCTCGAGCGTGCCCGGCGCGAAGGACCAGACCAGGGCCTCGAGGCGGGGGTCGTCGGGCACGAGGTGGTCGACGGAGGGCTGGTTGACCCCACACCGGGTCCACGCGCGCACCACCTCGGGCGTGACCCGGGCCGGGGCCTCGCCACCGGTCGCCGCGGCCGTGGCGGCCGAGACCACGGTGGCGTCCTCGAACCAGCGGATCCAGGACGACGCGGCGGTCGCCTCGTCCACGCCACCGCAGTCGGGGTACGCGTAGGGCGCCCCGCGGTAGGTGGACTCGCGACGCACAGCGTCGTCGTCGAAGGCCGCCCGCTGCCAGGCCACGCTGCCCTGCCCGCACCCGCCGATCGCGATCACCTGCGCGCCCGCAGCCCGTACGTCGGAGGTGGTCAGGTCCAGCGGCAGCGCGGTGCAGCCCGGTCCGGCGGGGCGGTACAGCCGCTCACCGAGGATCGCCTCCGTGTCGGCCGCCAGGGCGTCGTGGCCCTCCGCTCCGTCGAGGTGGGTCTCGAAGCGCAGCATGATCACCTCGTCCGGGTGCGCCTCCAGCCACCCCGCGATCTCGCCCAGGGCCACGTCGACGGTGTCCTCGGTGGTGCAGCCGGTGTGGGCCGTGACCGGGTCGCCGAGCACGTTGGGTTCGTCGGTGGCGTGGCAGGTCACGGGGACCCGGCTGCCGTCCGGCGCGAACCACCAGTGGACGTCCAGCTCGAGCCGCCGCATCCCGAGGCGCAGCTGGTCCCGCAGGGAGACGGTCTGGTTGGCGTCCAGTCGGGACAGCGTCGGGTCGTAGGCGAGGCTGTTGTACGAGTTGTGCGTGGCCGGGAACACCGCCGATCGCAGCGGGACGTCGGCCTGCAGCCGTCGCTGGAAGGCCAGGACGGCCGCGACGTCGCCGGTCTCGGCGCGCGCCACGGCCGACTCGGACACGTCCCGCCCGTCGACCGCCTCGCACGGGGCGGCGTCGGCCACGTGACGGCACTGTGCCGCCACGCCGTCCGTCAGGGCCCGTCCGAGCGTGTCCACCACGGGCACGGGGGCCGCGGCGACCGACGACACCGCGCCGATGAGCAGGACGAGCAGGAGAAGACGGCGCATGGGAGCCCCCGGGACGACGTACCGGGAGGTTCCCCTCGCCCCGGCGCGAATCCTGCCGCCGGACACGAGGCGAGTGGCGGAGGCGGACGGGAATCGAACCCGCCAGGGGCGCATCGCGCCCCTCACCGGTGTTGAAGACCGGGGGACCCACCAGGCGTCCGGACGCCTCCATGGCGGCGTGAGGCTACCGGGGCGCTCGCAGGGCGGCGGGGCGCCCGGCCGCCATCCATGTCCTTGCACTTGCAAAGGTTGAAGCTTCATGTTATGGTTGAAGCATCAACCCCGCCCCGACCCCCGCACCCGACCCACGAAGGATCCCGCCATGACGACCCTCACCGCCGAGACCCTGACCGGCACCTACACGCCCGACGCCAGCCACAGCCGCATCGGCTTCGTGGCCCGTCACGCGATGGTCACCAAGGTCCGCGGCCAGTTCACCGAGTACAGCGGCTCCGGCCACTTCGACGCCGAGCACCCCGAGAACTCCACGATCGAGCTGACCATCCAGGCCGACTCGATCGACACCGGCAACGCCGACCGCGACGCCCACCTGCGCTCCAACGACTTCTTCGACATGGAGAACCACACCACCATCGAGTTCCGCTCGACCGACGTCGCGCGGGTCCAGGAGGACGTCTACCGGGTGACCGGCGACCTGACGGTCCGCGGCACCACCAGGTCGGTCGAGGTCGACTTCGAGTACACCGGCGCGGCCGTCGACCCCTTCGGCAACACGCGCATCGGCCTCGAGGGCCGCACGACCGTCAACCGCAAGGACTTCGGGCTGAACTGGAACGCCGCCCTGGACACCGGCGGTGTGCTCGTCTCCGAGAAGGTCACCCTCGAGTTCGACATCTCCGCCATCAAGGCCGAGGACGCCTGACACCCGTGCACGGGGCGGGCCACAGTGGTCCGCCCCGCCCGCCCCACCGAGGCCACGATGACCGACACCACGCCCACTCGGATGCCGAGCCTGTTCCTCAGCCACGGCGCCCCGCCGCTGGTCGACGACACCCGGTGGGTCAGCGAGCTGCAGGACCTCGCGACGGGCCTGCCCCGCCCCGCCGCCATCCTCGTGGTGTCGGCGCACTGGGAGGCCGCCCCGCTCATGCTCGGCGCGACCGACCCCGTCCCGCTCGTGTACGACTTCGGCGGCTTCCCCCGACGCTTCTACGAGGTCACCTACCCCGCCCCGGGCGCTCCGGCGCTGGCCGACCAGGTCGCCGCGCTGCTGCCCGACACCCAGCAGGTCGTGCGCACCGCACGGGGGTTGGACCACGGCGCCTACGTCCCGCTGACCGTGATGTACCCGAACGCCGACGTCCCCGTGCTGCAGATGTCCCTGCCCACGCTGGACCCCGACCGCCTGCTCGACCTGGGCCGGCGGCTGCAGCCGCTGCGCGACCAGGGCGTGCTCGTCATGGGCTCGGGCTTCACGACCCACGGACTGCCGTTCCTCACCCGCGACCACTGGCGGGACCCGGGCGCCCCGCCACCCGGTTGGTCGGCCGAGTTCGACGCCTGGGCCCACGAGACCCTGGCGGCCGGCGACGTCGAGGCCCTCGCGGCCTTCCGCGACCGCGCCCCGGGGATGCCCTACGCCCACCCCACGGTCGAGCACTTCGCCCCGATGTTCGTGGCGCTCGGCGCCGGTGGCGACCCCGAGCGTCCGCCGACCCAGGCCATCGACGGGTTCTGGATGGGCCTTGCCAAGCGGTCGTTTCTGGTCAACTGACGCCACCGCGCGCGCCCACGACGTGCAGGAGGCCGCGATGACCACCGACGACGACCCTCGGTGGCTCACCGACGACGAGCAGCGCACCTGGCGCAGCCTCGCCGCCCTGGTCTGGAAGCTGCCGGCCGCGCTCGAGGCACAGCTGCAGCGCGACGCCGACATCAGCCACTTCGAGTACTGGGTCCTCGCCATGCTCAGCGAGGCCGACGACCGCGCGCTGCGGCTCAGCCACCTCGCGTCCCAGTGCAACGCGTCGCTGTCGCGGCTGTCCCACGTCGTGACGCGGCTCGAGAAGCGTGGCTGGGTGGAGCGCCAGCCGTGCCCGGAGGACTCTCGCGCCACGATGGCCGTCCTCACCGACACGGGGTGGGACCGGCTCGTCGCTGCGGCACCGGGGCACGTCGCCCGGGTCCGCCAGCTCGTGTTCGACGGATTCGATGCGGACGACGTCGCCGAGCTCGGCCGGCTCTGTGACAGGATGCTCGACCACATCGAGGCGGCGGGGGGTTGACAGCATGACGCGTCCGGGTGGTTCTCGTCCCGAGCGGTCAAGGCGCTGTGCCGGAGCACCGACACGGTGAGAGGACGCGACAGCACCCCTTGCAGGACGGACACCCCATGCTCCAGCCGGCGCCACCGATGCGGCGGGGAGACGACCACCGACGAGATCGCGGTCGTCACCCGCCACGACGTGCGCGCCGTCCTGGAGCAGGCGGTGGCCGACGTGCCCGAGCTCCTGCTGCGCACGCAGGTCATCTGCGACGTGCAGGCCACCGGCATCGAGGTGCGGGCGCTGCACGAGCTGGTGCGCGCCCTGCTCCACCTGCAGGTGGGGCTGCCGGCGACGGTCGACGTCTGGGTGTCGGCCACGCCGGTCGAGGGGGCCCTGCTGCTGACCGTCGAGGACGACGGGGCCGCCAGTGGTACGACGCCCGCCCGTGCCGACCACGTGTCCGAGACGCTGCTGCTCGCCCGCGCCATCGGGATCGCCCGCCGGCTGGGCGGGGCGCTCTGGGTCGAGGAGGGCCACGACGGCGGCCTGGTGTTCGTGGCCGAGCTGCCCGACCCCGCGGCGACGGGGCGCTGACCGGCGGACGACGCCACTGCCCGGCACACGGCACACTCGGACTGCCCCGCCCCCACGGGGCACGACGAGCGAGGACGCCCATGGCCGACACCGGACCTCGTGTGCTGGTCGTCGACGACGAACAGCACATCCGCGAGCTGGTCCGCATGGGCCTGGCCATGCAGGGCTTCACCGTCGACGAGGCCGAGTCCGGTCGGCAGGCACTGGAGGCGATCGAGGCGCACGACACCGACCTGGTGGTCCTCGACGTCATGCTGCCCGACCTCGACGGGTTCGAGGTCGCCCGGCGCCTGCGGCGCGCTGCGGGGCGCCACCGGGACACACCGATCGTGTTCCTGACCGCGCGGGACACGACGGCCGACAAGATCGAGGGCCTGCGCCTGGGCAGCGACGACTACATGACCAAGCCCTTCTCCGTCGAGGAGCTGGCCGAGCGGGTCAAGGCCGTGCTGCGTCGGGTGGGCACGGCCGGCCCGGGCTCGTCGACCCTCGAGTTCGCCGACCTCGTCCTCGACGAGGACACCCGGGAGGTCTGGCGGGCCGGGACGCTGGTCGAGCTGACGCCCACGGAGTACCGGCTGCTGCACTACCTGCTGGCCAACGCGCGACGCGTCCTGACGCGGGAGCAGCTGCTCGAGCACGTGTGGGACTACGACTTCACGTCCAACGCCAGCGTGCTGGAGACCTACGTGTCGTACCTGCGCCAGAAGGTCGACGCGGTCGAGCCCCACCTCATCCACACCGTGCGGGGCGTCGGGTACTGCCTGCGCGAGCCGCGCTGAGCCGACGCGCGGCTACGCGCCCTCGTCCTCGTAGAACGCCGCCATGCGCCGGGCCATCTCCTCGTCGCTGACGTCCTCGACGTGCTGGGCCAGTCCCCACGTGTGGCCGAAGGGGTCCCGGACCCGTCCGCCCCGGTCGCCGTAGAACTGCGTCTCGAGGGGGAAGATGACCTCGGCGCCCGCGTCCACGACCCGCTGTCCACAGTGCGTCGACGTCGTCGGTGTAGATGAACAGGGCGGCCGTCGTGCCACCGAGCGACGTGGGTGACTGCACGGGGCCGTCGGGCCACTCGTCGGCGAGCATGACGACCGAGTCGCCGATGCGGATCTCGGCGTGGCCCACCGACCCGTCCGGGCCGGTCATGCGCGGCGATGATCTCCTCGGCGCCGAAGGCGCGGACGTAGAAGTCGATGGCCTCGGCGCAGGGCGTGCACACCAGGTGGGGTGTCACCGTGCCGAGGTTGGCGGGGACGGGGTCGACGGCCATGGCGCCTCCTTGCAGGACGGACCGATCCGGTCATCCTGCCACGCCCGGCCTCAGTCGGTCGGCGAGACGACGGACCAGCCGTGGGCGGCGACGTGCCACGGGTCGTCGGTCGGGGGCGACGACTCGGCGTGCACCGCCCCGGGCAGGGCCGCGGCGGCCTGGGGGAAGTGCCGCGGGTGGTCCGACACGTTGAGCATCACGACCACGCGGTCGCCGCCACCGTCGACGACGTAGGACAGGTGGTCGTTGTCGAGGTCGAGGACGCGCAGGCTCCCCCGCGCGATCCCCGGGTGGCGCCGGCGCGGGCGATGAGGCGCTGGTGGGTGCGGTAGGTGTCCCAGCCGTAGGGCAGCAGCTCGTCGGGCCCGGCCGGGAAGCGCGGTCGGACGGCGTCGTCGCCGCTGGGGTTGTCCTCCTTCTCGCCCGTGAAGGCCTGCTCGTCGCCGGCGTAGATGCTGGGCGTCCCCGGCAGGGTGCAGAGGAGGGCCACGGCGAGGTCGAGGTGCCGGGCGTCGTCCAGACGCGTCGCGATGCGCGTGACGTCGTGGTTGCCGACGAAGGTCTGGGGCAGGCAGACCTCGCCCAACGCTCGCGTGACGTTGCAGCGTCCAGGCGAGCTCGTGGAAGTTGCGGTCGTTCAGGGAGCTCCAGATCGACTTCCACAGCTCGTACTGCGTCACCGAGTCGAGGCCACCGTCCTCGATCCAGGGTTCGTACGGCGCGTGGATCACCTCGCCGAGGAACCACGCGTCGGGGAACCGCGTGCGCACGCGGTCCGTCACCCGCCGCCAGAACCCGCGATCGACGGCGTAGGCCGCGTCCAGCCGCCACCCGTCGACGCCGATGTCGAGCCAGTGCTCCATCACGCCGACGACGTGGTCCTCGACCTCGGGGTGGTCGTGGTTCAGCGTGACGAGGTGGCGATGGCCCTCGAAGTGGTCGTAGTCGAGCTCGTCACCCGCTCCGTCCCCGTGGAGGTGGAACCAGTCGGCGAAGCGAGACTCGCGGCCGTGGGCCAGGACGTCCCGGAACGGTCCGAAGCCGCGACCGACGTGGTTGAACACGCCGTCGAGCAGGACCCGGATGCCGGCGCGGCGGCAGGCGGCGACCAGCTGGCGCAGGTCGTCCTCGTCGCCGAGCCGGGGGTCGATGCGATGGTGGTCGACCGTGTCGTAGCCGTGCGTCTCGGACGCGAAGACCGGTCCGAGCAGGAGCCCGTTGGCCCCGAGCTCGAGGAGGTAGTCGAGCCAGCCCTCGAGGTGCCCGAGCCGGTGCGCGACCGGGGCGTCCTCGGGCAGGGCGTCCCGTTCGGCACCGGTGAACCCCAGGGGGTAGACGTGCCACCACACGGCATGGTCGGGCCAGGTCGGCACGGTCGCCTCCAGGGGTGCGGGGTCGGGCGTCCGCCGGGCAGGGTGGGGACCGCGGGGCGGGGCGCCCTCGGCCGTTCGGTCACGATGCCGGGGCGTCGGCCTCCGCGACGTGCGCCCGCAGGACGGCCGTGAAGGTCGCAGGGCGTTCCAGGTTGGACAGGTGCGCCGCCCCGCCGAGCACGAGCAGGTCGCTGCCCGGGATGGCGTCGTGCAGGTCGCGGGCCTGGTCGGGTGGCGTGGCCACGTCGTGCTGGCCACCGACCACCAGGGTCGGGGCGGTGACGTCGCCGACCCGGTCGGTGAGGTCGGCGGTGGCCAACGCCCCGCAACACGCCGCGTAGCCCTCGTCGTCGGCGCGGACGAACGCGGCCTGTGCCTCGGCGAACGCGGTCGGGTCCGCGTCGGCGAAGCCGGGGGCGAAGAACCGGGCGAGCACGTCGTCGCGGATCCCGGCGAGCCCGTGCGTGCGCACGGCGTCGATGCGAGCCTGCCACCCCTCGGCGCTGCCGACCTTCGGGGCGGTGTTCGCGGCCACGAGGGACCGGAGCCGGTCGGGGTGGTGCACGGCGACCCACAGGGCGGTCTGCCCGCCCATGGAGACCCCGCACAGGTGGAAGGTGTCGAGCCCGAGCTCGTCGGCGACGTCGAGCACGTCGGTGCCGAGGTCGTCGATGGTGTACGGCCCGGGCGGGGACGGAGCCTGCCCGTGCCCCCGTGCCTCGATCCGCACGATGCGGTGGTCGTCCCGCAGCGCCTCGACCTGCGGCTGCCACATGGTGCGGTCCGACCCCAGCGAGTGCAGGAGCACGATCGGTGGTGCCTCCGGGTCGCCGTCGTCGGCCCACGCGGTGATCATCGCGTCGCCTCGTCGTCGTAGGCCGCCACGACCCGGTCGACGAACACCCCGGTCGCCGGCGTGGGCCCGTCCGTCCCCGGCGAGGACTCGACGACCTCGAGGGTGGCCACGGCGGCGCCCATCGCCTCGACCGCGGCACCACTGGTGTGCAGCACCAGCGGGACGGCCAGCCACTCGGCGTGCCATCCCCCGACGCCCCGCTCGAGCTCGTGCGGGCGGCCCCGGGTGATGACGCTGGCCGCGCCCCCGCACGCGTCGGCGGCGGCGATGGCTCGGACGACGTCGATGGGGTTGCGCTTGCCCGGCATCGACGACGACCCGCCCGCGCGCATCCGCACCATGTCGTCGTGGGCCAGCAGCGCCAGGTCCGTCCCGATCGTCGCCATCGTGCGTGCGGTCCGTTGCAGCGCCCCGACCAGGCGCGCCACGACGGTGCGGTCGGTGTGCCAGGGCAGGGTCGGGGCGCGGAGCCCGAGCAGGTCGGCGACCGCGTCGACGACGGCGGTCGCGTCCTCCCCGAGCGCGTCGAGGGTCCCCGACGGGCCGCCGAGCTGGACGGGCAGGTCGGCGGCGAGCGTGCGCAGGTCGGCGAGGTGGGTGACGACGGGGTCGAGCCAGCCGGCCACGCGTCGCCCCATGGTGGTGGGGACGGCCCGTTGCAGGAAGGTCCAGGCCGGGGCGGGGCGGTCGCGGTGCGCGGCCGCCAGCCCTCGGAGGTCACGTCCGAGGCCGAGCAGGTCCCGCCGGAGGGCGGCAAGGGCGTCGCGGGCCTGCAGCATCATGGCGGTGTCGACCACGTCCTGGGTGGTGGCGCCGTGGTGCAGCCACCGGGCCGCCTCGTCGTCGAGGTCCTCGCGCAGGCGTGCCAGCAGGGGGAGCACGGGCGTTCCCTGGTCCCATCCCTCGACCAGCACCGCGTCGGGGTCGTCGACCCCCGCCGCGCAGACGGCCTCGATCCGGTCGGCGACGTCGTCCGTGATGATTCGCCGAGCGTGGCGGAGGCCCGTGGCGAGCGCCGCCTCGAAGCGGCACATGGCGGCGACCCGCGCCGCCGGGGGCGAGCGCCTGCGTCATGGCCGTCGTGGAGAAGCCGGGATCGAGCTGGGGGCCCGTCATGTGCCGGCGTGCGCCTGCTCGGTCCGTGCATGCAGGTCCCGGAGCACGTCGAGCTCCTCGTCGGTCGGGTGGCGGGGTCTCGTCCACCGCGTCATCGAAGCGGATCGGCCAGCCCGTCGCCTCGACCACCTGCTCGCGGCTCACGCCGGGGTGCAGGCCGGCGACGACCAGCTCGTTGGTGCCGGGCTCGGGGCGCAGCACCGCGAGGTCGGTGACCACCAGGTCGGGACCGGCCGTGGTGATGCCCATCGCCTCGCGTTCCCGACCGGTCGGGCCCGAACCCGAGCGAGGTCGAGAAGTCGAGCTGCTCCACGAACGCCCGGGGCTTGTGCTGCAGCGTCACGAAGACCCGGTGGCAGTGCACGGCGATCTCGGGCGCCCCGCCCCCGCCCGGCAGCCGGACCTTCGGGGACGCGTAGTCGCCGATGACGGTGGAGTTGATGTTGCCGTACCGGTCGAGCTGGGCGGCCCCGAGGAACCCGATGGAGATGTGGCCGCCCTGCAACCAGTAGCGGAACATCTCCGGCACCGAGACGGTGGTCAACGACGTGTCGGCCAGCTCGCCGTCGCCGATCGACAGGGGCAGCACGTCCGGGGCGGTCCCGAGCGTGCCGGACTCGTAGATGAGGGTGATGTCGGGGCAGCGGGTCAGGCGGGCGAGGTTGCAGGCGGCCGACGGCGCCCCGATCCCGACGAAGCACACGTCGTCGTTGGACAGCGCGCGCGACGCCGCGATGGTCATCATCTCGGTGGCGGTCCAGTCGCTCATGCCGGCGCCGCCTGCAGCACGTTGGCCTCCATCCACTCGAGGAAGCGGTCCCGGTCGGCCGCGATGTCGTCCCACGCGGTGTAGAAGGCGTTGTCCCGGTCGTAGTAGCCGTGGGTGTAGGACGGGTGCGCCCCGTCCCGAGCCACGCAGACGGCGTCGATGGCCCACCCGGGGATGATGCAGGAGTTCAGCGACGGGGCGGCGAGGTCGTCCACGACCTCCTCGACGGTCACGATCGACACGGCCGAGGCGAGCACGACCTGCTTCTGCACCCCGATGATCCCCTCCACCAGCACGTTGCCCCGCCGGTCCGCCCGTTGGGCGTGGACGATCCCGACGTCGGGCGTGAGCGCCGGGACGGCGGCCAGCTCCTCCCCGGTGAAGGGGCAGGTCACCGAGCGGATGTCGGGGTTGACCTCGCGCAGCCCGGACCCGGCGTAGCCGTGGCGCAGCATGGCGAAGGGCAGGCCGGCGGCGCCGGCGTCCCAGGCTGCGGCCATGGCGGCGTGCGAGTGCTCGACCAGCTCGATCGGGTGCGGCCAGCCGTGCTCGACCGCGTCACGCATCCGACGCAGCGAGCCCACGCCGGGGTTGCCGGCGAAGGAGAACACGACCCGCGCCGCGCACCCCATGCCGATCATCTGGTCGTAGAGCAGGTCGGGGGTCATCCGCACCAGCGTGAGGTCCCGGCGCCCCTGGCGGAGCACCTCGTGGCCGGCGGCGAAGGGGATGAGGTGCGTGAAGCCCTCCAGCGCCACGGTCTGGCCGTCACGCACGTGGGTCGCGACGGCGTCGTGGAGGGACATCAGCTCGGCCATCTCGGACGTCCCCTCAGAAGTCCAGGAACACGGTCTCGCCCGCGCCCTGCATCCGGATGTCGAACCGGTAGGTGGGGACGTCACCCTCCTCGAGGGTGGCGACCAGCGTGTCGCGGCGGTCCGCCGGGACGGCGCCCAGCACGGGGTCGGTGGCGTTCGCCTCGGCCTCGTCGTCGAAGTAGATCCGCGTGAACACGGGATCGAGCATCCCGCGGCCCTGGATGCACAGGTTCAGGTGGGGGGCCTGCCGGCCCTCGCCCTCGGGGCGGGCGACCCGCCCCGGCTTGATCGTGCGCACCGACCACGTCCCGTCCTCGAAGGCGCTCTTCACGCGGCCGAAGCCCGTGAACCCCGGGTCGGCGGCCACGGGGCGGTCGTCGTCGAAGGGGTGGCGGTAGCGGCCGTCCGCATCGGCCTGCCACACCTCGAGCAGGGCGTCCTCGATGTGGTCGCCGTTGCCGTCGGTGATCCTGCCGGTGACCACGATGGGCTGCCCCGGCGTGTCCGGGCCCGCCAGGACCGCGTCCCCGTCGGTGGTCGCGAGCCGCATCGAGAAGTAGGGGCCCAGGGTCTGCGACGGGGTCTGGCCGTGCGTGCCCATCACCCCTCCTCCCGCTCGAGCGGGGTCGCCTTCGGTCCGCGGAGCACGATGTCGAACCGCCACCCCAGCGCCCAGTTGTCCTCACTGACCGAGTGGTCGTAGGCCGCGACCATCCGCTCCCGGCTGTGGGCCGGGGCGGACTGGTAGATCGGATCGAGCGCCAGCAGCGGGTCGCCCTCGAAGTACATCTGGGTGACCAGCCGCGACCCCCACGCGGGCCCCATCAACGAGAAGTGGATGTGCGCGGGGCGCCAGGCGTTGTGGTGGTTGCCCCACGGGTACGGGCCCGGACGGATCGTCAGGAAGCGGTAGTCGCCCTGCTCGTCGGTCAGGCACTGGCCCGAGCCGAGGAAGTTCGGGTCCATGGGGGCGGGGAAGTCGACCTCGCGCCAGTGCGCGTACCGCCCCGACGCGTTGGCCTGCCACAGCTCGACCAGCGTGTTCGGGACGCCGTTGCCGTCCTCGTCCATCACCCGGCCGACCACGATCGACCGCGACCCGATCGCCTCGCCGCCGGTGCCCGCGTTGGTCGTGAGGTCGGCGTCCTCCTCGGCACAGGCCGACCACACCGGCCCGGGTCCGGTCACCTCCGACAGCGTCTGCACGATCCGGACCATGTCCTTGTCCGGGGACCGCAGCACCGTCGACCGGTAGTCCGGGTAGCGGAACGGGGGGTGGTCGTCGTAGGCCCGAGGGCCGTAGTGGACGATGCCGCCCGTGGTCGTCATGGCTGTCCTCCCAGGAGCTCCTTCACGCGTGCCATCGCGTGGTTGGCCGCAGGCACCCCGGCGTACACGCCGACGTGGAGCAGCACCTCGGCGATCTCCTCCGGCGACGCGCCCGTGTTGGCCGACGCACGCAGGTGCAGGTCGAGCTCGTCCCGCCCCAGCGCCGCGAGGATCGCGATGGTCACCAGCGACCGCGTGCGGTCGTCGAGGGTGTCCCGCGCCCACACCGACCCCCACGCCATCTCCGTGATCCAGCGCTGGAAGTCACGGTCGAGGTCGGTGGCGGCAGCGGTGGCACGGTCCACGTGCGCATCCCCCAGGACGCGCCGGCGGACCGCCATGCCCGCGTCGTACCGGTCGTCGGGGACGGAGGACTCCGCCGGGTCCATGGGCGCCTCACTGCCGGATGTTCGCTGTGCGAACTACAGTTCGTAGTACGAACGGCACTCTAGGACCCGGCGCATCGGGGCGCAACGGGGCGCGCCCCGTGGAGCCGCCCAGAGGTACCGTGGACCACGTGGCGTTCCTCGTCGCCTCTGCGACGCCCCCCGTCCACGAGTCCTCCGGCAGCTGGGATCGAGATGGACGAAGTCGACCTGTTCCGCGCCCTTCGGGCGGAGGGCGTCGACGCCGACGACCCGGAGATCCGGACCGCGGTGCGGCTGGTGAGCGCGCACGTCGAGGAGGTCGAGCAGCGGCACGACGCCCATCGCGCCCGTCGATGCATGGAGGCGATGCGCCTCGCGCTCGACTACCGCCTGCAGCACCCCGACGTCGAGGACATGTCGAGCTTCGAAGCGTCGTACGACGAGGACGAGTGACCATCGGTCGGCCCGACGTCGGGCCCCGAGGCGTCACCCCAGCAGCGTGACCACCCAGTAGACGCCGAGGCCGGCGGCCAGCGTCGCCGGGATCGTGCGCCAGCGCCACGCAGCGAGCCCAGCGGCGACGCCCGCCAGCACGCGCACGTCCAGGACGTCCGGCGTCCCGGTGGCGTCCAGCAGCAGCGCCGGGGCGACGATCGCCGCCAGCACCGCCGGGGCGATGTAGCGGAAGGACCGCTCGAGCCTGGCCGGGACGCTGACCCGGCCCAGCAGCACGACCAGGGACGCGCGCAGCAGGTAGGTGCCGAGGCCGGCGACCACGAACAGGACGAGGGCGCGGGTGCTCACGTCACACCTCCTCGCCGACCGTGGCCCGGCCGGGGCGGGGCACGATCTGCGGATCGGCCACGACGCCGGCGAGGATCCCCGCCACCGCCCCGGTCAGCAGCCCGAGGTGCAGCGGCAGCCCGTTGGCGACCAGCGCGACGGTCCCGCCGACCAGCGCCGCCACCAGCGCCGGGCGGTCCTCGACGGCCGGGACGAGCAGCGCGAGGAAGGTGAGCGGGACGGCCAGGTCCAGGCCCAGCCCGTCGGGCAGCGCCCCGCCCACGACGATCCCGCCCGCGGTCATGCTCAGCCACCCGGCGAAGAGGAACCCGCCGAGCGCCAGGTAGTAGTGCCGGCGGGCGCGGCTGTCGGGCAGGTCGGGGAACCGCAGCGCCGACATCGTGTAGACCGGGTCGGCCAGCAGGAACGGCGCCCCGAGCTGGAACGCCCGCGGGGCGTCGCGGAACCACGGCGCCATGCCGCCCGAGTACATGACGTGGCGGAGGTTGATCACCAGCGCCGTGGCCACCACGACGACCGCCCCGGCCCCGGTGGTGATGAGGTCGATCGCCGCCAGCTGGGACGCGCCGGCGAACATCAACGGGGACGAGGCCCACCCGACGGCGTCGTGGATCGGGGACCGGGCGATGGTGGTGCCCATGATCAGCCCGAAGGGCAGGTAACCCAGCACGATCGGGATCGCGTCGGCGACCCCTCGCCGCGCGGGGGAGGTCGTGGCGGGGCGGGCAGCGGGGCGGGGGGAGCTCGACATGGGCGTCCAGCATGACAGGCGGGTCGTCCGGTGTCCCGGCCAATCGCATCGCGGGTGGACGGGGCGCGGACGTCGTAGCGTGGGAGGCCCGTGGGCCGGAGGACGACGCCATGCAGTTCCACCTGGACGGGTTCCGACCCGGCGACCCCCGCATCGCGCCCCCGGCGGCGCCGGACGTCCTGGCACGGCACACGGGGGACCTGCCCGACGAGGTGGACGTGCTGGTCGTCGGGGCGGGTCCGGCGGGCCTCGTGCTGGCGGCCCAGCTCGCCCGGTTCGCCGACATCACCACGCGCGTCGTCGAGCAGAAGTCCGGCCCGATGGAGCTCGGGCAGGCCGACGGGATCGCCTGTCGGACGATGGAGATGTTCCAGGCGCTGGGGTTCGCCGACCGGGTGCTGGCGGAGGCCTACTGGGTCAACGAGACCACCTTCTGGAGGCCCGACGAGACCCGCCCCGACCACATCGCCCGCAGCAGCCGCATCCAGGACACCGAGGACGGGCTGTCGGAGTTCCCGCACGTGATCCTCAACCAGGCGCGCGTGCACGACCACCTGCTCGACACGATGCGGTGGGCCCCCACACGCCTGGCCCCCGACTACGACTGCCGGGTGGTCGACATGGCCGTGGACCCGGCGGCGGACCGGCCGGTGACCGTGACGGTCGAGCGCCTCGGTCCCGACCCCGACCGCCAGCGGACGACCGTGCGCGCCCGGTACGTGGTCGGCTGCGACGGGGCGCGCAGCAGCGTCCGCACCCTGATGGGGCGGACCCTCCACGGGGACTCCGCCAACCGGGCATGGGGGGTCATGGACGTGCTCGCGGTCACCGACTTCCCCGACATCCGGCTGAAGTCGGTCATCCACTCCGCCGAGCAGGGCAACCTGCTGGTGATCCCCCGCGAGGGCGGCTACCTGGTCCGCCTGTACGTCGAGCTCGACGAGCTGGCCGACGGCCAGCGACTGGACCGCGACGCGCTCACGCCCGACGACCTGGTCGCCGCGGCCCGGCGGATCCTGCACCCGTACAGCCTCGAGGTCCACGAGGTGGCGTGGTGGTCGGTCTACGAGATCGGCCAGCGACTCACCGAGCGGTTCGACGACGTCGACGACGACCGGGCGACGCCGCACGTGTTCATCGCGGGTGACGCCTGCCACACCCACAGCCCCAAGGCCGGGCAGGGCATGAACGTCTCCATGCGCGATGCGTTCAACCTCGGGTGGAAGCTGGCCGCGGTGCTGCGCGGGCAGGCCCGCCCCGAGCTGCTGCACACCTACTCGGTCGAACGGCAGGCCGTGGCGAAGGAGCTGATCGACTTCGACCGCGAGTTCGCGCGGATGTTCAGCGCCCGGCCGACGTCCGGCGCGGACGACGACGCCGACGCGGTCGACCCGGCCGAGTTCCAGCGCTACTTCCAGCAGCAGGCCCGGTTCACCGCGGGCACCGAGACCCACTACGCCCCGTCGCTGATCACGACCGACGACACCCACCAGCACCTCGCGTCCGGGCTGACGATCGGCCGGCGGTTCCACTCGGCCCCGGTGATCCGCCTGGCCGACGCGAAGCCGGTCCACCTCGGCCACGTCGTCGAGGCCGACGGTCGCTGGCGGGTCCTCGCCTTCGCCGACGCGACCGACCCCGCCGCGCCGAGCTCACGCCTGCGGTCGCTGTGCGACTTCCTCGGCTCCGACCCGACCTCGCCCGTCGTGCGGTTCACACCCGCCGGCGCCGACGTGGACGCGGTGATCGACGTCCGGGCCGTGCTGCAGCAGGGCCACCGTGACCTCGCCCTGCAGCACATGCCCCCGATCCTGCTGCCGCGCAAGGGTCGCTACGGGCTGGTCGACCACCAGAAGATGTTCTGCCCCGACCTCGTGCACGGACCTGACGTGTTCGACCTGCGGGGGATCGACCGCGGCGGGTGCGTCGTGCTCGTGCGTCCCGACCAGCACGTCGCCGGTGTCCTCCCCCTCGACGACCACGCCGGACTGGCCGCCTTCTTCGACCGGTTCATGTGCGGGGCGTCGGACGGTCCGTCGGCCTGAGCCCCGGGGGCCGCGCCAGTGCGGCCAGCCGCGCCACCCCCTCGGTGGCGTGCTCCTCGAGCCGCTGCCGGGCCGCACGCACGTCCGGCCGGGTGGCGTCCTCGTCGGTGAGCCGCGACGGGTTGAGGGCCGACCCGTCGGCCCACGCGGCGATGTCCGGCTCCGCCGTGTAGGACGCGGCCGCCACCGCGCCCCGCGCCTGCATGTCCGCCCACTCGGCCTGGGTGGCGCTGTAGAGGTTGGGTGGGCAGAGGCGGTTGCGCTCACGGTCGTCGTCGCGAGTGGCCTCGACGTAGCCGGCGAGCGCGGCACAGAAGCACGGGAAGCCAGCGCGGATCGTCTGGAGACGCACCCGGTCGGGCGCCCAGATGGGCACCGGCGGCGCCGAACCGAGGCCCGACGCTGCGCAGTGGACGACCAGGGCGTCGGCGTCGAGCGGGACGACCCCGTGGTCGAGCACGAGCTCTCGCCGCGACACCGACCGGACGTGCCCCAGCCGCACCACCCGCTCGATCGTCCGCAGCAGCACGAGCTCCCAGCGCGCCAGCGTCGGCGTCCGCGCCATCGTGGTCTCGGCGCGCGGGTCGATCCGGACCAGCACGCCGCGGTCCTCCAGCCCGAGGAACAGCTCGTCCAGGGACGAAGCTCCGGCCGCCGCAGCCATGGTGTCCGCCGCGAGCCCGGTGATGACCGCCGGGTCCGGCTGGACCACCGCCCGGTCCAGCATCCACGGGTCGCGTGGCCGGACCCACACGATCCGGTCCGGGTCCACCCCGTGGCCGAGCAGCCACACGATGGCGTCCGTGGCGGTCTTGCCGGAGCCGACGACCACGAACTGGCGGGGCGCGTCGGCCAGGGACGCCAACGCGTTGACCGGCACCACGCGCGCGTCGTCGTCCACGGCGAACGGGACCGGCATGGTCGCGGGGATCGTCGGTTCGAGGTAGGCCGCGTCGACGACCCGTCGGCGAACCCGGACCTGCGCCCGCTCCCCGGAGACCCGGGAGGTCACGTGCTCGACGTCGCCGTCGGTGCGGTGCTCGGAGCCACCGAGGAAGGTCACCCGCCCCGAGTCCTCCAACCGCTGGAGCACCGCCGCGTAGTAGGCCCGGATCTCGTCCGCGCCGGCCCGTTCGTGCAGCCCCGTCTCCGGCCCGGTCGTCTGGGTGGCGCCGGTGCCCAGCACGGTGGACGCCACGCCGTAGAACTGCGAGGCCTGGTGCAGCCGCACGAACGGGTAGGCGTCCAGCCAGTGCCCCCCGGCGGCGTGGCGCCGGTCGACCAGCGTCACGTGCACGTCGGCGTGGTCGACCAGGGCGTCGGTGAACGCCATCCCCATCGCCCCGGCGCCGACCACGAGGTAGTCGGTGTCCATCATCCGCATGTTCGCGCACCGTCCCACACACGCTGGAGGGTGACACCCGACCCTCCCCCTCGACGGCGCACCTGTCAACCGACGGTGATCCGTGCAGCGGGACCCGCCGAACCGATTGGTGCGAGTCGACGATGGGATCGGGGATGGCCCTGCAGCGGGAACCGGAGGCAGTCGAGAGGGTCGTGCCGCCGTACGACCAGACGTACCCGGGGGTGGGAGAGGGCGACCAACCCGATCCCGACCTGGCTCGGGGCCTGCGCACGGTGCTCGACGGACCCCTGGGCTGGGCCCGGGACCGCATCCGGTACGAGGTGCTGGCCGACCCCGACTTCGCCCCGGCCGTCGGCCTGTCCGACGACGCGTACCGGGACCGCGTGTTCGACCAGCTGCTGGCCCTGGCCACGAAGGAGCGGGGCACGAACATCGGCTTCCCCGAGGGCGTGGGGGGCGAGAACGACATGGGGGGCTACGTCACCATCTTCGAGACCCTGGGGATGGGCGACCTGTCGCTGCTGGTGAAGCTCGGCGTCCAGTTCGGGCTGTTCGGCGGCGCCATCCAGCACCTCGGCGGTGACCACCACCGCGAGCAGTACCTCGCCGACGTGATCGCCTGCGACCTCGTCGGCTGCTTCGCCATGACCGAGACCGGGCACGGCTCCAACGTCCAGCACCTCGGGACCACCGCGACCTACGACCCGGAGACCCGGGAGTTCGTGGTCGACACCCCCGACCGGCTCGCCTGGAAGGACTACATCGGCAACGCCGCGCAGCATGCGTCCATGGCCGTCGTGTTCGCCCAGCTCGTGACCGAGGGCGTCTCCCACGGCGTGCACGCGTTCCTCGTGCCCATCCGCGACGCGACCGCCGGGTCGGCGCTGCCCGGCGTGACGATCCGTGACGACGGCCACAAGGCGGGCCTCAACGGCGTGGACAACGGCCGGCTGGCCTTCGACCACGTCCGGATCCCGAAGCGGAACCTGCTGGATCGCTACGCGTCGGTCGACGACGACGGGACGTACCGCTCCCCCATCGAGAGCGACACCAAGCGCTTCTTCACGACCATCGGCACGCTCATCCAGGGACGGATCAGCGTGGCCGGCGGGGGCATCAACGCCTCCAAGCGGGCGCTGGCGATCGCGATCCGCTACGCCCTGCAGCGCCGGCAGTTCGGGGCCGACGACGACGGGCCCGAGTGGCTGCTCATGGACTACCGCGCGCACCAGCGCCGGCTGCTGCCCCGGCTGGCCCGCACCTACGCCCTGCAGTTCCTCCAGACCGAGAACGTCGCCGAGCTCCACCGCATCTTCAGCGAGGAGGGCGGCGACGTCGACGACGAGGCGCGACGTGTCCTCGAGACCCGGGCCGCCGGGACCAAGGCGGTCGCGACCTGGCACGCCACCGACACGATCCAGACCTGCCGCGAGGCCTGTGGCGGGGCGGGCTACCTCGGCGAGAACCTGCTGCCCCAGCTCAAGGCCGACACCGACGTGTTCACCACGTTCGAGGGGGACAACACCGTCCTGCTGCAGCTGGTCGCCAAGACGCTGCTGACCCGGTACCAGGACGAGGTCATGGACATGAGCCCCGTGGGCCAGGCGCGGTTCGCCGCCGACCTGGTGCGCGACATGGTGGTGGAGCGCACCTCCGCCAAGCGCATGGTCCAACGGCTGGTGGACAACCTGCCGGGACGCGAGGAGGACCAGGAGCTGCGCGACCGGGCCACGTTGGTGGCCCTGCTGCAGCACCGCGAGGAGCACCTCATGGACACGGTCGCGCGACGCGTCGTCGCGGGCATCCAGCTCGAGGACAAGGATCCGTTCGTCGCGTTCGCCGACTGCCAGGACCATGTGCTCGAGGCCGCCGAGGCCCACGTGGACCGGCTCGCCATGGACGCGTTCGTCGCGGCCGTCGAGGAGGTCGAGGCCGGTCCGGTCCGCGACGTGCTGGACCGGCTGGTGGCCCTGCACGGCCTCGCGATGGTCGAGCGGCACCGCGGCTGGTACCAGGAGCACGGGCAGCTCTCGGCGGGGCGCGCCAAGGCCGTGGTCCGCGAGGTCAACGAGCTGTGCACCGAGCTGCGGCCCCACGCCGCCGCGCTCGTGGCGGCCTTCGGCGTGCCCGAGGAGCAGCTCACCGCCCCGATCGCCCAGGGCGGGTACCGCGACGACGAGCGCGACTGACGACGGCCAGCCGGGGCGAAGGTCGCGACCTTCGCGGGTCCCTCGGCCCTGTCCGGCCCTGCCACGCCGTCGTAGCGTCGAGCGTCGGGGGCGTGAGGAGCCGGCCATGGGCACCCAGTCACCATCGCTGCAGGAGTGGCGCGAGCGCGCCGTGGCCGCCACCGGCAGCGCCCAGCGCCTCGACGAGGTCGATGAGGCCATGGCCCGGGCGGCTGCGGCCGCCACCGCGTTCCGCGCCTTCGACCAGGAGCAGGTCGACCGCATCGTGTGGGCGATGACGGTGGCGGGACTCAAGGCAGCGACCGAGCTCGCCGTGCTGGCCATCGAGGAGACGCGCTTCGGCGTGCTCGAGGACAAGGTCATCAAGAACTACGTGGCCACCGAGTTCCTCTACGACCACCTGCGCGACAAGAAGACCGTCGGCGTCGTCGAGCACGACCCGCACGCCGGGATCGACGTGGTGGCCGAACCCGTGGGCGTGGTCCTGGCGGTCACCCCCGTCACGAACCCGACCTCGACCGTGCTGTTCAAGGCGATCGTCGCCGCGAAGACGCGCAACGCGATCGTCTTCCGGCCGTCGCCCTACGCCACCCGCTGTGCCATGCGGGTCGTCGAGCTGCTCTCCGCGGCGGGCGAGGCGGCCGGCCTGCCCCCGGGCGCGCTGCAGGTCCTGCCCGACCCCGAGCACGAGGTGTCGCACTACCTGTGGCGCCACCCGCAGGTCGACCTGACGTGGACGACGGGGGGTCCCGGTGTCGTCCGCGCGGCGAACGAGGCGGGCAAGCCCTCGATCAGCGTGTCCTCGGGCAACGCCCCGTTCTACGTCCACCGCAGCGCGGACATCGGGATGGCGGTCGTGGACCTGCTGATCTCGAAGACGTTCGACGCGTCGGTGATCTGCCCGGCCGAACAGACCGCGATCGTGGACGAGCCGGTGTTCGACGCGTTCGTGGCGGAGCTCGTCCGACTCGGCGGCTGGATCCTGGACGAGGACGAGGCCCGCCGGCTCGCCGGCGTCGCGTTCGGGCCCGACGGCCGGATGGACCTGTCCGCGGTGGGCCGCCCCGCCCACGAGCTCGCGGCCCGCATCGGCGTGGAGGTCCCGGCCGACACCAAGGTCCTGGTCGCCCCGTTGCCGTCCGACCTCGACGCGCTCGGCGACGACCCCCTCGTGCGGGAGAAGCTGATGCCCGTCCTCGGACTGGTGCGCTCCCCCGACCTCGAGCACGGCGTGGCCACGGCCGTGCTCGTCACCGAGCACGGCGGGCTGGGGCACACCTCGGCGATCTACGCCCGCGACGAGGACGCGGTGGACGCCTTCGCCCGGGCCGTGCGCACCGGGCGGATCCTCGTGAACGCACCGACGGCGGTCGGGGCGCTCGGCGGGGTCTACAACTCCCTGACGCCCACGTTCTCGCTGGGGTGCGGGACCTGGGGCGGCTCGATGACGACCGACAACGTCAACTACCGGCAGCTGCTGAACCTCAAGACCGTCTCCCACCGCAAGGCGCCGCCGCAGTGGTTCCGCGTGCCGGCCGACACCTACATCAACGCCGGGGCGCTGGAGAGCCTCGCGGACCTCGAGGCGCGCTCGGCCGTGATCGTCACCGACCCGGACGGCGCCGCACGGGGCGTGGTCGAGGCCGTGCGGGCCCACCTGCGGGTCCCGTCGGTCCGGGTCTTCGACGAGGTCGAGCCCGAGCCCGGCATCGCGACCGTCCGGGCCGGGGCCGCCCTGCTCGACCAGCTCGAACCGGAGCTCCTCGTGGCCGTGGGCGGCGGATCCGTGATGGACGCCGCCAAGGTCATGCGCCTGCTGCACGAGCACCCGGAGGTCGACCTCGACGAGCTGATGCTGCCGTTCCTCGACCCCCGCAAGCGCGTGGCGCAGTACCCCACCATGGACCACCGGGTCCGGCTGGTCGCCATCCCCACGACCGCCGGGACGGGGTCGGAGGTCTCGCCGGGCGCCGTCATCACCGTGGGGGATCGCAAGGCCACCCTCGTCGACTACTCGCTGCTGCCCGACCGGGCGGTGGTCGACCCGGAGCTGACGTTGTCGTTGCCCCCGTCGGTCACGGCCGACAGCGGCGTGGACGCCCTGACCCACGCGCTGGAGGCGGCCGTGTCGATCTTCGCCTCGCCGTACACGGACGCGTTCTGCGTCCAGTCGGCGCGGCTCATCCTCGACGCACTGCCCCGGGCGGTCGCCGACGGGCGCGACCTCGAGGCCCGCACGATGATGGCCAACGCCGCGACGCTGGCGGGGCTGGCCTTCTCGAACGCGTTCCTCGGCGTGAACCACGCCCTGGCCCACGCCATCGGGGCGCAGTTCCACGTCCCGCACGGTCGCGCCAACGCGATCCTGCTCCCCCACGTGCTCCGCTACAACGCCGCGCTGCCGTCCAAGTTCATGCCCTCGCCCGGGTACGGCTCCTACGTCGCCCCGCAGAAGTACGCCCAGCTCGGGTACGTCCTGTTCGGCGGGCACACCGAAGCCGAGCGGCGGGAGCGGCTGTTCCGTGCCGTGGACGAGCTGCTGGCGACGGTGGGCATGCCGCGCACGCTGAAGGAGGCCGGCATCGACGAGGCCGACTTCGAGGCCGCCCTCCCGGCCCTGGTCTCCGCCGCGGCCGCCGACCCGAGCCTGCGCACCAACCCGCGCATGCCACTGCTCACCGAGCTCGCCGGGCTCCTGCGCGCCGCGTTCCACGGGCAGCCCGCCGGGCTGTAGACCTCCCGTCGCGGGATCAGCTGGACGGCGTGGTCGAGGACGGGCTCGGGGCGGCTGCTCCAGCACCGTGCTGCGGATCTCGGTCATGAGGTCGTTGAGGCGCCCCACCGCGTCCTCGATCCGGGTGGCCACGTCCGGGGTGGAGGCCGCGGCGACGGACTGCAGGTCCAGCCCGATGGCGAACAGGTGCTGGATCACCGTGTCGTGGAGGTCACGCTCGATCCGTTCGCGTTCCTCGACGACCGCCAGGCGACCCAGCTCCTGGCGGGCCTGGTCGAACTCGACGGCCAGGGCGGCATGGTCGGCGAAGCTGGCGAGTGCCTCGAGGTCGGCGTCGCCGAAGGGCTCCCCGCCGGACCGACGACCCACCAGCAGGGTGGCGAAGGCCACGCCGCGGGCAACCAGGGGCGCCATCACCACCGGGCCCATGTCGCCGAGCTCCACCACCGGCTGGTAGGCGTGGCCGCTCGTGCGCACGTCGGCGACGCGCACCGTCTCCCCCGTGCGCAGCACGTGGCCGGACAGGGACTCCTCGAACGGGAAGATGGCGTGCTGGAGGTCCTGCGCCCGGTGACCGACCGCGACGCGCAGGCGCAGGGACTGGTCGGCGATCCACGGGACCGCGATCGTGGCGAGGTCGGCCTGCAGGAGGTCGGTCGCGGCACGGGCCACGACCACGAGGAACCGGTCGGCGTCCTGCTCCGCCAGCAGGGCCGCCACGACCGCGTCGGTGGCCGCCCGCCACCGCTTGCGCAGGCCCTCGTCCTCGAACCACGGCCCCGGGTCTGCGTGCCCCCACCGCTCGTCCATGCCCTCGCTCCTGGCGTCCCGGGCGCCCACGGCGCCCACTGAGGAGCATCGGCCACGCGGTGCCCCACGCGCACGGCCGAAGGACCCGGCCCGACGAGGGCCTGCGGCACCTCCCGCGAGGGCCGAACGCGCCCGCTGCGGGGGTCACGACGTCCCGGCACGTCCGAGCGTCAGGCCGGCCTCGGCCAGCAGGGCGCGGGCGACCACGCGCTTGTGGACCTCGTCGGCGCCGTCGTAGATCCGGGCCGCGCGCTCGTGGCTGTACCACAGGGCCAGCGGGGTGTCGTCGGTCATGCCCAGTCCACCATGGACCTGGATGGCGCGGTCCAGCACCCGTTGGAGGACACCCGCCACGTGGAACTTGATCAGCGAGACGTCCTCGCGGTACTCGCCACCGCGTTCGATCTTCCAGGCGGCCTGCAGCACCATCAGCCGGGCGGCCTCGATCTCCGCACGGGACTCGGCGATCCACTCCTGCACGGTCTGCTGCCGGCCGAGCGGCCGCCCGGGCGCCAGCTCCCGCTCCGCCGCGTACCGGCACATCATGTCCAGCGCCCGCTGGCAGATCCCCACCCACCGCGTCACGTGGTGGATGCGCCCCGGCCCGAGCCGGCTCTGGGCGAGCAGGAACCCCCCGCCGACCGGCCCGAGCACCGCGTCGTCCGGGACCTCCACGCTCCGCAGCATCACCTCGCCGTGGCTGGCCCATCCGCTGCCCCGCGACCCCATGATGGACAGGTTGCCCACGCGCTCGAAGCCGGGCGTGTCGGTGGGGACCAGGAACATGCTCGCGCGGGCGTAGGTGTCGGCGTCCGGGTCCGTCACCGCCATGACGATGGCGACCGACGCGCCGTCCGCGCCGGTCGCGAACCACTTGTGGCCCGAGATCGACCATCCACCGTCGCGCCGTTCCGCCCGGGTGCTCATCCACACCGGGTTCGAGCCCGCGTGCTCGGGCTCGGTCATCAGGAAGGTGCTGCGGACCTCGCCCCGCACCAGGGGCCCCAGCCACCGCTCCTGCTGGTCCGGCGTCCCGAAGCCGTGGAGCAGCTCCATGTTGCCGACGTCGGGCGCCGCGAAGTTGAAGGCGTAGTGGCCGAGCGGACTGCGTCCCAGCTCCTCCGACAGCTGCGCCTGCTCGAGCAGGCCGAGGCCACCGCCTCCCACCTCCTCGGGCATGTGGGGGGCGAACAGACCGGTGCTGCGCACGTGCTGGCGCACGCGGACGAGGTCATCCTCGACCGCCTCGAACCCCTCCGCGAGCAGGATCGGCTCGAGCGGGTCGACCTCCCGTCGCACGACCTCCCGGGCGAGGTCGCGGATCTCCTGCTCACGTGCGCTCGGGGCGAAGTCCATGGGGCTGCCGTTCCTTCTGGGACCGCGACGGGGCGTGTCAGATCTCGCGTCGGAGGATCCTGGCTGGGGTTGACCTGCGCCACCGCAGCCCCGGGCCCGCCGCGCCCCGAACAGCGCCACCGCCCGCGAGCGGATCAGGGGCCGAGCGGTTCGAGCCGCTCGGCGGTGAGGTCGTCGATCATGCCGTAGGGGTAGTCGGGGGTCGGCGGGGCGCTGACCGCGTCGAGGCGGTCGAGCTCGTCCACGGTGAGCGACCAGGTCGCGGACCCCAGGTTGTCGGCGAGCTGCTCGCGCGTGCGCGCCCCGAGGATCGTCGCCGTGACGATGGGCTGCTGGGTGACCCAGTTGAGGGCGACCTGGGCCATCGACACGCCACGGTCGCGGGCGATCGCCTCGACCTCGTCGATGATGCGCCAGGTGCGCTCGGTGTTGCGCTTGTCGTAGGCCTCGATCCCCCGTTCGGGATCCTCGCCCAGGCGCGTCGCACCGGTCGGTCGCTGGTCACGGGAGTACTTGCCGGTCAGCCAGCCTCCGCCGAGCGGCGACCACGGCAGCAGCCCGACACCCTCGTCCTCGCACAGGGGCACCAGCTCCCACTCGAGCTCGCGTCCGAGCAGGTTGTAGTGGGGCTGCAGCGTGACGATCGGGGCGAGGCCGCCGTGGCGGGCCACGAGGATGGCGCGCTGCAGCTGCCAGCCGGTGACGTTGCTCATCCCGACATAGCGGACCTTGCCCTCGCGGACGAGGTCGTCGAAGGCCTCGAGGGTCTCCTCGATGGGCGTGAGCGGGTCCCAGGCATGCGCCTGCAGCAGGTCGACGTGGTCCACCTGCAGGCGTCGCAGGCTGTCCTCGACGCCCTGCATGACGTGCGTGCGCGACAGTCCCACGTCGTTGGGCCGCTCCCCCATCGGCATGCGGACCTTGGTGGCCACGACCAGGTCGTCGCGGTTGCCGCGGTCGGCGAGCCACCGACCGACGATCTCCTCGGAGCCCCCGTGGCTGTAGACGTCGGCGGTGTCGACGAAGGTCCCGCCTGCCTCGACGTAGTCGTCGAGCATGCCCCGTGAGGTCGCCTCGTCGGCCTCGTCCCCGAAGGTCATGGTGCCGAGGCAGAGCGCGCTGACCAGCGTGCCGGTCGTGCCGAGGGTGCGCTGTTCCATGGACGTCTCCGGGGTCGGGGCGATAGGCGTGTCTGCCACCATCCAAGTGGCGCGCGAGCGCGACTGCAGGGCCGCACGACCCGTCCCTTCGCCCCCGACAGGGACGCCAACGCATGGTTACAATTGACTACACAGGGTTGTAGCCCGAGGGCGGCCGGGACGAGCCGGGAGGCCAGCGGATGAGCAGTGGGACGCCGTCGGAGGCCTCGATCGGAGCGCGTCTGCGCGAGATCCGGCATGGCCATGGCTGGACACTCAAGGACGTCGAGGAGCGCTCCGGCGGTCGCTTCACGATCGGCAGCGTCGGCGCCTACGAGCGGGGAACCCGCATGATCTCCGCCGAGCGCCTGGTTGCCCTGTGCGCCGTCTACGACGTCCACCCCACCGTCCTGTTCGACGAACCCGAGCTCGAGGCGGGCCACGACCTGACCGTCGTCATCGACCTGACTCGCGTCGAGGAGTCCGACGAGACCGAGCTCGCGCAGCTGTGCGACCGGGTCCGCCGCATGCGGCACGGCCAGGAGGGTCGTTACCTGCCCCTGCGCGACAGCGACCTCGAACGGCTCGCGACCGTGCGCGGTGTCGAGTTCGACGACTTCGCCGGGCAGCTGCGTGCCGCCGGGCTCGCCGTGGATCCCCGCTCCGGGGCGTCCTGACGCGCCGGCCCACGGGTCCGGTCGACCACCGCAGGACGGAGGTGCCCGAGCGGCCGCTGTCGTGCGCGGGCGGGCACGTGCGCGGCACCGAACCCTGGGTCCACGGGAGCGGAGACGACCATGGCCACCCGGGCCACACGACGAACGGCGGCGACGCCGTCGGAGCCACGACGCGTCCTCGACGCCGCAGCACACTCGATGCCGGGCTCCAACCACGACGCCAACGAGGACCGCGCCCACGCCGGCACGGTGCTGTTCGCCGTCGCGGACGGCATGGGTGGCCACCGTGCCGGGGACGTCGCGGCCGAGACGGCGCTGGCAGCCGTGCAGATGGCGGAGGCCGCACTGTCCGACCACGTGTGCACCGCCGAGGAGCTCCGGGCGGTGATCGAGGCGGCCAACGACGACGTCCGGGAACGGGCCCGCCGTGACCAGCTGGAGGGGATGGGGACGACCCTGACGACGCTGGCCATCGACGGCGATGCGGCCCACGTCGCCTGGGCCGGCGACACCCGCGCCTACCGGCTGCGGGGCGACGACCTGCAGCAGCTGACCACCGACCACTCGGCCGTCCGCCGCCTCGTGGACCAGGGGGTGCTGGACCCCGAGGACGTCGACGACGACCCACGTCGCAACATGGTCACGCGTGCCGTCGGGAACGCGGGACGACGCACATCCCGACGTGACCTCGTTGCACGTGCGCCCCGCCGACCGACTGCTGATCTGCAGCGACGGCGTCACCGACGTCCTCGACGACGCCACGATCGCCGCGCTGGTGGGCTCGACACCTGACGCCGCCGCGGCCGCGCAGGACCTCGTGGACGCCGCCGTCCGGGCGGGCACGACCGACGACGCGACCGCCCTGGTCGTGGTCGTGGTCGCCTGACGAGGTCGAAGCATCCGC
>CAWCLK010000015.1:0-23262 GCA_963796225.1 uncultured bacterium
GGTAGCCCCCCCGGGTGCGTCGAGTGTGCGGCCAAGTCGGAACTGTCCGGCCGGGCCGCACACTCGACGCACGGTCGGGGCGTCGTCCACACGCTGCGATCCTGGGGACCGCACCCCGCCCCGCATCGGGGAGGCTGTGGCATGCCCGACGCGCCCGACCCACCCGAAACGCCTGACCTCGCCCTCGCTGCCCTCTGCCGGCAGCAGCACAGCGTGTTCACCTGGAAGCAGGCCCGCGACTGCGGTGTCCGACATGGGACCATCGCGAGTCGGCTCGAGGCGGGCCGGTACCGGTCGATGCTGCCCGGGGTCCTGGCCGAGGCCGGGGCACCGGACACCTGGGAAGCTCGGGCCATGGCGGCCCAGCTCGCCGTCGGCGGTGATGCCGCACTCGCTCGCGCGACCGCTGCCAGGGTGCTCGGCCTCGACGTCCCAGACACGATCGAAGACGACCGGATGCACCTGCTGGTTCGATCCCGCACCTTCGAAGGGCTCCCCGACCTCGCCGTGCATCGCACCCGACGGCTACCGGACGACCACGTCACGACCGTGGGGCCACTGCGGACGACCACGACGACCCGAACGATCTGTGACCTCGCCGGCCAGCTGGGTCCGGTGGCGCTGCGCCGGACCGTGGCCGACGCCGTACGACGCCACGCCTCCTCGGCCCGCGACCTGCGGTGCATGGCCCACGACCTCGGTCGGGTTCGCGGCAAGCGCCAGCTGCTCTCCCTGGTCGACGAGCTCTCGCCCCTGGACGCCGACTGCCGGAGCGAGCTCGAGACGCGGTTCCTCCACGTCATGCGCGACGGCGGCCTCCCGCCCACGGCGATGAACCACCCGGTCACCGACGCGTCCGGACGCCGACGGCTGATCGATGCGGTCTACCTGCCGCAACGGCTGCCGATCGAGCTGGACTCCCGCCGGAGCCACGGCACGCTGCTCGACTGGCACGACGACCTCCGCCGCGAGAACGACATCGTCCTGGTCGGCTGGCGGGCCTTCCTCCGCTTCTCGTGGGCCGACGTCACCCAGCGCCCCGGCGCGGTGGTCGACACCGTGCGTCGCGCCCTCGCGGCGTAACCGCCACGTCGAGTGTGCGGCCAAGTCGGACAGTTCGGACCAGACCGCACACTCGACGTGGTGACGCCCGCGATCAGCCGGCGGTGGGGAGCCAGTCGGCGGTCGAGGTCGAGGTGGAGATCGGGGCGACGGGGCGCCCCGCCACGCGCCCCGCGACGTGGTCGGCGATCCGGGCGGCGTCGCGCCCCACGCCGTTGACCATCGCGGAGGACAGCGAGTACAGGAACGGCAGGCCGACGAAGAACAGGCCGGGCTGGGACGGCACGACGCCGGCTTCGTGGGTGACGCCGGCATGTCCGGCGTGGATCGGCAGGTCGATCCACTCGAGGCCGGGGTCGAAGCCGGTGCACCACACCACGTTGGCGACGTCGAGGACTCGCCCGTCCTCCAGCACCGGCTGGCCGTTCTCCACCCCGGCGACCTTGTCGGTCAGCTCCACGCCCCGCCGCGCCAGGTCGGAGCGCCGCACCCGGATCAGCGGTCCGCCCTGGGTGAGCACCTTGTGGCGCATCACCCGGCCGGGGCGCGTGTCGATGGTGAACACGCGGTGGAACAGCCAGCCGACGACCAGGGGCACACCGGCGGCTCGGCCGAACCGGCCGGCGATTCGGAAGGGGATCTGACCGACGTCGCGGCCCGCCACCACCACCTCGCGGTCGGGGTCGTCGCGGACGAGGTCCATGGCGATCTCGGCGCCGGAGTTGCCCGCCCCGACCACCAGCGTCGCGCCGGGCTGCAGCTGGGCGGGGCGCTGGTACCGACCGGCGTGGACCTGGACGACATCGGGGTCGAGCTCGGCGGCGAAGGCGGGGGTGCGTGGGCGCTGGTAGCCGCCCATGGCCACGACGACCTGGTCCGCAGCGAGCGCCCCGCCGCCGTCGGTCTCGGCCAGGTACCCGCCGTCCTCGGTCGCCGAGAGGCGCTGCACGCGCACCCCCGACCGGACCGGCAGGTCGAAGGTCCGGGCGTAGTGCTCGAGGTAGTCGGCGAACTCGTCCTTGGTCGGGAAGTACCCGGGATCGCTCGGATAGGGCATCCCGTCGAGCCCGTCGTACCGCGCCGGCGTGAACAGCCGCAGCGAATCCCACCGCCGCCGCCACTGGTCCCCGATCCGTTCGTCGGCGTCGACGATCGTGAACGACACGCCCCGCTGTGCGAGGTGGTGGCCGACCGACAGCCCGGCCTGTCCCCCTCCGATGACCAGCGTCCCGACCTGCTCCGTGGTGCCCATGGTGTCCTCCCGGTCCACCATCGACGCTACGGAGCGGGGGGTCGGCTGCCTTCGCCGGAACTCACCAACTTCGTGGGCGGCCCCGATGGTCAATCCTCACCATGCCCTTCGCCACGTCAGGCCAGCCCGTGCCCGAAGGCGTGGGCCGCCGCGGCGGTGCGGGAGCTGACGTCGAGCTTGGCGAAGATGTTCTGCACGTGCCTGGCGACGGTGTGCTCGCTGATCACCAGCTCCTCGGCGATCGCACGGTTGGACCGCCCCGCCGCCACCAGGCGCAGCACCTCGAGCTCGCGGGGGGACAACCCGCTGTCGTCACCAGTCCCGTGACCCTGCCCACGCAGTCCCGCGAGGCGGTCGAAGTCCGGCTGCGCCCCGAGGGTCGCGAACACCTCGGCAGCCGCGTCGAGCTCGAGGTCGGCCCCGTCCCGGTCGCCGAGCTCCCGGCAGGCCAGGCCCACCAGCACCCGCACCCGCGCGGCCTCGTAGGGGGCGTCGACCTCGCGCCACCCCGCAGCGGCACGGTGCAGGCGGGCCAGCGCCCCGCGCGGGTCGCCGTCCGCGAGCAGGACGGCTCCGCCGACGTGGTCGGCCATCGCCTGCAGCATCGGGGCGTCGAGGGTGCCGGCCACGTCGTCGAGCTCGTCGGCGGCAGCGCGTGCAGCGGCCACGTCGTCGCCGGCCAGTGCCACCTCGGCTGCGACGGCGAGCTGGCGCGCCCGTGTCGCCGGCGGGGCCGGTTCGGCAAGCACGCGGTCCATGCTCGCCGCGGCGGTGTCGAGCTCGCCCCGCGCCGCACGCAGCTGGGCCAGGCCGGGTTGCGGCGTGCGCCCGTGCCGGTGCGCCTCGCGGTAGGCCTCCTCGGCCGCGTCGAACCGTCCGCGCAGCCGCAGCAGCTCACCTCGCTGGTAGTGGGCGTCCCCGACCGCCGCCTGGCCCGGCGGATCACCGAGTCGCTCGCACGCCCGGTCTGCCTCCCGCAGCGCCTCGCTCCACGCCCCGTGCAGCGCCATCAGCTCGGTCCGGTGGACCAGGCACTGGCCGCGGAACGGCACGAGGTCGGGTTGGCGCTCGCACCAGGCCGACAGCGCGTCGGTCCACTCGTGCGCCCGCCGGAGGGCGGAGACCTGGTGGCACGCGGAGATCACGCCGCAGTAGATGATGCCGGCGGGCTGGGGTGACACGTCCTCGGACTCGACCGACAGCATCACCTCGTCGAGCAGCGCCAGGCCGTCGGCGACCCGTCCGGTCATGATGGTGGCCTGCCCGAGGCCGAGCTGCGTCAGGGCACGAGCGTCGCGGTCGTCGAACCGTGCGGCGATCGCGTGGGCCTCGGAGAAGGCCGCCAGCGCCCCGGCCGCGTCGCCGCCGTACAGCGCGCGCAGGCCGGCGGGGATGCGCAGGTAGGCCTGCTCGACGCCGTCGTGGTCCTCGGGCACCAGCCGCTGGGCCCGCGCCAGCCAGCCGCTGCCCCGGGCCTCCTCACCCCGGTCGAGCAGACCCATGCCGAGCCAGAACGCCGCCCCGGCCGCGCGGATCGGCTCGCCCCGTTCCTGCCACGCGTCGTGGGCCCGTTCGAGGTGGTCGTCGCGCTCGTCGTCCCGACCGAGCAGGAACGCCGTGGTGGCCAGGTCCACCCGATCGGCCGGTGCCAGCGCCCCGCGGCCGTCCACCTGCGCATACAGGTCGTGGGCCTCACGCCACCGGCGCGCCCGGAACGCCTCGCGTGCGTGAGCCAGGACGTCCTCGTCGAGGTCCGCCACGGCCACCTCCCGTCACCGTGGTGACGGTCGCACGCCGTGACGCGGGGCGCAAGCGAGGGTCAGGGCACGTCGACCCGCCCCGCGCTGCACCGGTAGCCCTGCGGCGGCGCGATGCGCTTGAACTTCCCGCCGTCGATGTCGAGCATCACGATGCAGCCGGCGGCCTGCTGGGTGCCGACGTGCTGGGGCGGGATCAGGCCGTTGGCGTCGTAGCCGTCGACACCCTTCAGGTACTCGAGCAGCTTGGCGCGGGTCGGTTCGGGACCGATGTCCTTGAGCGCCTGCACGAACAGCTTGGCGGCCGCCCACGAGTACATGCCCATGCCCGTCGGGCGAGCACGGGGGTTCACCCGTGCCAACCACTCCGCGTACAGCTGCAGCTCGGGGTTGGACTGCATCTCCTCGAGCAGCGAGGCGTTCTGGGCGACCATCACGAAGGGCTCGCAGGCCTGCCCGCAGGTCTCGATCAGGTCCGGCGTGTAGATGTTCTGCTGCAGGGCGAACACCTGCGGGGCGTAGTTCTGCTGCTGCATCGACTGCGCCAGGCGCGAGGCCTGCTGGTAGGCGCCCTGGAACGCGACGAACTGGATGTCGGCGTCCTTGAGCTCGGTCACGATGCGGGCGTAGTTGGTCTCGGCGACCGCGACCTGGATCTGCTTGTTCCACGTGTAGCCGAGCTGCTGGCTGGTGCCCTTGATGTAGATGCCGACCTGGTAGTTGGTGGTCTGGTTCTCGAGCCACACGAAGGCGGCGTTGGTGATGGCGTCCGGGAACTGCTGCTTGTAGTACTCCCACTCGGCCTTCGAGTAGTCGCCGGGGCGGAAGGCCTGCAGACCGAAGACGTTGGGCAGCTTCTGCAGGGCGTTGCTGGTCGGCACGTTGCGCAGGTCGGGCATGCCGCAGCCCTGCAACGGCTCGGCCGCACCCTCCTCGAACGCCGAGGTGGACCCGACCACCGCGAACGCGTTCTCGCAGGCGTCGAGGTATGCGGACCGGTTGCCCTGGGCCGACAGCTGCGTGTCACGGGACTCGAGCTGGACCTGACGGCCGTAGACGGTGCCCTCCGTCGCGGTGAAGTACTGGATGTAGGCGAGCGTGCCCTCGTACGCGTCACGGAACAGCCCCGGGACCGCGCCGGTGAGGTCGGCCACGTTGTAGATGAGGACGCGGTCCTCGGTCACGCCGACGTCGGTCGCCCCGCCGTTGCCACCGGCGGGAGCTGCACGGGTGTCCGCGCTGGTGCGGCCACCGCCACCCTGGCCGCCACCACCAAATTCGCCACCGTCGCCGGTCTGGCCACCACTGCCATCGGCACCAGCAGCCTCACCGTCACCCCCGCCCGAAGCATCACCGGCACCGGCACCCGCGCCCGCAGCGCCGGCTCCGGCGTCCCCGCCGGTCCCTCCCGCCGCGCCGGCCTGCGCCCCGTCACCGCCCGTCGAGCCGCCCGAGGCGTCCACCGCCCCGCCGGCGCCACCCCCGGCCGTTCCGGCACCGGTGCCGGACCCCCCGGCGGAGCCGGGCGCGGCGACACCCCCCTGGCCACCACTGCCGGCGTAAACGGCGATCTCGTCCTCCGTCAGGCGTGACCCGCACGCCGTGAGGACCAGCGACCCGACCGCGGCGAGGACGATCCACCGGGACGTACGGGCATGACGGCGCGCAGCAGCGTGGCGCATCGGACTCCCACCCTCGTTGATGCCGGGAACAGGGTATAACACGTTCTAGTTCTGACGACCAGTCAGGAACTGGCGGACCCACGGCGACCCGGACGGCAGGAGCACCACCCATGACGAGGACGGCGTTCGTGTCCGGGGCGGCCGGTGGCCTCGGTCGTACAACGACCGAGCACCTCGTCGGTCACGGGTGGGAGGTGATCGCTGCCGACCTGCCCGGCCCCCGCCTGGACGAGCTGGCGGGGCGGCCGGGCATCACGCCGGTGCCGATCGACGTGACCGACCCGGACAGCGTGGCCGAGGCGGCCGCCCAGGTGCCCGCCGACGGGCTGGACGGTGTGGTCACCTTCGCCGGCGTCCTGCGCGTGGGCTCACTGGCCGAGGTGGCCGACGAGGACATGCGGCTGATCCTCGACGTCAACGTGCTCGGGACCTACCGGGTGGTCCGGGCGCTGTTCGACGCCGTCGTCGCCCGGCGGGGCCGCATCGCCGTCATCAGCTCCGAGACGGGCTGGCAGACCGCCGCCCCGTTCAACGGCCCCTACGCGGTCTCCAAGCACGCCGTGGAGGCCTACGCCGACGCCCTGCGCCGTGAGGCAGCGCTGGTCGGGGTCCACGTGACCAAGATCCAGCCCGGCCCGTTCCGCACCGAGATGGTCGCCGGGATCCTGCCCGCCTTCGAACGGGCCGCCGAGGCGTCCACCCACTTCGGACCCCTGTTGCGCCGACTCGGCCCGCGCGCGGCGGCCGAGGCCGAGCGGGCCAACGACCCGGCCGTGCTGGCCGATGTGGTCCACCGGGCCCTGACCACCCCCCGGCCACGGGCCGCGTGGTCGGTGCGCCCGGACCGGACCCGGTCGCTGCTCGAGCGGGTTCCCACCGCGCTGGCGGATCGCCTGGTCGTCGGGGCGCTGCGACGTTTCGGCATGCCGCGTGACGCTGCGTGAACGTGACCGGCCCGGCGTCCATGACTCGTGGCGTCCACTCGGTCGCCGGGATGCGCGGACCGCACATCGAGGCGGCCCGAAGCCCCCGCCGCCCGGCCGACTCGGGGACCATGACGGCACGGGGCGGCCACCGGCCGAAGGATCACGGACCACGGCGCAGGGGTGCGCGAATGACGGAACTCGACGTGCAGCTGTCCCGCACGGTGGCGGCGATGGTCGCCACGCGGCACGCACGCCGCGACAGCTGGGCGGCCACGAGCGCCCTGGTCGGGGCGTGGGGCCTGCTGGCCCTGGCCGTGGCGAGCCTGCTGCTGCGGTGACTCTGACGACGGGTCAGGCCGGCAGGGGCTCGAACTGCGCCTGGAAGAACCGCAGCTCCTCGGGCTCGTAGGTGAACCGCAGACCGCGGACCTGCTCGGCCTGCTCCACCACGGCCATGACCGACTCGGCCACGACGTCCATGTGCGCCTGGGTGTAGACCCGCCGCGGGATGGCCAGCCGCACGAGCTCGAGCTTCGGACGCCGGTGCTCGCCGGTCACCGGGTCCCGCCCCGCGGACACGATGCCGCGCTCCATGCCGCGCACGCCGGCGTCGACGTACAGGGCCGCCGTCAGCGCCTGGGCCGGGAAGTGGTCCTGCGGCAGGTGCGGCAGGATCGCGGCAGCGTCCAGGAAGACGCCGTGCCCGCCGATGGGGCGCACCACGGGCACGTCGGCCTTGATCAGCTGGTTGCCGAGGTACTCGACCTGGCCGATGCGGGCCGCCACGTGGTCGTCGGTGGCGACCATCTCGCGGATGCCGGCGGCCAGCGCCTCCATGTCGCGGCCGGACATCCCGCCGTAGGTGTGCAGGCCCTCGAAGGCCACCAGCAGGCTGCGGGCCTTCCGCGCCAGCTCGGGGTCGCGCACGGCCAGGAACCCGCCGATGTTGACCAGGTTGTCCTTCTTCGACGACACGGTCGCCCCGTCCGAGTACGAGCACATCTCCCGGAGGATCTCGGCGACGCTGCGGTCCTCGTAGCCGGCCTCGCGCTGCTGGATGAACCAGGCGTTCTCGAGCGCGCGGGTGGCGTCGAGCATCACCGGGACGCCGTGGCGCTGGCACAGCTCGTACACGGCCTTCATGTTGGCCATGGAGGCGGGCTGCCCACCGGCGAGGTTGACGTTGGTCTCGAACGAGACGTAGGCGACGCGCTCGGCGCCGTGCTCGTCGATGATGGCCTGCAGCTTGTCCAGGTCGATGTTGCCCTTGAACGGGTGGGTGTCGGCCGGGGCGTGGGCCTCGTCGACGATCACGTCGACGAACCGCCCGCCGGCGTACTCCTGGTGGAACCGGGTCGTGGTGAAGTACATGTTCCCCGGCACCACGTCGCCGGGCTCGATCATGATCTGGCTGAGGATGTGCTCGGCGCCCCGTCCCTGGTGGGTGGGGATCAGCTCCTCGTAGCCGTAGACGTCCTGGACGGCCTCGACCAGCCGGTAGAAGCTGCGGCTGCCGGCGTAGGCCTCGTCGCCGACCATCAGCGCGCCCCACTGCCGGTCCGACATCGCCGAGGTCCCCGAGTCGGTCAGCAGGTCGATGTAGACGTCGTCCGAGCGCAGCAGGAAGGTGTTGAACCCTGCCTCGCGGATGGCCCGCTCACGCTCCCCGAGCGTCGTCATGTGGATGGGCTCGACCATCTTGATGCGGTAGGGCTCGGCCCAGCTGCGGCGACGCTCGGACATGGGGGGACCTCCTCGTCGAGGAGCAGCATCGGGTCGGCCGTGCCCGGCAGCCACGGGCAGGAGGCCCGACCAGGACGGGCCGATCGGCCCACGATGCGTCCCCGAACGACGAACCGCAGGCCGGCCGTCGCGCTGGCCTGACCTGCGGTGTCGTGGCGGAGGGAGAGGGATTTGAACCCTCGAGACCCGTAAGGGCCTACCCGCTTTCGAGGCGGGCGCACTCGGCCGGACTATGCGATCCCTCCAGTGGTGCGTGCGGAGGGTACGGGTGGGGTCGGCGGGGCGGCAACACGAGGGGTCGCTCAGCGCCCGATGGCCGCCAGCACGGCGTTGGCCAGCACCGGGTCACCCGTCATCGTGACCGTGTCGAGCGGCCGCCGCCGCCACAGGGCCAGCAGCAGGTCCTGCCCCGCCCCGTGGACGATCACGTCGGCCGCGCCCTCGGTGATGTCGTCGGTGACGGCCCGCTCGCCGGGCTCGAGCCGCAGCCGCCAGGTCCGCCCCGTGGCGTCCTCGGTCACCTGGATCGTGGCGCGGCGCTCGCCCTCCCAGCGGGTCCCGGCCGTGGACAGCACACCCATCAGCTCCGCGACCCCGTCCGCGGCGACGTCGTCGGGGATGGGGGTGGCCGCCCCGCCCAGCGCCTCCTCGAGGTCGTGGCGGTGCACCGCCGCCTCGTGGTGCATCCGGCGCAGCACCCACGCCCCGTCGTGCGGGGCGCGGGTGAAGTTCCACACGGGCTCGTGCGGCTGCAGGCCGGCCAGCACCCGATCCATCTCGGCCACCCGCTGGCGCAACCAGCGGGGCAGCGCCCCGTCGTCGGCGGGGCGCTCGATCGAGACGACCTCGCGGACCTGGTCCTTCTCGGTCATGCGCTGGCCCGCGATCTGGCGGAAGCGGTCCAGCACCCAGCCGAGGTGGTACGCGAGGTCGGCGACGTCCCAGTCGGGACAGGCGGGCACGGGGATGTCGAGGTCGGCCTCGTCGAGCAGGTCCGCGAACCGGCCGACCTCGGTGCGCCAGCCATCGAGGTGGTCCATGCGAGCGCTCCCGGGGTCGACGCCAACGGTCGGGTCGGTCCCGACGCTACTGGCCCGCGCGCGGCGCCGTGACCCGCGACGGGCCCGGAAGAACGCCCGCAGCAGCTCGCCGCACGCCTCGGCCTCCACGCCCCGCACCACCTCGACCACGTGGTTCAGCCGCGGGTCACGGGGGATGTCCCACAGCGCCCCGACCGCCCCGGCCTTGGGGTCGTCCGCCCCGAACACCAGCGTCCCGAGACGGGCCAGCACGGTCGCCCCGGCGCACATCGCGCACGGCTCGAGGGTGACCACCAGCGTGCAGTCGTCCAGCCGCCACCGTCCCAGTGCGGCCGCCGCCTCGCGCAGCGCCAGCACCTCGGCGTGGGCGGTCGGGTCCTGGTCGACCTCGCGGCGGTTGTGCCCGCGGCCGACCACCGCCCCGTCGTGGACGACCACCGCCCCGATCGGCACGTCGTCGTGCGCCGCGGCGGCCTCGGCCTCGGCGATCGCCTCGCCCATCCAGCGGGCCTGCTCAGCGGGGGTCACGCACGCGGACCCTACTGGGGGCATCGGTGCGGCCCGGCCACCGATCATGCCCCCAGTGCACGCCACCCACCCCGCCCCGACCTCCACTGGGGGCATGGGTGCCACCCGGCCACCGATCATGCCCCCAGTACGAGGACCGACCCCGCGCCCCGCCGTGTGGAGGGCGCCCGGCGGCGGCGGGGCGGTGCCCTAGCCTCCGCGAGCGATGGCCACCTCCCCCGCCCCGACCCCGTTCCCGGGCCCCGCCGCGCTCGGCCGCAACGTGATCGTCGGGGCCGGGGCGCCGACGCCGGACGGGTTCGACCCGGACGCGCCCCGCCTGGTGGTCGACGACACCGTGCTGGCCCATCCCGGGACCGGCGGTGGCGTTCCTGCACGCCCGCTGGGTGCGCCGGCAGCCGACGGTGATCGAGCTGGCGGCCGACAACGCCGAGCTGCAGCGCCCCGAGGTCGACGACCGCGCCCCGTGGGACCTGCCGCGCGGGTTCACGTTCCTGCGCGAACGGCTGGCCTTCCTCGTGTGGGCCAACAGCTACGACGCCCGCCGCGCCGACCGCTGCCCGGTCTGGTGGGACGCCGAGCTGGCGGTGCGGGGCGGGGCGCAGCCCGGGCGACGGGGCGACCCACGACGTCGGTCGTGGACGGCCGCCCCGCCTGGTGCGACGGCGGGCCCCGGGGCCCGGTGGCCGACCTGCCTGCCCAGCCCGACGGCACGGCCCCGGCCCTGCTGCACCGCGAGACGATCCGCCTGCACCGGCGCGCCCCGGACCGGTTCCCCCTGCGGCTGCTCGGCGACGGGGCGCCGGGCGACGACCTCGCCGCCGACCAGCTCGACGCGGTCACCCACGCGGCCGGACCGGCCCGGGTGATCGCCCCGGCCGGGTCGGGCAAGACCCGGGTGCTGACGGCCCGGCTGCGCCACCTGCTGCGCGACCGCCGTATCGAGCCGGGCCTGGTCACGGCCGTCGCCTACAACACCCGCGCCGCCCAGGAGATGCGCGACCGGCTGGCCGGGCTGCCGGCGAACATCCGCACGCTGCACTCGCTCGGGCTGTGGATCTGCAACCTCGAGCAGCGCCGCACGCTGGTCGACGAACGCGAGCAGCGGGCGATCCTCGACCGGCTGGTCCGCACCGCGAAGATCCCCAACCAGGACCCGTTCCAGCCCTACCTCGACGCGCTGACCGAGGTCCGGCTCGGGCTGCGCCACCCCGACACCGTCGGGGTCGAGTACGAGCTCGACGACTTCGACGACATGTTCCGCCGCTACCGGGCCGAGCTCGACCGGCGCGACGCGATGGACTTCGACGAGCAGATCTTCCACGCCATCGAGCTGCTGCTCACCAACGCCGAGCTGCGCGCCCACGTCCAGCAGGTCGGCACGCACCTGCTCGTCGACGAGTTCCAGGACCTCACACCCGCGTTCCACCTGCTCGTGCGGCTGGTGGCCTCGCCCAGCCTGGAGGTGTTCGCGGTCGGCGACGACGACCAGGTGATCTACGGCTACGCCGGCGCCGACCCGGGCTACCTCATCGACTACGCGGCCGAGTTCCCCGGCGCGGTCCCCCACCCGCTCGAGGTCAACTACCGGTGCCCGCCCGAGGTCGTCGGCCAGGTCGGTCGGGTGCTGTCCCACAACCGTCGTCGCGTCGACAAGGTCATCCGGGCGGGGCGCACCGAGCCCGCCCCGACCACGCCGGGCGACCGCTGGAAGGCCGGCGTGGCGATCCACGGGGTCGACGCCGGGGCGATGGCGGCGCGCACGGTCGCGACCATCGAGGACCGCATCGCCGCCGGGGCGCACCCGCGCGACATCGCCGTGCTGGCCCGCGTGAACGCCACGCTGCTGCCGGTCCAGGTGGCGCTGGGCGAGGCCGGGATCCCTCGCACCGCCCCGCTGTCCGCCGACGTGGTCGGCCGCACCGGGGTCCGGACCGCGCTGGCGTACCTGCGGCTCGGCCTGGACCCGGAACGCCTGCGTCGCGAGGACCTGTTCGACACGCTCAACCGGCCGTCCCGCAAGGTCAAGTCGGCCGTCTCGGAGCTGCTGCGGGGCCCGCGGTTCTCGATGGACCAGCTCCGCGCGATCGAGGACACCCTCTCGACCACGCACGCCGACCGGTGGCGCGGCTACCTCGACGACCTGCAGGTGCTGACCGACGCGATCACCGACGGGGCGGACACCGCGCGGGTGCTGTGGCTGATCCGCAACCGCGTCGGGCTGGGCGAGGCCATGGCCACCCTGGACTCGGCCAAGTCCCGGCCGGAGGGCTCCAGCCACGGCGACGACCTCGACGCCCTGGACCAGCTCGCCGCCCTGCACCCCGACCCGGTGACCTTCCGCGAGTGGCTGGTCGAGTCGTTGCGGCTGCCGGGCGACGACGACGGGGTCGTGCTGTCGACGGTGCACCGGGTCAAGGGCATGGAGTGGGACCACGTCGTGGTCTTCGCCGCCAACCAGGGGCTGATGCCGCATCGGCTCGCCGAGGACGAGGAGGAGGAACGCCGCGTCTTCCACGTCGCCGTGACCCGCTGCCGCGAGACCGTCACCGTGGTCAGCGACCGCACCTCCACCTCCCCGTTCGTGGACGAGCTGCGCCACGACCCGCCGGAGCGACCGCCCCGCACCCGCGCCCCGCACCCCCACCGCCGACACGGCCCGTCCCCCACGCCCCGGCGCCGACGGCGTGCCCGTGGTGGCCGCCGCCCCGGGCACCACGCTGACGGCCCCCGGCGGGGTGCCGGCCACGATCGTGCGCACCGACCGGTACGGCACCGAGCGGGCGCTGGTGGTCGAGGTCGGCGGGGCGTGGGCCCCGCTGGCCCTGGACGCCCCGGTGCGGGTCGACGGCGATCGCGTCCGGCTCGAGCTGCAGGCCACCCGGGTCACGCCCCCACCCGCGGGGCGCGACGCCGGCGGGGCGGCGTCGGGGCGGCTGCTGCCCGGCGGCGACGACCAGCTCGACGGCGCCGACGCCGTGCGGTTCGAGGCGCTGCGGGCGTGGCGCACCGGGCAGGCCCGCGAGCAGCAGGTCCCGCCCTACATCGTGTTCAACGACACCCACCTGCGCGAGATCGCCCGGCGCGCCCCGGACACGCTGCCCGAGCTGTCGCGCTGCCCCGGCGTCGGCCCGAACAAGCTGGAGCGGTACGGCGACGAACTCCTGGAAGTGATCGCAGACGCGTGAGTCGCCGCGGCGTCGAACTCCTGGAAGTGATCGCAGACGCGTGAGTCGTAGGCTCCACGGCCACCGACGCCAGGACCCCGCGTGACCGACGAGCACGACGCGGCGTCGAGGATCCTCGGACGGGTCCGTGACGCGCTGGCGCAGGACCGGACCCGGCCGCTGGAGGCCGTGGCGGACGCCAGCGACCTGGACGTCGAGGACCTGCGCCGACTGTTCGCCGCCGCCCAGCGGCTGGCGGTCGACGACGCCTACGGCGAGGCCGACGTGGCCTACGCCCGCGATCTCGCCGCCCTCGTCGAGCGGTCCAACGTCGAGGTGGTCGAGCGCGCACTCCGGCTGCGCCTGCGGCTGGTCACGCAGATGGTCGTCAACGACCTCGCCACCATCCGGCTCGACGCGGCCGTCGGGGAGATCCTCGAGCAGGGCGGTGCCGCCGACGAGCTCGGCGACCAGCTGGCCACGATGGCCCAGGCCGTGATCCCGGCCGTGGAGCGCCAGCTCGGCGCCGACTACCGGGCCGCGCTGCTGCGTCTGCTCGAGTCCGACGTCGTCAGCCAGGTCGCCGGGGACACCGAACGACACCCGACCATGGCCGTCGGCTTCGTCGACCTCGTGGGCTTCACGCGCCTGTCGGCCCAGACGGACCCGGAGGGGGTCGGGGTGGTGCTGACCGCCTTCGAGGACACCGCGGCCGCGGTGGTCGACGACGTCGGCGAGGTGCTGCTGGCCAAGACGATCGGCGACGCGGTGCTGCTCGTCGGCGGGTCGCCGGACCTGGTGGCCTCGGCCCTGCTGCGGGTGGTCGAGGCCGACCACCCCGAGCTGGTCGACGTGGAACGCCGCGCCGGGATGGCCTACGGCGAGGTGCTGGTCCGGGAGGGCGACTACGTCGGCACGACCGTGAACACCGCCGCGCGCCTGACCGACCTCGCGTTCCCGACCAGCCTCCTGGTCACCAACGAGGCCTCCGAGGCGCTGGCCGACGACTGGCAGCGCTCCCGCCTGCCCCCCAAGCACCTCAAGGGCCTGCCCACCGACCGGCACATCCGCATCCGGTGGCCGGAGCCCGACGACGGATGACTCGGTCCTGGTCGTACCTAGTACGGCAGCGTGGTCCGGCCGCCGGTCTGCCACGCCGACGCGGTCATGGTGGCGTGCTCGGCCCAGGGCTGGATCAGCTCGTAGGTGCGCGTGTAGCCGGTCTCGGCGATCTGCCAGCCGGCGTCGGTCCGCACGTACGTGTCCCCGTACCAGGCCGCCCCGACCAGCTGGAAGCGGTGCTGGGTGTCCAGCACCACGTCGTCCAGCGCCCACCGCCCCGTGGCGCGGTCCGGCCCGGCCGCGTCGAGCTCGGGGTGGCTGACCCGGTGCGAGGTGTGCACCGAGTCGGCCTCCAGCCGCGAGCGCAGGAACGCCACGATCTCGTCCCGCCCCGTGACGGTGTGCACCCCGCCGCCGTAGCGCGCCACGGCGTCGGGGGTCAGCGTGGCCGCGAGCAGGTCCCAGTCCTTGGTGTCCACGCCCCGCAGGTACCGGTACTTCAGCTGCGCGATCGCGTCGGCGTCCGCGACCGCCAGCCCGTCACCGTCCGCCATGGCACTGCCTCCCTCGTGCGAGGGAGGCAGCGTAGGCGGAACCTGACGGGGCGTCAGATCGCGCAGGCGCAGGCCGACTCGTCGGTGGCGCAGCAGGCGTCGTCGGTCGCCGGCTCGAGGACGTCGGCGTCCCCGAGCACGCGGTAGACCTCCCACGCCAGGCCGTCGGGGTCGGCCACCCACGCCTTGTCCTGGGTCGCGTAGCAGCAGGCGCTGGACTCCTCGACCCGCTGGACCAGGCCCGCGTCCTCGAGGCGACCGTGGAACGCCGCCTGCTCGTCGGGGTCCAGGGTCTCCACGCCGATGTGGTCGAGCCCGCCGGCCCCCTCGGCGCCCTCGATGAGGACGAGCTTGAGCGGCGGGTCGGCGATGGCGAAGTTCGCGTAGCCGGGGCGCCGCTTGGTCACGGGCGTGGCGAAGACGCGCTCGTAGAAGTCGACGGCACGGTCGACGTCGGCGACGCGGAGGGCGAGCTGCAGGCGGGACATCGGGGGTCCTCCTCGGACGGAACGCTTCGTATCGACGTCTGTCGATGTGACAGACGCTACCGCATGCATCGACACTTGTCGATACATTGGTGGCGATCGCTCCTCGAAGGCCGCCGCCCGTGACCTCCCTGCCCGTCGTGTCCGCCCCGCCGCTGTGCTGCGACCCGGTGCTCGAGGCGCCCCTGTCGGAGGCCGACGCCGACACGCTGGCGGCCGCCTTCCGGGCCATCGCCGACCCCGTGCGGCTGCGGCTGCTCTCGCTGGTGGGCAGCGCCGACGAGGTGTGCGCCTGTGACCTGCCCGCGCTGGTCGACCGCAGCCAGCCCACGGTCAGCCACCACCTCAAGATCCTGCTGGAGGCGGGCCTGGTGACCCGCGACCAGCGCGGCAAGTGGTCGTGGTGGGCGGTCGTGCCCGACCGTGTCGCCGAGCTCCGGGCCGCCCTGGCCGGTCCCGCACAGCCCGTTGCTGCGGAGGAATCGCGCACCGGCTGACCGGAAGCTCCGCAGCAACGCAACCCGGCGTCCGCACGCCGACCGTTCGGGGCGTCGGTGTTGTGGCGCCCCCACCCTCGCATGGCATCCTGCCCGGCCCACCGCCGCTCGCCGCGGCCCGCCGATCCCCAGAGGTCTCCCACGTGCGTCGTTCGCTCCGCCTGCGCCGATGGCAGAAGGAGGCCCTCGACGCCATGCGGGCGGCGCCCCGCCGCGACTTCCTCGCCGTGGCCACGCCCGGGGCGGGCAAGACGACCTTCGCGCTCACGGCCGTGGTCCAGGACCTCGCGCAGTTCCCGCACCGCCGTGTCGTCGTGGTCGCCCCGACCTCCCACCTGAAGTTCCAGTGGACCGAGGCGGCGGCGCGGTTCGGGCTGCACCTCGAACCCGAGTGGGCGGCGGCCGGCGGCTGGCCCCACGACTTCCACGGCATCGTCGTGACCTACCAGCAGGTCGCCGCCGACCCGCGCTCGCTGCGTGGCGTCGCCGACGACGCCTTCGTGGTCCTCGACGAGATCCACCACGCCGGGTCCGAACGCGCCTGGGGCGACGGGGTGTTCACCGCCTTCGAACCCGCCGCCCAGCGGCTCAGCCTGTCCGGCACGCCGTTCCGGTCCGACCAGAACCCGATCCCGTTCGTGAACTACGACTTCGAGGAGGCCGTGGCCGACTACACCTACGGCTACGGCGAGGCGCTCGAGGAGGGCGGCGTCGTCCGCCCCGTGTTCTTCCCCCGCTTCGACGGGCAGATGGAGTGGTCCACCCCGGACGGGGCGATCGTGTCGGCGACCTTCGGCGACAACCTCGACCGGACCCTGTCCAGCCAGCGGCTGCGCACCGCCCTCAGCCTCGACGGCGACTGGCTGCCGACCGTGCTGCGCAAGGCCCACGAGCAGCTGGTCCGCCTGCGCGAGCAGGACCCCACCGCCGGCGGGCTGGTGATCGCCATGGACGTCGACCACGCCCGCGGCATCGCCGACCTGCTGCGCCAGCGCCACGGCGTCGAGGCCGTCGTGGCGACCTCCGACGACCCGTCGGCCAGCGAGAAGATCGCCGACTTCGCCGACAGCCGCGACGCCTGGATCGTCGCCGTGCGCATGGTCAGCGAGGGCGTGGACATCCCGCGGCTGCGCGTGGCCGTGTACGCGACCAACACCGTGACCGAGCTGTTCTTCCGGCAGGCCGTGGGCCGCGTGGTCCGCTGGGTCCCGGGCCGGCGCCGTCAGAAGGCGTTCTTCTTCATCCCCGACGACCTGCGGCTGCGGTTCTTCGCCAACGGGCTGGCCGAGCAGCGCACCCACTCGCTGAAGCGACGCGAGGAGGAGGGCGAGCAGCCGCCGGTCGAGCTCGACGAGGTCCCGGTCGACCCCGGCGACCAGATGAGCCTGTTCCAGGCGATCTCCGCCACTCCGCTGGGCGACGACGCCGAGGGGGGCGGGGTGTTCGACGACCACCACCCCGAGGACCTCATCCACGACGACGAGGACACCTTCGGCTTCGAGCTCGAGCTGCCGCCGCCCCCGCCCCGCGCCCCGGCCGGCGACCCCGCCGCACGCGACGTCGGGGTGTCACGCAGCCAGCTGCGCAAGGAGCTGCGCCAGGCCAACAGCGACCGCGTCCACATGCTGGTCAACCTCACCGGGCTGTCGCCGCGCGAGGTCAACGGCAAGCTCAACGCCAGCTCGGGCGTCGGGTCGGTCGAACAGGCCTCGCTGAAGCAGCTGCAGGCCCGCCTGCGCGAGGCCGACAAGTGGCTGTCGGCGGTGTGAGGTGACCACCGGCGCCCCGCCCCCGACCGACCCCCAGGACGAGCCCGACCCGCTCGGGCTCATGGACGTCATCGAGCTGGTCGCCCCGCAGGCCCGCGTGACCGGCTGGGAACGCCTGCGGGGCGGGCTCGCCGGCGGCACGTACCGGATCGACGTGGCGATGCCGTCGGGCGCGCAGACCGCCTTCGTGCTGCGCCGGGTCCCGTCCGAGCACGACGCCGGCGGCCGCCTGACCACGCGGCTGGCCGCCACCCTCGAGGCGCTGCGGGAGACGCTGGTGCGCGGCGCCCGAGGTGCTCTGGCTCGACGCCGACGGGGTGGTGTTCGGCCGCCCCGCGATCGCGACCACGCTGCTGCCCGGCCGGGTGCGCTCCGGCGAGGTCGCCGGGTCGCCCGAGGTCCTGCGCGGCCTGGCCGAGGCGCTGGTCACGCTGCGCTGGGCGCCGGTGGACCAGCTCGACCACCTCCCCCGCCGCGAGGACCCCACCGCCCTGGCCGCCGACCTGCGTGGACCGCTGCCCGCCTCGGACCTCGTGGACACGCGCGCCGTGGCGGACGCCCTGCTCGCCCACGTCGGCCGCGTCGGCGCGCGCGCCCGCCGGGCTGGTCCACGGCGACTTCCACGTGGGCAACGTGCTGTTCGACGGGGCGCGCCCCACCGGCGTCGTGGACTGGGACCACGCCCACCTCGGGGACCCGCGCACCGACGTCGCCTACTGCGCCATGGACCTGGCCCTGCTGGCGGGGCGCGAGGTGGCCGACGGGTTCCTCGCCGAGCACGCGGCGCTGCGGGGCGAGCTGGCCGACGCCCCGTGGTGGCGCCTGCAAGCGGCGACCCGCGCGTTCCCCGACCCGCTGGGCTGGGTGACGTCCTGGCACGACCTCGGGATCGACGTCACCGAGGACCAGGTCGCGGAGCGCTACGTCGCCTGGGTCGAGGACGCGATGGGCGACCTCGGGTAGCCGGTCAGGCCACGTCGGCCACGGTGGACGCCAGGCGTTCCTCGACGACCTCGACGGCGTGCTCGACGGTCCACCCCTTGGAGCCGACCAGCTCGCCGACGACCAGGTCGCGGATGTGGTCGGCCACGCGGCGTTCGCTGTTGGACAGGCCGCTGTCGGCGTCCTGGAGCGCGAAGTCGCGCAGGACGCGGGCCAGCTCGACCAGGTCCCCGCCCTCCAGCGACGATTCGGCCTTGGCCACGCGAGCACGCCAGGACGACGCCCCCTCGAGCTCGGAGGGCTCGCGGTCGTTCATCGCGGCCAGGGCGGCGTCCGCGGTCTTCTCGGGGGCGATGTCGCGGACGTGCTCGTGCAGCTCGTCCTCGGGCAGCAGCATGGTCAGTGCCGCCCGCCCCGACGGGGAGGCGTCCACCTGCAGCTCCACGTAGGTGCGCATGCCGCCGCCGACCTTGCGTTCCTGCCGTCCGATCACGCGGCAGATCCCGTGTCGCGGGTGGACGTAACGCTCGTCTGCCACGCGGGCCCTTTCCATCCGTCACCACGGGTTCGAGGCCGAGTCGGGTGCGGTCGTCCTCCATCCTGCCATCCGCGACGGCGCGATGCCGGGGTTCGGTCACCTCCGCCCGGGCCTGCGCGCTCGGCTCACCCCACGGGGCGCCGTCGGCGCAGCGCCAGCAGGAGCATCCCGACGCCGAGGAGGGCCGGGATCGTCCCGCCGGTGGTGGGCAGCGGCGCGGCCGGGGCAGGCGCAGGAGGCGGGCCGGGGTCGGGCGCCGGCGGCCCCGTGGGCGGGGCGGGCGGGGCAGGCGGGGCCGCGGCGCCGAGCAGGTCGAGGGTCAGCACGCTCGGGGCGGAGGGGTCCGACGACACGATCACCACGTCGGAGAGGCGGGCATTGGCGTAGGCCTGGTCCGTCGAGGCCAGGACCAGGCGCAGGGCGTGACCCGTGTCCAGCTGCCAGGCGACGGCGGGCATGCGCAGCTCGACGGCGCCGGCATCGAGCGCGGACGTCGGGACCCGGGCGGCGGCGACCTGACGGCGGATGGTCGTCGCGGTGCCGTCCGGCGCGACGTCCTCGAGCCGGGCGAACACCCGCAGGTCGGCCGGGGCCGTGTGGGCCAGCCGCACGTGCAGCGCGTGGCACGCCCACGACCTCGGTGGGCGCATCGACCGGCGCGGCGGTGAACGTCAGCGCCTGGCCGGGCGGGTCGGTGACGGGCTGGTCGCCGGGCTGGCCGGGCGAGGAGAAGTTGGGCAGCTCGGTGTAGGTGGCGGGCTCGCCACCGGGCGGGGTGACCATCTGTGCGCTGGAGCCGGTCAGCTCGGCGTCCTCGGGCAGCAGCGCCCCGCCGGCGGGGTCGAGCACCAGCCGCGTGGTCGCCGCCGTCGGGACGGGGAAGTCGGTGGCGGTCCCGTAGGCCGGGGCCGCGGAGCCGGACGCGTCGAGCTCCCCGTCGAGGTGGGCACGGAACCAGCTGAACGCGGGTCCGGTGTCGACCCGGCGGCCCCGGACGTGGCGCTCGAACCACTGCAGGGTGCGCCGCGGCAGGTAGCCGTCGGCGAACTCGGCCTGGCTGTCCGGGGTGTCGTCCCACTGGCCGCCGTAGGCCTCGGCCTCGCCCGGCCCGGTCTGGTAGCCGCCGTGGCCGCCGGAGTCCCAGATCATGGCGGTCGGCACGCCCCGGTCGCGCAGGGTCCGGTAGGTGGCCGCGGCCTCGGTGGGGGTGAACAGCGTGTCGGGCAGCCCCTGCAGCAGCAGGGTCGGGGCGTCGAGGTCCTCGAGGACGGTCGCGACCGACGAGCGTCCCACCAGCGCGCGGTCGGCGTCCGTGGCGTCGCCGGTGGTCGACAGGTGCTCGAAGGTCGGGCAGATCGCGGGGACGAAGCCGGGGCACGGCGTGGTCCCGGGGAACTCCTCCTGCTGGGTCACCGGGTCACAGCCACCCGCCCCGTTGGCCGGCTGGGTCGCGCCCAGGGCGAAGAACAACGACGTCCAGCCCTGCTTGAACACGCCCTGGTCGGTGGCGTCGAGGTCCCACGGGTCGGCGCCGTCCGGGATCCAGTTGTTCGGGTCCAGCGAGTACTGCAGGGTGTTCCAGGACCGACCGATGGCGATCGCGTCCATGCGGTGGTCCACGGCAGCGACCAGGCCCTGCAGCCCGCCGCCGTACGACCCGCCGATCATCCCGACCTTCGGGTCACCGGGCGCGTCCAGGGCGACGTCGGCGCGGCTGGCGAGGTGATCGATGCCGGCCCGCGCGACGGGCACGTCGTAGTCGAGCGAGTCCAGGCCGATGCACGACGACGACCCGCCGAACCCCATGGAGGTGTAGGACAGCACCACGTAGCCGTGCGAGGCGAAGTAGGCCGAGTTCGCCAGCTGCTCGGCCGCGTCCTTGGTGTTGCCGAACCCGTGGGTGGTCAGCACGGCCGGGGCGGGCGAGGACGGGCTGGCGACCTCGGGGACCCACACGTCGGCGTCGATGGTGACCGGCAGGTCCGCGTCGGGGCCCGTCATGACCTCCAGCGTCAGCGGCTGGACCTCCCACGCGTACGGCCCGGGGCCCGCGGGGGCCTGCCCGTCGCTGGTCGCCGCGCGGCGCACGGGTCGCGGGGGCGGCCGTGGCGGCGGTGCCGGGCACGGTGCTGGCCAGCACCGCGGCACGCCAGCACCGTCCACGCCGCTGGCGTCGCGTCGCCTGCTCATCGGGAGCCTCCTGTCGACGTCCTCCGGGGAGGTTCGACGTGCTGGCACCGCCCACCTGTGCGCCCGGTCGGCTTCTGACACCCGGAGTTCACCGCGACGTCACACACGACCCGTTCACTGTCGCACACGCGGCCGGGCCCGAGCGTCCCGCCGCGGACGACACGACGACTAGGAGCGCCGATGAGCCTCGCCGCGACCATCGGGACGACCGTCGAGGAGGTCCTCGCCCTCGTCGACGAGCTCGAGGAGATCACGTACGGCGGGATGGACCTGCGCACCCACGCGCTGACCTGCGGCGCGCTGGCACTGGAGGCCGGGGCGGACGACGCGCTGGTCACCGCCGCCCTGCTGCACGACGTCGGACGTGCCCGGTACCTGGCGAAGGCCGCACCGGGCGTGCCCCACGAGGAGGTGGGTCGCCGGTTCGTGCAGGAGCGCTTCGGGGACCGGGCCGCGTGGCTGGTCGCCAGGCACGAGATCGCGGGGCGCTACCTCGCCCGCGTGGACGAGGACTACGTCGCCGGGCTCCCCGGGCCTCCCGCAGCGCCTTGCGGCGCCAGGGCGGGGCGCTGTCCCCCGCGAAGGTGACGGCGTTCGAGTCCAACCCGTGGGCCGGGGACGCGGTCGCGCTGCGACGCTGGGACGACCGGGCGCTGGCCGGGGACGGGGCGCCGGCGACGGCGGCGGACCTGGCCCCGCACTGCAGGCCGCCTGGGTCGCCTGACCGTCGCGCCGACCAACCCCGCCACCCGCGGCGGCGGCCGTACGGTCCGGTCATGACCGGACGAGGACCCTGCCGTGGGAGACGCTGGACCAGGAGTGGAGTTCCCCGCGACCGAGGGACGGTGGGCGCAGCACGTCCGCCCTCGGCCGCGCGGTGGTCGCGGACGCCCTGCGGACCGTCGATCCTGCCGGGGCGCGTGCCGCCGAGCGTGAGACGAGCTGGCGGTCCGGGTACCTCCAGCACGTCCGGCGGCTGACCGAGGCCGGGCTGGCGATGCCGTCGGCCGCCAGCACGATCGCCTCGGACGGCCTCGGCTCCCTGCACGCACGCATGCGCTTCGTGGACGACGCCGGGCACGAGGCCGACCTCGGAGTCATCGCCGACCTCGCGCCCGACGCGTCGCCGGCGACGGCGCGGATCGGGGCGCAGCCGAGCCGGAGCGGGAGCTGACCCTGCCCTCCGCGGCCGCCGGCTCGCCGGGGATGCCCTGCGCCGGCAGCTGGCCGACTGGGTCGAGCGCGACGTGATCGAACCGTCCTGCGCCGAGGCGGTCGAGAATGTCATGGACCATCCCGACTGGCTGGCGCTGCCGGGGCGGACCGTCGCGGTGCTGGGCGCGGGCGCGGAGATGGGGCCGCTGACCGCCCTGCTGCGGTGGGGCGCCCGGGTGGCCGGCGTCGACCTGCCCCGCCCCGACCTGTGGCGCCGGGTGGTGGACACCGCCCGCGACCGGGCGGGGACGCTGCTCGTGCCGGTCCCGCCCGAGCACGCCGGGTCCGACGACCCGGCCCCCGTCGCCGGCCTCGACATCGTGCGCCAGCCCGGGGAGGTCGCCGCGTGGCTCGAACAGCTCGACGGGCCGCTGGTGCTCGGCAACTACGTGTACGCCGACGGACGCGACAACGTGCGCGTGGCGACCGCCGTGGACGCCGTCACGGTCCGGCTGCTGAGGCCGCCCCGACGACATGGCGCTCGCCTTCCTGGCGACCCCAACCGACGTGTTCGCCGTGCCGGAGGAGGCCGTGGCGGCGTCCGTCGCGGCCTACGAGGCCCGCTCGACCACCGCCCGCCTGCTGGGACGGCCGCTGCGCACCCTGTCCGGCGGGCGGCTCCTGCAACGGGCCTACGTGCCGGGCACGCCCCCGGCATCTGCGACGCCCTGGTGGCCAGCAGGGCCCCAACTACGCGCTGGCCAAGCGGCTCCAGCGCTGGCGGGCCACGGCCGCCCGTGAGGCCGGGACCACCGTGTCGATGAACGTCGCCCCCGCCACACGCACCCGCTCGGTGGTCAAGAACCGTGCCCTGGCCGCGGCCTACGCAGGCGCGCACCGCTTCGGGGTCGAG
>CAWCLK010000016.1:0-26130 GCA_963796225.1 uncultured bacterium
GCGGGGCGAGCGGGGCGGGGCGGGGCGGCGGGGGGCGAGGGGGGACGGGGCGGTCGGTGGACGGTCGGGACCGCGCGAAGGCCGCAGCGGGGCGGTGTCCGCGTACCGTGCGCCCCCATGAGTGCCGACAGCCCCGACGCCCCGCGCCCCGCCAGCGACACCGGCGCGCCCGCCGACGCCCGCGCCCCGCCGACACCGGCGCGCCCGCCGACGGCCCCGCCGACCTCGGCGACACCGCCGCGCCGTCGAGCGGGCTGGTGGTGGCACCGGACCGTGCGGCGGAGCTGAAGGCGGCCTCGCAGGCCTGGCCGTCGTGGACGCTGACGCCCCGCCAGCTGTGCGACCTCGAGCTGCTGGCCGACGGGACCTTCGCCCCGCTGACCGGGTTCCTCGGCGAGGCGGATCACCTCGCGGTGCTCGACGGGCATGCGCCTGGCCGACGGGACGCTGTGGCCCGATCCCACCAGCCTCCAGGTCGACGAGGCGTTCGCCCGCGAGCTCGACGACGGGGCGCACGTGGCGCTGCGCGATCCCGAGGGGACGATGCTGGCGGTGCTGACTGTCACGTCGCGGTTCGTGCCGGCGGACGCGACGGCGGGCACGGTCTGCCTGGGCGGGCCCGTCGAGGTACTGCAGGGGCCCAACCAGTACGACTTCCCGCACCTGCGGCACAGCGCCGCCGAGAACCGCGAGGAAGCGCACGCGGGGCGCTGGGCGCGGGTGCTCGGCGTGCCCACGTGGCAGCCGCTGCTCGGTGGCGACATCGGCGAGCTGAAGCGCCACGTCAACACGATGGGCGCCCACGTGCTGGTGCTGGCCGAGGTCGGCGAGACGCCCGGCGGGGCGCTGGACCGGTTCGCGCTGACGCGGGCGCTGCTGGCCGCCACCGACGCGATCGGGGCGCCGGCGGCGACGGTGCGGCTGGTGCCGCTGGCGGTCCGCGAGGACCCGGTCCGCCAGGCCCTGCTGGAGGCGCTGGTCGCCCGCGCACACGGGGCGACCCACGTGTGGGGCCCGACCGACACCGCCGCCAGCGAGGTCCTGCACCGGCACGCCCCCGAGCTCGACGTCACGGTCGTGGACCGCCCCGCGCCCCGCCCCGGGATCACGGTGACCCTCGAGGACCTGCAGCGCCGGCTGGCCGCCGGCGAGCACGTGCCCGACGGCGTCGCCCCGCCCGCGGTGCTCGAGGAGCTGCACAGCGCCCTGCCGCCCCGCCACGAACGCGGGTTCACGGTCTTCTTCACGGGCCTGTCCGGGTCGGGCAAGTCGACGGTCGCCAACGTGGTGGCGGCCCGGTTGCGCGAGGACGGGGCGCGCGCGGTGACGCTGCTCGACGGCGACCTGGTCCGCCAGCACCTGTCCAGCGAGCTCGGGTTCAGCCGCGAGCACCGCAACGTCAACGTGCTGCGGATCGGGTGGGTGGCCTCGGAGATCACCCACCACGGCGGCATCGCGGTGTGCGCCCCGATCGCCCCCTACGACGAGATCCGGCGCGAGAACCGCGCGATGGTCGAGGCCACCGGCGGCGGGTTCGTGCTGGTGCACGTGGCCACGCCGCTGGAGGTGTGCGAGGCCCGCGACCGCAAGGGGCTGTACGCGAAGGCCCGCGCCGGCGAGATCGCCGAGTTCACCGGCATCTCGGACCCCTACGAGGCGCCGACCGACGCCGAGGTGGTGCTCGACACCACCGACATCGAACCCGAGGACGCCGCCGAGCAGGTCCTGACCCACCTGCGCGACGCGGGATGGCTGCACCCGTGAGCGCGGCGGACGAGCTCGACGGCGCCCCGCCCGTGGACCCCGACGCACCGGCGGCCGCCGCGGCCGAGGCGGCGTCGACCGCCCCTGCGGCTCCCCCACCGACGGTCCCGGCCGCGGCCCCCACCGACCGTCCTGCACGGGGCGAGGTCCGCGACATGGGGCGGGTCCACCGGCTGGCGCGGTTCCTGCTGGTCGGCGGCATCGGGTTCGTGGTCAACACGGCGCTGGTGGCGCTGCTGACGGGGCGGGGCGTGCCGAACCTGGTGGCCAGCCTGCTGGCGACCGAGACCGTCATCCTCATGAACTACACGCTGCACGAGGTCTTCACCTTCGGCACCCGCCAGCTGACGCTGCGCCGGCTCGGCACCTACAACCTCGCCGCCGCCCTGGGGCTCGTGATCACCGCGGTGGCCTTCGACGTCGTGTCGCGCACCACCGGCCTGCCGCTGATCCTGCGCAACCTCGTGGCGGTGGCCTGCGGGACGGGCAGCAACTTCCTGCTCAGCGCCCGGTTCGTGTGGGGCACCCGAGCGGGGGCCGTGCCGAAGGAGTGACGGTCATCCCCACACGGCGGGGATGACCAGCATCGCCGAGGCCAGCACCACGCAGGTCAGCGGCAGCCCGAGCCGCCAGTAGTCGGAGAACCGGTACCCGCCGAGGCCGTAGACGATCGTGTTCGTCTGGTAGCCGATCGGGGTGAGGAACGACGACGAGGCCATGATCGCCACCCCGATGGCCCAGCCGCGGGGGTCCGCCCCGACCCGGGTCGCCACGTCGAGGGCGATGGGGACCATCAGCGCGGCGGCGGCGACGTTGGTGACCAGCTCGGTCAGCACGAGCGTGCCGACGAGCACGGCCAGCAGGGCGACGAGGGTGCCGCCGTTCATGGCGATGGCCTCGATGCCGTCACCGACCTTCTCGGCCAGGCCGGAGGAGGTGATCGCCCCGCCCAGCCCGATGGCGGCGGCCACGATCAGCAGCACGTCGAGGTCGAGGCTGCCGCGGGCGTCCCAGAACCGGATGGCCCGCGACCCGACGAGCACGAGGCAGGCCGCCAGCACGGCGGTGAGGATCGGCACGCCGAGCGCGGCCGCGACGATCATGGCGAGGGTGACCAGGCCGACCAGCGGGCGGTAGCGCGACGGCGTGGCGTCGCCGGGGTCGAGCGGGACGACCACGGCGAAGTCGCGGCTGGGCCGCCAGCGGTCCTCGAAGTCGTCGTCGGTCATCAGCAGCAGGGCGTCACCGGCGGCCAGCCGGACCTCGCCGAGCTTGGCGTCGATGCGTTCGCCCTGGCGGTGGATGGCGACGATCGCGGCGCCGTAGTGCCCGCGGAAGCTCATCTCCTTGGGGGTGCGGTTGGCCAGCGGGGAGTTGCTGCCGACCACGGCCTCGACCAGCCGGTGGCCGTCGCCCTCGAGCAGGGTGGCCTGGGTCTCGTCGGCGTGGACCAGCCCGGCGCGGGACGACACCTCCAGCACCTGGTCCACCCGCCCCACGAAGGTCAGCACGTCGTCGGCCTGCAGCACCGTGGCCGGGGACAGCGGGGTCAGCTCGAGCTCGCCCCGCCGCAGCCCGGCGAGGTAGACCTGCTCGAGGTTGCGCAGCCCGGAGCCGGTGACGGTGTGGCCGTCGAGCGGCCCGCCCGGCTGGACCTGCAGGCGGAAGGTGTAGTCACGCTCGTGCGAGGCCATCTGCGCGAAGGTCGACCGCCGGTCGGGCAGCACGCGGGGCGCGAGCAGCACCAGCAGCACCCCGCCGACCAGCGCCACCGGCAGGCCGAGCGGCAGGACCTCGAAGAACCCGAAGGGCCCCAGCCCGGACTGGGCGACCAGGCCGGACACCACCAGCGTGGTGGACGTGCCGATGGTCGTGATCACGCCGCCGAGGATGGCCGCGAACGACAACGGCATGAGGAAGGTCGACGGGGCGCGGCCGTGGCGTTCGGACCAGGTGCGCACCATCGGGGCCAGCGTCGCCACCAGCGGCGTGTTGGCGATCACCGAGGACGCGGCGAGCACGGGGACCACGAGTCGTCCCAGCACGGCCCGGTCGCCGTCGCCCTTCCCCAGCCCGCGCGACAGCATCGCCCCGAGCCCGCCGTGGACCTGCAGGGCCCGGGCCACGACGAACAGGCCGGCGATCGTCAGCGTCGCCGGCGACGAGAACCCGGCGAAGGCCTCGTCGGCCGGCACCACGCCCGACGATGGTCAGCACCACCAGCCCGGCCAGCATCGTGGGCGCCGGCGCGTACAGCTCGCGGGCGAGCACCACGACGATGGCGACCATCACGACGAGCGCGACGACCATGTCGAGCGTCATGGGGCGCACCTGCCGGGCCGAGTGGGGCGGAGTCTAGGAACGCACGCCCCGCCACCTGCGCCCCGCCCGCGGGACAGGGCGAACCGGCGGCACCGCGACCGGGCTCAGCGGCGCCGGGCCACCACCTGCATCCGGTCGCGCAGGTCCGGGCCGACGAGCCGCTCGGCCATGCCCACCTTCTCCAGCACCCCGACGGCCGCGTCGGCCGCGGCCGGGCTGTAGCCGCGGAGCCGTTCGGCGTAGTAGCGGGCGGTGAACACCTTGGCGTGGGTGCGCACGACCACCGGCTCGAACCCGTGCCTGCGCAGCAGGTGGCCCATGGAGGACCGGGTGAAGTACTGCACGTGCATGGGCAGCACCGACCACCACCGCTCCCCCAGCGCGCGGGCCAGCGGCGACCCGGCGTCGGGCACGGTGAGGTAGGCCGCCCCGCCGGGGCGCAGCGCGGCGTGCAGCAGGTCCAGCGCCCCGCCCGGGTCGAGCAGGTGCTCGAGCACGTCGCAGGCCACCACCAGGTCGTACGCCCCGTCCTCCAGCACCCCGGGCCCGAGCAGCCCGGGGCGGACGTCGAGGCCACGGTCGCGGGCCACGCCCACGGCCCAGTCCGACGGCTCGATCCCGGACGCCTCCCACCCGCGACGGTCGGCCGCCTCGACGAACGACCCGGTCCAGCAGCCGACGTCGACCATGCGACCGCGGCCGACGTGGCGTTCGACGAGGTCGAGGGCCCGGTCGGCGGTCTCGACCTGCCCGGCCCGTTCCCGCAGCGACACCGGGTCGGCGGCGTCGGTGTACGCGTCGGCCAGCGCGTCGGCGTCGACGGGGTCGGCCAGCGAGCCGTGGCCGCAGTCGCGGCAGCGGACCACCGCCCCGACGGTGGACCCGAACGCCTCGGCGCTGGGGCGGAAGGCTGCCGCGGTCACGCCGCACTCGGCCTCGACGCCGTCGTCGGCCACGGTGTCCCACAGCGGGGCGGGGCGGCGCAGGCCGCAGACCGGGCACACCCACGGGCGGCCGCCGGTGACCTCCTCGGCCAGGCCGCGGCCGGCCTGCAGGGCCAGCTCCATCCCGTCGTTCATGCCCCGGTCGTGCGGGTAGACCTGCGCCATCGACGCGGCCCACACGCGCGGCAGCCCGGTGCGCAGCGGGCGGACCTGCTCGAGGTGGCCGAGCTGCACGAGCGGGGCGGCGTAGCTGGCGCGGGACACGTGGCGGGCGAGGATGTCGGCGTCGCGGACGTGCGGGAAGCGGGCCTGCAGGTCGGCGACCCAGCGGTCGGCCTCGGCCTCGGGGTCGGCGGCGGCGACCTCCTCGTCGGGGGTGAAGTAGCGGGCGAGGTAGACGACGTGGCGGCCGCCGTAGTCGGACGGCGGGACGAAGTTGGTGTGCTCGACCAGCGCCCCGTAGGGCACGTCGGGGTCGCAGATGTTGAGCCAGTAGACGTCGGTGACGGGGCGGGCGAGCTCGAGCACGACCGACAGCACGCCGAGGCCCCGGACCTGCGCCGCGGTGGGGGTGTCGACGTGGTGGGTGGCCCCGGCGAGGTGGTCCAGCAGCGGCAGCCCGGCGGTCCACAGCAGCCCGTCGAGCCCCACCGCCTCGGTGTCGTCGAGGGTGATGGTCACGCCCTCGTGGGCGGCGTCGACGGCGGTGACCCGGGTGCCGGTGCGCAGGTCGACCCCGGCCTCGGCCAGGGCGGTCTCGAGCGCGTCGAACAGCTGGCGGAACCCGCCCCGCAGGTACCCGAGCTTCTCGACCGTGCCCTGCCGCGCCCCGGCGCGCTGGTCGAACCGGCCCCACATCCAGGCGGCGGGGACGGTGTCGGCGGCGGCGCCGAACTTGGCCTCGAGCATCGGCTGCCAGACGGCCTCGGTGGCGGGCGTGCCGGAGGCGCGGGCGAGCCAGCGCCGGGCGGGCACGCGGTCGAGCCGGGTCCAGTCCCTCGCGCGGCTCAGCAGCAGCCCGGACACGCCGAGCCGCAGCCGGTCGGGCGGGGGCAGCGGGGCGAAGCGCAGCAGGTCCTGCGGGGTGGTGAAGGGCCACACCCGGCCGTCGCGGTAGACCCCGACGCGCGAGGGCAGCCACTCGAGCCGGTCACCGAGCCCGAGGTCGGCCAGCAGCGCCTGGATGGTGCGTTCCTGCGGGAAGACGTGGTGGTAGTAGCGCTCGAGCGCGGTGCCGCCGACCTCGAGGCTGGCCACCAGCCCGCCGAGTCGGTCGCCGGCCTCGACGAGCACGACCTCGTGCCCCTTCCGGGCGAGGTCCAGCGCCGCGGCCGCACCCGCCGGCCCGCCGCCGACGACCCCGAGGCGGGCCATCAGCGATCCCCGGTCGGGGCGTCGGGCTCGGGAGCGCCGTCGGTCGTCGACGCGACGCTGCAGGGGGCGCGCGGGGCGGATGCCGTGGGGCAGGTCCATGGCCTCGAGCCGGTGCAGGTCGCGGTACATGCCGACGACCTCGCGCAGGGCGGTGGCGATCACGCGCGGGTGGGCGCCCCGCGCCTGCCCGGCGGTGCGCGGGTAGTGGTGGACGCCGATCTCCATGATCCCGAGCCCGGCCCGCCCCGCCTTGACCATCAGCTCGGTGGACACCATCGCCCCGACGGCGCTGAGGTCGACCACGTCGAAGACCTCGCGGCGGAACAGCTTGAAGGCGCAGTCGATGTCGCGGACCGGCACGTGGAACAGCCCGCGCATCAGCATGTTCCAGCCCCAGGCGTTCAGCCGCCGGCTGGCCGTGTCCTGCCGGTTGACCCGGTAGCCGACGACGACGTCGGTGCGTTCGATCCAGGGCAGGAAGCGGCCGAGCTCCCACACGTCGAACTGGTTGTCGGCGTCGGTGAGGAACACGAGGTCCATGCGGGCCTGCGTGAACCCGGTCCGCAGGGCCTCGCCGTAGCCGCGGTTGGCGGGGTGCTGCACGAGCCGGACGCGCGGGTCGGCAGCGGCGAGGGCCGTGACCAGCTTCGGCGTGTCGTCGGTGGACCCGTCGTCGACCACGATCACCTCGTGGTCGGCGAACAGTCGCTCGGCGACCTCGGTGACCGCGCCCACCGCACGCTCGACGTTGTCCTGCTCGTTGAACGCGGGCAGGACGATCGAGAGGGTGTGGCTCGGCCGGGACATCCCCGCTCCCCGCGACGTGGTGACGGGACGGGGCGGAGCGTAGGCGGGGGGCAGGAGACCCCGCCCCGCCCGTCGAAACTGCTCGGTATCTGACGACTTTCGGAGCGAGCTGTGCGACGACGTGTGTGGACCATGGGGATCGCCGTGCTGGCGCTGGCGGCCACCGCGGCCGCCCCGGCACCCGGCCGGCCTGCTCGGCGGGCAGCTCGATCGTCCCCGACGCGGTCCCGGACCGGGGGGCGGTGCTGTCCGAGCCGATCGCGCGCGGCGACCTCGTGCTCGCCGAGGCCACCACGCAGCGCCCCGTCCACAAGATCATCGACGGGGACACCGCCGACTGGGTCGCGGAAGCCGTCGCGCATCGGCGGCGGCACCGTCTGGGGCGCCGGCGAGCACGTCTACTCCGACTTCCTCTTCGACGCCCACGGGGCCGACGACGGCGGCGACCGCGACCGCCTCGACCAGTTCGCCGGGGCGCTGTACGTCGAGGACCGCGCCAGCCGCATCGACCAGCTGCTGCGGACCTCGGGCAGCCAGCTCGGCGTGCCCGAGCCGCTCGGGGCGCCCGACGAGTACGGCGACGTCGACGGCGGGCTCGAGGTGGCCGACCTCACCGAGGTGCGGTGGGCGGCGGACCGGCCGGGGCGCACGCTGGACCTGCTGGCGCGCGTGGCGCACCCTCACCGACGCCTCGCGGCTGGGCGTGCTGGTGCTGGCCGACCTCGACGACGCCACCCCGGCTGCGGGCACCGCGATCGGGCACGGCACGTCGCTGACCACCGACCGCTTCGACCGCGCGGTGCTGCTGACCGCCGACGGGGCGTCCGGGACGGACCTGGCCACCGGCGCCCCGCTGCGCCCTGCGGTCGCGCCGACGTGGCCGTGTCGGCCGCCGGCTGGGACAACGCGCTGGAGGCCGCCCTGCCCGCCGCGGCGCTGGTCGGCCACGACGGGACGCTCGACCTCGGCGTCGTGGCGGGGCGCGTCGAGGACGACGGGTCGTTCACGCCGCTGAACGTCGCCTACCGGCACGCCGAGCCGCTGGAGATCTGGAACGACCGGCTGCAGGCGCTGGACCTGCTGGACGGGACGGTCGACCGGTTCTCCACCGGCCCGATCGAGCTGCGCGGGATGCAGGCCGGCTTCACCCAGCCGATGGCGCACCCCGGGCCCGGCTACCACGAACGGCAGCTGGTCTCCGACCCGGCGATCTCGCGCGAGTCGGGGCGCAACGGGATCCTGCAGCCCTACGGGCTGTACGTGCCGAGCGCCTACACGCCGGGCGAGACGCTGCCCATCACCTACTGGCTGCACTACCGGGGCGGCAAGGCCCACTCGGGCGCGGTCATCAACCCGCGGCTGGTGACCGAGCTCGGCGAGGAGCCCGGCCACCTCGTCGTGTTCCCCCACGGGCGCGGCACCAGCGAGTGGTACGTGACCGAGTCCCACCAGGACGTCTTCGAGGTCATGGCGGACGCCGAGGCGCTGCTGCCCGAGCGCGACCCGCTGCGCCGCTACGTGTCCGGCTACTCGATGGGCGGGTACGGGACGTGGCTGTTCACGACCCTGTACCCGGACCTGTTCGCGGCCGGCTTCACCCAGTCCGGTCCGCTGACCCAGGGCGCGTGGCTGGGCGGCGGCCCCGACGACGAGCCGGACCCGTTCTTCGACCAGGGCTGGGTCGAGGCCAACGAGGGCGACGCCCGGGCCCAGCTCGCCTACCGCGTGCTCGAGAACCTGCGGCACGTGCCGATCGCCATCGACCACGGCACCAACGACGAGCTGGCGCTGAACCCGCAGGTCGAGCGTGCGGCGGCCCGCCTCACCGAGCTCGGCTACGAGCACCGCTTCACCCGGCTCGTCGGCTACGAGCACTTCACCCAGGCGATCATGGACGAGTGGGCCGACGGCGCCGCCTACCTGTCGCAGTTCGCGATCGACCCCAACCCGCGCGACGTGACCTACACGGTCGCGCCGGTGTTCACCTGGGCGCTGAACCACGTCGACCCGCCGGAGGGTGCGACCTTCGACTTCCGCCCCGACGGCGCCTACTGGGTCGACGACATCGTCGCTCGCGACGTGCCGATCCGCGACGCGGACACGGGGCGCCCCGAGGACGCCACGACCGCCACGGTCGACGCCATCTCGGAGGCGATCGCCGCCCCGCTGGAGCTGCCCGTGGTCGACACCGGCGTGGCCAGCCCGCCCGGGCACTCGACGCCGTACGTGCGCTCGGGCCTGCGGCACGTCGCCGCGCCGGAGGGGCTGGGCCTGGATGCCCCGGTGGCCAACCGGCTGCTGGTCGACCTGGCCAACGTCGCGTCGGCCAGCGTCGACCTCGCCCGCACGCAGGTCACGCTCGACGAGGCCGCGACGTTCGTGCTCACCACCGACGGGGCGAGCGCCCTGCGGCTGGTCGGCGCCAACGCGGACCCGGCCGCCTGGGACGACGTCGTCGTCACCGGGGCGGACGTGCAGGTCGTGCGCGACGGCGCCGACGTGGTGCTGCGCATCGCCGGGCGCCGGGACGGTGGAGGTCGTGGCGGGGCGGTGACCGCCACGACGCGACGACCGCCGGACGGCCAGTTCGCACACCCGCGGCGCCGGGGCCATCATGGCCCCGGCGCCGTCGTGTGTGACGCGCCGGCGGGACGAGGAGTCGCGCGTGGACGAGGTCCTGGTGGTGTGCACCGCCAACATCTGCCGCAGCCCGATGGCGGAGGCGCTGCTGCGTGCCTGGCTGGACCGCCACGCCCCGCACGTGCGGCCGAACAGGTCACGATCTCCTCGGCCGGCGTGCGCGCGCGTGACGGACGACCCGGCGGCGCCCCACATGGTCGCCATCGCCGACCGGTGGGGCATCGACCTGCACGCCCACCGGTCCCGCCCCGCCACCGCCGAGCTGGCCGACGGGGCGGCCCTGGTGATCACCATGGAGGCCGCACATCGCGACGCGATCGCGCGCCTCGCCCCCGGGCTGGCGGCCCGGACGTTCACGCTGCCCGAGCTGGCCGAGCTCGCGGCCCACGCGACGGCGTCCGGACCCGACGACGCGTCCGGCCTGGCCGGGCTGGCCCAGCGGCTGCACCGGGCCCGGCCCCGCGTGTGGGTCGACGCACCCGACGTGGACGACCCCTACGGCGGGGCGGCGAGCGGCTACGAGGTCACCGCCGGCGAGCTGGTGGCGCTGGCCGAGCGCGTCGGTCCCGCCCTGGCCGCCGCGCTGCGCGACCACCGCACTCCCGGGACGACCGTCCCGCCCGACTCGTAGGTCCGCTCCCGCAGGCTCCCTGTGAACGGTCAACGGGGGCAACCAAGGGAGCACACATGGGACGAGCAGGACGCGCGTGGTCGCTCGCCGTGGGTTCGGCGCTGGTGGTGGGCCTGATGGTCCCCGCCGCCGCCGATCCCGCGGCGCCCGGGAGCCGCGCCAACGAGAACGCCCGCACGAACAGCAACGGGATCGTGCACACCGGGGCGGACTACAACGGCGGCCGGGCGCTCCCGCTGGACGCGAGCCCGGGCCAGGGCCTCAACGACCAGCCGCGGCGCAAGGGTCGCCTCGGCAGCGAGGTCAAGGAGTGGCTGGCGCTGGACGACGACGCCGGCGGCATCTACCTCAAGCCCTACACCCTGCGCGGCGTTGGCGACAAGATCGAGGTGTGGGTCGCCAACGACCTGGCCTTCCCCGAAGGTGACCCGCGCAACGGCACGCGCACGACGATCACCGACGAGCAGGTCCAGTACCTGATCCACGAGTTCGACACGAACATGTACCCGAAGGAGTCGGAGGCGTTCAGCACGCCGCCGAAGCGCAACGGGTCCAAGGCCGTGCTGCCCTCGCTCATCGGGGCGCCGCAGGGCTACTACACCGGGCAGGGCGACAACATCGTCGTGCTGGTCGACAACGTCGTGGACGACAACTACTACGACTGGGCCGACGACGGCGTGTGCGACAAGTCCTACATCGCCGGGTTCTTCTACTCGATCTTCAACGAGTACCACGACCGCAACATCATGACGATCGACGCGTTCGACTGGCTGCACCGCACCACCGCGGACCCGCCGAACGAGCCGAACGCCGCCGACCCGTGCAACAGCTCGCCGGCGCGCCCCTTCCTGTACGAGGGCGTGTTCGCCCACGAGTACCAGCACCTGCTCGAGTACTACCAGGACCCGGACGAGACCAACTGGGTCAACGAGGGCCTGTCCGACTGGGCCCAGACGCTGACCGGCTACGTGAACCCCGAGCCGGCGATCGACGAGCCCGGGTACGACTCGCACATCCAGTGCTTCCTCGGCTGGCTCGCGCAGGCCACGGCCTACAACGTGACCCCGCGCGAGACCAGTGGGCCGGAGAACTCGCTGACGCTGTGGGGTGACCAGGGGCCGGGCGAGATCCTGTGCGACTACGGCGCCGCCTACACGATGATGGAGTACCTCCACGAGCACTACGGCGGCGACGACTTCATGTCCGCGCTGCACCGTGACGACCGCAACGGGCTCGAGTCGTTGGCCGGCCTGACCGGCGGTGCCAGCGCCGCCGACGCGCTGCCGATCGTGCACGACTGGCTCGCGATGGTGGCGCTGGACCGGGCGCTGGACAACGGCGCAACCCTGTCGGGCGGCGACCCGGCGACCTACACGACCGGCACGCTCGACGCCGAGATCATGTGGGAGGACGAGGAGGGCATCAACCCGCACGCCTACGACACGCCGGGCGCCCCGCCCAACGGTGCGGACTTCGTCCGACTGCGTGACGCCGGCGATGCGTGGCTGTCCAGCGGGTCCATCAGCACGATCGACTTCGACGGTGCCGAGACCCAGCCGTCGCTGCCGATCGAGTGGACGGTCGACACGGCCCCGCCGGACGGGCACGCGTCCAACGCGTTCTGGTCCGGCAGCGGCGACAACTACGACCGTGCCATGGTCCAGGCGGTCGACCTCACCGGCGTCACCGGCGCCGAGCTGACGTTCGACACCTACTACGACACCGAGCTCGACTGGGACTTCGGGTTCGTGCAGGTCTCGACCGACGGCGGGACCACCTGGTCCAGCCTGGCGAACGGCTCGACCACGGCGGTCCACGATCCTGGTGCCATCCCGGCCGTCGTCGACAACCTGCCCGGGTTCTCCGGATCATCTGGCGGGTGGACGACCGAGAGCTTCGACCTGTCGGCCTACGACGGCCAGCCGATCCTGCTGTCGTTCCGGTACGTCACCGACACCGGGGTGTCGAACCCGGGGTGGTGGGTCGACGACATCGCCGTCACCGGCGCCACGGTGACCAACGGCGATGCCGAGACCGGGGACATGTCCGGCTGGCAGTCGCAGACCGAGATCGCCCCGCTGCCGATCGACGGGTTCACCGTCCAGGTGGTCGCCTACAACAGCGACTTCTCGGGCGGAGCCTGGATCGGGTCGATCCCGCTGGACGGGTCGTTCGACGGGTCGCTGTCCGGGGCGGACATTCCGGTCGCCGCGGACGTGGTCGCGGTGCTCGTGACCTACGACGAGCCGACGGAGTCGATCTCGCAGTACGCCCCGTACGCGTTGACTGTCGACGGCGTCCTGCAGCCGGGAGGCTGACACCGCGAGCGGGAAGCGACACGCCGTGGGGCCCGTCCGCGGGCCCCACGGGATCGTGCGTGCGGCGGCGTCGCCGCCGCCGACCTTGCGCGAGACCGGCCGTGGCACCCGGGACGGCTACCGCTCGGCCGTGTGCGAGGCAGTCGCCGACTCGACCGCGACCACGGCCGACGCCGGACTCGCGGCGAACTCGTAGCGGGCCCGGCCGCGTTCCTTGGCCACGTACATCGCCCCGTCCGCGGCCCGCAGCAACTGGCCCGGGGCGCTGCCGCCGTTGCCCAGCGCGATACCGACGCTGGCCCCGACGGTCACGACGTCGGTGGCGAGGGTGAACGGTTCGGCCAGCAGCTCGAGGATCCGCTGCGCCACGCCGCGGGCGACGTCCTCGACGCGCGGACCGGTGAGCACGACCACGAACTCGTCACCGCCGAGCCGGGCGACCAGGTCCTGGTCACGCACCGCCTGGCGGAGTCGGTCCGCGACCCCGATCAGCAGCTCGTCGCCGCGGTCGTGGCCGAGCTGGTCGTTGACCCGCTTGAAACCGTCGAGGTCGACGAACAGGACCGCCACCTGGTCCTCGCGGGAGGCGGTCGCCAGGGTCTCGGTCATGCGCTGCTCGAGCTGCGTGCGGTTTGCCAGCTCCGTCAGCGGGTCGTGCAGGGCCTGGTAGGAGAGCTGGTCGTGCAGGGCGGCGAGCTCGGCGACGTCGCGCATGCTCACCACCAGCCCGCGGACGCTGGCGTTGCGGGTCTGGTTGCTGATGACCAGCTCGCACGGGATGTGGCTGCCGTCGGCGCGGCGGACCCGCACCTGCAGGCGCAACCGGTCGCCGGGCGTGTCGCCGGCCGCGACCACGGCCGCCTCCGCTCGCCGGGTGTCGTCGGGGTGGACGAGGTCGATCGCCGCGGTGCCGAGCAGGTCGTCGGGGGCGAAGCCCAGGACGCGGGGCGCCGCCGGGCTGACGTAGACGAGCCGACCCTCTGCGTCGACGATCGTGATGAGGTCGCTGGCGTCGGCGACCAGCGCCTGGCCGCGCTGCTGGCCGCGCAGGCGGGCCCGGTGGGTGCGGTGGTTGAGCACGACCGCCAGGACCGCACCGGCCAGCAGGCTGCCGAGCAGCAGCAGCTGGGCCGTGTGCGACTGGCTGCGGGCGGCCGCGTAGAAGGTCTCGGCCGGCTCCTCCTCCAGCAGGGTCCAGCCGGCGACCGTCTCGGTGGCGTGGGCGACCACCCGCGCCTCCCCCTCCCGCTCGAAGTCGGCGAAGCCGGCGTCGGACGCCCCGTCGGCCAGCGCCGGGGAGCTCGGCGCGGGCGTGCCGACCAGCGCGGGGTCGTAGGCCGCGACGACCGTGCCGGCACGGTCGACGACCATGTTGGCCACGCCGCCGTCGCGTCCCAGCTGGGCGCTGTAGGCCTGCAGGTGGCTCTCGGCGGCACGGAAGAACGCCACGAGGATCGCCGTGGGCGCCCCGTCGTCGCCGAGCACGGGCACGCCGATCGCCACGACCGGGACGTCGCGCACGAGCATCACCGAGGACACGCCGGGCTGCCCACGGAGCAGGGAGGCACGCAGCGGGGCGAAGCCGGGGTCGTCGGGGGCCGGGACGCCCGGGGTGCGGGACACGGTGGTCAGCGGCCGGCCGGTGAGGTCGGTCAGCACCGCCGCGTGGTCGAGCAGCCCACCCTGCCGGTTCCGCAGCTCCTCGAGCACGGCGGCGTCGGCCGGCGACGACGGGGTCAGCTCGAAGTCGTGCAGCTGCGCGAAGTCGAAGGCCTCCTTCTGCGCCAGCTGCAGGTACTGCTCGGCAAGGGTCGCCAGGGTCTGCTGCTTGGCGACGGCCGTGTCGTGCAGCGCCGCCTCCGCCTCACGGGTGGAGTTGTCGACGAGCATGAACCCGAACAGGCCAAGGGCCAGCAGCAGCACGAGGCTGGCAGCCAGCGGAATCCAACGACGAAACGCAGCCACGTGGTCCCCCTCGACCGGATGGGCTTGTTCGTGCCATCGGTTCGTTCCCGTGCGAACTGAAGCGCCACCTGACGGGGAATCAGGCGACCCGGTGGTCATGGTGACGGGGGCGGGCGCCGTCTGGCCGGGCGTGCGCGTACCGGCCGGCCCGGTCGCCGGGTGCCCGCCGCGGACACGCACGGCGTCTCTCGCGGGGCGCACGCGGAACCTGTGGATCAGCCACGATCTGTCCTGTCCGAGAGCGCTCTGTCCTGTGGATTCAGCGGCCTGAATCCACAGATTCGTCGATCTGTCCCCAGATGTGGCCGAGGCCCTTGCGGCGGCGGGGCGGGGCGTGGCACGGTGACCGGACTCGAACACACGATCGGACTGGAGCCCCCGTGCGCGACGCCGTCACCGTCACCAGCCCCGCCACCGGCGGGTGGTCGTGGCGGCGCGGGCGTGGCTGGGCGTGGCGCGGGGCGCTGGCGGCCGACGACCGCGGGGCGTACGCGACGGGCGCGGGCGCGACTCGTGGTGCGTGATGCGGGGTCGGGGCGGGCGCGGTGCCGGACGCGGCAGGCGCAGGACACCACGGCGACGCGGCCGAGCTGGCCGCGGTGGTGGATCGGCTCGGGGCGTTGCTGGACGTCCCGGCCGCCGAGCTGGACGAGCGGGACGCCGACGAGCTGCGGGCCCGGGTGCAGGTGCTGCGCCGGGTCGAGGGCATGGCCGCCGCGGCGCTGGCCGCCACGGTCGGGGCGCTGTCACGGTCCGGGGCGATCCGGGCCGACGGGGCGTCGTCGACCACCGCGTGGGTGGCCGAGCAGACCGGCCGGTCCCGTCGGGACGCCTCGCGCACCACCCGGCTGTCCGGGGCTCTGGACGACATGCCGGCCACCGCCACCGCCCTGGCGTCCGGACAGCTCGGCCCCGAGGCGGCCGACACCTGGCCCGGGCCGCCCGCGACGGGCGGCTGGGCACCCCCGAGCAGGTCGAGACGACCCTGCTGCCCCTGGCCGGCGACGGCCCCGAACAGCTCCGCTCGCACGTGCGCCGGTTGACCCAGCAGGCCGACGGGACGGCGATGCTGGCCGACGAACGCGCCCAGCACGCCCGCCGCCGGTTCACCCTGACCGAACGTGACGACGGCATGTGGCAACCCGGCGGACAGCTGAGCGCCGAGGTCGGCAACCGCTTCCGGACCCTGCTCGACGCCCTCGACACCGCCGACCCGGCCGACACCCCCGACGACCACCGGCGCCGCCCCGACCAACGCCTGGCCGACGCGCTGGCACGGCTGGTCGACATCGGCCTGGACCACGGGGCCCTGCCCACCGCCGGTGGGATCTCCCGGCCGCACGTCGCGGTGCTGGTCGACCTGACCACCTTCGACACCGACCTGACCGACCCCCACGACCCCGACCGGCCCGTCCCGCCCGACCACGAGATGTGGGCCGAGCTGCCCGGTGCGCAGACCGCCTGGGCCGGGACCCTGTCCCCGCAGACCGCCCGGAGGATCTGCTGCGACGCCGGGGTGTCCCGCATCGTGACCGCCGGCCCGTCCCAGGTCCTCGACGTGGGCCGCGAGACCCGCGTGTGGTCCCCCGCGCAACGTCGTGCCGTCAACGCCCGCGACCGGTCCTGCCGCGGCCCGTCCTGCGGCCGCCCCATCGGCTGGACCCAGATCCACCACCTGCGATGGTGGCGCCACGACGGCCCCACCAACCTCGACAACGGCCTGGCCCTCTGTTCGGCCTGCCACGACCTCATCCACCACCACGGCTGGCACGCCGAACTCGACCCCACCACCGCCACCGTCACCTGGACCACCCCCGACCGGCGGCGCACCGTGGTCACCCACCCCCGACCACCCACCTGACCCGCACGCCCCGCCACGGCGGGGCCGGTCACGGCTGCCGCGGGGCGCGGTAGCCCGGCCTCGCCATGTCCGCAGGCGCGCGCCCCGGTCTCGGCGTGCCCGCACACGCCGCGGCAGGACGATCGATCCTTGAGAACTGCACAGTGAACGTCGCGGGGCGGGGTCACCTCCGCGCGGTACCCGCCCCGCGACCTCTCCCCCGGCTCGCTCGTCGACCGGGCGCGGTGCCACACTGCCCTGCGGAGGACCCGACCCGGTGGTGAGGCGGCGGTGAGCGAGTTCGTGGTCGGACGGAACCCCGACGCGGGGTCCTCGCTGCCGTACCTGCTGCTCGTGCCGGTGCAGCCCGCCCCGGTGGTGCTCAAGGCCCGCGACACGTGGCCCGGCCCCAGCAAGGTCTACTGCCACCCCGCCGACGGGTGGCCGGACGGCGTCGAGGTGGTCGAGCGCGTGCCCGTGCGCTCGTGCGTGCGGCGGGGCGCGGCGATCGACCTCGTGCTGGACCGGTCCCGCCGCAACCGGTCGCAGTTCGTGTTCACGGAGGCACGCGGTCGTCAGGTGATCTTCTGGCAGACGGCACGGACCAACCGGCAGGCCCGCCCGGGCGTGACCCTGCCGACGGCCCGCGCCGCGGGACGGGTCGTGCACGTGCTCGTCGACAGCCACGAGCAGTACCCGTGGCGGTTCTCGGCCCAGCAGGCCACCACCGCGGTGCGTCCGCTGCCGGTCGGCGACTACGCCGTCGAACGGGACGGCCGACTCGTGGCCGTGGTCGAGCGCAAGTCGCTGGGCGACCTGCTCTCCAGCGTGACGACGGGGCGGCTCCGGCACGCGATGGCCGAGCTCGCCGCCGTGGGCCGGGCGGCCGTGGTGGTCGAGGACCGCTGGTCGGCCGTGTTCGCCCAGGACCACGTCCGCCCCGCCGTCGTCGCCGACGGCATCGCCGAGCTGCAGGTGCGCTACCCGACGGTGCCGATCGTGTTCGCCGAGACCCGCAAGCTTGCCCAGGAGTGGGCCTACCGCTTCCTCGGCGCCGCCCTCGACCTCGACGTCGACGAGGCACACGGCAGCGAAGTCGAGGCGACGCTGGCCACGGCCGCCCCGCTGCCCGCGCCGCCGGCGTCGGCCGCGGAGGTCCGGGCATGGGCACGGGAGCAGGGCCTGGCCGTGTCGGACCGGGGCCGGGTCCCCGCCGACGTCCGCGCGGCCTACGAGGCGGCGCACCGAGGCGGTGACGCGTGACCGACGCTGCGGGGCGCCGCTGGCGATGGGGGCTGCCTGCCGTCGTGTACGTCGGGATCCTCGGGATGTCGTCGTTGCCGGGATCGCGGCTCGAGCCGCTCGGGCTGGCGTCGTGGCTGGCCTACGTCGGGCACGCCACCGAGTACGGGACGCTCGGGGCGGCGCTGGCGTGGGCGGCCGCCGGGACCGGGTGGGCCCGCGCGCTCGCGCGACGGTCGACGGTCGTGCTGGTCGGGCTGGCGTGCGGGGCGCTGGACGAGCTGTACCAGTCGACGGTGCCGGGGCGCACGCCGTCGCTGCTCGACCTGACCGTCGACGTGGTGGCCGTCACCCTCGCGGCGGCGCTGGTCAGGTGGTGGGTGCGCGCGTCGGGAGCGGGGCGGTGCGCGGCCAGCACCTCGTCCATGACGCCCGCAGGTCCTCGGCGGTCGTCAGCAGCCACAGCGCTGCCGGGGCGCCGCCCGACGGGAGCAGGAGGGGGCCAGTCCCAGGGGGCGACGTCCCCACGCGAGCAAAGGCCCCGCCCGGTCGCGGGGACCGGACGGGGCGCTTCGTGGCTCCAGCGGTGGGGCAACCGCCGGGCGGTCGCGAAGGGACGAACGCGACCGGCCATCTCGGATCGATGGACCTTCGATGACGTGAAGTGACTCTACGAGTGCGTCGTACCACGCACGTACCGTTGCCCGGAACGAGCGTGGGATGGGCGCGGGATGGGCGCGCGGGAGGGCCAGCCGGGCCCGGCCGCCCCCACCCGTCCGGGGGGTGCGGGGCCACCCGACGGGGCGGGGTCCGCAGTCTCGCCTACGGGGTCATCTCGGGCACGGGGCGGCGCAGGGCGTCACCGATCGAGGTCGCCCAGGCGATCACGGCCTCCCAGTCGCGGAAGTCGCCGTACGGCGCGTGGACGGCGCGGACGACCGCCCGCTCCGGCAGGCTGAGGTCGCGGCGGTCGAGCGCGCCGGCGAACACCTCGTGGTCGCGGGGCGCGAGGCGGTCGACGATCGCCTCGATCGCCGGGCCCGTGCCGTCGGGCGTGGGCGGGTCACCGAGCGGTCCGCTGGTGAACACCCACACCGGGAGGCGGCGCAGGTCGTCCTCGAGCCGGTCGACCAGCTTCGCGGCGTCGGCGACCCAGCGCCCCGCGTACACCGCACTGCCCAGCACCACCGCGTCGACGCCGTCGAGGTCGTGGACGTCCGCGGGCGCCCGGCGATCCACCTCCAGGCCCATCTGCTCGAACACCTCGACGATCGCGTCGCCGATCATCGCCGTCGCCCCGTGCTTCGAGGCCACCGTCACCAGCACCGTCATCGCACTGCCTTCCGCGGTGCGTCGCCTCCGGCCGGAGATGCACCGCCGACGCGAGCGTGCGCCGCGGACCCGGCGCCCGGCAGGGGCGCCCGGCCCCGCCCCGCCGGGTCCTTCAGCGGCGGCGGGTGCCGATCCGGGGGCCGGCGTCGGGCAGGGAGATCTCGGCGGGGCGACGCAGCTCGGCCTGCAGGTCCTGCAGCTCGGGGGTGGGTGGCACGTCGAGGTCCTCGAGCATGTGGCGGGCCGCGTCGAGGAGGGTGGCCGCGAGTCCCCGGCGTCCGTCGGCCACCAGCAGCGTGGCGGCACGCAGGTAGCGGTCCTCGTCGTAGGGCTCGAGGTCGATGGCCTCGAGCAGCAGCCGGGCGGCCTCGCGGCCGTCGCCCGATGCCGCGACGTGGTCGGCCAGGCGGTCCAGCAGTGCGAGCACGCGGCGGTGATGGCGCGCCCGGCCGTCCGCAGCCCAGGTGGCATAGCGGTCCTCGGGCAACAGCTCGTGCCGGGCCCGGGCGAGCACCAGCCGGGCCTGCCGGGCCGCCCCGGGGTGGCCGTCACGCAGCGCGGCGATGGCCCGTTCGGCGTCGTCGGCGAAGGCGTGCAGGTCGACCCGGACGTCGCGAGCCAGCAGCACGCAGTCCTCGCGCCGCTCGACCACCTCACCGGCGGCGTCGCGCAGCCGGGACAGGACGTTGCGCAGCCGGCGACGTCCGTGCAACGCCGTGCCCGACGGCCACAGGGCGTCGGCGAGGTCGTCGACGTGGACCGGGTTGCCCCGCGACGCGACCAGCCGGAGCAGCTGGCCCGCCAGCCCGGCGGGGGTGACCTCGCGCCCGTCGCGGACCACCCGGAACGCCCCGAGGAGGTGGATCTCGACGCCGGCCGGGGCGGAGGACCGCTCGGCGTCGTCCGCGTCGTGGTCCATCCGCCCCACCCCCATCGGCGTCGTTCGGGGCCCGCCCCCCGCACGGGCCCGACGTCCGGACATTACGAGACCGAGGGGCCCAACCGGGAGTCGTCGCAGGATCACCCGGCGAAGTGGGGACGGTGGTCCCGGACGGTGGCGGGGCGCCGGTCCCTCCGCGGCCCCACGGCCGGTCGACCCTGCTTGGCACGGGCCACGGGTCTACGCTCCGGCCGGGGCGGCGGGTCGACAGCGACCCGTCTCTTCGACCACAGGCGTGGGAACGACGTGCAGATGCCGACGGCCGACCCGACGACCCCGGTGGACGGGGGACGGTCCCTCGTGGTCGGGCTGGTGCGGGCCCTGCGCCCCCAGCAGTGGGTGAAGAACCTGCTGGTGTTCGCCGCCCCGCTGGCGGCTGGGCTGGGCGGCAACTACGCGGTGATGAAGCGCACCGTCGTGGCGCTGGTCGTGTTCGTCGCGGCCTCGTCGGCGGTCTACCTCGTCAACGACCTGCGGGACGTCGCCGACGACCGCGCCCACCCGCGCAAACGGCACCGTCCGATCGCGTCGGGCCAGGTGCCCGTCGGTGTGGCCGCGGCCGCCGCGGTCGGGGCGGCGGCGGTGGCGGTGGGGCTGTCCGCCTACGCCGGGGCGTGGTCGCTGCTGGCCGTGGTGGGCGTGTACGTGGTGCTCAACCTCGGGTACTCGTTCGGGCTCAAGCACGTCGGCCTGCTCGAGCTGTTCATCCTGGGGTCCGGGTTCGTGCTGCGGACGCTGGCCGGCGCGGTGGCCAGCACCGTGCCGCTGTCGTCGTGGTTCCTCATCGTGGTGTCGGCCGGGGCGCTGCACGTCGCGGTGTCCAAGCGCCTCGGCGAGCTGCTGCGCACGCAGGAGACCGGCGCCGAGGGACGGGCCGTGCTCGTCCACTACTCCGAACCGATGCTGCGCGAGATCCGCACCGTGGCCATCGGGGTCGCGCTCACCGCCTACCTGCTGTGGGCGTTCGAGCAGGCCGCCGGGGCGATGGCGCCGGTGGTCTACGAGCTCTCGGCCGTGCCGTTCGCGCTGGCGCTGTTCCGCTTCTCGGCGGCGGCGCAGCTCGACGCCGACGCCGAGACGCCCGAGGAGATCATCCTCGGCGACTGGCAGCTGCTGGTCTACGGGGCGGTGTGGGCGGGGCTGTTCGGGCTCGGCCTGCTGCTGGGGAGCCAGTGACGGTGGGCTCGACGGCTGCGCGAGGACAGCGACGTGTGCTCACCGGCTGGGGGCGCACGGCCCCGTCGGGCGCCGACGTGGTCGCGCCGGTCGGGGTGGACGAGGTCGGGGCGCTGATGGGTGGCCCGGACGCGTCGCGGGGCGTGCTGGCCCGGGGGCTGGGGCGGTCGTACGGCGACGCGGCCCAGAACGCCGGCGGCCGGGTGCTGGACATGACCACGCTGACCGGGATCACCGCGTTCGACGCCGAGGCGGGGGTGGTGACCGCGGACGCGGGGCTGTCGCTCGACGCGCTGATGCGGCTGGTGGTGCCCACCGGGCTGGTTCCCGCCGGTGTCGCCGGGGACGCGGTTGGTGACGCTGGGCGGGGCGCTGGCCGCCGACGTGCACGGCAAGAACCACCACGTCGACGGGTCCTTCGCCGACGGGGTGCTCGGATTCGAGCTGGTCACCCCCGACGGGCAGGTCCGCGAGGTCACCCCGGACGGCGACCCGGAGGTGTTCTGGGCCACCGCCGGCGGGATGGGGCTGACCGGGGTGGTGCGGCGCATGACGCTGCGGCTGCGGCCGATCACGACCTCGCGGATGGTGGTCGACACCGAACGGACCGCCGACCTCGACGACCTGCTGGCCCGGATGACCGCCCGCGACGACGACTACCGCTACTCGGTGGCGTGGATCGACCTGGTGTCGCGGCGCCACCGCGGCCGGTCGGTGCTGACCCGGGGCGAGCACGCCGAGGTCGGGGCGCTGTCGCCGCTGGCCCGGCGCGAGCCGCTGGCCTACGACCCGACCCCGCTGGCCAGCGTGCCGCCGGTCGTGCCGCCCGGCCTGCTCAACATCGCCACCGTGGCCACGTTCAACGAGGCCTGGTACCGCCGCCACCCGGTCCACCGGACCGGCGAGGTGCAGTCGATCCCGGCGTTCTTCCACCCCCTCGACGGCGTGCACCACTGGAACCGGGTCTACGGGCCACGCGGGTTCCTGCAGTACCAGTTCGTGGTGCCGTTCGGCGCCGAGGAGACGTTGCGGTCGATCGTGCACGCCATCGCCGACGCGCGCGTGCCGAGCTTCCTCGCCGTGCTCAAGCGGTTCGGCCCGGGCAACGGCGGGCACCTGTCGTTCCCGATGCGGGGCTGGACGCTGGCGCTGGACATCCCCGCGGGGGTGGACGGGCTCGAGCCGCTGCTGGCCGGGTTCGACGAACAGGTCGCCGGCGAGGGCGGCCGGGTCTACCTGGCCAAGGACTCGCGCCTGGCCGCCGCGATGCTGCCCACCATGTACCCGCGGCTGGACGAGTGGCGCGCGATCCGCGACCGGCTCGACCCCCACGGGGCGCTGACCAGCGACATGGACCGCCGACTGAACCTGACGGGACACCGACGATGATCGACGCCGTTGGCCACCTCGACCGCGTGCTCGTGCTGGGCGGCGACTCCGACATCGGGGTCGCCATCGCCCGCCGGCTGGTGACGGAACGGGGCGCCTCCCACGTCGTGCTGGCGGGGCGGTCCACCGACCGCATGCAGGCGCGGCGGGGCGAGCTGGAGGAGCTCGGGGCGCGGGTGGACGTGACCGCCTTCGACGCCCGCGCGTTCGACACCCACGCCGGGTTCGTGGACCGGGTGGCCGCCGCGCACGGCGACCTCGACGTGGTGGTGCTGGCGTTCGGGGTGCTCGGCGACCAGGCCCGGTCCGAGCAGGACCCCGCCCACGTCGTCGACGTGTTCGAGGTGAACACCGTCGGGGCGGCGTCGGTGGCCGCGGCCGTGGCGCAGCGGCTGCGGGCCCAGGGCCACGGCGTGCTGGTGGTGCTCAGCTCGGTCGCCGCGGTGCAGGCCCGGCGGGCGAACTTCACCTACGGGGCGTCCAAGGCGGGGCTGGACGCCTTCGCCCTCGGCCTCGGCGACGCGCTGGCGGGGACGGGCGCGTCGGTGCTGGTGGTGCGGCCCGGCTTCGTGCACTCGAAGATGACCGAGGGGATGGAGGCCGCCCCGTTCTCCACCACCCCCGAGGCGGTCGCCGAGGCCACGGTCGACGCCCTCGGCGGGGCGAAGAACGTGATCAGCGTGCCCGGGGCGGTGCGGGGCGTGGGGTGGGTGCTGCGGGCGCTGCCGCGGGCGGTGCTGCGCAGGCTTCCCGCGTAAGGCGACGAGATCGTTCGCAAGGCCTTTCGTGACCCCGGGTCCCCGCCGACGGGGAGGGTGCCACCGAGCCTTGGAGCCAGCGTGCGCCCGTCCCCGTCCTCCGCCGTCGAGACCGGACCCCGGCGCCGCCGGGTGGTCTGGGCCGTCCTGACGCTCGCACTCTCCCTCGCCGCCCTCGGGGTGTCCGCCACGGGCGCGATCTTCACCGAGACCGACGATCACGCCGCGAACACCTTCGCGACCGGGTCCGTCGACTTCACCCAGGACGACGGCACCGCCCCGGAGACCGTGACCTTCGCCGCCAGCAACATGGCGCCCGGGGACACGGCCACCGACACCGTCAACGTGGCCAACACCGGATCGCTCGCGCTGCGCTACGCCATGACGAGCACGACGCTCGCCGACGACCTCGCAGCACAGCTCACGATGTGGGTCTGGGACGAGGCCGACGAGAACGACCTCCTCATCGCAGGGATCGGCGTCGAGAACACCACCTGCGACGCGACGCCGGGCGCCAACGTCTCGTCCTACGTCTACACCCGGGGGGTGCTGGGCTCGACCGGCGGGACGAACGTCATCGGCGACATCGCTCAGGGTGCTGACACGGGTGACCGCGAGCTGCGCCGGTGCGAGCGAGGTCCTGTGCTTCCACGTCGAGCTGCCCTCCAACACCGACAACACCTTCGAGGGGAAGACGGCGACCGCCACGTTCAGCTTCCAGGCCGAGCAGGTCGCGAACAACGCCTGACGTCGCCCCGGCGCGGTGACCCGGACCCCGCCCGCGCCGGCCGACGACCCCACGTGATGGTCCGTCACCGCACCCGAAGATCACGCCCCCCGACGTCGGAGGGCGTGCTCTTCGTGGCGGGGCGGCGCCCCGCGCCGGTCGTCCCGTCGCCACCGTCCCCGGGCCCCGCGGCCGTCCCCGTGGCTGGCGAGACACCCACGCCCCGCCGGCCACGCGGCCGGCTTCGTGCGCTCCTCGGGTGGATGGGGTTGGTCGTCGCGGTGCCGGTGGTCGTCGGGATGATCGCCCTGGCGGCACTGCCGTCCTTCGACATGCGCCTGCTCGTGGTACTGAGCGGCAGCATGGAGCCGACGATCGACACCGGCGATGCCGTCGTGGTGCGCACCGCCGACCCGGCGACGGTCGGCATCGGCGACGTCATCACCTTCCACGGCTACGGCGCCGAACGGCTGACCACGCACCGGGTGATCGACGTCCGGGACGTCGACGGGAACCGCCACTTCCGGACCCAGGGCGACGCGAACGAGACGCCCGACCCGAACCTCGCGCCCGCCGGTGGGGTGGTCGGGCGTGTGGTGCTGCGACTGCCCCGCTTCGGGTGGGTGGCGCTGCAGCTGCAGCGGCCCCAGGTGCGCCTCGTGGCCCTGGCGCTGCCAGCACTGCTCGTGGCGATCGGGGCGGTCCGGGACCTGTGGGGGGCGTTGCGGTCCTCGCCCAGCGCCGGGGTGCGCCCCGCGGCGACGCCCCGCCGGGGCCCGGCCGCCGGCGTTCGACGTCGCCGGCGAGCCTGGCCGTGGCGGCTGGCCTCGCCGCGCTCGGCGTGGGGGTGCTCGGGGCGGCGACGAGCCTGGCCACCTACGTCGACCTCGACGAGGCGGGCGGCAACACGTTCTCGACGATGGCCGTGTCACCGCCCACGGGCGTGAGCGCGACGATGGACTGGGCCTGCTCACCCTCGGCAAGGGCGTGATCGTGAGCTGGGACGCCGTCACCGGTGCCGACGGCTACGACGTGCTGCGCTCCACCACGTCGGGCGGTCCGTACGTGAGCGTCCTCGGCGGGCCCACGACCGCGACCAGCGTCAAGGACACCTCCGTGGCCAACGGCACGACCTACCACTACGTGGTGCGCACCGTCGCGGGGAGCTGGTCCTCGGCGGACTCGGCCCAGACCTCGGTCACGACCCCGGGCGCGCTGGGGTGCCTGCTGTGACGGAGCGGGGTCAGATGGCGCAGGCCCCGTCGGCGCAGGCGTCGCCGTGGGCGTGGACGTGGTCCCCCGGGCCGGTGGCCGCGACGACCTCGAGCGGGGCGCCCGCGGCGTGGGCACGGTCCAGGGCCTGGCGCATGACGTCGACCGGCTGGGCGCCGGGGATGGCGAAGCGGCGATCGAGGACGAAGAACGGCACACCGGAGCACCCGTACTCGTGGGCCTGCTCCTCGTCGGCGCGGACGGCGTCGGCGTAGCGGTCGGACGCCAGCACCTCGCGGACCTCGGTGGCGTCAAGCCCCGCCTCGGTGGCCAGGCGCACGACGGTGGCGTGGTCGCCGATGGCGGCGCCCTCCGAGTGATAGCCGCGCAGGAAGCGGTCCTTCACGGCGATCTGTCGGCCGCGGTCGCGGGCCAGGTGCAGCACCCGGTGGGCGTCGAAGGTGTTGCCGGGCTTCGCGATGTCGAAGTCAAAGGCCAGGCCTGCCCGCGCCGTGTCGACCATGCGGTCGATCATCGCCTGGGCCTGCTCACGGGTCGCCCGGTACTTGCTCGCCAGCATGGTGGCGTAGTCGGCGTCGCGGGCGGGCGGGGCGTGCGGGTCCAGCTCGAAGCTGCGCCACACCACCTCGACCTCGTCGCGGTACGGGGCGTCGGCCAGGACCGCCTCGAAGCGGGCCTTGCCGATCGCGCACCACGGGCAGACGACGTCGGACCAGATCTCGACGAGC
>CAWCLK010000017.1:0-90105 GCA_963796225.1 uncultured bacterium
CGCCCCGGCCAGCCACGTCCTCTCAACGCCCCCGGGGGAATCGATGCGCGGCGACCTGCCGTCGGTCACCGTCGTGATCGTCAACCACAACGGGCGCGAGTTCCTCGCCCCGTGCGTGCAGTCCGTCCTCGACCAGGACTACCCGTCCGAGCTCGTCGAGACGATCGTCATCGACAACGCGTCCGAGGACGGGTCGGTGGAGATGCTGCGCGAGCAGTTCCCGACCGTCCAGGTGATCGTCAACGAGCGCAACGACGGCTTCGCCCCGGTGGTCAACCAGGGGGCCCGCGCGGGCAGTGGCACGTACCTCGCGCTGCTCAACAACGACGCCGTCGCCGCGCCGGACTGGCTGCGCGAGCTGATCCTGCCCATGGTCAACGACGACCGCATCCGCGTCACCGGTGGGCTGGTGCTCGACCACACCGGCACGCAGGTCGACTTCGCCGGCGGGGACCTGTCCTTCTACGGGCACGGGTTCGCCCGGCACCGTGAGGACCCGCCCCCGCCCGACCTCGTCCGCGAGCCGTCGATCTTCGTGACCGGGGCGTCGCTCGGCACCCACCGGAAGTGGTTCCTGCGCGTCGGTGGCTTCGACGAGGACTACTTCGCGTTCTTCGAGGACGTCGACCTCGGGTGGCGAACCTGGGTGCTCGGCTACGAGTGCTGGTTCATCCCCGAGTCGGTCGTCTACCACCGCCACCACGGGACCATCGACCGATTCGGCAAGCCGCGCGAGCGCTACCTGCTCGAACGCAACGCGTTGGCCACGATCTTCAAGAACTACGGCGACGAGACGCTGGCCCGCACCCTGCCCGCGTCGACGATCCTCGCGATGCTGCGCGGGTTCAACGACGAGGACTCCGAGATCGGCGACTACCGGATCGACCGGGACTCGGCCGGACAGGACGCCCCCACCCCGAAGATCTCGTCGATGACCGGCGCCCACCTGGCCGCCGTTCGCGACTTCGGGCTGATGCTCGAGAAGCTGCGGCACAAGCGCGCGTTCATCCAGGAGAACCGCATCCGCGACGACCGCGAGGTCATGCGGCTGTTCCGTCGCCCGATCGCCCCGAACGTGCCCGACCCGGTGTTCACCTCGGTGTTCCTGCAGGTCATCGACACCTTCAACATGGCGTGGCACGCGACCTCACGCCAGCGCGTGCTGATCCTGACCGCCGACACCCTCGGCGAGAAGATGGCCGGCCCGGCCATCCGCGTGTGGGAGATGGCCCGCACCCTGTCGCGCGAGCACGAGGTCGTGCTGGCGTCGATGCGCAAGCCGGAGATCCGCTCCAGCCAGTTCCGCGTCGAGCACATCACCGCCGGCAACGCCAAGGGACTGGTCGACTGGGCCGAGGTCATCGTGACCCAGGGCTTCACGATGTACCACTTCCCCGAGGTGGCGAAGTCCAACGCCGCCGTGGTGGTCGACATCTACGACCCGTTCCACATCGAGGCGCTGGTCATGCGGCGGGACATGCCGCCGACCGAACGCTGGCAGACGATGCACTCGGACGCCGAGATCGTCAACGCCCAGCTCGAACGGGGCGACCTGCTGCTGTGCGCCTCCGAGAAGCAGCGCGACTTCTGGCTGGGCCAGATCGCCTCGCTCAAGCGCATCAACCCGGCCACCTACGACGAGGACCCCGACCTGCGCCGCCTGCTCGCGGTGGCACCCTTCGGGCTCCCGCAGGACCCGCCCGTGCAGACCCGCCACGCGATCCGCGGGGCGATCGACGGCATCGACGAGGACGACATCGTCCTGCTGTGGGGCGGTGGGATCTACAACTGGTTCGACCCGGCGACCCTCATCCGGGGGTTGAAGCAGGCCGTCGAGGACGAGCCCCGCCTGAAGCTGTTCTTCCTCGGCACGGCCCACCCGAACCCGGACGTGCCCGAGATGGCCCGGGCCGGCGAGGCCTACCGGGTCGCCGAGGAGCTCGGCCTGCTGAACACGCACGTGTTCTTCAACCACGGGTGGGTCGACTACGCCGACCGGGCCAACTACCTGCTCGACGCCGACATCGGCGTGTCCACGCACTTCCTGCACCTCGAGACCGAGCTCAGCTTCCGGACCCGCATCCTCGACTACCTCTGGACCGGCCTGCCGATCCTCGCCACCGAGGGCGACTCGCTGTCCCGTCTGGTGCTGCAGCACGGGCTCGGCGAGGTCGTGAAGGCCGAGGACCCCGACTCGGTGGCGACGGCGCTGCTGCGGCTGGCCGACGAGTCGGTGCGCAAGCAGGCCCGCGAGAACGTCCAGGCGCTGGCCCCGACCATGACCTGGGACCGGGCGCTCGGACCACTGCTGGACTTCTGCCGCTTCCCGCGTCGCGCACCCGACCTGGTCTCCAGCGGGTCCAGCACCTACGTGCGCCGCGAGAAGAGCCGGATCACCACCCGCCGGGCCAGCCATCTGGCCCAGCGCTTCGTCGAGGTGGCCCAGGACAAGGGCATGCGCAACGCCGTGCGGGCAGGGATGAACTCCGTGCGGGTCCGGCTGGCGGCTCGCCGAGCCGGTTGACGAGGGGTGTGGGATGATGCGTGACGGACGTCGCCGAGGCCGGTCCTGGCCGGCGGTGGCACTGGTGGCCAGCCTGCTGGCCGTGCCGACCACGGCCAGCGCGGCACTGCCGTACGAGGACGCGGTGCGCATCGACGCCAGCTCTCCGCGGGCGGCGGCCATCGCCGTCAGCCGCGAGCTGTACGGGGCCGGGCAGGCCGGTGCCGTCGTGCTCGCCCGCCAGGACACCTTCCCTGACGCCCTGGGGGCCTCGGCGCTGACCACGGAGGTCGACGGCCCGCTCCTGCTCACGCCGCCCACCCGGCTGGCGTCCGACACACGGGCCGAGATCGACCGGGTGCTCGCCGACGGCGGGACCGTGTACCTGCTGGGCGGCACCGTGGCGCTCGCGCCGGCCGTGGAACAGGCGCTGGACGACCTCGGGTACCGCACCCCGCGGTTCGCAGGCCGCGACCGCGTCGAGACGGCCGCGCTGATCGCACGCTTCGTCGGCCCGGGGCCCAGCGACACCGCCCTGCTCGTCCGCGCGTCCGGCAACCCCGACCTCGAACAGGGCTGGGTGGACTCGGTCTCCTGCGGGGGGTACGCCGCGAACACGGCCACGCCGGTGCTGCTCACCCAGACCGGTTCGTCGTCCGTCGCCGCCGAGACCCGTCGCACGCTGGACCGCCTCGGCATCCGTCGCGTCCACGTCTGCGGCGGACCGCTCGCCGTCCCCGACGCGCAGCTCTCCGAGCTGCGTGGCGCCGGCTTCGTCGTGGAACGCCACGCCGGCGAGGACCGCGCCGCCACGGCGGTCGCCGTCGCCACCGAGCTCTGGGGCGCGACGACGCGCGCCGGTCGTGACGTCCTGCTCGTCCCCGGGTACGGCCGTCGCTTCGGGTACGGGCTGGTCGCCGCGCCGCTGTCCGCGGCGATGGACGCCCCGATCCTGCTGGTCGACCGCGACACGCCGACCTCCTGCAGCGACGACCGCGGCGGCGCCACCCTGTGCTACCTGCGGACCGGGGACGGCGCCGCCACCTCCGTGATCGCCGTCGGAGGCACCGGGGTGGTGTCGGACGACGTGCTCGTCGCCGCCGCCCGCGCGGCCGACCTGTCGCGTGACACCACGCCACCCGCGGTTCCCACCGGCCTCACCGTCACCGACCGCCCGGAGGACGACGGCACGCTCCTGGAGATCGACTGGGATCCCGTCGGTGAGGCCGGCGTCACGTACACGCTCTACATCCGCCGGGCCGACGACGGCGAGACGCTGACCCGCAGCAACAGCCTCGCGATGTCGGGCACGCGCACCGAGCGCGTCGTCGGCGCGCTCAAGCCCGGCGGCGAGTACGACATGGCCGTGGACGCCCGCGACGAGGCCGGCAACCGCTCGAAGCTGTCGACCGTGGTCACCGGCGTCCCGACCGACGAGGTCCCGGCGAGCCCGGGGACCAGGGGCCGACGCTCGAGACGGTCGCGGACGGCATCGCCGTGTCCTGGGTCGCGGCCCCCGAGGCGGACGTCGTCGCCTACGACGTCCAGCGCCTCGACGCGTCGCCGCCCTGCTCGAGGGCACTCGACTGCGACCCGGGCAACGACTTCAACCCGGCCGACTGGACCGACGTCGACCGGGTCGCCGCGACCTCCCTGGTCGACACGGACGTCGAGTCCGGCACGTCGTACTGCTACCGGTACCGCCCCGTGGACAGCACGGACAACACCCCGGACTGGTCGCGGGCCAACGGCCCGCAGGAGGCCCCATGAGCGAGGCGACGTCCAGCGCCTCCGGCGGCGCCCGCCGGGACGGGCTCACGTCCCGCCCGGTGCGTGCCCTGCGGGACAAGCTCGTGGACCTGTGGCGGGCCCGCGAGCTGCTGCGCCAGTTCGTCTCCAAGGAGCTGAAGGTCCGCTACAAGAACTCCGCGCTGGGGTTCCTGTGGTCCCTGCTGACGCCGGTGCTGATGACGGTCGTGTTCACCGTGATCTTCTCCACCGTGATCCGGATCGACGTGGGCGGCCCCTTCGCGGCGTTCTTCCTCGCCGGCTTCCTCGTCTGGCAGTTCTTCCAGAACTCCGTGCAGGGGTCGATCTCGGCGGTCGTGGGCAACGGGCCGCTGATCAAGAAGGTCTACTTCCCGCGCGAGATCCTCCCGCTGTCGATCGTGCTCAGCCAGCTCGTCCACCTGCTGCTGGCGTTCCTGGCCGTCAGCCCCTACCTGATCTGGGCCCGGGGCTGGGGGATCCTGCTGCACCTGCCGGCGCTGCTGTTCGGCATGGTCATGATCGCCATCTTCACCAGCGGCGTGTCGATGTTCCTCGCGGGCGCGAACGTGCCGTTCCGCGACCTGCAGGAGCTCATCGTCGTGATCATGATGGTGTGGTTCTACGCCACGCCGATCATCTACCCGTTCGCGCTGGTCGCCGGCATCGACTCGATCGTGGGACGGGTCGCCGCGATCGTGCTGTCGTACAACCCGATGACCTGGTTCGTGCGGCTGTTCCGCGAGTCCCTCTACGGTGCGGTGGTCAGCAACCCGGCGTTCGACCCGAACTGCACCCCGGCGTCGTCGTGCCCCGCCCCGCTGCTGTCCAGCGGCCCCGGCTGGCCCTCGCCGGAGCTGCTGGTCGGGACGGCGGTCGTGGCCCTCGTCACCTTCGTCATCGGCTACCTGTTGTTCCACCGGTTCGCGCTCAACTTCGCGAAGGAGATCTGACCGGTGGTCCTCGACTCCCTCCGCGACCTCATCCGGTACGACGACGCCGCCCCGGCGATCGTCGTGTCCCAGCTGACCGAGACGTTCCGGCTCTACCACGAGCGGCCCATGGGCCTCAAGGAACGGCTCTACCGCTTCCGCAAGCCCGAGTACGAGGACTTCGAGGCCCTGTCGTCGGTCAGCTTCCAGATCGAGCGGGGCGAGACCGTCGGCATCATCGGCCACAACGGGTCGGGCAAGTCCACGCTGCTGAAGGTGCTGGCCCGGATCCTGCCGCCGGACGACGGCCTGGTCGAGATCAACGGTCGGGTCGCGTCGCTGCTCGAGCTCGGCGCCGGCATGCACGGCGACCTGTCGGGGCGCGAGAACATCTACCTCAACGGCGCCATCCTCGGCCTGACCCGCAGCGAGATCGACGAACGCTTCGACTCCATCGTCGACTTCGCCGGCGTGCGGCCGTTCCTCGACACGGCGGTGCGCAACTACAGCTCCGGCATGTACGTGCGGCTGGGCTTCGCCATCGCCATCAACGTCGACCCTGACATCCTGCTGGTGGACGAGGTGCTCTCGGTCGGCGACTCGCAGTTCCAGGCGAAGTCGCTCGAACGGATGCAGAACTTCAAGGACCGCGGCAAGACGATCGTCATCGTGTCCCACGACCTCGGTGCCGTGGAGGAGCTGTGCGAACGCACGATCGTGCTGCACCGTGGCGAGGTGGTCTTCGACGGCCCGGCCGGCGAGGGCGTCGCGCAGTACGCGCAGCTGATGGGGACCGCCCGGGTCGGTGACGACCGTGCCGACGACGGCACCTACGGCACCGGGAAGATCCGCATCGACGACGTGCTGCTGCTCGACATGCACGGGACCCAGGTCGGGACCGTGCCCCCGTCGACCCAGCTGCGCCTGCGCATCCGCATCTCGGCCCGCGAGGACGTCGCCGCGTGCTCGGTCGGCGCCGTCGTGCGCGGCAGCCAGGGCGACCTGTACGAGGTCCACACCACCTGGCAGGGCCTCGGCGTCGGGCCGCTGGCCGCCGGCCAGACCGCCGTGGTCGACATCCGCTTCACCGCCCACGTGCTGGCCGGGCGGTACTGGATCACCCCGCTGGTCACCGATCCCGCCGTCCGCGAACAGCACGCCATCCTCCCCGACGAGCTCGAGATCGAGGTCACGCCCGCCCCGGGCGGCATCGGGCTGGTCGACATGGTCGCGTCCACCTCGGTGACCGAGGGCCCGGCCCTCACCCTCGGCGGTGCCGAGACCACGGGCCCCATTCCGGTGTTCCGTCCCGACGAGGACGACGAGGGACCCGCCCGCGCCACCGGCTCGTGACCTCCGCTGCCCCGGGCCGGGCACGCGTGGCCGCGGTCGTCGTGAACTGGAACAGCGCCGACGACCTCCCGACCTGCGTCGCGGCCCTGCGCGCCCAGACCCACCCGCTGGTCGAGGTCGTGGTCGTCGACAACGCGTCGGTCGACGACTCGCGGGCCGTGCTGGACACCCTGGCCGGGGTGGACCACCCGGTGCGGGTCCGCGAGCTCGCCAACGCCACCAACCGCGGCTTCGCCGGCGGTGCCAACGACGGGATCGCGGCGCTGGGCCCGGACGTCGACGCCGTGCTCGTCTGCAACCCCGACGTCGTGCCGGAGCCGGACTACCTGGCGCACGCGGTCGCGGCGCTGCTGGCCGACGACCGGCGCGGTGCCGTGCAGGGCCGCCTGCACCGCACCGTCACCTCGCCGGACGGCGAACCCGTCATCGACACCACCGGGCACGTCGCGTTCACCACCCGGCTGTTCCGCAACCGGGGCGAGGGCGAGGTCGACCGCGGGCAGTGGGACACGCCGGGCGAGGTCTTCGGGGTGTCGGGCGCGCTCGCGCTGTACCGGCGCGCGATGCTCGACGACCTGCGGCTGCAGGTCCGCGACCGCGACGGCCACCTGCGCCACGAGGTCTTCGACGAGGACCTGTTCGCCTTCTGGGAGGACGTGGACCTCGACTGGCGCGCCGCGATGCGCGGGTGGGTCACCTGGTACGAACCGACGGCCGTCGCACGCCACGAGCGGGGCGGGGCGGGGCCGCGACGCACCGCCCGCGTCGAGCAGCTCAACTGGCAGAACCGGCTGCTCACGCTCGTCAAGGACGACACGTGGCCGGCGATCCTCCGGGCGCTGCCGGGCCTGCTGGTCACCACCGCGCTCAAGACCGGCGAGCTCGTCCTGACCGTGCCGAGCGCCTTCGCGGCGGCCCTGGGGGAGTGGCGCCTGGTCGGGACCATGCTGCGCAAGCGGCGCCAGGTCCACGGCGGTGCCACCGTGCCCTCGGCCGCCGTGGTCGAGCGCTGGTTCACCCGCTTCGACTACGCCGGGTGGGTCCGGACGTGGTGGCGGCGCGTCCGGGGGGTCCCCGTCGGGCACGAACCACCACCGGAGAACCGGCGATGAGTCGCGTCGCCCACCACCTCGTGCCCCGCGCCGACTGGGAGACCGCCGACGCCGACGCGCCGTGGACGCCACCGTCACTGGCCGACGAGGGATTCGTCCACCTCAGCTACCCGGACCAGGTCGACGGCACCGTGGCCCGGCACTTCCCGCCCGACGCCGACCTCGTCGTGCTGACCGTCGACCTCGACCGGCTGTCCTGCGACGTGCGGGTCGAGGGTGGGTTCCCGCACGCGTACGGGGCGCTGGACCGCGACGCGATCCTCGCCGTCGCTCCCTACCGCCGCTGAGCGACGGTCTCGAGTCAGCGCCGCCGAGCGACGACGAAGAGGCGCTGGAAGGGGAACAGGGTGACGCCAGCGTCGTCTGCCGGGTAGGCCGCGCGCAGCCGTTCGGCGACCTGTCCGAGGAACTCCTCGCGCTCGCCGTCGCCGAGCTCGGCGAGCAGCGGCCGCAGCAGCGAGCCCTTGACCCACTCGAGGACGGGGTCCTCGCCGGTCAGGGTCTGCCAGTAGGTGGTGTGCCACACGTCGAGGTGGTCCACCAGCGGTCGGAGCAGGCGGTGGTAGCGGTGCGGGGGCAGCACCGGGTGGTCGAGCAGGTGGGGCCGCAGGCGCGCGGCCCACGGGCCCTCGTCCACGACGTCGGCCACCGCGGTGTGCGACGGCTGGTCGAAGTTGTCCGGCACCTGGAACGCCAGCGCCCCGCCGGGCGTGAGCTGGCCCATCCAGCGCTGCAGGACCCGCGGGTGGTCGTCCACCCAGTGCAGCGCCGCGTTGCTGAAGACCACGTCCACGCGGTGCGCGGCCGTCCACGTCGCGAGGTCGCCCGGCATCCACGAGACCCGGCGGTCCGGGTCGCGGCCGACCGCGTCCTCGAGCATGGCCTCGTCGTGGTCGATGCCGGCGACCTCTGCGCCGGGCCAGCGTTCGGCCAGCAGCAGCGTCAGGTTGCCCGGCCCGCACCCGAGGTCGACGACGCGCTCGGGTGACTCGACGGGCACGCGCGCGAGCAGGTCGAGCCCCGGCCGCAGCCGCAGGTCGCCGTAGGCCAGGTACTGGCCGGGGTCCCAGACCACGGGGCGGTCAGCCCTCGGTCTCGGTGGCGGTGCTGGTCTCCGTGGCGGTGCTGGTCTCGGTGGTCGTCTCGGTCGAGGTGTCCTGCTCGGTGGCGGAGCCGGACTCGCTGCCGTGGCGGTCGGTGGTGGGCGCCTCGGTGTTGTCGGACACGTCGGCGTCGGCGTAACCGAGGGCGCCGGCCGGGTACGGCGAGAGGTTGCGCTCGGGCGCCGGGCCGTGGGTGCCCCAGTAGTCGATGATCATCGCGTCGGCGACCGTCTGGTCCCAGCTGTCGCAGTTGAGGGCGTAGCCCCAGGTGCGGATCGCGATCGGCTTGTCGCCGGTCATGCCCTCGTAGGGGCTGACGAAGATGTTGCCGCCGGCGCGGGACTCGAAGCCCATCTCCTGCCGGTCACGCATCCAGCGCTCCATCGTGCCCACGGTGCTGTCGTCGACCTGGTCCGGGTCGAACCACACGATCACCGAGCCGTGCTCGAGGTTGTGGGTCGTGGCGCGCTCGTCGAGCGGCTCCTTGGGGACGCCACCGAGCGGGGCGTTGGGCTGGGCGAAGTGGGGCCCCGAGGTGGTGGGTCGCACGGGGCTGGCCGCGTAGAGCACGTCGGCAGGCGGGGCGGTGGCCGGGTCGTGGTGCGTGGCGTCGGGCAGCGGGTCGTTCTCCACCACCATCTCGCAGCCGGCCGAGGACCGCGCCTCGAGGGCCGCGGCCTGCGAGATGGTGTTCTCCGCCGCCTCGGCCCCGCTGAAGGCGTTCTGCAGCGTCGGGATCAGCACGACGGCGAACAGGCCGATCACGACCAGGGCGATCACGCCGTTGCGGATGCGCTGCTGGGTCGCCTTCTTGGCCGCGGCCTCCTCGGCGCGCTTGCGTTCGGCGCGGGCTTCCGCCCGGCGCTCGGCCTTGGTCCTGCGTTCCTGCTCGGCCACGGATCACGCCTTGTCTGGGTCAGGGAATCGACGGTCTCGACAGCGCGGGGAGGGTACAGCAGGCCAGCAGGCCCACCCGAGGCCGACGTCTGGTCCTGGAAACGATCGTCCCCGGTGTCAGGTTCCGAGGTAGGCCTCGACCACCTTGCGGTCCGAGAGCAGCTCCTTGGCCGGGCCCTCCAACACGATCGCGCCGGTCTCCATGACGTAGCCGTAGTCCGCCGCCCGCAGGGCTCGGCGTGCGTTCTGCTCCACGAGCAGGACGGTCGTCCCCTCCCGGCAGATCTGCTCGATGACGTCGAACACCTCGTCGACGAGCTTCGGGGCGAGCCCCATCGACGGCTCGTCCAGCAGCAGGACACGCGGCCGGGCCAGCAGGGCGCGGGCGATGGCCAGCATCTGCTGCTCGCCACCGGACAGGCTCCCCGCCGAGATCCTCCGACGATCCTCGAGGACCGGGAAGCGGCGGAAGACCTCGGCGAACCCCTCGGTCAGGTGCTCCCGTTGGTGCCAGCCGCCGAGGCGCAGGTTCTCCTCGATCGTGAGCGTGGCCAGGATCTCTCGGCCCTCCGGTACCTGCACGACACCGTCGGCCACCAGCCGGCTGCTGCGTCTCCCCGTCACGTCCTCCCCGTCGAGCAGCACCCGACCGCGTGCCGGCGACACGATGCCCGAGATCGCCGCCAGCGTCGACGACTTGCCCGCCCCGTTGGCGCCGATGAGTGTCACGAGCGACCCGGCCGGGACGTCGAGATCGATGCCGCGCACGGCCTCGACGTGGCCGTAGGTGACGGCCAGGTCGCGGACCTCGAGCGCCCCGCTCATGCCTGCCCTCCCGTGTCCGCTCCGCCGAGGTACGCCGAGACGACCTGGGGGTCGTTGGCGACGCTCTGCGGATCGCCGTCAGCGATCTTCTCGCCGAAGTCGAGGACCACCACCCGGCTGCACGTCCGCATGACGAGCCGGACGTTGTGCTCGATCAGCAGGACCGTGACGCCCCGGTCGGCGATGGCCCGGATCAGGCCGCCCAGCCGCTCGGCCTCGACGTGGTTCATCCCGGCGGCCGGCTCGTCGAGCACGAGCAGGCGGGGGTCGGCAGCCAGCGCCCGGGCGATCTCGAGTCGGCGACGGTCGCCGTAGGCGAGGGCGGAGGCCGGCAGGTCGCCCCGCCCCGCCAGTCCCACCAGCCCGAGGGTGGTGTCGGCAGCCGCGGCGGCGTCGCGCTCCTCGCGGCGGGCCGACGGCAGCAGCACCAGCCGCCGCGCGAACGTCGACGAGGACGCGAGGTGGCTGCCGATCAGCACGTTGTCGCGCACGCTGAGGTGATCGAACAGCCGGACCTGCTGGAAGGTTCGGGACACGCCCAGACCGGCGACCTGGTGGGCACGGACGGAGGCCGGCAGCGTCTCGCCGACGACGTCGACGGTGCCGGACGTGGGGGCCGTCATGCCGGTCAGGACGTTGACCAGGGTGGTCTTGCCGGCCCCGTTCGGGCCGATCAGGCCGAGGATCTCGCCCTCGTGGATGGCCAGGTCCACGTGCTTGAGCGCCTGCACGCCGCCGTAGTCCTTGCCGAGGTCCCGCGTCCGGACCAGCACCGCTGCACCCGCTGCATCCGCTGCGCCGCGTGCCGGCGGGGCGGTCGAGGCGGCGTCGTCGTCGGCGGGCCCGAGGTCTGGTCGGGACGCCCCGTCGTCCGGCGTGCGTGGGGACGGCGGCCGCAGCGTCCCGTCGTCGGAACAGGCGCCCGATGCCGGCCAGCCCCTCGGGCAGGAACAGGATCACCAGGAGCAGGATGACGCCCGAGACGGCCGGTCGGATCCACGGCTGGTCGAAGCCGAACTGGCGCTGGACCTCCGGCAGGATGGTCAGGAACCCGGCGCCCAGCACCGGTCCGATCCACGCGCCCGTGCCACCCACGATCGCGAACAGCAACGCGTCGAGTGCCCGTTCGAAGCCGAACTGTCCGGCGGAGATGAAACGGGTGAAGTGCGCGAACAGGACGCCGGCCAGCCCCGCGACCGCACCCGAGATCACGAATGCGTACATCTTGTGGCGGACGACGTCCACGCCGGAGGCCTCGGCGGCGATCTCGTCCTCGCGCACGGCGGCGAGCCCTCGTCCGAGACGGGTGGGACGCATGCGCGCGAAGACCCAGGCCAGCAGGGCCGTGGCGATCCAGACGTGGGGGATCCCCACGTCCTTCGGGATCCCGCGAAGGCCCTGCGCCCCGCCCGTGACGTCGAGGTTGATCGCGACGATCCGGACGACCTCGCCGAACCCGAGGGTGGCGATGGCCAGGTACACCCCACGCAGGCGCAGCACCGGCAGGCCGACCACGAACGCCGCGAGTGCTCCCACCACCATCCCGACGACCACCACGACCGCCAGGGGCAGGCCGGCGTGGATCGTCAACAGCGCCGAGGTGTAGGCCGAGATCGAGGCGAACGCCGCCTGCGCGAGGCTGAGCTGGCCGGCGACGAGCACCGCGTACATCGAGTAGGCGAGCACCGCGTTCACGCCCATCAGGACGATGACCGCGTTGTAGGAGGCGAAGAAGTCTCCCACTCAGACCTCCCGCACCCGGCGCCGGCCCACCAGTCCCTGGGGTCGCAGCACGAGGATGAGGAAGAGCAGGCCGAAGGCGATCGCGTCGCGCCACGACGAGCTGATCTGGGCGATCGCGAAGACCTCGGCGAGTCCGAGCACGAGCCCGCCGAGCATGGCGCCGGTGAGGCTGCCCATCCCGCCGACGACGATCACGGCGAGCCCCTTGAGCTCGATCGACAGTCCCATGTCGAAACGGATCGAGTTGAACGCCAGCGCGAACAGGACGCCGGCGGCGGCGCCGAGCGCCGACGACAGGGCGAACGTGGCGATCGTCACCCGTTCCACGTCGATGCCGAGGATCCGGGCGGCGCGCGGGTTCTCGGCGACGGCGCGCATCGCGGTGCCGAGCCGGGTGCGCGACACCAGCCCCTGCAACCCGAACATGAGCGCGACGCTGATCGCCAGGATCACGACCTGCAACAGCGAGATGGAGGCACCGGCGATCTCGAAGCGCGTCGACGGGAACGTCTCCGCCGGAAACCGCACCGTGTTCGGTCCGAACGCGGCGAGCGCGACCGCACCGAAGACGATCGCCAGCGAGATGGAGGAGATCAGGCCGGCGAAGTGGGTGTCGGGGCGGTTGCGAAGCGGCGCGAAGGCGACCCGTTCGATGACGACCCCCATGAACGCCCCGAACGCGAGGGTCAGGACGATCGCGAGCCACAACGGCAGGCCGAGCGCGGTGACGAGCTGGAGCCCGACGAACGCCCCGAGCATGAAGACCGCGGAATGGGCGAGGTTCAGCAGGTCGAGCACCCCGAAGACCAGCGTGTAGCCCATGGCGAACAGGGCGTAGATCGACCCGAGGAAGACCCCGTTGATGACCTGCTGCATGGTCGTCCCGATCACGGCGGTCCGGACGCCCGCGTGGACGTCCGGACCACCGCACCGTAGATCACTGGAGGATCTGGAACTCCCCGTCCTTGATGACCTGCACGACCGCAGGGTGGTCGGCGTCGCGGTTGTCGGTGAACTGGAACTCGCCCAGGACCGTCTCGACCGTGCCCAGGTCCGCCATCGCGTCCCGGATCGCGGTCGAGTCGGCGCTGCACGCCTGCTCCACGGCGTGGGCCACGATGTTCATCCCGGCGTAGGCCTGGGCGGCGAACTGGTCGGGGCTCGACCCGTAGGCGTCCTTGAACGCGGCGATGAAGTCCTGGTTGTTGGGGGTGTCGGCCGCGGAGTTCCACGCTGCACCGACGATCACGCCCTCGGCGGCGTCTCCGGCGTTCTCGATGATCGACGGCGAGTTGAGCCCGTTGCCTCCGATGGCCGGCACGTCGATGCCCAGATCACGCGCCTGCGACAGGATCAGGGCCGCCTCCTCGGCCAGCGACGAGAGCACCAGCGCGTCGGGGGAGGCGTTCTTGGCCTCGGTCAGCTGCGCCGAGAAGTCCGTGTCGCCCTTCGCGAAGGTCTGGGTCGTGGCGATCTCGATGCCCTGGTCCTCGAGCGCCTGCTTGAACACCTGGTAGCCGGATTCGGTGAAGGCGTCGTCACTGCCGTAGAGCACGGCCACCTTCGACAGCCCGTACTGGCTGCTGGCCGCCTCGATGGTCTGCGGGATCACCTGCCCCTCGGTCAGCGAGTCACGGAAGACGTAGTCGCCCATGTCCGTGATGCCTTCTGCGGTGTTCGAGACGCCAAGCACCGGGACCTGGTTCTCCTGTGCGACCGGGTCCGTGGAGAACGCGGTGTTCGACAGGGTCGGGCCGATGATGACCGACACGTCGTCCTGGTTGATCAGCTTCTCGAACGCGGGGATGCCGTCCTCGGGGGTCGACGCGTCGTCCTCGACGGCGAGCTCGTAGGTGACGCCGCCGCCGGCGTCGTTGAGCTGCTCGGCTGCAAGCTTCACACCGTTGGCCTGGCTGGTGCCGTAGACCGCCGCGCCGCCGGTCTGGCTGAAGACGACGCCGACCTTGACGGGGGCGTCGAGCTGGCAGTCCCCGCCCGCGGCCTGGGTCTCGGTCCCCGAGGCGGACGGCGTCGAGCTGCTCGTCGATGTCTCCGCGCCGGTGGTCTCGGTGTCGGTGGTGTCATTGCCGCCGCAGGCCGACAGAGCCAGGGCGCCGGTCAGGAGCAGACCGATGAGGCGTCGTGTTCGCATGGAACCCCTCCCAGGTGGTTGGACACGCCCGATCACCCTAGGCCGGCAACGGGGACGGCGGGATTGTCCGGACCTTCGGGCTCGCACATGTCGTGCGCCTGAGCCCGGGATCACGGCTCGCCGTCGCACCTAGCGCACGACGAGCACGTCGGAGAGATCGGCCGAAGGCCGCGGCCGCGGCTGCCAGTCGGCTGCCGGCCAGCCCACCGCCAGCAGTCCGAGCGGCAGCCAGTCGTCGGGCAGGTCCAGCGCCCCGCGGACGGTGTCGGGGCAGAACAGCGTGGAGGAGATCCAGGCCGCCCCGACCCCGTGCGCGGCCAGGGCGACCTGCAGGTTGGCCAGCGCCGCCCCGCCGGTCAGCAGGAACATGTCGCGTTCGGCGGTGGTGCGGCGGGCATCGGGGTAGGCGTGGGCCCCGTCCAGGGTGACGAAGGGTGCGAGCAGCTCGGGGGCGGTGGCCAGGATCGCGTCGGAGCGGGCGATGCGCCGCTCGACGACCTCGTCGGGGGTCCCGTCGGCCGCGAGGTCCGCGCGCCACCGTGCCGCCATCGCGTCGAGCAGGTGGCGGCGCGTGCCGTCGGCCAGGCGCAGGACCCGCCATGGCCGGGTGTGGTGTGGGGCCGGGGCGGTGACGGCGGCCCGGACGGCGTCCGCCACGACCTCGTCGGGCACGGGGGTGGGGGCGAAGGCGCGCACCGTCCGCCGGGCCGCGATGCCCTCGGTGACCGCGGTCGCGCCGCCCCAGCGGAACAGGTCCTCGTCGGCGGGGCGCACCAGGTCCTGCCCGGTGCCGTCGCCGGTGAACCCGGCCCCTCGCACCAGGACGAACGGCGCCCCGTCGGCCTTGCCGCGCACCAGGTCGGCGGCCCCGGCGAGCTCGTCGGCGACGGCGGCGACGGTGACCTCCAGCGGTCGACCGTCGAGGTCGGTGCCACCCCGTTCGTCGCGGAGCACGGCCACCCCGGCGGCCCCCAGCGCCACGTCGGTCTGGCCCAGGCGCCACGGGCGCCCGAAGGTGTCGGTGACCAGCACGCCGACCTCCACGCCGGCGCGCTCGCGGATCGCATCGCGGATCGCGGCGGCGCTGGCGTCGGGGTCCTCGGGCAGCAGCAGCGCCTGGCCGGCGGGGACGTTCGAGGCGTCGATGCCGTCGTTGGCGGCCACGTGGCCCAGCTCCGAGCGGGTGATGGTGACCCACGGGGCGTCGGCGACCACCTGGGCCGCCCGTGATCGCGCCAGGTCCCGGCGCGCCTGCTGCGGGTCACCGGCCGGCAGGTCCACCAGGCGCCCCTCGGCCAGTGCCACCACCTTCGACGCCACGGTCACGACGTCCCCGTCGGCCAGCGTCACCCCTGCGGACGCGGCGGCCTCCAGCAGGATCGCCGTCACGTCGTCGCCGGCGACGAACCGGTGCGGCGTGGGAAGTGCCACCACCTCGCAGCGCCCCGTCACGACCGCGCCCCGGCCAGCTCGGCTCCGAGGTCCAGGCAGGTGCGGGCCAGTGCGGCGGCCACCTCGACGTCGTCCATGAGCGTGGGCGTGGCCACGCCCCGCACCCCGTCGGGCAGTGCCGCGAGCTGCTCGGCGTCCACCTCGTCGACCACCCAGCCGTCGAGCAGGTCGCCGTAGTGACGGGCGACGCCGGCCGCCGAGACCTCGGCACCGACGGCGCGCAGCAGCGTGTCGGCCATGCCGCGGACCACGGCCCCGCCGATGATGGGGGAGACGCCGACGACCGGCGCAGGGGTCTGGTCCAGCGCCTCGCGGATGCCCGGCACCGCCAGGATGGTCCCGATCGACACGACCGGGTTGGACGGCGCGAGCACCACGACGTCGGCGTCCAGGATCGCCTCCACCACGCCGGGGGCGGGGCGGGCCCGGTCGGCCCCGGCCAGCTCGACGCGGGCGACCGGCGGGGCGGCACGCTCGCCGACCCAGTACTCCTGGAAGTGCAGGTCCCGCCCGTCGGTGGTGTGGACCCGGGTGGCCACGGGGTCGTCGGTGGCGGGCAGCAGCCGGATCGGGATCTCGAAGGCACGGGCCACCTCGGCCGTGACGCGGGACAGTGGGGCGCCCTCGCGCAGCCGCCGGGTCCGGAAGATGTGGGTCGCGATGTCGCGGTCACCGAGGGTGAACCAGCGTCCCTCGCCGAACCGCTCGAGCTCCTCGGCGACGGTGAACGACTCGTCGGCGCGGCCCCACTGCTGCTCGGGGTGGATGACCCCGGCGAGCCAGTAGGTGATGGAGTCGAGGTCGGGGCAGACGTGCAGGCCGTGCCGGTCGATGTCGTCGCCGACGTTGACCACGGCGGTGACCGCGGTCGGGTCGACCTCGTCGACGGCGACCAGGCCGCGCAGGAAGCGCGCGGCGCCGACGCCTCCGGCGAGCACGGTGATGTGGGGTGCCACGGACGTGCCTCGTCACACGGGAGGGAGCCCGCCACCGTAGTCACGGTGGTCGGCTCCTACAGTGACGGGCCGGAGCCGTCTCCCGTCAGGAGCTGCCGTGACGCCCGAGCCCACGGCCACCACCGACCCCCGCGCCCTGCCGGGGCCGGACGCCGCGACCCTGGACCGGCTGCGTCCGCGTGCGCTGCACCGGGCGGAGGAGGGGCGCACGCTGAAGGCCGACGAGGCCGCCGCGCTGCTGACCGCGACGGGGGAGGACCTCGCTCGGCTGTGCGCGGTGGCGGCGGGGGTGCGGGACCGCGCCCCGTGGTACGCGGACGGGGGCTGGGGTCGGACGCCCGACGGCACGCCCACGGTGACGTACTCGCGCAAGGTGTTCGTGCCGTTGACGCACCTGTGTCGGGACACGTGTGGGTACTGCACGTTCGCGTGGCCGCCGAAGGGCGACGTGCCGGCGTTCATGTCCCCGGAGCAGGTGCTGGAGGTCGCCCGCCAGGGCCAGGAGGCGGGGTGCACCGAGCTGCTGTTCACGCTGGGGGACAAGCCCGAGGAGCGCTACCCGGCCGCGCGGGCGTGGTTGGACGCGCGTGGGTACGACTCGACGCTGAGCTACCTGCGGGCGGTGTCGATCCAGGTGATCGAGGAGACCGGGCTGCTGCCGCACCTGAACCCGGGGGTGATGAGCTGGACGGACATGGCCACGCTCAAGCCGGTGGCGGCGTCGATGGGGATGATGCTGGAGTCGACCAGCCGGCGGCTGCTGGCGAAGGGCCAGGCGCACTTCAACTCGCCGGACAAGGACCCGGCGGTGCGGCTGAAGGTGCTCGAGGACGCGGGGCGGCTGTCGATCCCGTTCACGTCGGGGATCCTGATCGGGATCGGCGAGTCGCCGCTGGAGCGGGCCGAGACCCTGTTGGCGCTGCGCGAGTCGCACCGCCGGTACGGGCACCTGCAGGAGGTGATCGTCCAGAACTTCCGGGCCAAGCCCGACACGGCGATGCGCCATCACGACGAGCCGTCCTTCGAGACGTTGTTGGCGGCGGTGGCCACCGCGCGGGTGCTGCTGGGCCCGACGGTGCACGTCCAGGCGCCGCCGAACCTGTCCCCGGACCAGTTCGGGACGATCCTGGATGCCGGGATCGACGACTGGGGCGGGGTGTCGCCGGTGACCCCGGACCACGTCAACCCCGAGCTGCCGTGGCCGCAGCTGGACCGGCTGGCGGACGTGAGCGCCGAGCACGGGTTCGCGCTGACCCAGCGGCTGTGCGTCTACCCGGAGTGGGCGGCCCGGCCCGACCCGTGGCTGGCCGGCCGCATGCGGGCCCCGGTCGCCGCGCTGTCCGCCCCGAACGGGCTGGCGATCCCGGAGGTGCGCCCCGTCGGGCAGAGCTGGCAGGACCCCGAGGCCGAGTACACGTCCACCACCGCCGCGATGGAGGCGGTGATCTCCGGTGACGAGGCCTCCGGGTCGGCCGCGGACGGACGCAACGCCCGCAGTGCGCAGGCCGAGGATGCGCTGCACCGGGCGGTGTACGGCGACCTGCACCAGATCGCCGCGGGGGTGCTGGAGGACAACCGGCCCCGCGTCGAGGGTCCGGCTCGCAGCACGATCCGCCCCGAGGTCTCCGCCGCGCTGGCCAAGGCCCAGGGCGGGGCGGTGCTGGACGACGACGAGGCGCTGCTGCTGTTCGACACCACCGGGGTCGAGCTCGACGCGCTCGCGCAGGCGGCCGACGAGGTCCGCGCCGCCACGGTCGGGGACACGGTCACCTACGTGGTGAACCGGAACCTGAACTTCACCAACATCTGTTACACGGGCTGCCGGTTCTGCGCGTTCGCGCAGCGCCGCGACGACCCGGACGCCTACAACCTCTCGCTGGACGAGATCGCCCAGCGGGTGTCCGAGGCGTGGGACGTGGGCGCCACCGAGGTGTGCATCCAGGGCGGGATCCACCCCGACCTGGGTGGCGACTACTACTTCGACGTCCTCGACGCCGTGAAGGGTGCGGTGCCCGACATCCACGTCCACGCGTACTCGCCGATGGAGGTGGTCAACGGCGCCACCCGGCTGGGCATCTCGATCCGCGAGTGGCTCACCGAGGCCAAGCGCCGCGGCCTGGGCAGCGTGCCGGGCACGGCTGCCGAGATCCTCGACGACGAGGTCCGGTGGGTGCTGACCAAGGGCAAGCTGCCCGCCGACGCGTGGATCGACGTGATCACCACCGCGCACGAGGTCGGGATCCCGTCCACCTCCACGATGATGTACGGGCACGTCGACGAACCGCGCCACTGGGTCGCCCACCTCAAGCTGCTGCGGTCCATCCAGGAGCGGACCGGCGGGTTCACCGAGTTCGTCCCGCTGCCCTTCGTGCACCAGCAGGCCCCGGTCTACCTGGCCGGCGTGGCCCGCCCCGGCCCGTCCTGGGAGGACAACCGCCGCGTCCACGCCATGGCCCGCCTGCTCCTGCAGGGCGCGATCGACAACGTGCAGCTGTCCTGGGTCAAGATGGGCCTGGACAACGCGGTCGAGATCCTCCAGGGCGGCGTCAACGACCTCGGCGGCACCCTGATGGAGGAGACCATCTCCCGCATGGCCGGCTCCACCCACGGCATCCGCCAGGACCCGGCGTCCCTGCGCGCCGTCGCCACCGCCGCCGGACGCCCCGCCGCCGAACGCGACACCCTCTACACCCGCATCGTCCCCGAGGGACTGCGCCACCCCGTGGCCTGATTCAGGTTCGTCGCTCGCCACTCCGCACAGAACCTGTACGACCAGTGGTCGCCCGTACAGGTTTCGGGGTGGCCGTCCGGGAATTTGTCAAGGTTTTCCACACAGTTGTCCCCAGATGTGGACAATTTCGCCGGTCGCTCCCCTCAGGTCGAGGTTCTGGGGCGGTGTCCGGACGGTCACGGCCATGAACCTGTACCAAAGAACCTGTACAGAAAGTTGACGCAACCCGACCCGACGTGGTTCAGTTGTCTTCAGAGATGGAGGACACCGCCTTGACCACGATGACGATGCCCACCGCATCAGCCGAGACCCTCGACGACGCGCCAGAGGCCCTGCAGCCGGCCGTCGTCGCCCAGGACCTCGAGACCGCCACGGACGAGGCCCTGCTCGTGCGGTCCGCCGCCGGTGACCGTGTGGCCTTCGCGGAGCTGTACGACCGCGTCAGCCCCCAGGTGATCGGTGTCGCCCTGCGCGTCCTGCGTGACCGCGCGCTGGCCGAGGAGACCGCCCAGGAGGTCCTGACCGAGGTCTGGCAGAAGGCCTCGCGCTTCGACCCCGACCGCGGGTCCGCCGCCGGCTGGATCGTGACCTTCGCCCACCGTCGTGCCGTCGACCGCGTGCGCTCCGAGCAGGCCGCCCGCGACCGCAACGACCGCGTCGCCCACCGGGACCAGGAGCGCTCCTACGACCACGTCGCGGACGAGGTCGAGCGTCGGCTCGAGCACTGGCAGGTCCGCGAGGCCGTCGCCCGCCTGACCGACCGCCAGCGCGAGGCCATCGAGCTCGCCTACTTCGGCGGTCACACCTACCGCGAGGTCGCCAGCGTGCTCGGGATCCCCGAGGGCACGGCGAAGTCCCGCCTGCGTGACGCCCTCGCCCGACTGCGCACGCTGCTCGACGAGCTCGGCTGAGCTGCCAGAGACCACCACCGGGATCGATCCCCGCCAACCGATCCCACGCCGACGCCCGCGGACGCCCTCCGCGGGCGTCGGCTCTTGCGTGGACACCTCATCGTCTGGCGTGGAGCGCTGAGTACGCTGGAAGGGCGGAGGGCGCACGCGGCGTCCCGCACGGGAGGTGGGCGTGAGCGAGGGATCCGTCGGGCAGGCTGCGGGGTCGGACCCGCTGTGGCCGGGCCCCCGTGACCTCGCGGCCCGGCTGGACCGCCTCGAGGACCGGCTGGCCGACCTCGAGGGCCTGCGTCCCGCGGTCGAGGCGGCGATGGTGGCGCAGGCGTCGCGGATCGAGGCCGTGCTGTCCGCCGCCCGCCGCGACCTGGCCGAGACGGTCGTCGGGGACCACCTGCGGTCCGCGCTGGCCCAGGCCCTCGCGGACGGTGAGGACCGCCTCGCAGAGGTGCAGGCCGCGGTGGCGGCATCGACCACCCCGATGGAGGCGCTGGCGGGCGCGGTCGAGTCCCTGCACGAACGGGCGGCTGCGGTCGTCGACGACGCCACCGACAACCGCGAGGAGGTCGGTCGCCTGGTCGAGCAGGTGGCCCACCTCGGCGAGCAGCACGACGCCGCCCTGGCGCAGCTGCGCACCGCGACCGACCGCGCGATCGGCCAGATCCAGCAGACAGCGACCGACGCCACCGCCGCGGTCGCCGCTCGGCTCGAGGAGGCCGGCCGGCGGTCGGAACGGGCCGTGGAGGCCATCCAGGGGCTCCAGGAGGCCGTCACGGCCCAGCTGGACGACCTCGAGCGTCGCGCGACCCTGGAACGGGCCCGCCTGACCGGCGCGTTCGTGGAGCAGCTCGCGGACGGCCTGACACGACGCGAACGCAAGCGGCTCGCCAAGCGGCTCGAGGTGCCCGAGCCCGCCCCGCTCCCACCGGCCGAACCGGCATCCGAGCCCGAGCCCGCCCCGGCGCCGGCGGCCGGTCCGAAGGCCGCGGACGTCCCCGCCCCGCCCTCGTCGGACGCGGATGCGCCGCCCGCCGCCGCCACCGACCCGGCGGCGCCGGAGGCACCCGCCACGCCGCCCACCCCACCCGTGCGGCGCGTGCAGCCGTCCCGGCGGACCCGCCCCGTTCGCGCCACCGCCAGCACGCCGCAGGACCCGGCCGCGACGCGTCGCGCCCTGGCGGCGGTCCGGGGTCTCGGGCAGGCGCGCCAGTCGGCACTGATCGACCGGTTCGGCACCCTCGCGGGGATCCGCGACGCCTCCGACGACGAGCTGCTGGAGGTCCGTGGGATCGGGCCGTCACTGCTGCCGGCCATCCGCGACGCGGTCGGCACCAGCGACTGACGAGACGTCGCCGCGGCCCCCACACGTGGTGTCGGCCGGACCGACGACCCACAACCGGTTGTGTTTTCCCTTGACGTCGGCCGGCATCACCCGCAGAATGACGGCCGTGTAGTTCCCTCCCTGTGAGGGGTCGGCACACCGTCCGGCGGGAAGACGTCGGGACACCGGCGACGTGGAGGACCGGCAGTGGCGATGCAGGCGATGAGCGGGACGTCAGGAACCATCGCCGAACTCGGGGCACGCCTCGCGTTCGACGACGAGGCACGCCTGTGGATGCTCGAGGCGCGCTGCCTCGACGCCGACCCCGAGGCGTTCTTCCCCGAGAAGGGCGGCTCGACCCGCGAGGCCAAGCGCATCTGCGCGATCTGCCCCGTGCAGCAGGACTGCCTGTCCTACGCGCTCGAGAACGACGAGCGCTTCGGGATCTGGGGTGGCATGAGCGAGCGCGAGCGTCGGCGCCTGCGCCGTCTGTCGGCCTGAGGACGCTCCCACCGGCTGGCCGGTGGGGCAGCGTGCGGGGAGGGGAGCGGTTCGGGGGCTGTGGTAGGTTCCCGCCCCGCCGAGGCGAGATCGAGCCTGCTCGACTCGCGTCGGCGCTCGTCGGTCGCGCGCCCTTCCCTGCCGCGTCGGCGATGACCCGCGTGCGACCCTGACGGCTCGAGTGCACCGGGTGCCCCCCGCCCACCTCACCAGGAGGCCGCACCCCGCCGTGGCAACGTCCGGTCCCTCGGTGCTGGCCGTCCTCGTCGCCACGGACGGTGGGGCGTGGCTGCCCGACGTCCTCGAGGCGCTGGAGCAGCAGACCTACCCGAACCTCGACGTCATCGCGGTCGACAACGGCTCGCAGGACGACTCGCGCGAGGCGCTGCTCGCGCGCCTGTCGGAGGACCGCGTGCTGGTCGCCGAACGCGACCTCGGGTTCGCGGGCGCCGTCAGCATGGCCCTGGACGCCGACCCCACCGGTGACCTCGTCCTGTTCGTCCACGACGACCTGGCGCTGCGCCCCGACGCCGTCGAGCACCTGGTCGCCGCCCTGACCGGAGACCCCCGCCTGGCGGTCGTGGGCCCCAAGCTGGTGGACTGGCGCGACCCGGAACGCCTGCAGCAGGTGGGCTGGACCGTCGACGTGACCGGGCGTGCGGACCTCGGGCTCGAACCCGACGAACGTGACCAGGGCCAGCGCGACGAACCCCGCCGGCCGCTGGTGGTCTCCACCGCCGGGATGCTCGTGCGTCGGGACGTGCTCGAGTCGATGGGGCGCTTCGACCGCCGGTACCACGTCTTCCGCGACGACCTCGACCTGTGCTGGCGAGCCTGGCTGGCCGGCTGGGAGGTCGAGGTCGTGCCCGCCGCGGCGGGGCGCCACGTGCGCGCGGCCGCCGGCTACCACCGCCTGGGCCAGTCCGCGCTGCTCGGTCCGCGCTACTTCGCCGAACGCAACACGCTGGCCAGCCTGCTGAAGAACTACGGCGCCCTGCGGCTGCTGCTGGTCGTGCCGCTGTTCCTCGCGGTGGGGCTGGCCAAGGTCGTCGGGTTCCTGGCCACCCGCCAGGTCGGCGACGCGTGGCAGACCATCCGCGCGTGGGCGTGGAACCTGGTGCACCTGCGTCGCACACTCGAGCTCCGTCGGCACGTCCAGCGGATGCGGCGGCGGTCCGACCGCGAGCTGCGGGACCGCTTCGGCCGCATCGGCCCGCGGGCCCGCGCGTACGGCGAGGCCATCGTCGACCGCCTCACGGGCGGGGACCTGCGGGTGGACGCCCCGGCCCAGCTCGGCGACGAGCCGCGCACGGCCACGGCCCGGGTCGTGGCCGGTCTGCGCCGCCACCCGGTGGGGTGGACGGCCGCGGCCCTGCTGCTGCTCGGCCTGGTCATCGCCATCCCGCTGCTGCCCGCGGGCACGCTGCGGGGCGGGGAGCTGTCGCCGTTCCCGTCCGGCCCCAGCGTCTTCCTCGAGGACTACGCCGCCAGCTGGCACGACGTCGGGCCCTTCGGCACGGCCGCGGACCCCTCGCCGGCGCAGGCACTGCTGGGCCTGCTGCAGGCCCTCACGTTCGGCAACGCCTACCTGGCCTCCCGCCTGCTCGTCCTCGGGGCGATCCCGGTCGCGTGGTTGATGACCCTGCGGGCCGTGCGACCGCTGGCGCCGACCCGCTGGCCGCGGGTCGCCGCCGCGACCCTCTACGTGCTCTCGCCCACCGCCCTGGCGGCGGTGCGCACGGGCCAGGTCGGCGCCCTGGTGGTGCTGGCCGGGCTGCCGGCGTTCGCATCGGCGGTCGTGTCGGCGCTGTCGCGCCGCTCGGAGCCGGCCGCGACGTGGCGGGCGACCGCCGCGGCCATCCTGGTCGGTGCCGCGATGGTCGCGTTCGAACCGGTGGCGGGCATCGGCGTCCTCGCGGTCCACCTGGTGGCCCTGGGCTGGGCGGCCATGCGCCCCCGGTCGGAGGAGGTCCGCCGCCGCACCGTGACCCGGGTGGCCACCATGATCGTCGGCACCTTCGCGGTCCTGTTCCCGTGGTCGCTGTCGCTGTTCGACCCCGACGGCCCGGTCACCGGGGGGCTGGCGCGCGCCGGCGCCGCCGGCCAGCCGTTCTGGCGCTGGCTGCTGCAGGCACCCGAGACGGCCGGGTTCGCCGGGATCGTCGCGGGCACGGGGGCCGTCCTGGCCGGCGTGTTCGGGATCGTCTTCGCCGCCCGTCGCCGGGGGCCGCTCGTCGTCGGGCTGTGGACCGCCGTCATCGGCGGCGCGGTGCTGGCCACCCTGACCTCGCGCGCGGGTGCCGACGCGTGGGTGTGGCCCGGTGTGCCGCTGCTGGTCACCTCGGCGGCCTTCGCCGGCCTGTTGGCGGTGGGGCTGCGGTCGGTCGCGCAGGCGCTCGAGGAGCACGACTTCGGATGGCGCCAGCTCGCCGCCGGCGTGATGGTGCTCGGGGCGTTGGTCGGCGCCGTCGCCGCGCTCAGCGGCGTCGTCACCGACCAGTGGAGCGGGTACACGGTCGGCTCGCCCGCCCTGCCCGAGTTCATCACCGCGACCGCGGAGGAGCCGGGCGCCCCCGCCTTCCGCGTCGTCACCGTGGCCGACCGCGACGGGGTGGTGCGCTGGGACGTCACCAACGGGACCGGTCCGACCATGGCCGCCTACGGGACCCCGCCGCCCCGCGGCTTCGTCTCCACCGTCGACGACGCCATCCGGGACGTGGTCGGCGGGTCCGACCCCGGGGCCGGCGGCCGGCTCGGCCTGCTCAACGTCCGGTACGTCATCGTCCCGGCCGCCGGCGTCTCCGAGGAGCTCGAACGCGCCCTCGCCACCCAGCTCGACCTGCAGCCCCGCCCCGTGGCCGACGGCCTGGTCTACGAGGTCACGGCCTTCGCGCCCCGCGTCTCGTGGGTCCCGCTGTCGACCGTCACCGTGATCGAGCGGCGCGGCACACCGCCCTCGCAGATGGGCGCCGTGCCCTACGAACGCGTCGGCGCGGCCACCTACCGCGGGCCCGTCCCGGATCGCGGGACGCTGCTGGTGTCCGAGACCGAGGTCGGCGCCTGGTACGCCCAGCTCGGCACGGGCCGGCGCGTCGAGGCCAGCGGCCTCAGCGGCCTGGTCCGCATCGACGTCCCGGCCGACGCCGAGACCGCGACGGTGACCCACGGGGCGCAGGCACGGCGGACGGCCGCCGTCACGCTCGAGGTGCTGGCGGTGCTGCTGGTGCTCTCGGTCATGCTGCGGCCGCCGTCCTTCGCGCTGGAACGGAAGCCGCTGTGACGCGCTGGTCCCCCTCCTCCGTCCTGGTGGTCATCGCCCTCGTGGTGGCCGGCCTGGTCGTCCTGGACCTCGGCATGCCCTCGGCGGCCAGCGATCAGCCGCGACCCCGTCGCGGCCGGACCCGCGGTCGGCGGGGCCTGGTACTGCGCCGCGGGCGGCGTCGGCGAGACCGACGACCTGTCGGTGCTGACCGCCACGCCGATGACCTCGTCCTCGCCCTCCGACACCGAGATCCGGGCCCTGGACGGCCAGTCCACCGTCGTCGCCGCCCAGCCCGTGTTCCCCGGCTCGGCCCGTCTGACCGACCTCCAGGTCGAGGGGGTCGGCGGGGACGGCGCCGTCGGTGCCGCCGTGCGGTGGTGGGACGAACCCACCGCCACCAGCCGCATCTGGCGCATCGGCGGGCAGGGCGCGACCGGCCTGGTCTCCGGACCCTGTGCCAGTGCCCCCAGCCCCACGTGGTACGTGCCGGGGCTCAGCACGGCCGAGGGTGGCAGCGCGCAGCTGTACCTGGCCAACCCGTTCGGCACGGACGCCTCGGTGTCGATCTCGTTCACGACGCCGAGTGGCCCGGTCGCCCCCATCCTGCTGGAGAACGTCTCGGTGCCCGCCGCGTCGGTGGCCACCCTCGAGCTCGGCGAGTACATCCCGCGGCAGGCCGACATCGGCGTGTCCGTGACGACGCGGTCGGGGCGTGTGGTCGTGGAGGGCGTGCAGCGCCTCGACCCGGCGATCGGCGGCATCGACGCCGTGGCCCTGGTCCGGGCCGCGCCCCGCCTGTCGGAGACCTGGACGATCCCGTGGTCGCTGACCGACCCGTCGGACGAGGCCACGCCCGCCGGCGACGGGGACATCGTCGGGGCCCCCGCGTCCACCGAGGACGCCAGCAGCGAGGAGCCGACCACCGACGCGTCGAGCACCAGCGAACCCGCCCCGACCGAATCCGATCCGACCGAACCCGATCCGAGCGAGGCCGCCACCGAGGTGGACCCCGAGGAGCTCGAGACCGAGGCACCCTCGGCCAACGAGGTCCGCACCGCGTCGCCCGGCAAGGGCACCGCGAGCTGGATCTGGGTGTCCAACCCCGGGGTCGAGGCCGCCGCCGTGACGGTCACGCTGCACACCGCCACCGGTCCGGTGGTCCCCGACATCGGCGACGAGCTGCTGATCGAGGGCGGGCAGGTCCTGCGCGTCGACCTGCGTGGCCTGCTGCCGCCGGGCCAGTCCGCGGCAGGCGCGACCGTGCGGTCCGAGAACGGCGTGCCCGTGGTGGCCGGCATGGCCACGCTGGTGGCGCCCGAGGCGGCCAACCCGGACCGGACCGGCTACACGTCCCAGCTCGGCTGGCCCGAGGCCGACTCGGCCTGGGTGGTGCCCGGCGAGACGGGGGAGGGGCGCCAGCAGGTGCTGCACCTGGTCAACCCCGGGGCCGACGACGCGCGGGTCGACGTGGCGGTGTGGGACGGCGCCGCCCTGCGCCGCCCCGAGGGCCTGCAGGGCGTGCGCGTCGGGGCGGGGTCGCTGCTCGAGCTGGACGTCACCGAGGTCGTGGCGGGGGCCGAGCACATGGCCGCCTTCGTCACCGCGACCGAGGGCACCGTCGTCGCGGGGCGGCACAGCGTGGGCGAGGACCCGGCCGACTGGGTCGCCCACACGGGCGTGCCCGCGCGGCTGTGGTCCGGCGGCGACGTGGTGCCCCCGGTGGACCACGACCCGCAGCTGATCGAGCGGCTGGGCACGACGGGCGGCCTGCCCGCGGTCGACCCGGACGCCGTCGACCCGGACGCCGTCGAGCCGTCCCCGGACCCCACGCTGGCACCGAGCACGCCGCCCGACGCCGACCACCCCGTCGGAGTCGACGTCGACCGAGGCGGGCTAGCCCCAGCCCAGCTCGTCGAGGCGGTCGTCGTCGATCCCGAAGTGGTGGGCGATCTCGTGCACCACCGTCTCGCGGACCAGGTCCGCGAGCTCCTCGCGCGACCGGGCCCGCAGCTCGAGCGGCCGGCGGAAGATGGTCACCCGGTCGGGCAGCATGGTGTCGCCCCACCCGCGTGCCGTGCGCGGCACCCCCTGGTAGAGCCCGAGCAGGACCACCTCCTCGCCGTCCTCCAGCGCGTCGGCCGGGGGCACGTCCTCGACGGTGACCTCGATGTTGTCGAGCTCGGCCAGCAGGGGCTCCGGCAGCGATCCCAGCGCGTCGTCGACCAGCCGGTCGAAGGAGGCCGAGGACAGGGCGCGGTGGCCGGCCACCGGGCGCCGACGCGGGTCCGGGTGGCGGCGGCGCCGACGGGCGTGACGATCGTCCATGACTCCAGCGTACGGGGGGTGGGTACGTCGGCGCGCGCGAGCGCTGTGCTTCACTGCGCCCCATGGCTGAACCTGCGCGCTCCGATGCCAACGTCCGTCCCGGGGGGGTCGTCCGCCCGCTGAGCCGTGCGGCCACGCGCCGCTGCTCACGGCCCGGGTGTCCCACGCCGGCCACGGCGACGTTGACCTTCCGCTACGACCAGCAGCACGCCTCGCTGGCGCCGCTGGTGGCCGACGGCGGTCCCGAGACCTACGACCTCTGCGGCGACCACGCCGACCGTACGCGTCCGCCACACGGCTGGACCCTGCGCGACGACCGGCCCGACGAGCGCGAGGTCGAGGCGCCCGTCGCGTCCGAGCTCGGCTCCGAGCACACCGTCGCCGTCCTCGCCGCCGCGCTGCGGGGCGAGCCGTCGGCGACCGCGCCGGCCCCGTCCGAGGCCCCCGCCTCGGACGACGCCGTGCCAGCCGTCGACACCGCCGCGCTCGACGCCATCGCCGACGCGCCCTTCGACGAGCCGGACCTGTTCGCCACCGTGGACGAGGCGGACCCCGTCGACCAGGGCAGCCCCGTCCACGAGGCCGCGCCCGTCGATGAGGACCCCGAGGACGACGACGCGGGTGTGGTCGAGCAGGTGCCGGCCCGCACGGTCCCCGGGGCGCACCGCCCGGCCTGACCCGGCCCCCGGCTCGCTCCGGCCCGGTCAGCCCTCGCGTCGCACCACGGCCAGCAGTCCCGTGCCCGTGCCGTGCCGCGGGTCCACCAGGCGGAAGGGTGTGGCCGCCGGCGTGACCTGGGCGAGCTCCCAGGCGGCCTCGCGGCCGCCGCGGGAGGCCAGCGAACCCGCCAGGCGGGGCGCGCGCTCCTGCACGGCGGTCCACGCGGTGTTGGCGACGCGTTCGACGACCCGGCGTGACAGCGGCATGCGGAACGGCCCGTCCTCGAGCCGGCGGACCACCGGTGTGGTGCCGGTGGCGTCCGCCAGCAGTCGGTGGAGCTGCCGTGGGGTCACGACGCCGACGTGCGGGGCGTACCCGGACCAGCCGCCGGGGTAGCTGGTCTCGTCCGGGGTGGACAGCACGAGCACGCCGCCCGGTGCGACGTGGTCCCAGAGGGCGCCGAGGAAGCCCGCCTGCTCCGCCGGCGGCACGTGCTCGAGCACCTCCATGGCCAGGACCACCGGCGCGGGGTCGGCGTCATCGAGGTCCGTGGTGGCCGGGACGTCGAAGGTCGCCCCGCCGAACCGCACCACCTCGGCGTCCTGGTCGCAGAGCTCCAGGTCGCGTCCGAGCCGCTGCGCCACCCATGCCGACAACGCGCCGATCCCGCAGCCGACGTCGAGCACGCGACCGTCGGCAGCCCCGAGGGCCGTGACCGCGTCGGCCGCGGCCTGGTAGTTGGCCACGTGCCGTGCCACCAGCACCGGTGACCCGAACCCGCCCACGTCGCCGCCCTCGACGTTCAGCGCCGCATCGCGCGAGCGCGTCACGGCCCGGTTGAGGAACGGCAGGGCGCCCGCCACGTCGGGGACGCACGGGTCTGTCGGGGGCCACGGGGCGGACACGTCGGCCACCTGCTCCTCGGGTCGGGCGGCGGGCGGCGGGGCGCGCACGCTACAGGGCGGGGCCGGCTCGTCCGTCCGTCGGGTCCCGGCCGAGGGGGACGGCGTAGGCTCGCCGACCTGTCCACGACCGAGGTGCACCGCCGTGTCCGACGTCCTCCAGCGAATCGTCAAGGCCTACGACGTCCGGGGCCTGGTCGACAGCGAGCTGACGCCCGACGTCGTCACGGCGCTCGGGGCGGCCGTGGCGGAGGTCGTGGTGCCCGAGGGCGGTGGCACGTTCGTCGTCGGCCACGACATGCGCCCGTCGTCGCGTCCGCTGGTCGACGCGCTCAGCATCGGGCTGACCTCCCGGGGCGTGGACGTGATCGACATGGGCCTGACCTCCACCGACGGGCTGTACTACGCCTCGGGGTCGCTGGACGCCCCGGGCGCGATGTTCACGGCCTCGCACAACCCGCCCGAGTACAACGGCATCAAGCTGTGCCGGGCCGGGGCCGCGCCGCTGTCGATCGACACCGGCCTGGCCGAGGTCCGCGACCGTGCGTCCGAGCTGCTGGCCGCCGGCGACCTGCCGACCGAGCTCGGCCCGGGCAGCGTCGAGCAGCGTGACCTCATCGACGAGTTCGCCGCCCACGTGCGGTCCTTCGTGGACGTCAGCGCCCTGCGTCCGATCCGCATCGCGATCGACGCCGGCAACGGCATGGCCGGACACGTGGTCCCCAAGGTCTTCGAACCGCTCCCGGTCCAGGTCGAGGAGCTGTACTTCGAGCTCGACGGCACCTTCCCGAACCACCCGGCCAACCCCATCGAGCCGGAGAACCTGCGCGACCTCCAGCAGCTCGTGCGCGAGCACAACCTGCCGCTGGGGCTGGCCTTCGACGGTGACGCCGACCGCATGTTCGCCGTCGACGAACGCGGCGAGCCGGTGTCCTCGTCGCTGATCGGGGCGGTCGTGGCCGACCGGCTGCTCACCCGCAACCCCGGCGAGACCGTCCTGTACAACCTGATCTGCTCGCGGGTGGTGCCCGAGACCGTCGAGGCCGCCGGCGGGACCGCCATCCGCACCCGGGTCGGCCACTCGTTCATCAAGGCGCGCATGGCCGAGACCGGGGCGATCTTCGCCGCCGAGCACTCCGGGCACTACTACTTCCGCGACAACTACCGGGCCGACTCCGGGCTGATCGCCGCGCTCGTGCTGCTCGAGGCCGTCGCGGCGGCCGACGCCCCGCTGTCCGAGGTCGTCGCCCCGTACGAGCTCTATGCGGCCTCCGGCGAGATCAACTACGAGGTCGACGACCCGGGCGCCGTCATCGAGCGCGTGGCCACCGACGTCGCCGACGACGCGGTCGAGCAGGACCGCGAGGACGGGCTCACCGTCGTCCTCGACGACGGCTGGTTCAACCTGCGGCCCTCCAACACCGAACCGCTGCTGCGCCTGAACGTCGAGGGCGACGACGAGGCGGCGATGGCCCGGATCCGGGACCGCGTCGCGGCGACGATCCAGGCCTGACCCTCGCCGTGGGCGTCGCCGCGCGGCGATGATCCAGGCCTGACCACGGCTACCGTGCGGGCCTGACCCAACCCCTCGCGAGCCAGAAAGGGCCGACGTGGCCGTCGACGAGCGCCTCCTCGAGATCCTGGTGTGCCCCGACTGCCGTGGCGAGGTCGAGTACAAGGACCGCCGCAAGGTGATCGTGTGCCAGTCCTGCGGGCTGCAGTACCCGGTCCGCGACGGCATCCCCGTGATGCTGGTGGACGAAGCGACCCGGTCGCGGGGCGCGAAGCGCTGACGGGGCGCGGTCAGCCGCGGCCGTAGCGGTCCTCGAGCCGCTCGATGTCGTCCTCGTCGAACTCGCCGAAGGCGACCTCCATGAAGCGGGCGGGGCCGTCGTCGCCGCCGGTCACCCGGTGCGTGGCGCCCCGCGGCACGAAGAACTCCTGGCCCCGGTCGGCCACGACCTCCTCGCCGTCGATGGCCACGCGCAGCCCGGCGTCGAGCACGACCCACAGCTCGTCGCGATGCTGGTGGCGCTGCAGGCTGAGGGCCTGGCCCGGCTGCACCTCGATGATCTTGACGGTGCAGACCTCGTTGAACGCGTACCGGCGGAACCAGCCCCAGGGCCGGTCGTCGTGCACGATCTCGTGCTCGGCACCCGTCGCGCTCGTGTCGTCCACGTCGTCCGGTCCCGTCGTCGTCGGTTGATAGGTTGGCGCGCCCTCACGAGGCCTCGAGGGCCGGCCGCGCGTCCACTGCCGACGCAGTCTAGGAACCGGTCGTCGACGGCCCGGGGACACGCCCCGACCACCGGGCCACCGCCCGACGACCCGCAGGTGGATGCATGGCTGCTGACCAGGACGTGCTCGTCGCCCGGGCCACCGACGCGCTGGCCGCCCGGCTGGACGGTCGCCGGCTCGACGTGCTGGTGACCCTCGGCTCGGGACTCGCGCCGGTCGCCGACGCCCTCACGCAGGCCGTGGAGGTGCCGGTGGCCGAGCTGCCGGGCCTGGCGACCTCGACCGTGCCCGGACACTCCGGGGTCCTGCGCGTCGGCGAGCTCGCCGGCCGGACCGTCGTCGCCCAGGTCGGCCGCGTGCACCTGTACGAGGGCCACACGGGCGCCGACGTGACGCGCCTGGTCGACGTGGTGGCGCGGCTCGGGGCAGACACCTTCGTCGTGACCAACGCGGCGGGCGGGCTCGACCCGGACTTCGTGCCCGGCGACGTGATGGCGATCACGGACCACCTCAACCTCACGGGCACCTCGCCCCACCTCGGCGTGGTCCGCAACGGGGGCCCGGTGTTCCAGGACATGGCCAATGCCTACGACGCCGAGCTGCGCCGGCTGGCCCTGGACGTCGCCGAGCAGCAGGGCTTCGCCCTGCGCGAGGGCGTGTACGCCGGGCTGCTCGGGCCCGCCTTCGAGACGCCCGCCGAGGTCCACATGCTGCGCACGCTCGGGGCGTCGGCGGTGGGGATGTCCACCGTCCTCGAGGTGATCGCGGCGCGGTCGCTCGGCATGCGCGTCGCCGGCCTGTCCACCATCACCAACGTGCACGGCGAGGGCGTGGCGACCTCCCACGAGGAGGTCCTCGAGGTCGGTCGCACCGTCAGCCAGAAGGTCAGCGCGCTGGTCCTCGGCCTGCTCGAGTCCCTGCCCGCCCGCGACTGATCGCCCGTCCCCAGCGGCCCGATCCGTGGGTCCGCATCCGTCGCGGACCGGCGACACTGCGGGCATGGCCGGACTGCTGGACCTGCTCGCCCCGCCCCGCTGCGCCTCGTGCGGCGCGCCCGGGGCGATGCCCTGGTGCGTCCCCTGTCGGGACGAGGCGCGACGGTTGCGCGTCGGCCGGCGCTGTCGCCGCTGCGCCGGGGACTGCCTGCCCCGCGACCCGGGGTGCCCGCTGCGGGGCGTGGACGTCGCCCGGACCTGGGCGGCCTTCACCTACACGGGAGTGGTGGCCCGCACGATCGTGGCGGCGAAGGTCGGGACCCACCACGCGGCGTGGGTGCCGCTCGGGCGCCACCTCGGGCAGCTGGTGGCCGAGTCCGGGCCGGTCGTCGACGCCGTCGTGCCCGTGGCGACCGAGCCGACGCGGGCCCGCCGGCGCGGGTTCGACCACGCCTGGCTGCTGGCCGCGCAGGTGGCCGCGGCGGTCGGGGTGCCCGCCGTCCGCGCCCTGCGGACGCGACGACGCGCGGCGGACCGCGGCGTGGTCGGCCACGACGGCGAGCTGCCCGACGGGACCACCTGGGCGACGGGACCCGTGCCGCCCCGGGTCGTGCTGGTCGACGACGTGATGACCACGGGCGCGACCGTGCGCGCGGCCGTCCGTGCGCTGCGTGACGCCGGCGCCCGCGAGGTGCAGGTGGCGGTGGTGGCACGCGCCCGGGGATGACGCCGTCGCGTGCGTGCGCGTCACGCACGGTGTCAAGGGCCGTCCGGTCCGTCAGGACTCGGGGCAGTTCGACCTCCGCGCGGCCTGCGGCGTTGCTACGGTCGTCGACGCCGGTGACATCGGGAGCCGGCATCGAACGAGAGCGAGGTGACGGCTCCCTCGAACCGCACCGGCTCCCCGCGCGCGAGGATGCGCGCACACGGATCCCGGCCCTGCCGGCGGCCCGTCACCACACCGCAAGGAGCGACCTGCCGCCGCCGGTGACGTTCGCCCCGTCTGCGCCTCGCGTCCCTCGCGCACTCCACCGCGCACGATGCAGGAGGCGAGATGCAGATCACCGTGATGGGCAAGAACCTGGACCTGCCCGACGAGGTCAAGGACGAGGCCGTCGCCAAGCTGTCCAAGGTTCGAAAGCTCTTCGATCGGTTCATCGACATGGAGGTCGTGTTCTCCGAGGAACACAACCCTCGCATCGAGGACAAGATCCACTGCGAGGTGGTGCTGCATGCCAAGGGCAAGTACCTGCGCGCGAGCGCAGCGGCGCCCGACCCGCTCACGGCGATCGACCGCGCCGAGGCCAAGCTCTCCCGCCAGGTCCGCAAGTTCAAGACCCAGCTGGTGAGCAAGCCGCGGCTGGCCAACGCCAACGCGAACGGCCAGATGCCGGGCTGACCTGCCCCGTCCGGGCCGGTGCATCGGGCACCGGTCCGGACGCTCGGTCGTCGTCGGACTGACCGGCCGGACGACCAGTCGGACGGACAGCGGTCCACGGTGGCTCAGGTGGGCTAGACTCGGGCGCACAGCGCACCGCTCGGCGCACGACGTGACCCCGGGTCGTGGGGGGCGGGCCGACCGCGGGAGGTCGCACGTGCCACAGCAGTCCGAGCCCGTCGAGGCGATTCGCCTGCTCATCGCCGACGATCACGAGCTGTTCCGGCGTGGGCTTCGCATGGTCCTCGAGGACGAGGACGACATCGAGGTCGTCGGCGAGGTCGGGGACGGCCAGACCGCGGTCCAGCTCGCCATCGACGAGGCGCCGGACGTCATGGTGATGGACGTGCGCATGCCCCAGCTGTCGGGCATCGAGGCCGCGATCAAGGTGAAGGAGGCCCTGCCCCACACCAAGATCCTCATGCTGACGATCAGCGACGAGGAGGATGACCTCTACGAGGCCATCAAGGCCGGGGCGAACGGCTACCTGCTCAAGGAGATCTCGATCGACGAGATCGGCAACGCGGTGCGCTCGGTCCACGCGGGCCAGTCGCTGATCTCGCCGTCGATGGCGTCCAAGCTGCTCAACGAGTTCGCCTCGATGATCAAGCGCGAGGAGGAGGAGAAGGAGCAGGTCCCGGCTCCCAAGCTCACCCCGCGCGAGATGGAGGTCCTCGAGCACGTCGCCAAGGGCATGAACAACCGCGAGATCGCCAAGGCGCTGTTCATCTCCGAGAACACGGTCAAGAACCACGTGCGCAACATCCTCGAGAAGCTCCACCTGCACTCGCGGATGGAGGCGGTCGTCTACGCGGTCCGCGAGAAGCTGCTGGAGATCAACTGACCTGGCAGCTCGCGGCGCGCGAGAAGCTGCTGGAGATCAACTGAGGTAGGCTCTGGGGCCTCCCGATCGAGGCGTCTCCCGTGCCCGAGGAATCGATCCTGCCCTCCGACTGGGCCCAGGCCTGGTCCACCATGTCCTCCGCCGAGTTCATGGCCTGGATGCGCGAGCAGGGCGTCACCGCCCCGCACGTCGAGCTGCTCGGCTACGAGGTCGTGCACTACGAGCCCGGGTCGTGCCTGCTGACGTGGACGGTCCCGCGCCCGCTGCTCAACCCGGCCAACATCGCCCACGGCGGGTTCCTCGCAGCCATCCTCGACGACGCCTGCGGCATGTCGATCGCCTCCAGCTACGACCGCTGGGTCCCGCAGCTGACCGTCAACCTCAACGTCGACTACCTCGCGCCGGTCCACGCCGACGTCGAGCACCGGGTCGAGGGCACGCTCGTGCGGCGGGGGCGCTCCACCAGCCTCGCCGACGCGACCATCACCGCCCCCGACGGGACCCTGTGCGCCCGCGCATCCGGGGTCTTCCAGCCCAACCGGCGGATGGTGCCCCGTGACCAGTGGGAGGCCGCCGGCCTGGCGTGAGTCCGTACAGGGCCGAAGGGCGTACCATCGGCGGACGATGGGGCCCGCGGTCGCCTGCCGGCCGGCGTGGCCCGCCCGATCACCACTGCACGCGTCAGGAAGCACCCATGCCGTCGTTGAATCCTCTCCGCTGGGGTGAGGGCCGCAAGGCCCGCAAGATCTGGAAGGTCGTCGAGCAGGTCAACGCCCTGTCCGACGAGGTCGCCGCGCTCTCCGACGACGCGCTGAAGGCCAGGACCGACGAGTTCCGACAGCGCATCGAGGACGGCGAGACCCTCGACGACCTCAAGGTCGAGGCCTTCGCCGTGGTGCGGGAGGCCGCCTGGCGCGTGCTCGGCCAGCGGCCCTACGACGTGCAGGTGTTCGGTGGGCTCGCCCTGCACGACGGCAACATCGCCGAGATGAAGACCGGTGAGGGCAAGACCCTGACCTCGACCATGCCGGTCTACCTCAACGCCCTCGAGGGGCGGGGCGTGCACGTGGTCACGGTCAACGAGTACCTGGCCAAGCGCGACGCCGAGTGGATGGGCAAGGTCCACGAGTTCCTGGGGCTCAGCGTCGGCTCGGTGTACAGCCAGCAGCCGCGCGAGGAGAAGAAGCTCGCCTACGCCGCGGACATCACCTACGGCACCACCAACGAGTACGGCTTCGACTACCTGCGCGACAACATGGCGTGGGACCGCGAACGGCAGGTCCAGCGCGGTCACAACTTCGTGCTGCTCGACGAGGTCGACTCGATCCTCATCGACGAGGCCCGCACCCCGCTGATCATCTCCGGGCAGGCCCAGCAGTCGGCGCAGTGGTACCAGGTGTTCGCCAAGCGGATCGCCCCCAACCTCAAGGCCGGCGAGGACCTCGGCAACGGCGAGACCACCGGCGACTACGTCGTCGACGAGGCCAAGCGCACCGTGGCCATCACCGAGGAGGGCGTGCACAAGGTCGAGCAGCTGCTGCAGATCGACAACATGTACGAGTCGGTGAACACGCCGCTCATCCACCACCTGCAGAACTCGCTGAAGGCCAAGGAGCTGTTCAAGCGCGACCGCGAGTACATCGTGACCGACGGCGAGGTCAAGATCGTCGACGAGCAGACCGGTCGCGTGCTCGAGGGCCGCCGCTACTCCGAGGGCCTGCACCAGTCCATCGAGGCCAAGGAGGGCGTGCGGATCAAGGAGGAGAACCAGACCCTCGCGACCGTGACGCTGCAGAACTTCTACCGCCAGTACGACAAGATCGCCGGCATGACCGGTACGGCCAAGACCGAGGAGGTCGAGTTCCTCGAGATCTACGAGCTCGGCGTCGTCGAGGTCCCCACGAACCGGCCGCTGATCCGTCACGACCGCGGCGACCTCATCTACAAGACCCAGGAGGCCAAGTTCAAGGCCGTGGTCGACGAGATCGCCGAGGCCAACGACCGCGGCCAGCCCGTCCTGGTCGGCACCACCGACGTGGCCAAGTCCGAGCTGGTGTCCAACCTGCTGACCAAGCGCGGGATCCAGCACGAGGTGCTGAACGCCAAGAACCACGCCCGTGAGGCCCAGATCGTGGCCCAGGCGGGGCGCAAGAGCGCGGTGACGGTGTCCACCAACATGGCCGGTCGTGGTACCGACATCATCCTCGGCGGCAACCACGAGGAGCTGGCCCGCCACGAGGTCCACCAGCTGCCGGAGGACACCCCCGAGGACGAGGTCATCGAGGCCCTCCACGAGGCCACCGAGCGCTACGCGGCGCAGTCCAAGCAGGAGCACGAGGAGGTCATCGAGCTCGGCGGCCTGCTGGTCATCGGCACCGAACGACACGAGTCCCGTCGCATCGACAACCAGCTCCGTGGTCGCTCCGGCCGTCAGGGCGACCCGGGCGAGTCCCGCTTCTACCTGTCGCTGCAGGACGACCTGATGCGGCTGTTCAACGCCGACGCGGTCGACCGCATCATGACCCGGCTGAACATCCCCGAGGACGTCCCGATCGAGGCCAAGCTGGTCACCCGCGCGGTGTCCAACGCCCAGGCCCAGGTCGAGGCCCGCAACTTCGACATCCGCAAGAACGTCCTCAAGTACGACGACGTGCTCAACGACCAGCGCAAGGTCGTCTACGAGTCCCGCCAGAAGCTGGTCGAGGGCGACCACGACTACGTCGCGGACCTGGCCCAGAAGTACGTCGAGGACGTGGTCGAGGGCGCCGTCGGGATCTACGCCCCGCCCGGCGTCTTCCCCGAGGACTGGGACCTCGACGGGCTCAAGACCCACCTCGAGCAGGTCTACCCCATCTCCATCGACGTCGCCGACGTCGACGTCGAGCACGACGAGCACCAGGACCTCGTCGAGCGCATCATCGACGACGCGTTCGCGCAGTACGAGAAGCGCGAGGAGGAGGTCGGCGGCGACGAGGTGATGCGCGAGGTCGAGCGTCGCGTGATCCTGTCGGTCGTCGACCGCCGGTGGCGCGAGCACCTGTACGAGATGGACGCGCTCCGCGACGGCATCGGCCTTCGGGCCGTCGGTCAGCGCGACCCGCTGGTCGAGTACCAGCGCGAGGCGTTCCTGTCCTTCTCGGAGATGATGACCAGCGTCAAGGACGAGGCGGTCACCTACTTCTTCCACCTGCCGGTCAAGACCGCCGACGAGCGTGCCGCCGAGGAGGCCGAGCGCCAGCAGGCCGCTGCCCAGGCGCCCGAGGGCATCACCGACGCCCGGACCGCCGCCGGCATCAGCCTCGGTGGCGGCACGAGTGCCGAGAGCATCGCCGAGGCCGCGACCCGCGACGCCGAGGCCGTCGACCGGCAGCGCGCCAACCAGGAGGCGGTCGAGGCCGAGGTCGGCCCGGCCGACCCCGACGGCGACAGCTCCGGCAACGGGGCGTCGCGGGGCGAGCCCCAGGTCGTCTTCGACGCCCCGAAGGAACCGACCCGCGTCAGCTACTCGTCGGCCTCGTCGGCGGCGGGTCGGCCAGCTACTCGGTCCCCGGTCAGAACGTGGCCTCCTCCGCGCCCGGTGGCACCACCGCCGGCGACGTCGAGACCCGCGACGACGGCACCCACGTCCGTCGCGTGTCCGGGGCCGGGACCTACACCAAGGACGAGGACGAGTTCGCCGACGTGGGCCGCAACGACCCCTGCCCCTGCGGCTCCGGCCTCAAGTACAAGAAGTGTCACGGATCCTGACGGATCCGATGCTCGGGACGTCGCCGGTCGGGCCGTGACCCATCGGGACGCGGCTGCAGCCGGCGATCGTCCCTCGAGGTCAGCATGCCGTGGCGGGGCCGGCTGCGGGGCGCCCGGCGGGACCAGCGGCTGACGGTCCTGCGGGGCGCCCACGTCGGTGACCCACCAGCGGCCGTCGCGCCGGTCCGCGCGGACGGCGACGGCCGAGACACCGGTTGCCTCGCGCAGCACGACGACCACCTCGGCCGCGTCGTCGGTGGGACGGCACGCCGTGACACGGACCACGCTGGCGCCGCCGCAGGGCGTTCGGTCCTGCCCCCGGCGCCGCAGGACCAGGGCCTTCAGCCGCCGTCGGGCCGTGGGCGCGAGCAGCGGGCGGAGCTGGTCCGGCGGACGACGACCGGCGCGGACCTCGACGTAGGCCGTGGCGACCGCGGTGGCCAGCGCGACGGGGTCGACCGGGGGAGCGGGGCGACGCTCGATCCGGCGGGTCGTGGTCGGGGCGGGTGCGGTGCGCGTCATGGGGTCGCCTCCGGCTCGGTCGCGCCGGGTGTGGAGCTCGGCTCGGCGCTCGGTGGTGTGGCGGGGCGTCCCGGGATCGCCCCGGCCACGACGAGCCGCCCGACGTCCGTCCGCAGCCAGAGCTCGTGGGTGCGGACCGTGTCCTCGTCCGGGGCGCGGGCCTCGACCTCGGCGACCCAGGCCCACCCCGAGGTGCGCGACAGCGACGTCAACGACACCTCCCGGTAGCCGACTGCCCGGACCGCGTCGACCGCGGCGAGCATCAGGTCCGTGTCGTCGACCGGGGCGCGTTCCGGCAGGTCGATCGCCGGCGTGGGGGAGGCCAGCCGCCAGGGCTGCCCACCGATCCGGACGCCGTCGGCGTCGAGCCGCACGGGCACGGCCACACGCAGGCTCCGGGCGGTGCCGTAGGTGTCGCCCTCGACGGGCAGGACGATCGCGCGCACGGTCACCACGAGGGCACCCCGTGCCGGATGGTCCACCCCCTCCACGGCCAGGTGCTCGACGTAGCGGTCGGCCGCCCCGGGGGCGGGGTCGAGCCCCTCGATCGGCGGGCCGGCCGGGCGCGTCGACAGCCACGACCGGGCGACGACGAGGGCCAGGCCCTCCGCCTCGCCCCGACGGTCGGGGGCGCGCGAGGTGCTGAGCGCCACCACGTCCGTCGGGGTGGCTCCGTCGGCCGGGGCGGCGGGTGCGGTCGCGGCGGGGACGGGGGACGTCGTGGCCGTCGGTGCCGGGGTGGGCACGGTCGCCGGCGCAGGCGCGTCGGCCTCGTCGTCCGACCGGACGCCCCCGAGCACGATCGCCACGACCACCACCCACGGCACCAGGGCGGCGACCAGCAGCCAGCGGCGGGAGCCGTCGCGGGGCGCGGGCTCCCCCCAGTCGTCCAGACGGGGAGGAGCACCGGTGCGCGGGGTCCGAGCGTGGGGCGGCGTCCGCCCGGACCCCGGCACCTGGGCGTCCCCGACGGTGTCGTCGGGGAGGTCGGAGGCGAAGAGACTCACGAATACTTCCGATGCATTTCATGCTTTGTCGTGCAGCATGATTGCGCGCGGCACTGACCAGGTCAATCCCGCAGTGCGGTGGGTGTGGACGGGCGACCCCGCCCCGTGGCGAAGCCCTCCTGGCATCGCGGCCTACCCTGCAGGTGAGCCCCCGACGTGAAGGCACGGGCACCATGGACTCCAGCGGCTCCCGCGCCTCGACGGCGTCCTCGCCTGGCGACGACCCGGTCGAGGTGGGACCTGGACGCCGGGTGGACGGCACCGTCGTGCGCACCGAGCTGACGACCGAACAGCGCCGCGAGCTGTTCGAGCAGCAGGTCATGCCCGAGGTCGACCGGCTGTACGGCGCCGCGATGCGTTACACCCGCGACCCCACGGACGCGCAGGATCTCGTGCAGGAGACGGCGGCCAAGGCCTACAGCTCGCTGCACCAGTTCCAGCAGGGCACCAACCTGCGGGCATGGCTGTACCGCATCCTGCACACCACCTACATCTCCATGTACCGCAAGGCCCAGCGCAGGCCGCAGGAGACGCTGCAGGAGACCATCGACGACTTCTCGTTCTACGACGAGGCGCGCACCGGCCCCAGCGCCGAGACCGAGGTGCTCGAGGCCATCACGGACGAGGAGGTCAAGCAGGCGCTGGCGGAGCTGCCGGACACGTTCCGCATGGCCGTCTACCTCGCCGACGTGGAGGGCTTCGCCTACAAGGAGATCGCCGAGATCATGGGCACGCCGATCGGCACGGTGATGTCGCGCCTGCATCGCGGAAGGAAAGCCCTGCAGCAGGCGTTGGCCACCTATGCACGCCAGCGCGGCCTGATCAGCGACCCCCCGGAGGACGAGGCATGACCGTCCACCAGCCCGACGACCCGGCTCTGTCCCACTGTTCCGACGGTGGGGTGGACTGCAGCGGGGCGTTGCACGACCTGCACCTGTACCTCGACGGCGAGCTGCCGGACGGGGACCTCGCGTCGATCCGCGAGCACCTGGCGGCCTGCTATCCCTGCGCCGACCGGGCAACCTTCGAGGAGCAGCTGAAGGCCCTGGTGCGCGATCGGTGCGCCGAGCACGCCCCGCCGCAGCTGCTCGACCGGATCCGCCTGCGACTCGACGAGACCGGCTGACCGTCTCACGCGGATCACGGGACCCCGTGGCCTACGCTGGCGGCCCCGCCGAGCCCGAACGCTCGCTCCTCCGCTCGACTGCCCGCTCCTCCGCTCGACCAAGGCCGCACCGTGACCGACCAGGGAACCGTCCTCGTGACCGGCGGTGCCGGGTTCATCGGCTCGAACCTGGTGGACCGCCTGCTCGCCGAGGGCCGCCGCGTCATCGTGATCGACGACCTCTCGTCGGGTCGGCTGGGCAACCTCGACGAGGCCCGCCGGGCCGCCCCCGGCTCCCTCGAGTTCCAGCGCATGGACATCACGTCGGAGACCGTGGACCCGCTCGTGCGGCGCCACCGACCCGACGTGATCATCCACCTCGCGGCCCAGATGAGCGTGCGGGCGTCCGTCGAGGACCCGCTGCACGACGCCCGGGTCAACGTGCTCGGCACCGTCAACCTGCTCGAGGCCGCCCGTCGCAACGACGTCCGCAAGGTCGTCTTCGCCACCTCCGGGGGATGCATCTACGGCGAGCCGTCCCTGGACGAGCTGCCGGTCACCGAGGAGCACCCGGGCCACGCGCACTCGCCCTACGGGGCGTCCAAGCGCAGCGGCGAGGAGTACCTGCGGACCTACCACTCGCTGTACGGGCTGGACTGGACCTCACTCGCGTTCGCCAACGTGTACGGGCCGCGGCAGGACCCGGCTGGCGAGGCCGGCGTCGTGGCGATCTTCACCGAACGGATGTTGGCGGGTCAGCCCTGCACCATCTACGGCGACGGGGAGCAGTCGCGCGACTTCGTGTACGTGGACGACGTCGTGCACGCGCTGGCCCTGGCCATGGACCGTGGGGACAACGACCGGTTCAACATCGGCACCGGTGAGCGCACCTCGGTCAACCAGCTGTACCGGGCACTCGCGGCCGCGACCAACTACCCGCACGACGCGGTGTACGCCCCCGAGCGCGAGGGCGAGCTGCGCCACTCCTCGGTGTCCATCCGCAAGGCCGCCGACGGCCTCGGCTGGAAGCCGTGGACGATGCTCGAGGAGGGGCTGGCCTCGACGCTGGCGTGGGCCGCGGGCGGGACCTCGACCGCCTCGCGGTAGACGACGCCGTCCGGGGCAGGCGGACTACGCTGGGCGATCCGATCCCGCCCCACGCTGGCCGGCCGAGGAGGTCCGATGGTGTCGTACGCCGAAGAGGTCGGCGCTCGCCTTCGTCGCGTCCGCGTCCAGCAGGGTTGGAGCCTGCAGGATGTCGAACGCCGCTCCGAGGGCGAGTGGAAGGCCGCCGTCGTCGGCTCGTACGAGCGGGGTGATCGCAACATCTCCGCCTCGCGGCTGATCGAGCTCGCGGAGTTCTACGGCGTGTCGCCATCGGAGATCCTGCCCAGCGACGACGGGCCGCGGCCCATGGACCGGTCCGCGGGGATCGTCGTCGACCTGCAGAAGCTCGCGGACGCCGGGCAGAAGTTCGACGGCGTGCGCCGCTACTGCGAGTCGATCCAGCTCCAGCGTGGGGACTACAACCGTGACCAGCTGTCGATCCGTGGGGACGACATGCGGGCGCTCAGCGTGATCCTCGAGACCGACACCGACGGCCTGCTCTCGGCGCTCGAACAGGCGGGGGTGCTGCGGACCGCACGCTGAGGCGTCGTCAGCCGACCTGCAGCACCCGGTTCAGGGCATCCAGGACCGCGCGAGCGGCGGCGTCGATCTCGCCGCGGCGCACCACCGCACTACCGGTGAGCGTCAGCATCGTGCGCGCCGCCCGGACCTCCACCACGGCGAGCATCACGTCGACGCCCCCGCACCGGACCTGGTCGAGCCCGGCGAGCGTCAGGGTGGTCGTCGCCGTGACCACGTCCTCGACGGCCTGGATCGTGGCCGTGCCGGCGGCCATCCGCTGGCCAGCGCCCGAGACCTCGCTGGCCGTGGTGCCCACGTGCTCGACGCCGTCGCTGTCGGTGACCACCACGGTGACGGAGGCGTCGTTGGCCGACTGGGTGATGGACACGCGGGTCAGGGCCACGCGGGGCGGGGCGACCTCGCCGTCCCCGGTCGTGGTGAGTGGGTCGTCCTCCGCAAGCTGGACGACGCTTACGACGCGGTGGTCGATGCTGATGTCGAAGCGCGCGTAGAGCAGGGACTGCACGTCGCGCACGACCTGCTTGGGGGAGCGATCCTCGACCACGAGGGCGTGCAGCTCGTCGATGGGACGCTCGAATCCGGGCACCAAGCGAACGGCCACCATGCCGGAAAGTCCGGCCAGCGCACGTTCGACCTCGTCGCGGATGGCAGGGTCGTGCAGGTCCATGGGCACGTGGGTGAGCCTCGGTTGGGTGGTCTCCTGCACCAGCACGCCTCCTGGAACGCCGGGCCCCGGGCGAATCGGAGCCTACGTGGCGTAGTGCACAGAACCGGGCAAGCAGGACGAGCCACTGTGCCTGACCGTGACGGGACTTCACGGCCCGTCATCTTGGGACCTTCAACCCATGGTCACTCCGTGCCGACTCAGGGACAGTGGGGCACAGCGCCGCAGTCGGACGAGGTGCGTGTTGCTGGTGTGGCTTCTGAGTACTGCTGTGTACTAGAGGCAACTGTTGACAGGCCGTGCGACACACACCAAGATGCACGGGACAGTGCACGATCGTCCATTGGACGGATGTCCCGGACGCTGAGAGAGATTGACAACTGCATCGAACGGTTCGCGGGAGCGGTCACCCCGCCATCCAGACGACGGCTCCGTCGCTGGACACGGCGTGACCCGCGATCGACGTCACTCTCCGGAGAAGTCGATCGCACCCTGGAGCACCTCTGAGTAACGAGCGAAGCGGATCCGACGCCGAGGCCCGATAGCGAAGGCCACGGCACCAGGAACTGACTCGTGAAGGAGGTGGGAGTGATGAAGAAGGCTTACTCCCTGCTCGCCGCCCTGGCCACGCTGGCCCTGTCGGCCGGCGCTGGCTTCGGCTGGCACTGAAACACCCGTAAGCAGCGGCCGCTCCCGCTGACCGTTCGATGCGCTCGTCACTGGATTGACCAACGTGCAGGCGAAGAACCGCGCCGCATTCCGCGCTCTGATGATCTCCGTCAGTGGCGCGGCACTGGCGATCCTTGCTGTCGCACTTCCCGGCGCCCAGTTCCCTGCTCATCAGGTCTGGGCGTTCGTCCTGGCGGCCATCATCCTCGAGGCCTCGCCCGTTCTCATCAACCCGGAGACCAAGGCCACCCTGTCGGTGGTGGCGCTCTTCGCAGCGATCGCCGCCGGGGGTCTGGTTCCAGCGGTGGTGATCGGCCTGGCCACTGGCATCGTGTCCGGGTTCACGTCCAAGCGGGACCGGACGCTGAAGGCGGCCTTCAACAGCGGCATGTGGGTCGTCGCCTCGGCAGCGGCGGCCGTCGTCTTCGCTCCGGTCGCGCAGGTCGACCTGATGGCGCCGCTTCCGAGCGCTGCCCTGGAGGAACCGGGGTGGCTCACACTGGCACTCGTCGTCTCGGGGCTGGTCTACTCGGTCGTGAACGCAGGGCTGCTGGCCGGGGTCCTCCATGTGACGAGCGGGGTGCCGTTCCGCCAGACCGCCCGCGACATGGTCGGCGGCATCCTGGGGTTGCAGTCCGTGTACGTGGGCCTTGCTGCCATCGCCTACGTCCTCTCGGTGAAGGCCGGCGAACCAGCCCTCATCCTCCTCGTCGTCCCCCTCGTCGTCGCCCGTCGATCGCTGCTGTCCGTGCAGGAACGGCAGGAGGCCTATGACCGAATGGTCCGCGCCTTCGTCAAGGCCATCGAGCTGAAGGACGGGTACACGCGTGGTCACGCAGAACGGGTCAGTGACCTGTCCGTCGCCGTGGCCGAGCGCATGGGCCTGTCCTACGAGGACCGGCAGCTGATCCGGTACGGGGCGATCCTGCACGACGTCGGCAAGATCGGCGTCTCGCTCGGGATCCTCTGCAAGGCGGGCCCCCTCGACGACGACGAGTTCGCCGAGATGAAGACCCACCCCGAGATCGGCGCGGAGATGCTCCGCGACATCGACTTCCTCAAGCCGGCGCTGGCCATCGTCCACCACCACCACGAGCGCGTGGACGGCCGCGGCTACCCCGCCGGCCTGAAGGGCGGCGAGATCCCGCTGCTGACCCGTGTGGTCACGGCGGTCGACGCGTTCGACGCCATGACCTCCACGCGCTCCTACCGGCGGGCGCTGCCCATCGAGGTCGCCCTCGAGGAGCTCCAGGCCAACGCGGGGACGCAGTTCGACGAGGAGGTCGTCCGCCACCTCGTCGCCCTGATCGCCGAGGAGGGGTGGCAGGTCACGGACGAACCCGTCCAGGTCTCCGTGGCCGGGGCGGTCACGGCCGAGGCGGTGGTGTTGTGACCCGGGCGCGACTGGCTGTCGTCGTCACGCTCGCCGCTGTCGTCTTCGCCGCGCTTGCTGCCGGCGGGTTCGGCACCTGGAGGCAACCGGCTTCGCTCCACCCCCTGTCGCACTGGGACGTGTTCGCGCTCGCCGTCGCTGCTGCGCTGGGCGACCGCCTCGAACTGACCCGTCAGCACGGACGCGGGACGACCATGTCGATCGCGGTCGTCGCCGCCGTGGCGCTGCTGACCTACTCGCCGGTCGTGGTCCTCGCGATGGCCGTCGCGGCGTGGGTGGCCCAGGCGGTCCGTGCTGCACGGACCGACCGCACCGTGCGCGTCGGCAGCCTGCTCGTCGGCGGGCTCACGGCGTGGGGCATCGGCGGCGTGGCCGCCCTGTCCGCGGTCGTCGACACCACGAGTTGGACGGTGGGCAACTCCGAGCTGCTCATCGCCCCGGTGGTCTCGATCTGGGTCCTGCTGCTGTTCGGCGCCCCGGCACTCGACGCGCTCGAGGTGGCGGCCTTCGCCGAGCGGGCACGTCGCATCCGGTACCGGGACCTCGTGCGCGGGGGGATGCAGGCGAACACCGTGCTCGCGGCAACCGCGACGCTCGGGGCGCTGGCGTATCCGGTCCTCGACGCCCCGACGGTGCTGCTGATGGCGCTGCCGCTGCTTGCGGCCAAGCTCGGGCTTCGACCGCAACGCCGAGACGCGCACGACGTACGACCAGACCCTGCGGGCGATGTCGCGCCTGCCCGAGCAGCTCGGCGCGGTCGATCCCGGCCACGGCGAACGGGCTGGCGAGGTGGCGGCCGTGGCAGCCGTCGACCTCGGGTTCGGGGCCGACGTGGTGACCGACATCGAACGCGCCGCCCAGCTGCACGAGCTCGGGCGCATCCGTACGGAGCACGGGCTCGACCTGACCCCGGAGGAGGTCGCCTCCGGCGGGGCGGGCATCCTGACCGAGGCGGAGGACCTCGACCGGGTCGCGCGCCTGGTCGCCGCACACCGCGGCCCGGTGCCGGTCGGCGACGAGGTCGCCTGGGTCGGGGGTGCGATCGTCCGGCTCGCCTGCGACCTCGACCTGCGGCTCACGGCGCGCGGCGAGCGGGTGCTCGAAGCCGCCGACCAGTCGTGGATCCGGTCGCAGGGCGTGCAGCCGCGGATCGCCGAAGCCGTCATCCGGTCGGCCCAGGCCTTCTACGCGTCGGCCGCCCCGACCCGCTGAGGCCGACGGCGCACCGGGCGCCGTCCCCGTCGTGCGGAGGGTCCGTCGGGCGTCATCAGGTCGTGCGCGAACGGGATCATGCCCGCGACCAGCACGAGGTCCCCGACGGACACGATCAGGTCGATCGGCGGCAACGGGATCACGTCCGCCAGCCACGGCAGCGCCGTCGCGGCCGTCATCATGTGGTGCTTGCCCGCGAGCACGGCCCCGGTCGGATCGCCCCCCAGCGCGCGGATGGCGTCGGGGCTGACCGGCATGCCACCGTTCGCCAGGATCACCAGGACGTTGAAGGTGAACCCCAGCCCGATCAGGAGCATGCCCGGCGCGGTACCAGTTGCGGATGCAGAAGCCCAGGACCGCGGCCTCCGAGACCAGCAGCAGGGCCACGGTCCCGGCGTCCCCGACCACGCCCCGTTCCGCGAGGGCGTCCAGCAGCGTCTGCAGCACGAGTCCGCCCACGAGGACCGGGAGCCAGTGCAGCTCGTTGCGGGCGGCGTGGGCCAGCCGTCCTCCGCGCAGCAGGGAGACGCCCACGGCGAGGACCACACCGATGAGGGGCAGGGCCACGCGGCGCCTCTCGTGACGTGGGCCGGACGGACGCATGGTGCCATCCCGTGCCCGCCCCGGGTCGGACCTCACCCCGAGGGGCGACAGCCGAGACGATTAGGCTTCGATCGTTCCCCGAGCGACCCGACGGATCCGAGGAGTCACCGCGTGGATGTCGTCCGCACCGAGGCCCGTGACGGGGTGCTCACCGTCACCATCAACCGGCCCGACCAGCGCAACGCGCTCGACGGCGAGGTGCTGACGGGGCTCGTGACCACGTTCCGCGAGGCGGACGCCGACGACACGGTCCGGGCGGTCGTGCTGACCGGTGCAGGTGACAGGGCGTTCTGCGCCGGAGCGGACCTGGCGGGCTCGTTCGACCAGGAGGCCTCGATCCGCGACCAGCACGAGGGCCGCGGACTGCTGCGCGACCTGTTCGCCAGCACGGAGGCCCTCGGCAAGCCCCTCGTGGGACGCATCAACGGCCATGCCCTCGCCGGCGGCCTCGGGGTCGCCCTGGCCTGCGACGTGCTCGTGGCGGCCGACGACGCGACCTTCGGGACCCCCGAGGTGCGGGTCGGGCTGTGGCCCTACATGATCTCCGCGCTGATCGTCGAGCACCTCGGCCCCAAGCGAGCCATGGAGCTGATGCTGACCGGCCGTCGCCTCGGGGCCGACGAGGCGCGAGCCTGGGGTCTGGTCAACGTCGTGGTGCCGCGTGCCGAGCTCGATGACGCGGTGGCCACGATGACGGACCAGCTCGTCGCCGCCGCGCCCCTGGCGGTGCGGTGGGGCAAGCAGGCCACGGCGGCGGCTCGCGACATGCCGCGGCAGGCCGCGTTGGCCCACCTGCACACGATGCTCGACCTCAACGCCCAGACCGAGGACGTCGTCGAGGGCATCCAGGCGTTCTTCGCCAAGCGCGACCCGCAGTGGAAGGGGCGCTGACCCGACCATCGGCGCCGTCGACCGACGACGGCCGAACGGTAGGCTCCTGCCCATGAGCGAGCAGCGAGGCAAGCCGGGCGGCAACCGCGGTGGCGGGGGCGGGTCCGACCGTGGACGCGGGGCGGGCGGCGCCAAGGGTGGCGGACGCTCCGGCGGCAAGGGCGGCGGCGCCAAGGGTGGCAAGGGCAACCGCCGCGTCGACCCGAACGACACCGTGGCGCAGCTCGCCGGCCCGCTGCGCAAGGTCCTGGACCGGCTGCCCGAGACCCAGCGTCGCGTCCTCGAGCTCCGCATGGGCCTGGTCGACGGGCACCCGAAGAACCTCACCGAGACCGCCGAGGCCATGGGCATGACCATGCACGAGGCCAAGCAGGTCGAACAGCGGGCGTTCGAGCACATCCGCGAGGCCGTCCCCCTGGACCGGCTGCAGAAGCTGCTCAAGTAGCGTCCCCCCGAAGCCACCACTGACGAAGGGCGCGAGCAGTGTCGTCGCTTGCCGAGCTCGTGGAGGAGCGCGTCGGACTCTCCGACGCCGCCGTCGACCACCTGCAGGCCGTGGTCGGGGACTGGCAGATCCTGGCGGACCTGTCCTTCGCCGACCTGCTGATGTTCTGCCGCGACGAGGTGACCAACCAGCTGGTCGTCGTCGCGCAGATGCGCCCCTACACGGCCCAGACCGTCTACCAGGAGGACCTGGTCGGGCAGGCGTTCCCGCCGGACGACCGCCCCAACGTGCAACGGGCCTTCCGCGAGCACCGGATCATCCGCGACGGCGAGCCGGACTGGTCCACCGGCGTCCCGGTGCGCGAGGAGGCCATCCCGATCTCCTTCGACGGCGAGGTCGTCGCCGTCGTGACGCGCGAGGCCAACCTGTCGATGGTCCGCGCCCCGTCCCAGCTCGAGCTGACCTACCTCCAGACCGCCGACGAGCTCTCCGCGATGCTGTCCGAGGGGGCCTTCCCCTTCCCGGACGAGGATCCCGAGCGCGAGCTCGCCCCCCGGGTCGGGGACGGGCTGCTGCGGCTGGACCCCGAGGGCGTGGTCATCTACGCCAGCCCGAACGCCATCTCCGCCTACCGCCGGCTGGGCGTCAACGACCACGTCGTCGGCTCCAACCTGGCGGCCTTCGACCTCGACGACGTCGCCGTGCTCGAAGCCCTGGCGGACGGCGAACCACTCGAGTCCGAGGTCGAGGCGCGGGGCGCGGTCGTGCTGCGCCGCCTGCTGCCGCTCACCCGTGACCACGAGGTCCTCGGTGGCCTCATGCTCGTGCGCGAGGTCACCGAGCTGCGGCGCCACGAACGGCTGCTGCTCTACAAGGACGCGACGATCCGGGAGATCCACCACCGGGTCAAGAACAACCTGCAGACGGTGGCGTCGCTGCTGCGCCTGCAGTCACGCCGGCTGTCCTCCGAGGAGGCCCGCCAGGCGCTGGGCGAGTCCGTGCGACGCATCTCCTCCATCGCCCTGGTGCACGAGACGCTGTCCCAGGACTCTCGCCAGCGGGTGTCGTTCGACAAGGTCGCGTCGCGGCTCGCGGCGATGCTCACCACCGGCCTGACCGACCCCGAGCACCCCATCCAGGTCGACATCGAGGGGGCGGCGGGCGAGCTGCCGGCCGAGGTGGCCACGCCGCTGGCGCTCGTGCTGTCCGAGCTGCTGCAGAACGCCGTCGAGCACGCGTTTCCGGGGCGGGGCGGCGCGGTCACCGTGCTGCTCGACCGCAAGGCGGCGAGGTTGCGCCTCGAGGTCGTCGACGACGGCATCGGCGTGCCCGACGACTGGACCCTCGACGGCTCGGCCAATCTCGGGCTGCGCATCGCGTCGACCCTGGTCGAGTCCGAGCTCAACGGTCAGCTCGAGGTCGGCCAGCGTGACGGCGGCGGGACGCGCTGCGTCGCCGACCTGCCCCTGCCCCGCTGACGGCGGGCAGGCAGCGGATCAGCCCTCGCCGGGCAGGCCGCCCGACGGGGTGACCCCGGTCGATTCGGTCGGGGCGAAGCCGGGGTCCAGCGCCGGGTCGAAGGTCTGGCCCGCCGTCATGACGCGGAAGACCCCGAAGGCCACGGCGAGCAGCACCACGAGGGCGAGCAGCGTGGCCAGCAACCGCCGGTGGCGCCCCGGCACCGAGGGTTCCTCGGGCAGGGCGAGCCCGGGGACGTAGACCTCGTCGGCAGTCCGGGAGGGCGCGGTGGGCTCGGGGTCGACCCCGGGCGGTGTGGTCAGCCGCGTCCGTGTCCGCACGGGCTCGTCAGGACGCGATGCGGCGGCGACGCTGACGGGCGCGCTTGAGGGTGCGGCGCTCGTCCTCGGTCAGGCCGCCCCAGACACCGGCGTCCTGGTTGGTCGCGATGGCGAACTCCAGGCACTCCTCGCGGGCGTCGCACCGCATGCAGATGCGCTTGGCGGCGTCCGCCTGTTCGACGGCCGGGCCGGTCGTCCCGATCGGGAAGAAGAGTTCAGGGTCCTCGTCGACGCAGGCAGCGTTGCTCCGCCAGTCCATGGGGCACCTCGTGGGGTCGTTGCAGGCAGTGGGAGGGACACGACAGGAGTCGGTCCGGGCAGGACCGTCCGACGGTGCGGCGCACTCAGGGGCACGGGAGCGCCATCCGACCGGGGAGCGCGGGAGCTCGGTGGCCGGGAGGAGTTCGCGGCGTACGGACGGTTGTGAAAGATCTCACGAACTTGACGGCAGAGTAACGAGCCCGTCATGTGCTGACAAGAGTTCGCACCTGATTTGTGGCGGCTGCGTGTCGTTCGTGCATGGTTCAACGAAGCACGCCCGGTGAGCGCTCGCAGGCCAGCAAGCACGTGCGTGCATCGCACACCGAGGGTCAGGCGAGCACGGCCAGGGCACGCCGCACGGAGGTGAAGTGGACGCTGCGGTGCTCTCCGGCGTAGTCGCCGTCCACCATCAGCGGGAGCGGATGCGGGGCGGAGAGCGAGAACCCCGGCAGGTCGTGCCAGTGGTGGACGTGCCGCCGGTCGACGTGCGTGCCGCCGTTGAACACGCGTCCGAGGATCGCCAGGAGGGCGGGGGTGCGGACGCGGTCGATGGCCATCAGGTCCAGACCGGCGTCGAAGTCCGCCTGCGGCGTGACCCGCATGGGACGCTCGCCGAGGAAGGTGTACGGGTCGGCGTTGCCGATCATCGCGATGCCGAACGGCCCCTGCCACGAGCCGTCGTCGAGCTCGGCCTGGATCGAGGGCCGGTGCACGTCCGCGTCCGTGAACCAGGCACGGGTCGCCAGGGCGACGAAGGCCATCTGGCGCAGTCGGCGCTTGAGCGCCGCGTTCTGCTCCACCAGCCGGACCACGGCGGCGTCGAAGCCGTAGCCCGCGTTGAAGCCGAAGTAGCGGTCGCCGGCCCGCCCGAGCGAGACCCGCCGACGCCGGCCCGCCCGCAGGTGCTCGAGGGCGATGGAGGTCGCGGCGATCGGGTCGTTGGGAAGCCCCAGCGCCCGCGCGAAGACGTTGGCGCCCCCGCCGGGGATCACGCCCATCGCCACGTCGGTGCCCGCCAGCGACTGGATGACCTCGTTGGCCGTCCCGTCACCGCCCAGGGCGAAGACGGCGTCGAGGCCCTCGTGGACCGCACCGGCGGCGATGAGCGTGGCGTGGCCGCGCTGCTTGGTCGGGGCGACCTCGAGGTCGGTCTCCGAGCCCAGCGCGGACGCGATCACGTCACGGACGCGGTCGTCGGTGGTGGTGGCGTTCGGGTTGAACACCAGCAGGGCTCGCACGGGAGGGCTCGCGGGGGCTCGGGACGAGCCGTGACGGTAGGGGGAAGGAGCGGGGCGGGGCGACGGCGAACCTTGCTCATACCACCCGGTACCTGGGAGCGAGACCGTGCCACGGATCCGACTGCTGCTGTGCGCCCTGCTGCTGATCACGGCCCTGCCCGCCGCCTCCGCGGCGGCCGCCGAGCCGACGATCACCGACGGGACCACCACGTCCTTCGACGGGACGACCATCGCCTGGACCCTGTTCCAGCCCGCGGGTGCGTCCGCGGACGCGCCCGTGCCGATGGTGCTGCACTCGCACGGCTGGGGCGGCTCACGCAGCACGTCCGGTTTCGGCGACTGGCTCGACCAGGGCTTCGGCGTCCTGTCCTTCGACCAGCGCGGCTTCGGCGAGTCCGGAGGGCAGGCCAACGTCCAGGACCCCGAGTTCGAGGCGAAGGACGTGCAGAAGCTGATCGACGAGGTGGTCCTGGGCGAGGACTGGGTCGCCCGCGACGCTGACGACCCGACCGACCCGGTGCTGTTCGCCATCGGTGGGAGCTACGGCGGTGGCTACCAGTGGGTGACCGCGCTCAGCGAGGCAGCGGCGAACGGCGGCGACACGCGGTTCGACGCGCTGGCCCCGGAGATCTCCTGGTTCGACCTGACCGACTCGCTGGCCCCGTCCGGGGTGGTCCGCACGGCGTGGGTGCTGCTGCTGTACGCGGCGGGGGCGCAGGCACTGCCGACCTACGTGCACCAGGCCTTCGCGTACGGCGCCACCACCGGGCAGTGGCCCGACGGCACCGTCCCCGAGCCCCTCATGCCGAACATGCAGGCGGAGTTCTTCGAGCACGGGCCCTCCGGCTTCGTCGCCAGGGGGATCCAGCTCGACATCCCGGTGCTGATCCGCCAGGGCCACACCGACACGCTGTTCAACCTCAACCAGGGACTGCACAACCTCGAGCGGACGCTCACCGACGACGCCCGCGAGGAGAGCCTCTTCGTCGGCTACAACGGCGGGCACGTGCTGCCGGCCGTCCTGCCCGCCGGCACCGGCGGCGACGGCGACCCCTGCTCGGCCGAGTCCGCCTCCGGCGACTTCGCCCAGCTGACCCGCGACTTCTTCCGCGAGGTGGTCGAGGGCGGCGACACCACCGCCCTGCTGCCCACCCAGCTCAACTTCGCCACCGCGGAGGGCCGGTGCCTGCACGTGGAGGCGCTCGAGGACCAGCGAGTCGGCGTCGACGGACCGGTCGGGTCCACCACGGGCGTCGGGGCGCCGCAGTACGTCCCGGTCGCCGAGGGCCCCATCACCGTGGCCGGGATCCCCACGCTGGACGCGACCGTGACCAGCGTCGGCGCGGACCAGCGCCTGCTCGCCGGTCTGGCCGTCGGGACGTCCAGCCAGGACGCGGCGGTCGTCGGTGGCCAGTTCCTGCCGATCCGCGAGCTGCTGCCGGTCGTCGGCGAGCCCCGGACCGACATCGAGCTGCCCGCCGTGGCCGTCGAGGTGCCCGAGGGACAGACCCTGTTCCTCGCCGTCTCGCCCGTGGTCGACACCTACGTCGGGCACGGCTCGATCCGCTCGCCGGGCGCGATCCTGCTCGAGGACGTGCAGCTCGACCTGCCCACCCCGGTGCCGGCCGGCACGGACGACGGCGGCGACGGCCGGCCCGGCAACGGGCGTCCGGACGGTGCCGGCCCGCCGGACCACGCCGGCGGTCCGGGGGGCAAGGGGAGTGGCCCGGTCGGCGACGGGGCGTGGTGGCACGCGCAGATCCCCGAGTTCGCCTGAGGGCGCGTCCGGTCAGCCCAGCGCCTGGTCGAGGTCGGCCACCAGGTCCTCGACGTCCTCGATCCCGACGGAGATCCGGAGCAGGTCCGCGGGCACCTCGAGCTCGGTGCCCGCGACCGACGCGTGCGTCATGATCCCGGGGTGCTCGATGAGGCTCTCCACGCCGCCCAGCGACTCGGCGAGGAAGAACAGCCGGGTCCGGGCGGCGACCTCCAGGGCGCGTTCGGGCCCGCCGTCGACGCGGAACGACACCATCCCGCCGAAGCCCGCCATCTGCCGGGCGGCGAGCTCGTGCTGGGGGTGGCTGGGCAGGCCCGGGTAGCGCACGTCGACGACGGCGGGGTGGTCCGCGAGCATCTCGGCGACGGCCTGGGCGTTGGCGCAGTGTTGCCGCATCCGCAGCTCGAGCGTCTTGATGCCCCGCAGTGTGAGCCAGGCGTCGAAGGGGCCGGGGACCGCCCCGACGGCGTTCTGCAGGAACCGCAGCTGCTCGGTCGTGGCGGCGTCGGCGCAGACCGCCCCGCCGACCACGTCCGAGTGCCCGCCGAGGTACTTGGTCGTGGAGTGCACGACCAGGTCGGCGCCGAGCTCGACGGGGCGTTGCAGCGCCGGCGTGGCGAAGGTGTTGTCGACGACGACGCGGACGCCGGCGGCGTGGGCCAGCTCGGTGATGGCCGCGATGTCGACGACCTTGAGGAGCGGGTTCGTCGGGGTCTCGATCCACACCAGGCGCGTGCGGTCGGTGATCGCGGCGCGGGTCGCCTCGAGGTCGGACAGGTCGACCGCGGTGACCGACAGCCCCCATGGCTGGTGCACCCGGCTGACCTGGCGCCACGTCCCGCCGTAGACGTCGTCGGCCATCACGACGTGGTCGCCCGGTTCGAGGAGTCGGAAGATCGCGTCCTCGGCCGCCAGGCCGGAGGCGAACGCGGTGCAGGCCTCGGTGCCCTCGAGGCTGGCCAGGCAGTCCTGCAGCGCGTCGCGGGTCGGGTTGCCGGTGCGGGCGTACTCGTAGCCGCGGTGCTGGCCGACCGCGTCCTGCTGGAAGGTCGAGGTCTGGTAGATCGGCACCGTCACGGCACCCGTGCGGGGGTCCGGGTCCTGCCCGACGTGGATGGCACGCGTGGCGAAGGCGTCGTCGTGGGTCGGCTCGGTCATCGTGTCCCCGCGAGGTAGGCGAGCAGGTCGGCCCGGGTCAGCACGCCGACGGGGCGGTCGTCCTCGACGACCACGACGGCGGTGGTGCCGGACCCGAGGGCGGTGAAGACGTCCTCGACCGACAGGCCGGGCTCGATGGTGGGGAGCGGGTCCTGCATGACGTCGCCGACCGGCTTCGTCATCACGGATGCGTCCCGCAGTGCGGCGTCGAGCAGGGCGTTCTCGCGGATGGAGCCGAGCACGTCCTCCAGCGTGGCGTCGTCGTGCACGTCCTCCCGGAACACGGGCATCTGGGACACGCCGAACTCCTGCAGCAGCGCGATCGCCTGCGACACCGTCTCGGACGGGTGGACGTGGACCAGGGCCGGCAGGTCGCCCCGCTTGCCCTGCAGCGCATCCCGCACCGCCCCGTGGGACCGGTCGAGGAACCCGTGCTCGGCCATCCAGGCCTCGTCGTAGAGCTTCGAGAGGTAGCCACGCCCCGAGTCGGGGAGCAGCACCACGATGGTGGCGTCGGCGGGCTGGGTGGCGGCGTGGCGCAGGGCAGCGACGAGCGCGGTCCCGCCGGAGCCCCCGATGAGGATGCCTTCCTCGCGCGTGCACCGGCGTGCCATGGCGAAGGACTCGGCGTCGGACACGCGTTCCCACACGTCGACCACCGAGGGGTCGAAGGTCGGCGGCCAGAAGTCCTCGCCGATGCCCTCGGTCAGGTACGGGTGGACCTCGTCGCCGGAGTACAGCGAGCCCTCCGGGTCAGCGCCGACGACCACCAGGTCGGGGTTGCGCTCCTTCAGGTAGCGGCCGACCCCGGTGGCGGTACCGCCGGTGCCGACGCCGCAGACGAAGGCGTCGATGGTCCCGTTGGTCTGCCGCCACAGCTCCGGGCCCGTGGAGAACACGTGGGTCTGGGGGTTGGACTGGTTGAAGTACTGGTTGGGCTTGAGGTGGTTGGGCTGGGCCGCGAGCCGGTCCGACACCGAGTAGTAGCTGCGCGGGTCCTCGGGCTCGACCGACGTGGGGCAGACCACCACCTCGCTGCCGTAGGCCCGCATGAGCGAGATCTTGTCGCTGGAGACCTTGTCGGGCACCACGAAGATGCACCGGTAGCCCTTCCGAGGCGGCCGCGATCGCCAGCCCGACGCCGGTGTTGCCCGGAGGTCGGCTCGACGATCGTCCCGCCGGGGCGCAGCACGCCGGCCGCCTCGGCCGCCTCGATCATGGCGATGCCGATGCGGTCCTTGACCGACCCGCCCGGGTTGAGCATCTCGAGCTTCGCGATCAGCGTGGGCGGGACGTCGGCCGACAGCCGGTCCAGCGCGACGAGCGGTGTCTCGCCCATCAGGGCCAGCAGGTCCGGGGCGACCTCGCGCCCCCGTTCGTCGCGGATCTGGCGCGGCCCGTCGGTCGGGTCGTGCTCGATGCCGGGGGTCCGGTGGTAGATCGACCGGTCGGTGACGTCGACGTCGTCGGGCGCGGGTTCGCTCATGCCGCCTGCTCCGGGAGTCGTGGGAGGGGACCCGCGAGCCTACGGAGGTCGGCGGTCGTGACGTCGGGGATGGTCAGCAGGCGCCCGACAGGGATCCCTCGGCCTGCTCGTCGGCGTCGGAGACGAAGGTGCCGACGGCGGTGAACCCGTTGTCGGTCATCTGGAACTCGGGCGCGTTCGTGCTCGAGGCGGTGTCGGACGTGAACACGTCGACTCCGTCGGAGTTCGTGACGACCACCTGTGCGTCGTCGGGTGCCTCGGGGTCGAACTCGCCCGAGATCGCATCCCCGTCGGCCGACCGGCCCGTGAACCGGATGCCGCCCTCGGGGTCGGCGTAGCAGTCGGTGATGTCGAAGTTGTAGGTCCCGTCGCCGACGGTCAGCTCCGCGGTGCCGTTCCCGGGCGTGGCGACGTCGCCGCCCTCGATGGGCGTGGTGCGGGTGGCCTCGGGCTCGGTGCTGGCCGTGGGGTCCCACGTGCCGCAGGCGGCCAGGGACAGGCAGACGGCAAGCGACAGGGCAATGCGTCGGGTGCGGATGGCGATGCCTTCGGTGCGGGGGCTCTCGTCCCCGGTACGGAGCCACCCGCGCCCCGTCGCACCGTCCGACCAGTTGGACCAGCGAGTCGAGTACCCCCGGTAGGAATCGAACCTACGCTTCCGGCTCCGGAGGCCGGTGCTCTATCCACTGAGCTACGGGGGCGCGACGCGCGACGGTACCAGTGGCGGGACGGCCCCGAAAACCGCTCGGCTGGTGCATGTGGCACCCGAGAGGAGGGGGAGGTCGGGTAGGTTCCCGCCCTCGGAGGTTCCAGAGGGAGGTGGCCGTGGCACATCGCGTGCTGGCCGTGGACGACGACCCGGTCATCCAGCGGTTGCTCGAGGTCAACCTCGAGATGGAGGGCTACGAGGTCCGCCTGGCCTCTGACGGCCTGCAGGCCGTCGACGCGGCGCGCGAGTTCCAGCCGCACGTCATCCTGCTCGACGTCATGATGCCCAACATGGACGGCTGGGAGGCCTGCGCCACCATCAAGCAGGACCCGAACCTCGCGAACACCCCGGTGGTCTTCCTGTCGGCGCGTGCCCAGGACGCCGACATCGAACGCGGGACCGAGCTCGGGGCGGCGGCCTACATCACCAAGCCGTTCGACCCGATCGACCTGCTCGAGCTCGTCGCGGAGCTCGTCGAGGGCTGATCGCCGGCAGGGGATCAGCCCGCCCCGGATGTCGGGGCGCGCGGCCACGCACGTACGCTGCGGCGCCCCGCCCCCGCACCGCACAGGCCCGACCATGGTCCGCCCCGACGACATCGACCCCGTGCTGGCCGAGCTCGCCTCGCGCCTGCGCGCGGCGTTGGCCGACGCCGACCTGCCCGACGCGGACCCGGGGTTCGAGCGTCCCAAGCAGGCCGACCACGGCGACTGGGCGTCCACCCTGGCGATGCGGTTGGCCAAGCCGGCGAAGCGCAACCCGCGCGAGATCGCCCAGGCCGTGCTCGACCACCTCACGCTGCCGGACGCGGTGGCCAGCGTCGAGATGGCCGGCCCCGGGTTCCTGAACTTCCGCTTCTCGCCCGACTACTACGCCGAGCTCGTGCGGTCCGTGGTCGCGGACGGGCCACGGTTCGGGCGTCGCACGCTCGGTGAGGACGCCGCAGTCACGTACAACGTCGAGTTCGTCTCGGCCAACCCCACGGGGCCGCTGCACGTCGGGGCGGGGCGCTGGGCCGCGACCGGTGACGCCATCGCCGCGCTGCTGGAGGCGGCCGGGCACCGCGTGACCCGCGAGTACTACGTCAACGACGCCGGCGAGCAGGTTCGCACCTTCGGCGAGTCGGTCGTCCTCGTCGCGCGCGGTGAGGAGCTGGGCGAGCGGCACTACCGCGGCGCCTATGTCATCGACATCGCCGAGTCCCTCCGCGCCGAGCACGGCGACGCGATCTTCGACAACACCGACGATGGCGAGGTCGCCCCGGCGGCCGGTGGGGTCGAGCACGCGGGGCACGGCCACAGCGGCAAGCTGGACGACCACGAGCAGTCGGCGGTCGCGGCCGACCCGCGCGTGGCGCCTGCCACCGCCGCCCGCGTGGGCGAGCTCGCCGTCGAGGCGATGCGCGCCAACATCGAGCAGACCCTGCACGGCATGGGCGTCGACTACGACACCTGGTTCTCCGAACGCCGTGGCCTGCACGAGTCGGGCGAGGTGGCCGCGGCCATCGACGCGCTGCGCGACGCCGGTCAGACCTACGAGCAGGACGGGGCGTTGTTCCTGCGCACCGAGCAGCACGGCGACGACAAGGACCGGGTCCTGGTCCGCTCCGACGGGCGCCCGACCTACTTCGCGGCCGACTGCGCCTACATGCGCGACAAGTGGGCCCGGGCCGACGTCCTGTACTACCTGCTCGGCGCGGACCACCACGGCTACGTCGACCGCCTCAAGGCCGCGGCCGCGTGCCTCGGCATCCCGCCCGAGGCGCTCGAGATCCGCATCGGCCAGATGGTCAACCTGCTCCGCGACGGCGAACCGGTGCGGATGGGCAAGCGGTCGGGCAACTTCGTCGAGCTCGCCGAGGTCGTCGACGAGGTCGGCGTCGACGTCACCCGCTACCAGTTCCTGCGCCAGTCGCTGGACACGGCCGTCGACTTCGACCTGGCGGTGGTCGCTCGCCAATCGATGGACAACCCCGTCTACTACGTGCAGTACGCCCACGCGCGGATCGCGTCGCTGGTGCGCACCGCCGACGAGCGCGGCTTCGACCACGGCGAGGTCACCGACGCGGACCTCGGACTGCTCGAGCACGAGGCCGAGCAGCAGCTGCTGACGGCGATGTCGCGCCTGCCCGAGGTGATCGCCGAGGCGGCCGAGCTGCGGGCCACGCAGCGCCTGGCCCACTACGCCGAGGAGCTCGCCGGCACGTTCCACCGCTTCTACGCCGAGTGCACCGTCCTGGTCCCGGACGACGACCAGCTCGCCCGGGCGCGCTACTGGCTCGCGGTCGCGGCCAAGCAGGTGCTGGCCAACGCACTCGGCGTCCTGCGCGTCTCGGCACCGGAGCGGATGTGAGCCATGTACTCCTCAGCCTGGCCCCTGACCGCCCGTCGCGACGACGACGGGGCGCTGGTGATCGGCGACTGCCGGCTGCCGGACCTCGTCGCCGAGCACGGCTCGCCCGCTGTGGGTCGTCGACGAGCACGACCTGCGCAGCCGCGCCCGCGCCTACGTCGACGCCTTCCCCGGCGCCACGGTCGCCTACGCCTCGAAGGCCTGGTGCGCCGTGGGCGTGCTGCAGCTGGTCACCGAGGAGGGGCTGTGGGTCGACGTCGCCTCCGGCGGCGAGCTGCACACCGCGGACGTCGCCGGCGTCCCGATGGACCAGGTCGTGTTCCACGGCAACGCGAAGTCCGTCGACGAGCTGCGGATGGCCGCCCGGCTGGGCGTCGGCCGCGTCGTGGTCGACTCGTTCGTCGAGCTCGAACGGCTGCAGGCCGATCGGCGAGGAGCTCGGCCACGTGTTCGACGTGTGGCTGCGGATCACACCGGGCATCGACGCCCACACCCACGAGTTCGTGCGGACCGGACAGGACGACTCGAAGTTCGGGTTCACCCTCTCGCTCGGCCTCGCCGACCGCGCCGTCGAGCAGGTCGCCGAGCTCCCCAACGTCGAGCTGCGCGGGGTCCACGCCCACATCGGCTCGCAGATCTTCGGCACCGACCCCTTCATGGCCAACGCCGACGTGCTGCTCGGGCTGCTGGCGCGCTGGCGTGACGAGTACGGGTTCGTCCTCGACGAGCTCAACCTCGGGGGCGGCATGGGGATCAGCTACACCCACGAGGACCACCCGGTCACCATCGAGCGGTACGGCCGCGCCGTGCTGGCGGCGGTCGAGGAGACCTCGCGGCGCCTGGACTACCCGGCCCCGCACGTCTTCGTCGAGCCCGGACGCGCCATCGTCGGACCCGTCGACCGTCACCGTCTACACGCGTCGAGGTCGTCAAGACGCTCGAGGGGATCCGGACCTACGTCGCGGTCGACGGCGGCATGTCCGACAACATCCGGCCGGCCCTGTACGAGGCCGAGCACGAGGTCGCGCTCGCCAACCGCCAGTCGGCAGCGACGACGTCGGACGTGGTCACCGTCGTCGGCAAGCACTGCGAGTCCGGGGACCTGGTCCGCGAACGCACGGGCCTGCCGGGCGACGTGGCCAGCGGGGACCTGCTCGCCGTGGCGGCCACCGGGGCCTACACGTCGTCGATGGCGTCCAACTACAACCGGCTTCCCCGCCCCGCCGCGGTCCTGGTTCGCGACGGGCAGGTGCGGCCCCTGCTGCGGCGCGAGTCGTACGAGGACCTCGTCGCCCGCGACGTGCAGCTGACGTGACCGTGGCGCTGGTGGGCCTGGCCTCCGAGCGGCTGGGCTTCGGCCCGGCGACCCTGCAGACGGTCGTGCACGACCACGTGGTGCTGCGGACCCCGACCCGGCCCGTCCACTGGCCCGGCAACGCCCTGCACCTGTTCGACACCCCCACAGACGTCGAGGCCGCGTGGGCCCGCTTCGATCGCAGCGTCGGCCAGCTGCCCGGTGTCACGCGGCGCGTGGTGTGCTGGGAGACATCGGGCACCGGCGACGACCCGGGCACCGAGGTCCCCGCGTCCGGCCAGCTGCTGTCGACCGAGGTGGGCGTGCTGGCCCCCGACGCGCCAGCGCCCCGCCGTCCGCTGCCCGACGGCGTCACCATCGTGCGGGCGGACACCCCGCCGCACTGGGCCGGCGCCAAGGTGCTGTACCTGCAGACCGACTGGGAGGGCGACGAGCCCTACTGGCGGTGGATGGTGGACCAGCAGCGCCAGCTGGCCGAGGCCGGCGGCGGCGCGGTGCTGGTCGCCTACCAGCTCGGCATCCCGGTGGGCCGGGCGGCGCTGTTCGTGCCGCACGAGCACGTCCAGCCCCCGGTGCAGAAGCTGGCCGTGGTCGAGGACGTGATCGTCCACCCGCTGTACCGCGGCACGGGGATCGCGTCGGCGCTGGTGTCGGCGACCGTCGAGCTGGCACGGGGCGTGCTGCCCGAGGTCCGCGTCGTGGTGCGCTCCGACCCGGGCTCGGCCACCGCCGCCTGGTACGCGCGGCTCGGGTTCGCCCCGGCCTCGCGCACCTGGCTCGCGCGCAGTGCGATGGGTCGCCCCGGGTAGGGTGCGCGCCTGCTCGCAGACCCCGGTCCACAGGAGGCGGGCATGGATCGCGTCATCCGCGTCGGCCTGCTCGGCTGCGGCACCGTCGGCAGCGGCGTCGTCACCATCCTGGACGCCGACGACGACGACATCGCGGCGCGCACGGGCGCCAGCCTGCAGGTCGTACGGGTGTGCGTGCGCGACCTCACCAAGGACCGTGGCCTGCCCCTCGATCCCGAGGTGTTCACCGACGACCCCCAGCAGGTCGTCGCCGCGGACGACGTCGACGTGGTCGTCGAGGTCATGGGCGGACGCGAGCCCGCAGGGGCGCTGATCCGCCAGGCGCTGCGCAACGGCAAGCCGGTCGTGACCGCGAACAAGGAGCTGGTCGCCCACGAGGGCCCCGACCTGTTCGAGGAGGCCTACGCCAACGGCGTGGACCTGATGTACGAGGCCGCGGTGGCCGGGGCGATCCCGATCATCAAGCCGCTGAAGGAGTCGCTGGCCGGCGACAAGGTCCGACGCGTCGTGGCCATCCTCAACGGCACGACCAACTACATCCTCACCCGGATGACCGAGGACCGGGCGGTCTACGGCGACGTGCTGGCCGAGGCCCAGGCGCTGGGCTACGCCGAGGCCGATCCCACCGCCGACGTCGGCGGGCACGACGCCGCCAGCAAGGCCGCCATCGTCGCCTCGCTGGCGTTCGACACGCGGGTGCAGGCCGACGACGTCCACCGCGAGGGGATCGAGCGGGTCACGCCCACCGACATCGAGGTCGCCACGCGTCTCGGGTACGTGGTCAAGCTGCTGGCCATCGCCAACGAGGACGGCGACGACGTCGCGGTCCGCGTGCACCCGACCTTCCTGCCGCGCGAGCACCCGTTGGCCGCCGTGCGCGAGGCGTTCAACGCGATCTACGTCGAGTCCGACTTCGCCGGCGAGCTGATGTTCTACGGCCGGGGCGCCGGTTCGTACCCGACGGGCTCGGCGGTGGTCGGCGACCTGGTCGACGTCGCCCGCAACGTGCTGCAGACGGCCCGCGGGCCCTGTCGAGTCGCAGCACCACACCAAGCGCATCCGCCCCATCGCCGAGCTCGAGACCCAGTACTACGTGCTGCTCGAGGTCGACGACGTCCCCGGTGTGCTGGCCACCGTCGCCACCGTCTTCGGGACGCACAAGGTCTCCATCGCCCAGGTGTGGCAGACCGACGACGACGACCGCGTGCAGCTGGTCCTGATCACCCACCGGGCGCTCGAGCAGCACCTCGAGGACACCGTCCAGGAGCTGCGGCGCACCTCCGGGGTGCGCGACGTGGTCAACGTGCTGCGGGTCGAGTCGGAAATCTTCGGCTGACCCCCCGGCGCGTACGCTGCCCGGCGACCTGCACCCCCTTGCAGAAGGCGAGCATCCGATGGCGCACGTGTGGCGCGGCATCATCGAGGAGTACCGCGACCGCATGCCGGTCGAGGACGACGCCGCGATCGTGACCCTGCGCGAGGGCGGCACGCCGCTGATCCACAGCGAGCACCTGTCCGAGCTGACCGGGTGCGAGGTGCACCTCAAGTACGACGGCGCCAACCCCACGGGGTCCTTCAAGGACCGCGGGATGACGATGGCGATCACCAAGGCCGTCGAGAAGGGCGCCGAGGCGGTCATCTGTGCCTCCACCGGCAACACCTCCGCGGCCGCCGCGGCCTACGCCGGCAAGGCGGGGCTGACCTGCGGCGTCGTCGTCCCCGCCGGCAAGATCGCGATGGGCAAGCTCGCCCAGGCGCTGGTGCACGGCGCCGAGGTGATCCAGATCGACGGCAACTTCGACCACGCGCTGCAGATCTGCCGGACGCTGGACGAGAAGTACCCCGTCGAGCTGGTCAACAGCGTCAACCCGTTCCGCATCGAGGGCCAGAAGTCGGGGGCCTTCGAGGTCTGCGACCAGCTTGGCCGCGCCCCCGACGTGCACGTGATGCCCGTCGGCAACGCCGGCAACATCACGGCCTACTGGAAGGGCTACCGCGAGTACCACGCGGACGGCCTGATCGACGACCTGCCGGTGCTGCGCGGGTACCAGGCCGCCGGGGCCGCCCCGATCGTCGAGGGCCGGGTCATCGAGAACCCCGAGACCATCGCCACCGCGATCCGCATCGGCAACCCGGCCTCCTGGCAGTTCGCGGTCGAGGCGGCCGAGCAGTCCGAGGGCTCGATCCGCGCGGTCACCGACGACGAGATCCTGCACGGCTACCACCTGGTGGCCAGGACGGGCGTGTTCGCCGAGCCGGCCTCCTGCGCCTCGATCGCCGGGCTGCTCCAGCTGCACGAGGCGGGCGAGCTCGAGCGCGGCCAGGTCGTCGTGTGCGTGCTGACCGGGCACGGGCTGAAGGACCCGGACATCGCGATCCAGGGTGCCCCGACCCCGGTGGTGCTGCCCAACGACGTGGACGCGGTGGCCGAGCAGCTCGGGCTCGCCTGATGCCCCACGGCTCCACGCCCGCCCCCTTCCGTGACGAGGTCCTGGGTGCCGTCCGGGTGCCCGCGACCTCGGCCAACCTCGGACCGGGCTTCGACGCGCTCGGCATGGCGCTCGACCTGCACCTGGTCGTCGCCGCGGTCCCGCGCGACGCCGCGCGGGTCACGACCCGCGGGCAGGGCGAGGGCGAGCTCGCCGAGGACGACGACAACCTCGTGTGGGCAAGCCTCGTGCAGTTCTGCCGGGCCCACGACCTGGACGTGCCCGACGTGTCGCTGGTGGTGGACAACGCCATCCCGCTGGAACGCGGACTCGGGTCGTCGTCCTCGGCGATCGTGGCCGGCCTGGCACTCGGGCGACTGCTGACCGGTGCCCGGGTGGGGGACCGGTCCCTGGTGGCGATGGCGGACGAGATCGAAGGGCACCCGGACAACGTCGCGCCGGCGATCCTCGGCGGGTTCGTGTCGGCCACGCGCGGGGCGGACGGCCACCTCGTGGTGCGCCGGGCGCAGCCTGATCCCACGGCCGTGGTCGTGGTCGCCGTCCCCGAGGCCCGCCAGCTCACCAGCGAGGCACGCGCGGCCCTGCCCACCGAGCTGCCACGTGAGCAGGTCGTGATCCAGGCCGCCCGCGCCGCCCACGTCACCGGGGCGATCACCGGGACCTGGCCCGTCGACCCGCTGGCCTCGGGCGACGTCCTGCACGAACCGGGTCGCCTGCGCGTCATGGCGGGCAGCGGCGAGGTGGCCACCACCTGGCGTGCCGCGGGCATGCACGCCTGGCTGTCCGGGGCGGGGCCGGCGGTGGCGGCGGCCGTGCCCCGGGCCGACCGGGCCCGGATCGACCGTGCGGTGGCGCTGGCGGAGGCCGCCGGCTTCTCGGCGATGGTCCTGGAGGTCGACCTGGGCGGCATCCTGCCGTGCGCCCCGGGGCGCTGTGCGGTCGCCGGCATGCAGGCATGTGCCCGGTGCCCCCGTCGTGGTCTATGCTGAGGGCGTCCACCGCGTCCTCGTGGCTGCGGATCCCGTCGTAGGACCCGGACCGTCCTCGCACTCGACGGTCGACGACGTACGACCGTCACACCCGGGGGAGCGGGGCTCCTCGTTCCCGACGGTGGAGAGCCCCATGCCGTCGCGTCAGCCGGCGGCCCCCCGCGACCACCTCCCGCGCCCCGTCCGGGCGCGACCCGACTCCAGTGAGCCACTCGTGAAGCTGTTCCTCGACACGGCCAACATCGACGACATCGCGCGCATCAACCGCTGGGGCGTGCTCGACGGGGTGACGACCAACCCCACGCTCGCCGGCAAGGAGAGCAAGGACTTCGCGTCGATGATCAAGGAGATCTGCGCGGAGGTCGACGGTCCCGTCAGCGCCGAGGTGGTGTCCACCACCGCCGACGAGATGGTCGAGGAGGGCCGCAAGCTCGCCGCCATCGCCGACAACGTCGTCGTGAAGGTCCCGCTCATCCCCGAGGGCCTGGCCGCCACCGCACGGTTCGCCGCCGAGGGCATCCGCACCAACGTGACGCTGTGCTTCTCGGCCACCCAGGCCATCCTCGCGGCGCGTGCCGGTGCGACCTACGTCTCGCCCTTCCTCGGCCGCCTCGACGACATCGCCGCCGACGGCATCGCCCTGCTCGCCGAGATCGTGGACATCTACCGCGTGCAGGGGTACGACACCGAGGTCCTCGCGGCCTCGCTGCGCTCGCCCCAGCACGTCGCGCAGGCCGCCCGCGTGGGCGCCGACGTCGCCACGCTGCCGGTCAAGGTCTTCGAGCAGATGGTGTCCCACCCGCTGACCGACGCCGGCCTCGACCGCTTCCTCGCCGACTGGGCCGCCTACCAGGACTCCCTGCGCGGTTCCTCCTGACCCACGCTGCCGGCACCGCCTCGTCCCGGTGCCCGACCGACCCTCCCGGAGCACACCCATGGATCGCAGCCTGCTCGAGAAGAAGCAGCTGGCCGAACTGCGCGAGATCGCCTCGACCCTCGACCTCAGCGGCTTCCAGCGCATGAAGAAGGCCGACCTCGTCGACCTCATCATCGGGGCGGCCGAGGACGGCGACGCCAAGGCCAGCGAGAACGGCAACGCTGCCGACGACGGTGGCGACGACGACGCCTCGGGCGACGACGCCTCGACGGGGCGCGACCAGGACGACGACGGCGACGACGCCAACCGCAACCGCGGCAAGCAGCAGCGGCGCCGCAAGAACCGTGGCGGTGGCTCCAACCAGCAGGACCTCGAGGACGCCGAGGTCCGCGAGGGCGTGCTGGACCTGCTGCCCGAGGGGTACGGGTTCCTGCGCACCACCGGCTACCTGTCCGGCAGCCTCGACGTCTACGTCAGCCAGTCGTACGTCCGCCGGTTCCACCTGCGGCGGGGCGACCGTGTCCGCGGGCCGATCCGGTCCAACAACCGCGGCAACGACAAGTTCCCGGCCCTGGCCCGCGTCGACGCGATCGAGGGCCTCAGCGTCGACGAGCACCTCGACGACGACCGCGCCGTCTTCACCGACCTCACGCCGGTCTTCCCCGACCAGCGCATCGCCCTCGACGGCCCGGACGCACCCCTGGCCGCCCGGCTGGTCGACCTCGCCGCCCCGCTGGGCAAGGGCCAGCGCGCGCTGGTCGTCGCCCCGCCCCGCGCGGGGCGCACCACCATCCTGCGCGAGCTCGCCACCGCCATCGAGGCGGCCGATCCCGAGACCCACGTGATGGTGCTGCTGGTCGACGAGCGTCCCGAGGAGATCACCGACTTCGAACGCGCGATCGACGGCGAGGTCGTCGCGTCGCCGTTCGACAACCCGGCCGAGGACCACACCGCCGTGGCCGAGCTGGCCCTCGAGCGGGCCAAGCGCCTGGTCGAACGGGGTCGCGACGTCGTCGTGCTGCTGGACTCGGCCACCCGGCTGTGCCGCGCGTACGACCTCGCCTCGCAGGGCTCGGGGCGCACCCTGGCGGGCGGACTGGACGCCGCGGCGCTGCACCCGGTCAAGCGCTTCCTCGGCGCGGCCCGCAACGTCGAGGACGGCGGCTCGCTGACGGTCGTGGCCACCGTGCTGGACACCGCGTCGCCGGCCGACGCGATCGTCCGCGACGAGCTCGCCGGCGTGGCCACCATGCACCTGTACCTGGACGGGCGCCTGGCGACCCGGGGCGTGTTCCCGGCGATCGACCTCGCCCGGTCCGGCACCCACCGCGAGGAGCTGCTGCGCGACGCGGACGAGCTCGAGGCCGCGCGGGCCGCCCGTGCCGCCCTGGTCGACCGCGACCCCGCGGAGGTCGTCGAGGCCCTCGTGGCCCGGGTCCAGGACGAACCCGCCACGGCCAAGGTGCTGCAGGCCCTGGCGGCGGACGGGCTGGACTGATCCCGCCGACCCCGGACGTGACGACGCCCCGCCGGAGCACGGCGGGGCGTCGTCGTGTCGCGTGGTCCTAGCGGTCCTCGCCGATCATCATCTCGGCCGAGTTGCCGTACGTCTGCAGCATGCCCATGGCGTGCTTGCTGGCCTCCATCAGCGACGGGTCCTGCATCGCGGCCTGCAGGTCCTCCATCGAGTCCCAGGTGCCCTGTGAACATGACGTAGTACGCCGGGTCACCGCCGCGGGGCGTCGCCGACAGCACCGTCGTCGAGTGGTCGGTCATCTTCGGGAAGCGCTTCGCGATCGGGATGTGGTTCTCGAGGTACTCGTTCAGGAAGCCTTCGGCGTCCTGCTCGGGGCGGGTGTAGAGCACGACGAAGCTTGCGGTCATCGGGTCGGCCGTCCGTGTCGGTGATGGATGTGGGGAGCAGGCTAGGGCCGTGCGGGCATGCGGCTACCGTCGCGCCACGCCACGACCACGAGGGGTGCACGGGGCATGACGGGCCTGTCGCTGTACGACCGGGTCGATCGGGGGCGCCGCCGCCGGCGCCTGGTCGCCGTCGCCGTGGTGGTGGTGCTTGCCGCAGCCGGGGCGGGGGCATGGTGGCTGCTGCGCCCCGTCCCCGAGGACCCGCACCTGGCCGCCGAGGCGCTGGCGCGCGCCTGGTCCGACGGCGACCTCGCCGACGCCCCGTTCACGGCGGACGCACCGGACGACCTCGACGAACGGGTCGCCGCCCTCCTCGGCGACCTCGCCGAGCAGGTGCCGGACGTCGCGCTCACCGAGGTCGACGACCCGGCTGCCGACGACGCGCCGCTGGACACGACCGCGCGGTTCGAGGTGACCTGGTCGTTGCCGGGTGGGCGCAGCTGGAGCTACGACACGACGGTCGCGATGGTCCGGGCGGAGGACGAGCTGACCTGGGGACTCACGTGGGATCCGCAGGTGCTGCACCCCGACCTGGCCGACGGGCTGTCACTGGCGGTGCGCCGCACCACCCCGCCCCGGGGCGACCTGCTGGCCACCGACGGGACCGCCCTGGTCACCGACCGCGAGGTCGTGGACGTCGGGATCCAGCCGTCGCGCGTGGAGGACCTCGGGGCGCTGGCGTCCGCCCTGGCCGACGAGCTGGCGACCACCCTGGACGTCCAGCTCGACCGCGACGACCTGCAGGCCCGCGTCGAGGCCGCCGACCCGGACGCCTTCGTGCCCGTCCTGACCCTGCGCGAGGACGACTACCTGCGCGTCCAGGAGGTCGTCCAGCCGCTGCCCGGCACGGTGTTCCGGCGCCGCGCCACCCCGCTGGCCCCGACCCGGGGGTTCGCGCGGTTCACCCTCGGTTCCGCCGGGCCGGTCACCGCCGAGATGATCGAGCAGCAGCCGGACCGCTACGAGCCGGGGGACGTGGCGGGGCGCTCGGGGCTGCAGGCGGCGTACGACGACCGCCTGTTCGGCACGCCGGGGCTCCAGGTGCGCCTGGCGGGCGAGGACGCCCCCGACGACGCCGTGCTGTTCGACGAGCCGGCCGAACCCGGCCAGCCGGTGACGGTGACCCTCGACGAACGCGTCCAGCGCGCCGCCGACGCCGCCGTGGAAGGCACCGGCTTCGCGACCGGGCTGGCCGTCGTGCGACCCTCGGACGGCCACGTGCTGGCCCTGGCCAACTCCTCGGAGGCCACGTTCGACCTCGCCCGCACCGCCCAGGTGCCTCCCGGGTCGACCTTCAAGATCGTGACCACGGAGGCGCTGCTCACCGAGACCGACCTCGGACCGCAGACCCCGATCGACTGCCCGAACGAGGTCACCGTCGGGGGCCGGACCATCAGCAACGCCGAGTCGCAGCAGCTCGGCACCGTGCCGTTCCGGACGGCGTTCGTGAACTCCTGCAACACGGCCTTCGTGCAGCTGTCCCAGGACCTCGGCCCCACCTCGCTGCAGCAGGCGGCGGCGCGGTTCGGCCTCGGGGCGGACGGGGGGCTGGGCCTGGACGCCTTCCGTGGCCAGGTGCCCGAGACCGGCGACGCCGTCGACCTCGCCGCCAGCGCCATCGGGCAGGGCCGCATCCTCGCCAGCCCGCTGGCCATGGCCGGCGTGACCGCGACCGTCGCCGCCGGGGGCTTCCCGGGTCTGTCCCTCGTCGTCGAACCGGCCCCCGAGGCGCCCGCGGACGTGGACCCGCTGCCCGACGACCAGGCCTCCCTGCTGCAGGAGCTCACGCGGGGCGTGGTCACCGAGGGCACCGCCACGGTGATGGCGGGCACGCCCGGCGGACCGGTCCACGGCAAGACCGGGACGGCCGAGTTCACCGCCGAGGACGGCACGCTGCGCACCCATGCCTGGTTCGTCGGGTACCAGGGCGACCTCGCGTTCGCCGTCGTCGTCACCGACACGCCGGGGGCCTACGGTGGCCAGGTCGCCGCCCCGGTGGCGCGACGCCTGCTCACGACCCTGGCGGGATCCGGGTGACCATCGCCGACCTCGAGCTCGAGCGCATCGCCTCGCGTGGGTGGCAGGCGGTCGAGGAGCAGTGGGTCGGTGGCTGGTTGCTGCGCGCCAACGGCGGGTTCACGGGGCGGGCCAACTCGGTGCTGCCGCTGGCCGGTCCCGGGATGGCGCTCGACGCGGCGCTGGACCGGGTCCACGCCTTCTACGGCGGCTTCGACCTGGCGGCGCGGTTCGCCGTGCCCCGCCCCGCCTGCGACGAGCTGCGCGAGGACCTCCTGGCCCGCGGCTGGACCCCCTCGTGGGGCGCACGGGTGATGGTCGCCGACCTCGCCGACCTGCCCGACCCGGCCGGTCGTCCCCCCGTCGCCGTCCTGCCGCACCTGTCCCACGGGTGGGAGTCGCGCTACCACTACCGCGACGACGAGGTCCCGGCCGTGGGACGCGCCCTGCTGGAACGTGCCGACGTGGTGGGGTTCGCGCAGGTCGTCGACGGCGACGCGGTCGTGGCCATCGGGCGGGGGACCGTCGTCGAGGGGTGGCTGGGCATCACCGCCGTCGAGGTGTCGCCCGACCATCGTCGCCGGGGCCTGGCGACGGCCGTCCTGGCCGGGCTGGGGGCGTGGGCACGCTCGCACGGCGCCACGCGGGCCTACCTGCAGGTCGCGACCGACAACGACGTGGCTCGCGCGATGTACGAGCGGTCCGGCTTCACCGAGCACCACACCTACCGGTACCTCGACGCCCCAGCCGGGTGAGCTCAGCCAGCGCGGACGACGACCCCGCGCTGCTCGGCCAGCCGCACGGCCAGGTGGAGGTCGGCCACGGCGTCGGTGAGGTCGGCGGCGGTCAGGTCCGCCCGGTCGAACCGGGCGCCCCGCAGGTCCGCGCCCCGCAGCCGCGCCCCCCGCAGGACCGCGCCGGACAGGTCCGCGCCCGGTGAGGTCGGCCCCGGACAGGTTGGCCTCGGCCAGGTCGGCGTCCGACAGGCGCAACCCGGCCAGCCCCTGGTCGTGCAGGTCGAGCTGGCGCAGGTTGGTCATCGACCAGTCCCCGCCGTCCACCGTGAGGCCGAGCACCGTGGCGCCGGTCAGGTCCGAGCCGGTCAGCTTGCAGCCGACCAGCCGCGCCGTGGTCAGGTTCACGCCACGCAGGTCGCAGTTCACGAACGCGGTCCCGTCGTGGCTCGATCCCGACAGGTCGGCGTTGGTCAGCCGACAGGCGTCGAACCAGCCGCCGGCCGTGTGCAGGTCGCCGAGGTCGGCGCCGACCAGGTCCAGCCGGGTGGCACGCCCGTCGGCGGGGAAGTCGTCCGGCAGGCGGTCGAGCGTCTCGTCGACGAGGTGCAACGGGTGGCCTCTCGTGGGTGGTGAGGACCGTAGACGCGCGGTCGGCGCCCTCCACGTGGCGCGACCGGTCGCCAAATACCAGTGGGGACGTCGGCCACCTAGCATCGGCCGACGCGTGTGTCGTGGGCCGTGGAAAGGGGACACCGTGGACGTGCGTGTGCAGGGACGGCTCGATGCCATGCACGACGCGGTCGATGGATTCCTCGAGGTCGTGGCGACACTGGGTGAGGACGACTGGGACCGCCCCACCGGGTGCCCGGGCTGGACCGTGCGCGACGTGGTCGCCCACGTCGTGGGGCTCGAGGACGTGCTCACCGGCGGCGAGGAGCCCTCGGTCGAGGTGCCCGAGCTGCGCCACGTCACCAACGACGTCTCCCGCTACACCGAACGCCACGTCGTGGCCCGCCGCGACCGCAGCACCGCCGAGCTGGTCGACGAGCTCGGGACCGTGGTCGGGCGGCGTCGCGAGCAGCTGGCCGGGGACCTCGACGCGCTGGCACCGAGCTTCCTCGGTGGCGAACAGCCCCTCGGGCGCACGCTGGGGCTGCGCGCCTTCGACATCTTCAGCCACGAACAGGACATCCGGCGGGCCGTCGGTCGCCCCGGCCATCTCGACGGCCCGGCTGCCGCCTCCGCCTCCACACGGATCCTCCGGGCGCTGGCGGCGATGCTGCCCGACCGCGTGGTGGCCGACGAGGCCACGCTGGTCCTGACCGTCCACGGGGACCAGACGGCGTCGTTGTGGCTCGACCTCGGGACCGGCGAGGTGCTCGACACCTGCCCCGAGGAGCCCACGGTGACCATGGCGTTCGACTTCGCCGACCTCGTCCCGCTGGCCTGCGGGCGCGACGACGCTCCCGACCCGGCGCGCGTCGCCCGAGTCGCCGGCAACGACGCCCTGGCGGCCCGCGTGCTCACCTCCCTCGGCATCACGCCGTGATCGGGCCGGTCCTGACGGGTGGGGTGGCGTGGGGTAGCATGGCGCCACGACGCCGTGGCCGGCCCGGCCAGCGGCGTCGACCCATCCTCGACGGGTGCGCGCCTGCCGGCGCACGCGGTGCTCCCACCGCCGTGCCACACGCGACCCCGGGGGATACCCAAGGCGGCGCCGTTTCGGGCCCGCGACGAGATGAAGGACGTGCACATGCGCGAGGGCATCCACCCCGAGTACACCGAGCTCACGGTCACGTGTTCCTGCGGGAACTCGTTCACGACCCGCGGCACCGTCGACAACATCAGCGTCGAGCTGTGCAGCGAGTGCCACCCGTTCTACACCGGCAAGCAGAAGCTGGTGGACACCGGTGGTCGCGTCGACCGGTTCAAGCGCCGCCTCGAGAAGGCCGGCCAGTAACGACCTCACGTCGAACGGCGCCCCTGTCGGGGCGCCGTTCGTCGTTGTGTCGGACTGCGCAGCACGACGCCAGGACCCACCGTGACCGACCGCGACCCCATGGAGATGGCCCCCACTACTCCGACGGGGGAAGTGCCGAAACGGGGCTAAATCGCTAGTTCGGGCACGTTTCCAGGGGGCTGTGGGCGCACCGCGAGCACCATGATGTGGGCCTACGGCCGCTGTCTGGGGGTGGCGCGGCTTGCGCCAAGGGCGCTGTCCGCGCGGAGTGGCGGAGGCCGGGCGACGACGCGGGCGGTTGCGGGTTCCAGGTAGTCGAGACGTGCCGTCCGAGACGGCGCGTCTCGCGCAGCTCGATGTCGGTCCGAGACAGCCTGTACCGGGCGTTCTGATCAGGTCCGCGTTCGGATCCCCGCAGGGACCTGCGTGGATGAGCATGCAACGGGCCGCCACTTCATGCGCGACGTCCCGCTGATTCGCCGCTCGTCCGAGACCGCTCGAGAGCCCCCGCTGCGGGTAGAGCTCTGTGTGTGCAAGCTCCGGCGGTTCTCGTGGTCAGGTCCCCGCCTCCCCCGTCCTCTCGCGGTCGACCCGTGCCCAGTCGCCGGTTCGTACCAGCCGGGCTGCGGTGGCCAGCAGCAGGCCGGCCGTGGTCAGGCCGACGATGGCCCGCACCGGGTGGATGTCCACGGTGCCTCCTCGACGGACGGCGGCGCCCTGGAGTGCGGTCTCCATGCCGCCGACCCCGATCATCAGCAGGCCAAGGCCCACGATCCCGACGGCACCCACGGCGAGGCCGACCACCACGAGGGCGGCCGCCCGTTCCGGGTGGCGGGTGACGATGGTCGTCAGCACGGCCGTCACGACCGAGAACGCTGCCAGGCCGACCACGGCGGCGATCGTCACGCCGATCATGGCTGCCCATCCGGGTCGGGCGGCGTCTCCTCGTCCAGGCGACGGTTCAGCGTGAACAGGCGTCCGATCGCCGGGAGGATCAGCAGGTTCGCGCTGTGCAGGATGCCGATGATGAGCAGGATGCCGCCGATGCGGGCTGTCTCGTGCTGCAGTTGAGCCGCGCCGACGAGGGTCCCCCAGTTGTCGTGGGGTTCGAACCGCACCGTGAACAGCACGTAGGCGGTGAAGATCAGGTAGTAGGCGATGTCCGCCAGCACGAGGAAGCTCTTGCCCGTGCGGGGGTTGGCCCGGAACACGTCTGCCGCGTAGCTGCGGCCGAAGCGTCGGATGAAGGGGCCGAGCCACAGGGCGATGCCGATCAGCACCGCGGTGGTCAGCAGTTCGAGGATCCACCAGTCCATGAGGACGGCTCCTTGGTTCACGTCGGCGACGCCGACGACGATGGCGACGATGGCGCCCACGACACATCCCAGCACGGCGATGGCACGTCGGCGTTGGGCCCGCCGCCGCCGGTCCTCCTCGACCGAACGGCGGACCCGGGCGAACAGGTCCGGGGCGGGGCCAGCGTGCGACGCCGATTCCCGGAGCACGCGCGTGAGCCGTTCCTCCACCCGGTTCACGATGCACCCCCCAGCGTGCCCTCGAGCGCAGCCAGGCCGCGCTTCAGGTGGGTCTTGACCGAGTTGCGCGACACGCCCATCGTGGCCGCGATGTCGCCGATGCCCAGCTTCTCCCAGTAGCGCAGGACGATCGCGTCCCGTTGGCGCAGCGGAAGGCCACGCAGCGCCTCCAGCACCTCCTCGCGGCCCTCGGCCTCGACCAGCTGGTCCTCGGCGGAGGCGACGGGGTCGGGCGCGGGCAGGTGATGACGCAGCGAGACCAGACCCCGCCGGTTGTGGTCCCGGGCGAGGTTGAGCACGATCGAGCGGAGGTAGGCCGGGGCGGCGTCCAGGTCGCGGAGGCGGTGGGCGGCGCGGGCGAAGCGGATGAAGGCCTCCTGCACCAGGTCCTCGGCGGCTGTGCGATCGTCAACGAAGAGCCGGGCCAGACGCACCAGGGAATCTCCCTCCTCGGCGAACAGGCGGACGACGAGGGCATCGACCGACGCGGTCTCGCGGACCACGGCAGGCGACAGCGGGATCGAACGGATGGCCTCCATCACCCAGACAGACGCGCGACGCCACCTCGCGGGGTGACATGCCTGTCGGGGTTGCCCCATGTACTCCCACCGGGGGACGGCCACCGCACGCATCAGGTCCGCATCGTCGCCGATCTTCACGACGGTGTCACCCGGTTCGACAAGTCGTGCGTCTGTAGAGGTGAGGCCGCACACCGCGGCCCGGTGCACCGACGAGCTCCGTCGGGCGCCCCATCCCCAGAGGATGCCCCATGTCCCGCACTCGCTCCGTGGCCAGCTTCACCGTGGCCGCCTTGCTCATCCCCGCCACGGCCCTTGCCCTGGCACCCAGCTGGTTCACCGGACCCTTGCAGACCAACGCCGACGCCGCCAACGGTTTCGAGGACGCCACGGCGACGGTCCAGGTTGTCGAGGGTGACCACGGCACCATGGTCCGTCTGGACGTCGACGGGATCCAGCCGTCACTGGCCGGCCGCACCCTGGGAGCCCACGTCCACACCGGCCCGTGCACGACCACCCTTGCGGAGGCCGGGGGTCACTACAACCACGGCGGGGGCATCTCGCCCCGAACCGAGGTCTGGCTCGACTTCCGCGTCACTGCCAGCGGCCAGGGGCACAGCGCGACCCACGTGCCCTTCACCATCGCCCCGGGTGATGCCCAGTCGGTCGTCATCCACGCGGACCCGACCGCGCCCAACGGCGCCGCCGGTGCTCGCCTGGCCTGCCTCGGGGTGGACCTGTGACAGGGATCCTCACCGCACCCGCGGGTCCGCTCCAACCGGAGCGGGCTCGCGGCCGCGTCCCCCTGGTCGTCGATCGGCTCGACCGCGCCGGCGGGATCGTCCTGGCGGGTGGGATCGCCGGGCTGGTGGCCATCGGCATCGGCTCCCGGGGGGCCATGCGCCTGGTTGCGCTGACATCCGGGCCATCGGCACCGGAGTGCGCCCCGAGTCCGGAGCCGTGCCCGGCACGATCACGCTGGGAGGTACGGCGTTCCTCCTGCTGGCCGGCACGTTCGTCGGGGTGGCCATCGCGCTGGTGGTGCTGGGCGCGCTCGGCCGGTGGTTGCCCAGCACCCCCCGCGTCCGCTGGTGGGCCACGGCGGCCCTGGCCTCGGCGATCCCGGCCGTCGGCCTGCTGGACCCCGCCAACGAGGACTTCCACCTGTTCGGCCCGGCCTGGCTGGCGATCGGACTCTTCACCCTGCTGCCGGTGGGCTTCGGGGCGGGTCTCGCCAGCCTGGCGACACGCCTACCGACGACCAGCCGCGGACGGGTGAGCCGCACCCTGCGGAGCCTCCTCGGTATCGGCGGGCTGTTCGGCACGCTGGCGGCCACCGTGGGGCTGGGAACCGAATTGTTCCTCCTGCTGCCCCTGCCCCTACTGGTGCTGGGCGGACTGGCCGCCGCGCCGAGCGCCAACCCGGCTCGCACGATCACACGCGCCGGGGCGGCCGTGCGGGCCGGGGTCGTGGCCCTGGCCATCGTGGCTGCCGGCGTGACGGCAGCGCGGATCGTGGCGGTCGCCACGGCGTAAGCCCACAAGGACACGCAGGATGGCGAAGGTCTCAAGGGACGAGCTCGCTCGCCGGCTCGGCGTTGGGCTCGGTGTGGTATTCATCGCCCTCGGCATCGCAGAGACGGTGCGACTGCTCACGACCGGCGATGGGGGCCTCGCATTCTGGTTCGGCACACTCTGCGGCGGGGGGACCATGATGGTCGTCGGAACCCTGCGCCTGCGTGCCCGCCCAAGACTGGCGATGAGCCTCACCATCGTGGGGGCGGTGGCTGGGTCAGTCGCCACCGCCTGGACGCTGATCCTGCCGATCGTCGCGATGACGGTGGTCACCCTCCGAATCAGCACGACCCCGAAGGTGGACGCACCCGTGATAAGCGACGGCCTCCGGCGACCACCCGGATCGAGTTTGCCGCACCAGGCTCCATGACCCGTCACACCCTGGCCCCTCCGGCAGTTGACGCAGCTACGCCGGCCGAGATCGCCACGGCAGTTGGGGCGAACTGCCCCAGGCGGTCATGGGCGTCGTCGGCGATCGCGGCACCCGCGCAACAAGCACGGGATTGCGCTGCCTGGACATCGCGGTAGCACGCCTCGATGGCGAGATCGAGTGCATCGTCATGCGCATGAGGCTCCGTCCCTCGAGATCCAAGCCGGAGGGGAACCGCCGTTGAGCATCGTTAGCGGCGGGGCTGCGTTGCGCGTGATACCGCACGGCCCGCGTCGTCGCCAATTCTCGGTAGCCGCGTTCGGGGGTTTCGTCTCGATGAGTGGTTGGTGGCTGGCCGTCACGTATCCAGCAGCGGCTCGGGCGTCCATTCCGGCCATCGCGGCGGGTAGTCCGCGACGCCGTAGCGGTACGAGGCGACCTCGTAGGGGCCGTCGTCGGTGGCGTTGTCCCAGAAGATCGCCCGGTAGCAGAGGGGCGCGGCCGCGGCGATCAGCGGCCAGATTCGTTCGTAGCGGCTGGCGAGCTTCTCGGCGGGCACGTCGTGCCCGCCGGCGCCGACGCGCGTGGCGACACGAGGGCCCGACAGGGCCAGCGGGATCAGCACGACGTGGAGCACCACGTCGTAGCCAGCCTTGGCGGCGGTGGCCACCAGGTCGACCTTGGACTCGTGCGAGAACACCGTCTCGGCGCAGAAGTCCAGCCGTGCCTCGATCATCGCCCGGCGGGCCTCGGCGGCGATCTGTGCCGCCTCATGGGAGCGTTCGAGCTCTTCGCCGGGGAACCGGTCGCGTGCGATCCGGTCGGCGTTGACGAACGGCAGGCCCGGCCGGGCGGTCGGATGACCCGCTCGTACAGGGTGGTCTTGCCGGCACCGTTCGGCCCGGCGATGACGTCGAGGCGGCTCACAGTGCTCGGCGGGTCCCGTCGGCGGCGATCTCGATGAGGTTGCCGTCCTCGTCCAGGGACACGGTGGCGTGCCCTTCGGCGCGGGCCATGGCACCGAACGACTGCGCGGCCGCGAGCTCAGAGATGCGGGCGTCGATCAGGCCGTGGGCGACGGTGCGTTCGTCGTCGTCGAGCGTGGAGAACTGTGCCTGCCCGGACGCGACGGCCATGATGCGGCGGGTGGCGACCGACCCGGCCCGTTCCACCTGCATGCCGATGCGGGCCCAGTGGGTGATCTGTTCGGCCACGGAGCGGTTCTCGGTCGCGGCGACCGTGGTGGCGGTGGTGGCGATGTCGGCCGCTACGCGGGTGGGGGTGGACGGAGCCTTCGCCACGGGAGCCCTTGTATGTGCCAGATTGATACAATCGTACCTGAACGATTCGCGCTTGTCAGCGGCGCCGCGACATCGACGAACTCGGTCGATCGCGCCACGCGATGCGGCCTTGGTGGCCCACTGCGAAGATCCGTCGGTAGTCGCAGCCGTTGGGGGCCGCCTGTCGAAGAGCGATATGGAGTGCGGCTCAGCGGGCTGAGCGTGTCCTGGGGTCCTGGTGCTCGATCTGGGAAACCCGTGATGGGGTGACACCGAGGAGTTCGGCGACGTCGCGAACGGTCAGACCGGCCGCTCGAAGTTCGGCCACCGCTTGGGGGGTCAGTCGGCGGCTGCGTTCACCGAGCCGGGCCAGCTCGCGGCGCAGGTCGAGCAGCTCGAGGGTCTCGTCGGACACGGCGGTCTGGTCCAGTGTGGGAACCACGTCCACGTCGAAGCTGTCCTGGTCGACGTCGAGCACCAGAGCGATCGCTTCTCGGATGGCGGCGTCGGCCTGGTCGAGCCGCCGCGACTGCGAGGCGACCTCGCGGCCGTCAACGTCGGCGGCGATCAGCGACCACCAGTTGCCGTCGCGGGTTGCGGTGACGGTGTAGGAGGTCATGTCCACCACTCCTCTCCGAGCTTGGCGCGGCCTGACGCTGGATGGATCGGGCGGTGCCTTCGGCGATCTCCCGGTGGTTGGGTACGGGGATCCGTAGGCCGTCCAGAGAGAACACCTCGTGGCCGCCGCTGTTGCGCAGCGACACGAACTCCAGTCCGGCCGTAGTGGCAGCGTCTCGGATCTGCTTGATGAGGTCGCGTCGCTTCATGAGCGTAAGTGTAGGAACTGAACGGAGTCAAGTGAACCTGCTGAACACCCGTGTGGATATCCGGTAGTTGTCGGAGGCGGGCGGGCGGCTCGTCGGCCAGATACACGCCGTGCGCTCTCCTTGCGTCGCTCGGCGATCTGGACGGTGATGGCCTGGCGGATCTCCTCGGCGACCGAGACCCCGTCGACCTTGGCGATCGCTTTGAGCTCGGCGGCCTGGTCGTCATCGAGACGGACGGTGAAACCCTTGGGCATGGCAACCTCCTATCTGCATCGATCACCGTGCATCACGATGCATTATCTGTCCACCCCGAACGGGACCAGGGCGCGCGGAAACCGCCGCTCTGAACCGTGTGGGAGCCTGGACCTTGTTGAGTGATATCCACACGTCCCTGACGTGGAAGGGCCGACTCCGATATCGTGTGATACCACCGATGGAGGAGGCGCGCGTGACCGACGTGCTGATCCGTGACGTGCCCGACGACGTGGTCTCTGCCATCGAGGCCAAGGCCAAGCGCCTCGGCCTATCCTGGACCGAGTACCTGCGTCAGGCAGATGCTGCGCGTCGCCTCGACGTCCGATGAGCCCGTCACGGTGGAGTCGCTCCGCCAGTTCGCCCAGACCTTCGCCGACCTGGCTGACCACCGAGGACATGGAGGAGGCCTGGGAGTGATCGCCTGGCTCATCGCAAGTCCGTGCTGGTCCGACCGGGCCGCGCCATCCGACGGGCAGCCCGGGCCGACCTGATCGCGCGCGGCCTGGACCGCGTCAGCACCGTCACCCGGCTCGGATGGGCTAATCGCCGACCCGCGAGGAGGCGGGCGGGTTGCTGCGGCCACCGTTGGCGTCCATGCCGGTCGAGTACCTGACGCCAGCCATCGAGGACCGCGCCGTCGAGGTCCAGCAGCTGCTCGCTGACGCGGGCATCCCGGGTACCGGCGCCCGCCTGCTGGTCGCCAGGCCACCCTCGTGCTGGCCGGCCTCGCTGTCCTCCACCTCGACAAGGACTTCAACCTCATCGCCGACGTGCCTGCCCGCCGGTCGTGCGCATCCCCTCGACGAGCAGCTCAGAACCGCCGTTGGTCGCGGGTCCTCGCACGTCGATATACCGCGGGCGATCTTCGCTGGGATGGCATCGCGGTCGCAGGTGGTCCTTCAGCAACGTCGCGGGACGGGCCGGCCTTCCACCGGCGAATCTCTCAACGAGTATGTGGTTCGCCATGCTGTTGAAGCCGCCGAGACGGACCTCGCCGACCGGCGTGTGTTCGCCGTCGATGACGCTGCGTGGAGCGAGTTCGAGGCGCTTCTGAGCCGCCCGCCGACCCACAAGCCCAGACTGGCGAAGCTGCTGACGAACCCCTCGGTCCTCGAGCCGCCTGAGTCGTGAGTCGCTACCGCGGTCCGGACCTGCTGGCCGTCGACCACGTCATCGACGACTTCGACTGCGGCGACGTCGCCCTCAACGACTGGCTGACGCGCCGAGCCCGCAGCAACCAGGGCAGTGGCTCAAGCCGGACATGGGTGGTGGCCGACGACGACGCCCGAGTCGTCGGCTACTACGCGTCGAGCACCGCGGTGGTGCTGCGGTCCGAGGCCACCAAGCGAGCCGCACGCAACCAGCCCGACCCGGTGCCTGCCCTTCTGCTGGGCCGGTTGGCTGTCGACCAGAAGCACCAGGGACGGGGCCTGGCCGCGGCCCTGCTCAAGCACTTCCTGCTCAAGTCGCTCGAGGTCGCCGAGGTCACAGGGATGCGAGTCCTTCTCGTGCACGCCAAGGACGAGCAGGCCGCCGCCTTCTACCGCCACTGCGAGTTCGAGCCCTCTCCCATCGACGATCTCACGTTGATGCTTCTCGTCGAGGACATCGCCGGCGGGTAGCGGTCCTCGCGTCTCACGCTGTCGAGAAGCATCGCTCCAGACGGATTTCTCAGGTCGCACGCCCAGGGCGATCTGGAGTGGTGTAGCGCTTGTGCTACAGGGCGGGTATCGTGCTCCGCATGAGCCGAACGATCAGCCAGCGCGAGCTCCGCAACGACAGCGGGGAGATCATGCGCGCCCTCGACCGCGGCGAGGACTTCATCGTCACCCGCAATGGCATCCCCGTCGGCGAACTACGACCAGCACGCCGCCGCTTCGTCTCCCGTGACCTGCTGCTGGAGGCGTTTCGCACGGCACCTGCGATCAACCCGGAGCGGTTCCGCGCCGACGTGGACGAGGTGGCCGATCAGGACATCGAGCCGGTGACGTGACCTCGACAGCCACGGTCCGTGGGCTGCTGGACACGTCGGTGGTCATCGCGCTGGAGTCGCTTTCCCGGGAGGTACTGCCGGAGGAGCCCGCGATCTCGGCGATCACCCTGGCCGAGCTGGCCGCCGGCCCGCACGCCACCGACGACGCGGATGAGCGCGCGCGACGTCAGGATCGTCTTCAGCGCGTGGAGTCATTGCTGGACCCACTGCCGTTCGACGCCGCCGCAGCACGCGCCTACGCCCGCGTGTACGCAGTCACCCGCACGGCCGACCGCAAGCCCCGAGGAGCTCGAGCGGTCGACCTGATGATCGCGGCCGTCGCCCTCGCCAACGGTCTGCCGCTGTTCACACGCAACACCGCTGACTTCGAGCACCTCACGACGGTGGGCCTGGACGTCCGGGACGTGTGAGAAACCGCCGTTGGGCATGGGTTCACGTCTGGAAGAACCCGAGTCTGCATGCTCGACATCGCACAGAAGCGAGTTCGGGGCCCCGGACGAGCGAGCCCGTAGCAACGTGCTCCTTGCCGATCGTGACCCAGCCGACGCGCTCACCCTCTGGGATCCAGTTGAGGTACACGCCTTGTCCGACCACGCGGCCAGACTCGAGACCGCCACCGCACTGCGGGCAACGTCCGGGTAGCCCCATCATCTCGCTCCCTCCGTGGCCTCGGCAAGCGTATGAGCGTCTGGTCCGCCTCAGCTGGAGGCCGCCGATCCGAGCCGTCGGGGCGAACTGCCGCTGGGAGCGCGTTGTGCCGCCGGGGGCGGTTGCTGGGACCGCTCGTGGTCCGCCCTGGACCGGGCGGTGTAGCCGACCTCCAGGAGCGTGACTGCGGTCACTGCGACGCGACCGGCGTCGATCAGTGGTCGCAGTACGTCGTCGACGTCGGGCGCGGACAGGCGGGCCAGTGCAGAGGTGTCGACCAGCCAGGTTGCGGGTGAGCTCATCGGCGCCAGGCATCCGCGCGACGGTCGTCGTCCAGCAGATCGCGAACCGACTCGCCGAAGGCGGCAACCTGCTCGTCGGTGAGCTCGCCGGGGGTCTGGTCGTCGGCGTATCGAGCCAGCAGTTCCTTGAGCAGGACGGTGGGGCCGAGTACTGGTGCCCGGCGAGGATGCTCCTCGCCGCAAGGCCTTCCCGAGGTGTTTCCTGACGCCACCCACATCGTCACCAACGATCGGGTGGCGGCTTCCCTTCCGAGGCCCTCGCCGAGCTCGGGGTGGTCGTGCAGTCGGCGGACGAGTACCTGGCTGACCACCGCCACGCTCGCAGAGCGCCGGCTCGCGGCAGGGCTGACCGCGTTCCATGCCGCACTGGTCGATGCGCTGAACGCGTGATCCTCGACAGCCGGCGGTTGGGCTCGGCTACGGGCTTCCGTCAACGGGTCAGCTGGGTTGGTGGCAGGGCGTGTCGCGGAAGGGCGAGCTGTACCCTCGGCGACCCGGCGCAGGCTGACGAAGAGAGTGGCAGGACGCTGCCACGACGACATCGGGCCCACTGGGCACCCGCCCGTCGGACAATCCGCGAACAATCATGTGGGCCTCCATGTGGGCCTCACGCATTCGAACGGAAGCCTCGAAGTGGCTGAATCGCACGCTAACCGCAGTGAATCGGCCGAATCCCGCCTCGACCCGATGGAGATGGCCCCCCACTACTACGGGGGCCAGGCCGTCATCGAGGGCGTGATGATGCGGGGCGCCGACACATGGGCCGTGGCGGTCCGCCGCCCCGACACCGACGTCTACGTCGAGTGCCACGCAGGTCTCCGACCTGCCCGAGCGGCACCCGTGGCTGAAGAAGCCGATGGCGCGCGGGGTGTACGCCCTGGGCGACTCGCTGGCCATCGGGATGAAGGCCCTCAACGTCTCGGCTCGCGAGTCGCTGGACGAGGAGGACCAGGAGGACGTCGGCGGGGCGGCCATGGGTGCGTCGATGGCCCTGGCACTGCTCGTGTTCGTCGGGATCTTCATCTTCCTGCCGTCGGCCGGCGTCAAGGCACTGGACTGCGTGGCTGTTCGACGAGTCCCTCGGCGACGGGGCGGCGTTCCACCTCGTCGAATCCCTGGTGCGGATCCTGATCTTCCTCGGCTACCTCTCCGCGATCTCGCTGGTGGCCGACATCCGGCGGGTGTTCCAGTACCACGGGGCCGAGCACAAGACGATCGCGGCCTGGGAGCACGGCGAGGTGCTGGAACCGACCACGGTCGACCGGTACTCGACGCTGCACGTGCGCTGCGGGACCAACTTCCTGATCATGGTCATGCTGCTGGCACTGGTCGTCTACACGGTGGTCGGGACGATCGTTCCCGCTCCCGACGGCGGGGTGCTGGTGGCCATCGGCTACCACGTGGCGCTGCGCATCGTCCTGCTGCCGGTCATCGCCGGACTGGCCTACGAGGGACTGCGCCTGGGCGCCGCGCGGGGCGACAACCCGGTGGTGGCCGCCCTGATGAAGCCCGGGCTCTGGCTGCAGATGATCACCACCAAGCCCCCCACGACCGACCAGATCGAGGTCGCGATCCGCGCCTTCGAGGCCGTCGTGCCCGACGAGCACCTGGTGGGGCGGGTGGCCCCGGGGCTGCCCAGCCGGGTCGTGACCGGGCCGTCCGCGGAGCCCGAGCAGGCACCGCTCGAGCCGACCGACGGGGCCTAGCGGCGGGGCACCCCCGCCCCGCGACGACCCATCCTGCAAGGCCCCGCCGTGTCCGACACCACCACGTTCCCGCTGCTGTCCCAGCTCCAGGCCCACGAGGACCGATTCCGTGAGGTCGAGGCGATGCTGGCCGATCCGGACGTGATCGCGGACCAGGCCACCTACCAGCCGCTGCTGCGTGAGCACGCCGACCTGGCGGAGCTGGTCGCGGCCTTCCGCGAGGAACGCCAGCTGGTCGACGACATCGCGGCGGCACGCGAGATGGCCGAGGGCGGCGACGGTGACGAGGCGGACATGATGGCCGCGGAGGCCGAGGAGATGGCTGCTCGGCTGCCCGCCCTGCGCGACCGCCTGCGGCTGCTGCTCGTGCCGAAGGATCCCGACGACGACCGTGACGTCATCATCGAGATCCGCGCGGCGGCCGGCGGGGACGAGGCCGGGCTGTTCGCCGGCGAGCTCAAGGAGATGTACGCCCGCTACGCGCAGTCGCACGGTTGGCGCGTCGAGGTGCTCGAGGAGTCCGCCCAGGACATCGGCGGCGTCAAGGAGACGATCCTCGAGGTCACGGGCGACGGCGTGTACGGCCTCCTCAAGCACGAATCCGGCGTCCATCGGGTCCAGCGGGTCCCGGCGACCGAGTCCCAGGGCCGCATCCACACCTCCACCGCCTCGGTGGCCGTGATGACGGCGGCCGAGGAGGTCGACGTCGAGGTGGACCCCAACGACCTCAAGATCGACGTGTTCCGGTCGTCGGGGCCCGGCGGCCAGAGCGTCAACACCACCGACTCCGCCGTCCGCATCACCCACCTGCCCACGGGGCTGGTGGTGTCCTGCCAGGACCAGAAGTCCCAGCACCAGAACCGCGACAAGGCCCTGCGGATCCTGCGCTCCCGGCTGCTGCAGGCCGAGCAGGACCGCGCCGCGGCCGAGCGTGCCGACGCGCGCCGCGTGCAGATCGGCACCGGGGACCGCTCCGAGAAGATCCGCACCTACAACTTCCCGCAGTCGCGCGTGACCGACCACCGCATCAACCTCACCGTCCACAACCTCTCCGAGGTGCTCGGCGGCGAGCTGGACGAGGTGGTCGAGGCACTGCGCGAGGCCGAACGCGAGGCCAAGCTGGCCGCGGGCGAGCCGTGACCACCCGCTGGGACCTCGTCGAGGAGGTCGCCGACCGACTGGACGCGGCGGGCGTGCCCACGCCCGAGGTCGACGCCCGCTGGATCGTCGACGCCATGGAGGAGCGCTTCGGCCCCACGCTGGCCAGCTGCGACGCGGGCGTGCTCGACGAGCTGGTCCGCCGCCGGGCGGCGCGCGAGCCGCTCCAGCTGGTGCTCGGCCACACCACCTTCCGGTGGGTCGAGCTGGCCTGCCGCCCCGGCGTCTTCGTGCCCCGCCCCGAGACCGAGGTGGTCGCGGGCCTCGCGATCGATGCGGCCAAGGAGGCCGGAGTCAGGCCGGTCGGCCTGCCATCGAGGCACCGGGCCGGCGACGCGCCCCGCGTCGTCGAACCCTGCACGGGGACCGGAGCGATCGCGTTGGCCGTGGCCAGCGAGGTCCCCGGCGTCCACGTGGTCGCGGGCGACCGGTCGGCCGCAGCGGTGGACCTGGCGCGGGAGAACCTGGCCGCCCTGCATGCCGGGCCACGTCCCGACGCCGTGGCGCCCGGGGCCGTGGCTCGCACCCGCCGCCCGCGTCGAGCTGACGCGCGGCGAGCTGCTCGACGTCGCGCCGCGCCGACTGGGCCGGCACCGTGGACGTGCTCGTGTCCAACCCGCCCTACCTGCCGGCGGGCGACGCCGGTTCCTGGGAGCCCGAGGTCGGCGAGCACGATCCCCACGAGGCCCTGGTCGGGGGCGAGGACGGCCACGAGGTCGTCGACGCGTTGCTGGCGGCGGCCCCGACGTGGTTGTGTCCGGGGGGCACCGTGGTCGTCGAGATCGACGACCGGCGGGGCGACGACGCCGCCCGGGTCGCCCAGGCAGCCGGCCTGGTCGACGTCCGTGTCGTCGCCGACCTGACCGGCCGGGACCGGGCCCTCGTCGCCCGACGAGGCCTCGTCGCCAGACGAGGCGTGGTGAGCCCGACGTCCCCGTGAGACCGCAATGAGGAGTCAGACGTGAGCGACGTGGTGGACGCCACCGCCGAGGACACCACCGAGGCCGTGCGTGCGGCCGCCGCCGCGCTGCGTGCGGGAGACCTCGTCGTGCTGCCGACGGACACGGTCTACGGCGTGGCCGCCGACGCCTTCGACCGTGAGGGCACGCAGAAGGTCTTCCGTGCCAAGCACCGATCGCGGTCCTTCCCGCTGCCGGTCCTGGTCCGCAGCCCGAAGCAGGTCCTCGGGCTGGTCACCCAGGTCCCCGAGACGGCCGAGCTGCTGATGGCGGCCTACTGGCCAGGACCCCTGACCATCGTGGTGGCCAGCGACCCCAACCTCACCTGGGACCTCGGCGAGGACGAGGGCACCGTCGCCCTGCGCATGCCCATGGACACGGTGACCCTCGACATCATCCGCGAGGTCGGGCCGCTGGCGGTGACCTCCGCGAACCGCTCCGGGCGTCCCCCGGCCCGCACGGTCGACGAGGCCCAGCAGTCGCTCGGCGAGGCCGTGGCGGTGTACGTCGACGGGGGACCGCGCACCGACGCCGCCCCGTCCACGATCATCGACCTGACCCGGGCCGAACCCCACGTCCTGCGCGAGGGTTCCGTGCCCGGCGAGCAGGCGCTGGCCGTGGCGCGGGGCGAGCTCGCGCCCCACGAGGTCGACCTGGCCGAGCTCGCCCATCCCACGACCGGTGGCGACGACGACCTCGACGACACCACCACGGGCTGAGGGCGTTCGCCACTGCCGGCCGTACGGGCCCGCTCGGTAGTCTGCTCGGCGTCTCCCGCCTGCCGTCCGCGCCCCCAAAGGCCGTCCCATGCCCGAGTTCTACGGTCCTGACGTCGAGGCCCTCGAGGCCACCGACCCGGAGGTCGCCGGCTACCTGCGCACCGAGGTCGAACGCCAGCGCACGAAGCTGCAGCTGATCGCGTCCGAGAACTTCGCCTCGCCGGCCGTGATGGCCGCCAATGGGTCGGTCCTGACCAACAAGTACGCCGAGGGCTACCCGGGCAAGCGCTACTACGGCGGGCTGCGGCGAGGCCGTCGACCCCATCGAGCAGCTGGCCATCGACCGGGCCAAGCAGCTGTTCGGCGCCGACCACGCCAACGTGCAGCCGCACTCGGGCGCCTCGGCCAACATCGCCGCCTACTTCGCCTCGGTGATGCCGGGCGAGAAGGTCCTGGCGATGAGCCTGCCCCACGGCGGGCACCTCACGCACGGGATGAAGATCAACTTCTCGGGCAAGTGGTTCGACATCGCCTCCTACGGCGTGCGCGAGGACACCGAGACCATCGACATGGACCAGGTCCGCGACCTGGCCCTCGAGCACCGGCCGAAGCTGATCATCGCTGGTTGGTCGGCCTACCCGCGCCAGCTCGACTTCGAGGCGTTCCGGTCCATCGCCGACGAGGTCGGCGCCGTGCTGATGTGCGACGCGGCCCACTTCATCGGGCTGGTGGCCGCCGGCGTCCACGCCTCGCCCGTGCCCTACTGCGACATCGTCACCTTCACGACCCACAAGACCCTGCGCGGTCCGCGGGGCGCGATCATCCTCGCCAAGGAGCACATGGCGAAGGCGATCGACAAGGCCGTGTTCCCCGGCACCCAGGGCGGCCCCCTCGAGCACGTGATCGCCGCCAAGGCGGTCGGGCTGAAGGAGGCCATGGAGCCGTCCTTCAAGGAGTACGGCCAGCGCATCCTCGACGACGCCCGGACCCTGGCCGACGGGCTCACCGACCGCGGCTACCGGATCACCTCGGGCGGCACCGACACGCACCTGTTCCTCGCCGACGTCACCGGCAAGGGCCTGACCGGCGCCGAGGCCGAGGGGCGCGCCGACGAGGCCGGGATCGTGCTGAACAAGAACGCCATCCCGTTCGACACCAACCCACCGGCCGTGGCGTCCGGCATCCGTGCCGGCGCCTCGTGCGTCGCCACGCAGGGCATGGGGCCCGCGGAGATGGAGACCGTCGCAGACCTGATCGACCGGGCGCTGACGGGGTCGGACGACGACCGCCGGGCGGTGCGCGGCGAGGTCGGCGAGCTGCTCGGCAGGTTCCCGGTCTACGCCTGATGGGACCCGCACTGCTGGTCGGCGCGGTCGCGGCGGTGGTCACCGCCGTGGTCACGCCACTGGTGGCGCGGCTGGCCCGGCGCGTCGGCGCCGTCGACGTGCCCTCCGACCCGCGCAAGGTCCACAAGGAGCCGGTGCCGACCCTCGGGGGCATCGGCATGATCGTGGGGTTCCTGGTCGCCTTCGGCCTGGCCTCCCTGCTCCCCGCCTTCCGGGACGTCTTCTCGGCGACCTCCGAACCCATCGGGCTGCTCGTCGGGGTGGGGCTGATCGGGACGCTCGGGATCCTCGACGACGTGATCGGGCTGCCCCCGACCGTGAAGATGGCGGGCCAGATCGTCGCCAGCCTCGGTCCGGTCCTGTTCGGGATCCAGCTCGTCTACGCCTGGATCCCGGGGCTCGGGCAGGTCGTGGCCATGGCCCCCGACCTCGGGATGCCGCTCACGATCCTGCTCATGGTCTCCATGATCAACGCCGCCAACTTCATCGACGGGCTCGACGGACTGGCCGCCGGCGTCGTCGGGATCGCGTCGATCGCGTTCTTCGCCTTCACGGTGGTGTCCGGGGGCCAGGGCCTGACCGAGGCCGTGCCGACCACCGCCCCGCTCGTCGCCGCGATCACGGCCGGCGTCTGCCTGGGCTTCCTGGTCCACAACTTCCACCCCGCCAAGATCTTCATGGGGGACACGGGGTCGATGACGCTCGGGCTGCTGCTGGCGTCGGCCGCGGTGTCCTACGTCGGGCGGTCCACGGCCCCCACCTACTCCGACTTCGCCGGGGCCATCCCGCTGGCCATCCCGGTGCTGGTGCTCGCCATCCCGTTCATGGACACGGCCTTCGCGATCGCCCGTCGCGCCTACCGGCGCCAGCCGATCTCCACGGCGGACCGTGGCCACCTGCACCACCTGCTGATCACCTTCGGCCACTCCCACCGGCGTGCCGTGCTCGTCATGTACTACTGGTCGGCGGTCATCGCCGGCGGCGTGGTCGCCCTGGCCGCGTTCGACGACGCCCTGGTGTGGGTCGGGGGGGCGGCCGCCGTGCTGCTCGGCACCGGGGTGACCGTCATCGGCATCCGTCACGGCGTCGGCGACGCCGAATCCGAACCCCCGGTGTCGTCCCGCACGGCCTGACGGGCCGTCGACTCGATGGCCGCCAGCGCGTCCGTGTGTGCCCCGTGCCAGTACAGCTGGCCGCACGCCGTGCACTCGCCCACCGTGCGGTGACCGGCGGCCCGGGTGCCGGGCTCGAGCCGGTCCGTCACGTTCTCGACGGGCACGGTGCGGACCGGTCCGTTGCACCGCGGGCAGCGGGTCCCGGGTGCCAGCTGCGGGGCCAGCCCGAGTCGTGCCACGACCTCGGCCAGCTGCTCGTCGGGGTCCTGCGACCGGACCAGCGCCCCGTGGCGCACCTGCCGGCGCATCAGCAGGCCACGGTCGCGGCTGACGAGCACCCGGTCCTCGGCCTCGGCCACCGCCGCCAGCTCGGCGTCGTCGGCGTCGTTGCGCCACCACGTGTCGATCCCGAGGACCCGCAGACGACGGGCCAGGGTGCCGAGGTGCACGTCGGCGACCACCCGGACGGGGCGGGGCGCTGACGCCGAGGTCGTCGGCGGACGGGGTCAGGACGTCGTGGACGCGGACCGTCTCGCCGCCGACGAGTCGGTGGTCGAGCGGGCGCAGGGTCCCGTCGACCTCCGCCGCGGCGACCTCGGTGTGCGGGATCCCGAGGGATTCCACGGCGTCCTTGAGCGATCGGGGGTGGGGCACGGGGACCTGCAGCGGACCCGTGCCGCGCCGCCGTGCGAGGGCACGCAGGCTTCCCAGCAGCACGATGGTCACGGGGCGCATCACGCCGGTGACACTAGGTGCGCAGGCCGGGTGAGCGCTCGTGCTGACGGGCCGAGACCGGGTTTTGCGCCCGCTTGTGACGTTGGTAACTTTCGCGCCGCCATGGACCAGCATGAGATTCGACGTCAGATGTGGCGTGATCTCGATTCTGGCTGGGCACTGACCGTCGAGTTCATGACCGCCATTGGGGTCTGGATGGGCATCGGTTGGCTGCTCGACCAGTGGCTCGGAACATGGCCGTGGTTGATGGCGGCGGGTGCCGCGCTCGGGTTCGTCCTCGGGATGTACCTGGTGTACCTGCGGCATCGTGCCGCCAGCCACGACGCGGAGGTCCGGCGCGCCAACCGGTGACGCTCGGCACCCCGCCCCGCCATCGCCCGACCCCGACCGACGGCCCGCCAGCCAGGCGCAGTGACGCGCCGACGACAAGGACCGCCGCG
>CAWCLK010000018.1:0-72073 GCA_963796225.1 uncultured bacterium
CCAGCCCCGCGGCCAGCGGGACCAACGTGGCAGCCGGTCCCGGGACGCCCGTGGCGACCGAGACCGACAGGTTCCCGCCGGGCACGTCCTGCCACCCCCGGCCGTTGCGTCCCCGCCCCGCGGTCTGGCGATCGGCGACCAGGACCAGGCCGGCCGGGGCGCCGTCGCGCACGCGCCGGGCCACCTCGAGGTTGGTCGAGTCCACCTCCTCGAGGTGCACGAGCTCGCTCCAGCTGGAGGGACCGGCGAGGTAGCTGTCGAGGCGCTCGTGGCCGGTGGGCACGCGTGGCTCCACGGATCGACTTCAGGGGGCGTGGGGGCACAACACTACGATGCCGCCGGCCGCCCGCCCCGTCCCCGCCCGAAGGTGCCGTCCGGTGACCAAGACCACCGCCGAGAAGATCGCCGAGCTCGAACGCCGTCAGGCCGAGGCCGAGTCGGGCGGTGGCGAGAAGGCCATCGCCAAGCAGCACGACAAGGGCAAGCTCACCGCTCGTGAACGCGTCCACCTGCTGCTGGACGAGGGCAGCTTCGTCGAGACCGACGCCTTCGCCGTCCACCGTGCCAAGGGCTTCGGCATGGAGGACAAGCACATCCTCGGCGACGCGGTCATCACCGGCCACGGCACGGTCGACGGACGACGCATCGCCGTGTTCAGCCAGGACTTCACCGCCTTCGGCGGCTCGCTCGGCGAGGTCTTCGCCGAGAAGGTCGTCAAGATCATGGACCTGGCCGCCAAGATGGGCGTGCCGGTCGTCGGGCTGAACGACTCGGGCGGGGCGCGCATCCAGGAGGGCGTGGTCAGCCTCGGCGGGTACGGCGACATCTTCCTGCGCAACGTCCGCACGTCGGGCGTGATCCCGCAGATCAGCGCCATCATGGGCCCCTGCGCGGGCGGCGCGGTGTACTCCCCGGCCATCACGGACTTCGTGTACATGGTCAAGGACACCTCGCACATGTTCATCACCGGGCCGAACGTCATCAAGACGGTCACCGGCGAGGACGTGACGATGGAGGAGCTCGGTGGCGCCATGTCCCACGCGGCCAAGTCGGGCGTGGCCCACTTCGCCGCCGAGGACGAGGAGAGCTGCATCGAGGACATCAAGTTCCTGCTGAGCTTCCTGCCCTCCAACAACCTGGAAGCGCCGCCCCACGTGGCGACCGACGACGACCCGGACCGGGTCATCGACGAGCTGGACACCTTCGTCCCGGACTCGTCGAACATGCCCTACGACATGCGTGACGTCGTCCGCCACGTCGTCGACGAGGGCGAGTTCTACGAGGTGCACCAGCACTACGCCGAGAACATCATCTGCGGGTTCTCGCGGCTCGACGGCCACACCGTCGGCGTGGTCGGCAACCAGCCGATGCACCTGGCCGGCGTGCTCGACATCGAGTCGTCCGAGAAGGCCGCGCGGTTCGTCCGGACCTGCGACGCCTTCAACATCCCGATCGTGACCTTCGTGGACGTGCCCGGCTTCATGCCCGGCACCGACCAGGAGTACGGCGGGATCATCCGCCACGGCGCCAAGCTGCTGTACGCCTACGCCGAGGCCAGCGTGCCCAAGCTCACCGATCATCACCCGCAAGGCCTACGGCGGGGCGTACGACGTCATGGGGTCCAAGCACCTGGGTGCCGACGTGAACCTGGCGTGGCCGAGCGCCGAGATCGCCGTCATGGGTGCCCGCGGCGCGGTCAGCATCCTGTACCGGCGCGAGCTCGAGGAGGCCGAGGACCAGGACGCGCTGCACGAGGAGTTCGAGGAGCAGTACCTCGAGGACCTCGCCAACCCGTGGCGCGCGGCCGAACGCGGCTACGTGGACGCGGTGATCAAGCCGTCGCAGACGCGGATCGAGCTCATCAAGGCCCTGCGCTTCACGTCCACCAAGCGCGAGGCGCGGCCGGCCCGCAAGCACGGGAACATCCCGCTCTGATGGCCGCCGACGACACCGCCCCGGACACCCCCCGCTACGTCATCACGGGTGGGGGGACGCCCACGCCCGAGCAGCTCGCCGCGCTGGCCGTGGCCATGACCCCGGTCGTGGTCGAGGGCGCCGACGAGGATGCTGGCCCGCCCAGCGGCGCCGCGTCACACTGGGCCCACGCGGCCCTGCTGGAGGGCGTCGGCCACCGCACCTTCGTGGCCGCCCCCGACCTGGCGGGAGGCCGCTTCCCGCTGGGGTGACCCGGCCCGTCCGCCCGGGACGAGACATGGAAGAGATCGACCACGCCGGCCGCCGTCTCGCCGGGCTGATCGGGTTCGCCTTCGGCTGCCTGCTGCACGTCCTGGTGGGCGTCTTCGTCTTCTCCAGCGGGCTGGTCGCGCCCCTGTGGGCGGTCGTCGTCCTGATCGCGCTCTGGTTCGTCGGTGCGTCGCTGCTGTGGACCTGGCGGCGTGACGCCGTCCGGTCCCTGCTGGTCCCCGTGCTGATGGGCGCCATCTGGTACCTCGCGATCAGTGCCGGGGACGCATGGCTCGGGTGGACGGCATGACCGCGCCCCAGGTGCGGGTCGCGACGGCCGAGGACGGGCCCGCCATCCTGCGCATCGACCGCGACGGCTTCAGCCCGGTGCACTCCCCGGGCCGGGCGCCCGCCGAGGACGCCGACCCGTTCGCCCACCACGATCCCGACGACGTGCTGGTGGCCGAGGTGGACGGGGCGGTCATCGGCTACCTCACGCTGGGCCACCCGACGCCGCTGGCCTCCAACACCCACGTCTGGCAGGTCCAGGCGTTGGCCGTGCACCCCGACGCCCGCCGCCACGGGGCCGCGCGGGCGCTTCTGCGAGCCGGCATCGACGAGGCCCGACGGCGGGGCGGCCGCCGACTGACCCTCCGCGTGCTGGGCGGCAACGAGCCGGCCCAGCGGCTGTACGCGTCCGAGGGCTTCGAGGTCGAGGGCGTGCAGCGGGGCGAGTTCGTCCTGGACGGGCAGGAGGTCGACGACGTCATGATGGCCCGCCGCCTGGACTGAGGGTCGGGTGCGTCACCTGCCGAGACGCACGATCCGGTCGTCGGACCCCGTCGGGCAGCTACCCCGGCCGTCGCAGTTGCTGGTCAGCACCCAGAGCGACCCGTCGGGCGCGGGCGTGACGTGGCGCAGGCGGCCGTACTGGCCCACGAGCAGCTGTTCCACGCCCGCCACGTTGCCGGAGGCGTCGAGGTCGAGGTGGTACAGGCGCTCGCCCCGCAGCGCGGCGACGAACAGGTCGCCCTCCCACTGCGGGATGTCCCCGTCGACCAGCACGCTGGCGCCGGACCAGGACGCCTGGTCCGGGTGGGCGGTGAAGATGGGGGCCCGCTCGTCGGGCGCACGGGGTCCACCCTGGTAGTCGAGGTTGCCCTCGCGATCGGCCAGCCGTAGTTGCCGCCCGCCACCACGCGGTTGATCTCGTCCTGGCGGTTCTGGCCGAACTCGCTGGCGTACATGCGCCCCGCCCCGTCCCAGGTGAGGCCCTGGGGGTCGCGGAAGCCGTACGCGTACACAGGGTTGCCGTCGCCGAAGGGGTTGCCGGGCGCGGGCGCCCCGGTCGGCGTGTAGCGCAGGATCTTGCCGTTGAGCCGCCCGACGTCCTGGGCGGCGGCGGGGTCGCCGGCGTCGCCCATCCCGACGTAGAGCATCCCGTCGGGTCCGAACTCGATGCGTCCGGCGTCGTGGTAGGTGTTGTCGGGCAGGCCGGCGACGATGGTCTGGGCGCCCTGCCCGTCGGGGCGGAAGCGCACGATCACCTGGTCGCTCGAGCGTGTGTACAGCGCGTACAGCCACCCGTCGTTCGCGTAGTCGGGCGACACCGCAAGGCCCAGCAGCCCGCCCTCGCCCGCCGCGTCGACGTCGAAGGTGCGGACGGTGCCGCAGGGTGCCGTCGGCGAACCGCTCGCGGACCCGACCGGCGTCCCGTTCGGTGAGGAACGTGCGGCCGTCCGGCGTGAACACCACGTCCCACGGGGCGGCCAGCCCGGACTGGATGGTGGACGGCCGGGGTTGGCCGACCTCGGAGCACGGCGTGAGGTCGGCCGCGGTCCGGCTGACCGCGGCCGTCCCGCCCAGCACGACCACGGTGTCGGGGGCGAGCCGTTCCAGCGCGTCGACCACCACGTCGGGCACGCAGTCGTGCCGGACCGTCAGCAGCGGGGCGCCGTCGCGCCCCGCGGCCGGCCCGCCGGCCAGCGCGTCCGGGAAGTCCTGGCCCGTCGCCAGGTAGACCGTGCCGACGGGGTCCGGGAACGCCTCGGCCGCGATGGCCGCCGCCGTGGCGTACCGGTCCGGTCCCGCCACGCGCTGGACGGGACCGTCGATCAGCTCCTCCAGCTGGGTGCGCACCGCCGCGGAGACGACCTGCGAGCCGCCGAGCACCACGATCCGCCCGGGACGCAGGCGCTGCAGGGTCGTGCGTGTCGGGGTCGGGACACGATCGGGTTCGACCAGCAGGAGCGGTCCCCCGGTGGCGACGGCCGCGGGGCCGCCGGCCAGGGCATCGGCGAACCCCATGCCGGTCGCGACGTAGGCGACGGGCACGCCCGGGTCGACGTACGCGTCCACCACCGCCGCGGCGGTGGCGTAGCGGGTCGGCCCTGACAGGCGCTCGACGGGACCCGTCGTGTGGGCGCCTGCCTGCTGCACCACGGTGTCCGCCACCGCCCGCGGACCGCCGAGCACCGTGATGGCCGCCGGGGCGAGGCGGTCGAGGGCGTCGGCGGTCGCCCTCGGGATGCGGTCACGCTCGACCAGCAGGATCGGCCACCCTCGCGCCCCGGCGATGGGCCCCGCCGCCAGGGCGTCCGGGAAGTCCCGCCCCGTCGCGAGGAACACCCGCTCGACGCCCGGCGCGACCTCCTCGGCGATCTCGGCCGCGGTCGCGTACCGGTCCTCACCCGCGACCCGCACGACCTGCGGGTCCGCGGACTGGGCCCGTGCGGCGCCAACCGGCAGGAGCGCGGCCAGCAGCGCCACCAGCACCAGTGCCCGGATCGAGCAGGATCGCAGCGTCAGGTCCGCCATCGGTCGGCTCCCGGTTCCCCGTCGAGGTCACCGGCGAGCCTACGGGTCGGGGTCAGGCCCCGGTGGAGGTCTCCGAGGCGGTCGGGGACGCGGTCTCGGAGGTGGTCTCGCTGGGCGACGCCGACTCGGTCTCGGACCCCGACTCGCTGGGCGAGGTCGACTCGCTGGCCGTGTCGCCCTCGGAGCCGCCGCCGGAGACGATCTCGTCCGGCAGGTTCGCCTCGGCCTCGTCCTGCGTGGCGTAGACCGTGATCTGGCCCTCCATGCCCTGGGCGCGGTGGCCGGGAATGGAGCAGTAGAAGACGTAGTCGCCCTCGAAGAGGTTCACGGTCCCGGTGGCCGAGTCGCCCGGCAGCGCCTGGGCGATCGGGGGGCCGTCGGAGCCCTCGTTGGCACCGATGATCACGATGTTGTGCTCGGCACCGCCGACGTCGTCGAGGGTGACCTCGATGTCGCCGGCCCAGTAGGTCCCGGTGAGGTTGCGGAAGAAGAACTCGCCGGCCTCGATGCTGAACGAGCCGCCATCGCCGATGGCCTTGGGCACGTCGTAGCAGTCGGAGCCCTCGGGGCACTTGACCGGTGCGGCCTCCACCGACCCCTCGGGTGCGGAGGCGCACCCAGCGGCACCCAACGCGATGGCACCGACGGCGGTGAGGACCAGGACCCTGGCGTGACGAAGCATGGTGCGCAGATCTCCTTGGACAGCGCCGCGGAAGGTACCGGGTCAGGGCGACGTGGCCGCAGTCGGGGCGGGGTCGTCCCGGCACGCCGGGTGGCGTGGCAGGGCCGGGGCGTGCGCAGTGTCGCGGCTCGTCGGGGCGCGGGCAAAACCCCGCGACGCCGGGCCGTCCACGGCCTCGCCGGCGGACCTGCCCGTCCGGGCTCGGGGGTGACGCGGCCGGCTGTCTAGGCTTGCTCGCCACGCCCCGCCCATGCCCCGGTACGAAGGCTCCCCGCGTGTTCGACGCCGTCCTGATCGCCAACCGTGGCGAGATCGCCCTGCGTGTCATCCGTGCCTGCAAGGAGCTCGGCGTCCGCAGCGTCGCCGTGTACTCCGAGGCCGACCGCGACGCCCTGCACGTCAAGGTGGCCGACGAGGCCTACCTGCTCGGCCCGGCCCCCGCGGCCGAGTCCTACCTGAACACCGAGAAGATCCTCGAGGTCGCCCGCGAGGCCAACGTCGACGCGATCCACCCGGGGTACGGGTTCTTCTCCGAGAACGCCGACTTCGCCCGCGCGGTCATGGACGCCGGCTTCACCTGGATCGGCCCGCCGCCCGAGGCGATCGAGAAGATGGGCGACAAGCTGACCGCCCGCGAGGTGGCCACCAACGCCGGCACCCCGGTCGTGCCGGGCACCGAGGAGCCCACCGACGACCCCGAGGTCGCGATCCGCTTCGGTGACGAGTACGGCTACCCGGTCGCGGTCAAGGCCATGTACGGCGGTGGCGGCAAGGGCATGAAGGTCGTCAACTCCGCCGACGAGATGAAGGAGGCGCTCGAAGCCGCCCAGCGCGAGGCCAAGGCCTCCTTCGGCCGCGGCGAGTGCTACCTCGAGCGCTACCTCGAACGCCCCCGCCACATCGAGATCCAGGTCCTGGCCGACCTCGACGGCTCGATGATCTTCCTCGGCGAACGTGACTGCTCGCTGCAGCGTCGCCACCAGAAGCTGGTCGAGGAGGCCCCCGCGGCCGGCATCTCCGAGGACCTGCGCACGCGCATCGGGCAGGCCGCCATCAAGGTCGCCAAGGAGATGGGCTACACCAACGCGGGCACCTGCGAGTTCCTGCTCGACGCCGACGGCGAGACCTTCTACTTCCTCGAGATGAACACCCGTCTGCAGGTCGAGCACCCGGTCACCGAGCTGGTCACCGGCGTGGACCTGGTCCACAAGCAGCTGCAGATCGCCGCCGGCGAGGGCATGAACCTCACCCAGGACGAGGTCACCCTCACCGGGTCCGCGATCGAGCTGCGCCTCAACGCCGAGGACCCGGCGATGGGGTTCGTCCCCTCCCCGGGCCTGATCACCGAGTTCCGCCCGCCCATGGGCCCCTGGGTGCGCCTCGACACCTCCGCGTTCCCGGGCTACGAGATCCCGCAGTCCTACGACTCGATGTTCGGCAAGCTGATCGTGTGGGGCGAGAACCGCGACGTCGCCCGCCACCGCATGGCCCGCGCCATCGACGAGATGGTCGTCGAGGGCATCCCCACCACCCTCGAGTTCGGCAAGTTCGCGGTCCTGCACGAGCAGTTCGCCGCGGGCGAGCACTCCACCATGTCCGTCGAGAAGGAGTGGGACCTGTCCGGCCTGACGCCGCACGGGCCCGCCGCCGGCGGCGGCGAGGAGGCCGGTCCGGCCCGCGAGGTCACCGTCGAGGTCGGTGGTCGCCGGCTCGAGGTCAAGGTCTACGGCGAGCTGGCGGCGGTCGCCGCCGGATCCGGCGCGGGCGCCGCCGGGGGCAAGCGCCGCAGCCGCAAGGGCGCCGGCGGCGGTGGCGGGGCGGCCGCGGCCGCCACCGAGGACCTCGTCGCCCCGATGCAGGGCACCGTCATCAAGTACGCCGTCGAGGAGGGCGCCACGGTGGCGGCCGGCGACCTCGTCTGCGTGCTCGAGGCGATGAAGATGGAGAACAACATCAACGCCCACCGCGACGGCACGGTCACCTCGCTCGGCTTCGCCGCCGGCGACGTCGTCGAGTCCGGCGCGGTCCTGGCCCGTATCGAGGACTGAGCCCGCGGTTCGGCGCGGACGGGGCCCCTGTCCGGCGAGTGGGACCGACAGTTCCGGTACAGGGCCACCGGAACCGTCAGCGAGGTCGCATGCGACGACCTGGCCCTCGACAGTTCCGGTTCTCCAGCACCGGAACTGTCATGTGGTGACAGTGCCGTTCGCGTACCGCCCCGGTCGGTGTGACGGGTGAACTGCCTGGACGATGGGCTCGAACCCGAAGCCGGGAGGTCGTCCATGCCGTTCCACGTCCGTGCCAGCGAGTCGGTGACCGCCAACGTGCGCCGGATGGCGCGTGACCGTCTCGACGACGCCGTCGAGGACCTCGAGGCCGCGGTGCGGGGCGAGGACGTCCACGCCAGGGTCCACGAGGCCCGCAAGCGCAACAAGCACGTCCGTGCGCTGACGCGCCTGGTGCGGGGCGTGGCCCCGGACCTGCACGACGAGGTCAACGCCACCGTGCGTGACGCCGCCCGGCTGCTGTCGGCACTGCGGGACCGTGAGGCGGTGCTCGAGACCGTGGCCGAGCTCGCGGCGCACGAGGACACCGACGTCGTCCGCGAGGCGGCGGCGGCCGTACGGGGTCCCTTCGAACAGGCGCGGGACGAGGCGGCGGACGGGGCGCAGGAGGACATCGACCAGGCCCTCGGGATGTTCGTCCGGGGTCCGCGACGGCGTCGCCGACTGGGAGCTGCCCGACGGCGTCGAGGCGTTCACGGACGGCTTCGCGACGACGTACGGACGCTGCCGTGACCGGCTGCGAGGACGCACGCGAGGACCCCAGCACCGACCTGCTGCACGTGTGGCGCAAGCGCGTCAAGTACCACCGCTACCACCTGCGCATCCTCGAACCACTGTGGCCCTCGGTGTGGGGTGCCCGCCGAGCACGACGTCCACGAGCTCAGCGACCTGCTCGGCGACGACCACGACCTCGCGGTGCTGCGCGGTGAGCTGGACACCCGGTCGGGCCTCGACGGGGGCGCGGTGCGCACCCTCGCCGCCGTGCTCGACCGACGTCGCGGGGAGCTGCAACGGGCGGCGCTGCCCCTCGGCACACGGCTGTTCGCGGCGCCCACCGACGCACTGGTCGACCAGCTCGAGGCCTGCTGGCGCGCGTGGAAGGAGGAGGCCGGGCTGCCTCCCGCACCGCAGGCGCTGGCCCTGGCGACCGCGGACTGACGCATGCCACGCGGGCCGTTCGGACAGGCGTCCCCGCTACCACGGGGATACGAACCGCTGCGCCCGGTCCTCGGGCCCAGACGCCGGAGACCATCGTGAGCCAGCAGGCGACGTCCGATCCCGAACGTGAGAAGGTCGACGACCCCACGCACCCGGAGACCGACCACCACGAGGCGGCCGACCAGGAGCACGAGACCGCCGACGAATCGGTCAAGACGACCTTCGCCGGGGCGGTCGCCGAGGGCGACACCCGCCTGAACCGATCGTGGCTGGCCGTGCTGGCGACGGGCGCCGTCGGCGGCATCGACCTCGGCATCGGCGTCATGGCCATGCTCACCGTCCGGCACGCGACGGGATCGGCCCTGTGGGGTGGCGTGGCCTTCTCGATCGGCTTCATCGCCCTCGTCCTCGGCCGCTCCGAGCTGTTCACCGAGAACTTCCTGATCCCGGTCCTGTCGGTCGTGGCGGGGCGGGGCCAGTGGGTCGACGTGGCCCGACTGTGGGTCGGGACCCTCGTGGCCAACCTCCTCGGCGGCTGGGTGATCATGGCGATCGTCGTGGCCGGGGTCCCGGAGATCCGGGAATCGACCGTGCTGGTCGACGTGGGCACCCACTTCACCGACCAGGGCATCGGGCTGGCCACCTTCGCCAGTGCCGTCCTGGGCGGCGCCGCGATCACGCTGATGACGTGGATGGAGCGCAGCACCACGGCCATCGTCGGGAAGATCGTCGCCGCGATCGGGATCGCGTTCGTGCTGACCGCCACGCCGCTGCTGCACTCGATCGTGACGTCGCTGGAGATCTTCGCGTGCCGTCTGGGTCGACCCGTCCCTGACCTACGCCATGTGGGCCGGCATCTTCGGCTGGGCCGTGCTGGGCAACGTCGTGGGCGGCGTCGGGCTGGTGACGGTGCTGCGACTGGCCCAGGCGAAGGGCGCGTCGCAGAAGGGCCCGCGCGAGCAGGAGTACTGACCTCGACGCGTCAGTCCGGCTGCTCGAGCCGCGTCATGAGCATGCGGGCGCACTCGGCGACCGAGCCCTGCATCGACGGGTAGACGGCGATGGTCTGGGCCAGCTGCGCCACCGTCAGCCGGTTCTGCACCGCGACGGCGAGCGGTTGGATGAGGTCGCTGGCGCGCGCGGACACGACGACCGCCCCGAGCACGATGCCCGAGCCGCGCATGGCGTGGACCTTGACGAACCCGTCGGTGGTGTCGGCCATCTTGGCCCGCGGGTTGCCCGCGAAGTCCAGGCGTGCGGTGATGAACGGGATGGAGGCAGCCTCGGCGTCCTGCGGCGACAGGCCGACGGTGGCCACCTCGGGATCGGTGAAGATCGTGGCGGCGACGGCGTCCCACCGGATGGGGGTCACCGCCTGGCCCAGGGCGTGCCACATCGCCACGCGGCCCTGCATGGCGGCCACCGACGCGAGCATCACGCGGCCGACGACGTCGCCGGCGGCGTAGACCCAGCGGCAGGAGGTCCGGCCGACCGCGTCGACGTCGATCCCGCCCCACTGGTTGGTCTCGACGCCGCACACCTCGAGGCCGAGGTCCGAGGACACCGGCACCTGCCCGACGGTGAACAGCACGTGGCTGCCGCGGACCTCGCCGCCGTCCTTGAGCCCGACGGTCACCCCGTCGGCGTCGGGTGTGCAGGACGTGGCACGGGAGCGCCGAAGGATCGTCATCCCACGGCGTTCGAAGACGTCCTCGATGACCTGGGCGGCGTCGGGGTCCTCGGTGGGCAGGATGAGCTCGCGTGACGAGACCAGGGTGACCTGCGACCCGAAGCGGACGAACGCATGGGCGAACTCGGCACCGGTGGCACCGGACCCGACCACGATGAGGTGCTCGGGCACCTCGGGGAGGCCGTAGACCTGCTGGCCGACGAGGACCCGTTCTCCGTCCGGTTCGAAGAACGGCAGCACGCGGGCGCGCGAGCCGGTGGCCACCAGCACGTAGTCAGCGGGCAGGACCTCCTCGGTCCCGTCCTCGCGCGTCGCCGTCACCTCGTGGTACCCGGTGATCCGGCCGCGGCCCCGGACCAGCGTCACCCCGGCCGCCGTGACCTTGCGTTCGATGTCGGAGGACTGGTTGGACCCGAGCCCGAGGACACGACGGGACAGCTTGGGGAAGTCGACGATGGTCCGGTCGGCGGGCACCTCGTCGTGCTCGGACATCTCGGCCACGTGCACGCCGAGCAGGTTGGCGGTGTGCAGCCAGCCCATGGCCTCGGCCGCCACGATCAGCGCCTTGGAGGGCACCACGTCCCACAGCACGCCGTTGCCGCCGAGCCCCTCGTCGGTGACGATCGTGACGTCGGCCCCGAGCTCGCCGGCGACCAGTCCGGCCTCGTACCCGGCCGGGCCACCACCGAGGATCACGATGCGTGTCACGTGCGTGCCGTCCTTGTCCGTGGGCCGCCCAACCTAACGCCACGAGGGCGGACCGGCCGCTGCGGGCGGGCCCGTCCGACGGACCAGCGACGACCGGCCGCCCGAGCATCAGTCACGAGGGCGTGTCCGTCACGGCAGGGCGTCGTGGCGGCCGAGCTTGCGCAGCTCGGCGGCCAGGGTCTTGCGGATGCGCCGCGCCCCGCCCTCGCGTCGGATGCGTTCGGCCAGCCGGACCAGCGAGGCCTCGAGCACCTCGGCACGCGGGGCGCGGCCGCGCTGGCGGACCTCGTCGAGCCACTGCACCGGCGTGGCGTGGCCGCGTTCACGGTTGCACCGGGCGCAGGCGGCGACCTCGTTCTCCAGCCACGACGGGCCGCCCTTGATCCGCGGGATGACGTGCTCACGCGTCGGGCGGACGAGCCGGTCGAACGGCCGCGAGCACCACACGCAGCCGTCGCCGTCCCGTTCCACGATCACGCCGAGTCGGGCGCTGCCGCTCGACGGGATGCCGTCGCGGGTCGGCACGTCGGTCGTCCCCTCGCCGTGGGTCGGTGGTCGCGTCCGGGTTCGGTCCCCACGATGGGGCGGGACGACACCCACCACGACAGGCCACGCCCATGACCACCCTGACGGACCGGACGGTACTCGTGACGGGCTCCACCGACGGGCTCGGACGAGCGCTCGCGCGAGCGGTGGCCGAAGCAGGCGCGACGGTCCTGCTGCACGGCCGCGACCCGGGACGGGGCGAGCAGGCCCTGGCCGAGGTCCGCGATGCCAACCCGGACGGGGCGCACGGGCTGTACCTGGCGGACCTGGCCAGCCTGCGGGCCACGCGCGGGCTGGCGGACCGCGTCGCGGCCGACCACGATCGCCTGCACGTGCTGGTGAACAACGCCGGGGTCGGCTTCCATCCGGGCGGGGACACCGGCCGCCAGGAGAGCGCCGACGGCCACGAGCTGCACCTGGCCGTCAACTACCTCGCCCCGGTGCTGCTGACCCGCCGGTTGACGCCGCTGCTCTCCCGGTCGGCACCAGCACGCGTGGTGCAGGTCGCCTCGGCGGGTCAGGCGCCGGTCGACGTCGACGACCTCGAGTTCACGCAGGACTACGACGGCGTCGACGCCTACCGCCGCAGCAAGCTGGCCCTGGTCATGGCCACCATCGACCAGGCCGCCGAGCTCGCGGACGACGGGGTCACCGTCAACGCGCTGCACCCGGCCACCTACATGGACACGACGATGGTGACCGAGGCGGGCATCACGCCCCACAGCAGCGTCCGGGAGGGCCTCGACGCGACGATGCGCCTGGTCGCCGACGACGCCTTCGCCACCGCCACGGGCACGTACTTCCAGGGCACGCGTCGCACCGACCCGCACCCGCAGGCCCGCGACGCGGAGGCTCGTGCCCGCCTGCGCGAGGTCACGGACCGCCTGCTGGCGCCGTTCCTCACTCCGGCCGGATGACCGAAAGCAGCTCGCAGACGACCGCCCCGACCTCGACGTCCCCGTCGACGTGGGCACGGGCCCGGGCGGTCGGTGGGTCGATCATGCGGCACCCGAGGCGCCACACGGTGTCGGCGTCCCAGCGCACGAGCGTGTCGGCGTGGCCCACAGCGGTGACGAAACGCCAGCCGTCCGGGTCGGCGCGCAGGTGCCAGTCCCCCGGCGTGAGGTCGGTGACCTCGATGGTCAGCGTGGCCTCGCCCTCTTCGGGCGCGAGGTCCCGCAGGGCATGGGGCAACGAGCGCAGGAAGGTCGACACCACCGGTTCGAGGAACCGCGGGTCGTCGAGCAGGGGCTCGTCCAGGGCCTCGCGGACCTGGGCCTGGTGGATCCAGTACTCGGTGTAGTCGCGGGCGATGTCGAGCCACAGCGGGGCGGGGTCGACGCCCGCCCAGGACACGGCCTCGGACGGCTCGTCGAGCTCGTGGCCGGTCCACAGCGCCCGGACCTGCTTGCCGGTGTGGGCCAGCAGCTCGACCAGCAGCCGGGGGCTGAGCCGCCGCGCCGCGACGACCCACTCCTGGTTGAGCCGGTCGATGTACTGCTCGAAGCTCTCGTCCACGGCCGGGCCGGGCGCATGGTGGCCGTCGCGGGTCCGGGCGAGGCGGCCGAGGTCGTCACCGAGCAGGTGCGCGATCGTGTCCGCCACCGTCCACCCCGTGGTGGTGGCGGCCTGCCACGCGCTGTCGCTGCGGTCGGTCATGACCTCCACCAGCGCCTCCCGCAGCGGGGCGAGCAGCGGGCGGACGTCGAGCGGGGTGCCGAGGGACTCGGGAGGGATGGTCACGCGGGTCACATCGTGTCGCGCGGGACGTAGCCGCCCCACTCGTCGCGCAGGACGTCGCAGACCTCCTGCAGGGTGGCCCGTCGCTTCAGCGCCTCGCGCATCGGGACCAGCAGGTTGTCGTCGCCCTGCGCGGCCGTCCGGATGGCGTCGAGGGCGTCGTCGACCCCGCCCTGGTCGCGGTCGGCCTTGACCGCGTCGATGCGGTCGATCTGGCCCTGGCGGATGGCTTCGTCGACCTTCTGCAGCTCGGCGTCGGGGTGCTCGTCGAGCTGGAACCGGTTGACGCCGACGACGATCTGCTCCTCGTTCTCGACCGCCTTGGCGTAGTCGTAGGCAGAGCGCTCGATCTCGCCCTTCTGGTAGCCCTCCTCGATGGCGCGGACGGCGCCGCCCATCTCGTCGATCTGCTCGATGTAGCCCATGGCCTCGCGCTCGATCTCGTCGGTCATCGACTCGATCAGGTAGCTGCCGGCCAGCGGGTCGACGGTGCGGGCGACGTCGGACTCGTGCGCGATGACCTGCTGGGTGCGCAGCGCCAGGCGGGCCGACTTCTCGGTGGGCAGTGCGAGCGCCTCGTCGAACGAGTTCGTGTGCAGCGACTGGGTGCCGCCGAGGGTGGCCGCGAGCGCCTGGATGGCGACGCGGACCATGTTGACCTCGGGCTGCTGGGCGGTGAGCTGGACGCCGGCGGTCTGGGTGTGGAAGCGAAGCATCATCGACTTCTCCTCCTTCGCCCCGAACCGCTCCTTCATGATGCGTGCCCACATGCGGCGGGCCGCGCGGAACTTGGCGATCTCCTCGAGCAGCGTCGAGCGCGACACGAAGAAGAAGGACAGGCGGGGCGCGAAGCTGTCGACGTCCAGTCCGGCGTCGATCGCGGCCTCCACGTAGGAGATCCCGTCGGCCAGCGTGAAGGCGATCTCCTGGACGGGCGTCGCCCCGGCCTCGCCCATGTGGTAGCCGGAGATGGAGATGGTGTTGAACTTCGGCAGGTGGTCGGCGCAGTAGCCGAAGGTGTCGGCGATCAGGCGCAGCGACGGGGCCGGCGGGTAGATGTAGGTGCCGCGGGCGATGTACTCCTTGAGCACGTCGTTCTGGATCGTGCCGCGCAGCTTCTCGGAGGCGACGCCCTGCTCGTCCCCGGCGATCTCGTACATCAGCAGCAGCAGGGACGCCGGGGCGTTGATGGTCATCGACGTGGACACCTGGTCCAGCGGGATGCCGTCGAAGAGGCGCTTCATGTCCTCGACGGTGTCGATGGCCACGCCGACCTTGCCGACCTCGCCCTCGGCGATCTCCGCCGAGCTGTCGTACCCCATCTGCGTGGGCAGGTCGAAGGCCACCGACAGGCCCGTGGTGCCCTGCTCGAGCAGGTACTTGTACCGCTCGTTGGACTCCTCGGCGGTCGCCATCCCGGCGTACTGGCGCATGGTCCACAGCCGACCGCGGTACATGGAGTCGTACACGCCCCGCGTGTAGGGGTACGCGCCCGGCTGCCCCAGCTGGGCGTCGGGGTCGAACCCGTCGAGGTCGCCGGGGCCGTACACGGCCTCGAGCGGGAACCCGCTGACGGTGGTGTACTCGTCACCCATGGGGGTGGCCCTTTCGACTCCGGGACGTCTCGCGGCAGGCTACGCGTCCTGCGGGGGCACCCGACAACCGACCTTCCAGACAGCCGGGGCGTCAGGTGGGGACGCCGTCCCGCCAGTCGCGCCACGCCCAGTACCAGCCGGCGGGGCGGGAGGGGCGGGTCGGCGGGTCCTCGGTGCCCGCCGCGACCGCAAGCCGGCGCCGTTCGAGGTCCCGGGCGGCAGCCTCCGCCATGGACAGGTCGCCGCCCTCGATCGCCGCGAGGACCTCGGGCTCGCCGGCGGCGACGAGGTCGCGGACCTCGTGCCGCAGGTCGGGGTCGAGCAGGACGCGGCGGTGGACACGCTCGTGGCGGTACCAGTGATCCGGGTCGGTGACCCCGACGCGCGCCGGGGTCGGTGAGGTCCACCGGTCGGAACGCCGCCAGGCACGGGGCCGACGCCCCGGTCACGGCGATGCGTGGGCCGTCGGGGGCGAGGTGGGCCACGAGGCTGCCGGTGGTCTGCGAGCGCCGGACCGGTCCCATGGCGTGCATGCACACGTCGCGGTTGGACCCCCGCAGCGGATCACCGTCGGGGTCGCGGTGCTGGCGCAGGATGGCGGCGAGCTCGCCGAGGGACGGCGACGGCCCGAGCCTCGCCGCTGCCCGTGTGGTCGTCGTGGCGCGCGAGCGGGCGCCCGCGAGCCGGGGCATCAGGGCCGTGTCCCAGTCCCCTGCCGCGTCCGCGGTCGCGGCGACCGTGCCGGCGGCCAGGTCGTGGTCGGTGCCGATGCTGAGCGCGTTGCTGATCCCCTGCTGGTCGGTGACGCGCCGGGCCACCCACTGGCGGCCGCTGGTCTCGAGCTGCCACGCGTCGGACGCGTCCGCGACGAGGAAGCTGTTGTCGTAGTGGAAGCGGGCGTCGTGGTACCCGGCGCGTCCGCCCTGCCCGTGCGCCTCGAGCAGGGTGGTGATCACCTCCACCGCTGCGCGGGCGGTGTCGCCGCACTCGAGTCCGAACCGCAGCAGGTCCATGCCGAGCAGCCCTGGCTCGCGGGTCCGCGCACGGGAGAAGATGGCCTCGTTGCCGATCGCCACGCCGGCCTCGTTGACACCCATCTCGGCGCCCCACATCCAGACCGGCTGCGACAGGACGGCGGCGAGATGGCGGGGCGGGGCGTCGACCTCGATCCACGTCGCGCGTACGCGACCGGACCCACCGTCGCGGGGCGGACGCACCACGCGCACCGCCTGGGGCTCGCCGGGCTCGCGGTCGGAGTTCTTGGCGAACCACGTCCCGCCGGGCCGGCGCACCACCACCGTGTCACACATCGGGGGCGCCCCTCCTCGGTGTCCTCACTGGTAGCTGACGAGGACCGGCGTGGGCTCGACCGCCATCGTGTCCGCGGGGCTGCGCAGCACCGTGTCCTCGTCGTAGAAGTTCTTCCACCCCCACGACACGCCCTGCGGCGGGTCGATCGTGGTGATCGCCTGCCAGGTCGCGTCCTTGGCGCCCTGCGACCCCTGCCCGTCCATCTGCACGACGACCGCGAGCTCCGGCGGGGGCTGCAGGGCGTCGATGCCGCGGAGCATCGACTTGCGGAACTGGTGGAGCAGCAGCACCTTCTGCGGCAGGCCCTCGCGCCGGGTGAGGTCGGCCAGCCAGTCCGCCACGGCCTGGACCTCCTCGACGCCGACCGACCCGACCTGGCGCAGGTGGACCTGGTCGGCGCGCAGCCGCCACTCGGGGTCCAGCGCGAGGCCGACGTGCGGGTGCCGCAGGAGGGGCTCGACCTCCTTGGCCTGGGTGAGGAAGTCCGTGCGGCCGGGCTGCAGGTCGAGGACCACGTAGATGCCGGCCTCGGCGGCCGCGTCGATCCACGGTTGCACGCGGTCGTGGGGCACGCGGATGGAGTAGTCGCCGGCCGTCCCCGCGGCGCCCGAGGCCACGGTGACGATGATCTCGAAGGTCGGCACGACGGGCACGTCCACCAGCGGGGCGTAGTCGGCGGCCAGGGTGCGGGCTCGGTCGACGGCGGCGCCCACGGGCTGTTCGCCGAGGATCCCCAGCGAGGCCGCGTTCGGCGAGCCGTACATCGCCACGAGCTGCCGCCCCGGGAACATCCGCAGGCCACCGCCGGGAAGCTCCACGCCCGACCGAGCGACCTCGACGTCCCACGCCAGCAACTGTGGCCGGGTGCCCGACCACGCCGCGGTGGTGCCCGCCACGGCCCACGGCCGGTCGCTGCCCCGCTGCAGGCGCGCCACGGCGTCCTGGTCGCGGGCGAGCTCGCCGGCCACCGGGACCAGCGGGACGTCGCCGGCGAGGGCGATCGTGTCGAGCAGCGGCCGGGCGGGGTCGTCGGTGCGGACCAGCACCAGCGGGGCGGTGCCCGCGACGGGGCGCTCGGGGACGACGACGTCCTCGAGCGGCGTGCGGTCGACCCGGGTCCCCTCGACCTCGACGACCACGACGTCGCGTCCGGACCCGCCGAGGTCGGCAGGTGGGGACGTGGCGCCCGCGTCGACGACCTGGACCACCGTCGTCGTCGTGAGGCGGTCCAGCAGTCCGTCGAGATCGGGGACGTCCTGCGGGAGCAGCGGGGCGTGCAGGCGCCAGGCCACGCCCCGCGCCGGCGTCAGCATCGGGCCGTCGGCCACCACCACGACCGGGGCGGTGGCGAGCAGGCCCTCGGCCGCCGCGCCCACGGTCGCCCCCAGGTCATCGGCCACCCACCGGGCCGCCGCCTCGACCTGTGCACGCTGGACGCGGGGCGGGGGCACCGGGCTGGGCGAGGGGGACGGGGACGCCGTCGTGGCGTCGGTCGCCGAGGCGGTGGGCGTCAGGCCCTCGCCCGGGCACGCGCGTCAGCCCCCAGGCCGCGCCAGCCAGGGCCGCCGCCGTGGCCAGGGCCAGGACGAGGCGACCGCGGCGCGTGAGGTGCGAGGACGGACGGACGGGCACGGGCAGAGCGTACGCGCCCGAACGTCTCCTACCGTGGTCCGGTGGACGTCCGCAACAGGGGGCGACGTGCACACCCAGGTCGACGACCCCGCGACGGCGGGGCGGGGCGACGTGTCCCGTCGGCGACTGGTGCAGCTCGGCGCCGCCGCGCTCGTGCTGCTGCTCGTCGTCGGGGCGGCGGCCGCCGTCCCACTGCTGGGGATGCGCGCCGACATCGCGACCATGCAGGAGGACCTCGCGGCCCAGCGCGAGCTGACGAACGAGCTGCTCGACGGGATCGGCGACCAGCTCGCGATCACCCGTCAGCTCGCGGACACCGCGCAGACGCTCGACGGCCGCACGGCCGCGCTGCAGGAGGACGCCGACGCACTCCACGACATCGCCAGCGACCTGCGGGTGACGGCCCGGGGACTGCGCGACGACATCGTCCCCCGCCTCGACGAGGCCCTCGCGATCGCCCGCCAGGGGCTCGACGAGGCCCAGGTCCTTCGCGAGGGCACCTTCGAGCGCCTCGACACCCTGCTGTCCGTGGCCGACCAGCTGCTCGCGGAGATCCGGCTCGTGCGGACCGGGGCGTTCGCCCGGCTGGACACCACGATCGACATCGCTCGCGAGGTGCTCGACGAGACCCGCGAGATCAACCGCAAGATCCCGGAATCGACGCGCGCGATCCCCTGAGCACCAGCGCTCGGCACCAGAACAGGGACGCGGACCCCGTCCGACCGACCGACCTCGGGCACGTCGCCGCGGGGCCCCGGGCACGAACTGCGGACGACCCCCAGCCAGGACCTTCGAACCCATGCTCGCTCGACACGACCTCGCCACGGCCTTCGCCGAGTGGGTGCTCGCGCCCCGCCACGACGACCTGGTCCCCGTCCCACCCCACCGGGACGCGGACGACGTGCACGTCGACGCCCTGCCCGCAGCCACGGTCGCCTACGAGCTCTCGGACTTCTCCGAGCCGCTGCCCGAGCCCGTGGGGGTGGCCCTGCGCCTGCCGCTGTCGGCCACCTTCGCCCACGCCGCCCGGCTGCTGTGGTGCATGCGCGACGACGAGTCGCTGCGGGTGACGTCCTACGAGCAGGCGATCCGCACGCTGCAGTCCCTGCCGCCCGAGGACTTCCGGCGCTACTACCACGTCGTCGACGAGGCCGTCGACGCCGTCACGACGACGCTGCCGGTGTGGCCCGGCCCCGAGGACACCTCCCCGGCCGCCTGAGCGCCCACCCACCACGACGCACGACGTGACCCCGGGCCGAACGGCCCGGGGTCACGTGGTGGTGGGTCCTCGGACTAGGCGCTCTTGCGCCCCGACAGCTTCGCCTTGAGGTAGTCCCGGTTCATCAGCGCGATGAAGTCGATCGAGATCTCCTTCGGGCACGCGGCCTCGCACTCGCCCATGTTCGTGCAGGACCCGAAGAAGTCCTCCATGGTGTCGACCATGTTCTCGGTGCGCTCGAGGCGTTCCGGCTGGCCCTGGGGCAGCATGTTGAGGTGCGCGATCTTCGCCGACGTGAACAGCTGCGCCGCGCCGTTCGGGCAGGCGGCCACGCAGGCCCCGCAGCCGATGCACGCCGCCGCGTCCATGGCGAGGTCGGCGGTGTCCTTGCCGACGGGCGTCAGGTTGGCGTCGGGCGCCGACCCGGTGTCGATGCTGATGTAGCCACCGGACTCGATGATGCGGTCGAACGCCGAGCGGTCGACCACGAGGTCCTTGACCAGCGGGAAGCCGGATGCGCGCCACGGTTCGATGACGATCTCGTCACCGTCGTTGAACTTGCGCATGTGCAGCTGGCACGTGGCGGTGCCGCGCTGGGGCCCGTGCGGGATGCCGTTGATCATCACGCCGCAGGTGCCGCAGATGCCTTCGCGGCAGTCGTGGGCGAACTCGATCGGCTCGCCGCCGTCGGCGGTGATGGTCTCGTTGACCTCGTCGAGCATCTCGAGGAACGAGGCGTCCTCGGAGACGTCGTGGGCCTTGTAGGTGACGAACTCGCCGGGCGCATCGGGGCCCGCCTGACGCCACACGTGGAGCGTGAGGTTCACTTGTAGCTCCTCTGGGTCAGCTTGACGTAGTTGAACTCGAGCGGCTCCTTGTGCAGCTCCTGGGGCGTGTCCTCGCCCTGCCAGTCCCAGGCCGCCGAGAACGAGAAGTTCTCGTCGTCGCGCAGGGCCTCGCCCTCCTCGGTCTGCGACTCCTCGCGGAAGTGGCCGCCGCAGGACTCGGCGCGCATCAGCGCGTCGCGGACCATGAGCTCGCCGAGCTCGAGGAAGTCGGCGACGCGACCGGCCTTCTCGAGGGAGCTGTTCAGCGTCGCGCCCGAACCGGGCACGCGCACGTCCTTCCAGAACTCCTCGCGGAGCGCGGGGATCTCGGTCAGGGCCTTCTCGAGCCCCTGCTCGTTGCGGGCCATGCCGCAGTAGTCCCACAGGATCTTGCCGAGCTCGCGGTGGAAGTGGTCCACCGTGCGCGAGCCGTTGATGCCGAGCAGCTTGTCGACACGGCCGGTGACCTCGGCCTCGGCGGCGTCGAAGGCCGGTTCGTCGGTGGCCATGACCGGCTCGGAGAGCTTGTCGGCCAGGAAGTCGCCGATGGTGTAGGGCAGGACGAAGTAGCCGTCCGCGAGGCCCTGCATCAGCGCCGAGGCACCCAGCCGGTTGGCACCGTGGTCGGAGAAGTTCGCCTCGCCGATCGCGTACAGGCCCTCGACGGTGGTCTGCAGGTGGTAGTCCACCCAGAGCCCGCCCATCGTGTAGTGCGGCGCCGGGAAGATGCGCATCGGCGTGCGGTAGGGGTTCTCGCCCGTGATCCGCTCGTACATCTCGAACAGGTTGCCGTAGCGGTCGGCGATGACGTCCTCGCCCAGGCGACCGATGGCGTCCTTGAAGTCGAGGTAGACGCCGTTCTCCAGCGGTCCGACGCCCCGTCCCTCGTCCACGACGGTCTTGGCGTTGCGCGACGCCACGTCGCGCGGGACCAGGTTCCCGAACGCCGGGTACTTGCGTTCGAGGTAGTAGTCGCGGTCCTCCTCGGGGATGTCCCCGGGGCGGCGGGACTCGTCCGGGTCCTTGGGGACCCAGATGCGACCGTCGTTGCGCAGCGACTCGGACATCAGGGTCAGCTTGGACTGGAACTCGTCGCTGGCCGGGATGGCGGTCGGGTGGATCTGCGTGAAGCACGGGTTGGCGAACATCGCGCCCTTGCGGTGCGCTCGCCAGGCGGCCGTGACGTTGCAGGCCATCGCGTTGGTCGACAGGTAGAAGGCGTTGGAGTAGCCACCCGTGGCGAGCACCACCGCGTGCGCCGCGTGGCGGGTGATCTCGCCGGTGACCAGGTCGCGGCAGATGATCCCGCGGGCCCGGCCGTCCTTGACGACGACCTCGAGCATCTCCATCTGGGTGTGCAGCCGGACCTTGCCGGTCTTCACCTGCCGGGCGAGCGCCTGGTAGGCGCCGAGCAGCAGCTGCTGGCCGGTCTGGCCGCGGGCGTAGAAGGTCCGGGACACCTGCGCCCCGCCGAAGGAGCGGTTGTCGAGCCGACCGCCGTACTCGCGGGCGAACGGGACGCCCTGGGCCGTGGCCTGGTCGATGATGTCGTTGGACACCTGGGCCAGCCGGTAGACGTTGGCCTCGCGCGAGCGGTAGTCACCGCCCTTGACCGTGTCGTAGAACAGCCGGAAGACCGAGTCCCCGTCGCCGTGGTAGTTCTTGGCCGCGTTGATGCCACCCTGGGCGGCGATCGAGTGGGCGCGGCGGGGCGAGTCGTGGAAGGTGAACGCCTCGACGTTGTAGCCGAGCTCGGCCATGGTGGCGGCCGCCGAGGCGCCCGCGAGGCCGGTGCCGACCACGATGACGGTGAACCGACGCTTGTTGTTCGGGTTCACCAGCTTCATGTCGAACTTGTGGTCCTCCCACATCGTCTCGATGGGGGCGTCGGGGACCTTGCTGTCCAGACGGGGGCTTTCGTCCACGGTCATGTGCGACGACCTCTCTTCTCGTCCGCGAGACGGCTCAGGAGACGATGCCGGTGAGCACGGCGATGGGGAACGTGATGTTGCCGCCGACCACGATCACGGTGAACCCGATCGCGAGGCCGCGGCGCCAGTGGTTGAACCGCCGGTTGTTCAGTCCGAGGCTCTGGAACATGCTCCAGACCCCGTGGTACAGGTGCACGCCCAGGGCGAGGTTGGCGGCGATGTAGAAGGCCGACACGACGGGGCGGGAGAAGCTGGCGACGAGGTTGCTGTAGACCGCGCCCCGCTCCCAGGCCGCCGGCGCCGCGGGCTGGGCGCCCCACGTGAGGTCGGCGAGGTGGAAGCCGATGAACAGCAGCACGATCACGCCGGTCCAGCGCATCGTGCGGGCGGCGAAGTCGGCGGCCACGTAGTCGCGGTGCGACTGGTAGGTCGTGGGCCGGGCCTGGCGGTTCATGACCGTCAGGGCGTAGGCCGCGTGCACGTGGACCACCAGCGCGACGATCAGCACCAGCCGCAGGATCCAGATGGTGACGTTCTCGGGCAGGATCGGCACCAGCAGTCCCTCGCGCAGGAACTCGCTGTAGTGGTTGATCGCCTCGGCACCCAGGTACATCTTCAGGTTGCCGATCATGTGGGCGAAGACGTAGCCCAGACCGACGATCCCGGAGATCGCCATCGCGTACTTCTTGCCGATCGCGGAGCCGTAGAACTCGACGATCCACGGGCGGCGTGTGGCGGGGGCTGCAGTCGCCATCGCTCAGGGGCCTCCTGGGGCGAACGGAACGGGACGGGGACCGACGCGCGGCGTCGTTCCACCTCGAAGGTCCGGGGCGGACGGCGCGCGCGGATGCGGACCGTCGGGCACGGTAGCACCGGCTCCCGAGCCTCCCGGAGCCGACCCGACCGACGGACGTCCGGCACCCCGGCCGGGGCAGTGCTTGACTCGATCGCGACGTCGACAGCGGTGGGAGCGGACGACGATGGAGCTGCGGGACGACATGACGCCCTTCGAGGCGGTCAACTACTTCTTCCACAAGGCCGCCGAGATCGACCACCTCAGCGACGCTGCCGTCGCCGTGCTCACCGGCACCTTCCGCGAGCTGCGGGTCCAGGTCCCCGTCCGTCGCGACGACGGCTCGCTGGACGTCTTCGTCGGCTACCGGATCCAGCACAACGGGGCGCGCGGGCCGTACAAGGGCGGGACCCGGTACCACCCGACGGCGAACCTCGACGAGATCCGGGCGCTGGCCAGCCTCATGACGTGGAAGACCTCCCTGGTCGACATCCCGTTCGGTGGGGCCAAGGGCGGCATCGCCGTGGACCCGACCACCATGACCACCTCCGAGATCGAACGGATGTCGCGGACCTACTTCGGCCAGATCGCCCACATCATCGGCCCGACCCGCGACATCCCCGCCCCGGACGTCAACACCAACGCCCAGGTCATGAGCTGGTTCATGGACGAGTACGGGCGGCGCAACGGCCACACCACCCAGATCGTGACCGGCAAGCCCCTGGCGCTGGGCGGGTCCGCCGGCCGCGAGGCCGCCACGGGGCGGGGCGTGGTCATCGTCCTGGACCGGGCGGTCGAGCAGCTCGAGCTCGGTTCCCCGGCCCAGCTGTCGGTGGCGATCCAGGGCTTCGGCAACGTCGGCTCGTGGGCCGCGCAGATCGCCAACGAGCGCGGCTACCGGGTCGTGGCCGTGTCCGACGTCAACGGGGGGATCCACCACGAGGCAGGGCCTCGACGTGCCTGCGCTCGTCCAGCACGTCGCCGAGTCCGGCACCGTCGTCGACTTCCCCGGCACGAGCCGGATCAGCAACCAGCAGCTGCTCGAGCTCGACGTCGACGTGCTCATCCCCGCCGCCCTCGGCGAGGTCGTGACCCATCGCAACGTGGACCGGCTGTCACCGCACCTCAAGCTGCTCATCGAGGCCGCCAACCACCCGGTGACCCCGGCGGCCGACGCCGCCCTCTACGACAAGGGCGTGATGGTGGTGCCCGACATCCTCGCCAACGCCGGCGGTGTCACCGTCTCCTACTTCGAGTGGGTCCAGAACAACCAGGAGATCCAGTGGGACGAGGCGGAGGTCAACCGCCGCCTCGAGACCTACATGGCCCGCGCCTTCGACCGGTGCCGCGCCTTCCAGCAGGACTCCACCGACGGGGGCTCCATGCGCGAGGCCGCCTTCGCCCTCGCGGTCGATCGCGTGGTCGAGGCCGCCAGCCTGCGCGGCTACCTGTGACCGGCCCCGCCCCGGTCGCACGGGGCCGACAGCACGACGCGCCCCTCAGCCGCCCAGCAGGCGGTTGAGCGCGCGTCCCACGGGGCCGGGCTGGGGAGGCTCGTAGCCCTCGGGGACCTGGTCCGGGGCGACCTCGGCCAGGGCCTGCATGACCTCCGGCCCGGTCGGGTTGACCAGCGCGTACTCGCCGACCGTGACCGTCGGGACGGTCTCGTTCCCGTCCGCCACGGACCGGACGAAGGCGGCGGCGTCCTCGTCCTCCCAGATGTTGCGCATCCCGGCCTCGATGCCGGCCCGTTCGAGGGAGCGGAAGAGGCCGGCACAGAACGGGCAGCCGGGGCGCCAGTAGACGGTGACGACGGGGTCGGGCATGGGAGGGGCCTCGCGGGAGACGGGAACCGGGAGCGTCACCTCATGCAACCTGCTGCGGACCCGCGGATGTTCCCGCCGGTACTGCCCGTCAGGCCGGGGGCAGGAACCCCATGGCGTCCTTGGCGGCACGCAGCTTGGGTTCGGCGATGGCACGAGCCCGGGCGGCACCGTCCTTGAGCACCCGCCGGACCTCGGCAGGGTCGTCGGCCAGCTCGGCGTAGCGTTCCTGCACGGGGCGCAGCATCTCGACCACCGCCTCCGCGACGGCGGTCTTGAAGGTCCCGTACCCGCCGTCGGCGTACTCGGCCACCAGGTCGTCGACGTCCCGGCCGGAGGCGACCGAGAAGATCTCCAGCAGGTTCGACACGCCCGGCTTGGCCTCGCGGTCGAAGCGAACCTCGGTCTCGCTGTCGGTCACGGCGGACCGGAACTTCTTGGCGATCCGCTTCGCGTCCTCGAGGATCAGCACCGTGCCCTTGGGCGAGTCCGCCGACTTGGACATCTTGTTCGTGGGGTTCTGCAGGTCCATCACACGCGCCGCCGCGGGGGGATGGATGGCCTTGGGCAGCACGAACACCTCGCCGAACCGGTGGTTGAACCTTCCGGCGATGTCACGCGCGAGCTCGATGTGGTGGCGCTGGTCCTCGCCCACCGGCACCTCGTCGGCGTCGTACAGGACGATGTCGGCGGTCTGCAGCACCGGGTAGTCGTACAGGCCTGCGGTCGGGTTGCCCTGTTCGGCCTTCTCCTTGAACTGGGGCATCTTGGCCAGCTCGCCGTAGCCCGTGACGCAGTTGAACAGCCACGTGCACTCGGCGTGGACGTCGCCGACGTGGGACTGCACGAAGAGGATCGACCGGGCGGGGTCGACGCCCATCGCCAGCAGGGCCGTGGCCATGTCGAGGGTCCGCGGGCCCAGCTGGGCCGGGTCGTGGCCCTTCGGCGTCGTGAGGGCGTGCATGTCGACGATGCAGTAGACGCAGTCCTGGGTGTCCTGCATGCGCACCCAGTTCACGAGCGCCCCGAGGTAGTTGCCGAGGTGCAGGTCGCCGGAGGGCTGGATGCCCGAGAACACGCGGGTCACGTCGCTTCCCTCCTTGCTCGCATGGGTGGAGCGGGCAGGGCAACCACAGCCGACGCCGTCGAGACGACCCCTCGCCCAGCGAACACGACGCAGTGGGGCGCCCCGTGGACGACGAGGGGGTGCCGCACTTCGACCTGGTGCTGCATCGCCGAGGGCGGGCTGACCCTGTCGGCCCCGCACCCCGGCCGACGTCGACGCGATCGTGGACGGCGTGCCGCGACCCCGCGATCGCCCGGTTCACGCGGGTCCCGTGGCCATACGCTCGAGGAGGACCACGGTTCTTCGTTGACCTCGCACGACGTGACGCGGTCGAGGGCACCGTTCTGCACCTGCTGGTCCGCGACGACGACGGGCAGGTGCTCGCCTCGTGCGGGCTGCCCGTGGTCGACACGCGCGACGTGTCCGCCGAGGTCGGCTACTGGGTCGCGGCCCCGGAGCCGCCGGCAGCGGGTCGCGACACGGGCCAGCCGTGCGGTCTGCCGTTGGGCCTTCGAGCAGGCCGGCCTGGCGCGGCTCGGGCTTGCGGGCCGCGACCACAACCCCGGGTCCAACGGCGTGGCCCGCGCCCTCGGGTTCACGCTCGAGGGAACCCTGCGCAGTCGCCCACCGTCGAGGGCGGCACCGACCGTCCGCAGCGCTTCGACATGAACGTGTGGGGCCTGCTGCCCGGCGAGCTGACCTGACCGCCTCCGGAGACACCGGACGGCGTGATTGGCGGTCGCGTGTGCCCCCTCGTCCGGGGCCGTTCGCGCGGCGTGCGTCCGACTGGCATGGCGAGGTCGTGACCCGGAACGGGGCCACCACCATGGGTCGTGGTCGCGGACACGCCGCGACCGTCTCCCTGTCCCCGAGACAAGGTCTCCCATGAACCGCACCCCCACGCTCCTGACCACCACCGCCGCGGCTGGGCTGCTCGCCCTCGGCCTCGCCGCCCCGGCCGTCGCCGACGGCCAGCAGACCGAGGTGAACCCGAGCTTCCAGAGCCATGACGACGACGTCATGGGCTCGTTGCAGATGTTCTCCGTGGACGAGGACGGCGACGGGTTCCGCTTCTCGTCGGTCGGCCAGCGCATGGACGACGACACGCACCTGGAAGGCTCGGCCGTGACCACCGACGGTGACGAGCGGACCGGCGGCGCCGGCCAGCTGACCCTCCACGACGACGAGCGCGCCGACGCCTCGTTCGACTCGGGCACCACCGACGACGGCGAGACGACCGGGGTGACCTCCGACGGCGCGTTCGACGAGGACGGCGACGGCTCGTTCGACGCCACCCTGCGCGACGACGACCAGCAGCTCGGCGTGAGCATCGACCCCGACGAGGGCATCGAGGTCCGCACGCCGGACGACGACGTCTGATCCCCACGCACTCGCCACCGCCCCGGGCCATGACGGCCCGGGGCGTGGTCGTGCCGTCAGGCCAGCCAGGCCGTGACGTCGGTCGGCAGCGCCGGCCGGCCGTCGACGCGCGCCAGCTCGCCGCTGGCCACCAGGACCTCGCTGTGCTCGGGCAGCGGCACCGGTGCGTCGCCGAGGTTGGCGACCACGCGCACGGGGCCGTTCGTGAACGCCAGCACGTCGCCGCCGTCGAGCTCGCCGTCCCAGGTCAGCGACCCGGCACCGAGGTCGAAGCGGTGCCGCAGCCGCAGCGCCTCGCGGTACAGCTCGAGGGTGGAGCCGGCCACCCCGGCCTCCTGGTCGACGGCGTGGTCCGCGAAGGCCTTGGGCTGGGGCAACCAGGCCTCCCCCGTGGGCGAGAAGCCGTAGGCCGGGGCGTCCGCCTCCCACGGGATCGGGACCCGGCAGCCGTCGCGGCCCAGCACCTCGCCGTCCGTGCGCAGGAACGTGGGGTCCTGGCGCACCTCGGGCGGGAGCGTCGTGTGGTCGGGCAGGCCCAGCTCCTCGCCCTGGAAGAGGTAGGCCGAACCCGGCAGGCCCAGCATGAGCAGCGACGCCGCGCGGGCGCGGCGCAGACCGAGGTCGGCGTCCGGCTGCGGGTCGTCGGGTCCGATGCCGTTCAGGCGCGGCGTGCCGGGCTCGAGGGCCAGCCGCGTGGCGTGACGGAGCACGTCGTGGTTGCTGAGCACCCAGGTGGCGGGCGCCCCGACGCGACCCAGCTCCTCGAGCGACGCCGTGATCACCGTGCGCTGGTCGGCGGCCCGCCATGGGGCCTCGAGGTACTCGAAGTTGAACGCCTGGTGCATCTCGTCGGGACGCACGTACCGGGCCATCCGCGGCAACGGGCTGACCCATGCCTCGGCCACCAGCATGCGGTCGCCGTCGAACTCCTCCAGCACGCGGCGCCAGTCCCGGTAGATCTCGTGGACGTCGTCCTGGTCCCACATCGGCGGGGGCTCCCCGGCCTCGAAGGCGGCGATGTGGCTCGGCTCGTGCCACCAGTCGGGCAGGGAGGGCTCCTTGACCAGCGCGTGGGCGACGTCGACGCGGAACCCGTCCACGCCCCGCCGCAGCCAGAAGCGCAGGATGTCGCGGAACTCCTGGCGGACCTCGGGGTTGGTCCAGTCCAGGTCCGGCTGCTTGGCGTCGAACAGGTGCAGGTACCACTGGCCCGGCGAGCCGTCGGGCTCGGTGATCCGGGTCCAGGCCGGGCCCCCGAACACGCTGTACCAGTTGTTGGGCGGCTCGTCGCCGTCCTCGCCCCGACCGTCGCGGAAGACGTAGCGGGCGCGTTCGGGGCTGCCGGGTGGGGCCGCGAGCGCCGCCTGGAACCACGCGTGCTCGTCGGAGGTGTGGTTGGGCACCAGGTCGACGATCACCCGCAGGTCGAGCGCGTGGGCCCGGGCGATCAGCGCGTCGGCGTCGTCGAGGGTGCCGAACAGGGGGTCCACAGCGCGGTAGTCGGCCACGTCGTAGCCGGCGTCGGCGTGGGGCGAGACGTAGAACGGTGACAGCCACACGGCGTCGGCGCCGAGCTCGGCGACGTGGTCCAGCCGAGCGGTGATGCCGGGCAGGTCACCGACGCCGTCGCCGTCGCCGTCGGCGAACGAGCGGGGGTAGATCTGGTAGATGACCGCGTGTCGCCACCAGTCCATGGCCATTCCTCCCTGCAGCGCGACGGGGCCGTCCCTGCAGACAGCCCCGTCGTGCGGTCGTCGGATCAGAGCATGTCCGAGACGGCCTCACGCTCGTCGGAGAGCTCCTCGACGGAGCGGTCGAACTTGGCGCGGGCCCCGTCGGAGAGCTCGATGCCCTGGACGATCTCGTAGCCGCCGTTGCCGTCGGTGCGGACGGGGAAGCCGGAGATCAGGCCCTCGGGCACGCCGTAGGAGCCGTCGGAGGGGACGGCCATCGACACCCACTGGCCGTCGGGCGTCGGCTGGCCGCCGGTCCAGTTGCGCACGTGGTCGATCAGCGCGTTGGCGGCCGACGCGGCCGACGAGGCGCCGCGGGCGTCGATGATGGCCTTGCCGCGCTGCTGGACGGTGGGGATGAACTCGTCCTCGAACCACGCGGCGTCGTCGATGACCTCGGTGGCGGGCTTGCCGGAGATCAGCGCGTTCTCGTAGTCGGGCACCATCGTCGGGGAGTGGTTGCCCCAGATGGTGAGGTTGGTGACCTCGCTGACCGGCACGCCGGCCTTCTGGGCCAGCTGCGTCAGGGCGCGGTTCTGGTCGAGGCGCACCATCGCGGTGAACCGGCCGGTGTCGACGCCGCTGGCGTTCGAGGCCGCGATCAGGGCGTTGGTGTTGGCCGGGTTGCCGACCACCGCGACCCTGACGTCGTCGGCGGCGTTGTTGGCGATCGCCTCGCCCTGCCCGGTGAAGATCGCACCGTTGTCCTTGAGCAGGTCGGCGCGCTCCATGCCGGGGCCGCGCGGCTTGGCGCCGACGAGGCAGGCGACGTTGACGTCGGTGAAGCCCTCGGCCTGGTCGGCGGTCAGCACCATGTCCTGCAGCAGCGGGAAGGCGCAGTCGTCGAGCTCCATCGCGACACCCTTCAGCGCGTCGAGCGCGGGGGGGATCTCGATGAGGTTCAGGGCGACCGGGGTGTCGGGGCCGAACATCGCCCCGGAGGCGATGCGGAAGACCAGGGCGTAGCCGATCTGGCCGGCGGCACCGGTGACGGCGACGCGGACGGGCGTGCTCATGGGGGTGCTCCTCGAAATCGGGGCGGGAACGTGGTCGGCACTGGCCGCGAGCCTAGCCATGCGGTCCGGGGCGCCTCCCGGCCACCCCTACCCTGTCCGACGCCACGGCGAACGCCCGCGACCGGAAGGACGCGCATGTCCCTGCAGGTCCTCGACCGGCTCTTCGCCGCGCTCTACGACCGGGTGCTCGCGCCCAGCGAGGCGCACGGACTGGCGGCGATGCGCGAGGAGCTGATCGCTCCGCTCGACGGCACGGTGGTCGAGATCGGCGCCGGCACGGGGCTGAACCTGCCGCACGTCCCGGACGCCGTCGACCGCTGGCTCGCCACCGAGCCGGACCGGTTCATGGCCGCCCACCTGCGCGAGCGGGCCACCGACCCGCGCATCGAGGTCGTGGAGGCGCCCGCCCAGGCACTGCCGTTGGCCGACGGGGCGGCCGACCACGCCGTGGTCACGCTGGTGCTGTGCACCGTGGAGGACCCGACGGCCGCGGCCCGCGAGCTCGCCCGTGTCGTGCGACCCGGTGGCACCGTCGCGCTGCTCGAGCACGTCGTCGCCGACCACCCCGGCTGGGAGCGAGCCCAGCGGGTGATCGAACCGGTCTGGAAGGTCGGGGCGCGGGGCTGCCGCCTCACGCGGGATCCCGTCGATGCGCTCGAGGCCGCGGGCTTCGACACCTCCGGGCTGCGCGAGTGGCAGGTCCCCGACGCGCCGACGCTCATCGCGCGAGCCCGGGTGGGGCACCTGGTCCGGCGAGGATGAGCCTCACTCCGCCCCGTCGAGGATCGAGCGGGGCCCGACCTCCTCGTCGAGGGTGATCGAGGTGGACTTGTACTGGGCGATCTCGATGCAGGCCTGGGGCTCGTCGGCTGGGACGTTGCCCTCGAGGACCGTCAGGGTGATCGCGTCCTCGGCGTAGTCGACCTGGACCTCGGAGAGGGCGTTGCAGGGTGCGACGCCCGACCACCAGTAGACGGTGACCTGGGTCTGGTCGTCCGGGGCGACGTCGATGCGGTCCCACCCGACGGGGTGGACGTTCTCGAGCCCGTCGGTGGGCTCGACCTGGGTGGCCTGGGGCGTCTCCCCGCCGTCGGTGACGGGGGCGTCCGGGTCGGCCACGGGGAGGCCGTCCGGCGGCGGGGCGCCCATGTCCCCGCCGGTGTCCTGGCAGTCGTCGGCCCCGGCGAGGCAGGCGCCCGCAGCGGGAGGCGCGGCCGCGACGTCGCCGTCCTCGGAGCTGTCGGCGGCACCGCAGGCAGTGGCCGCGAGGGCCAGGACGGCGACGGAGGCGAGCAGGAGTCGTGGTCGGGTCAGGTGGCGGGTCATGCGGTGACACCCTCGGGGTCGGGAACGTGGGCTGGTCGGGTCGCTGGTGGGACGCCGCAGCGGGCACGACGGTTGCACACGCGCGGACACGGATGGTCGACCGGCCGGGGGGCGGGCGGTCACCGCCCCATACGGTCGCCCGCAATGACTGACCCCCGACCTGCCGCGGACACCGACGCGAGCCCGAGGCTCGCGTGGCTGACCCATCCGAATCCGCTGGTGCGATGGGGCGGCCGCGCCTGGCTGCTGCTGGGGCTGCTGCTGGTGGGCTGGGCACTGTGGCACCTGGCCGGGATCCTGCGCCTGGTCATCGCGCCCCTGGCGATCGCCCTGTTCCCCGCAGGGGTCCTCATGCCGGTCGTGGACTGGCTGGACCGCCGTGGGTGGCGCCGCGGACTGGCCGCGTTCGTCGGCACCTTCGCCTTCGTGGTCGTCCTGGTCGGCGTGCTCGTGCTGCTCGGGTGGCAGATCAGCGAGCAGCTGTCGGGGATCGCGGACCAGGTGGGCCAGGCCTGGAAGGACCTTCGGACGTCGATCGGCGACCCCTCCTGGCTGCCCACGACGCTGGACCCGTCCGCGCTCATGGGGTCCAGCACGGGGTCCGGCTCCTCCGGCGGCGGAGCCAGCGGTGGCACCGCCCAGGCGGCCGTTGGTGTCGGACGCACGCTGGTGACGGTCAGCGGACAGCTCTTCCTCGGGCTGGTGGCCCTGTTCTTCTACCTGCGTGACGGACGGCTGATCGGCAGGTTCCTCGCCGGGCTGTTCCCCGCCCGCCACGAGGACGACGCCAAGGAGATCGGCGAACGGACCTGGGCCACGGTGACCGCCTACATCCGCGGCCAGACCATCGTCGCCCTCGTCGACGGCACCCTGTTCGCGCTCGGCCTGTTGCTCTCGGCGTCCCACTGGCCTTCGTGCTCGGCGCGATCGTCGCGCTCGGTGCCTACGTCCCGGTGCTGGGCTCGATCGTGGCCGGAGCCATCGGCGTCGTCGTCGCGCTGGTCAGCGGCGGCCCCGTCAAGGGGCTGCTGGCCCTCGCCCTGATCATCGCGGTGCAGCAGCTCGAGGGCACGTCGTCGCCCCCTACGTCCTGGGCCGCGAGCTGGCGATCCACCCGCTCGTGGTGGTGGTCGCCGTGACCGCGGGGGCGGCGCTGCTCGGACCGTTCGGGGCGCTCATCGGTGTGCCACTGGCGGCGGCCGTGCACCAGTCCGCCGCCTACGTGCGTGCCGAGGTCGCCTGACCGGCGGGAGGGCTCAGTCCTGGCGTCGCGGCAGGCCCCGGCGGACCCGCGCAGCCTCGAGGGTGTTCTGCAGCAGCATGGCGCGGGTCATCGGGCCGACGCCGCCGGGCACCGGGGTGATCGCCCCGGCGACCTCGGACACGGCGTCGAAGTCGACGTCGCCCACCAGCTTGCCGTCGTCGTCGCGGTTGGTGCCCACGTCGATCACGACGGCCCCGGGACGGATCATGTCGGCGGTCACCAGGCCGCGCCGCCCCGCGGCCGCCACGACCACGTCGGCGCGGCGGCAGACCTCGCCGAGGTCGCGCGTACGGGAGTGGGCGATCGTGACGGTGGCGTCACGGCCCTTGAGGGTCAGCATGTTCGACAGCGGCCGCCCGACGAGGTTGGAGCGACCCACGACGACGACCTCGGCGCCGGCCGTGTCGACGTCGGCCTCGGCGAGCAGCTCGAGCACCCCGTAGGGCGTGCACGAGAAGAAGGTGGGGTCGCCGACGGCCAGGCGCCCCGCCGTGTAGGGGTTCAGGGCGTCGACGTCCTTGTCGGGGCTGATCAGCTCCTGGACGGGGCGCGGGTCGAGGTGGTCGGGCAACGGCAGCTGGACGAGGATCCCGTCGATCGCGTCGTCGTCGTTGAGCTCGCGGACCAGGGCCTCGAGGTCGTCCTGCGTCGTGTCCGCGGGCAGCTCGACCTGCCGGGAGGCGATCCCGACCGACTCGCAGTCGCGGTGCTTCATGCCGACGTAGACCTTGCTGGCCGGGTCGTCCCCGACGAGCACGGCTGCCAGGCCCGGCGTGACGCCGTGGTCGCGTTCGAGGTCGGCGACCTCGGTGGTGATCCGGTCCCGGACGCGGGCGGCCAGGGCCTTGCCGTCGATGATGGAGGCGGTCATGACTCAGTCCTCGATGTGGACGGTGACGGGGGTCCCGGACTCGACGGTCCGGCTGACCGTGCAGGTGCGGTCGTGGGAGGTGCGTGCGGCGCGGGGCAGCATCTCGCGCGCCTTGTCGCCGGCCTCGCCGTCGGGGAAGCCCACGCGGAACGTCAGCGTGATGTCCTGCAGGATGTTGCCGACGCCGTCGCGGACCTTGTCGGCCTCGACGACGACCTCGAAGTGGTCGAAGTCCGACCGGCGCCCCGTGACCATGTCGACGTCGATGGCCGAGCACCCGCCGATGGCGGCCAGCAGCAGCTCGACCGGGGAGAAGCCCTGCTCGTGCTTCGACCCGAAGTCGAGCGTGATGCCACGCGGGTTGGTCGCCCGGTAGACGCCGGTGTCGAGGCGTTCGAGCGTCACGCGGCGATGGTCGCGAGCGTCGTCGTCCGACATGCTCGGCTCCTTCAGTGGCGGAAGTGGCGGCGCCCCGTCATGACCAGCGGGATGCCGGCCTCGTCACACGCGGCGACGGTCTCGTCGTCGCGCTTGGACCCGCCGGGCTGGACGATGGCCCGGATCCCGGCGGCGATGGCGGCGTCCGGACCGTCGCGGAACGGGAAGAACGCGTCGGAGGCCAGCACGGCCCCCTGGTGGCGGCCGTTCGACTTCTCGACGGCGATGCGGACCGAGTCGACGCGACTCATCTGGCCCGCCCCGACGCCGACGACGGCACGGTCGTTCGTGAGCACGATGGCGTTGGACTTGACGTGCTTGCTGGCCATCCACGCGAACCGCAGCTCGGCCATGGTGGCCTCGTCCGGCTGGGCCTGCGACGCGACGTGCCACTCGTCGAACGGCTCGCCGCCGACGTCGCCGTCCTGGACGAGCATCATCCCGTCGATGGACCGCAGGGTGCGCACGGCGTCGGGGGCGGCGACGTCGTCGACGACCAGCAGGCGCAGGTTGGCCTTCTCGGTCAGCACCTCGAGCGCGTCGTCGTCGAAGCCCGGGGCGATCACGACCTCGGTGAACACCTCGGCGATGCGCATGGCCGTGTACCCGTCGATGCGGCGGTTGGCCGCGACGATCCCCCCGAAGGCGGACACCGGGTCACCCGCCAGGGCCTTGACGTAGGCCTGCTCGAGGCTGTCGTCCAGGGCCAGGCCCGCCGGGTTCGTGTGCTTGATGATGGCCACGCACGGCTCGGCGAAGTCGGCCACCATCCCGAGCGCGGCGTCGGTGTCCACGTAGTTGTTGTAGGACATCTCCTTGCCGTGCAGCTGCCGCGCCGCCCCGAGCCCGTGGTGGGGGTCCAGCGCGTCGACGTAGGCCGCCGCCGACTGGTGCGGGTTCTCGCCGTAGCGCAGCGGGTCGCCACGGCGTTCGAGCGAGACGTGCACGTGCGTGGGGAAGTCGTCCTCGCGGTGGAACCAGTTGGCGATGGCGGCGTCGTAGCCGGCGACGTGGTCGAAGGCCTTGGAGGCGAGGTGGCGGCGGTCCTGCCAGGACAGCCCGTCCTGCTGGTCGAGCTTCTCGACCACCCACCCGTAGTCGGACGGGTCGACGACGACGCCGACGTGGGCGAAGTTCTTGGCGGCGGCGCGGACCATCGTCGGACCGCCGATGTCGATCATCTCGATGACGTCGTGGTCGGGCGCCCCGGACGACACGGCGTCCTGGAACGGGTAGAGGTTGCCGACCACGAGGTCGATGGGCTCGACGCGCAGCTCCTCGAGCTGGCGGCGGTGATCGGGCTTGTCACGATCGGCGAGCAGGCCGGCGTGGATGCGCGGGTGCAGGGTCTTGACCCGCCCATCGAGGCACTCGGGGAACCCGGTGAGGTCGGCGACCTCGGTCACGTCGACGCCGGCCTCGCGGATCCGGGCGGCGGTGGAGCCGGTGGACACGATCGCGACGCCGTTGCGTGCCAGTCCGCGGGCGAGGTCCTCGAGCCCGTCCTTGGCATACACGCTGACGAGGGCGCGGCGGATCGGGGTGACGTCCGGCATGGGTCGCTCCTGTGGGCGAGTGGTGTCAGGGTGTCGCGTCGTCAGTGATGCGCACGCGGCGGCCGTCGAGGTGCACGCGGTCGTGGCAGAGCAGCTTCACGCAGGCGGGCAGCAGCTCGTGCTCGACGGCCTTGATCCGGTCGTGCAGCGAGGACTCGTCGTCGTCCTCGCGGACCTCGACGGCGCGCTGGGCCAGGATGGGGCCGTGGTCGACCTGCTCGTCGACCAGGTGGACGGTGCAGCCGGTCAGCTTCACGCCCCACTCGAGGGCCTCGCGCACCGCGTGCGCCCCGCGGAAGCCCGGCAGGATCGACGGGTGGGTGTTCACCACGCGCCCCGGCCACTGCCCGAGGAACGCGCCGGTGAGGATGCGCATGAAGCCGGCCAGCACCACGACGTCGGGGCGGTGTGCCTGCAGCTGCTCGACGAGCGCGCGTTCCCAGGTGGCCCGGTCCGGGTGCTCGTCCACGGCCGTGGCGACGGTGGCGATGCCGGCCGCCCGGGCGCGGTCCAGGCCCCCCGCGTCGTGACGGTCGGACCCGACCACGACGACCTCGCCGCCGAAGCCCGGATCGGCCTCGATGGCGTCCAGCAGGGCCTGCAGGTTGGTCCCCGACCCGGACACGAGCACGGCGAGGCGCGAGCGGTCGGGCACGGGCGTCCTCGGGACGGTCGGGACGTGAGGTGGGCGGGGCGTGCAGCCTAGTCACGCGCCGGTAGCGTCTCCGTCGGGGCGCCGGAACCGCACATCCACGGCCACACCGGCACGTGACCATCGCACGGGGAACCACCATGCGCGCATCCGCCCATCGGTGGCACGGCCTGCTCGCCGCCGCCACCTGCCTCCTGCTCGCCGCCACGACCCTTGCCGGGGTCGCACCCGCCGGGGCGGCCCCCGACGACGGGGCGTTCCGCGAGCCGGCGGCCAGCCCGGCCTGCGTGACCTTCCCCAGCCAGGACTGGCCCATCGCCCGCGTGGCCGGCGCGGACCGCTTCGCGACCGCCGCCTGCGCGGCGACCGCCGGCTACGCCGACGGCACCGACACGGTCGTGCTGGCGCGGGGCGACGCCGCCGGTGGGTACGCCGACGCGCTGGCGGGCACGGTGCTGGCCCGGGCCGAGGACGCCCCGGTCCTGCTGACCGGCCCGACCTCGCTGCCCGACCCGACCCGCGACGCCATCGTGGCGCTGGGCGCCACGCGCGTGCTGGTGCTCGGTGGCCCGGTGGCCGTCTCCGACCGCGTGGTCGCCCAGGTCGGTCGCCTGGTCGACGAGGTCACGCGCGTCGCCGGGGACACCCGCGCGGGGACCGCCGCGGCCATCGCCGAACGCGTCCCGGGCGACACGGCGTTCGTGGTGAACGGCCGCCGCCCCGCCGACGCGCTGACCGCCGGGGCGGCGGCCGCGCGGGCCGGCGCGGCCCTGCTGCTGGTCGAACCGGACGGCATCCCGACCGAGACCAGCCGGGCCCTGACCAGCCGCAGCCGGGTGACCATCGTCGGGGGGCCCGGCGTGGTCACCGCCGGGATCGAGCGCAGCCTGCGACGCCGCGTCGACGGCTCCGTCCGCCGACTCGGCGGGCCCACGCGGTACGAGACCGCCGCGACCGTCGCCCGGGTCCACCCCGGCAGCGGCACGATCCACCTGGTCTCCGGGGCGGACGCCAACCTCGTCGACGCCATCGCGGCCGGCTGGGTCGCCGCCGCGCCCGGCGGCGGGCCGGTCGTCTACACCACGCGCGACGCGCCCGACCGGGCCACCGACCGGTACCTGCGCCTCGGACCCCTGGCCGACGCCCCCGCGACGCGGATCTTCGGCGGCCCGGTGAGCGTCAGCGGCGCCATGGTCGACGCCCTCGAGCAGCGGTACGCCGAGGCCGCCGACGGCGGCCCACCCGCCGAGCAGCGGGGGCTGTGGGTGCACCTCTTCGACGACAGCCTCAAGACCCGCGCCGGGATCGAGCAGGTGCTCGACACCGCGATCGCCGCCAACCTCAACACCGTGGTCGTGCAGGGCACCCGACGCCACGACGCCTTCTACGACTCCGACGTGCTGCCGCACACGACCGACCCGAACCTCGAGCCGGGCCTCGACGTCCTCGGCACGCTGATCCCCGCGGCGCACGCCCGCGGGCTGCAGGTCCACGTGTGGTGGTCGATGATGCCGTCCACCCACCCGTCCATGCAGGACGAGAACCTCGGCCCCGAGCACATCAACACCCAGCACGGGGCTGGCACACGGCCGAGCCCTGGGTGCAGGGCGGCTGGACGCCCGGCTACGAGTTCCTGGACCCGGCCGTGCCCGGCGTGCAGCAGCACATCGTGGACATGGTCACCGAGGTCGTCCGGCGCTACGACGTCGACGGCGTCCACCTCGACTACCTGCGGTACGAGTGCCTGCAGGTCGCCGACGCCGACCGGGGCGTGTGCAACTACCAGGCGCAGGCCGGTGACCCCGCGACCCGCAACCAGAACCCGATCACGATGCAGCGCTGGCGGGACCACGCCGACGGCGAGACCCTCGGCGACTTCATGCGCGACCAGACCGAGGACCTGACCCGGCGGATCATGCTCGAGGTGGCCGCCGTCGACCCGTCCGTGGTCGTGTCCGCCGCGCTGATCGCCCAGGGCGAGGGACCGACGGGCAGCGACCCCCGGTCGGACTTCGAGACGACGAAGGCCTGGTGGAACAAGGGGCAGGACTGGGCCCGGTGGGTCGAGCAGGGCCTGCTCGACCACGTCTACCCCATGGACTACTACCGCGAGTCCGACCCGACCTACGCGCGCTGGTTCGACCAGTGGGCCGCGTTCGCCGACCTGCTCGACACGCCACGCCACGTCACCGCGCTCGGCCAGGGCGCCTACCTCAACTGCGTCGGGGACTCGCTGTCGCAGCTGCGCCAGTCGACCTCGACGCTGGACGGGGCCATGGTCTACAGCTACCAGGGCGACTCCTCCGGGGCGTGCGGCGAGCAGCCGGGCGACCTGTTCCGGACCCTTGCCGCACCGGGCGGGCTGTTCGCCACCCCGGCGCCGGTCCCGGCGGTCCCCCGCCGCGTGGCACCGCGGAACGGCCACGTGCTCGTCCAGGCCCGCGACGGCCAGCGGATCGAGCTGGTCCCCGTGACCGGCGACGAGGCCCACGCCCGCACCCAACGCGCGGACGCCACCGGCCACGCCGGGTTCGTCGACGTCCCGCCCGGCGACTACCTCGTCGGGGTCGAGGGCGGCCTGGCCCAGCCCGTGCGGGTCGAGGCCGGGCAGGTCAGCCGGGTCGAGTGAGCCGCCTCGCGGCAGGCGGGGCGCGGGTCGGGCACGCTGTGCGCATGCTCGCCCGCCCCGCCCCGCCACCAGCCGGACCCGTCCGTGCGCGGTGACCTGTCGCTGCGCATGCACATGCTGGTGCGGCCCGCCGGGGTGATCGGCCTGGTCGGGGCGGTCGCCGGGCTCGTGGCCGTCGCCGGGGCCTACCTGCCCTGGTACGCGGTGACGGCCACCGTCGACCTGCTCGGCTCGTCACAGCAGCAGGCGGTGGCGTCGCTGGCCGGCTGGCAGGCCCACCCGTGGGGGTGGCTGGTGCCCGCCTTCGGGGTGGTCACGCTCGTGGCCGGGGTGATGCTGGCGGTGGACCACCCCGCCCCGCCCCGCACGATGCTGGTGGGCGGCTGCGGGCTGGCGCTGACCGTGGTCGCCGGCGGGCTGTTGTTCCCGCCGGTCGACCGGTTCGACGTGGCCGGATCACGCCTGCGCGAGCTGGCGGCCCTGTCGGGGCGGCTGCCCGAGGACGTCCGGCTGGCCTTCGACGTGCGCCCCGACATCGGCATGTGGCTGACGCTGGCCGCCGGGGCGCTCGTCGTGGTTGCGGCGCTGGTGTCGCGCGAACCGGTGTGACCTACAGCACCGCGGGCCGTCCCGACGGTCGGCAGGTCGAAGCACGGTCAGAGGACGGCCTTGCGGTAGACGCGGACGGCGAGCGGGGCGAAGACCGCGGTGATGCCGGCGATCCAGAGCAGGGCGAGCCCCACCTGGCCGGCGACGGTCTGGCCCGGCAGCAGCAGCTCGGGACCGACCATCAGCCCGCGCATGGCGTTGGCGATGATCGTGATCGGCTGGTTGTTGGCGAAGGCCTGCAGCCAGCCGGGCATCGTCTGGGTCGGGATGAACACGGCGCTGGCGAACACGAACGGGAACACCGGCAGGAACACCGCGGACTGGGCGGCCTCGGGGTTGCGGACCAGCAGGCCGATCGTGGCCATGACCCAGGACAGGGCGTAGCTGAACAGCAGCACCAGCACGACGCCGCCGAGGAACCCGAGGAAGCTGGTCTTCCAGCGGAACCCGATGGCGAACGCCATGAGCAGCATCAGGCCCATCACGAACGCGTTGCGGGCGAGGTCGGCGAAGGTCCGGCCGGCCAGCACGGCCGAGCGCGCCATGGGCAGGGACCGGAAGCGGTCGATGACGCCGTTGGACAGGTCCTCGGTCAGGCCGAGCGCGGTCTGGCCCGCCCCGAACGTGGAGATCTGCACCATCAGGCCGGGCAGCAGGAAGATGATGTACTTGCCGTCGACGATCGGTGGCAGGGTCTGCCCGATCGCACCGCCGAACACGTAGTTGAACAGGAACAGGAACATCAGCGGCTGGATCGTCGCGAAGATCAGCAGCTGTGGGAGGCGGACGACGCGGATCAGGTTGCGGCGGGTGATGACCCCCGTGTCGGTGATGGCCGCACGCAGGCTGACGTGCTCGCGCGTGGCGGTCGTGGGCGTCATCGCGTCGTGGGTCGTGGCGGTGGTGGCGCTCATGCGCGGGCCTTTCGTCCGCGGCGGCCGGTCGGCTGGCCGTCGGCGGTCGGGTCGGGCGGGGCGGATTCGGGACTGTCCCCGGTCAGCGACAGGAAGACGTCGTCGAGGGTCGGCCGGTGGATGGCGAGGTCGCGCGGCTCGATGCCCTCGTTGTCCAGGGCACGGGTGACGTCCATCAGCGTCTTCGAGCCGGCACGTGCGGGCAGCCGGACACGGGCCTTCTCGTGGTCCCAGCTGGCCTCGTCGTCGCCGAGGCCGTTGAGCAGCGAGACCACCTGGTCGCGCTGTTCGGGTTCGACCCCGACCTCGACCATGCCGGTCCCGAGCTGGTCCTTGAGCTCGTCCGCGGTGCCCTCGGAGATGATCTTCCCGTGGTTGATCACGCCGATGCGGTCGGCCAGGCGGTCGGCCTCCTCGAGGTACTGGGTGGTCAGCAGCACGGTGGTGCCGCCGTCGACCAGCTCCTGGATCAGCTCCCACAGCTCCTGGCGGGACCGGGGGTCGATGCCCGTGGTGGGCTCGTCGAGGAACATGACCTCGGGGCGTCCGACCAGCGAGGCCGCGAGGTCCAGCCGGCGACGCATGCCGCCCGAGTAGGTGCCGACACGCCGGTCAGCGGCGTCGACGAGGTTGATCAGGCTCAGGATCTCGTCGGTGCGGCGGCGGGTCTCGTCGGCCGACAGGCCGTACAGGCGCCCGACCATCTGCACGTTCTCGCGCCCCGTCTGGTACTCGTCGACGGCGGCGAACTGGCCGGCCAGCCCGATGTGGGCGCGGGCACGGGTGGGCTCCTCGACCACGTCGACGCCGGCCACGATGGCGCGGCCCGAGGTGGGCTGCAGGAGCGTGGCGAGCACGCGGATCAGGGTGGTCTTGCCCGCCCCGTTGGGGCCGAGCAGGCCGTACACGGTGCCGCGGGGGATGGTCAGGCTGACGCCGTCGACGGCGTGGACGTCACCGAAGTGGACGACGACGTCGTCGACCTGGACGATCGGATCGGGCGGGGCGCCGTCGGCGCTGGACGTGCGATCGTGCATGGGAGGACTCCTCGGGGGGCGGTCGGGGTGGGGGCAGGTCAGGTCCGCGGCGCGAACGCCGCGGCGAGCTCGTCGAAGACCTCGTGGACGTGGGCGCGAACGGGTTCGGTGGCGCCCGCGGCGATCCAGCGGTGGACCGACATCCGCATGGCCACGGACGCGACGCCCCCGACCACGTGGGCGTGCACACCGTGGGGTTCGACACCGTCGCGCCGGGCGACCGCCTCGACCAGGCGACGCTCGATGCGCATGAAGGCTCCCATCATGTGGGGCATGAGCTCGGGGTGGTGCTCGAGCAGGTGCCGGCGCAGGTGCATGTGCTCGGCCGACGGCAGCGACGCCTCCAGGTGCGGGGCGATCACGTCGCGGAGGTCGGCGACCAGGTCACCCGAGGGGCCACCGGCCTCGAACTCGGCCAGCACCTCGTCGGAGGGGACGGCGGGCGGTTCCCCCAGGATCGCCTCCTCCTTCGAGGAGAAGTAGTTGAAGAAGGTCCGCGGGGAGACGTCCGCCTCGGCGCAGATCTCCTCGACCGTGACGTCGAGCCCCCGATCGTCCGCCAGCGCCAGGGCAGCGCGTTGCAGGGCCTGGCGCGTGGCGCGCTTCTTGCGCTCGCGCAGGCCCGGACGGGCGGCGGGATCGGGGCAGTGGGGGGACATGGGCTGCATGTTTGCAGTCCCTGCAAACTTTCGCAAGGTGCACGTTCGCGGGGCGCTCGCTCCTCCTGTTGCACCCGGGGGGGCCGAGGGGCGTAGCCTTGCCGCCATGCGCCCGTCACGCTCCCGCGTCCTCGTCGTCGCCACCCTGCTCCTGCTCGCCCTGCTGCCGGCGACCAGCGGGCTGGCCGTGCCCGACCGGCTCACCCAGCAGCTCGAGCAGGCACGCGACCGGCTGGCCGAGCTCGACACCCAGGTCTCGATCGCCGTCGAGGACGCCAACGCGGCCGCGGTGCAGCTCGAACGCCTGCAGGCCCAGCAGCAGGAGACCGCCGGGCGCGTGGACGCGCTGACGGCCGAGGTCACCGAGCTCGAGGACGCCACCGCCGCGTTCGTGCGATCGATGTACATGCGCGGACCGCGGACCAACCTGGCCATGGCGCTCGAGAACGACGAGGTCACCGAGGCCGGACGGGACCTGGCCGTCATGGACCGGCTGTCCCGGCAGCGGCAGGCGCAGCTGGAGCGCCTCGCGGTGTCGCGCACCGAGCTGGACGCCGCCCGGACCGAGCTCGCCACCCAGATCGACGCCGCGGCGACGCGCGAACGCGAGCTCGCCGACCGCCGCGAACACGTCGAGGCGATGCTGGCCGACCAGAAGGACGAGGTCGCGTCGCTGGTCGCCGAGATCGACCGCATCGAGGCGCGCGAGGCCGCCGAGGCGGCACGGCGCGAACGCGAGGCGGCGGCACGCCGCGCCGCGGCCGAGCAGTGCCGCCTCGGAGCGTGCCGCGGCCGAGCAGGCCGCCGCCGAGCAGGCCGCCGCCGCCGCCCCGAGCCCGAGCCCGCCCCGCCACCACCCGCACCGCCGGCGCCCCCGCCGGGCACCCGCCAGGGCGCGGACCAGGCCGTGCAGGCGGCCCTGTCCCAGGTGGGCAAGCCGTACGAGTACGGGGCCGCGGGGCCGAACAGCTACGACTGCTCCGGCCTGACGATGTGGGCCTGGCAGCACGCCGGCGTGTCGCTGCCCCACTCCTCGCGGATGCAGTACGCGGCCACGACCCGCATCTCCCGCGACCAGCTGCAGGCCGGGGACCTCGTCTTCTACGGCTCGCCCATCCACCACGTCGCCATGTACCTCGACGGCACGCGCGTGGTCGAGGCGCCGTACACGGGGGCCAACGTCCGGGTCCGTGAGGACGGCCTGCTGCGCAGCGACATCGTCGGCTACGGCCGGCCGTGACGCCGGCGGGGTCACCGCGCCACGCGCTGGGGGTGGACGTCGGCGGCACGTTCACCGACCTCGTGCTCGTCGTCGGCGACGAGGTCCGGGTGGCCAAGGTGCCCTCGACGCCCGGCGACCAGGCCGAGGGCATCCTCGCCGGCATGGCCGAGCTCGGGGTGGCGCCCGGCCACCTCGACCGGTTCGCGCACGGCACGACCGTCGCGACCAACACCGTCCTCGAGCGGGACGGTGCCGACGTGCTGCTGGTGACCACGGCGGGGTTCGCTGACCTGCTGGTGATCGGCCGCCAGCACCGCCCCGCCCTGTACGACCTGGCCGTGACGCGCCCCGACCCGGTGGTCGCCCGCGGCCGGGTGGTCGAGGTCGCCGAGCGGCTCGACCACGACGGCCAGGTGGTCGTGGCCCTGACCGACGACGAGGTCGACCGCGTCGTCGCGGCCGTGCGCGAGGCCGCGCCCGAGGCGGTCGCCATCTGCCTGCTCCACGCCTTCCGCGACCCGACCCACGAACAGCGCCTGGCCGACGCACTGGCGGTGCTGGACGTCCCGGTCAGTCGTGCCACCGCGCTGCTTCCCACCTTCCGCGAGGTCGAGCGTGCGTCCACCACGGCGCTCAACGCCTACGTCGCACCACGGATGGACCGGTACCTGGGCTCGCTCGAGGCACGGCTGGACGAGCAGGCGGGCGCGGACGGGGCGGTGGGCGTCGAGGTCATGCGCTCGGGGGGCGGCACCTTCGCGGCCTCGGTCGCCGCGCGCGAGCCGGTCCACACGCTGCTGTCGGGCCCGGCCGCGGGGGCGTGGGGGGCGGCCGCCGTGGCCCGCGCCGTCGGCGTCGCGGACGCCGTGGCCTTCGACATGGGTGGGACCTCCTCGGACGTGACGCTGGTCCGGGGCGGACGCCCGCACACCACGGCCGAGGGCGCCATCGGGGGCCTGCCCTTCGCCGTCACGACCACCGCGATCCACACGGTGGGGGCCGGCGGCGGGTCGATCGCGTGGCAGGACGACGGCGGGGCGCTGCGGGTGGGCCCGCGGTCCGCCGGCGCCGACCCCGGGCCTGCCTGCTACGGGCGGGGCGGGACCGCGCCGACGGTGACCGACGCCGACCTGCTGCTCGGGCGCCTCGACGCCTCCACGCGGCTCGGCGGGGCGATGGCGCTGGACGCCGACGCGGCCCGGACCGCCGTGGCCGGTCTGGCCGACCGACTCGGGTTGTCGGTGGAACGGACCGCGGCGGGCATCGCCGAGGTGGTCGAGGCGGAGATGGCCCGCGCCCTGCGCGTCGTGTCGGTGGAGCAGGGGCACGACCCGCGCGAGCTCGCGCTGGTGGCCTTCGGCGGGGCCGGCGGACTGCACCAGGCCGCCCTGGCCCGGGAGGTCGGGTTCGCCCGCGTCGTGGTCCCCCCGTCGGCCGGGGTGCTGTGCGCGCTGGGCCTGCTGGCCGCCCCGGTCACCACCGACGAGGCGCGCACGGTGCTGGTGCCGCTCGTCGACGCCGACCTCGACGGGCTGGTCGACGCCTGGGACGAGCTGGCCGACGCGGCCACGGCCTCGCTGCGCGACCAGGGCGTCGACCCCGACCGGGTCGTGCGCTCGGCCGACCTGCGCTACCGCGGCCAGGCCTTCGAGCTGGAGGTGCCCGTCGACACCGTGACGGTCGACGCCCTGGCCGAGGGCCTGCACGCCGCCCACCGGGAGCGCTACGGCTACGACCAGCCCGACACACCGGTGGAGGTGGTGACCCTCCGCGTCCGCGCCGAGGGCCCGCGGCCCGAGGTCCCCCTGCCGCGGTGGACCGGCGGCGGGGCGGTCGCCGACGCCGTGGTCGCCACGCGCCGCCTGCGCGTCGACGGCACCGAGCAGGACGTGCGCGTGCTGGCCCGTGACCGGCTGGCCGCGGGCGAGGCGTTCGACGGCCCCGCCGTGGTGACCGGGCTCGAGTCGACGGTGTGGGTCGCCCCGTGGCAGCGAGCGTCCGTGGACGAGGTCGGGGCGCTTCACCTGGTGGAGCGAGCGGTGGAGGGGGGACGATGACTGACCCCATCACGCTGGAGGTGGTGCGCAACGCGCTGGTCGGGGTGGCCGAGGAGTGCGGGGCGGCGCTGCGGCGCACGGCGTCCTCCCCCAACATCAAGGAACGCGTGGACTGCTCGACGGCGGTGTTCGACGCGCAGGCGCGGATGGTCGCCCAGGCCGAGCACATCCCGGTCCACCTCGGGTCGATGCCGGCGTCGGTCCACGCGGCGATCGACGCGTTCGAGGAGCTCGCCGACGGCGACCAGGTGCTGCTGTCCGACCCCTTCGCCGGCGGGACGCACCTGCCGGACTGGACGCTGGTGTGTCCGGTGCACCGCGCGGGCGAGCTCATCGGATACGTGGCGACCCGGGCCCACCACGCCGACGTCGGCGGGTCCGCGCCGGGGTCCATGCCGGCCGACGCGACGGAGGTGTTCGCCGAGGGCCTGCGCATCCCCCCGGTGCGGCTGTGGCGGGCGGGCACCGAGGACCGCGACGTGCTGGCGCTGCTGCTGGCCAACACCCGCACGCCGGACGAACGCGTCGGGGACCTCCGGGCGCAGGCCGGGGCGAACCGGCTGGCGGCCCGCCGGATGGTCGAGCTCGCCGACCGGCTCGGCCCCGAGGAGCTCGCCGCCGCCATGGACGCCACCCTCGACCACGCGGAACGTTCGGTGCGCGCCGCGCTGGCCGCGGCCCCCGACGGCGAGGCGACCTTCACGGACTGGCTCGACGGGGACGGGATCGACGCGACCGACGTGCCGATCCGGGCGACGGTGCGGCTCGACGGCGACACGATGGCGGTGGACTTCGACGGCACGGCGGACCAGGTGGCGGGCAACGTCAACGCCCCGTTCGCGGTGACCGTGTCCGCGGTCGTCTACGCCCTGCGCGCCGTGTTCGCCCCGGACGTCCCGGCCAACGACGGGGCCACCCGGCCACTCACGGTCACGGCCCGCGAGGGGTCGATCGTGCGGCCGCTGCCGCCGGCAGCCGTCGCCGCGGGCAACGTCGAGACGTCCCAGCGCATCGTCGACGTGGTCCTCGGGGCGCTGGCGGAGCTGGTGCCGGACCGCGTCCCCGCCGCCAGCCAGGGGACGATGAACAACACGCTGGCGGGCGGCGTCGACCCCCGCACCGGTGGACGGTTCTCCTACTACGAGACCCTCGGCGGCGGCGCCGGGGCCGGCCCGTGGGGACCGGGGACCTCCGGCGTCCAGGTCCACATGACCAACACGCGCAACACGCCGGTGGAGGCCTTCGAGGTGGCCTACCCGCTGCGGGTCGTCGAGTACCGGTTGCGGGACGGCAGCGGCGGGGCGGGACGCCACCGGGGCGGCGACGGGATCCGCCGGGTGCTCGAGGTCGTCGCCGACCAGGTCACGGTCAGCCTCGTCACCGAACGGCGCGTCCGCGGCCCCTGGGGGCTGGCCGGTGGCGAGGACGGGGCGCCGGGGCGAAACCTGCTCGTCCGGGACGGCGTGGAGACCGAGCTGCCGGCCAAGACCACCCTGCGGCTGCGGCGGGGCGACCGGCTGGTGGTCGAGACCCCGGGAGGCGGCGGGTGGGGCCGCGAGGCGGATGCCGGGGGGTGGGGTGCCGCCGATGGCTGACGTCGTGATCGTGGGCGCGGGGATCGTCGGCCTGGCGACGGCCCGCCAGCTGCTGGTGGCGCGTCCCGGGCTCGAGGTGGTGGTGCTGGAGGCCGAGGCACGCGTGGCCGCCCACCAGTCGTCGCACAACTCCGGCGTCCTGCACGCCGGCGTGTACTACGAGCCGGGGTCGCTGAAGGCCCGGTGGTGCGTGGCGGGCAAGCGCGAGCTGGAGGCGTGGTGCGACGCACACGACGTCCCGGTGCACCGCATCGGCAAGGTCGTGGTCGCCACCCGCCCCGACGAGCTGCCGGCGCTGGCCGACCTGGAGCGCCGCGCCACGGCGAACGGCGTGCCCGGCCTGCGCCGCCTCGACGCCGCCGGGCTGGCCGCGGTCGAACCGCACGTCACCGGCATCGCGGCCCTGCACTCCCCCGGTACCGCGGTCGTGGACTTCGGGGCGGTGGCCCGCGGGCTGGCCGACGAGGTCGTGTCGCGGGGCGGGACCGTCCGGGTCGCCACGCCGGTGCTCGACCTCGCCGTGCGGCCCGACGCGGTGGTCGCGACCACGCCCCGCGGCGAGGTGCACGGCCGGGTGCTGGTGACCTGCGGGGGCCTGCAGTCGGACCGGCTCGCCGCGATGACCGGCCACGGCGACGGGCTGACGGTCGTGCCGTTCCGGGGCAGCTGGTCGCTGCTCGGCGGCGAGGTCGCGTCGCTGGTGCGCGGCAACGTCTACCCGGTCCCCGACCCGTCGATGCCGTTCCTCGGCGTGCACCTCACGCCGCATCCCGACGGGCAGGTGTGGGTCGGCCCGAACGCGGTGCTGGCCGGCGCTCGGGACGGGTACCGCCGCGGGGCGCTCGACGCCCGGGACCTCGCGACGACCCTGGCCACCCCCGGCTTCTGGCGCATGGCCGCCCGGCACGCGATGGCCGGGGCGCGCGAGCTGTGGCACGACCGGGTCCGCCGGGCGCACCTGGCCGAGGTGCGCCGGTACCTGCCCGACGTCCGGCTCGCCGACCTGCGTCCGGGCCCGTCCGGCGTGCGGGCCCAGCTGGTGGACCGGGCGGGGCAGCTGGTGGACGACTTCGTGCTGTCCGGCGACCGTCGCGTGGTGCACGTGCGCAACGCCCCGTCGCCGGCCGCGACCGCGTCGCTGGCCATCGGGGCGGCGCTGCGCGACGAGGTCGTCGACCGGCTGGGGTGAGGTGGGCTCAGGCCTGCCCGGGCTGGGGCAGGCCGTCGGTGAACGACTCGGCCAGGGCGTGCTCGACCGACTCCTCGGCGGTACCGATCTCGTGGAAGGCCGACAGGTGCGGGCCGAACCGCCAGACCAGCGCGGCGTTCACCAGCGTCGCGGCACCGGCCACGAGGAAGGCGATGCCGATGGCGTCGGTGAAGGCGGCCTTCACGACGGCCTCGGCAGCGGCGGGGTTCGGGGCGCGCTGCACCATGGCCAGGGCGGCTGCGACCGACGACTCGGCGGCGGCACGGGCCGCGGGCGGGGCACCCGACAGCACGTCGGCCAGCCCGCCGCGGTACGCGACGGCCATGACCGAGCCGAGGATGGCCACGCCGGTGGCGCCGCCGACCTCGCGGACGGTGTCGTTGACCGCCGACCCGACGCCGGCCTTGTCGACCGGCAGGGCCGTCATGATCTGGCCGGTGGCCGGCGGCATCACGAGCCCGGCGCCGAGGCCGGTGGTGACCAGCATCGCCGCGATCGCCACGTAGGGCGTGGTGGGGGTGAGCAGCGTCATCGCCCCGAGCCCGACGGCGAGGATCACCAGCCCGGTGGTCATGGTGCGACGCGGGCCGAACCGGGCGACCGCCGTGGCGGAGCGGGGCGCGACCACCACCATGGTCCCGGCCATCGGCAGCGAGGCGATGCCCGCACCGAGGGGCGAGTACCCGAGGATGAACTGCAGGTACTGGGTGAGCAGGAAGAACACCGCGAACATCGCGAAGAACGCCAGCGCGATGGTGGCCGCCCCGGACGAGAAGCGGGCGTCCCGGAACCAGGCGAGCTCGAGCATCGGGTGGACGGTGCGCCGTTCCCACCAGGCGAAGGACGACAGGGCCAGCACGCCGAGGACGAACCCGGCCATCACCTCGGTGGAGGTCCAGCCGAGGTTGGGGCCCTCGATGATCCCGTAGAGCACGCCGCCGAGCCCGATGACGCTCAGCACCGAGCCGAGCGGGTCCAGCGGACGCCGCTTCGTGTCGCGGGACGTGGGCAGGATGCGGGCGCCGACCGCCAGGGCCAGCACGACGACGGGCAGGTTCACGAGGAAGACGGAGCCCCACCAGAAGTGCTCGAGCAGCACCCCGGAGGCGAGCATGCCCAGCGCCCCGCCGGCGCCGGCGAAGCCGGCCCAGATGGCGATGGCCCGGGGGCGTTCGCGGGGCGGGAAGGCGGCGCTGAGCAGCGACAGGGTGGCCGGCATGACCAGCGCGGCGCCGATGCCCATGGCGGCGCGCAGGACGATGACCTGGAGGGCGTCGTCGGCACCGGAGGCCAGCACGGCGGCCAGGGCGAAGATCGTCAGGCCGACCTGCAGGGCCCCCTTGCGGCCGTAGCGGTCGCCCAGCGCCCCGAAGGGGAGCAGCAGCCCGGCGAAGACCAGCGAGTAGGCGTCGACCAGCCACTGCAGCTGCGTCTGGGTGGCGTCGATCTCGCGCACCAGCGTGGGCAGGGCCACGTTGAGCGACGAGTTGCCGGCCACGACGACGACGAGCGAGAGGCAGAGCACGGCGAGGATCCACCAGCGGCGCTCGTACACCTCGGGATCGGGACTGGCCGGTGTGAGACGTTCGCGTTCCATGAATCGTCCTGGTCAGGGACGCGCCAGGGCGCGCCACGGTCGGGAGACCTCCCCGTGCGGCGCGAGGGGGTCACGTCCCGGGCACCGGCGGGGGAAGATCTGGAACGGTAACGTCTCAGAGACGCCGCGTCATTCCCGCGTGGCCCCACCGCACCCCCCACCCCAGGTGCCTGCCGTGACCGCTTCCTCGGCCGCCCCGACCACCGACCCGCGGGTCAGCCGCAGCCGTGCCCGGATCCTCGCCGCCACCGTGGACGAGCTGACCGAGCGTGGGTGGACCGGCCTGACCATCGAGGGCATCGCGGCCCGGGCCGGGGTCGGCAAGGCCACGATCTACCGCCACTTCGACGACAAGCCGGCGCTGGTGGCCAGGGCGATCGACGAGCACCTGTCCGAGCTGGCCGTCCCCGACACCGGCAGCCTGCGGGGCGACGTGCTGGCGGTCCTCACCGAGCTGGTCCGCCGGTCGCGGGCGTCCGGGGCGTCGCTGTTCACCGTGCTCGTCGACGCCGCCGAACGCGACGCCGAGCTTGCGGCCCACCGGCACGCCTTCGTCCGGGCCCGGCGCCGGCCGCTGGTGTGCGCGCTGCAGGCGGGCATCGCCCGCGGCGAGCTGCCCTCCTCGACCGACGTGGACCTGCTGGCCGACCTGCTGGCCGCACCGCTGTTCTACCGCCGCTTCGTCAGCCGCGCGCCGGTCGACGAACGGACCGCCGAAGCCGTGGTCGACATGGTCCTGGCCCACGCCGTCGGGGCGTGCGGGGCGGGGGCCGACGAGGCGCCCGACTCGTAGGCTGCTGGCGTGACCACCACGCCACCCGCCCCCGACGTCGACCTCGCTGCGCTGCTGGTTGCGCTGCACGCGAACGTGGACGGCGAGATCCGGTTCGACCACGGTGCCCGGCTGCTGCACACGCGGGACGCGTCCAACTACCGGCACGTACCCCTCGGCGTCGTCGCCCCCCGGACGGTCGACGGGCTGCGCGCCGCCGTCGGGGTCTGCGCCGACCGGGGCGTGCCGATCACGCTGCGCGGGGGCGGCACCAGCCAGGCGGGACAGGCCACGGGGCGGGGCGTGGTGCTCGACACCGCCCGGTACCTCACCCGCGTCCTGGACGTCGATCCCGTTGCGCGCACCGCGACGGTCGAGCCCGGCGTCGTGCTGTCCGACCTGCAGGCCGCTGGCCGCACCCCACGGGCTGCGGTTCGGCCCGGACCCGTCGAGCGCCACCCGGGCCACGATCGGCGGGATGCTGGGCAACGACGCGTGCGGGCCGCACTCGCTGCGCCACGGGCGCACCTCCGACAACGTCCACACGCTCGACGTGGTCACGTCGGACGGTGCCGACGTGCACGCCGAGCTCGTCTCCCTCGACGAGGCCGTCGAGCGCGGGGCGCGAGCGGGGCGGGAGGCCGACCGGTGGCGTGGGCTGGTCGCCCTGCGGGACCGTGTCACCGACGCCGTGGCCGACCGGTTCCCGACCGACCTCCCGCGCCTGGTCTCCGGCATCCACCTCGACCAGCTGTGCCGCCCCGACGGGCTGCACGTCGCCCGAGCGCTCGTCGGGACCGAGGGCACGTGCGCGGTGGTGACCGGGGCCACGGTCGCGCTCGTCGACGCCGCCCCGGCGACCGCGCTGGTCGTGCTCGGCTACCCCGACGACGTCGCCGCGGCCCGCGACGTGCCCTCGCTGCGGGCGGGCCCGGCGACCGCGCTGGAGGGACTGGACCGCGTGCTGGTGGACGGGGCCCAGCGGCGGGGCGCGGTCCCGGGGCTGGACCTGCTGCCCGACGGCGACGCGTGGCTGGTGGTCGAGGTCCCCGGAGCGGACACCGCCGAGGCGGTCGAGACCGCCCGTCGGGTGGCGGCGGACGCGGGGCGGCCCTCGGTGGTCGTGGAGGACGCGGCGACCCAGCGCGCCGTGTGGCAGGTGCGGGCCGCCGGTCTCGGGGCCGTCGCCTACCCGCCCGGCGCCCCGCCCACGAAGACCGGCTGGGAGGACGCGGCGGTCCCGCCCGACCGGCTGCCCGACTACCTCGAGGGCCTGCACGGGCTCCTCGACGACCACGGCCTGACCGCGGCGGTCTACGGCCACTACGGCGACGGGTGCGTGCACACCAAGATCGGCTTCGACCTCACCTCCGACGCGGGGCGCGCGACCTTCCGCACCTTCGTCGAGCAGGCCGCCGACCTGACCGTCTCGCTCGGCGGGTCGCTGTCCGGTGAGCACGGCGACGGGCAGGCCCGCGGGGAGCTGCTCGGCCGGATGTTCGGCGCCGAGCTCGTCGATGCGATGCGCGACTTCACGCGCCTGTGGGACCCGGCCGGGGTGTGCAACCCCGGGATGCTCGTCGACGCGTGGCCGCTGGACGCCGACCTGGCCGAGGCCGACGCCCCGCAGCGGCGGGTGCCCGACACGGCGCTGGCGTTCCGGCGCGAGGGCGGCCCGGCCGCGGCGTTCGACCGCTGCGTGGGCGCGGGCACCTGCCGGCGGGACGACGACACCGCGACCATGTGCCCGTCGTTCCGCGTCACCCACGAGGAGGCCCACTCGACCCGCGGGCGCGCCCGGTTGCTGGGCGAGCTCCTGCGCCCCGACACCGAGCTCACCGGCTTCGGCGACCCCGCCCTGGTCGACGCCCTCGAGCTGTGCCTGTCGTGCAAGGCGTGCGCTCGCGAGTGCCCCGTCGAGGTCGACGTGGCAGCCCTGAAGGCCGAGGCCGCCCACCAGCGCCACGACGTCGAGGGCCAGCCGCGCTCCCCCGCCTCACAGCTGCTCGGCCGGTTCCGCGAGCTGTCCCGCGGGGCGGGCCTGTCCCCGGCCGTCGCCAATCGGATCGCCCGGTCCGCGGCGGGGCGGGCGTCATGGGAGGCTGCCGGCCTCGCCCCGCAACGGGCGGCGCCGGCCTTCGCGCCCCGCCCCTTCCGCGCGTCGTGGGCGGCCCGGACCGGCGGTCCGGTGGCCGATCCGACGGTCGTGCTGTTCGTCGACACCTTCACGGACGTGTTCGCGCCCCGCGTGGCCGCCGCGGCGGTGCGGGTCCTCGAACGCCAGGGCCACCGCGTCGAGGTCGTGACGGACGTCTGCTGCGGCCGTCCCCGGTTCGCCGAGGGGATGCTCGCCGAGGCACGCGACGACCTCCGCGCCCTGGTGGAGCGCCTCGACGCCGTCGGCGGGGACCGGCCGGTCGTGTGGCTCGAGCCGTCCTGCCTGTCCGCGATCCGCGACGAGCTGCTCGACCTGCTCGACACCGCCGCCAGCCGCCGCGTGGTCGACCGATGCCGGTCGCTGGCCGAGCTGGTGGTCGACGAGGGGTGGGAGCTCGGCGGTGTCGGCGCGGACCTGGACGTCGCGTGGCACCCGCACTGCCACCACCGGGCGTCGGTCGGCACGGACGCCGACGCGCAGGTGCTGGACGCGCTCGGCGTCGGCTGGGAGGACCTCGACGCGGGCTGCTGCGGCCTGGCCGGGGCGTTCGGGTTCGTCGCCGGCGAGCGCTACGAGGTCTCGATGGCGGTCGCGGAGGACCGCTTCGCCCCGCGGCTGCGCGACCTGCCTGAGAGGACGGTCACGCTGATGGACGGCTTCTCGTGCCGCGAGCAGGCCGACCATCTCGGCCTGCCCGTGGCTCCGCTGCACCTCGCGGAGCTGCTGGACCGGCTCGCCCGCCGCTGACGCAGGGCGGCGGGGCGCGGGGCCCCGCGGCTCAGCGGGCGAGGTCGGAGGTGAGCCAGCGCGCGCCCCCGGATGCGCAGGGCCAACGAGGTGCCGCGCAGCAGCATGAGCAGCTCGGCGCAGGCCCAGAGCCAGAGCAGGCCGAGCCCGAGGCTGACGCCGACCTGCGCGAGGGTTCCTGCCAGCACGGCCGCCGCGACGGTCCAGGTCCGCAGGTAACGGAAGTCGGCGGCGCCCATGACCACGCCGTCGAGCACGAACACGAGCCCGTTGAGGGTGTGCCCCAGCGAGGCCAGCCACCACGCCCCGGCGACCGCCGCGAGCACGGCCGGATCGGAGGTGAACAGGCCGACGATCGGGCCACGAGCCAGCAGCAGCGCGAGCCCGATGGCGCCCCCGCCCGCCACGCCCCACACGACCAGGTCCCGCGCGGTGCCGCGGGCCTCCTCGACCTCGCCCCGCCCCAGGGCCGCACCGACCATCGACTGGGCGGCGATCGCGAAGCCATCCATGAGGAAGCTGACCAGCAGGAACACCTGCCAGATCACCTGGTGTGCGGCGGCGGTGGTCGTGTCGGTGCGGGCCGCCGCGGCGGTGATGGCGAGGAACCCGGCGAGCAGTCCGCCGGTCCGCAGGACGAGGTCGCGGCTGACGACCACGAGGTCGCGCACCTGGTCGCGGGAGGGCACCCCGTGCCCGGCCAGCGGCAGCCCGGCGCGGCGGATCAGGACGGCGAACACCAGCACGGCCATCACCTCGGCGGCCACCGTCGCCGCGGCGATTCCCCCGAGCCCGAACCCCAGCCCGAACACCAGCACCAGGTCCAGCGCCCCGTTGAGGACGTTGGCGACGACCACCACCCGCAGCGGGGTGCGGGTGTCCCCCACGCCGCGGAACGCCCCGTGGCCGACGTAGCCGAGCAGCAGGAACGGCACCCCGAAGGCGCGGACCCGCAGGTAGGCCACGGCCGGGTCGACCAGCGCGTCGACCGCACCGAAGCCACGGACCAGCACCGGGGCGAGCAGGGCGAGCGCCCCGCCCGCGACCACCCCCAGCACGGTGGCGGCCACGGCGGCGTGGGCGACCCGCCGCCCCGCCGCCTCGCGGTCGCCCCGCCCGATGGCGTGGGCCACCGTGGTGGTCGTCCCGAAGACGAGGAAGTTGAACACCCAGGTCCCGGCGCTGAGCAGTCCGACCGCCAGGCCGAGCGCCCCGAGCTCGCTGGACCCCAGCCGCCCCGCCACCGCCGTGTCCACCGCCCCCAGCAGGGGGTCGGCCACCAGCGTCCCGATGGCGGGCACGGCCAGCCACAGGATCTGGCGGTGCCGCGACCGTGTGCGCGGGGCGTCGGTCGAGCTCATGCGCGGGCGCGGCCGCTCGCGCGGCCGCTTGCGCGGGCACGGTGCGCCGCCACGTGCGTGCGGGTCGCGCAGCGGTCCGAGCAGAACCGGCGGCGCGCGTTGCGGGAGGTGTCGAGCCACACCTGGTCGCAGTCGGTGGCGTCACACGTCCCGAGCCGCACGCGCCCCCCGTCGCACAGCACGGCGGCGACGCCCATCAGGCAGTTGGCACGCAGCCGCAGGACCGGGTCGGCGCCCTCGGGCTCGACGTGCAGGTGCGGGTCCCGGCCGTCGTGCATCGACACGCGCGGGGCGACGGCGGTGCGGGCCAGGCGATCGTTGAGCAGGTCCACGGCGTCGGCGAGGTCGTCCGCGGCGAACAGCGGGGCGAGGTCGTCCGCCAGCGCCGCCAGCGCCGGCAGGTCCGCAGCGGTCAGCTGCTGCGCGAAGTCGCGGTCGGCCAGCAGCTCGCGGACCGCGGCCAGGGTCGGGGCGGTCGCGCGGCGATGCAGGTTGACCAGCGCCGCGGCGTTCTCGGCGGCGTGGTTGGCGTAGCGATCGAACTGCACGACGGTCCTTACGACGCCGCGGAAGCGTACGTACGGGGCGCCGGTCGGTTCAACCCTTACTCCCCGCCCCCGACAGAATCTGGGCGTGAGCCCAGTCTTCGCGGCTGCGCCGCCGGCGCGCCCACCCAGCCCCCCGCAGATTCTGGGACCGAGTCCAGCATTCGCGTCTTCAGGCCCGGCCCTGGCCAGTGCGGTCGACAGAATCTGGGACCGGGTCCAGATTCTGTCAGGTGGGCAGAGCCGGTCAGGGTCGAGGTCCCGGGCCAGCTCGTGCTCGGTGAGGTGGTCGCGGGGCGGGGCGAACCGGGTGGTGCGCCCCGTCGGCGCGAAGCCGTGCCGCGCGTACAACGCCTGCGCGGGGGCGTTGTGGTCCCCGACGTGGAGGACGATGCGCGCGTACCCGGCAGCGCGGGCATGCGCGACCGCAGCGGCCAGCAACGCGTCGCCGACGCCTCGTCCGCGCGCGGACGGGGCGACCCACACGCTGTACACGCCGGCGGTGGGGAGCGGGGCGTCGGACACGGCCGCCACCGTGATCAGCCCGGCCGACCGTGGCTGGTGGTCCTCGCCGACCAGCGAGGCCACGAAGGTCGCCACGTCGGGGCGCTCCAACCAGCCGCGCCAGGAGGTCTCGTCGCGGTCGGCCTCCTCCTCGAGGGTGGACCCGAAGGCGTCGGGGGTGTCGGCCAGCGCCCCGAGGCGCAGGTGGCGGACCGCACGCCAGTCGTCGGGGCTGGCCACGGTGACGCGCACCTGCTCGCGGCGGGGCGCGTCGTCCGAGCTCACCCGAGCATCCGGGGGATCATCGCCTCGACGAGGTTCGGGCCGTCGGAGGCCAGGGCGGCCTCGAGCTGGTCGGCGAACTCGTCGGCCGTGGTCGCGCGCGTGGCCTCGACGCCCATGCCGCGGGCGAGGTGGGTGAAGTCGAGCTGGGGGTTGCCGAGGTCGAACAGGGCCGCGGACTGCTCGCCGCCCTCGCCCGCCCCGACGCGCTGCAGCTCCATCTTGAGGATCTCGTAGCTGGCGTTGTTGTAGAGCACGACGGTGACGTCGAGCTGCTCGCGGGCCATCGTCCACAGCGACTGCAGCGTGTACATCGCGGACCCGTCGGCCTGCAGGCACAGCACCTTGCGGTCGGGCGCGGCGATGGCGGCACCGACGGCGGCCGGCAGGCCGTAGCCGATCGAGCCACCGGTGAGGCTGAGCCAGTCGTGGCGGGGCGCGGCCGCGGTGGTCATCGGGAGCGACAGGGACGAGGTGACGGCCTCGTCGACGACGATGGCGTGCTCGGGCATCAGCGCCCCGACGACCTGCGAGGCGGTCCAGGCGTTGAGCTCGCCCGTGGGCCGCTCGGGCGCGTGGGCCTCGGGGCGGGGCGGGGCCTGGCCGCTGACACCGAGCTCGTCGGCGAGCGCGGCGAGCGCCCCGGCCGCGTCCTCGGTGCTGCTGGCGAGCATGTGGACCTGGCAGCCCTCGGGGACCAGCTCGCTGGGCTTGTCGGGATAGGCGAAGAACGTCACGGGCTCCTTGGCCCCGACGAGGACGAGGTGGGCCATGCCGGAGAGCTGCTGGGTGGCGGCCTCGGAGAGGTAGCCGAGCCGTTCGATCGGGGCGACGCCCTGGCCTCGGGCCATGCGGGTCGGGAACACCTCGGCCAGGACCTCGGCGTCGGTGTGCTCGGCGACGACGGCGGCGGTGTCGATCGCGGCCGCGTCGGCCAGCACGTCACCGCCGAGGAGCAGCAGCGTGGGCTCGCCGGAGCGCAGGACCGCCGCGATGTCGGCGATCGTGTCGTCGCCGACCTCGGCGTGCCCGGTCGGGGCGATGCGGTCGGCGACCTCGCCGCCGTCCCCCCAGCTGACGTCGGCGGGCAGGATCAGGGTCGCCACCTGGCCCGGCGCCCCGATGGAGGCGGCCACGGCCTCGGCGGCGTCCTGGCCGACCTCGGACGGGGCCTGCGAGGTGCGGACCCACTGGCTGACGTTGCGGGCCACGGTCTCGATGTCGGACTCGAGCGGGGCGTCGAGCTTCTTGTGGGGCAGCGCGTGGTCGCCGACGATGGTCACGATCGGGCTGCCGGCGCGGCGGCCGTTGTGCAGGTTGGCCAGCCCGTTGCCCAGCCCGGGGCCGAGGTGCAGCAGCACGGCCGCGGGCTTGCGGGCCATGCGGGCGTACCCGTCGGCGGCGCCGGTGGCCACGCCCTCGAACAGGCCGAGCACGCCCCGCATCTCGGGCACGTCGTCCAGCGCGGCGACGAAGTGCATCTCGGAGGTGCCCGGGTTGGTGAAGCAGACGTCCACGTCGGACGCCACCAGGCTGCGGATCAGTGCGTGGGCGCCGTTCATGCGTGCTCCTGGAGATCGAAGATGGCACCGGGGTTGAGGATGCCGTGGGGGTCGAAGGCGGCCTTGATGCCCCGCATCAGGCGGACGTTGACCGGGTCGGTGAGCTTGAGGAACCAGGGCTTCTTGTGCCGGCCGATGCCGTGCTCGCCGCTGATGGCCCCGCCGAGCTCGACGCCGGAGGCCAGCAGCGCATCCATGATCTGCTGGCGGACGGCCTCGTCCTCCTGCAGCACGGACATGTGCACGTTGCCGTCGCCGGCATGGCCGCACCCCACGATGCCGGAGGAGAACTCGGTGGCGATCTCGCCGACCCGGCGGACGTAGTCGGGCAGCGCGGCCCGGGGGACCACGACGTCGATGATGTCGTGGAAGCCCATCTCCTTGGCCGCGTAGAAGGCCTGCTCGCGCGCGGTGATGAGCTGGGTGGCGGCCTCGCCCGGCAGCACGAAGACGTCCATGGCGCCGAGCTCGCCGTGGAGCAGCTCGCCGAGCCGCACCGCGTCCTGTTCGGCGCGCTCGGGCAGGTCGTCGCTGAGCTGGACGACGAGGTAGGCCAACGCGGTGTTCCGGATCTCCTCGGGGATCCCGAGGTCCATCCCGGAGCGGTTCAGGATCGCCGCCATGGTGAGCAGGTCGATGTACTCGAGGATCAGCGGGTCGAGACCGGCCCCGAGGATGGTCGGGATCGCGGCGGTGATCTGGTCGAGGGTGGCGAACGGGGCGAGGATCGTCTGGGTGTTGGCGGGGCGGCGCGACAGCTTCAGCCAGATGCGGGTCACCAGCGCGAGCGTGCCCTCGGACCCGATGACGACCTGGGTGAGGTCGTAGCCGGACGAGATCTTGACGACCTTGCCGCCGGAGCGGACCACCTCGCCGGTGGGCAGCACCATCTCGAGGCCGAGGACGTGGTTGCGGGTCACGCCGTAGCGGACCGCCCGCATGCCGGCGGCGTTGGTGTTGATCGTGCCGCCGAGGGTGGCCGAGTCCTCCCCCGGCCGGACCGGGTAGACCAGCCCGTGGGGCGCCAGCGCGTCGTCCAGCTCGGCCAGGCGCACACCGGGTTCGACGATGGCCACGCCGTTGTCGGTGTCGATCTCGAGGACGCGGTTCATGCGCTCGAACGACACGACCACACCGTCGTGGTCCGGGATCGCCGCCCCGGCCAGCCCGCTGCCCGCGCCCCGCGCCGTCACCGGGACGCGGTGCTCGTCGGCCGCGGCGAGGATGGCCGCGACCTCGTCGGTGGACTCGGGCAGGAGCACCGCGGCGGGGCGGTGGGGTGGCGCCGAGAGGGTCTCGTCGTGGCCGTAGTCGTCGGAGACGGCATCCTCGGCCAGCACGCGGTCGGCGGGCAGGACCTTGCCGAAGATGGCGGACAGGTCAGCCATGGTGCGTCCTCCCATCACCTGGCACACGGTGGTCGCGCGCAGATACTGACCGGTATCCTAACGCGCCCCGTGGCGCAGGGCCAGTGCCGCGACCGTAGTCCCCGGTCCGGGACGCCCTCGGCGAATCCGGCGTCCCGCCGACCGGGCCCCGCGACCTACGCTCATCCTCCCCCGGGGGCGTGGCGGAACTGGCCTACGCGAGGTCCTTAAAAGACCTTCCAGCACTGCTGGGTTGTGGGTTCGAATCCCACCGCCCCCACCAGCGAGCCGGCGGCCTTCACCCCGCCGCCAGGCCGCGCATCAGCGTGTCGCACACGTGGTCGCCGAGCTGGTCGGCGTCCGGGAGCGGGAGCTGGTCCGCGAGGGCGTCCTTGCTGAGCAGGAGCATGACCGCCCCGTGCACCTCCTCCTCCCCCCCCCCCGCTGTCGATGGCGGCCTGCACCGTCTCGACCAGCATCCCGAGGGCGCGCATGCCGGCGGTGTCCTCGAGCGCGTGGTCGCCGACGACGTCCTGGGCCTTCGGTCCGAAGAGGATCTCGTAGTGCTCGGCGCGCTGGTCCTTGTCGGCGAAGTGCAGGTACAGCGACGGTGGCGTGACCCCGACCGCCGGCGACGCGTGGACGGCGAGGCCTCGTCGCGAGGCGACCGCCGCCGGCGGGATCCGGCGGCGGTCGCGGGGCGTGCGGGTGGTGACGTCATGCGGCCTCGTGGTCGGGGTCGGGAGATGGCGGTGACGGACCCCCAGTCTCCCCCGGTCACGGCAGGAACAGGGCGCTGTCGCCGAACTCGTGCCACAGGTACGGCCCCGCCAGCGCCTCGCGGTACGCGCGGTCGACGAGCTCACGCCCCGCCACCGCCTCCAGCAGCTGCAGGTGGGAGGCGCCGGGTTCGTGCCAGCCGGTCACCAGGCCACCGACCGCCACGACCGGCCGGCGCGGCTCGAGCACGAGGTCGGTCCAGCCACGGAAGCGGCGGACGCGTCCGCGGCGGTCGACGGCGGACTCCAGCGCGCGGGTCACCGTGGTGCCGACGGCCACGACGCGTCGGCCGGCCCGACGCGCTCGCTCCACGCGCGCGGCCGTCCCCGCAGGCACGTCGGCCCACTCGGGGCGGGGCGGCTCGCCGAGCTCCTGCGAGGACACCCCGGCGTGCAGGGTGACCGGCGCCACCTCGACGCCCCGCGCCACGAGGTCGGTGACCAGCCGAGCGGAGAACGGCCTGCCCGCACTGGCCATCTCGGCACTGCCGGGGTGCCGGGCGAAGACGGTCTGGTAGTCCTCGAGGGGGAGCTGCGGGGCGTCGCCGTACGTGATCGGGCGCCCGTGACGTGACGCCCACCCCGTCACGTGCCCGGGGGGCAGGGCCAGCGCCGCGCACCACAGCCGCGTGCCGCCCCCGGGGCCTGCCGCGTCCGGCGCGAGCAGGGTCGCGGTCGCGCCACCGGGGAGGTCGAGCACGTCACCGGGCGCCGCGTCGAGGACCGGTCCCGCACCGTCGGGACGGCGCAGCTCGACGATCCACGTGGCGTCGTCCCGGCGCGTCGACAGGTGCAGGACGACCGCGCGGGACCGCCAGGTGGCGTCGAAGGCGCCCGCGCGCGTGGCGGAGGTGTTGACCACGACCACGTCGCCGGGGAGCAGGTGGTCACCCAGGGACCGGAATCGGGTGTGGGTGACGTGGTCGGGGCGCGCGACGAGCAGGGCGACCTCGTCGCGGGCCAGGCCGCGCCGCTCGGGTGGCAGGGTGGCCATGCGGTCCGCCGGGACGACCAGGCCGTCGAGGGTCGCGGTGTTCATGCGCCCACCCCCGCGCCCAGGTCCGCGGCGCGCACCCGTGCGCTGGCGGGGCGCCGGTCGATCAGCTGCAGCAGCGCGGGCACGACCTCGGCGGGTGCGGGGCGGTCGCTGATGTCCTCGCCCGGGAACGCGGCCTGGTGCATGGCGGTGCGCATGTCCCCCGGGTCGACGGCCAGGACGTGCAGGTCGGGACGCTCGACGCCGAGCACCGCGGACAGGTGGTCGAGCGCCGCCTTGCTCGCGCCGTAGCCGCCCCAGCCCGGGTAGGCCTCGACCGCCGCGTCCGACGAGATGTTCAGGACGACCGCGCCGGGCCCCAGCTGGTGCTGGACGGCCTGCAGGACCGCCAGCGGGGCGGCGACGTTGGTGGCCAGCACCGCCTGGAACACGGACGGGTCGAGGTCGAGCAGGGCGGGCAGCGGCGAGGGACCCAGCGTGCTGGCGTTGTTGACCACGAGGTCCAGCGGACCCACCGCCGCGGCCGCCCCGGCCAGGGCGGCGCGGTGCGCCGGGTCGGTGACGTCGCCGGGGATGGCGTGGACCGGGGCGAACCGTGCCAGCGGCGCGGTGGCCGCGGCCAGCGCGTCGGCGTCGCGTGCGTCGAGCAGCAGGGTCCAGCCACGATGGGCCAGGGCCTCGGCCAGGGCGTGCCCGAGGCCACGAGAGGCCCCGGTGATCAGTGCGGTGGGCATGGTGTCCGCCTTCGTCGGGAGTCGTGTGCGGTGACGGACAGGACGGTAGAAGTTGAAGTTGACTTCAAGTCAAGTACCGTGTGCGGGGACCGCGATTCGCACCACCGGGAGGGTCCGATGGGTGACGAGCTGACCGTCAGCGAGGTCGCCGACCGCAGCGGCTTCGCCCCGTCTGCCCTGCGCTTCTACGAACGCCGCGGGCTGATCGACGCGGACCGCACCGAGGGCAACCAGCGCCGCTACGACCGGGCGGTGCTGCGACGGCTGGCGTTCATCGCCGCGGCACGCCACGTCGGCCTGACACTGGACGAGGTGCGGGAGGCGCTGGCCCTCCTCCCCGACCAGCGCACGCCGACCAAGGCGGACTGGACGCGGATCTCGCGACGCTGGCGAGCCCGGCTGGACGAGGAGATCGCGGCGCTCGAGAAGCTGCGGGACGGCCTGACGAGCTGCATCGGGTGTGGCTGCCTGTCGCTGCAGCGGTGCCGAATCAGCAACCCCGACGACGAGCTGGCCGCCGAGGGGCCCGGGGCCGCCTTCCTTCCCGCGGCCCTGCACCCCACCGACGAGACCTGATCAGCCGTCGCCCTGGTCGGGCGTCCCCGCGTCGGAGGCCACGCCGTCGTCGATCGTCAGGCGCACCAGCGGGCCGGACGCGAACAGCCCGCGGGGCGGCTCGACGCCGACCGAGCGCCACGTCGCGGGCGGGATCCCGAGGTCGGCGAGGTAGAGGTCGCCCACGTAGGGGTGGGTGATGCGCTCGAGCAGCCCCACCTTGGGCGCCCCGAGCGTGACGGTGACGTCGGCCGTGACGCACGGCCCACGCAGGCCGATGTCCCCGCCGATGCCGCTGGGCAGGTCGAGGGCCACGACCGGGACGTCGTGCCGGCGCAACCAGGCGGCCACGACCTCGGCCCGGCCGCGCAGCGGGGGGTCCGCACCGATGCCGAGCATGGCGTCGACCACGGCGTCCCCGGGCGACACGTCCGCGGGGACCTCCTCCCCCACGTGGGTCACGGCCAGCCCGGCCGTCTCCAGCACGTCCCGTTGCCACGACAGCACGGCGTCGCCGGTCAGCAGCACGCGGACCTCGGCCCCCGCGGCGGCCAGCAGGCGTGCCGCCACCAGGCCGCCCGCCCCGTTGCCCCCGGTGCCGGCCGCGACCGTGATGGTCGCCCCGTCCAGCGATCGGTCCAGCAGCAACCGCACGGCGTGGGCGACGCCCCGACCGGCCTGCTCCGCCAACGAGGCCAGGCCGAGGCCGTCGCGCCGCAGGGCGTCGTCCACGGCTCGCATCTGTGCGACCGTGACGTGCGGGACGTCCGACTGGGGCACGGTCGGCAGGTCCTCCCCCAGCCGGGCGCGGCGCAGGACCGCTGGCGCCTGCTCCCAGGGTCGGACCGCGAGCTCCTCGTCGAGGTCCTGCGGTGCCGTGCCGTCGCTCCACCCCGGCACGGCCACGTCGAGCATCAGCCCGCACACGATCGCGGTCGCGCCCCACAGCAGGTCGTCCTCGAGCTGCCACGCCCAGCTCGACCCACGCAACGACAGCGGGACGTGCCGCCACCGGTCGCGTTCGAGCAGCTGTGCCACCGGCACGTGGAGGATCGTGTCGACCTCCCACGGGTTGGGCCGCAGCTCGTGTGGCGCGACCCACCGTGCGGCGACCGGCACGACCCAGAACCGCGAGGGCGGGATGTAGAACGTGGGGCCGATGCCGACGACCTCGACCGAGTCGACGTCGAGGCCGACCTCCTCCTCCGCCTCACGGAGCGCGGCCTGCTCGAGGGTCTCGCCCGGGTCCACCCGGCCGCCCGGGAACGAGACCTGACCGGGGTGGCTGCGCATGTCGCGGCGACGACGGGTCAGGACGATGCGCGGGCCCTCGGCGGTGTCCTCGAGCAGCACGAGCACCGCCCCGATGCGGGCGTCGGGCGGGGGTCGGCTGGCCTCCTCGTCCACCTGCGCGAGCGCCTCGCGGAACCGGGGCCAGAACGCGTCGGCGGCGAGGCGGGGGTCGGCGGACGGCACGGCACCACTCCTTCTCGCGCGCGGACGGGCACCACCGCGACACTAGGCCAGCTCGAGCACCAGCCCGTCCAGGTTGTCGGCCGTGGACACGACCACCGCGTCCGCCCCGGCACGGCGCACGACCTGGTCCAGCACGAGGACACCCGCGGCCACGACGTCCTCACGGCCGGGCACCACCGCCGGAAGGGCGGCGCGCTCGGCGACGGGCATCGCGAGCAGGCGGTCGGTCCATGCCGACAGGGCGTCGACGGGGACGACGTGCCCGTGCACCGACGGGTCGTCGCCGGTCGTCCCGCCCCCGGCGTGCAGGGCAGCCAGCGTGGTGGCGGTGCCGGACACGGCCACCACCGTGCGGACCGTCGCGAGCTGCGCCCCGCCCCGGGCCAGCACCTCGACCGCGTCGTCCAGGGCCCGCTCCACCATGGCGCGGGCGTCGTCGACCTGGGCCGCCGTGGGCGGGTCACCGGGCAGGCAGCGTTCCGTCACCCGGACGGACCCGACCTGCATGGAGTGGGCGGCGACGACGCCCGTCGCCCCACCGACGACCAGCTCGGTCGAGCCACCGCCGACGTCGCAGACCAGCGTGGGCGGGGCGACGTCGAGCTGCGAGGTCGCGCCGCGGTACGACAGGCGGGCCTCGTCCTCGCCGGGCACGACCTCGGGGCGCACCCCGGTCAGCGCGAGCACCTGCTCGACGTACGCATCGCGGTTGGCGGCGTCCCGGACGGCCGAGGTGGCGGCGATCCGCACGTCGGCGGGGGCGACGCCGGCCGCGACCCAGCAGTCGCGGTACTCGGCGAGCACGTCGAGGGTGCGCTGCAGGGCCTCGGGGGCCAACCGCCCCGTGGCGTCCACGCCCTGCCCGAGCCGGGTGACCGTCGATCGCCGCTCGAGCTCGCGCCCCGCGGCGTCGACGACGAGCAGGCGGGTCGAGTTCGTGCCGCTGTCGACCGCGGCGCGGGGCCGGCTCACGCGTCGGCGTCCGGTGCCAGGCCCTCGTCACGCAGCCGCTGCGACCACACGGCGATCTCGTCCTCGTCCACGCACGGCCCGCTGCACGGCACGGGGCGGGCCGCGTCGACGGTCCATGCCCCGACGGGCGAGTCACCGGTGGCGAGCTCGTGGGCGGCATGGACGTGCAGGCACTTCACGTAGCGCGGGTTGCCGCCGGCGTAGGGGTCACCGGGCAGGGGGCCGCCGAGCTCGTCGCGGAACGCGCGGTAGCGCTCCTGGGCGGCGGCGTGGGCCGCCTGGAAGTCGGGATCGTCCTCGAGGCGCTGGTTGATGCCGACCATGGACTGGTCGGCCTCGAGCCGGCCGATCTGCGAGCGCAGGGCCGGGCACGTCTGCCAGAAGACCGTCGGGAACGGGGTCCCGTCGGGCAGGCGGGGATCGACCCGCACCACGGTGGGCAGGCCGTAGGCGCACCGATGCACCACGGCCGAGCGACCGCGGGCGGGGCGCCCGAGCTGGGCGGACACGACGGCGCGCTCCGCGAGGTCCGTGGCGGGAGCCTCGGCGGAGCGCGTGTACGTGGCCTCGGGGTCGGGGACGACCGGGTCCGGCACCGGGGGGTGCGGCTCGCTGGTCCCCGTGTGGCCAGCGGGGGGCATCAGCTGACGCGGCCTCGACGCTGGCGGCGAGCCTCACCCTGGATCATCTGGGACTTGTGCATGAAGCGACGGAGCCGCTTGTTGAAGTCCTTGTCCAGCTTGGACCGCAGGTTCGGGGTCTCCTCGTCCTCCCAGTCGGGCTGTGCCCGCTTGATGGAGAGGTCGACCTTGCCGTCGTCCTTGACGTCGAGGACCTTGACGTCGACCTCGTCACCCTCGGCCAGGTAGGCGTAGATGTTCTCGACGAAGTCGCTGTCGACCTCGGAGACGTGGACCAGACCGGTGACGGCGTTGCCGTCCTCCAGCGGGATCTCGACGAACGCGCCGTACTCCTCGAGCCGGACGACCTTGCCCTTCACGATGTTGCCCTGCAGGTTGATCAACTCCTCGGGGGTCCGCCTGACCATGTCGCGCAGCACGGTCGGGACCCGGGTCACGCCGCGCGGGGCGGCGTACGGATTGTGGGGAATGGACCCGGCAGGTGGAACGCCGGGGCGCGGCACGACGGCCCCGTGGGGCCAGCATGCGCTGCACACGGTACGGCGCACCCTTCGGACCGGCAAGACCGGCGGGACAGGGCCCCGTGAGCGACCCCCGGGACCGACCCCCGACCGACCCCCTTGACCGACCTCCGGGATCGTGCCAAACTATGCGTTACAAATCATTGCTGATTGTAACATCCCGGCGCGACATCGCGAGGAGCCGCTGCATGAGCACCCACCACTACGCCGTCCCGCTGCAGCAGACCCGGTGGAACATCCCCGGGGTGACCTCCGAGGTCAGCTTCAACTGGGAGTACGACGGGGGGCGGGAGCGGCTGCTCAACCTGTACGACAAGGGCAAGCAGAAGCAGTGGGACGCCCAGGTGCGCATCGACTGGGACCAGGACATCGACCCCAGCGACACGTCGGCGGCACCGGACGAGATCCTGCCGATCTTCGGGTCGGAGACGTGGGAGAAGCTCTCGCGCGCCGAGAAGGACCAGGTCCGCCACCACTACATGGCCTGGACGAACTCGCAGTTCCTCCACGGCGAGCAGGGGGCACTCATCTGCGCGGCCAAGATCGTGGAGACCACCCCGGACATCGACTCGAAGTTCTACGCCGCGACCCAGACGATGGACGAGGCCCGCCACGTCGAGACGTACGCGAAGTTCCTCAACGAGAAGGTCCAGCTGGCCTACCCGATCAACGAGTCGCTGCAGGCGCTGATCGCCGACACCCTCAACGACAGCCGCTGGGACATGACCTTCCTCGGCATGCAGGTGCTCATCGAGGGTGTCGCGCTGGCGGCGTTCTCGATGATCCGCGACTTCACCCAGCAGCCCCTGGCCAAGTCGCTCAACGCCTACATCATGCAGGACGAGGCCCGGCACGTGGCGTTCGGCCGGCTGGCCCTCAAGGACGCCTACGCCGACCTGACCGAGGCCGAGCGCGCCGAGCGCGAGGAGTTCGTCATCGAGGGCTCCTACCTCCTGCGCGACCGGTTCCTGGCGAGCGAGGTGTGGGAGACCCTCGGCTTCGACGCCGACGCCATGACGGCCTACGTCGACCAGGCCCAGATCATGGGCGAGTTCCGCAAGGCCCTGTTCAGCCGCGTGGTGCCCTGCGTGAAGGACATCGGCCTGTGGGGCCCGCAGGTCCAGCAGGCCTACGCCGACATGGGGGTCCTGGACTTCCAGGACCTCGACCTCGACGCCCTGTCGCAGAACGACGACGACGTCGCCGAGGAGATGGAGCGCATGCTCGCGGGGCGGCAGGAGACCGGCACGCTCGAGCCCGACGACGGGTCACGCGCCCACGCGCTCGCCGACACCGCCAGCGAGGCCTGAGCCGACGCGACCGGACGGCGCCGCCGTCACCCGAAGAGCCCCGTGAGGCCGTCCCAGGCCGTCCGGAACCACGGGCGCGGGGCGGGGTCCTCGACGGTCAGGATCTCGCCGATCTCGGAGGTGTCGCGCTCGGGCGGCACCACGACGTACGGGACCTCGCCGGGCTTGACGTAGCCGTAGCGTTCGCGCGCCAGCAGCTCCTGGTAGGTCGGGTCACGCAGGTCCTCGGCGCGCTGCGACAGCTCGCCGTTGGCCTCGTCCAGCACCGTCAGCTGGCGGTCCAGCAGGTCGACGCGGTCACGTTGGTCGAGGTAGGACCGCAGCGGTCCGCTGATGACCATCACCCCGAGCGCGAGCAGGACCAGCAGGCCGAGCACGAACGGTCGGTCGCCCGACAGGGCCCGCCGGACCGAGTGCGTCGCCACGTACGCGGCGTCGTCCACCTGCCGGGCGATGCGCTGGACGGGCACCGGGGCGCGGTTCTCGCCGCCGCGGACCCGCCGGCGCGTGGCGGCGCGCAACGCGCGGCGACGATCGCGGCGGGACGGGTGCGCGGCGATGGACATGGTGACCTCGGGCGGTGTGTCAGCGGAACCGGGGGAAGGCGTCGCGCCCGGCGTAGCGGGCCTGATCACCGAGCCGCTCCTCGATGCGGAGCAGCTGGTTGTACTTGGCGACCCGGTCGGAACGGGCGGGGGCGCCGGTCTTGATCTGGCCCGCGTTGACCGCGACCGCGATGTGGGCGATCGTCGAGTCCTCGGTCTCGCCGGAGCGGTGGCTGACCATGTTGCGGTAGCCGGCCCGGTGGGCCATCTCCATGGTCTGGAAGGTCTCGGTGAGCGTGCCGATCTGGTTGACCTTCACGAGGACCGCGTTGGCCACGCCGAGCTCGAGCCCCTTGCGCAGCCGCGTCACGTTGGTGACGAACAGGTCGTCACCGACGAGCTGGACGCGGTCACCGAGCGCTCGGGTGTGCTGCTGCCAGCCGTCCCAGTCGTCCTCGTCCATGCCGTCCTCGACGGAGACGATCGGGTAGCGGTCGACGAGGTCGGTCAGCCAGTCGACGTGCTCGGCGGGCGACAGGGACCGCCCCTCGCCGGCGAGCTCGTAGGTCCCGCCGTCCCCATTGGCGCCCCCCTGGGCGACGTAGTACTCCGAGGAGGCCACGTCGAGCGCGAGCGCGACGTCCTCGCCCGGGGCGTAGCCGGCGGCCTCGATGGCCTCGAGGATGAGGTCCAGGGCGGCGTCGTTGGTGGGCAGGCTGGGCGCGAAGCCACCCTCGTCGCCCAGTCCGGTCGACAGCTCGCGCTGGCCGAGGACCTTCTTGAGCTGGTGGTAGACCTCGGCACCGGTGCGCAGGGCCTCGCGGAAGCTGGACGCCCCGATCGGGGCGATCATGAACTCCTGGACGTCGACGTTGGAGTCGGCGTGGGCGCCGCCGTTGAGGATGTTCATCATCGGCACGGGCAGGACGTGCGCGGCCGGGCCACCGAGGTACTCGTACAGGGCCAGGCCGGCGTCGGCGGCGGCGGCCCGCGCCACGGCCATCGAGACGCCGAGCAGGGCGTTGGCCCCGAGGTTGCCCTTGTCGTCGGTGCCGTCGAGGTCGATCAGCGCGTCGTCGACCTGGCGCTGCCGGGCAGCGTCGAGCGAATCCACCAGGGCGGGGGCGATCTGCTCGTTGACGTTGGCCACGGCCCGGGTGACGCCCTTGCCGCCGTAGCGGTCGCCGCCGTCGCGCAGCTCGACCGCCTCGAACTCGCCCGTCGAGGCCCCGGAGGGCACGGCTGCGCGCCCGAATCCGCCAGCTGCGGTCCTCACCTCGACCTCAACTGTAGGGTTACCCCGCGAGTCGAGGATCTCTCGGGCATGGATTCGCGTGATCGTGCTCAACGTGCACCTCGGCGTGGACCCCTGGCGGTGGTCGCCGTCCCGGCTCATGGCGACGGACGCACGGACCGTACGGCACGCGCGCAACCTCGCACAACACCCTCGACCCCAACTTGACCCTCAGTTGGGCGCCGTCCGCGCACCTGTGTGCGCAGAGTCGGGCAGATCAGCGAGCGTCGGGCAGTCGCCAGACCTGTCGGGCCACCGCGCCGGCGGCCACGCCGATCGCCAGCCCCACGGCGACGCCGGTCCCCCGGCGGTCGGCGACCAGGGCACCGGCGACCGCACCTGCCAGGCCCGCACCGGCCAGGATGGCCGCATCCGGCGGGGGCTGGCGGCCGGCCCGGAACTGGTCGAGCGCGACGACGTCGGCGTCGGGCGGGTCCCATCCCTGCAGCGGGTCACGGCCCCCGTCGTCGGTCGTGCGGACCTGGCCCGGATCGAGGTCGGGCGGTCGCACCGACAGGTCGTCGGGGTCCGGCGTCGTGTCGTCCCGCAGCTCGGCCGCTCCCGCAGGTTCCTCCGACGGCCCCTCGGGTGAGGCGGCCTGGCCCAGCACCTCGGGGAAGTGGGCCGAGGACAGGCGCAACCCGCACTTGGGGCAGTCCGCCGGTTCGGTCGCGAGGTTCTGCACGAAGGCCTTCGCGAGGAAGCGACCGCACTCGGGGCACTGCGCGGGGGGCACGAGGACTCCTACCGACGACTCCCCGCAACCCTACTGGGGGACGGCTCGCCGGGCCCCCTTCGACCGGGTCACCAGCCCGCCGCCTTCACGGCGTTCCACAGCTCCAGCCACTCGGCGGGGGCCAGGTCGCCCGGCTCGCGGCCCTGGGACTGCGCCTTCGACAGGACGCGCTCGAACCGGGTGCGGAACCGCCCCGTCGCGCCCCGCAACGCCGTCTCGGCGTCGACGTCGAGCTCGCGGGCGAGCCCCACCACGGCCTGCAGCAGGTCGCCGACCTCGTCGGCCACGTCGTCGGGCTCGGCGTCGAGCACCTCGTCGAGCTCCTCGCGGACCTTGGCGACGACCTGGTCCCGGGCGCCCCAGGCGAAGCCCTGCTTGCCGGCCTTGCGCTGCAGCTCCTGGGCCAGCATGAGGGCGGGCAGGGCCGTGGGCACACCGTCGAAGGGGCCGGTCCGTTCGGGCTTCTCCTCGGCCTTGAGCTGGTCCCAGTTGGCCTGGACCTCCTCGGGCGTGGACGCGTCCCCGTCCCCGAAGACGTGCGGGTGGCGCCGGACGAGCTTGTCGGCGATCCCCGTGGCGACCTCGTCGATGCCGAAGGCACGCCGGTCGAAGGCCACCTGGGCGTGGAACACCACCTGCAGGAGCACATCGCCGAGCTCCTCGGCGATGTGGGCGTCGTCGCCGGACTCGATGGCGTCGAGCAGCTCGTAGGACTCCTCGAGCAGGTGGCGGGCCAGGCTGGCGTGGTCCTGCTGCAGGTCCCACGGGCACCCGGTCTCGGGGTGGCGCAGGGCGGCCATGACCTCGACCAGCCGCAGCAGCTCGAGCCCCCGCGGGGCCCCGACGAGGAAGACGAACTCGACCTCGACGCCGCCGGCCTTGGCCGCCTCCATGCCGAGCGTCCGGCCGAACCCCTCGTCGCCGGGCCCCTGCAGGTAGGCGACGTCACCGTCGGCGACGGCCTCGAGCAGGCCACGGGCGAGCCGCACGTCCTCGGCCGCTCCCCCCGCCGCCATGAGGTTCATGCCGCGGACGTCGCTGGCGGCGGCAGACGGGGTGGCCGTCTCGATGGCGAAACCGGCCGCGGCGAGCGCCGGCACGGCCGGGTGCTGGTCAGGGTCGCGGGCCAGGATCCGCTGGACCTCGCCGAGGGCCTGGTACGCCGCCGGCGGCAGCAGCCCCGGCAGGGCCGCGGAGGTCTCGATCAGGACCAGGCGCGGGTCGGACACGTCGATCAGACCGGGGCGGTCGCAGCGACCACGGTGCCCTGCTGCTTGTCCCAGGTGCCGAAGCGGGTGGCCACCTCGACGTCGAGGCCGTCGAAGAACGCCTGCGCGGCGGCCGGGTCCTCGACGGTCTGGATGGCCTGCTGCCGGGCCTGGGTCAGCACGAACAGCTCGTCGAAGTCGTCCTTCGTGTAGCCCGCGTCCTCGAGGGCCGCCTGGAGGGTCTCGTCGTCGGGGAACCGCGAGCGGACCTGGTCCTCGATCTGCGCGACGATCTCGGGGTCGACCTCGAGGTCGAGCTGTTCGACGGCCTGCCGGGCGATCTCGGCCTGGACGAGCTGCTGGATCACCGACTGCTGCAGGCCGGCCACCTGGGCCGTGCGGTCGATGGGGAAGCCCGTCTGCCCCTGGTTGAGCTGCAGCCCGCGGATCTCGAAGTGGACGAGGCGGTCGAACACCTCGCGGAACCGACGCTCGGCCAGGCCGAGCTGCTGCAGGCCGTCCGTCGGGTCGTCCGGGGTGGTCGACTGGTACAGCTCGTCGAGCAGGGCCGGGTCGACCTCGAGCGGCGGGCCGGGCTCGATCCGCGAGTCCTCGGGCGGGGCGCTGAGCTCCTGGACCAGGGCGGTGTCCAGCGCTGCGCGGTCGATCAGCCCGGCCTCGATGGCCGCCTGACCCACCTGGGCGTCGCGTGCCTGCAGGCCCAGGTCGCTGACCTGGGCGGCGACGATGCGTTCGAAGCGGCCGTAGTCGATCGTGGTGCCGTTGACGGTGGCCACGGCGTCACCGGGGACACTCGCGCAGGCCCCGGTGAGCACGGCGAGGGCCGCCAGCAGTGCGAGGAGGCGGGCACGCACGACGATGGTCCTTGGGGTGGGGGCAGGGCGATGGACGGTCGGCGGGCGAGTCTAACGAGCCACCGGCCCCGCCCCGCAGGCGGCGTCGGTCAGTCGGTGGGGACCGCGTCGTCGTAGCCGAGGTCCGCGAGCGCCTCGCGGATGCGGGCCATGGCGTCGTCCATCTCGGCGGCGTCGGGGTCCTGGGCGGCGTTGGCCAGGTCGAGGTCGGCCATGGACCACATCGCCAGCACGTGCAGGTGCACGTGCGGCACCTCGAAGCCGGCGATCATGCTGCCGACGCGCTCGGGCTGCCAGACCTGCTGGATGGCCCGCCCGACCCGCTGGCCGACGACGTGCAGGGCCTCGACCTCGTGCTCCTCCAGGTCCAGCCAGTGGTCGACCTCGCGCCGGGGCACGACCAGCGTGTGGCCGGTGGTGACGGGGTTGATCGACAGGAACGCCCCGCACACGTCGTCGCGCCACACGAAGCGCCCCGGCAGCTCGCCGTCGAGGATCTTCGTGAAGATGGTGGCCATGGTGCGTCTCCCCGAGGCTCGGCGGACGGGCCCCGTCCACGCTAGTGGAGGCGATCCGCCC
>CAWCLK010000019.1:0-283215 GCA_963796225.1 uncultured bacterium
GTGCATGGCCGGGTGCGTGCGGGTCGCGCCCGCCGTTCGGCGCGTGGGCCGCGACGGGACGGGGACCCACCACGGCGGCCAAGCCTAGGGGTCGTGCGGGGGCGGCGGCGCATCGCCCGGGGGCCGTCGGGGGGTGACCGCCCGGTCCTGCGCCGTCCAGACTTCGTGAAGGGTTTCACAAGGCGTGTGCGGGAGTGTAGGAGCCGATCCCGTCCGCCGTCACGTCGGGGCCGCGTGGGCGGTGATCGGGCCACGCGAGTCGACCAGGCACCCGTCGAGGTCGAAGCAGGTGGGTGCGGTCACCCCTACGCGGCCGGGGCCAGGCGCTGCAGCGTGTTGACGATGACGTCCTTGGCGTCCCGCGGGTCACGGTCCGTCAGGTGGGCCATCAGCTTGAGGACGAGCTCCATCAGCGGCCGGTACGGCATCCCGTACTCGGTGCAGACGTGCATGATCGTGGGGCTGCCGACGATGTGGCTGAACCACTTCCCGAGCGTGTAGTAGCCGCCGATGCGGGCGCGCAGCTCGCGGTCGTACAGGTCCAGCGTGGCGGTGCGGCGGGTGGCGAAGGCGCGGTCGACCACGTCGGCGGCCAGGCGCCCCGCCTCCATCGCGTAGCTGATGCCCTCGCCGTTGAACGGGTTGACCATGCCGCCGGAATCGCCCACCAGCAGCAGGCCCTTGTGGTGGATCGGGGTGCGGTTGAAGCCCATGGGGATCGGGCTGGTGCGCAGGCGTCCGCCGACGCGGTTGGCCTCGGTGGTCCCCCACTGGTCCTCCATGCCGGTCGCCCACGCGGCCAGCATCTTCCGGTAGTTCGTGTTGCGGAAGTCCTTGGAGGTGTTCAGCAGCCCGAGCCCGACGTTGAGCAGGCCGTCGTCGAGCGGGAAGACCCAGCCGTAGCCGCTGAGCAGGTTGCCGTCCGCGTCCTTGAGGTCGAGGAACGAGCTGATCCACGGGTCGTCGGAGCGCGGGGACCGCCAGTAGCCGCGGGCCCCGACGGCCATGGGACGGTCGCCGCGGCGCTGCAGGCCGGCGGCGACGCCGAGCTTGGAGGAGGCGCCGTCGGAGGCCACGACGATCGGGGCGCGGACCTCGCCGGTCGCACCGTCCTCGTCGCGCCACGTGATGCCGGCGACGCGGTCCTGCGTGCGCGGGTCCCGCCACCGCAGTCCCGTCGCGGTGACGCCCTCCCACAGGGTCGCCCCGTCCTTGACCGCGGTCCGCGCCAGGGTCTCGTCGAGCACCATGCGCGTGGCGGTGCCGCCCCACGACGGCCAGTCGTCCAGGTCGGGCCAGGGCAGCTGCATGACGGTGTGGCCGCCGTGGATGCGCAGGCCCTGCTGGGTGGCGAAGCCGGCGGCGCGGCCGTGGGCCTCGTCGTCGAGCCCGAGCAGCAGCAGCTCGTGGATCACCCGGGGCGTCAGCCCGTCCCCGCACACCTTGTCGCGGGGGAAGTGCTCCTTCTCGACCAGGAGCACGTCGCGGCCCGCGCGTGCGAGCCACGCCGCCGTGGTCGCCCCGCCGGGGCCCGCACCGACGACGACCACGTCGACGTCGGTGACGCGTTCACGAAGGCTCACGGCGAGGTCCTGCGCATCGGGAGACGGCGGGGCATGGGGGTCGGGCGATGGGGGTTCGAGGCCGCACCAGTCTACGGAGCAGCCGGGGAGGCGGATTCGTCGGACGTCGGCGGCGGGGTGCGCAGCAGCTGGGCCAGGCCCGTGGTCAGCTCGGCACTGGGCACCGTCACCAGCGCGTCGGGCGGCTCGGGCACCGTGGGATCGCCGTGGTCGGACAGCTCGAGGCGCAGCTCGAGGGACCCCGGGACGTCCTCGCCGGCCTCGCGCGCCCCCTCGGCGACGTCGAAGACGATGGATTCGACCACCCCGTCGCGCGTCGTGACGTCGCCCGTCACCACCTCGGGCAGGGCGGCCAGCCCGTCCTCGAGCGCGGTGACGTCCACGTCGCCGCCGAGCCGGGCCAGGGCGCGCAGCAGCGCCCGCACCCGCAGGTCCACGCGCAGGGTGGCCGAGCCGTCCTGCTCGGTGCGGTCGGTGACGGTCAGGTACTCGGCCACCACGTCGGGCAGCGGCGTCGCGAGGTCCGAGGCCGTGGCCTCGTCCGCGGCGGCGTCGTCCTCGGCGCCACCGGCCAGGCCCGTCAGGGTGCTGGCGTCGAACGCCCCGGTCACGCCGACCCAGGCACCGTCGAACAGCGCCCCGATCGCCGCCACCACGGCGTCGGACTGGCCGGTCTGCACGGCCATGCCCAGCAACCGCCCCTCGAGCTCGGGCGTGGCCACGGCGGCCAGCGGGCCGTCCCCGGCCGCGATCCGCAGGAACACCTGGTCGTCGGCGAAGCGCCACACCTGCAGCAGCGGCTCGGTGCCCATCGCGCTGACGTCGACGGTGACGGTGCCGTCGGCCACCACGCCCCGGACGTCGAACAGGTTCAGGCGGGCCGCCACCGTCCCGAGGTCGGACCCGAGCGCCTCGAGCGCCTCACGGTCGGCCTCGGCGGCCAACCGGTACGCGAACGAGCCCGCCAGCGTGTCCTCGACGGTCTGGACGAGGGCGTCCTCGGGATCGGCCGGTTCCGGGTCGGACGTGCACGCCCCCGCCAGCAGCGCCACGGCCAGCAGGGCGGCCAGGAAGCGGCGCGCGGTCATCCGCGACGCGTCGCGCGGTGCACGGCGACGATGCCGCCCGACAGGTCCTTGACCCCCACGTCCTGCCAGCCGGCGTCCTGCATCCAGCCGGCGATGGTCCGGCGGTCGGGCCACTGCTGGATCGACTCGGCCAGGTAGGTGTAGGCGGGGGCGTCCGAGGAGACCACCCGGGCGATCCGCGGCAGTGCCCCCACGAGGTAGCGCAGGTAGATCGTGCGGAACGTCGCGTTGGTCGGGGCGGCGAACTCGCAGACCACCAGCGTCCCGCCGGGGCGGGTCACCCGTGCGAACTCGGCCAGCGCCCGTTCGGGGTCGGGGATGTTGCGCAGCCCGAAGGAGATCGTGACCCCGTCGACGGCGGCGTCGGCGATGGGGAGGTGCTGGGCGTCGCCGTTGACCCACGCGACGTCGGGCAGGCCCCGTCGGGCCCCCTCGGCGAGCATGTTGAACGACAGGTCCAGTGCCGTGACGTGCCGCGCGCCGTGCGCCAGCAGCTGCTGGGCGACGTTGCCGGGGCCCGCGGCGACGTCGAGGAAGGTCCGGCCGGACGGTCGGGCGGCCCGGGCCACGACCCGCCGCCAGTGCGCGTCCTGGCCGAGCGACAGCACGGCGTTGGCCAGGTCGTAGCGGGGCGCGACCCGGTCGAACATGGCCTGGACCAGGGCCTCCTGCTTGCCCTCCCGCCCCGCGGCGGGCAGGGCGGACGCGCCGGTGTCCTGGGGGTCGACCCGGGTGGGCACAGGGTGGTCCTTGAGTTTCCGGCGACAGGTGCCGTAGTTGAGAGGGAGGCTGGTGAGCCCGCAGGCTACCCCCGGGTCCCCCACCGGCCCCCGGACGATCCTCGAGTCGACGACCTGGAGCCCTGAGGTGTCACGCGCCTACTGCCTGACGTGCAACGAGCAGGTGCACGAGACCGCCGGCGGCACGTGCCCGCTGGGCCACCCCGTGACCGCCCCGGACCACGGTCCGGAGCCGTGGGTGGGCTTCGCCGGGACCGGGCGGTCCCGCGTCGCGACCGACGAGATCGAGGACCACGACGTCCCGATGGAACGCATCGACCCCGCGGGGCGCCCGGTCGCCCACGCCGGCGTCAACGGCCACAACGGCGCCGCCCACAACGGCACCGACCAACGGCCACGCGCTGGGTGGCGGCCACGGCGGCAGCGACCCCTTCCCGTCCACCTTCGGCCACCGGTCGTCCTTCCACGACGACGCGCCGTCCGTCCCGACCGAGCGCGCCCCGGCCGACAGCCAGGCGGCCGACGACCTCGCCGCGCTGCTGGCCGACGCCCTGGACGAGGAGACCCCGCCGGCCCCCCGGGACGACACCCCCGCCGACGACACCCTCTGGGACGACGCCCCCCGGGACGACGCCCCGGCGGACGCCGACTGGGGCGACCTGGCCAGCCTGGCCGCGGAGCTCCAGCTCGACGCCGACCAGGACACCGACGACGGCCCGGCCCCCGCGGCCCCGGAACCGTCGGCCGCGCCCGAGGCGGAGGTCGACGACCGCACCCAGGACTTCGACGAGGCCGCGATCGACTCGGCCGACATCGACGCGCTGCTGGCCGAGCTGACCGGCGGTCACGACGCCCTCGCCGGCGACGTCGCCGCTTCGACCCCGCCGCCGGCGCCGGAGCCCCCCGCCGCCCCGCAGCCGCCCGCGCCGGTCGCTCCCGAGCCCGCCCCCGCACCTGCCACGGAGCCCGCCCCCGAGGCGGCCGCCCCGCCACCACCGCCGCCGGCCCCGCCGATCCCCGAGCCCGTGCCGGTCTCGGACTCGATCCCGCCGCTGAACGACGTACGCTCCGCCCCACCGGCGGTCGCCGACCTCCCCGACGCGTGGGCGGACGACGACTTCGGGGACCTCGACCACGACGACGCGGCCGAGGCCACCCCGGTGGACCTGACCAACTTCACCGCACGCGGCCGCCGCGTCGGTGGGGGCGGGTCGTCCTCGGCGAAGAAGAGCCGCCGGACGTTCGGACGCAAGAAGGGGTGACGTGACAGCCGACCCGGTCGACGCCGCGCTCATCGAGGCCCTGTCGACCGCGACCGGCCCCACGGACGCCGACGGCGGACTGACGCTCGACCAGCTGGCCGAGCGTGCCGGCCTGCCCGCCACGGTGGTCGAGGCCGTGGCCCGCGAGGGGCTCCTGCACCCGGCCCCCGGCAGCGACCCGCCGCGCTTCTCCGAGGACGACCTCACGGTGCTGCGCGCCGGGACGACGCTGCTCGAGGCCGGCCTGCCGCTGGGCGAGCTGCTCGACCTGGCCCGGCAGACCGACCAGACCCTGCGCGAGCTGGCCGACCACGCGGTGGAGGTGTTCCTGCACTTCGTGCGGGACCCGGTCCGCGGCACGGCCGAGGACACCGACGAGGCCGCCGACCAGCTGGTGGCCGCGTTCCGGTCCATGCTGCCGGCCACCGGCGAACTGGTCGGGGCCCACTTCCGCCGGCTGCTCGTGGCCGCCGCCCGCACGCGGGTGGAGGACCAGGGAGCCGACGGGGCACCCTGACCCGTCGAGCCGACAGGACCTCCCCCGTGCCCACCACGCGCCTCACCGTCACCACGCGCCCGCTGGACGACCCCCGGCCGCTCGTCGAGCTGCTGCCCGTGGACGACGGGATGCTGTGGTCGCAGCGGGGCGACGGGCTGGTGGGCTGGGGCACCGCCGTGCGGCTCGGACCCGGCACCGGACCGGACCGCTTCGCACGCGCCGAGCAGGCCCTGGCGGACCTCGCGGCCCACGCCCACCTCGACGACGCCGTCGGCGTGCCCGGCGGCGGCCTGACGGCCTTCGCCAGCTTCACCTTCGACCCGCGGACCGCGGGGTCGGTGCTGGTGGTGCCCCGGCAGGTCGTCGGTCGCCGCGACGGGGTCACGTGGCAGACCCGCATCGACGCCCCGGACCTGGTCGACGACGTGCCCGAACCGGCCTCCCTGCCCCTGCCCGAACCGGTCCGCGACCGGGTCCGGTTCGCCGGGTCGTCGCTGCCGGACGTGCAGTGGCTCGACGCCGTGGCGCAGGCCGTCAAGGAGATCGGGGCGGGCCGGCTCGACAAGGTGGTGCTCGCCCGTGACCATGCCGTGTGGTCCCACCACCGGCTCGACCCCCGCTGGTTGGCGGGGCGGCTGGCCCGGCGCTTCCCGGACTGCTTCACGTTCCTCGTCGACTCGCTGATCGGGGCCACGCCGGAGCTGCTGGTGCGGCGCCGGGGCCGCGAGGTGCTGTCGGTCTCCCTGGCGGGCAGCGCCCCGCGCGGGGCCGACGAGGCCGCCGACGCCGCCGCGGGTGCGGCCCTGCTGGCCAGCGACAAGGACCAGCGTGAGCACGCCTTCGCCGCCCGGTCGGTGGCCGCGGCCCTGACCCCGGTGTGCGCGACGTCGCAGGTCTCGCCCGAACCGTTCCTGCTGCGACTCGACAACGTCCAGCACCTGGCCACCGAGGTGCGCGGCACGCTGGCCGAGGACCTGTCGGTGCTGTCGCTGGTCGACCGGCTGCATCCCACCGCCGCGGTGGGCGGCACCCCGCGCGACCGCGCGCTGGACCTCATCCGACGGCTCGAGGGGATGGACCGCGGCCGGTACGCCGGCCCGGTGGGCTGGGTCGCCGCCGACGGCGACGGCGAGTTCGGCATCGCGCTGCGCTGCGCCGAGCTGTCGGGGGCACGCGCACGCCTGTTCGCCGGGGCCGGTGTGGTCGAGGGGTCGCTGCCCGAGGACGAGCTCGAGGAGACCCGCGTGAAGCTGCGGGCGATGCAGGGGGCACTGGACGCATGACCGCGCAACCTCCCCCGCCGCCCCCGCCACCCGGCGGTCCCCCACCACCCCCCTCGTCGCCGTCGCCGTCGCCCGGGCCGGCGCCCCGCCCCGCCGACCGCGGGCCCGCGCCGATCGTGCCCGAGGGCGACCAGCCGCTCGCCCCGCGCGTGGTCACGCTGTGGCGCGCCGCCGGGCTCGTGCCCGCCGGCCTGCTGGTGCTGGTGGGACTGGTCGTGGGCGCGGCCCTGGGCGGGCTGGCCTGGCTGCTCCCCCTGGTGGCCCTGGTGCTGGCCATCGTGCTGGTCGGCGTGCTGCCCACCCTGCGGTACCGGCGGTGGCGGTGGCGGATGACCGCCCGCGCGCTGGAGCTCGAGCACGGCGTCGTGGTCCGTCAGGTCCGGGCCCTGCCCTACTTCCGGATCCAGCACATCGACGTCCAGCACGGCCCGCTGGACCGGTGGCTCGGGCTGGCCCGGCTCGAGGTCCACACCGCGTCGGTGACCGCGACCCTGCCGGGGCTGCCCGCCGACCAGGCCCCCGGCGTGCGGGCCGCGCTGCTGCAGCTTGCCGGGGCGGCGGTCGAGGGCACCGCCGGCGACGACGCGGTGTGAGCCAGCTCCCCCCGCCCCCACCCCGTCCGGGACCCGCCCGGGACTGGGACCCGCCCGACAGCGCCCCGCGCCAGCTGTCACCGCTCAGCATGGTCGCCGGCCTGGACCCCCGCAGCCTCGTGTTCGGGGCGATCGCGATCGCGTCCGCCGGACCGGCGGCGCTGGTGATCGTGCCCGTGCTGGCGATCGTGGCCGTGGTGCAGGTCCTGCAGTGGCAGGCGTTCCGCTACGGGTTCGACGGGGAGGTCGTGCGCGTGCAGCAGGGCGTGCTGCAGCGCCGGACCCGCAGCATCGACGTGGCTCGGATCCAGCAGGTCGAGGTGGACCAGCCCCTGGTGCACCGGGTCCTCGGGCTGGCGGTGCTGCGGCTGGAGACGGCCAGCGAGGGTGGCGAGACCGAGGTCGAGCTGAACGGGGTCACGCTGGCGGAGGCCGAGGCACTGCGTGCCGCGCTGCGCCCCGCCGCGGCGGCAGCCCGCGCGGGGGCCCCCGGGACGACCGCGGACGCCGCCCCTCCCCCGCCCGCCACCACGATCCTCGAGGTGCCGTCCCGGGACCTGGCCCTGTCGGCCGTGACCGGCGCCCAGCTGCTGGCGCTGCCCGCCGCACTGGCCGTGCTCGCGGACACCGTGTTCGACCTCGGCGCCGAGGACGACGTCGGGTCCACGGTGGTCGGGCTGGCCCAGGGCAGCGGCCTGGCCGTGCTGATCCTGCTGGGGGCGGTGATCGCGTTCGGGGCGGCCGTGGTCGCGGCGGTCCTGCGCGACGGCGGGTACCGCGTGGACCTGCGCGGGGACGACCTGGTGATCCGCCGGGGGTTGCTGACCACCCGCGAGACCGTGCTGCCGCGGCACCGGGTCCAGGTGGTCGAGGTCCGCCAGAACTGGCTGCGGCGTGCGCTGGGGGTCGCGACGGTCCACGTCCGCTCGGCCGGCGGCGGGGCGGCTCGCGACGAGGCGCGACGGATCCAGGTGCCGCTCGTGCGGGACGGGCGTGACCTCGACCGCCTGCTGGAGGCCATGGTCCCGGGTCGGCCCCACAGCTCGGGGTTCCGGCACCACCCGCCGGCCGCCCGGCGCCGGTCCATGGTGCGCGGGACCCTGCGCTTCGGCGTGCTGGCCGTGCCACTGGCACTGGTCGCTGCCGGGATGTGGCTGGTGCAGGACGTCGAGGGACTCGGGGCGGCGGTGCTGCCCTGGCAGGCCGTGGGCGTCGCTGCCGTGGTCGTGCTGGCCCTGGGCCCCGTGCTGGGCCTGGCCGAGTACGGCCACCTCGCCCACGCGCTGGGCGAGAAGGTGCTGGTCAGCCGGCACGGGGCGCTGGGCGTGACCACGGCCTTCGCCCCGCTGCGGCGGCTGCAGGGCGTCACCCAGACCGACAGCCCCTTCCAGCGCCGCCTGGACCTGGCCAGCGTCACCGGCCACCTCGCCGGGGCGGGCGCCACGACCAGCGTGGTCGTGCTCGACGTCGACCGTGCCACGGCCGCCGACCTGCGGATCGCGTTGACCGAGGCCGCGGCCCACGGGTGACCGCCGGCGCCGGGTCGGGTCACCCGATGGCGTCGGCCACGGCCTGCTGCAGGCGCTGGTGCAGCTCGTGGTTGGCGCCCCGATCGGTCGGCACGTGGACCAGGTGCAGGCCCCCCTCCCACGCTCGGGCCGCCACCTCGTCGGCCAGCTCGTCGGGGTCCGGCGCGACGTAGGCCAGGTCGTGGGTCCGGGCGACGTCGGCGAGGTCGAGCCCGTGCGGGGTGCCGAACACGCGCTCGAACGACCCGGGGAACCCGGCCTGGGGCAGGAAGTGGAAGATCCCGCCGCCGTCGTTGTCGACGACGACCAGGACGAGGTCGGGGCGGGCGACGTCGGGCCGGGTCAGCAGCCCGTTGCGGTCGTGCAGGAAGGACAGGTCGCCGGCCAGGGCCACGGTGGGGCCGTCGTGGGCCAGCGACACCCCCAGGGCCGTCGACACGAAGCCGTCGATCCCGGACGCCCCGCGGTTGGCCAGGACCCGGACGTGCTCGCGCCCCGGCGCCCACGCATCGAGGTCCCGGATCGGCATCGAGGAGGCGACCACCAGCGCCCCGCCGTCGGGCACCGCGGCCATCGTGGCGCGCGCCGCCCCGGGCTCGGTCACGCCGGGCTCGGCGGCGAGCACGTCGGCGACCACCCGGGCGGCGGCGGCGTCGGCGTCGTGCCACGACCGTGACCAGTCCGAGGTGGCGGCGACGGGCAGCTGGGCCGCCAGGGCCGACAGCAGCAGGTCGGGGTCGGCGACCACCAGGTCCGATGCGGCCCGGGTCGGGTCGTGCCATGCCCCGTCCGGGCTGACCACGACCTGCGGCACGTGGGCGTCGAGCAGCCCCAGGACCGACCGGGACACCGTGGGCCGACCGACGCGGACGACCAGGTCGGGGCGGTGGGCGTCGCGGAACGCCGGCACGCCCAGCAGCGGACCGGCGTGGGTGACCACCGAGGGGCCGAAGCGGGCGTTGGAGGTGGGCTCGGCGACCACCGGCCACCCGGTGGCGGCGGCCAGCGCGTGGATCGGTCCGGGGCGGGCGGTCGTGTCGCCGACCACCAGCAGGCCCCGCTCGGTGCCGGCGAGCCGGCCGGCGAAGGCCTGCAGCTCGGCGTCGGGGACCTGGCGGGGCGGCAGGTCGACGGTGGTCCAGGCGCGCCGGTCGGGACGTCCCTCGAGTCGCTGGCGGAACGGCCCGTCGGCACGGGTGCGACCGTCGTCGGTGGCGGGGACGGTCGGCTCGCGGAACGCGACGTTGACGTGGACGGGACCGGCCGGTCCCCGGACGCCCATCGTCTCGGCCACGGCGCGGCAGGTCGTGGAGCGCCAGTAGGCCACGACCCCCGGCCGGTCCTCGGGCACGCCGAGCTCGCAGAACCACCGCACCGTGTCGCCGTACAGCTTGAGCTGGTCGATGGCCTGGTTCGCGCCCGTGTGGCGCAGCTCGGGCGGGCGGTCGGCGGTCAGGACCAGCAGCGGCACCCCGCCCTGGTCGGCCTCGACCACCGCCGGGAAGAGGTTGGCGGTGGCGCTGCCGGACGTGGTGACGACCACGGCGGGGCGTCCCGTGACCCGTGCGGTGCCGAGGGCGAGGAACCCGGCGGAGCGTTCGTCGATGGCCACGTGCAGCCGCAGCCGCGGGTCGTCGTGCAGGGCCATGGCCAACGCCGTCGAGCGCGACCCGGGCGCGACCACGGCCTCGCGGACCCCGCACCGGGCCAGCTCGTCGACGAGGACGAGCGCGCAGGCGTGCGACGGGTTGGCGGCCTCGATCACGTCGGTCCTCGTCCTCGGCGTCCGGCGGCGTCGGCCGCCGCCAGCCGTTCGAGCAGCGCGGTGCCCGTGTCCGGGTCCGGGGCGTGCTGGGCCACCAGCGCGGGGTCGGGTTCGGGGCGGCGCACCGACAGGTGCCCGTCCCGCGGCACCAGCGGGTCGGCCACGAGGTCGCCGGCCAGCAACGTCGCGGTGCCGAGCCCACACGCATGGGGCAGCTCGGGCAGGGCGGCGGCGAAGGCGACGCCGGCGGCCAGGCCCACGGAGGTCTCCAGCGCCGAGGACACCACGGCGGGGACGCCCGCCGCGTCGGCGACCTCGAGGGCCCGGCGGACCCCGCCCAGCGGCTGCACCTTCAGGACCACGACGTCGACCGCGCCGGCACGCGCCGCACGGATCGGGTCGTCGGCGGTGCGGATCGATTCGTCCGCGGCCACGGGGACGTGGCCGCGACGGCGCACCTCCGCGAGCTCCTCGAGGGTGGCGCAGGGCTGCTCGACGTACTCGAGGTCGTGGCGCTGCAGGCGGGCGAGGCTGACCAGCGCGGTCTCGACGTCCCACGCCCCGTTGGCGTCGATGCGCAGCCGGCCGGTGGGGCCCAGGGCGTCGCGGACGGCGGCGACCCGTTCGACGTCGTCGGCCAGGGTCTGGCCCGGCTCGGCGACCTTGACCTTGGCGGTGGTGCAGCCGGAGTCGCGGACCAGGGCCGCGGCCCGGAGCGGGTCGACCGCCGGGACCGTCGTGTTCACGGGGACGCGGTCGCGCACCGGCGGCGGGAAGCCCACGGTCGCGGCCTCGCGGGCGGCGGCCAGCCAGCGGGCGGCGTAGTCCGGCCCGTACTCGGGGAACGGGGAGAACTCGCCCCACCCCGCCGGCCCGTGCAGCAGCACGCCCAGGCGGACGTCGGTGCGGCGGAAGCGGATGCGCATCGGCACACGGAAGGGCACCAGCCGGTCGATGCCGGCGCCGGTGGGCTCGAGCTCCCCGCCGGTCACGTCGCCCCCACGTCCCGCAGCAGCAGCGCCAGCGTGAACAGCACGGCCACCACCAGCTGGGCCCGGGCGGTGTGGCCCAGCGCCTCGATCAGCCGTGGACCGATCGGGGCGTGGCGGACCAGCTCCACACCCTTCCAGGCGAACGGCAGCGCCAGCAGCGGCAGCAGGTACCAGCCCTCGCCGGTGGCGACGACCAGGCCGACGGGGACGGCCAGCGCCAGGCCCACCAGCGCGACGTACAGCCGCCGGGTGCCGGACTCGTCGAGCCGCACCGCCAGCGTCACCTTGCCCACCTCGCGGTCGGTCGGGATGTCGCGCAGGTTGTTGACCACCAGCAGGGCCGTGGCCAGCAGCCCCATCGGCACCGCGACGACCACCGCCAGCCACGTCAGGCGCTCGTCCTGCACGTAGGCCGACCCCACGGTGGCGACCAGGCCGAAGAAGACGAACACGAAGACCTCGCCGAGGCCCGCCGACGCGTACGGCCGCGGCCCGCCCGAGTACCCCACGGTGGCCAGCAGGGCGGCCACGCCGACGAGCAGCAGCTCCCACCCGGCCAGGGCGGCCAGCGCCAGCCCGGCGACCGCCGCCACGCCCAGCATCACCACCATGGCGGCCTTCATCTGCCCGGGGCTGACCATCCCCGACGCCACGGCACGTCGCGGGCCGACGCGGGCCTCGGTGTCGACGCCGCCGACGCCGTCGAAGTAGTCGTTGGCGTAGTTCACGGCGACCTGCAACGCCAGTGCCACCAGCATCGCCAGCAGGAACGGCACGACGCGCAGGTCCGTGAGGTCGCGTCCGACGCGTTCCGCGGCGGCCGTGCCCACGAGGACCGGCGCCACCGACGCGGGCAGCGTGCGGGGGCGGGCGGCCTCCCACCAGGCGGCCGCGCCGGGGCGGTGTGCGGGGACGTCCATCTCGCGCGGCACCATACGCGGACGCACCCCCACCGCAGGACCCGCCCCATGCCCGAGCTCGTCGCCGTCCGCCTGTCCGAGGCCCACGCCACCGCCGCCGCGGTCCGGGACGTCTGGGCGGCCGGGGACGCCGTGGTCGTCCTCGACCCGCAGGCCCCCGACGCGACAGCAGCCGCGCTGCTGCAACGGGTGCGCCCCGGCGCGCTGGTCCACACCCGCCCCGACGGCAGCGGGCCGAAGGTCACACGCCTGCCCGACGGCGTCCCGGTCGCCGACGGCACCGCAGCCGTCGTGCTGACCTCCGGGTCCACCGGGGCGCCCCGCGCCGTCGTGCTGTCAGCCGCCGCGATGGACGCCTCCGCCGACGCCACCATCGCCCGCCTGGGGTGTGACGCGGGCGACGTCTGGTTGGGCTGCCTGCCCTTCCACCACGTGGCGGGCCTGGCCGTGCTGCGCCGCGCCGCCCGGCTCGGGGCGCCCGCCGACGTCCAGCCCGGCTTCGAGGTGGAGGCGGTCGCTGCCTCCCCCGCCCGGTGGTGGCCCCTGGTCCCGACGATGCTGGCCCGGCTGGTGGCGGCGCGGGTTGACCTGGCGGGGCGGGGCGTGCTGCTCGGCGGGGCGCCGCCCGACCCGGGCGTGGTCGCCGCCGCCACCTCGGCCGGTGCCACGGTCACGGTGTCCTACGGGATGACCGAGACCTGCGGGGGTTGCGTGTACGACGGCGTGCCGTTGGACGGCGTGGACGTGGCCGTGGACGACGACGGTCGGATCCGGCTTCGCGGACCGGTGCTGGCCGACGGGGAACGCGGCCCCGACGGCGTCGTGATGCCCGTGGTCGACCCGGACGGGTGGTTGACGACCGGGGACGTCGGGGCGGTGGTGGACGGACGCCTGCAGGTCCACGGCCGCGCCGACCACGTCATCCTCAGCGGCGGCGAGAACGTCGCACCGGAGGCCGTCGAACGGGCGCTGGCCAGCCATCCCGAGGTGCTCGACGCCGGCGTGCTGGGCCGCGACGACCCGGAGTGGGGCCAGCGTGTGGTCGCGCTCGTGGTGCCACGCAACCCGATGGCGCCGCCGACGCTGGAGGAGCTGCGTGACCACGTCGGCGCGCAGCTCGGCCGCCACGCCGCCCCGCGCGAGCTGCACCTGGTCGACGCCGTCCCCCGCACGTCACTCAGCAAGGTCGCCCGCGCCGCGCTGGCCGACCTGGTGCCGCCGGAGGGCTGAGCGGACTCGCGGCAGGCCGCTGGCCGGGTGCCGACGAACCAGCGGACATGCGCTCTCTCCTCGACACCTCCCGTCCGCCCGTCGGCCGGCTCCTCGCCGCGCTCGCCGGGGTGCTCGCCGCCGCCGTCGGCCTCGCCGTCGGCGAGCTCGTCGCGGGGCTTCGGCCGCGCGCTGGCCTCCCCGGTGATCTCGATCGGCAACCGGGTGGTGGACGCCGTCCCCCAGCCGGTCAAGCAGTTCGCGATCGACACCTTCGGCACCAACGACAAGCTGGCACTGATCATCGGGATCCTCACGATCCTGGCCGTGGCCGCCGCCGGGATCGGGCTCCTGGCGCGGCACCGCCCCCGCTGGGCCGCGGGCGCCACCACCGTGCTGGGCCTGGCCGGCGTGCTCGCCGCGGCGGCGCAGCCGGGGGCCGACCTGCCGCTGGCGTTGCTGCCGGCGCTCGTGACCACGCTGGTGGCGGTCCCGCTGCTGCTGTTCCTCGTTCGCCCCGCCCCGGCGCCGGCCGCCGCGACGCCCGCCGACCGGGACTCCACCCCGTCCCCACGACGACGCTTCCTGTCGACCGCCGGATGGTCCGTGCTGGCGGGCGTGGCCGCGGCCACCGGGGGCCAGGTGCTCTCGCGCCGCTTCGACGTGGCCGCCGAACGCGCCGAGCTCACGTTGCCGACCCCCGCCCAGCCGGCCGACGCCATCCCGTCGGCGGCCCATCCCGAGGTCGACGGGCTCCCGGCGTTCGTCACGCCGAACGACCGCTTCTACCGCATCGACACGAACCTGACCGTGCCGAGCCTGTCGGCGGACGGCTGGACGCTGCGGATCCACGGCATGGTCGACGAGGAACGCACCTTCACCTACCGCGAGCTGCTCGACATGCCCTCGGTGGAGCTGCCCCTGACGCTCACGTGCGTCAGCAACGAGGTCGGAGGCGACCTGGTCGGCACCGCCGTGTGGCAGGGCGTGCGGCTGGCCGACCTGCTGGACATGGTCGGGGGTGTCGCCGCAGGCGACGCAGCTCGTCGGCCGGGCCTTCGACGGCTTCACGACCGGGATGCCGGTCGAGGCGGCCTACGACCGGGACGCCCTGGTCGCCTACGGCATGAACGGCGAGTCGCTCCCGCCCACGCACGGCTTCCCGTTGCGGATGGTGACCCCGGGGCTCTACGGCTACGTCTCGGCCACCAAGTGGATGACCGACATCGAGCTCACCACCTTCGACGCCTTCGACCAGTACTGGGTCGAGCGCGGCTGGGACCAGCGCGCGCCCATCAAGACCCAGAGCCGTATCGACACCCCGGGGGGGTTCGGCCGGTTCACCGTCGGCGACACCGTCCCCGTGGCAGGCGTTGCGTGGGCCCAGACCCGCGGCATCGCGAAGGTCGAGGTCCGTGTCGACGACGGCGGCTGGCAGGAGGCCGACCTGGCCGCCCCGGTCAGCGACATCACCTGGCGCCAGTGGGTGTGGCGGTGGGACACCTCGGGACTCGAGCCGGGACGCCACCAGCTGACCGTGCGCGCCACCGAGAAGGGTGGCGAGGTCCAGACCGACGAGAAGGCACGCCCGTTCCCCAACGGTGCCAGCGGCTGGCACTCCATCGCGGTCCTCGCCCAGGAACCCGGTGCCTGACCGATCGGTCACCGGCCGCCCGCCAATCCCTCCCCGGGGAGTTGCCGAACCATCGCCGGGTCACGGGCCTACGACACCAGTCGTAGGGAGCCCACCGACCACCTCCCGCCCATCCCGCGGGCAGGACCTCTCTCCCACAGGAGCACCCATGCGTTCCCTTCGCAAGCACACCGCCGCGATGGCGACCGTCGCCGCGCTCTCCCTGGCCCTCGCGGCCTGCGGCAGCGACGACGCCACCGACACCGGCGCCGAGGACACCGCCTCGGAGCAGATGACCTCCGAGATGTCGTCGGAGTCCATGACCGCCTCCGAGGACATGACCTCCTCGCTGTCGATGCAGCCCGAGGGCCCGGCCTGCGACCAGATCTCGGCCGACGGTCCCGGCTCCTCCGAGGGCATGGCCGACGACCCCGTCGCCACCGCCGCCTCGAACAACCCGCTGCTGTCCACCCTGGTGACCGCCGTCGGCGAGGCCGGCCTCGTCGAGACCCTGAACGGGCTCGAGAACGCCACCGTGTTCGCGCCGATCAACTCCGCCTTCGACGCCTTCTCCGAGGAGGAGCTCAACGCGCTGCTCGAGGACACCGACCAGCTCACCACCGTGCTGACGCTGCACGTCAACGGTGAGCAGTCCTACGACCTCGAGGCGCTGGGCGAGAACAGCCCGATCACGACCGTCCAGGGCGGCGAGCTCGAGATCGACGCCGAGAACATGACCGTCACCTCGCCGGACGGCACCACGGCCAACATCGTGTGCGGCAACGTCCAGACCGCCAACGCGACGGTGCACCTCATCGACACCGTCCTGATGCCGGCCAGCTGACCCCACGCGCACCATCCACGCCGGGAGGCCCCTGCAAGGGCCTCCCGGCGTCGTGTGCGCGGCGGCTGGCGCGCCGGCATGGCACCGTGTGCCGCGATGACGCGCACCGACCCGGCCCCGCTGCCCACCCCGCCCGGCACGGGCGCGGCGCCGGGGCGTGGCGCGGCGCCGGCGCGCCTGGTGGGCGTCGACGTCGCCCGCGCCGTCGCCCTGGTCGGCATGGTGACCGTCCACATGGGGCCGGGGCGCGAGGTCGGCGACGGGATCGCGGCGTTCGTCTACCACTCCTTCTACGGCAAGGCGTCCGTGCTGTTCGCCCTGGTCGCCGGCATCGGCGTCGGGCTGATGGCCCGCCGCGGGTCGACGGCGCTGGTTCGCGTGCGGATGGTCTACCGGGCCACGTGGCTGGTGCCGCTCGGCCTGTGGCTGCAGGCGCTCGAGCACCCCATCGCGGTGATCCTGCAGTACTACGGGGTGTTCTTCCTCGGGGTCGTCCCGTTCGTGGGCCGGCGGCGGCGCACCCTGCTCGCCAGCGCGGTCGTGCTGCTGCTCGTCGGCAGTGGGGTGGTGCTGTGGGCGCTGGTGGTCCACCCCGAGTGGATGGTCCGCACCGGCGGCCACACGCCGCCCGAGCCGTTCGGGGACCTGGTGCTCGGCGGCTACTACCCAGCCGTGACCTGGGTGCCGGTGCTGGTGGCCGGCATGTGGCTGGCCGAGCTCGACCTGTCGGCCCGGCGGGTCCGGCTGGCGATGGTGGTGGGCGGGGCGAGCCTGCTGGCCGTGACGCGCTGGGTCGGCGTCGTGGCGGCCGGTGCCCTGGACGCGGACGTGGCGCGGGGCGCGTGGGGCTGGGCGTGGTCGGTGACCGGACACAGCGAGATGCCGCTGGCCGTGCTGGGCGCCGTCGGGTTCGCGACCGCGATCGTCGGGGGCGCCCTGGCGCTGGCCGACGCCGTCCCCCGGCTCGTGCACCCGCTGGCCGCGTTGGGCCGGCTCGCGCTCAGCGTCTACGTCGGCCACCTCTTCGTCTTCGTCGGGGCGCCCGACCTGCTGCCCGCCTCCACCGTGGCCCAGGGGATCACGCACGTCGTGTGGTTCACGGTGGTGACCGCGACGGCGGCCACCATCTGGTTGTGGCTGCTGCCCCGCGGGCCGCTGGAGGCCCTGGTGCGATGGCCCTGGCAGCAGGCCCTGGCGCCCGCGATCCAGATGCTGGACCGGCAGCACGCCGACCCCCCGAGGTCTCCGAACCATCCACCACCCAGCTGACCGAGGGGACCCCATGCGACGTCGCACACTGTTCACGACCGGCGCCACCGTCGCCGGTGCCGCCGCCCTGCGCGGCCGCCGCCGACACTGACACGCTGCGAGGAGGCCGTGGGTGCCAGTCGCCGCTTCGGAGAGCTCGGTGGAGGTCTGTTGACCGCCACCGGGGCGCTCGGCCTTGCCGTCACCGGCCTGGCCGACCCGCTCGCCCCGGCCGGCCAGCACCTCGGGCTGCTCGAGGTCAACCCCGCCCAGAACCTGCTGCACCTCGTCCTCGGCCTGGCCATGGTCGCCGGCGGGGTGGGCGGCTCCGGCGTGGCCCGGCTCTCCGCCGCCACCGCGGCGGCCGCCCTCGGCATGCTCGGCCTGGTCGGGATGGTCCTGGCCGGCCCCTCCGGCAACCCGCTGGCCCTCAACGGCTGGGCCAACCTCCTCCACCTCGGCTTGGCAGGGTGGGGGGCGACGGCGACACTGCTCGACACCGACCGGGCCGACCGGACGGACACCACGGCCGTGAGGCACTCATGACACCCGATCACGATCGACGTGACGACGGCGCCGAGCGTCGCCTGTCGGCCGTCCCCCCGGTCGACGCCTCCGCACTGGACGACGGCGAGCTGATGGCCGCCGTCGCCCGGGGCGACGAGGCCGCCTTCGCGGAGCTGTACGACCGGATGTCCCGGATGGTCTTCGGCGTCGTCCGCAAGGTCGTCCGCGACCCCTCGCAGTCCGAGGAGGTCGCCCAGGAGGTCTTCGTGGAGGTCTGGCGCACGGCCACCCGCTTCGAGTCCGAACGAGGATCCGTGAAGACCTGGGTGCTGACCATGGCCCACCGCCGCGCCATCGACCGCGTGCGGTCCGAACAGGCCTCCCGCGACCGCACCGAGCGCGTCGGGCACCGCGAGCGGATGCGCCCCTTCGACGAGGTCTCCGAGGACGTCCAGACCCGCTTCGAGCACCAGCAGGTGCGGGCTGCCCTCGACCACCTCACCGACCTGCAACGAGAAGCCGTGGAGCTCGCGTTCTACGGCGGTTACACCTACCGAGAGGTCGCCGAGCTGCTCGACGCCCCACTGGGGACCGTCAAGACACGCATGCGCGACGGCCTCATCCGACTTCGCGACGCCATGGGGGTGGCGCAATGATGCATCCCGACCTCCACACGCTGACCGGGGCCTACGCCCTGGATGCGCTGGACCCCGACGAACGAGACGCCTTCGAGGCGCACCTGCCCGACTGCGGCCCCTGCCGCGAGGAGGTCGAGGGCTTCCTGGCCACGACCGCCCTGCTCGGCAGCGCCGTGGCCGCCGCCCCGCCCTCGGGGATGAAGGGCGCGGTGCTCGACACCGTCGCCCGGACCCGGCAGGACGCCCCCGGTGGCCCCGATCCCGTCCGTCCCCCGAGCCGCCGCGACACCGTGGTCGACCTCAGCCGTCGGCCCGCCCGGCGTGCCTGGATGGACCGCCTGCTGCTCCCGGCGGCAGCCGTGATGGCCATCGTGGTCGCGGGCATGTCGATCGTGGTCGGCAGCCTCAACCGCCGCCTCGACGACGTCGTCCCGGCCAACGAGATCGCCGCCGTGGCCGCTGCCGAGGACCTGCAGACCTGGGAGGCGACGCTGCCCGACGGCGGCTCCGCCCGGGTCGTGTACTCGGCCTCGCGGGGCGAGGGCTGGTTCCTCGCGGACGGGCTGGCCGCCACCGACCCCGGCACCGTCTACGAGCTCTGGCTCATCGACGACGAGGGCCCGGCCCCGGCCGGCCTCTTCGACACCAGCGACGGGCTCGCCGCCCATTCCTTCACCGGCACGGTCGACGGCGTCAGCGCCATCGGCGTGACCGTCGAGCCGGCCTCGGGCTCCCCCCAGCCGACCTCGGACCCGGTCGTGGTCGTCGAGGTCGCCTGACGAGAGCTGACCTACGACTGGGAGTGCTGACCGCTCGCGGAACCCTCCCCTCCACGCGCGGGCCCCAGGGGGCCCACGAGGTGGTCACTGTGGGTCGGCGGCCGGCAGTCTCACGGCGGCTGGAGGGTGATGGCGGGGCGTCGCGGGGCGCGGGGCGCCGGGGCCGGGAACCGTGCCGCGATCGCGGAGATGGGTCTGGCTGTGGTGGCCGGCATCGGACTGGGGCGCTGACATCCGTACTGCAGGGTCGGCTGGGGCCTCTGGACCCGCTCGTCAACTCGGCCGGATCATGGTGTGTCGTTGCGGCGCTGCTCGCCTCCCGAACTCGTCGCCCCGTCCTGGCCGTGTCCATCGGCGTGCTCACGCTGTGGTCGTTGCTGGGCGGATACCTGTTGGCCACGGAGATGCGCGACCTGTCGATGTCGCAGACCTTCGTCCTCTTCTGGGTGGCCTGCGGGGCGGTCGGAGGACCGGTCGTGGGACTGGCGGGTTCGTGGTTGCGCCATCATGGAGCGTGGCGAGCGTCCCTCGCTGTGACCGCGTTGGCCGGCCTGTTGCTGGGCGAGGCCATCTACGGCTTGACGGTCGTGGTGGAGACGACGGGTGTCGTCTACTGGGTCCTGGAGGCGGTGGTCGGCCTTGCCGTCACTGGGGGCATGGGCCGCGGGGCGCCGACCCGATGCCCCAATGGCTCGCCTGGGGGTGGTCGGCACCGCCGTCGTGGCCACCTCTTCCTACTGATGGCGTCGCGGTGTCGGTCTCCACGGCCGAAGCAGCCCATGACGCTCGCCGCACCCACATGCACCCGACGCGCGGGCGCGGGTCCGAGCACGGCTCGCGCCGCCGAAGCCGGCCCGACACGTGGGCGGTGCGGGTCGGCGCGGGAGGTGGCGAGGCGGAGGTCAGTCTGCACGAAACGCGCAGGCGTGCCTGGCGAGGAATGCGATCTTCGCCGCCGTCGGAGGCGAGACGAGTGGGGCTAGGGGTGGTGCCGATCAGGCGTAGCTGTGCAGGCCGACCACGATCATGTTCACGACGAAGTAGGTGAACATCAGCACGGCGTAGGCGAGGATGCCGAGCCAGCCGGCGCGGCGTCCACGCATGCCGCGGGTGGCGCGGGCGTGCAGGTAGCCGGCGTAGGCGACCCAGGTGAGGAACGCCGAGGTCTCCTTGGGGTCCCAGCCCCAGTACCGGCCCCAGGACTGCTCGGCCCAGATGGCACCCATGATGACCGCGAAGGTCCACACCGGGAAGCCGAAGGCGATGGTGCGGTAGGTCAGGGCGTCGAGCGTCGCGGCGTCGGGCAGGTACGGGCACGAACCAGCGCGCCAGCACCGCGGCCAGCGCCAGCGTGGTGTTGATCGCCAGGAAGCGCATGGGGCTGCCCGAGTCGACCCAGAACACCCACGAGATCACCCCGGCGCCCGCCCAGGTGCCCGCGGCGAGCCACCACGGGTTGATCGTGGCCCGCATCTCGGCGCGGTGGCGGGCGACCTCGTCGGCGTCCGGGTGGGCGGACTCCTCGTCCGGGGCGATGCGACCGTCGACCACGTCCTCGGGGTCGTCGAGCAGGGCCGTCGAGGTCCGGGGGCGCTGCATGTCGGACGCGGCGGCCGCCCCGACCGTGGAGCCACCCCCGGTCGCGCGCGCCCCGAGGGCCGCGAGGCGGCGCTCGGCGGTGTCGCGGATCAGGTACAGCCCGGTGAAGACGAAGGCGACGGTGAAGATCCCGGCGGCGAACACGATCGCGGAGACGTGGATGGCCCGCCACCACGAGTCGAGGATCGGCATGAGCGGGCCCGGGTCGTCGTACACCAGCAGCGACACGCCCATGGTCAGGATGGCCCCGAGGAGCACGAAGCCCATCAGCTCGGGGCGGCGGAGCTTCCACTGCACGACCAGCAGGCCGCCGAGCACGACGGTGAGCGCCATGACGGTGGAGAACTCGAACATGTTGCCCAGCGGCGGCCGTCCGGCGGCGATGGAGCGCGTGACCATGTGGGTGATCAGCGTCGCCGCCCCGCCGACGGTGAGCACCGTCGCGATGGCGCGGGCCCGACGGCCCTTCGTGGCCCGGTCGGAGGCGTCGACGCCCTCCCCGACACGGCCGAACGCCATGGCGTACAGGTAGGCCAGCATCCCGCTCGTCAGCAGCAGCAGCGTGACGGGCGAGTACAGCACCCGGGACAGGTCGGCCAGCTGGCTGGAGGTCATCGTGGGTCCCCCTGCAGGGTGGGAGCGGCGTGGGCGTGGTCCGCGGACGGGCCCGGACCGGGTTCGGTCCCGGGTGGGTCCTCGGCGCTGCCGGTGGCCCGGCGCAGCCGGTCCACGAGGTCGTCGAACTCCTCCTCGAACGCCTGCGGGCGCTGGAAGGCACGGCCGGCGACCGTGACGAGGGTACCGCCGTCCGGCTGGCGCTCGGCGCGCACCCAGATGCGCCGCCGGTAGGCGTACAGCGCCGGGAGGAGGCCGAGCAGCATCAGGCCGGCCCCCAGCAGCAGGAAGGGCACGGTCGGCTGGCGGGAGACCTGGAAGCCGACCCATCGGCGCAGCTCGGGGAACGAGATCGTGATGCCGTCGCTGGTCTCGAAGCTCTGCCCGAGCGCGATCGGGATCTGCGCGTCGGTCAGCTCGAGCCCGGTGGTGTCGAGGCGGTTGACGTTCTGGGCCTTGTCCAGGCGCAGGTCGCCGCGGAACAGGTCGACGACCATGAGCGGGGCGTCCGCCCACGGCAGGCCGCGGTCCATGATGACCTGGCCCTCGTCGTTGACGGCCGTGGGGAACAGCGAGAGCCCCAGGCCGACGTCCGGGTCGGGACGGGCGGCCTTGACGGCGGTGCGGAAGTACCCGGCGTTGGTCTGGTTGGCGGTCAGGAAGGCGTCGTAGACGACCTCGCCGTCGACCTCGACCACCATCCGCGGGGCGTAGCCCCACTCGAGCTGGTGGATCTTCATCCCGTCGACCACCAGCGGGTCGTTGCCGCCGACGGTGTCCTGGAAGGAGCTGCCGTCGGGCTGGGTGATGGTGACCTCGGACTGGAACAGCGACGGGGTGCCGGCGAAGCGGGGGTCGCGGACCCAGTCGATGTCGAACTGGTCCAGGTGCATCGTGAAGCCGGGGTGGTCGTCCGGGCTCCACCACCGCCCCGGGGTGGTGCCCCAGTAGGCCAGCTGGGTGTCGGTGAAGGCCTTGCCCTCGATGATGCCGACCTGGCCCTTGAACCCCAGGAGCTGGCCGAACACCACCGCGAGCAGCAGCACGTAGAAGGACAGGTGGAAGGCCAACGAGCCACCCTCGCGGGACACGATGCCCTTCTCGGCGGCCACGTCGCGCTGCGGTGCGGCGTCTGCGACGTCCACGTCGTGGGCCGCGGCGGTGCGCTCGGCCACGGCGGAGCGGTCCTCGTCGGCGGCGCGGAGGCGGAACCGGCGACGGCCGAGCTCGCGCCGGACCTCGGCCTCGACCTCGGTCGGGGTCCGCGAGGTCGTGAAGGAGGCCTGGTGCGGGTGCTGGTCGAGGTGGCGGGTCGCCGGGGGCGACCCTGCCGCGTCAGCTTCCACCAGGCCCGGATGCGGGGCAGCAGGCAGGCCGTCAACGACAGGAACAGCAGCATCAGCAGGGCGAGGAAGATCGGCGCCCCGTACATGTCGTAGGCGCCGAGGCCGTCGAGCAGGGCGGACACGGCCCGTCCCGGCCCCTCGGTCCCGGCCCGCCACGCCTGCACCGTGCTGGGGACGTTGGGTTCCTGTGGGACCAGCGTGGCCACCATGGTCAGCACGCCCAGGGCCGCCAGCAGCAGCAGGGCGGTCTTCATGCGGGTCAGCCAGCGCCACCCCATGCGCACCGAGGACCACACGAAGCCGGCGGGTCCCTGCGGGGGCGCGTGCACGCCGAGCGGGGCGGACCTCGGGGTTCGCCTCGGGCGGGTCGAAGGAGTCGACCTGGCGGCTCACAGCGGCGCCTCGAAGCCCTGGATCATGGGACGCATCCAGACGATCAGGTGGTCCCACACGCCAGTCGCGAACGCCACGCCGACCAGGACCAGCAGGCCCCCGCCGGCGATCTGCAGGACCCGGGCGTTGCGCTTGAGCACGTCCAGGGCGCCGGCCAGGCGACGGAACAGCAGCCCGAACAGGATGAAGGGGAGACCGAGCCCCAGCGCGTACACGAACCCGAGCACCGCCCCGCGCCACGACACGCCGCCGGTGGTGTTGATGGAGAGGGTCAGGATCGCGCCGGCGGTGGGCCCCAGGCACGGCGTCCACCCGACCCCGAACACGAACCCGAGGATCGGGGCGCCGGCGAGCCCGGAGTCGGGGGCGCGCGAGGCCACACGGAACTCGCGCATCAGCGTCCCGCGTGCCATCAGCACGCCGAGCACGACGACCAGCGCACCCATCAGCACCCGTGCCACCACGTTGCCCTCGAGGAACGTCAGGGCGCTGGTGGCCGCCCCGATCATCACGAAGGGCACGGCGAAGCCGACCACGAACAGCAGCGAGCCGACCAGCACCCGCCCGCGTCGCCGCAGGTCCGCGGAGGCGAGCTCCTCACCGGACAGGCCGGTCATGAACGACAGGTAGCCGGGGACGAGCGGGATCACGCACGGCGACGCGAACGACACGACCCCGGCGGCGAACGCGACCGTGGCCGCGATCAGCAGGTTCGCGTCGAAGATGACGTTGGCGGGCCCGCTCATGTCGGCTGGCTCCTCCGCCAGCGTCCGGGCCAGGGCCACGACCTCGTCGTAGGACGTCTGGCCGAACAGGGACACGGCGACCCGCCCCTGCCGGTCGACCAGGACCGTGGAGGGCAGGGTGCGGGGACCGATCCCGGAGAACCGGGCGGCGAACTGGGCCGCGGGGTCCTCGATCGACGGGTAGGGGATGGCGAACTCGGCCTCGTGCGACAGCGCGTTGGTCGACGAGTCGTCCTTGACGTTCACGCCGAGGAAGGACACGTCCATGTCTGCCAACGCCTCGGCGGCGTCGTTGAGTTCCGGCTGTTCGCTGCGGCACGGGCCACACCACGACGCCCAGAAGTTCATGACGACGACGTCCCCGGCGTAGTCGTCGACGCTGATCGTCGTGTCCTCACCCAGCACCGGCACGGCCACGTCGGGCGCGGCGGGGCGGGCGGCGGGCTCGGCCAGGCACACACCGGGACGGACCCCCGGCAGCCGGTCGGTGCAGGCCGCGTCGCCACCCGTGACGAGCACCACGGCGACGACCGCGACGGCCAGCACCAGGGCGATGCCGAGCCAACGGAGCGGGCCGGCGGTTCCCCGCCGGCCCTCCTCCTCGATGCGCTGGTCGCCGGTCACTGGCGGATGGGGACCGCGAGGCGCTCGGGCTCGGAGATCTCCTCGAGCGCCTTCTTCTCGCGCTGCTCGATCCGGTCCAGGCCGAACAGCGACAGGACGAACAGCACGAGCGCGATCAGCGTCCACACCATGGACGGGAACCACAGGGTGCTGGGCTGCTGGAAGGCGAACATCGGCTGGGTGTCGACGATCACCTCCACGGGGTCACCCTCGACGCCCTCGGCGGGCTGGAAGGTGGCGACCACCTGGACGTTCGCACCCGCGAGCTGGATGCCGTCCTCGACGTTGACCCGGACCTCGTCGTTCTCGAGCGCGGCGGTGAAGAACGGGTCCGCGCGCAGGTAGTCGCCGGCGGCGTCGCCGGCCTGGTCCTCGAGGCCCGTCTGGGCGGCCTCGATGTACGCGGCGCGGCGTTCCCCGCCCAGCTGCGGTTGTCCGTCCTCGACGCGCAGGAGCAGGTCCATCATCAGGGCGGAGGCCTGGGTCGCGCTGCCGGCCAGCGCCCCGTACGCGGGGTTGGCCTCCAGCTCGTCCTCGCTGGCGCCCTGCAGGCCGAGCTCCTCCGCCGGCGTCTCGAAGTTGTCCAGGTCCTGGGTGGACGAGAAGTACTCCGCGCGGGCCGAACCGGGCTCGAAGGGATACCAGTGCGACGCGTAGGTGTCGGCGGCCTGGCCGGGGAAGTTCTGCACGCCACCGAAGGTCGGCGTGCCCGGCGCCCCGAACCACCAGAACACGCCCAGCATCATGCAGAAGCCGAAGAACGCGGTCGAGTAGATCAGCGCGCCCTTCTTGGCCCCGTAGTTGGACCACAGCAGCGCGAACACCGAGCCGCAGAAGATGACGATGCCGATGGGCACGGCCAGCTTGGCGGCGATGTGGTCGCCCGGGATGCCCTCGGCACCCTCGCTGGCCAGGAACAGCACGTGGGTCAGCATCGGGTCATTCCTCCGTGGCCGCGTCGTCGGACGCCGGGGTGGGTTCGCCGCCGATCTGGCCGTACCGCGGGCCACCGGTGACCTGCTGCTGGAAGATGTAGTCGATGACCGCGTCCATGGCGTCCTCGGTCAGGACGTTGGCGAACGAGGGCATCATCGCGCCGGTGGGTACGTAGCGACCGTTCATCAGCGTGCCGCGGATGGTCTCCTCGACAGCCGCACGCGCCTCGTCGTCGCCGGCCTCCCAGCCGTAGCGCTCGAAGACGTTCTGCAGCGTCGGGCCGACCTGGCCCTGCAGCTGGTCGCCGTGGCACCGGGCGCAGTTGTTGGTGTAGACCGCCTTGCCGTCGCCGAGCGCACCCTCGAAGGCCTGGGCGTCGGGGGTCTCCACCTGGTCGTTCTGGATGGCGAGCAGGTAGTCCACGATCGAGTTGATCTGCAGGTCGTTCAGCGGGCCCTGGTAGGCCGAGCCCCACGCGGGCATCGGCGTGCCCGGACGCCCCTGCTTGATCGTGGTGGTCATGAAGTGCTCGACGTCGGTGACGATGTCCGACTCGGCGTAGCGGGCCTGGATGTTCGACAGGTTCGGGGCCGGCCACGGGGCGTCGGCGTTGTACGGGTTCGGGGCCGAGCCGCCCCCGGCGTCGGCGCCGTGGCAGGTCGCGCAGTTGGTGGAGAAGAGCGTGCGCCCCTCCTCCACCGAGTCCATGTAGAACTCGTCGGTCTTGTTGTTGATGCGGGCCGGCTCGATCACCCAGTACGCCGCGACGAACACCGCGGAGAACAGCGAGAGGGCGACACCCCACGCCATCGCGCGCTCGAGGCCGGTGGTCTCGAGCTCCTCGTCGGAGTGGTAGGGGCGCATCGCCAGCGGGATGTCGCCGAGGCGACGGGCCCCGGCCTTGCGCTTGCCCGGGCCCACGACGACGTAGGCGACCGCGAAGGCGGCCAGCGCCACGATCAGCGTGATCACGACGACCGTCGACAGGCCGCTGCCACCACCCTCGGCGGCCTCGGTGGCCTCGGTGGCCAGGAGCAACAGGTCCATCAGGCTTCTTCCTCGAAAGCTCGGCAGGGCGTCGAGGTCACAGGTCGACGCAGTGCGGGCCCTCAGGCTCCTGCTGGAGCACGCGGGCGGTACGGGCGGGGCCGGTGACGATCGTGCCGGTGTTCACCACGAGGTTGCCGTTGGTGATCTCGGCCGGGAAGCGGTCGAGCCCGCGCGGGGCGGGGCCACCGACCCACTCGCCCCAGCGGTTGTACTTGGACCCGTGGCACGGGCACTCGAACCACTGGGAGGACTGGCACCACGGCACCCGGCAGCCCAGGTGGACGCACTTGTGGTACAGGGCCATCAGGCCAGCGCCGGAGTCGGTCACCGGCCCGATCTCGCCGTAGGCGTCGGTGGCACCGGGGTGGTTCGGGTCGTACTCGACCACGTACAGGCGACCCGAGGGGTAGACGAAGGGGGCCTTCTCGGACCGGATGCCGGCGAGGATCTCCTCGGCGGGACCGAGGTCGATGGTCGCACCGAAGCCCTCGCCCAGGTTCGGCCAGAGGAACCCCAGCACACCGGCGCCGAAGGCGCCCAGCCCCGCGCTGACACCACCGACGAGGCTGTAGCGCAGGAAGGTGCGCCGCTCGACCGGCTTGATCTCGGGAAGTCGTCGCGTGTCGCTCATGGAGTCGCTCCTAGAGCTCGAAGAAGAGGCCGTCGACCCATGGCCACACCCAGTTGAAGCCGGGGCCACGGAAGAACGAGCCAGCGAAGACGAACACCGTCCACAGCACCAGGAAGAACGTCATCGCCATGTTGGCGAACTTGCGGTTCTCGGGCTTCGCGGAGGGGTTCTTGTCGAAGTAGGCGGTGGCGCCGAGCACGATCAGGCCCACGCCCGGGATGGTCACACCGGCGACCATCGGGTGGAAGTAGCGCAGCAGCTCCTGCAGGCCGAGGAAGTACCACGGCGCCTTGGAGGGGTTCGGCGTCAGGTTCGGGTTGGCCAGCTCGCGGAAGGTCGCGTCGAGGAAGAAGGACACGACCAGCAGCAGCGCCCCGACCGCCAGCAGCGCCACGAACTCGACGATCAGCAGGTGCGGCCAGGTGTAGACCTTGTCCTGCTGCTTGTCGCGGACCTGCTGGATGCCCGACGGCGGGATCAGCGCCAGCAGGCGGTGGGTGTGCTTGGAGTCCGCGGGGACGCCCATGGACGGCGAGCCGTTGCCGCCGCCACCGAGCGAGGCCGCGACACGGGCCGCGCGCTCCTCGGGGGTCAGGCGCCCCGCCGGGGCGCCGGCCATCGCCGGGACGTTGCCGCCGCCACCGCCGCCACCGCCGGCAGCGGCCTGGCTCTCGCGGAAGGCCTCGAGCTTGCTGGCGTTCTCGTCGGCGGGGACCGGACCGATCGCGTCGGCGGACTTGCCGGCGCGCACCGAGGCCGCCTTGGCCTTGGCGCGGGCGATGCGCTCGGACTTGCCCTCGGCGATCAGGCGGTCGTACGTCGCCTGATCGATCTGCACCTCGTCGGACATGGTTGCTCTCTTCCTCGCTCGAGCCGGCTGCGGGCCCTGTCAGGACCTACAGCGGACCGGAGATCCCGCCGTCCTTGCGGATGCGCCAGAAGTGCACGGCCATGAAGATGACCGTGACGAAGGGCACGAACAACACGTGGAGCACGTACCACCGCAGCAGGGTGTTCGGTCCGATGACCACACCGCCGAGCAGCACGAACTGGACCTGCTTGCCGAAGACCGGCGTGAAGCCCATCATCTCGGTACCGACGGTCACGGCCCACACCGCCAGCTGGTCCCAGGGCAGCAGGTAGCCGGTGAAGCTGAGCAGCAGGGTCAGGGTCAGCAGGATCACGCCGACGACCCAGTTGAACTCGCGCGGCGGCTTGTACGCCCCGTGGTAGAAGACCCGCGCCATGTGCAGGAACACGGTGAACACCATCAGGTGCGCACCCCATCTGTGCATGTTGCGGACCAGGTTGCCGAACGTGACGTTGGCCTGGATGTTCTGCATGTCCAGGTAGGCCAGCTCGGAGCCGGCACCCGCGCTGGGCACGTAGAAGAACATCAGGAAGATGCCCGTGATCGTCAGCAGGACGAACAGGAAGAAGCTCAGCCCACCCAGGCAGTAGGTGTAGGTGAGCTTGAGCCCGTGCCGCTTCACCTTCACCGGGTGCAGGTGGTACAGCACGTTGTTCATCGCGGCGAGCGCCCGGTCACGCGAGGTGTCCCGGTAGCCCTTCCGGTAGATCGATCCCGGTCGGAAGATCGACTTCCAGATCACGTTGTCCTGGGTGTTGGACTTGACGTCGTCCCAGGTCGGCAGCTTGGCCATCGTGAGAGGTCCTTGGTCAGTTGCCGTCAACGCGTCCGAGCCACAGGGCGTCGGACGGGCACCGCTCCACGCAGATCGCGCAGCGGGTGCACTCGTTGTCGTCGATGATGAACACGGCGGCGGACTGGTCCGCCAGGGTCATCACGTCCGCCTTGTCGGCGTCCCTGATGATCTGTGGGGACATCATGTAGATGCACTCCCACGGGCACACGTCCTCGCAGGCGCGACACATGATGCACAGCTCGGCGGTCAGCCCGATGTGGCGCTTGGGCTTGACGCGCTCCTGCAGCCAGGCCGCATCGACCTGTTGCACCTTGTAGTCGTCGTAGACGAGGGGGTGCTCCCCCTTGTCGGTCTTGCCCACGCGGGTCTCCTGACCTTGCGTCGTGCAGTGCGGAGGGTGTGTCTGTCGCGGTGCTCACACCCCCGGTTCGACCCCAGCGGGGTCGACGGGGGCGAGTCGTTCCTACTTGTACCCGCCGGCCTCGGGCTTGCTCTCGCCCGGCGCCAGCGTCTTCGGGAACTGCTTCTGGATGCGCATGGCCGCCCAGAACGTCAGGACGAACGCGACCAGGTGCTCGAGGACCACGACGATGTCGCGGATCACCTCGTACAGGTTGGTGGCCACGTCCAGCGTGTAGTCCGGACCCGGCGCCCACGGTGCCCACCCCATGGGGATCGACATCGACGCCGGGATGATCGGCCCGGACAGCAGTTCCTTGCTGGACGAGACGAAGTAGATCCAGGCCGAGGGCAGGATCCCGTAGACCCACCAGAAGATCGCCAGCCCGCCGACCACGCCCATCGTCGCCGACACCCACTCGTGCGTGCCGTAGGCGCGTCGCGCGATGAACAGGGGCAGCGCGATCAGGCCCACACCCCAGATCAGCAGGATGACGAGCCCCCACCACCCCTGGCCGATGCCCGAGGGGTCACCGAAGAGCCAGAACGCGTGGAACGCGTCCGGCAGCGTGCTGAAGAAGTCGCCGAACCAGCTGAGTCTCACTGACGACCCTCACATGGCGGTGGGCGCGACGCCCCGGGCGGGGCGCCGACGTGGACGGGTTCCAACGCTCGGGGGCGAGCCGTGCGGACCGCGTCCGGCCCACCCGGCAGGGCCGGTCAGCCCTCCGTGCGGCAGGTCGCGCCGTCTGCGACGTCTCACCTCGACCAGCCGTGAACCAGGCCCACGGACAGCTCCAAGCGGCGTGCGGGGGCAGCGTACCAACGGCCGTGAACCGGCAACAATCCTCCCCGAGGCTCGGGCGGCAGCCCGACGCCCCGTGACCATCGGACAGCCGCGCAGCGGGCCGTCCGCCCTCGATCCGAGGCTCGGGCGGCGACCCGACGCCACGTGACCCATCGCAACAACCGCGCGGCGGTCACGCCCCGACGTCGAGGTGCTCGGCCAGCAGGTCGGTCAGGCCCTGCTCGGTGAGCGGGCCCGCGTGGCGGTAGACGACCTGGCCGTCGGCGTCCACGAGCAGGGTCTGGGGCGTGGCGCGCCCCGACACCGCGTCGAAGAACGCCCCGTCCGGGTCCGACACGAGCTCGTAGGTCACCCCCACCTCGTCGGCGAAGGCGATGGCGGCCTGCGTGCGGTCCTCGTAGTCGACGCCCACGAAGTGCACCTGGTCGCCCAGTGCCTCGTGGACGGCCTGGAACGCGGGCATCTCGTCCTTGCACGGCTCGCACCACTCGGCCCAGAAGTTCACGACGGTGGGCTGGCCCTGCCAGCAGGCCGTCGAGACCTCCTCGTCACCGTCGAGCACCGTCAGCGTCACCGCCGGCAGCGGACGCGCCCCGTCGGCGGGGGCGACCTCACGCCCGTCGGGGCAGCTCACCGCATCCGCCGCCGGACTGGCCCCGCCCCCACCACAGCCCGCCAGCAGGAGCGCCCCGACCGCGCCGAGCACGGCGAGCCGGTGGGACGGCCGGTGCGGGCGCGTGGGCACGGCGGACTGCCTTCAGATCTCGGTCGCGAGGTCGCCCGCGAGCTCGGTCGCAGCCTCGCGGGCCGCGGCGACGATCGTGTCGAGGTCGGTGTCGGTCAGCGCGGCGGACGAGAACACGACCTCGTAGCCCGACGGGGCGAGGTACACGCCCCGGTCGAGCATGGCGTGGAAGAACCGGCCGTAGGCGGCGTGGTCGGCGGCGGCGACGTCGTCGTAGTCATGCGGGGCGGCGTCGGCGAACACGAACCCGGCGAGCGTGCCGACCTGGGTCACGGTGGCGGTGACACCGGCGTCGGCGAACGCGCTGCGCAGCCCCTCGACCATCCGGTCGGTGGCGCCCCGCAGCCGCCCGTAGACCTCGTCGGTGAGCAGGCGGAGCTGCGCCAGTCCCGCGGCGCACGCGACGGGGTTCCCGGACAGGGTGCCGGCCTGGTAGACGGGCCCGGTGGGGGCCAGCTCGCGCATGACCTCCTCGCGGCCCCCCAGCGCGGCCAGCGGGAAGCCGCCGCCGATGACCTTGCCGAGCACGGTCAGGTCGGCGTCGATGCCGTAGTGGCCCTGGGCCCCGGCCCGGCCGAGCCGGAAGCCGGTGATGACCTCGTCGAGCACCAGCAGCGCCCCGCTGTCGTCGGCCTGCTGGCGCAGGAACGCGAGGAACCCCTCGTCGGGCGGGACCAGGTTCATGTTGGCGGCCACGGGCTCGGCCAGGATCGCGGCCAGGTCGTCACCGTGCTCGGCGACGGCGGCGGCCACGGCCTCGCGGTCGTTCCAGGGCACCAGGATCGTGTCGGCGGCCGCCCCGGCGGTCACACCCGGCGACCCGGGGATCCCGAGGGTGGCCACGCCCGAGCCGGCCGACACCAGCAGGGCGTCGCTGTGCCCGTGGTAGTGGCCGACGAACTTGAGCAGCTTCGACCGCCCGGTCGCCCCGCGGGCCAGCCGCACGGCGGTCATCGCGGCCTCGGTGCCCGAGCTGACCAGCCGGACCATGTCGACCGACGGGATGGCGGCGACGATCTCCTCGGCGAGCTCGATCTCCAACGAGGTCGGCGCCCCGAAGCTGGACCCGTGCCCGAGTGCCCGCACGGCGGCGGTGAACACCTCGGGGACCACGTGCCCGAGGGCCAGCGGCCCCCAGGACCCGACGAGGTCGAGGTAGCGGTTGCCGTCGGCGTCGACGAGGGAGGCCCCCTCGCCGCGGGCGACGAAGCGCGGGGTGCCGCCGACGCCGGTGAAGGCGCGGACGGGTGAGTTGACGCCACCGGGGATGACCCGCTGGGCGCGCGCGAACAGGGCGTCGGACGTCGTGGTCTGCATGTCCGCCTTCCATGGGGTTCGTTCCTCACCCCATCCGGATCGAGGACCTGGACGCCCGCCCTCGTTCCTCGGACGGTCGTCCACGCCTCGGGGAGGGTACGAGGTGTGCCGGGCGGGTCCACACCGCGCCATACCCTCGCCGCGTGGTCTCCACTCGTCGCGCCTGGTCGGTCGCGGGGCTGTCGTCGACAGCCGCGCTGGCCGCCGCTGCCGGCGGGGCGTCGTGGTACTACGCCTCCCGGCTGACCCAGCCGCCGGCCGACCTGGCCGTGGCCGAACCGGACCCGCTGGACCTGGTCGACGTGGTCGAGCTGCGGGGCGACCGCGTGGTGCTCGAGGGCCCCGACGCCGCCCGGCCGGGGTGCTGGGGCCTGGACCAGCTCGCCCATCCCGAGGGCGGGTACGTGCAGGCCGGCGACGTGCTCGAGGTCGACGGGGACCGGGCCGTGCGCGAGGCACGGGTGCTGGTCGAGGGCCTGTCCCCCGGCCAGGCCCGGCTGGACCGGTACGCGTGGCCGGCGCGGGGCGAGCTGCTCGACCCGCCGGCCCAGGAGGTGGAGTACGCCTCCGGCGTGGGACCGGCCCCGGCGTGGTACGTGCCCGGCGGCAGCGACACCTGGGTGATCTGCGTCCACGGTCGGGCCGCCGACCGCCACGAGGGCTTCCGGTTCGTCCGCCCCGTCACCCGACGGGACCACCCGATGCTGATGATCTCGTACCGCAACGACCGCGACGCCCCGCGCTCGCCCGACAACCGCTCGCACCTCGGCCACACGGAGTGGCGCGACGTCGAGGGGGCCATCGACCACGCCGTCGCCCACGGGGCCCGGGACGTCGTGCTCGTCGGCTACTCGATGGGTGGCGCCTGCGTGGTGCAGTGCTACCGGCGCTCGGACCGGGCCCACCGGATCCGGGGGCTGGTGCTGGAGGCCCCCGTGCTGGACTGGGGGCCGGTGGTCCGCCGCGCCGCGCTGGACCGTGGCCTCCCCCGGGCGTTGCTGCCGGCCCTGCTCCCGATGGCCATGGGGCTGGCGCGCATGCGCGTGGGCATCGACTTCACCGACCTGCGCTCGGACCCCGCCGCGCTCGAGGTCCCCACGCTGCTCATCCACGGCGAGGACGACGAGGTGGTCCCGGTCGAGCTCTCCGACGCCCTGGCGACGGCCCGCCCCGACGTGGTCACCTACCTGCGCGTCCCCGGCGCCGGGCACGTGCGGTCGTGGAACACCGCCCCCGACCACGTCGAGCTGTCACTCGGTGCCTTCCTCGAATCCCTGGTCTGAACCCTGGTCCGAATCCTGGTCCGATCGGTCCGGGCGGTGCCCGAGGTCGACCAGCAGCCGGCGCACCCGGTCCGCCGCCGTACCGCGCAGCCGGCCGGCGTCCAGGGCGGCCGCCACCGGCGCCAGCGTCTCCGCGACGCCACGCTGGTCGTCGTCGAGCAGGCGGGCGAACCGGGGTTCGAGCAGGTGGGCGTCGGGGTCCGACGCGCTCATCGCCAGTGCGTCCAGCCACAGGTCGTGGCGTCGGAAGGCCTCTGCCTCGCTGGCGACCGGCGCATCGTCGGGCACCACCACCTCGAGGTCGCGACCCCACAGGTCCCGCACGGCCGGGGAGGGGGTCTCGGCGACGAGCACCGTCCCGAACGGCGTGGTGGCCACGTCCCCGGCGCGGGCCAGGGCCCGGCGCACCTCGTCGACCGTGCGGTGGAAGTTGGGGTCGCTCAGCGAGTAGCCCACGAACAGCAGGTGCTGGGTCAGCAGCAGCGCGTGGACGACGCCGGTCAGCGCGTTGCGGTCGGCCGCGTAGCGCAGGAAGTCCTGGCGGGTCAGGACGATGTCGTCGAGGTGCTCCACGTCGCCGTGCAGCTTCAGCAGCCACGGGTCGTCGAGGGCGGGGCGGGCGTAGGGCAGCACCGCCACCGGGGCACGTGCCCCGGCCCGCGCCTGCTCGTACAGCGCGTCGTAGTTGGTGGTCACGGCCCGCCCGACGCCGAGGGACGCCAGCAGCCCGTGGGCCAGCGCGTGGCGCGGGACGCTGCGGGTCACCTCGGCGACGGCCTCGCGCAGCGCGCGTTCGCCGTCGGCGCCCCGCCCCACCAGCCGCGCGGCCAGCAACGAGGCCACGTCGAGCGGGTCGAGGCTGCGGTCGGCCAGCACCGCGCGCAGCTCCTCGCCGAGCCCCTGGTCGTCGAGCCGCACCGCCACCCGGACCAGCAGGTCCCGCCATCCCGGCAGCCCGGCCCCCATCGAGATCCCCGCCCCGACGAACAGCCCGAGCTGCTCGGGCACGCGCTGGGCGAGCTGGTCGGCCACCTCGCGCGCCGAGGCCGACAGCGAGCGGCCGAACAGCTCGTCCATGCCCACCAGGTGCCGGCGCGCGGCCTGGGCCGCGTCGTAGTGCAGCCGGTTGGGCGTGACCAGCGCCAGGTCGACCCCCGAGCCGGCGGCCAGCTCCATCAGTGCCGGGAGCAGCTCGCGCAGGACCTCGTCCGGCGCGTCGCGCATGCCCCCGCGCCCCGTCGCCACCAGCGGCAGGCCGAGCAGGGGCCGCGCGCGGGGCGGCTCCCGGCCGGCTGGTCCGTGGGGGCCGGGGGCGGTTCGGACCGCGGCGGCGGCCTCGTCGACGAACGCGCGCACCCCGTCGAGGTACCAGCGCATGGGCATGGGGTGGTCGGCGCCGACGTCGGTCAGCCACACCGGCGGGGCGTCGGACCGTTCGACCGCCAGCGTGCGGATCCGGTCGTGCCAGCCCGACGGGACGGGCGGCGGGGCGGGCACGGCCGCCTCGGCCCAGGGCTCGATGGTCAGCGTGGCGTCGGTGGGCAGCAGCCAGCCGTCGCAGTCCAGCCGGTGCAGGTCGCCGTGCACGACGAACAGGTGGCCCACGCATCCTCCTCCCCGGCCCCGGCGGCAGCCGGGCCGGACCCGTCACGCTACGCGAGGACGGACGACGGCGGCAGGTGCTCGAAGACGACGTTGTCGGCGTAGCGGCGCGCACGTGCGAGGTCGGCCGCCGATGCGACCGTCCAGGCCACGACCACCCCGCCGGACGCCCGGTAGGCCTGCACGGCGGGGTTGTCGATGCCCTCGGATCCCGTACGACACCGCCGCCGGCTGCACCATCCGGATCCAGCGCAACGACTGCAGGCTCCAGCGCAGCAGCGCCGGCATGGGGACGTGGGACAGGCTGCCGGCCGTCTGGGCACGCGGCACCTCGGGCTGGTGTCGGCGGAACCAGGCCAGCGACCGCGGGTTGAACGAGGCCACGCACACCGGTCCGGTGTGTGCGCCGAGCAGGGCGGCGACGGCCGGCTCGAGCAGCCCGGCGGACGGCGCGACGTTCTTGATCTCGACCATGACCGGGACGTCGACGAGCGCCGCCAGCGCGTCGGCCAGGCGCGGGACGCCGAGATCGGACCCGCCGAGCGACACGGCGCCGAGCTCGGCGGCCGTCAGGGAGGCGACGGGGCGTCGGCGGCCGCTGCCCATCAGCACCGTGGGGTCGTGGACGACGACCGGCACCCCGTCGCGGGAGCGGTGGACGTCCAGCTCGACCCCCACCCCCGCCTGCGCGGCGGCGGCGAACGCCGCCAGCGAGTTCTCCGGCACACCGTCGCCGTGCAGCCCGCGGTGGGCCAGCGGGACCTCCCGCAGCCAGTCCGGGGCGGCGGGCAGCAGCGGGACGCGGCGGGGACGCAGCCTCATGCTCAGTGCAGGGCGCGTGCGAGGTCCACCGCGGCGTAGGTCAGCACCTGCCCGGCCCCGGCGCGGCGGATCGACAGCACCGCCTCGGCCATGGCCCTGTCGCCGTCCAGCCAGCCCCGTTCGGCGGCGGCCCGGACCATCGCGTACTCGCCGGACACGTGGTAGGCGGCGATGGGCACGTCGAAGGTGGCGGCGCAGTCGGCGATCACGTCGAGGTAGGGCAGCGCGGGCTTGACCATGACGACGTCGGCGCCCTCGTCGACGTCCAGCGCCACCTCGCGCAGGGCCTCGGTGCGGTTGGCGGGGTCCATCTGGTGGGTCGCCCGGTCCCCCGACGCCATGGTGGACTCGGCGGCCTCCCGGAAGGGGCCGTAGAACGCCGACGCGTACTTGGCGGCGTAGGCCACGACGATCGTGTCGTCGAGACCGGCCGCGTCGAGACCGGTGCGGATGGCGGCGACCTGGCCGTCCATCATCCCCGACGGCGCCACGACGTCGCAGCCCGCCTGGGCGTAGACGACCGATTCACGCACGTAGCCCTCGACGGCGGCGTCGTTGCGGACGGTGCCGTCGGCGTCGAGCGGGCCGCAGTGGCCGTGGTCGGTGTACTCGCACGAGCACACGTCGGCCCACACGACGACCTCGTCGCCCAGCGCGTCGCGGATGGCCCGCGTCGTGCCCGGCACGGGCCCGTCGGGGTCCCAGCCCGACGACCCGGTCGCGTCCTTGTGCGCGGGGATGCCGAACAGGATGAACGACGACACCCCCACGTCGTGGGCGTCGCGCACCGCCTGCACGGCCGAGTCGCGGGTGTGCTGCAGCACTCCCGGCATCGACCCGATGGGGCCGGGCTCGTCGATGCCGTCCTTGACGAACAGCGGCAGCACCAGGTCGGCCGGGTGCAGGCGGGTCTCGGCGACCGCGCGCCGCAGCGCCGGGGTGCGCCGCAGCCGTCGGCCGCGGACGTCGGGGAAGCCAGCCACGGGAGGACTCCGGGGGACGAGGACACCGCCGAGGCTAACGGTCCCCGGTCGCGTTCAGTCCTGGTCCCAGGGGCGCAGCACGCCGACGAGGCCGGCGACCGCCCCGACGGCCAGCGCGAACCCGAGGGCCTGGCGCGCCTGGCCGCCCCGTGGGGGCTCCGGCATGGCCGCCAGCCGGGTCCGCGTGTCCTCGGACGCCGCGGGGGCGAGCCGGGCCGGCGACGCGGTGTCGGCGGAGCGCGGCGGGCGCTGATGGGGACGCTCGCGGTGGGTCTCGGCCGGCGTGTGCGCGCCGAACAGCGGCTCGCCCGGTCCGACGGGGAGCGCGACGCCGGCGGCGGCGACGGCCGCGGCGGCGTCGTCCTCGGGGCGGGAGGCGACCCCGCCCTCCTCGGACGACTCGGTGGGGTCGGACGGGTTCGGGGCGCGGACGGCCGACAGCTCGGCGCCGTAGACGAACAGCCGACCGGCGAGGTAGAGCAGCAGCATCAGCCCGATCACGCCGCCCAGCGCCCCGTACAGCTCGCTGGCCTTGCTGACCTGCGACGACACGTAGGTGGCACCGACCAGCTTCAGCGTCGTCCACCCCGCCCCGGCCAGCAGCGCACCCGGCACCAGCGTGGACATCGGCGGGCCCTTGCGCGTCCCGAACACCCGGTAGGCCGCGAGGAACAGCCCGGCGTCGAGCACGAACGTCCCGAGGGTGGTCAGGATCGGGGCCAGCACGTCCATCGCCCCGAACAGCCGGATGCTGGACACCACGCCGATGGCCGAGCCGGCGGCGGCGCCGGCCAGGGCCAGCAGCCCGAGCACCACCAACGAGAGCACCTGGCGGACCTTCTGCTTGATGCCGACCATCTCCGACCGGTCCACGCGGAAGATCACCAGCGTGGCGGTCTGCGCGGCGTTGACCACGCGCAGCCCGGAGAGCAGCAGCAGCACCAGCCCGATGCCCCCGGCGGCACCGCGGTTGTCGATGATGGACTGCAGGGCACTGCCGACGCCGGTGGCCTGCCCCTCGCCGCCGGACAGCGCGGCGGAGAAGCCCGGGGATCGCGTCCTGGATGTTCTGGGCGACCCGGGTGACCTGCGCACCCGAGGCGTCGGCGAGGACGTACCCGGTGACCGCCAGGGCCAGCAGGATCAGCGGGAACAGGCTGAGGAAGCCGAAGAAGCCGATGGCGCCGGCGAACTGGTCCCCGGCGTCCTCCTGGTAGCGGTCCTGCATGCGCAGCGCGGTGCCGACGACGGGGACGTCGTACAGCTTGTCCTTGAAGGCCATGGCCCCACTGCGCATCGTGGTCAGGTCACCAGCGGTTCGAGGCTAGTGGGGGCCCGTCGCACGTTCGACGGTCACCGTCCGAGGGCCCGTCCCTCTGCCGCCAGGGCCTCGACCAGGCCCGGCAGCGTGTGGGGGTCGGCCTCGCGGGCCACCGGCACGTCCAGCTCCCGGGCGGTGGCCGACGTCACCGGGCCGATCGACACCACGCGCCCCGACCACTCCTCCTCGCCGACCATGGCCACGAAGTTGCGGACCGTCGAGGAGGACGCGAAGGCCAGCAGGTCGATCCGCCCCGCGGCCAGGTCGGCCATCACGCCGTCCGGGAACCGGGGCGGGCGGGCGGTCCGGTAGGCGGCGACCTCGACCGGCTGGTAGCCGCGCTCGCGCAGGCCGTCGGCGAGCATGGCGGTGGCGATGTCGGCGCGGGGCAGCAGCACGTGGCCGCTGCCGTCGGGGAAGGCGTCGGCCAGGCCCTCGGTGGTGGACACCTCGGGCACCAGGTCGGCGGTGACGTGCAGCAGGTCGTGCAGTCGGGCGGCGGTGCCGGGCCCCACGCAGGCGACCGTCGGGACCCGGGCGAGCACGCGTGCGTCGTACCCGGCGGCGTCGATGGCCGCGGCGAACGCGTCCACCCCGTTCGGCGAGGTGAGGCACACGGCGGTGAACCGGCCGTCGGCGACGTCGTCGACCGCGTCGGCGAGGTGGTCGGTGTCGCCCGGCTCGATGGCGATGGTGGGGGCCTCGACCGGCGTCCCGCCGAGGGACCGCACGTGCATGGACAGTCCCGAGGCCTGGGCACGCGTGCGCGGCACGAGGACGGTGAGGCCCCGCAGCGGCAGCCGGTCGCGCCATGCGGTGAGCACGGTGGGCAGGCCGGGGCGGGGCGTGACCGGCGGCTCGACCTCGAAGGGGATGCCGGCGCGGTCGAGCTGGGCGAGCTCGTCGACCAGGCCCGGGGTGGCCTCGACCGGCTGGTGGCGGACCAGGCGGACCACGACGTAGTCGCCGGGGTCCAGCGCCCGGCCGACCGGCGCCGGCTGGTGGGTCGCCCCGCCCGCCAGGCGGCACACCGGGTCGTCGGCGGGCAGGTCCGTCAGCAGCACGTCGGCGCTGGCCAGCAGCACGGCAGCCCGTACCGAGACCGCCCCGACGTCGTCGGGCACGCCGACCACGTAGACGCGCCCCGGCTCGCCGGGGGCGCCACCGAGTCCGGCCAGGTCACGTGCGAGCTGGTCCCCCTCGACCGCCTCGCTCATCGCGCCGCCCCGCCACCGGGGTCGTCGGGGTCGTGACGGGGTTCGAGCACGTCACCGACGGCCTCGCGCAGCGTCGCCGCGAGCGTCTGGCCCAGCATCTCGGGTTCGGTCATGGCGGCCTGGTGGCTGGCCCGCTCGAGCCGCGTCCCCGTGGGGTCGGACAGCATCCCGAGCAGCTCGAGCCGGTCCTGGCCGTCGGGGCCCGGCACGACGTGGGCGTGCGCCCCGATCGGTGACGTGCACCCGCCGCCGAGCCCGATCAGCAGCCACCGCTCCGCGGTCACGCACAGCTTGGTCTCGCGGTGGTCGAGCTGGGTCAGCGCCTCGATCGTGTCGTCGTCGTCCTCGCGGCACTCGATGCCGAGCACGCCCTGGGCGGGGGCGTGCAGGACCTCGCCGTGCTCGAGCGGCACCGCCCCGAGGCCCTGCATGTCCGGGCCGAGGCGCAGCAGGCCGGCGAGCGCCAGCACGACGCCGTCGAGGTCGCCGTCCCGCACCTTGCCCATGCGGGTGACGATGTTGCCCCGCAGTGGCTGCAGCAGGATGTCGCGACGGACCTTGGCGATCTGCGACCGGCGGCGCGCCGACGACGTGCCGATGGTGACGGGGCGCGTCCGGGGCAGCGTGGCCAGCCGGTGCCCCTCGCGGGTGATCAGCACGTCGCGCGGGTCGACCCGGCGGGGCACGCAGGGGATGGTCAGGCCCGGCATCGCCTCGGTCGGCAGGTCCTTGTAGCTGTGCACCACGAAGTGGCAGTCGCCGGACAGCACCGATTCGCGGGTGCGGTCGATGAACAGCCCCTTGGAGTCGAAGGCCTCGATGGCCCGTTCGGGGTGCTCGTCGCCCGTGGTGGCCATGGGGACCAGCTCGCAGGGGCGGTCCGTCAGCTGGGTGAGGGCGTCGGCGACGGTGCGGGCCTGGGCCTGGGCCAGGCCGGAGCGGCGGGTGGCGATGCGCCAGGTCATCGAGTCTCCACGAAGGTCGGGCGGCGGGCGGGTCCGGGGGGTCGGATCAGTCGTCGTCCAGGTCGAACAGCTCGCGGAGCACCTCGGCGGCCACGTCGGCCCCGCCGGCGTCGGCCAGCTCCTTGAGCCGGATGGTGGGCTCGTGGAGGAACGTGTTGACCATGCCGCGGGTGAGGGCCTCGACGGCCTCGCGCTGGTCGTCGTCCAGCGTGGCCAGTCGGCGCTGCAGCCGTGCGAGCTCGCCGCTGCGCACGGACTCGGCCCGGGCCCGCAGCGCACGGATGGTGGGTTCGACCTCGATGGCCGACATCCAGGCGGAGAACCGGGCGGCCTCGTCGGCCACGATCTCGCGGGCGCGGTCGACCGCTTCGCCGGTGCCGCGGCGCTGGGCCAGCTGCCGTACGTCGGCGATGCCCGCGACGGTCACCCCCGGCAGCTCGCCGCAGGCCGGGTCGACGTTGTGGGGCATGGCCAGGTCGAGCAGCACCAGCGGGCGGGTGGCACGGTCGCCGCCGCCCCGCACCATCTCCACCGTGATGACGGGTTCGGGGGCGCCGGTGGTGCACACCACGACCTCGGCCGCGGCGATGCCCGACGCGAGGTCGTCGACGACGGTGCCGTCGACCCGGTCGGCCAGGCGGTCGGCCTTGTCGGCGGACCGGTTCCAGACCTGCACGTCCCGCGCGGAGGACGACAGGCGCGAGGCCGACAGCGCCCCGATCTTGCCGGCCCCCACGATCAGCGCGCTGCGACCGTCGAGCTGCCCGCCGAGCTGCTCGGCGACCAGGTCCAACCCGACGTCCACCATCGACGACGCGCCGGAGGAGATGGCGGTCTCGCGACGCACGCGCCGACCGACGCGCACGGCCTGCCGGAACAGCCGTTGCAGCATGCGGCGGGCGGTGCCCTCCTCCCGGGCCTGTTCCATGGCCTGCTTGACCTGGACGGCGATCTGGCGTTCCCCGACGACCATCGACTCGATGCCGGCGGCCACCGCGAACAGGTGGGCGGCGGCGGTCTCGTCGAAGTGGACCTCGCAGGCCTCGTGGAACGCCTCGCGCAGGTCGTCGCCGGCGCGGTCGGCCATCCACTCGGTCACCTCGTCCAGCCCCGGGTGGAAGCGGGACACGTGGACGTAGACCTCGAGCCGGTTGCAGGTGGAGACGATCGCGGCCTCGAGGACGTGCTCGAGCGTGAGCAGGTCCGTGAGGGTCTTGCGGTGCTCGTCCGCGGGCACGGCCAGCCGTTCGAGCAGCGCCAGGTCGGCGCTGTGGTGGCTGATGCCCAGCACGAGGACGGACATGGACCCTCTTCGGGCGTCGGGGGTGGGCAGACGGTCGCGGGGCGTCCGGCCAGCTGCGGCAGCGAGGGAGCCAGCGCACGACGCGACGGGCGGCGCGAGGAGGCCGATCGCCTCCCGAGTCTACCCACCGGTACGTGGGCTCAGGTCGCCGAGGCCGCCTCGGGTCCGGGATCCGCGGCGGCGAGCTGCTCGTAGAAGGACAGGATCTGCAGCTCGGTGGACAGGTCCACGTTGCGCACCGACACGTGGTCGGGGCAGTCCAGGTGCACGGGCGCGAAGTTCAGCACGCCGGTGATCCCGGCCGCGACCAGGCGTTCGACGACCTCCTGGGCGTGCGAGGCGGGAGTGGCCAGGACCGCGATCGACACGGCCCGCTCGGCGACGATCTGCTCGAGCTGCTCGCTCGACTCGATGGTGCGGCCACCGAGGCTGGTGCCGTGCTTGGCCGGGTCGGCGTCCAGGAGCCCGACGATGCGGAAGCCGCGCCGATCGAACCCGCCGTAGGCCGCCAGGGCCCGGCCGAGGTTGCCGATCCCGACGATGACCACGGCGCGGTCCTGCGACAGGCCCAGGACGTCCGAGACCTCCTGGATCAGCTCGTTGACCCGGTAGCCCACGCCGCGGGTGCCGAAGGCCCCGAGGTGGGACAGGTCCTTGCGCACGATCGCGGAGTTGACCCCCGACGCGCGGGCGAGCCCGCCCGACGAGATCGTGTCGGTGCCATGGTCGGAGGCGGTGACCAGCGCCTGCAGGTACAGCGGCAGGCGGGCGACCGTGGCCTCGGGAATGCGGCGGTGGCGCACGATGGTGGTGACCCCTCGTGTGAGCATCGTCCGGTCAGGGAGCGGGGGCGTCCCATCGCCCCACCGAGAGGGGGAGTCTACGAGTCGCGGCCGTCGTCCCCGAACCGCGCGAGGTGGGCGGGGACCGCGGCGAACCGGAAGCCGTGTGCGGACTCCCACGCCTGCAGCGTCGGCGCGGCCACGCCGGCGACGAGGTCGGCGGCCGTGCCACGACCGTCGACCGCGTCGTCGCCCTCGCCGGCGAGCACCGCGTCGAGCAGGTGCTCGCCGGCGCGGATCGCGGCACTGACCCGGTCGTGCCCGTCCACGACGACGAACCAGGGACGGTGGTAGGCGACCACGGGCAGGACCCCCGCGGGCGGCGTGGCCACCTCGTCCGGTGCCGGCGCGGTCGGCAGCAGGCGGCGGGGGCTGAGGCAGAGGCGGGGCGGGTCGCTGGGCGGGGCCGTCAGCACGCCCCGCACCCGCGAGGCGATCTCGTCGACGGTGGCCTCGGAGGTGTCGACCACGAGGTCGTAGTTGCGCAGCCGATCGATGTCGACGCCGTACTTGTCGTGGAAGCGACGTTGCTCGCTGGCGTGGCGGTCCTCGGCCTGCGCGGTGGCCTCCTCGACCGAGGCGTAGCGCTCGACGTCGGTCGGCGAGCGGCCCAGCATGCGGGCCGCGCCGACGGCGGGATCGACCACGAGGTGGACCTTCAGCGCCTCCGGCACGAAGTGCCAGGCCATGCGGGAATCGAGGACGAGCTGGTCGGCCGCGGCGGCGCGGCGCACGAGCTCGCCGTCGATGCGCCGGTCGATCTCGTCGTCGTCCTCGGCGGCCAGGTTGGTCTCGAGCGCCGACTCGCCCCGCGAGGCCGCGATCTGGCGGTGGATCGCACCGGTGGAGAGCACGTCGGCGCCGAGCACCGCCGACAGCGCCCCGGCGACGGCGCTCTTGCCGCTGCCGAGCTCGCCGCTGATCGCGATGTGACGCATGGGGTGTTCGACCTTCGCCTCGTCGGTCCCGCGGGCGCACGCCGAGGGGTGGCGCGCCCGCGGGAGGCTACCGACGCCCCGGTGGGGCCCCGCCCCGCCGCGCTGCTCGCCGGGCCGCCCGCACGGCGGCGCGGATGGTGCCCGGGGCGACCTGCACCTCGGCGACCTCGACGCCGTCGACGGCGATCACGGGCACGCGCACGTGGTAGCGACGCTGCAGCTCGGGGTCGGCGTCGACGTCGACCAGCTCGACGTCGGCCCGCCCCGCCTCCGCCACGACCTGGCGTTCGGCGGCCTCGCACAGCCCGCAGCCCTGGCGGGTGTAGACGACCACGCGGGGCCGGTGGCCGCGCCCGATCATGCGGCCGGCGGGGGCGGCACCGGGCCCGGGATGGGCCGGCTGGGCCGCGAGGTGCGGTCGAAGCCCGCGTACATGATGACGACGCCGAGGCCCAGCCCGATCGCGTGGGCGATGGTGTCCCCGAGGAACGAGAACATGCCGCCGGACCCGGCGGCGACCACCACGCCGGCCATGATCAGCAGGTTGCCCTTGGCCACGTGGTCGATGCCGGCCTGCCCGAGCGAGCGCCAGCCCTCGAGCGTCCCGGAGGCCAGCGCCTCGACGTAGCGCCGCCGGCCCTCCGCGACCAGCTCGCGACGCCGGCGCTCCCCCAGCGTGGTCCACGCCAGCCGGGCCGAGGCCACCAGCGCCCCGACGATCACGATGATGGACCCGACCGCGTTGCCACCGACCGCGAAGCTGCGCGGGCCGGGTCCGAACAGCGCCCGCCCCTCGGGCAGGCCCGAGGTGGGCAGGGCGGAGGTCAGGTCCCCGGTCAGGACCACCGCGGCCGCGACGAGGGTGAGGGCGAGCACGGCCAGGGTCGCCCCGACCCGCACCCGATCGGTGTCGGGCGCCCACATGACCGCGGCGAGCACGAGCCCGACGGTGGCGCCGGTCACGGCCAGCACGTCGCCACGGAACACGCCCGGCAGGAACGCCAGCCCGACCAGCCCGGTGACCACACCCGTGGCGCGGGTGGTCCAGCGGTCGCGGGCGTTGATCAGGATCGAGCCGAGGGCCAGCCACGGCACGTTGAGCACCGCCCCGAACAGGTAGAAGACGTGGAACACCGGGGAGGACCAGCCCGCGACCACGCCGACGAGCAGGGCCGCCGAGGCCACGCTGAACATCCCCAGCGAGATCGTCCAGGCCAGCAGGGCCGGGTTGCGACGCCCGCCGGCGTCCCACCGGCCGTACAGCCGGCGGCAGAAGATCGCGGAGGCGGCGAAGGCCACCAGGCTGGCGAGCAGTGCCATCAGCGCAACTGGTCCCGGAGTGCGGCCCGGCGGACCTTGCCCGACGCGGTGAGCGGGAGCTCGTCGACGAGGATCACCGACTCGGGGCACTTGTAACGGGCGAGCAGGGTGCGGCAGTAGACGACCAGCTCGTCCTCGGTCACCTCCGCCGCCGGCACGACGTAGGCGCGCACGGCCTCGCCGGTGTACGGATGGGGTTCGCCGACCACGGCGCAGGCGGCGACCGCCTCGTGGCGCAGCAGCACCCGTTCGACCTCGCGCGGGTAGACGTTGAACCCGCTGACGATGATGGTGTCGTCCTCGCGGTCGACCAGGCGCAGGTAGCCGTCGGTGTCGAGCACCCCGATGTCGCCGGTCCGCAGCCACTGGCCGTCGACGAGCGTCGCGGCGGTCGCGTCCGGGTCGTTCCAGTAGCCGGCGAACACGTTGGGTCCCCGGACCCACACCTCGCCGGTGTCGCCGGTCGGGGCGTCGGTGCCGTCGTGCTGCACGAGGCGGAGGTCGACGTCGGGCAGCGGCATGCCGACGGTGCCGGGGCGGGGTTCGGGGGCCATCGAGTTGGAGGTGACCGACGGCCCGGCCTCGGTCAGCCCGTAGCCCTCCTCGATGGTCAGGCCGGTCAGGTCGCGGAAGCGGTCGATGACGTGGACGGGCAGGGGCGCCGCACCGGAGACGCACAGCCGCAGGCTGGACAGGTCGCGGTCCTCCACCCCGGGGGTGTTGTTCCACGCGACGTACATGGGCGGGGCGCCCAGCACGATCGTGACCCGCCACTGCTCGATGGCGTCGAGCGAGGCGGTGGGGTCGAAGCGTTCCTGCAGGACCATCGCGGCCCCGACCCGCACGCAGGCGCCGAGCCCCACGTTGAGGGCGTAGATGTGCGACAGGGGCAGGACCAGCAGCACCACGTCGTCCGCCACCACCCGGAACCGGCCGGCCAGGGACTGGTCCTGGTTGGCCGTGAGGTTGCCGCGGGTCAGCATCGCGCCCTTGGGGCGCCCCGTGGTGCCCGAGGTGTAGACGAGGGCGCCGAGGTCGTCGTCGTGGCGCTCGACGGGATCGAGCGGGTGGCCCTCGGCGAGCAGGTCGCGCCAGCGTGACGCGCCGGGCGGGGCCTCGTCCGCGCCGGCGACCAGCATGGTCACCTCGAGCTCGAGGGCCAGGTCGACGATCTGGTCGGCGACCACGGCGGCCACCACCAGCACGCTGGCACCGCTGTCCGTGAGCGCGTGGGCGACCTCGTCGGCGGCCAGGCCGAGGGTCAACGGGACCACCGTGGCCCCGGCGCGCAGCGCCCCGAAGTAGGCCTCGACGAAGGCCGGGACGTTGCCGAGGAGCACGGCGACGCGGTCGCCGGGGCGCACGCCCAGGTGCTGCAGCCCGGCCGCGGCGGCGTCCACACGGGCATCGAGCTCGCCGTAGGTCACGGTCTGGTCGTGCCACGCGATGGCGACGCGGTCCGGGGCCTGCTCGGCGGTGGTGCGCAGGCGGGCCGCGACGTCGGGACCGGGCGTGGACACGGGCACCTCACGAAGGGGCTGGGAGCGGTCACGGCGGGCGGGTCGCGGACGTCGGGGTGGCGACCGCGGCACGCCGCGACGACGCCCGGAGCCTACCGGCGGGGTGGGCCCTGACCGTTCGGACATCACGACGGGGCTCAAGGGGCGGTCGCCGAGCGTCGATCAGACATCTACAGGCCGTCACCGCACCCGAGAGGTCACCGTGAACACCGCCGCCGCCCTCCTGCCCCGCCGCCGCCGCGGCACGGCGGCCGTGGCGGCGCTGCTGGCCCTGCTGGTGACGCTGCTGGTGCCGACCGCCGCCCGCGCCGACGCCGGCGCGGAGGCCAGCTTCGTGCAGCTGGTCAACCAGGAGCGGGCCGCCCGCGGCCTCGCCCCCCTCGCGGTCGCCGACGACCTGGTCGCCGTCGCCCGCCGCCACAGCGGCCGCATGGCCGACGCGGACGACCTGCACCACAACCCCTCCCTGGCCACCGAGGTCAGCGACTGGCAGAAGGTCGGCGAGAACGTCGGCCGCGGCCCGTCGGTGGACCCGATCCACACCGCCTTCATGGAGTCCCCGGGGCACCGGGCCAACATCCTCGACGGCGACTGGACCCAGATCGGCATCGGCGTCGTCGTCCGCGACGGCACCGTGTGGGTGACCGAGGTGTTCCGCGAGCCCCTGGCCGCGACGGCCCCGGCTCCGGCCCCGGCCCCCGAGCCGGCCCCCGCACAGGCCCCGGCACCCGCCCCCGAGCCGGCTGCCGCGCTCCCGCCGCGTCGACGCCGACCGCGACGCCCGCGACCGAGACCGCCCCCGCTCCCGAACCGGAGCCCGAGCCCACGCCGGCTGCCCGGGCCGACGACCGGGCGCTCGTGATGCTGACGCGGGTGGCCGCCGAGGACGCCGCGCTGGACGCCGCCTGACCAACTGGTCGGTACACGGGGCGCCCGCGGGGACGTGGTTACGCTCCGCCCCGTGTCCTCGGTGAAGATCCTCGCATCCAGCGGCCCGCTGTTCGCGCGGCCGCTGGACTGGGCGTGCGCCGTGATCGCCGAGGCGGGGTACGACGGCGTCGAGCTGATGGTCACCCAGGACCCCGTGACCCAGGACAGCGAGCGCGTCGACGACGTCTTCCGGCGCGAGGGGATCGGCGCGCCCGTCGTGCACGGGCCCTTCCTGCTGCTGACCCGCCGGGTGCTCGGCACCGACCTCGTCACCAAGGCCCGCCGGTCCCTGCAGATCGCCTCGGACCTCGGGGCGGACACCATGATCGTGCACCCGCCGTTCCGGTGGCAGCGCCAGTTCCACGAGTGGCTGCTCGACGAGGGCGAGGCGGAGGCCGCCGAGCTGCACACCCGCATCGGGGTCGAGAACCTCTACCCGGTGCAGGTCCGGGGCCGCCCCATGCGGTTCCACCGCTACACCGAGCCCGAGCACCTGTCGCCCTTCCCCCACGTGGTGCTCGACACCAGCCACTTCGCGGTCGCCGACGTCGACATCAACACCGCGTGGGAGCGGCTGCGTGGGCAGGCCGTGCACCTGCACGTCTCCGACAACCGCGGCCAGGGGCGCGACTCGCACGCCCCGCTGGGCCACGGGATCCTGCCGCTCGGGTCGTTCCTGCACACCGTCGGGGCCGACCCGAGGGCCGAGACCTCCATCACCCTGGAGCTGGACTGCCGGCGCTACCTCGACGACCGCGCGGCGCTGGTGGGCTACCTGCGCCAGGAGCTGGTCAAGTGCCGCGACCTGCTGGCCGGGGCGCCGGTCGAGGAGGTCCTCGGCCGCCCCGACGTGGTCAGCGTGGCACCGGGCATCCACGAGGACGACGCCGACCAGCCGACGGTCGGTCGCCGCTGACGGAGTCAGCGCGCTGACGAGGTAGCGCGCTGAGGGCGTCCGCGAACAGGGGCATGGGACAGACGCACCATGGCCGAGCGTGACTCCAGACCGTAACGTGCCCCACACGGATCGACACGAGGGCGGGTCAGTTGCGCAACGGCACGGCACTGGCACTCGTCGTGCTGCTCGCCCTCATCATCCTTGCGGCTGTCGTCCAGCTGCTGCGAACCGGGATCTGAGGAGGCGGTGGTGGGCACGGCACCCTCGACCGTCGACCCCCAGGTCGTGTCCCTGGTCGAGCGTGCCCGGGACGGCGACGAGCACGCCTTCGCCCAGCTCTACGACCTCTACCTCGACCAGATCTTCGGCTACGTGCGCCGCCGCGTCGGCAGCCGCGAGGTGGCCGAGGACCTCGTCGGGGACGTGTTCCTGCGCGCCTGGCGGCGGTTCGACCGCTTCGAGTGGCAGGGCGTCGACCTCGGGGCGTGGCTGACCACGATCGCCCGCAACCGGGTGCACGACCACTTCAAGTCGGCGCGCTTCCGGCTCGAACGCAGCACCGACGACATCGGCGACCGCGATCCCTCACCGACGACGGACCACCCCGAACGGGTGGCCGAGGCCCGCGAGCTCGCCCGCTCGCTGGCCAGCGCGCTGGAGGAGCTCAAGGACGACCACCGCGAGGTGATCGAGCTTCGGTTCGTCCACGACATGTCGGTCACCGAGACCGCGGCGGTCCTCGGACGCACGGTGGGTGCCACGAAGGCGCTGCAGTACCGCGCGCTGCGCGCACTGGCCGGGATCGTGCGCGACCAGCCCGGATTCGAGGCCTTTCTCGCCGCTGGGCTCAGTGGCCTGGTCTTCCTGCTGGGACTGCTGCCATGACCCGTCACTGTCTGGCCGGTCAGTCGTTGAACTCCGTGGACGAGCACGGAAGCGGGGTGATGCCCGATGGTCCGTCGAGCTGACATCGACACACTCGAGGCCCTCCTCGAGGGGCGCACCGCGCCCGAGGACGCCCCGCGGGCGATCCAGCGGCTGGGCAGCCTGGCCACGTCCGTGCGCGACCACACCGAGCTCGAGACGCCGACGGACGAGTTCCGCGCCCGCCTGCGGGCCGAGCTGCTCGAGGTCGCGGCCGCTGGCCGGACCACGACCATGCAGCGCCTGCGCGACCGCGTCGACGACGCCACCGCTCGCGTCCGCCACTCCCTGCGGGCCGCCGGCGCCGCCGCCGTGGCCTCGACCATGATCGGGACGGCCGGGGTCGCCGCCGCGGCCCAGTCGGCCCTGCCCGGTGACGCGCTGTACTCGGTCAAGGACTTCACCGAGGACGTACGGCTGACCTTCGCGTCCGGCGACGTCGAACGCGGCCGCCTGCACCTGGCCTTCGCTCGCGAACGCCTCGAGGAGCTCGAGGCCGGTCGCGGCCGACTCAGCGACGACCAGCTCTCCGGCACGCTGGACCGGCTCGACCACGAGGCGGCGTCCGGTGCGGACCAGCTGCTGCAGGCCGCGGCGGCCGAGGACGGCGACCGCCTGCTCACCGAGCTCGACGACTTCACCGCCGAGATGCGCCTCCGGCTGCTCGACCTGTCCCCCGCCCTGCCCCTGTCGGTCCGTCCGGCCGCCGAGCGCACGCTCGAGGTCCTGCGCCGCATCGACCTGCAGGTGACCGGGCTGCTGGGCCTCGACGGTGCCGGCTGCGCCGTGTGCGCGGGCGAGGCCGGCGTGCAGCCGCGCGTGGTGCTTCCCGGCGACGGACCGGCGGCGCCGGCCTGCCAGTGCGTGCAGCCTGCCCCGCCCGTGGGCGGCGACGACGCGGACACCGACCCCGTCGAGCAGCCGCAGGACGACCCCAGCGACACCTCCACCGGCGGGACCGTGGTCGTGCCCGACGACGACCCGTCGTTGTCGGGCGGCACCGGCGGGGACGCGGTCATCGACGACCTCGGGTCCGCCGTGGACGACTCGGTCGGCGATGTCGGCTCCGTCGTGGACGACGCCGTCGACGATGTCGGATCGCTGGTCGACGAGCTCCTCGACCCCTCCGCCACCTCGTCCTCGAACCCGCTCCAGGACACCGTCGACGACCTCGGCGACACGGTGGAGGACACCGCCACCGACCTCGGCGACACCGTCGGTGACGTGACCGGGTCGGTCGGCGACACCACCGGCGATCTCACCGACGGCCTGCTGGACTGAGCGACCGCCGGCATCCTCCGCGCGCAGGACGCGCGAACAGGGGCCAATCGTCACGTCCGATGCCACGCAGCGTGACTCCGTCGCCACGGTGTCGTTGACTACGGCGAGGGATGGTCCATTCGGACTAGTCCCCCATTCGAGGTCTGGCCGTGGGGGCCGACCGTCGCTCCCCTCGGAGGTATGGGGCACATGAGACGCATCGCGCTGCGAACCGCCGCCGCCAGCATGGCCGTGCTGGCCACGACGGCCATCGCCACCACTCCGGCCCTCGCGGCCGCCGACGACGGCCCGTACGTCTTCGACGCCGCCGGGTCCGGCCAGGCCGTGTCCATCGCGGTCGGACTGCCCCAGGCACTCGCCGACGGGCTCGCCCCCGCGGTCGAGCAGGTCCCGGGCGTGTCGATCGACGGCAACGAGCTGCTGATCAGCCTGGCCTCGGTGCTCGCCGAGCTGGAGCTGCCCCTGGTCGGCGAGTCCGTCGGGGACGCCACGGCGTCCGCCTCGGCCACCTCGGTCACCGGGTCACTGCAGGGCCTGGTCGAGACGCTGACCGGCGGCCCGATGCAGTGCCTCGACACCCCGCTGGACATCACGGTCCCGCCCGGCGCCGAGACCCCGCTGGTCTCCATGCAGCTGCTGCAGGCCGAGTGCACGACCGACGCGGCGGGCCACACCTCGATCGCGTCGTCGAAGATCGCCGACCTCGAGGTCAACCTGGCCGGGGCGCTCGCGATCCTGCCGGCCGATGTCTCCGCACCGGTGACCGACGCCCTGGACCAGGTCACGGGCACCGTCACCGACCAGGTCCTCACCCCGATCGTCGACCAGGTGCTGACCCCGGTCCAGGACGCGATCAACGAGAACCTCGGACTCGGCGTCGACCTCACCGAGGCGGTGCGGGTGCCCGAGCTGATCGACCTCCCGCTGGTGTCGATCGACCTGATCGAGTCCACCACCGAGAGCCTCACCGAGGGTGACGCCGTCCGCCAGGTGTCCTCGGCGACGCTGGCCGGCGTGTCCCTGCTCGGCACCGTGTGCATCCCCGACACGACCTACCGCGCCGAGGCCTTCGCCACCGGCGAGCCCGGCGGCAACGACTTCCTGACCTCGATCCCGCCGATCGACCTGGCCATCTGCGAGACCAACTCGCTGTCGCCGATCCTGCGCCTGCTGGACGTCGACGGCGTCCTCGGGGACGTGCTGGTCAACCTCGGTGACGGCCAGCTCAAGCCGATCAGCGAACTGCTCGCCGGCGCCGGGCTGCCGACCGAGGACGTGCTCAACAGCCTCGACGACCTGCTCGCCACCCTGGGTGTCAGCACCATCGTCCAGGGCCAGCAGACCAACGCGGTCCGCTCCGAGGACGGCCGCCAGGCGGGCGTCGCGGTCGACCCGTTCCGGGTCACCGTCGCCCCGCTGGCCAACTTCGTCGTGGGCACGCCGCTGGAGGGCCTGAAGGTCGAGCTGCGCGGCCTGACCGTGGCCGGCAACGTCGCCGCGGCCCCCGCGCCCGTGACCGCCGAGGCCCCGCCGCCGGCCCCGACCCCCGAGCCGCCGGCCATGCCGCGCACGGGTGGCGGTGCCATCGCGGCCCTGATGGGCATGCTCGCCGTGGGCGGGGCGCTGACGCTGCGCAAGCGCGCCTGAGAAGGACCCCGCACCAGCGGAGGGCGGCCCCACGGGGCCGCCCTCCTGATGTCAGAAGAAGACGCTGCGGCGGCCCATGAGGGTGCGGTAGAGCATGTGCTGGATGGCGTCGCGAACGCGGTCGGCGAGGTCGAAGACGGCCATGGGGTCGTCGGCGGCGGCGGGGCCGTACTCGCTGGTGTCGATGGGTTCGCCGTACTCGATGGACCACTTGCTGGGCAGGGGGAGCAGGGCCAGGGGGCCGAGGACGGGCAGGGCGAACATCTGGGGCACGACGGGGAAGTAGGGCAGGCCGAGGACCTTCGCGAGCGGCTTGAGGTCGAACAGCAGCGGGTAGATCTCCTCGGAGCCGACGATGGCGGTGGGGATGATCGGGACCTGGGCACGCAGGGCGGTGGCGACGAACCCGCCCCGCCCGAAGCGCTGGAGCTGGTAGCGGTCGCTGAAGGGCTTGCCGATGCCCTTGAAGCCCTCGGGCCACACGGCCACGAGCTCGCCCTGGGCGAGCAGCCGGCCGGCGTCGTCGCCCTTGGCCAGCGTGGCACCGGTCTTGCGCCCGATGTGGCCGATCAGCGGCGTGCGGAACACCAGGTCGGCCCCGAGCTCGCGCGTGTGCCGGCCGGTCTGGTGCCAGATGTCGAGGCGGGTCATGAGCGCGTCGGCGGGCAGGGTGCCGGCGTGGTTGGCCACGACGAGGCCGCCGCCGTCGGGCAGGTGCTCGGCGCCGAGGCTGCTGACCCGCCACCACCGCCGGTGCAGCGGTTCGAGCAGCGGCATCATGACGTGGGTGGTGAAGTCCTCGTCGAAGCCGAAGGCGTCGACCTCGTAGTCGCCGGTGAGGCGGCGGCGCAGGAACGCGGCGACGTCACGGATGCGGTCGAGCCACTGGTCGCCGAGGGCGTCCCGCAGGCCCTCGAGCAGCTCGATCCCGCCGGCGGGGCGGGGCGGTTCGGGCGCCTGCTCGCGCACGGTCGTGTCCGCCGGGGCGTGGATGCGGCACCACCCGTCGGCGACGGCGTAGTTGCGGCAGGGCGTGCCCTGGTCGGTCGTGCCACGGCAGCGGGCGCGCGCGCCGGTCCGGGCAGCACGCTCCTGCTCGAACGAGATCACCTCGCCGGGCTGGTCGTGTGGGGAGGACATGCTGGGCACGATCGTCACCTGGGTCGGGACCGGCCGGCCAGGAAGCGTTCCTGGCCCTTGCGCTGGAGGAAGTCGTAGAGCTCGCGTTCGAGGCGCACGACGTCGTCGCGCTTGACGATGGCGCGGATGCGCCGGCGCCCCACGAAGTCGTCGAAGGCCTCGGTGGTGGTGTACCGCGGCGTGTAGCCGAAGTCCTGCTCGAGCCGGGTGGTGTCCACGGCCCGCCCGAACTGCAGGAAGCGCAGCTGTTCGGGGGAGAAGTCGACGCGCCGGGCGCGGCGGACCAGCCCGGCGACCGCGCCCACGACCGGCATGGGGACGGGGACCTGCACCCGCCCCGCCTTGCGCACGCACTGCGACAGGTAGACCACGCCGGGGCCGGCGACGTTGAAGACGCCGGGGTGGTCCTCCTGGACGGCGCGGTGCAGGACCTCGAGGCCGTCGTCCTCGTGCACGAACTGCAGCCGGGGGTCGAAGCCGAGCACGCTGGGGACGACCGGCAGGGCGAAGAAGGACCCGAGCACCGAGTCCATCTGCCCGCCGAGGAAGTTGGCGAAGCGCAGGATGGTGACCGTCACGTCGTTGCGGCGCCGGGCGAAGGCACGCGCGTAGCCCTCGATCTCGGCGGCGTCGGAGGCGAAGCCGGACGACGGCGGAGGCGTGGGGGTCTGCTCCTCGCGGAACAGGGCCGGGTCGGTGTGGTCGGAGCCGTACACGGCGGTGGAGGACTTGAGCACGAAGGTGCGCACGTCGGGCGACTGCTGGCAGGCAGCGAGCAGCTGCATGGCCCCGATGACGTTCTGCTCCTTCATCCGAGCGCGCCCGCCAGCCGCACCCGGACCGGCCAGGGTGGCCATGTGCACCACCGTGTCCACCGCGGTGGTCGACACGATGCGGGACACGAGCGGGTTGCGGATGTCGGCACGGACGAACTCGGTGCGCTCGAGCTGGACCGTCGGTTCGCGGTCGTCGACACCGATGATCTCGGTGATCGTCGGGTCGGCCTCCAGCTGCTGGGCGAGTCGACCGGCCAGGGTGCTGGAGATGCCCGTGATGAGCACACGACGCTCGCCGGCGTCGCCAGCGTCGGTCGGGGTCACCAGCGCCTCCTCCTCGTCACCGCGGGATGGTCAGTGAACCAGACCGTGCCCGGCGTGACCTTGGCCGGCCGGCACGCCCTTGGCCGGCCGGCGCAGTCCTTCGCCGGCCGAGGCACCGACGCCGATCAGCCGTGGCTGGCGTCCGGGAGGTCCATCGTGTCCGGGTCGACCACCTGGGCCTGCAGGTAGGCCTGCAGGTCCTCCTCGCGCACCCGGTAGGAACGCCCCACACGGACCGCTGCCAGCTCGCCGTGGCGGATGAGGCGATACACGGTCATCGAGGACACGCGGAAGAGCTCCGCGACCTCGGCGACGGTCAGCAATGCGGGGGCGGTCATTCGCCCAGTGTAGACGTCGGCTGACGTCCCACGGCCCCGGTGGGACGGCCATCTGCGCGGCGTGCGCGTCCCGCCCGGACCGGTTGGACCGTCGTCACTGGCGCACGCCGTGGTGGGGCAGCACGAGCCGTTGGAGCCCGGCGACGGCCTCCTCGGCCGCCACGCGGGCCTTGCTGACGAGGTTCGCGGGCGTGGTGATGATCCCGTCGGTGAAGGACGTGGGCGGGCGCACCCCGGTGCGCGCGCCGGCGCGTTCCTGCCACGGCATGGGGACGTCGACCGGGACGGACTGCTCGGTCATCTCGGCGAAGGCGAGCGTCCAGGCCCGGGGCACGACCGTGACCAGCTGGTACCCGCCGCCGCCCGTGGCGACCCAGCGGCCCTCGCAGACCTCGTGGGCCAGGCGGTGCAGGCGAGCCACGATCTGCTCGAACTCGTCGACCGAGAGGGCCAGGTGGGCCAGCGGGTCGGTGGCGTGGGTGTCGCACCCGAGCTGGGTGACGAGGACGTCGGGCGCGAAGGCGCGGACCAGCGGCTCGATCCCCTGGTCGAACGCGGCGAGCCACACGTCCCCGTTCGTGCCGGGGTGCAGCGGCAGGTTGGCCGCCGAGCCCGGGGCGCCGGGGCCCCCGATGTCCTCGCTGGCGCCGGTGCCGGGGAAGAGGAAGCGCCCCGATTCGTGGATCGAGACCGTGAGCACGCGCGGGTCGTCGGCGAACATGACCTCGACGCCGTCGCCGTGGTGGACGTCGACGTCGACGTAGCAGACCCGTTCGGCGCCGTGCTCGAGCAGCCAGTCGATGGCCACGGCCGGGTCGTTGTAGACGCAGAACCCGGCGGCGCGGTCCGGCATGGCGTGGTGCAGGCCCCCGGCCGGGTTGAACGCGTGGACGGCCTCGCCCTCCCAGACCAGGCGGGCGGCCTCGCGCGAGGCGGCGCACACGTGCAGGGAGGCCTCGTGCATCCCGCCGAACACGGGGTTGTCGCCGGGCCCGAGGCCGAAGGCCCAGTCGGCCCGGATGCCGGGGTCCGCCGAGACGCGCCGGACGGCCTGGACGAAGTCGCGTGCGGTGCAGGCGGAGCAGCTCCTCCTCGTCCTGCGGGCCCGGGCGGCACCTCGATGACGTTCGGCGCGGTCAGCAGCCCGGACTCGCGGATGAGGTCGACCGTCAGCTCCACCCGGATCGGCGCGAGTGGATGGCCCTCGCCGAAGTCGTAGGCGGCCAGGGCATCGTCCCAGACCAGCGCCACCGGTCGGCCGTCGGTTCCCGCCACGTCGCCTCCCTGCTCGGGTCCCCCGAGCGTACGGCGTGGCCCACGGGGTGTCCCGGCGAACCGGCCCTACTCGTGGCGCAGCGCCACGACCGGGTCCAGGCGCCCCGCGCGCCGGGCCGGCCACACGCCGAAGAACACCCCGACCGCGACGGAGACGCCGAGTGCGAGGGCGACCGACCACCACGTCACGATGGCCGGGACCGGGGCGTAGGCGTCGACGACCTGAGCGACCGCGATCCCACCGCCGAGCCCGATCAGCCCGCCGATCCCGGTCAGCACGACCGACTCGAGCAGGAACTGCAGGGTGATGTCGCGGGTCCGCGCCCCGAGGGCCTTGCGCAGGCCGATCTCGCGGGTCCGCTCGGACACGCTCACGAGCATGATGTTGGACACCCCGACGCCGCCCACGAGCAGCGAGATCCCGGCGATGGCGGCCAGCACGAAGGTCAGCAGCTCGAGGATGTCACCGACCACCCCGATGATCTCGTCCTGGGTGAGGATGGAGTACTCGGTGTCGTCGAACCGGCTCGCCAGCGCCCGGTCGACCCGGGCGACGTCCTCGTCGATGGTGGCCGTCGAGGTCGCGCGGACGAAGATCGCGTCGACCCGGTCGGTGCCGAACAGGCGCTGGGCCGCCGTGATGGGGATCAGGACCTGCTCGTCGCGGTCGGGTCCGAACAGCGACCCGCCGACCTCCTCGAGCACGCCCGTGACCCGGAACCGCAGGCCGCCGACGGTCAGCCGCCGACCGATGGGGTCGGCCCCGTCGAACAGCTCGTCGGCCACGTCGGCGCCGAGCACGGCCACGCGTCGCCCCGTCGCCACGTCGTTGGCCCCGAGCCCCTGCCCCCGCGCGACACGGCGCGTCACCACCTCGGTGTAGGAGGGCGTCACCCCGAACAGGGTCGCGAACGCGGACGTCCCGTCGCCCCGCAGCGTCTCCCCCGACACCAGGTAGGCGGCCACGCGGTCCTCGTCGCCGACCTCCCGGGCCACGCGTTCGACGTCGGCCAGGGTGAAGCGGCTGCGTGCCGGGGCGGAGGTGAAGTCCCCCTCCCCCGGCAGCACGAACAGCAGGTTCGACCCGAGCCCCTCGATGGTCGAGGTGATCTCCTGCCGCGCCCCCTGCCCGATCGCCACCAGCAGCACGACCGCGAACACGCCGATGACCACGCCGAGTGTGGTCAGCAGCGACCGCAGCCGGTTCGCCACCAGCGCCTGCAGCGCGACCCGGAACGCCTCCCCGAGCCTCATCGCGCCCCGCCCGCGTGGTGCTGCACGGCCCGGCCGCCGCCGCGATGGCACTGGGGGCATGAGCGGGGCGGGGCGGCACCCATGCCCCCGATGACGCCCCGTCCGAGACGCCCGACGGTACTGGGGGCATGGACGCGACGGGGCGACACGGCCATGCACCCGACGCGTGCCGTCCACAGGCGTCGAGATGCCGGGGGCCGCCGGGCGCGGGGCGCGGACGCAGACTGGCCCCATGGCGTTGGCCGGAGCTGTACGACATGGTGGTCCACGGGTACGTGGATCTCGCGATGGGCGCGGCCGCCGATCTGTCGCGCGGATCAGCTGCAGCACCGGTCCGGGACCGACGGCTGGGACCCGCACGGCCGACGGGGGATGGCGACTGCCGACCCACGCGGACACGCCCCGCTTCCGCCTCGAGGCCGCCGGCGGCGATGCTGGTCCGGACGCGGTGGCCGACCGGCACAGCGCGCTCGCGTTGCGGGGCGTCGTCTCCGTCCTTCCCGTCGCCGGCCCCAGCTGCTGTTGCCGCACGAGGCCCGGGTCCGTCGCCTCTCGGATCCCAGGCCGGACGTGCGACGCACCCGCCGCCTGCTGGCCTCCCACCTCGACGACGTCGACGGCATCCCCTGCGTGGTCGCCGCCCGCGCGATCGCGAACCTCGCGGCCGACCTGCAGCCCGCGGCGCTGCGGTCGTTGGCGCTCGCCGCCGAGCGCGACGGTCACATGCGACGGGGCGAGCTCGGCCGGGTCGTGGACGAACTGCCGAGGAACCTGAAGGGGCGGGGCCGGCTGCGGCGGGTCGTCGAGGAACTCACGGCAGACGGCTCCGAGTCGGGGTTCGAGTCCACGGCACGGACCCGCATGGTGGAGCACGGCCTGCGCCCCGACCTCGAGCAGCCTGTCGTGGTTGTCGAGGACCGTCGCCGGCGCATCGACATCGCCTGGGTCTGCGCTGCGGGTGGGCGTCGAGTGCCAGGGTACGGGGCACACACCGGGGCCCCGCCCTGGAGGCTCGACGCGGTGCGGCTCAACGCCTTGACCGCGGAGGGCGACTGGCTCATCCTGCAGCTCACCCCCACGATCCTGCACGCCGGCAGTGGCCGGCTTCCTCGCAGACCTCCGCCGCTGCCTGCGTCCGTCGGGCTGCCCAGCTCGGGGTGCCGCTGCCCCGCCCGGGACCGCCAGCGCCTGACGGCCGCCCGCCGGTCGGGCCCGAAGCGTGGGCTGCCCGCGAACGCGCCACTGGGTGCATGGGTGCGACGGCCACCGCGGCATGCCCCCAGTCCCTGACCTAGCGGGCCGAGGCACCCGCTACTGGGGGCATGGTGACGGTCCGGCCCCGCGCATGCCCCCAATGCCGTCGGGGCGGTGGTCCGGGGCGGGGCTGGGTCGGGGCGGTGGCGGGGGCGGGGCGGGGGGTCATGCGGCGACCCGCCCGTCGCGCAGCTCGATGACGCGGTCGGCGCGGGCGGCGACCTCGGCCTCGTGGGTGATCACGACCAGGGCGGTGCCGCGGTCGTCGTGGAGCTGGTCGAGCAGGTCGAGGACGTCGGCGCCGGTGACCGTGTCGAGGTTGCCGGTGGGCTCGTCGGCGAGCACGAGGTCGGGTTCGGTGACCAGCGCCCGGGCGATCGCCACGCGCTGCTGCTGGCCGCCGGACAGCTCGGTCGGGCGGTGGTCGAGGCGGTCGCCGAGCCCGACGGCACGCAGGGCCTGCTCGGCACGGTCGCGGCGGTCGCGGCGGGGCGTGCCGCGGTAGACCAGCGGCAGCACGACGTTGTCGAGGGCACTCAGCCGGCTCAGCAGGTGGAAGGACTGGAAGACGAACCCGATGCGGCGGTTGCGCAGCTCGGCGAGCTCGGCGTCGGACATGGTCTGCACGTCGCGGCCGAGGAAGCGGATCTCGCCCGCGGTGGGACGGTCCAGCGCCCCGAGGAGGTTGAGCAGCGTCGACTTGCCCGACCCGGAGGTGCCGATGATGGCCACGTGCTCGCCGGCGTCCACCCGGAACGACACGCCCCGCAGCGCGTGCACGGCGACGTCGGCGCCGATCCGGTAGGTCCGCTCGACGTCGTGGGCCTCCAGCAGCGGGGCGGCGTCCGGGGCGGTCATGCCGGGGCGGTCGTCGTGGGCTCGACGGTGCGCACGGACTCGGGGACGGGATCGCCGTCGGTGACGTCGTCGATGCCCTCGACCACCACGAGGTCGTCGTCGGCCAGGTCGCCCGTCACCGCGGCGCTGTCCTCGCCGATGACGTCGACCACGACCGGGACCTCGACGAACTGGCCCTCCCGGGCGACGACGACGACGTCGCGTTCCCCCCGCCGGCGCAACGACGACGACGGCACGACCGTGTCGGCGTCGACGACGTCGGTGACGACCTCGACCGAGCCGGAGAGCCCGACGCGCAGCGTGACGTCGTCCGGCACGTCCACGAGGCGGATCGTCACCGGGTAGGCGACGCCACCCGTCGAGCCGGCCTCCGGTTCGATCGCGACGTGGTCGACGACGCCCTCGAGGACGGCGTCGGGGTAGGCGTCGACCAGCACGGTGGCGTCCTGGCCCTCGGCGACGGCGACGACGTCGATCTCGTCGACACGGCTGACGGCACGGAACCCGCCGAGGTCGAAGATGCTCAGCAGGGTCTGGCCCGACCCGACCTGCGCCCCGACGGCGATCGGGCCACTGGAGGAGGACGTGGCCCCACCCCCGCCGAGCAGGCCCGAGACGTCCCCGCCGCCCAGCCCTTCGGCGGCACCGGCGAGGTCCTCGAGCCCGCCGAGGCCGGAACCGCCGCCGTCACCGCCCCGCGCCAGCTCCACCACGCCGTCGCCGGGTGCCGTGACCAGCAGGTCGTCGGCGCGGGACCGGGCGGCCTCGAGGGCGAGCTCGGCCTGGCGGCGCTGGGCCGCGGCCGCGGCGCGCTGCGAGGCGGTGGCGGAGGCGGCGGACTGCTCGGCCTCGCGCTCCGCCTGCTGCAGGCCGGCCTGGGCGTCGTTGTAGGTGCCGATGGCGTCGCGGATGGACTGGTTCACGCGCTCGCGGGCGGCCTCGTCGGGGATGGTGGCCGCCTGCTCGGCCAGCGCCTGCAGGAGTCCGGGGACGACCGCTTCGAGCTGGGAGCTGACGGCGCCGAACACGGGCGAGAGGTCGATCCCCGCGTCCACGCCGGCCAGCGCGTCGGCCGCGGAGACGGCGGCCTCGGCCTGGGCGATGGTCTGGTCGATGGACGGGGCGGTCAGTCGCAGCAGCGGGTCGCCGGAGGCCACGACGTCGCCGTCCTCGACCAGCAGCTCGGCGACCGTGCCGCTGGCGGGCGCCTGCACCACGACGCGGTCGCGGGGTTCGAGGGTGGCCGGGGCGGCGACGGTGGCGACCACCTCGCCGCTGGTGACCGGCCCGAGGACGACCGTCGGTTCGGGCTCGGACGAGCACGCGGCCGTGAGCGCGGCGACCACGGCCACCGTGAGCGCGGTCCGGCCGAGGCGAGCCGTCCGGGCGCGGGAGGGGTGCACGGTCAGCCCAGCTCCTCCCCGCGCAGCTTCGCGGCCTCGATGGCGTCGAGGAAGGCCGCGCGGACTCCGGCCGACTCGAGCGTGCGGATCGCGGCGATCGTCGTGCCGCCCGGGGAGGTCACCATCTCGCGCAGCTCGACGGGGTGCATGCCGGATTCGGTCAGCATCCGGGCGCTGCCGAGCATGGTCTGCAGGATCAGCTCGGTGGACACGTCCCGCGGCAACCCGAGCAGGATGCCGGCGTCGATCATCGCCTCCGCCAGCAGGAAGAAGTAGGCGGGGCCGGAGCCCGACAGCGCGGTCACGCTGTTCATGTGCTCCTCGCCGAGCCGCACCACGCGGCCGACGTGGCCGAGGATGTCCTCGGCGACCTTGCAGTCGTCGTCGCTGGCGTGCGCCCCGGGGGCGACCACCGACATGGCGGCGTCGACCTGCACCGGGGTGTTGGTCATGACCCGCACGACCGGCACGGCCTCGGCCAGCAGCGCCTCGATCGAGGCGGTGGTGGTGCCGGCAGCCAGCGAGATCACGGTCTGGTCGGCGCGGAACGAGCCGGCGGCCTCCGCGACGACGCCCAGCAGCGTCTGGGGCTTGAGTGCGATGAGGACGACGTCGGCCTCGGCGACGGCCGCGGCGTTGTCGGTGGTGGCACGGACGCCGTGCTCCTCACGCAGGCTCGCGACCCGGTCCTCGCGACGGGCGGTGCAGACGACCTGGGACGGGGCGATCCAGGACGAGCGCAGCAGGCCGCGCAGCAGGGCCTCCCCGAGGCGGCCGGTGCCGAGGATCGCGAGGGTGAGGTCGTCCGAGGCCATGGGGAGCCTCCTTGTCAGTCCGGGGTCGTTCGGGCCCGCCGCGGCGTCAGGACGTCCGGCGCCCCGACACGAGCGCCCGCAGGAACAGCTGCAGGTTCGCAGGTCGTTCCGCCATCCGCCGCACCAGGTACGGGTACCAGCGCGTGCCGAACGGTACGTACACACGGACCGCGAGACCACGTCGTACGAGCTCGAGCTCCCAGTCGGGGCGCACCCCGTACAACGTCTGGACCTCGTAGGCGTCGTCCTGCAGGCCGCGACGGGCCACCTCGGACCGGACCCGGTGGAGCAGCAGGTGGTCGTGGGTCGCGAAGCGCGGACGCCCGCCGCCGGCCGCGCCGGCCTCGAGCATCTGCCCCGCGACACGCACGTAGGCGTCGCGGATCGCCTCGCGGTCCTGGTACGCGATGTCCTCGGGTTCGTCGTAGGCGCCCTTGCACAGCCGGAGCGACGCCCCGGCGGCCAGCAGCCGCGCGACGTCGTCGGGCGTGCGGTGCAGGTAGGCCTGCACGGCACAGCCCACGTGGTCGTGCCCGTCGTCCCGCAGCGCGAGCACGAGGTCCACGGTCGCCGCGGTCAGCGCCGAGCCCTCCATGTCGATCGTGACGTGGGTGCCGGCCCGTGCCGCGGCGTCGGCGATCTCGCCGACCAGCGCCCGGCACCGGTCGGGATCGGACGCGAGGCCGAACTGGCTGGCCTTCACCGACACCGAGGCATCCAGGCCCCGCGCCCCGATCGCGTCGAGGGTCTGCACGTAGACGTCGACCGCCTGGCGGGACGCGGTGGGGTCGTCGACCGCCTCGCCGAGGTGGTCGAGGGTGACGGCCAGGCCCGCGGCGTTGCGGTCGGCCACGACCCGCATCGCGTCGTCGAGGGTCTCGCCGGCGACGAAGCGTCGGGCCACGCCCCGCGCGACCGGGGCGGTCGTGGCGAGATGGCGCAACCGGTCGTTGCCGGCGGCGGCCAGCAGGGCCCGTCGCAGCACGCCGTGTCCTCCTGGATGGCGACGGCGCCGAGCCTACGAGGCGCCGTGACGTGACCGGGGCCGGGCGCGTCGTGCGCCCGGCCCCGGGGAGGGGACCTGTGTCAGGTCCGAGGTGTCACGAACGGCGCCGCAGCGACCCGGCGCCGGCCAGGGCCAGCACGCCCAGCAGGGCCAGCCCGCCGCCGGTGGACGGCAGGGTCGGCTGCGGGGCGGGGGCCGGCGCCGGCGTGGGCGCCGGGGCGGCGGTGCCGCCGTCGGCTGCCGGCGCGAAGCTCGCCGTGGCGACGGGGTCGATCAGCAGCGCGAGGCCGGGGGTCGAGACCTGCTCGGTCAGCGACCCGAGGTCCGCCAGCTCCAGCCCGTCGAGCAGGGCGCTGACCTGGTCGACCGTGCCGGACAGGCCGGCCGGGTCGCCGACCTGGGTGAGCGTGTCGCTGACGGTGGTGAGCGCGCTGTCCACGCCGGCCACACCGAGGCCGGACAGGGTCGTCAGGCCGGACTGCAGCTGGCCGAGGACGTCCTGCACCGGACCCATGACGTCCGGCAGCCCCAGCCCGCCGAGCGCGTCCGTGACCTGGCTCGGGTCGAGCGTGATCGACGGGATCGCGAGGTCGAGCAGGGTGAACCCGGCGGTGGAGGTGACCACGCCGTCGGTCTCGGTGACCTGCTCCACGACATCGGTGAACAGGTCCGCCTTCAGGTCACCGACCTGGACCAGGTCGGTCAGGGGCAGGCTGTTGAGGACGCCGTTGAGCTGGCCGACCGCGTCGCTGATGGCGCCGGTCACGTCGGGCAGCTGGCCGAGGGCGTCGGAGCAGTCCGGCGTGGCGAAGTCGGTGCCGAGCACGGTCACGTCCACGGCCTCGCAGAGGACCGCGGCGGAGCTGTCGGCCGTGGTCGGGCCGGCGACGGCGGTGGTACCGACGTCGAAGGCGCCGACGCCGAGCAGCTCGGTCCCGGCCGCGCTGGCCAGCAGGTCGGGCAGCTGCGACAGCAGGCCGTCGAGGTCACCGACCCCGGCGAGGATGTCCTGCAGCAGGGCAACGATGCCGTCCAGCACGTCGAGCACCGGGTCGAGCTCGGACGGCAGGGCCGCCGTGAGCGAGTCGACCGTCGCGGAGGCGGTGGCGATGGCGTCGCTCGAGGCAGGACAGCGCGTCGGTGACCGCGCCGGCGAGGTTCAGGAGCGTGACGTTGCCCAGGCCGCACCCGACGGCGTCGAGGCTCGACAGGAGGCTGGCGCTGGGCAGCGGAGGTGCAGCGAGAGCGACTGCAGGGTGGACTCCAGCGACTCGAGCTCCGCGAGCTCCTGCACCGCCGAGGTCAGCTGGGTGATCGCGGTCTGCGCCCCGTCCCCCTCGGTGGCCAGCGACGCCAGTGCCGCCTCGAGGTCGTCGAGCTGCGACTGCAGCGCGCCGACGTCGGCGAGGTCACTGGGCAGCAGGCCGGGCAGGGCGGCGAGCAGGTCGAGGACGTTGCCGAGGCCGAGCTGGCCGAGCAGGTCGGCGTCCAGGCCCAGGTCCCCGAGGCTGAGGCTGAGGTCGGAGACCTGCAGCCCCTGGGTGGCGGAGGCGCCCTCCTGGGTCACGAGCGAGGTGACTCCGGTGGTGTCGAGCTCGAGCCCGAGCTGGCCGAGCAGGGCCGACACCTGGCCGACGGCCGCCCCGACCGTGGCGACCGCGCGGTCGGCGCTGGCGGACGCGCTGGTCTGCAGGGGCTGGACGGTGGCGCCGAGCGCGCCCGTCAGGTCCCCGACGGTGCCGCCGTCGCTGGAGGCCTCGGACTGGCCGTCCGACGACGCCCCGGTGGCTCCGACGAGCGTGTCGCCGACCGCCAGCGGCACGATGCTGGTCGTGGCCAGCGGTGTCCCCATGGTGGTGGCGTCGGAGGTCATGTCGAGCACCCGCGTCACCGGGGTCTGCAGCGGACCGGTCACCTGGACCTGGGCCCCCAGCAGGCTGGTGTGGGCCGACCCGGTCCCGGTGGTGGCCGGGGCGGTCTCGGCGGCGACGAGGCTCAGGGCGAGCGCGCCGGCGATCAGGCCGGCAGCAGCAGTGCGAGCTGCACGCATGGTTGGGCTCCTCGGGGCGTCACGTCCGGCCCGTTCCGGCGCGTGAGGCCACAGGGGAAACCAACCGGGTCCGGACAGCCGCGACCATGGCCCGACCGGGCCATTCTCGACCCACGAAGGGGACTAGTCCGACCCTCCTCGTCCCGAAGGCGGGACACCTGTCCCCTTCAGGTCTCGGCCGTGCTGGTGCTCACCCTTCGGTGGAGACCGGGTTCGGCGGCAGGCCGGCCTTCTCGCGCCAGGCCTGCTCGGCGTCGATGTAGGTGGCGAACCCGGCACGCAGCACCGAGTTGTAGGTCTCGTCCGAGGTGAGCAGGACGACGCCGAGGACCTCGTCCAGGACCTCGGCGGTGAGGACCTCGCGGGGGATCGCACCGGTGAGGACGACGTCGCCCTCGTCGTCGAGGGCGAAGTGGACCCAGGTCAGCTTCTCGTTGCGGTGCAGGACCAGCCGGTAGACCTCGGCGTGGCCCTCGTCGGGCGCCCCGCACAGCAGCGAGGTGATCCGCAGCGACCGCTCGTCGAGGTCCAGCAGGAGCGGGATGGTGCGCTTCCACTGGCCGGCGAGCATCGTCATCCACCGGTCCTCGCCGACCTCGTCGACGTCCAGGTCGGCGGCCTCGAGGACCTGCGGGATCAGCCGGCGCTGCTCGTCACGGTCCACGTCTGCTCCCCCACGGTCGTGTGGCGTTCGGTGACCCCACCGTAGACCCCGAGCAGGCGGTCGACCGTGCGGTCCCATGACGCACTGGCCGCTGTCCGCAGCCCCTCCCGGGTCAGCTCGGCGGCGCGGCCGGGAGTGGTCAGGACGTCGACGACCGCCGCGGCGTGGTCGGCCGGGTCGTGGCCGGCGACCCGGATGCCGCCCCCACCGACCACGTAGCGCAGCCCGGACACGTCGGCGGCCACGACCGGCGTCCCACATGCCTGGGCCTCGAGCGCCACCAGGCCGAAGGTCTCGCTGCGCGAGGGGGCCAGGACGACGTCGGCCGCCCGGTACAGCCCGGCCAGCCGCTCCTGCGGGTGGGCCGGGACGATCCGCACGGCGTCGGCGACCCCGAGCTCGGCGGCCAGGGCCATGAGGTCCTCGGGGTCGGTACGGCCCTCGCCGTTTCCGGAGGTGCCGCCGACGATGAGCAGCCGCGCCCCGGGCACCCGACGGCGCACCTCGGCGAGGGTGCGGACCGCGACGTCGGGGCCCTTCAGCGGCTGGAGCCGCCCGACGAACAGCAGCAGCGGTCCCTCCCCCCGCGGCAGCTCCGACGCGACGGCGGCCTCCGGGACGCCGTCGCCGGGGGTGAAGACCTCGAGGTCCACGCCGGCGGGCACGACGGCGATGTCGGCGCCGGAGAGCCCGAAGGTGGTGTGCAACAGCCGGGCCTCGCCGCAGGTCAGCCCGACGACGGTGTCGGCGGCACGGGCGATGCGCCGTTCGGCCGCCAGGCGCAGGGGCGGTTCCGGTGCGTCGCCCGGCGCCAGGGTGGCGTTCTTGAGCACACCGAGGGTGTGGAAGGTCTGCACGAACGGCACGTCCCACCGGTCGGCGATGCGGCGCGCCACCCAGCCGGACATCCAGTAGTGGGCGTGCAGCACGTCGTACCCGCCGGTGGGGTCGTCGGCGGTCCCGACGGCCCGCATCATCGCCATGGCGAAGGAGCACAGGTGGTTGGTCAGCTCCTCCTTGGGGAGCGGACGGGCAGGTCCGGCGGTGATGCGCACGACCCGCAGCCCGTGACCGACCGCGACGACATCGGGCTGGTGGGGCGAGGTCCGGCGGGTGAACACGTCGACCTCGACGCCCCGTGCTGCCAGGCGTCGCGCGACCTGCAGGACGTAGACGTTGAGGCCCCCGCCGTCGCCCGTGCCGGGCTGGTCGAGGGGGCTGGTGTGCACCGACAGCAGGGCCACGCGACGCACGGGCAGGCCGTCGGGGCGGTGGAACCGCGGCGAGGTGGTCACGCGGGGGCGCCGCGGGCGATGGTCAGGCGGCGCAGCTGCCGGTCCTCGGCACCGAAGCGGTACTTGTACGGCTCGTCGCCCCGCAGCAGGTCGAACATGGTGAGGCCCTCGGCCGCCGCGGTCTCGATGAGCTGGCCGACCTGGACCATGCCGGGCGCCAGCATGCGCAGCGCCGGGTCGAACGCGGAGTTGTACAGGCCCCATTCCCGGCCGTGGACCAGCGAGATGGTCGCGGCACCGGGACGCGCGCCGACGTCGAGCAGGTGCAGGCGGAACACGCCCTCCTCGGCGAACTCGCGTGCGAGCTCGCGGAAGAACTCGCGCATGGGGTCCTTGCGGAAGAAGTGGGCCTTGGGCGATTCGTTCTCGACGGCCATGTCGAAGAAGTCGTCGAGGCGCTCGACCACGTCGCCGGCCGGGACGTCGACCATCCGCAGCTCGCCGGCGTCGCGGGCCAGCTTGCGGGCCTTGCGCCGCAGCTCGTGGCGCTGCTTGCCGGGCAGCCGGTCCAGGTACGCCTCGTACCCACCGGACAGGTCGACCCGGGGGCAGACGTCCTCGACGGCGTCCTCGAGCAGGTCGAACCCGTGGCGTTCCGCGTGGCGCAGGTAGGCGTCGGGCCAGACGGTGTCGGCCGGCAGGCCGCCGGCGACGAGCTCGTCCCAGTCGACGTCCTCGGCCAGTGCGTCGAGGTAGGCGGCGACGACGTCGTCGCGGTCCTCGGGGCGGGCGATCGGCCCGAGGTAGTCGGTGACCTCGGTGCCGCCGAGGAACCGCAGGATCTCCTGCGGGCCCGTCGGCGACCCCGCCCGCTCGAGGGCCTCGGGCACCACGCCGATCAGTCGACCCTCGCGGTGGACGGTCCGCACGCGCGGCGCGGCGCGCTCCCCGAGCATCCGTTCCCACACGGCCAGGTAGCGGGGGGTGTGGAAGATCGTGGCGGCGGGGTCGTCGTCGACGAGGGCTTCCCAGTCGGCGCGCAGGGAGCCGCCGGGGATGCCGTCATGGGTCCGCAGTTCGATCAACGTCGAGCCTCGTGTGCGGGAGGTGCCAGAGGGGTGAGGCGGGGGTCAGGCCTCGTCGTCGGGTTCCTCGTCGGAGGTGGCCCGGGCGACGTCGGCGTCGTCCACGTCGCCGGTGGACACGGCGTCGATGAGGCCCTGCAGGCCGCCGCGGCGGTTGCTGCCGCCGTCGGAGGAGTCCTCGAGCTCGTGGAGCCGTCGGAAGGAGCGGTACATCTCGATCAGCGCGGTCTTCTGCGAGTCCGTCAGCACCGCGTCCCGGGCGATGGCGTCCTCGAGGTCGAGTTCGATGTCACGTTCCTCGAGGATGCCCGCGCGCACGTAGAGGCTCTCCGAGGAGATCGACAGCGCCCGCGCGATGGCCTGCAGGATCTCGGCCGACGGCTTGCGCAGCCCGCGCTCGATCTGGGACAGGTAGGGGTTGCTGACACCGGCGAGCTTGGCGAGGTTGCGCAGCGACAGCTCGGCGGACTTGCGCTGGTTGCGGATGTACGCACCGAGGTCGGAGACCCGCGAGCCCTCGCGGTTCGTGTCGTCCTCGGAATCGCTCACGCGCCCTGCCTGCCCGGTCGTCGGTCGTGCAACGACCGCGATGCTAGCGGGAGGCAGCACGGCCCCCGGACGGCGTCACCGGACGAAGTGCAGGCCATCTGGGGCCGTGACCTCGCGCTCCTCGCACATGCGGACGAACTCGCTGGCCAGGTACGGGTCGAACTGCGACCCGCCCATCGCCTCGATCTCCTCGAGCGACGCGTGCAGCGGCAGGGCAGCTCGGTAGGGCCGGTCCTGGGTCATCGCGTCGAACGTGTCGATGATCGAGAAGATGCGCGCCGGCAGGTAGATGTCCTCGCCGGCCAGTCGGTCGGGGTAGCCGCGACCGTCCCACCGTTCGTGGTGCGACCGCACGACGTGGACCGCGTCGCCGAGGAACTTGATGTCCTTGACCAGCTGGTACCCGATGACCGGGTGCATCCGCATCTGCTCCCACTCGTGGTCGTCGAGCGGGCCCGGCTTCTTCAGGATCTGGTCGCTGACCCCGACCTTGCCGATGTCGTGCAGCAGGTAGCCGTACTGGATCCCGGCCTCGTGCACGAGGTCCGGGGCGACCCGGGCGGTGAGGCTGAGCGCGAACTGGTAGGTCCGGTCGAGGTGGTCCCGGGTGAAGTCGTCCTTCATGTCGGCGACCATCGCGAGGGTCCGCACGAGCGTCAGGTACGCCGACCGCGTCTCGTTGAGCGCTGCCTCGGCCTCCTGGCGCCGGGCGCGTTCACGGGTCGAGATCGTGCGCAGGTCCTCGGCGAACAGCAACAGCTGGCGACGCATCGTCTCCACGTCGTCGAGACCGGCTGCGGTGGGGTCCATGTGTCAGCTCCGCTCGTGCAGCAGGCGGTCGATCTCGTCGATCAGCTCGAGGGGGGAGAACGGCTTGGTCAGGTAGGCGTCACCGCCGACGTCCGCGCCCTTGCGACGGTCGACGTCGCTGTCGCGGGCGGTCAGCAGGATCACCGGCAGCTTGGCCGTCGCCGGGTCCTCGCGGATGTGCTGGCACAGCTCGAAGCCGTCCATCTCGGGCATCATGATGTCGCTGACCACGAGGTGGGGGCGCGCGGACGCGAGCAGGTCGAGGGCCTCACGCGCCGTCGTGGCCGTGATCACCTCGAACTCCTCGAGGTCGAGGACCGTGGCGACCACCCGCAGGATCAGGGGGTCGTCGTCCACGACGAGCACCGTCTGCTTCACCACGTCCTCTCTGACCGCGGGGCGAGTCTACGACGCCGACCGTGGCGAGGGGCGTCGTCGTCAGTCACCCGCCAGCAGCTCCGACACCGAGGCCGAGCCCGAGCGGTAGCGATCGGCGATCTCGGCCTGCAGTCGGTCGATGACGTCGAACAGGCGGCGGCGCAGGCTGGACAGGGTGGACTCCTGCTCGGCGTAGCGGGCGGCGAGCTCGGCCATCGCGTCGTCGTCGAGCCGCGCCACGTCCACCGGGCCCTCGACCTCGACGTCCTCGCCGAGGTCACTGGCCTCGACACGCGCCGGCGGACGGGCCGTGGCCGGGTCGAAGGGCCGCTGGCCCTGGTCGGCCAGCACGGACGGCAGCCGTTCGAGCGCGCCCTGGACCCCCTCGCCGTCGCGCTGGGACGCCTCGGCGCGCAGCACGTCGATGCGGCCCTGCAGGATGCGACGGGCGTACGAGACCCGGTGCTCCTCGACCTCGCACGCCTGGCGCAGCCGGCGCAGCGTGGCGACGTCCAGATCGTCGATCCGCGACAGGTCGTCGTCGGCCAGCACGGCCTCGACGCGCGCGGCCATCCGCCGGTCGAACCGGTCCTCGCTCATCCCTTGGCTCATGCGATGCCTCCGGGCCCCGTGGCGGGCGGCACCGTGCCGCCCCTCGTGTCCATCGACGCGCAGCATGCCGGACTGGAGCCCGCGACGCAGCCGTGACGTCAGCAGCGCCCACGCACGCCCGGCCCGGGCACACCCCCGGACCGTAGGATGCGGGCATGGCAGGCGACCTCAGCGACCGTTCCCCCGTGGACCTGTGCCTGCATCTGGCGGGCGAGCGGGCCACCGGCACGCTCGTGCTTGCCGGCCCCCGGGGCGAGGCCGTGCTCGTGTTCGCCGACGGGGCGCTGGCCGGGTCGCGGCCCCCGGCCGGCCGCACCGCCCGGCTCGGGGAACGACTGGTCAGCGCAGGACGCCTGGACCGCCCCGACCTGGACGCGCTGCTCGTCGAGCAGGCCGCCGACGACACGGCACCGGCGCTGGGGCTGATGCTGGTCGACCGGGGCCTGGCCACCTCGGACGCGGTGCGGCTGTTCGTGCAGGAGCAGGTGCTCGAGACGCTGCTCGACGCCATCAGCTGGTTCGAGGGGACCTGGGAGTTCTCCGAGGCGCAGGCGCCGGCTCCCGGTCCCGGCGGGGGGTTGCGCATCCCCGTCGACCGTGCGCTCATGGAGGTCCGACGCCGGGCGGCGGAACGGGAACGCATCGCCGCGGTGGTCGGGTCGCCCGCGACGGTGCCCTGCCCGGCGGGCGAGCACGCGGATGCCTCCGAGCTGTCCACGGACGCGTTCACGGTGCTCACCGCCGTCGACGGGGAGCGCTCGGTCGGCGAGATCGCGCAGGCGCTCGGCATCTCCCACGACGAAGCCAGCCGGCAGCTCTACAGATTGGCCCTTCAGGGACGGGTCGCACTCGCCGATACTTCGGAGACGCCCGACGACGCGACCCCCACGTCATCGCCGACCACCGAGGAGGACACCCTGCCCGCCTCGCCCCTGACCGGAACCGCACCCGTCCAGCTCGCTGACGACGGCTGGGCCGAACGACGCCAGGTCGGCACCACCACCGCGCTGGAGCCCGAGCCCTGGGTCGGCTGGGCCAACGCCCGCCAGGACACCGGCTTCCCCGCCGCGGACACGGCCGGCTCCCCTGGCTCCTCCGCGGCCGCCCCCGCCCCGGCACCGGCCCCCGCCCCGCAGGCGGCCCCTCCCCCGCAGGCGGCTCCTCCCCCGCCGGCCCCCTCCTCGTCACGGCCCACGTCGGCCCCGCCGCTGTGGTCCTCGGACGGGGGCACGGCGCCTGACGTGTCCCGCCCCGCGGCGGCCGCGGACCCGTCGGCCGTGCCCACCCGCCACGACATGGACGCCGACACCCGCCGCGCGCTGTTCTCCGAGCTGCACGAGGTCGGGCGCTCGGTCCCGGGCTTCGCCGAGGAACCCGCCCCGGCACCCGAACCCCCGGCGCCGGCCGCCCAGGCCGGTCCGCCCGAGGACGAGTCCGTCGCCACGCCCGCGCCGGACCCGGCGCCCAGCCCGTCGCTGTCCCGCTCGGACGTGTCCGACCTGCTGCGCGAGCTGCACGCGCTCAACCTCGACGACTGAACCCGTCGGGGCTGGCCGGCGCGCTCAGCCGCGGTACCGGCCGCGCGACTCGTCGATGACGGCGAAGGCCTCGTCGGCACTGCGCCAGCCGTGGATGTCGACCTTCTTCTGCTCGAGGTCCTTGTAGATCGAGAAGAAGTGGGCGATCTCGTCCAGCAGGTGGCCGGGCACGTCGTCCAGCGAGCGCAGGTGCTGCCAGCGGGGGTCGTGCTCGGGGACGCAGAGCACCTTCTCGTCGGGGCCCTTGTCGTCGGTCATGTCGAGCATGCCGACGACCCGCCCGGGGATCGTGCAGCCCGGGAAGGTCGGCTCGCCGAGGATGGTCAACGCGTCGAGGTGGTCGCCGTCGCCCGCGAGGGTCTCGGGGATGAACCCGTAGTCGCCCGGGTAGCGGACGGCGCTGAAGAGCATCCGGTCGAGGATGAACCGGTGCCGCTCGTGGTCCCACTCGTACTTGTTGCGCGAGCCCATGGGCACCTCGACGAAGACGTCGATGCTCTGGTCCATGAATTCATCCTCATCCATGACTGGCCTTCCGTCCGGCAACCTAGGGCACGGCCGCGGATACGGTCGCCGCGCCGACCTGCCGGACGGTCACGACCCTGCTGCATGCGACCACCCTCCCCCGTCGAGGAGTCACGACGACCATGCTCGAACCCGGCGACCAGGCCCCGGACTTCACGCTCCCCGACCAGGACGGCAACGCCGTCTCGCTGGCCGACTTCGCGGGCCAGCCCGTCGTCCTGTACTTCTACCCGAAGGACGAGACGCCCGGCTGCACCGCCCAGGCATGCGACATCCGGGACCGGTGGCAGGACTTCAAGGACGCCGGTGTGACGGTGCTCGGCGTGTCCCCGGACACGATCGAATCGCACCAGGCCTTCACGGCCCACCACGGGCTGCCGCACACCCTGCTCGCCGACCCCGAGCACGAGGTCATGGAGGCCTACGCGGCGTGGGGCGAGAAGAACATGTACGGCAAGGTCACCGTGGGCCCGATCCGCTCCACGGTCCTGATCGGCCCCGACGGTCGCATCGTCAAGCGGTGGAAGCGCGTCCAGGCCGCCAAGCACGCCGAGCAGGTGCTGAAGGCCATCGACCGCATGTGACGCTGCCCGGCTCGCCGGTCAGCGCAACAGCGTCCAGAGCAGCACGACCAGCACCCACAGCACCACCGCGACGAGCACGATCGTCCGCGTGGTCAGGCGCCGCCCCGCGTCGTCGTGGAAGGCCGGCAGCGGCTCGTCGTCCTCGAACCCGATGCGCACGGCCCCGGGTGCCGGCTCGGGGTCGGAGGGTGCGGGGCGGGGCGTGTCGGGGCGAGTGACCTCGGCGCGGGGCGTCTCGGAGCGGGCGGCGGGGCGGGGCTCGGGCGCCGCCGGCGTCGCGGAGGGCACGGGCTGCGGGGCGGGCTCGGGGGGCGAAGCGGCGTCGAGCTTCACGGCTGGCTCGTCCCCGTCGCGCGTGGCCCGGGCCGCCTCGGTCCAGGCGCGTGCGTCCGTGGGGTCGGCGTCGAGGACCGCCGCGACGTCGGCGGGGGCGTCCACGCCGACCTCCACCAGTGCCAGCGCGGCGGCCTCCGGGGTCACACGTTCGTGCTGGAGCACGACCTGGTGCGCGAGGCGCAGGACCGCCAGGAGGTGGCGGTCCCCCCAGTAGGCGACGTCGGCCAGCAGCTCGTGCCAGGCGTCGCTGACCTCGTCGGCGGGCACCAGCGCCGCGAGGTAGGCCCGGGCGGGGCGGGCGACGTCGTCGGGCAGGGGGCGTTCCATGGCGCGGAGCCTACGGCCTCACCGGGTGGGGACGAGGCAGGGCTCAGGCCCGCGTGTCGCGGCGCCGGGGGACGGCCGGGTCGTGGCCCGGGGGCATGCGGTCGCCACCGACGAAGGCCTCGACGGCGACGGCCGCCCCGTCGTCGTCCGCGTGGCGGTCCCCCACGGCGGCGTCGGCCGGCACGAACGCGAGGGCGTGCCCGTCGGCGACCGCGGTGACCTCGACCTTCTGCCGGCCCGACCCGACGGTCCAGCCGGGGGTGACGCTGCCCTCGACGGTGACGCGGGCCAGCCGGCGGCGGGGACGGCCGAGCATCCACATGCGGGCCACCGCCTCCTGGCCCGGGTAGCAGCCCTTGGCGAGGTGGACGTGGGTGGGCAGCAGGCCGAGCTCCTCGGGCAGGCGCGGGGCGGCGACCTCGCGGCCCTGCACCGGCTCCCCGGCCAGGATGCGTGCGCCGGCCAGCGCCTCGTCGTCGCCGGTGGCGACGTCGTCGAGCGCGGCGAGCCGCTCGACGAGGTCCTCGCCGACGATCTCGGCGCCGAAGTCGTGGCGCACGGCCAGTCCGTCGCCGACGGGGCGCCAGTGCCCGGGGGCGAGGCCGGTCAGTCCGACGGCGTCGAGCGCCGCGGTGATGCCCTCGCCCCGCAGCGCCCACACCGGGGCCTCGGTCGCCTCGAAGCGCACGTCGGCGAGGAAGGTGCGCCGCGCCATCACCTCGAGGACGTGGTCGGCGGAGGCCGGCGGGGCCAGCAGCGCCAGCCGTTCGGCGTGCACCACCACCCAGAAGGTGGCCAGCGGGGCGCCGTGGACGTCCAGCACCATCGCGCCCCGCACCTCGCCGGGACGGGCGTCGGCCAGGCGCTGGGTGGTGACGGCGTCGAGGTGGTCGATCCGGTCGGCGCCGGTGACCTCGATCACGGTCAGGTCGTCGGGGGCGAGCAGGGGCACGTCGACCTCGGGATGGACGGGTGACCGTCGAGGGTACGGGGGCGTCAGGCGGCCGGGTCCAGCGAGGACGCCTCGCGGTCGAGGACCGCCAGCAGGTCCCGCTTGGCCGGCACGCCGGAGGTGCGGGCCAGGATGCGACCGCGGCCGTCGAGCACGAACAGCGTCGGTACCCGCATCACATGGTGGGCGTCGGCGATGTCCATGTGCTCGGCGGCGTCGACGTAGGTCCAGGTGAAGTCGCGCCGCTCGTCGGCGACCTCGCCGAGGATGGACTTGACCGTCACGCACGGGGCGCAGGTGGGCGAGCCGAGCAGCAGCGCCCCGCCGGCCCGCGGGATGCGGTCGAGGCCGACCCGGGCGAGCTGGTCGGGGCTGAACCGGCCGTCGCCGACCTCGCGCACGCGCCCGTCGCGGGCACGCCACCACGCCCCCACCAGGGCGGCGGCCCCGATGACGGCCAGGACGATGACCAGGCGCAGCAGCATCAGGCCGCCGACCCCCGGGTCCGCAGCCGCTGGCCCAGCAGGTAGAGCTCGCAGCCGACGCAGATGCCGGTCAGCGCCAGCAGGGTCGACAGCGCGAGGACGATCCCGACCGCGACCCAGGCGGCCACGCTGCCCGATCCCGCCGACGGCGAACAGCACCAGGGCGATCGTGGTCACGGCCAGGCCACAGGCCTGGGCGAAGCGGGGCGGTCCCTCGTGCTCGGTCTGCGGGGGTGGGCCGAGGTCGAGGCGTCGCTTGGCGATGCGGAACAGGTTGCCGTACGGCGACCAGGCCAGACCGGCGAACGTGGAGATGGCGAAGGCCACCCACTGCCAGGCGACCAGCGCCACACCGACCGGCCCCTGGACCACGAGGGCCACGGCGAGCACGGTCATGGTGATCGCGGCGCCGAAGCGCGGGCCGCGGACGTCGATCAGCAGGTTGCCGGCGTCGTCGTACGCGAGGTTGGGTCGGCGCGTGGCCATGGTGGTGGTCTCCCCTCAGTCCTGCGATGCGGGGCCGGCGAGCAGGCCCGTGTCCTTGCGCAGCAGCAGGCGCACGGCCTGCTTGCCCTTGACGTCGCGGATGCGCGTGACGTCGACGATCTCGTGGCCGGCGCGGTCGGCCCAGCGCGCGAAGGCGGCCGGGGCGCCCTGCAGGTCGGTCAGCACCTCGAGGTGGTCGCCGGGGCGCAGGCCCACCATCGCACGCATCGTGGCGACCACGCCCTGCTGGTAGGTCCGGCCGCGGGCGTCCACGCCGTCGCTGGGGCTGGGCGTCGAGCCGACCCCGCCTTCGTCCAGCTGCGCCTGCACGCGACCGGCGCGGGAGGTGACGGTCACCGGGGCGCCGGCCGCCCCGAGCGCCCCGCGCAGGAACCCCCGGGCCAGCGCGTCGCCGACCGCCCCGTCGACCTCGCCGATCAGGCGCAGGCCGACCTCGAGGCCTTCGACGTCGACCCGGTCGGCCTCCTGATTGGCCAGCCGTGCCTCGGGGAAGGCGGCGCGCAGGGCCTCGATGGCCACGACGGCGGCCGCCTCGAAGTCGCGGGCGTCGGCACGTCCGGCGGCGGCCGCGACGAGGCGCCGGCCGTGCTCCTCGGCGAGCAGCTCGAGCTTGGCCTCGTGCTCGGTGAGCCCGGCGATGAGCTGGACGACCACGTGCACGCCGAGCTGGCTGCCCGGCGGGACCTGCGCGTCGCGGGCGGTGACCGCCTGCTCACGGGCGACGTAGACGCGGGCGGGGCGGCCCCCGCCCGGGTGCTTGCGACGGCTGGTGACCAGCAGTCCGGCCTCGGCCAGCTGGTCGAGGTGGTTGCGCGCGACGTTGGGGTGCAGGCCGAACATCTCGGCGACCTCGCGCGCGCTGGCCGGCACGCCCTCGGTGCGCAGCCGCCGGTAGATGTTGGCCCGCGTGGGGACCCCGAGGGCCCGTTCGACGGCATCGTCGGACGGCACCGACGGGGCGCCCCCGTCGGTGGGGTCCTGCGAAGTCCTGGGGGTGGCCACGGCCAGCACGTCGTCCCTGCTCGTGGGTCGTCGGGTCCGACAACGCGGGATGGTGGTCCCGGCGTCCACGCGACGCGCCCGAGGCAGTGTAAACGGTGCAAACGGCGGCGCGGCCCGCGCCCGCCGACATCGCGCACTGCGAGCGTCACGGCCAGCAGGAGCTGACGGTGCGCCCGTAGCATGACCCGTTCGCGGAAGTCGAGCAACCTCGCATGCACCTCTGGACAGGGGCCTCGACCGAGCGTAGTGTCAGCCAGAACCCTCCGTGCTCTTCGCAGAGACGCGGGCGCGTACGGAGGCACAGAGCAGAAGACGCAAGACGTAGCCCCGGGTCCTCCCGGGGTGACGGAGGCAGCAGAGCCTCGGGGGCAACTTCGGTCGCCAGGTGGAGTCGAGTCCGTGATCGCGGACCCACACCACGACCCCCGTGGGGAGCCAGTGGCGAGACCGGCCGTGTGATCACACGAATGGGCTCAGCCACAAGGGGCACCCACCATGATCGCACTGCACCGACAGTCGATTCGTTCCACCATCCGCACCGTCACGCTGCTGGCAGCCATCACCTCGCTGCTGCTGACGATGATCACCCCCTTCGTGGGGACGGCCTACGCATCGCACGACGGGCCGCTCTCGCACTCGCCGTACCAGATCGACGGCACGACGTCCCGACACCGGCGTCGACATCACACAGCTCGACCCGTGTCCGACGGGCAACGACACCGACGAGGAGTCGCGCGGCTCGGCGCGGACGACGGCCCGATCAACGGGTCGACAACCAAGCTGGGTGTGATCCAGACGGACGTCGTCCCCACGATGGACCTCAACATCAACCATCCGGGCAAGTCCGACCTCTGCAAGGTCTGGATCGACGACCAGGTTGTCAAGGTCTCGGCGCCGGGCGATCCCGAGGACTTCGACTACTTCCTCTACGTCGCCTGGGAACGCGAAGCGGTCAACGGCAGCACCATCGTCTTCTACGAGTTCCACCAGGCGCCACTCGAGTGCACGGCGGCCAGCCTCACGTGCAACCCGTTCAGCCCCGTACGACGGTGACTTCATGCTCACGTTCGACTTCGTGGGCAACGCCGTCACGATCTACAAGCGCACCTGGGTCGGCAACAACGCGACCGGCCACTGGGGGACCCGGTCGACCTCACGGATCTGGAGTACGCCGCGGGCGCCCTGAACGCCGACGCGCGTCCAAGGGCGAGAGCCGTCATCAACCTCAGTGCCGCGGGCATCATCGACCCGGACGACGAGGGCTGCAACGACCTACTCAGGGGTCATTCCCGGCACCGTGACGGGCAACAGCGACACCGCGGACTACAAGGACATGGTCCTGTCCCCGAACCAGCCGGTGATCTCCAACTGCGGGACCGTCGTGGTGGAGAAGGAGGTCGTGGACGCCGAGGGACAGCGCTCGGGACGGACTACGGCAGGACTTTCCCGTCACGCTGAGTGATGGACGACCTCGCCCGGACCGAGGACCTGGGAGATGGTGACGACTTCGAACAGACCAACGTCCGCCAGGGCAGCGGGTACACGGTCTCCGAGGACCTGACCGGCATCGACGACGAGTGGTCGGTGCACTCCATCGCGTGCACCAACGGCACGACGGCGGAGGACACCTCGGTCAGCGACGGGTCGACGACCCTGTCGAACATCGTCGTCGCGCCGACACGACGACGACGTGCACCGTCGAAGAACACCCCGGAGCTTCCCGACCTCACGCGTCGTCAAGGACGTCAACAACGACGACGGCGGCACGAGCGACGCGACCGAGTTCGGTGTCCGGGTCGACGGCGCCGTCCAGACCCTTGAGTTCGCGGACCAGGACGACGAGGACGCGGGTACCCCGGCCTCGGCCACGCAGACTGAGATTGCCACCGGTCAGTACGTCATCAGCGAGGACGGCCTCGCCCGGCTACTCGCTCGACTCGATCGCCTGCGTCGACACGGTAACGACGAACGCGCGGACCGACGAGGACGAGGACGACGACACCTTCACGGTGGCCCTCGGACTCGGTGACGACGTCACGTGCACCGTCACCAACGACGACGACCCGGCATCGCTGACCGTCGTCAAGAAGGTCATCAACGACAACGGCGGGACGACGGCGGCCGAGGACTTCGACATCGCCGTGGCTGACTCGTCAGCGGGTGACCAAGGGCTCGCCCTGGCCGACACGACGCCGGCCGAGGGGTACGACTCACAGGCCGAGGACACCCTCAATGGCCTGGCGGCCGACACCTACACGATCACCGAGGCCGGCGAGGACGGTTACACGTGGCTGTCGACGTCGTGCGTCGTCACCGGCACGGCCACCGAGGTAACGGTGACCGGCGACACCGACAGCGGCTACGACGTCGACCTGGGCAACGGGGACGACGTCACCTGCACGCTGGTCAACGACGACGACGCCCCCGGGCTGACGGTGGTCAAGCAGGTGGTGAACGACGACGGCGGTGACGCCGCTGCGACGGACTTCACCGTGTACGCGGACGACCTGAACGACGCGACCGACGACCCGGGCGCGATCACGCTGAACGTCCCGGCGACGCCACGGACGACTCGGTCGCCCTCGCGACGATCGATCAGACCGGCACGTACGAGATCAGCGAGGCGTCGTTCCCCGACTACTCCCTCGATCCGACCTGTCCTGCGTCGACAACGACGTCACCGACGGGCGACGACAGCGTCGGCTCTCGTGCAGGGTGGCGCCATCACCGTCACGGTCGGGCTGGGCGACTCGATCACCTGCACCCTCGTCAACGCCGACGACCCCGCGCAGCTGACGGTCGTGAAGAACGTCCACAACGACGACGGCGGCACAAGCCCTGGCCACCGCGTTCGGCGTCACCGTCGACGGGCCCGGCGACCCGACGTTGGCGCTGGAGGAGACCACGACGGCCTGCTCGGGTTCGACAGCACCGCCTCCGACTCGCTGGAGGGGCTCGCGGCCGGCACCTACACCATCGACGAGACGGTCGTCGGCGGCTACACGTGGGCGTCGTTCGGGTGCACCGACGACACCGTCCTCGAGGGCGACGACACGCCTTCGACTCCTCCGCGAATGCCGAGAGCGGCTACGACGTCGAGCTCGGGATCGGTGACGAGCGTCACCTGCTGGCTCGTGAACGACGACCAGCCCGGGTCGCTGACGCTCTACAAGAAGGTCGTCAACGACAACGGCCGCGACCGCGGTGGCGTCGGACTTCACGCCCGCCGTCAACCCCGACCCGACCGACGCTGAGACCAGCTTCGCGTTCAACGCGGTCGGCGCCACCGAGCCCGTCACCTACGACGTGCCGGCTGGCTCCTACAACGTCACGGAGGCGCAACCGCCGTCGACCTACACCCTCACCGGCGTGGCCTGCTACGCCAGCGAGGACGTGACCGACGGGGTCCCGAACGGCGAGGCCCAGGCCCTCGACTCGGGCCCGAACTCGGCGGACGTGACCATCGGCAACGATGACGCGGTCACCTGCATCGTCACCAACGACGACGTGCCGCCCCCGCCGCCGGACGAGGACCCGTACCTGCTGGTCATGGGCCCCGACGCGGTGAACCCGGTCAACACGACCCACACCTTCACGGCGACGCTCACCACCGACCCGGGCAGCGGCTTCGTGCCGGCCGCGGGGCGGACCGTGCGCTTCTCCATCACCGGCGTGGGCACCGTGACGGACGTGGTCACCGGCACCGTCGACACGGACGGGCTCGGTGGGGTCTGCACCACGAACAGCGGTGGCCAGTGCGACATCACGATCTTCTCGGCAGGTGCCGGGACGACCACGGTGAGCGCCACGGCCGACCGCCCCGCGGACGCGACCGCCAGCTCGGACCTGTCCGACGAGGCGATCAAGACGTGGGTCGGCAGCCCCGCCATCGACCTGGTCAAGGACGCCAGCACGGACACGGCTGGCATCGGTGACCTGGTGACCTACACCTACACGATCACCAACACCGGTGACGTGGCCCTGACCGACGTGCAGCTGATCGACGAGGTCGAGGTCAGCGGGATCTTCCGCGACCTGCTGGAGCTCCTGGGCTTCGACACGACGATCTCGCTGGACCCGGGCGAGTCGACCACGATCACCTCCGTGCACCTGGTGACCGAGGACGACCTGCCCGGCCCGATCGACAACACCGCGACCGTGACGGGCGTGGACCCGGAGGGCACCGAGGTGTCGGACTCCGACGACGAGTCGGTCAGCCCGTTCGGTGACCCGGCGATCTCGCTCGACAAGATCGCCGCGATCCCGGGCTCCGACCCCGACGCCCCGATCATCGGCGTCGACCCGGAGGCTCCGGGCGACACCACCATCCCGTACGAGTTCACGATCACCAACACCGGCAACGTGACCCTCACGGACGTCACGCTGACCGACATCGTGCTCACCACGATCCCGGACGGTGACGCCCCGACCTTCGCCGAGGCACAGCAGGTCGACGGCGTGGTGCTCGCGATCGACGTCGCGTCCACGACCCTGGCCCCGGGCGAGTCGACCACCGGCACGCTCGTCTACCAGGTGCGTGCCGAGGACGTCGACAACTCGGTGGTGGTGAACGTGGCCGAGGCCACGGGCGTCGACCCGACGGGCACCTCGGTGTCCGCCGAGGACCCGGCGTTCGTGTCCCTGGAGTTCCCGGCCGTGGAGGTGCTGCCCGAGGTGATCGAGAAGCCGCTCCCGGCGACGGGCATCAACACGACCCGCTGGGCGCTGATCGCGGCCCTGCTGGCCGGCCTCGGGGCGCTGTTCCTGAGCGTCACGAAGGACACCGCGGCACGTCGCCGCGACTGACCCGAGGCACCCGCTCCACCGACGGCCCGCGCCCCGTGCGCGGGCCGTCGTCATGCCCGCCTGGGGGCCCAAGCCTGTCAGGGGCCGTTCGGCCCACCCGAACAACGCCGTGGGGCCTAGACGCGGCCGTCCACTGAGCGTAATGTCGCAGTGACGGGTGGTGCCCACGTTCACCGCTCGGCACGGACAACTGAACCTTCCTGCGTCCCGTGGTCTGCGGGACGACGGAGGCGTCGAGCCTCGGGGGTAACTGCGGTCGCCTCGTGAGGCGGGATTGCGGTGCGCGACCCGCCCCACCACCCCCGAGTGGAGCCAATGGCGAGACCGGCCGGCCACGTATTCGGCATGGCTCTCTCGACAGGCACCACCATGATCGCGCTGCAGCGCCAGTCGATCCGCTCCCTCATCCGCATCGTCACGATGCTGGCGGCACTCACATCACTTCTCCTGACGATGTGGACGCCCTCCCTCGGCGCGGCCTACGCGGAAGGCAACGGCAACCCACCCCCGAACACGTGCGACAAGGCCTACCCAGACCTGGTGAAGATCGACACAGGCCTCGGGGACGTTCACGACACCGCGAAGGGGTCGTCCTCGCCTGGGGCGACGACAGCACCTCACGGCGACGACAGCGTCGACTACAGGTCCCCGACGGCTACTCCCTCGTCCTGTGCGTCAAGGGCGGCGACGGCACCGCGATGCCGGCCCTGTACGAGGACCTGACGGGTACGGGGTTCGTCACCACGAACCACGGCGCCGTCTCCCACATCGCCTATCTCGTCACGCCAGTCACCACCACCGGTAGCGGCACCGTCGTCAAGGCCTGGACCGGTGACGAGTTCGACGACACCGGCGTCACGGTGACCTTCACCGCCAAGATCAACGACGGCGAGCCCTTCACCATGGCCCCGGACGACACGGTGACCCTCGAGTTCGACCAGACCCTCACCATCACCGACGAGTCCGTCACCGGGCTGCCCACGACGTGCCGCTACGTCAGCGACCTGCCCGACGAGATCGGCGCGTCGTTCACCGCGACCGAGGACCACCCCGACGGGACCATCACCGTCACCAACGACGTCACCTGCCGCGAGGAGGGTGGTGGGTCCGGGACGGTCGCCAAGGCCTGGACCGGTGACACGTTCGACCACACCGGCGTCACGGTGACCTTCACCGCCATCGTCGGCGACGGGGAGCCCTTCACGATGGTCCCCGGCGACACCGAGCCGCTCGCCATCGGCGAGACGCTCACGATCACCGACGAGACCGTCACCGGGCTGCCCACGACGTGCAGCTACGTCAGCAACCTGCCCGAGAACGGCGCGTCGTTCACCGCGACCAGCAGGCACGCCCGACGGCACCATCACCGTCACCAACGACGTCACCTGCACGCCGCCCCTCCGCCGCCACCGCCACCGTCGGGAGCGGATCGGGATCGGTCGCCAAGGCATGGGCCGGCGACGCCGTGAGCCTCGACGGCGTGTCCGTCAGCTTCACCGCGAACGTGAACGGCGGCACGAGCTTCACCATGGCACCGGGCGACAGCCACGTCCTGCAGTACGGCCAGACCCTGACCATCACCGACGAGTCCGTCACCGGGCCTGCCCACGACATGCGGCTACGTCAGCGACCTGCCCGCGGGCGGTGCGTCCTTCACCGCGCACGCAGGCAGTCCCACCGGGACGATCACGGTGACCAACACCGTGACGTGCACGGAGGTCACGGGCACCGGCACGGTCGCCAAGGCCTGGACCGGTGACACGTTCGACGACACGGACGTCGACGGTGGACGTTCACCGCCAACGTCAACGACGGCGAGCCCTTCACCATGGTCCCCGACGACACCCAGACCCTGGACCTGGGTGACACCCTCACCATCACCGGCGAGGACGTCACCGGCCTGGCCAGCACCTGCTCCTACGTCAGCGACCTGCCCACCGGCGGCGCCTCCTTCACCGCCACGGCAGAGGACCCGAACGGCACCATCGTCGTCACCAACGACGTGACGTGCACGGCGGTCAACCCTGACGTGGTCGTGAACGTGCGCCTCGAGAAGGTCTGGGACCTGAACGGGCCGCAGGGTGTCGTGGGCTCCATCGACACCGACGCGATGGGCGTGACCTTCACGCTCGACGGGCGCACCGGCACCTACGAGCCGGGTGACACGGTCACCGCGAAGCCCGGCGACGTGCTCGTCGCCCAGGAGACGATGACGGGCACGCTTCCGAAGGCCTGCGAGCTGACCGACACCATCGCGGATCCCTACACCGTGACGGACGCGTCCGGCCAGGTGCTCACGGTCACGAACGTGGTCGAGTGCGCCGACGTCAAGGGCGTCGTCATCGAGAAGCCGACGCTGCCCGCCACCGGGGCCGACTCCGGCCTCTGGGCGCTGGTTGCGGCGCTGCTGTCCGGCGCCGGGGCGCTGCTGCTGTTCGCCACCCGCGAAACGCCGACCGGGCGGCGTGGCTGACCCCTCCCGGCACCACCGACGGCCCGCGCCCCGCGCGGGCCGTCGGTCTTCCTCGGCTCAGCCCGCCGGCGAAGGGGGGCATGACCACGATCTCGTCGGCGGCGGTGAGGTCACGGGTCGGTCGGTGCGGGGGACCGTCTCGCCGTCGACCGAGACGATCGCGACCTGCAGGCGGCGCTGCCATCACCTCGCCGAACCGGTCGGCGAGCTCGGCGAGCAGGTCGGCCACGGTCGTGGCCTCGACCTCGACCTGGGCCGGCCCGCGGCGTCCCGCAGGGCTGCGAACAGCCGCACGCGGGTCATGGCGTCCCCGCCAGCGCCCCGCGCTCGGGGAACGCCCCGTCACGCAGGGCCGCCTCGATCGCCGCGCCCAGACGGGTGGCGAGCTGGGGGGTGAAGCCGTCCTCCGCGTGGCCGAAGCCCGCGGGCTCGACCCACAGGCGGGCCCGGGGCGCCGCGGCGGCGATGGCTTCGGCGTCGCGGACCGGGAAGTAGGCGTCGTCCTCGCCGTGGACCACCAGCAGCGGCACATCGACGGCGGTGGCGAACTCCTCGGGGTGACCGGGATGCTCCCAGTGGGCCGGCGGGACGACACGGACGCCGAGGCCGACCCGCATGCCGGCCCGGCTCCAGCGCGACTCCCAGTGGCGCTTGAGCCGCTGCATGGCCTCGGTCGCGGGCTCCTCCTCGAGCTGGGCGGGTGCCGAGATCACCACGGCCGCCTCGGCTCGAGTGCCCTGCGCCAGGGCGTGCAGCACGCTGGTGGCGCCCATGGACGCCCCGACCAGCACCACCCGGTCGTGCCCGCGGTCACGCAGCCATGCCACTGCCCCGGCCACGTCGAGGGCCTCGCGGTCGCCCAGTGTGGTGTGCCCACGCGAGTGGCCGTGGCCCCGCAGGTCGAGCGCCAGCACGTGGGCGTGATCGGCCAGCCCGTCGGCGAGCCGGGCGTAGGCCGGCTTGCGGCGATGGGCCGCGAACCCGTGGGCCAGCACGACCGCCGGGGCGTCCACGTGCGGGCCCGGCAGCCACGTGGCGGCCAGGTCGGTCCCGTCGGAGGCGGGCAGCCGGACCTCCGCGTGCGGGGCATGGTGCCCCCCGACGACGCCGCGGGTCTCGAGGAAGGCGCGCACCACGCCACGGTGGGCCGGGGCGTCGTCGAGCAGGCCGACGGCACCGAGGACGGCGAGGGGGAGATGGCGGGGGCGCGACATGGTCCCCCTATGCTGCCAGACGTGCAGTTACTCGTCCTCACAGAGCGCACCGGCGGTGGCACCGAGCTCCTGCCGTCACTTGACTACCTCGGGCACGACGTCGTCGACATCCCGCTGGACTCGGTCTCGCTGCCCCGGCCTGGTCGACACCGACGTCGTGATCGTCGACGCGACCGCCGACCTGCGCACCGCGACGGCGGCCTGCCGGACCGCGTCCGTGCAGGAACTGCCGGTCCCGATCCTGGTCGTGGTGGCCGAATCGGCGCTGGCCGCGCTCAAGCCCAGCTGGGGCTTCGACGACTGGGTCCTGCCGACGGCCTCGCCCGCCGAGCTCGAGACTCGCCTGCGGCTGGTGGGCACGGCCGCCGAGCACCGCGACGCACCGGTCCGCGGCTCCACCATCGGCGAGCTCGTCATCGACGAGGACTCCTACCAGGTGCGGCTGCGGGGCGAACCGCTCGACCTCACCTACAAGGAGTTCGAGCTCCTCAAGACGCTGGCGGCACACCCCAACCGCGTGTTCACCCGCGAGCTGCTCCTGCAGGAGGTCTGGGGCTACGACTACTTCGGGGGCTCGCGCACCGTCGACGTGCACATCCGGCGCCTGCGGGCCAAGCTCGGCCCCGAGCACGAAGCGCTGATCGGGACGGTGCGGGGCGTGGGCTACAAGCTCGTCCCGCTGTCCGACCGCAAGCGGGACGTGGACGAGGGCTGACTCACGCGCACCACCTGCGCGGCGCGTGGGTGGTCGCCAGGGCCCGCCCGAGCGCGACGTCCTCCCAGCGCACCGCGAACCCCTGCGAGGCGTACAGCCGGACCGCCCGCTCGTTGGCCAGGTCGACCCAGAGCATCACGTCCCGGCAGCCGACGTCACGCAGGTGGGCCAGCCCGGCGTGGAGGAGCACCGCCCCGAGCCGACTGCCCTGCGCGTCGGGGTGGACCGCGAGGTTGTAGACCTCACCGGTCCGGTCGCCGCGGCGCTTGGTCCAGTGGACCCCGAGCACCGCCCCGCCCCCCGCGCGCGCGACCAGCAGGTCGGCCGGGTCGAACCAGTCGTAGGACCGTTTGCGGTCGAAGTCGTCGCGCGTCCACCCGCCGTCGGGCGTGCCGGCGTAGGCGGCGGCGAGCACGTCCACGACGGCGTCCGCGTCCCCCTCGTCGAAGGTGTCCAGGACGACGCCTTCGGGCACGTCGGGCCGCAGCGGACTCGTCGGCATCGTCGAGGTCGCGGCCCAGCACGCCGAGCCGCCGGTCCAGGGCGTAGCCCGCTCGCGCCGCGCAGCGCAGGTCGGCCTCGGTCGCGTGGCGCAGCCACACCTGCAGGCGACGCGCCCCGTGCCGGCGCCCCAGCACGTCGACCGCCCCGAGCAGGGCCGTCAGCGGTGGCTCGCAGGGCCGCTGCTCGCGGTCCACGGCGACGTCGCCCCGCGCCAGCCCCGCCGGGTCGTCGTCCGTCGGTAGGACCAGCCCCGCGTAGCCGACGGCCGCGTCCTCGCGGCGGGCCACCACCGAGTGCCAGTGTCCCTGCCGGTCGCCGTCCCCGGCGGCCAGCGCCTCGAGGCGTGCCCGCTCGGACTCGTCGACCAGCGGCACCCCCGCCGCCCGTTCGGCCCGATCGAGCAGCGCGACCACGGATTCGATGGCGTCGTCGCCCCGCAGCACCCGCGCCTCGACGCCGTCGGCACGCGCCACGACGTCGCGGTGGTCTCCGGCCTGCATGGACGCCTCGGTGGGTGGCGGGTGCAGCCGGATGCTACGGCGACGCGCGGTGCGAGCGCGCTCGCCGGGGACGCACCTCCGCCGGTTTGTGTTCCCCCGGGGGTTGGCTACCCTTCGCCCTCGCATCCGGTCATGCCACAGGGGCCGCTAGCTCAACTGGCAGAGCATCGGACTTTTAATCCGCTGGTTGCAGGTTCGAATCCTGCGCGGCCCACAGCCACCAGCGGTTCATATGGACCTGTGGAGCAGTTAGGAGTGCTCGCCACCCTGTCAAGGTGGAGGTCGCGGGTTCAAATCCCGTCAGGTCCGCTCACGGCCGGTGCTGCTTGCCGGCCGTGCGCCGTTGAGGGCGTCCGCGCCCCGCGGCAGGCGGTCAGGTAGCTCAGTTGGTAGAGCACACGACTGAAAATCGTGGTGTCGGCGGTTCGACCCCGCCCCTGACCACATCCACGAATTCGGGCTCCCAGCTGGCGATCGGGGCCCGAATTCGTGATTGCGGGGCGCTTTCGTTTAGCGCCGGTCCCGGTCCCGGCGTGACAAATTCATGCCAACCACCAGGTTGTGGACAACCTGGGTCGGCGGGTTCCGCCGGGCGTACCGTGAAGACGTCCGCCAGCGGAAGCGCATCACCATGGGGATCCGACGCTTGCCCTCGGGCTGCTATCAGGTCCGCTTCCAGCTCGACCGCGTCTCCTATGCCGCGACGTTCCCCACCCGTGAGATCGCCGAGGACGCCGAGCCTTGGTTGCGTGAGAGCGCACCGCACCGCCCGAGCCCGTCGCACCGCGCACAGCCCGACGAGTGATCCGCCGCGACTCCTCGGCTCCGCACCGTGCCGCCAAGGCTTCCGACCACCGGCGGCCGCCGCCGAGCCCACCAGCCGACGTCTGGCCACCGGGCGCTCACCACCGACTTCCCGTGGCACCGTCTCAACCTCTGAGCAGCCACGGACGGCGACTCCGTCCGGCGCGAAGAGGTTGAAGGCCGCGCAGCGCGGGGGGAAAGTGGCGCAATCGCTTCAACCTCGCCGTGCGGGAACCCGCACTACACACACGGTCAGGTTCGGTCTCCGCCGCCTACTCGTGGACGACGACCATGTGCGGTCGTCGTTGCATCGCCACCGGCCGAAGCCGGCACCGGGGCCTCGCGACTGCGCTGCGATACGGATCCACATCGACCCAGCGAGCTGGTTGCGTTTCTTTCGAATTGCCCCTATTGTTGCAGGTCACATCGAGGAGCAACACGTGAGCGTGCGAGATCGAACGTTCCTGCCTCCTGAGGACGACGCTGCCTTCCGTCGCATCGTGGCGCAGTTCCGAGACGAGCGGCGACCCGAGCTCGTCATGCCGGACGGCACTCGCATCGCCCTGCCCGACGAGGTCGCCACCGTGCTGCGAGACGTGGTGACGGCCATGGCCGAAGGCAAGGCCGTCACCGTCGCGCCACACCACACCACGTTGACCACCCAGCAGGCCGCCGACCTCCTGGGCGTGTCCCGGCCGACCCTGGTCAAGCTGCTCGAGGACGACCAGATCCCCTACACCCAGCCCGGCCGCCACCGGCGACTGCGTCTCTCCGACGTGCTGGACTACCGGGACCGCATCCGGCACGAGCGCGACCGCAGCCTCGACGAGCTCGCCGACATCTCCGACGACGCCGGGCTGTACGACGACGACGTCACCCGTACGCGCGTGCGGCGCTGACCACCTCGTGTTCTCGGTCGTCCTCGACGCGTGCGCGCTCTACCCCGCCTACCTGCGCGACACCCTGCTCCGCATGGCGGCCGCCGAGCTGTACCGGCCTCTGTGGACCACGACCATCCTCGACGAACTGGTCGACAACCTGCCGGACCGCGTCACGCCGTCCGCTGCCGCGCGCATCCGGTCCAACATGGTCGCGAGCTTCCCCGACGCCTTCGTGAGCGACCACGTCGACCTGATCAGCGCGATGACCAACCACCCCAAGGACCGGCACGTCCTGGCCGCCGCGGTCCGCGCAGCCGCCAGTGCCATCGTCACCTTCAACGTCGATGACTTCCCGCCCCGGGCGACCGAGCCGTACGACGTCGAAGTGCTGCACCCCGACGAGTTCCTGCTCAACCAGCTCGACCTGTCGCCCGGAATCGCCCTCGACGTGCTCCGCCGCCAGATCGCTGGATACCGCGACCCGGCCATGGACCTGTTCGATCTCGCCGCGGCCCTGGAACGGTGCGGCTGTCCGGACACCGCCGCCGCCTCGGGCACGGTCGCGTGGACCGGGAGCGTGACCGGCACTGCTGTCTGCCGCTGGGGTGGATCCCCGCCGTCCATCAGGGCGCATGACGCGGGTCGCTCGGTCCCCGCGGGGTGACCGCGGTCGAGCCGTCATGGGCGTCCTCCGAGTCCGGGGGGACCGGCGTGTCGTCGGACTCGACCTCCACCACGAGCTCGTCCCGGCCCGATCGATCAGCGCACGCTGGCCCTCGCGCAGCTCGCCGGCGAGTACCCGCCGGGACAGCTCGTTCTCGACGGACCGCTGGATCGTGCGACGCAGGGGACGTGCACCGAACTCGCGATCGAACCCGTCCTCGGCGATCCAGGCGGTGGCGGCGTCGGTGACGTGGAGTCCCATGCGTTGGCCTGCCAGCCGGCGGGCCACCTCGCCGAGCAGCAGCCGTGCGACGGCCTCGACCTGCTCGCGGTCGAGCGGCTCGAAGACGACGACCTCGTCGATCCGGTTCAGGAACTCGGGACGGAAGCTGCGCCGCAGCACCTGCATGACGTCGTGGCGGACCTCGTCGAACTCGTCCCCGGGCTCGCCGGTGGGTCGGAACCCGAGCGCCTGCTGGCGCTGGAGGCGTTCGGCGCCGAGGTTCGACGGTCATGATCACGACCGTGTTGCGGAAGTCGACGCGGCGACCCTGGCCGTCGGTGAGCTGGCCGTCGTCGAGCAGCTGCAGCAGGACGTTGAACACGTCCGGGTGGGCCTTCTCGATCTCGTCGAGCAGCAGCACCGTGTAGGGGCGGCGCGGACCTGACTCGGTCAGCTGGCCGGCCTCCTCGTAGCCCACGTAGCCGGGCGGGGCGCCGATTGAGCCGGCTGACGGTGTGCCGCTCCTGGAACTCCGACATGTCGAAGCGGACCATCGGGTCCTCGTCGCCGAACAGCGACCTCGGCCAGCGCGCGCGCAGCTCGGTCTTGCCGACACCCGTCGGGCCCGAGGAACAGGAAGCTGCCGATGGGGCGGTCCGGATCACCGACCCCGCCCGGCTGCGCTGGACGGCCTCGGCCACGACGCGCGACGGCCTCGTCCTGGCCGACGACACGCTCGTGCAGGGTGCCTCGAGGTCGCAGCAGGCGCTCGAGAACCTCGGCTGGTGAGCTGCGACACGGGCACGCCGGTGGCGCGCGACACGACGTCGGCGACGTCGGCGTCGGTAGACCTCGGGGGCACGTCGCGGCTCGCGGTGCGCCTGCTTCGACCTCGACGTCCGCAGCTGCCGCGATCTGCTCCTTGCAGCTCGGCCGCACGCTCGTACTCCTCGGCGGCGACCGCCTGCTTCTTGATCCTGCTCGCAGCTCGCGCCGACCGCTGTTCGAGAGCGCGCTGTCGCCGACTGCGGTCTAGGCGCAGGCGCACCCGTGCCGCGGCCTGATCGACCAGGTCGATCGGCCTTGTCCGGCAGGAACCGGTCGGTGACGTAGCGGTCCGACAGGCGGACAGCGGCCGATGATCGCGTCGTCGGTCGATCTGCACCCCGTGGAAGGCCTCGTAGCGGTCGCGCAGACCGGTCAGGACTCGCACGGCCTCCTCGACGACGGCTCGCCGACGATGATCGGCTGGAAGCGCCGCTCCAGGGCGGCGTCCTTCTCGACGTGCTGGCGGTACTCCTCGAGCGTGGTCGCGCCGATGCACGTGCAGCTCGCCGCGCGCCAGCGCCGGCTTGAGCATGTTGGCGGCGTCCATCGCGCCCTCGCCCGCGCCGGCGCCGACCACGGTGTGCAGCTCGTCGATGAACAGCAGCAGGTCGTCGCTGTTGTCGCGCACGTCCTCCATCAGGTCCGTCATCCGCTCCTCGAACTCGCCGCGGTAGCGGCTGCCGGCGAGCATGCCCGCGAGGTCGAGCGCGATCAGCCGCCGGCCGGCGAGCAGGTCCGGCACGTCGTCGTCGACGAGGACTGGGCGATCCCCTCGACGATCGCCGTCTTGCCCACGCCTGGCTCGCCGATGAGCACCGGGTTGTTCTTGGTGCGACGTGACAGGACCTCGAGCGTCTGCTCGATCTCCTGTCACGACCGACGACGGGGTCGAGCTGGCCCTCGCGTGCCTCGCGGTGAGGTCGCGGCCGTACTGGTCGAGCGTCGGTGTGGCGCTGTCCCCACCACCACCACGACCACCCGACGGCGGCCGCGCTCCACCACCCCGGCCAACGCGTCCGCGATGGTGTCGGCGGTGAGGCCCTCGCGGCGCAGCACCTCGCCGGTCTCCGACTCCGGGTCCGTGGCCAGGGCGAAGACGAGGTGTTCCGGACCCACGTGGGCTCGCCGTTCCCCCGGGCGAACTGGTACGAGCGCAGGAGCAGCCGCTTGCACGCAGGCGTCAGTGGCGGTGCCATGCCTTCGTCGACCGGGGTGCCGTCCGCTGCCGGCGCCGGCAGTCGCGACAGCACCGATCGACGTCGATGCCCATGCGGTCGGCCACCGGGCCGATCCCGTCGGTCAGCAGCGCCGTTGCCACGTGGGGCACGTCGATGTCGTGGCCGGAGGCCGCCGCCGACTGCGCCGCCCGTTCGAGCAGCCGGCGCAGGTCACTGCTGAAGGAGCGCGTGATGTCGACCTGCCGGACGGGTTGGGGCGCGGGCGCCTGCATCGCGGCGTCGTGCGATTCCGACATTCCCAGCATCTGGGCGACGAAGGCGTCCAGCATCCCCGGCCCACCAGCCTCCGGCACCAGCCGGCCCTCGGCGAGGCAGGTGCGGCAGAGCCGTTGCAAGCGGGGCGGTCGGCCTCCGTTGACATGGCGGACGTTGCCTCGGCACGGCGCACGCCGCAGCGGTCGCACAGGGGGGGCTCGGGCGGGGTCACGGGCGCTCCTGGATCGCGGCTCGCCCCCGACGGTGCCGCCGACCCGCATGTGCCTGCCACGGACCGACGGCCGCCAGGCAGGGGACATGATGACCGGATGCTGGCGAGGTCCCGCGTGCCATGACTCCGCCACGTCAACACCCGCGACGTGCGGTGCGCCGCCGTTGCGGGGTCACGGCTTCGACGGCACGGCCACAGTGGACCACACCTGGCAAGGGTCCATGACCACCATCGGGTTCGGTCGGCCCGACGGTCCTGGACGGGCTGCGTACCGTCGAAGGCGTGATGGACCCGCGCTGCAGAGACCTGCGGGAGTCGGTCTACACAGGTGAGGCGCCGCGTCTTCTCACGGTGGCGACTCGAGCTCCCGGTCGTGTCTCGTGCGGCCCGATCACGACGATTGGACCTCCTGGTGAACACGGAAGCTCTCGTGCAGGCCGTCGGGGACTACGCCCGCGCGCTGCTGACCGACTACGACATCGGCACGGTCCTGTACCGGCTGACCGACCACGTCACCAACGTGCTGGGCACCGACGGCGCCGGGGTGTCACTGGCCGACGACGGCCCGCACCTCGCCTTCGTCGCCGCGACCGACGGCAACGTCGCCGCGGTGGAGGAGGCACAGGAGGCGCAGCGTGAGGGCCCGTGCCACGAGGCCTACCGCAGCGGCGACCCGGTCGCGGTGGTCGACCTCGAGCAGGAGGAGCGGTGGCCTGCCTACCGCCAGACCGCGCTGCAGGTGGGGGTTCGGGCGGTGCTGGGCGTGCCCATGCCCGTCGCCGAACGTCGCATCGGGGCACGAACATCTACCGGCAGACGCCCCACGAGTGGAACGACGCGGAACTCGAGGTCGCGCGGGCGCTGGCCGACATGGCCTCGGGCTACGTGCTCAACGGTGGTCGGCTGGAGGACGCGCGCACGCTGAGCCAACAGCTCCAGCACGCCCTGGACAGCCGAATCATCGACGAGCAGGCCAAGGGCATCCTTGACGAACGCAACCGGATCACCCCGGACGAGGCGTTCCAGCGGCTCCGCAAGCACGCCCGTAGGACCAACACGGGCGTCCACGACCTCGCCGAACAGATCGTCGACGGCACCCCCAACGTGTGACCACACACGGCAACGGGCTCGCGAGGGATCGTGGCCGGTTTCGGCGCGTCGGGGCGAGAACGGCCAGCGGGACGCGGGGCGTCTCAGCATCCTCACAGGGTCGGCGGCGACGATCAGGTACCCGCCCCGCCCCCGGGAGGACGCCGAACCTCTCGCAGCCCACGAGGACGCGCCCCGATGACCACCACCTCCTCCTCGCGCTCGTCCCGGCGTACCCGCCGGCGGGTGGCGGTCGGGATCGGCGTCGTCGTCGCCGCCGGCGTCGCGGCCGTGGCCTGGTACCTGCTCCGCCCCGCCCCGTCCGCCGTCGACCTCGACGCGGCCGTCGGCAGCGCGCAGACCGGACAGGCCGACGACGGCGGGTCGGACAGCGCGGCGACCTCGGCGGACGGGACGTGGCGCGTCGACACGTCGGTGGGGAGCTTCAGCGTCACCCAGACCACCGGCACGTTCGTCGGCTTCCGCATCGCCGAGGAGCTGTCCACCATCGGGGCGGCCGAGGCGATCGGCCGGACCCCCGAGGTCACCGGCACCATCACCATCGACGGCCGCACGCTGACCGACACGACCATCACTGCCGACCTCACCGCCATCGAGAGCGACCAGCCACGACGCGACGGGCGCATCCAGGACGCGCTCGAGACCGGGCCGTTCCCCGAGGCCACCTTCGTGCTCGCCGAGCCCGTCGACCTCGGCACCGTGCCCGTGCGTGACGAGACCATCGCGGTGCAGGCCACCGGCGACCTCACCATCCACGGCGTCACCCGCGAGGTCACGGTCCCGCTCGAGGCGGTGTGGACCGACGACCTCGTGGTCGTCACCGGGTCGCTGGACGTCGTGCTGGCCGACCACGGGGTCACCCCGCCGTCGGCCCCGATGGTCGTCTCGGTCGCCGACACGGCCACGGTCGAGCTGCAGCTGTACCTCACGCGCGAGTCTTGACACCGGCCCTCCACGGGGTGACCGTGGGAGGTGTACCGGGAGGCACCGTCATGACGCCCCGTCGTCGCGTCCCCATCGCCATCCAGCAGGAACGACCGGGTCCTGTGCGACATCGCCGCCCGGCCGCCCCACCGATCGACGACCCCATCTCCGTCGTCGAGGACCCGCCCTCGGCGACGCGGTCGCCCAGCTTCGGCCGGGTGGCGTGGCTCGCCGCCTACACGGTGGGCCTGGCCACCAGCGCCTCACAGGACGAGCCGTGTGTCGAGCGGCTGCTCACCAGCAACCCGAACGTGGACGAGCTGCGTGCCACCCACGGCCTGCTCAGCGGCTGGGAGGTCGCCGAGACCACCCACAACCAGCGGGCCCTGCGCCTCGTCGAGGACGCCCTGATCCGCGTGCAGGCGCCACCGCGTCGCGAGCAGCAGCGCTGGGTCACCGAGTGGAGCGGCTGACCGGCCGCGTCACCCGGGCACGTCCGCCGCGGGGAGGTCGATCCGGAACCCGGCACCCGGCCAGTCCGGCTGGTGCAGGATCGTGCCGCCGTTGACGCGCAGCAGCTCGCGCACGATCGCGAGGCCGATCCCGGAACCCGGCTGCGGTCCCGCGACGTGGTCCCGACTGCGCGCGTACAGGGCGAACAGCCGCCCGGAGAGGTCTGGGGGGATGCCGTCCCCGTCGTCGGTGACGTCGAGGTGGACGCGAGGGCCCACCCGCGAGGCGACGACCCGCACGGGCGGCCGCCCGTACTTGTCGGCGTTGGTGAGCAGGTTGGTGAAGACCCGCACCAGGTGCTGCAGGTCGCAGCGGACGACCAGCCCGACGTCCCCGGCGACCACGTGCTCAACGCCCGCCAGCTCGCTGGCCATCTGGAGCGCCTCGGCAACGGGGACCGCATCGGGTGTGGCGACCCGGGACACCCCCTCGATCTGATCCTCCTGGGCCGCCAGCAGCTGCTGGGCCCGGTCGAGCTGGCGCCCGATCGCCGCGACCCAGGTGTGCCGTGACTCCGGGTCGGCCGCCTCCCCCTGGTCCTGCAGCATCTCGGCGAAGCCGGACGCGGTGTGCATGGCGTTGCGCAGGTCGTGGACGACGCCGGTGCCGTCGACGCCATCTCCGACCAGGGGCGGCGGCGGGGCCGTCGGCCGGTGCACGACCAGCGCATGCGGTCGGTCGAGGTCCAGGAGGTAGGCCGACATGCGGTACCAGCGCTGGTTGCGGACGTCCGGGCACGGGTAGTCGACGTCGCCGTGGTCGGCCGTGCCGCCGAGGATCGCCTCGAGGACGCCGAGCACCAGGGCGGCGTCGGGATCCCCACGGCTGGCCGCGCCCCGCGTCACGCCGACGTAGTCGGACCCCACGCCCACGCTCACGCCGCGACGAGCCCCCGACGGTGTCATCGACTGCCACGCCGGGTTGGCTGCGACGATCCGCCCCTCGGGGCCCACGACGACCGCGGGGGCCGCCATGCGGGCAACCCAGGCATCGAGGTCGGCGGCGCTGGCCACAGCCTCCACATCACTCCTGCATCGTCGCCGTCGGTCATCGGTCATCGGGGCCATTCGAGCGATTCGGGACCTCCGGCCACAGGGCCGAACCGACCGTCTCGCACGGGACCTTCGGGCACGATGACAGGTGGGGACCGCGGGAGGTCAAGATCGCCCCGTTCTCGCCGATCAGAACACCAGACGTCCGGTCGGCGCTCACGCGACGTGCCCGTCCGACGGAGGGAGAGACGCACCATGGCATCCCAGGCGGGTCGCCCGGTCGTCGCGACGGTGACCGCGATGGACGCCTACCAGCGGCGCATCCTCGCCGCCGCCCACCGGGTCCTGGCCGAGCACGGGGTGCCGCTGGTGGTCCACGTCGACGGGGCGTACGCCCGCGGCCTCGGGTCACCCTTGCTGGTGTCGCTGCTGTCGACGTCCGCCCCGCTCGGCGTCGTGCTCATGAACCGTCCTGACGCATCGGAGCAGCAGGAGCTCGTGCACCTGCTCGACAACCTCGAGGTGCCGGTCGTCCACGTCGGCGCCGAGGCGGCCACCGGGTCGGGCGTCCGGGGTGACAACGAGACGGGCATGACCCAGCTGCTCGCGCACCTGCTCGACGACCGCGGGGTGCGACGACCGGCCCTCGTGCGGGGGTCGGTCCACCAGCCCGACTCGATCGCACGCGAGCAGGTCTTCCGGCGGGAGCTGGCACGACGCGGCCTCGAGGCCGACGAGGACCTGGTCGTCACGGGCGAGTTCCGTCCGGAGGTGACCTACCCCGCGGTGCGGGCCCTGCTGGCACGGCGCCCCGACCTCGACGCGGTCGTGGCGCTCAACGACCCGATGGCCCTCGCGGCGGTGGCGGCCGCGACCGACAGCGGCCTGCGCGTGCCCGAGGACCTGCTGGTCTCCGGCTTCGACGACGACGAGGTCGCCCGACTGTGGCCCGGACTGACCACGGTGGACCAGCACCTGGAACGGCAGGGCGAGGTGGTCGCCACGCTGCTGCTCGAGCAGGTCGACGGCGCCCCGCCCCGCAACGTGGTCGTCCCGTCGCAGCTGGTGGCGCGTGGGTCGACGGCGGGGCGGGGCGCTGCCCCGGCGGTCGACCCGGCGGCGGCCGTCGACATGGCCCGCCGAGGACGCGACCAGGTCGCCCACCAGGCGGCCCGCATGGCCTTCAGCCAGGCCCTGGACCACTGCTGGACCATCGAGCAGACCGTCGAGACCCTGTCCGAGCACCTCCCCCGGCTCGGGGCCGTGCGCTGCTTCGTGGCGCTCTACACGAGGACGAGCCCCATCGGCGACGAGATCACCGCGGGCGAGGAGCAGGTGACCGTCCAGCGGGCCGAGCTGGTCCTCGACCATCGCGAGGGCGCCCGCCATCCCACGAGCACGGCGTCCTTCGCGAGCCACCGGCTGCTGCCGGAGGAGCGACGGGACGAGCTCGACCACGGTGTGCTGGTCCTCCAGCCCCTCGGCGTGCTCGACCGCCCCTTCGGCTACGTGCTGTTCGAACAGGACCCGGACGGGGCGCCGGGCCTGGCCGAGCTGTTGCGAATCCACCTCGGTCGTGCCATCGACGGGGTCCTGACCACCCGCGAGCATCGCACCCGCGCCGAGCGGCTCGAACGGGTGGTGGCCCACCGCACCATGGAGCTGCGCGAGCAGGTCCAGGTCCGCGAGCGGGCGGAACGCCGGCTCCAGCGCGCCAACGCCGAGCTGCGCCGCAGCGCGATGGTCGACGGGCTCACCCAGATCGCGAACCGGGCCGCCTTCGAGGAGTACCTCGACGAGCACTGGGACCGGCAGGCCGTGGAGGGCGGCACGCTGGCGCTGGTCCTGGCCGACGTCGACGAGTTCAAGGCCTACAACGACCACTACGGCCACGTCGCGGGGGACGACGCGCTGCGCACCGTGGCCGCGTGCCTCGACCGGTCCGTGCGCGCGTCCCAGGACCTCGCCTGCCGCTTCGGCGGGGAGGAGTTCGCGGTGGTCCTGCCGGACAGTGGCGTGGACGGGGCCGTCGCCGTGGCCCGCCGCTTCCGCGAGCTGCTGGCAGGCTTCGGGATCCCCCACGCCGCGTCGCCGGTGGCGCCCACCCTGACGGTCAGCATCGGCGTGGCGACGGCCCGCCCGCTGCCCGGCACGCACCCAACGACGTCGTGGCCGCGGCCGACCGGGCGCTCTACCGGGCCAAGGACCTCGGCCGTGACCAGATCGTGATCGACCCGGCCTCGCACGAGCTCCCGCCCGTCGCGCCGGTCGCCCGGTCGCCCCGCCCGGTGCAGAACCCACGGGGCTGACCGAACGGATCACTCCTGGGGCGGGCCCTCCTTGGTGGCCACGAGCGTGAGCACGTCGTAGGAGGCGACGACGTCGCCGTCCTGGTTGGTGACCTCGGTGTCCCAGGCGACCTCCCCGTACCCGCGCGAGCCGTGCAGGGTCTTGCGCTTGCAGGTCAGGGTGACCTGGATGGTGTCACCGGGGTAGGCGGGGCTGGCGAAGCGCAGCTGGTCGATCCCGAAGTTGGCCAGCACCGGGCCGGGGTCGGGCCACACGAACAGCCCGGCGGCGGCCGACACGAGGAAGTAGCCGTGGGCCACCCGGCCCTCGAAGATCGGCGACTGCTTGGCGGCCTCGTCGTCCATGTGGGCGTAGAAGTGGTCCCCGGTCAGCTCGGCGAACGCCTCGATGTCCTCGATCGTGATCGTGCGGGTGTCGGTCACCAGCGCGTCGCCGATGGACAGGTCCTCGAAGTGGACCTTGAACGGGTGTGGCCCGTCGAGGTTGCGGGTGGCGCCCGGCAGGTACTCCCCCACCGTGGCGGTCAGCGCGTCCGGGGACCCCTGCAGCGCGGTGGTCTGCAGGTGGTGCATCACGGCCCGGATGCCGCCGAGCTCCTGCCCGCCACCGGCACGCCCCGGCCCACCGTGGACCAGGTGCGGCATCGGCGAGCCGTGTCCGGTCTGCCGCTTCGCGCACGTCGTGTCCACCACCAGCACCCGCCCGTGGTACGGCGCGATGCGCAGGGTCACCTCACGGGCGGTGGCCGGGTCCTCGGCGTAGACCGAGGTGACCAGCGACCCCGACCCGAGCTTGCACAGCTCGACCAGGTGGTCCATGTCGCGGTAGGGCACCAGCGTCGTGACCGGGCCGAAGGCCTCGACCTCGTGCACCGGGCCGTACTCGGGGTCGCGTGCGAGCAGGACCGTCGGGGCGAACCACGCCCCGTCCTCGGCCAGCCCCTGCATGTCGTAGTCGGATTCGTCGACCAGCACCTCGCAGCCGTTGCGCAGCTGCTGGACGGCCTTGGACACCTCCTGGACCTGGTCCACCGACACCAGCGGCCCGATGTCGGTGTCCTCGTCGGTCGGGGCGCCCACCGTCAGGCCCTTCACCCGCTCGGCCAGCCGGCCGGACACCTCGTCGAGCACCGACTCGGGCACGAACGCCCGGCGGATGCACGTGCACCGCTGGCCCGACTTGGCCACCAGCTCCTTGACGACCTCGTCCACGAACAGGTCGATCTCCGGCGAGTCCGCCCCGTCCGACAGGGTCAGGATCGCCGAGTTCAACGAGTCCGTCTCGGCGGTGAAGTGCACCGACCGCGACCGGATCGATTCGATCCCCCGCAGCTTCGTCGCCGTCGCCAACGACCCGGTGAACAGCACCGAGTCCTGCCCGTCCACGTGGTCGAGCAGGTCACCGGGCGACCCGCACAGCAGCTGCAACGCCCCGTCCGGCAGCACCCCCGCGTCCACCATCGCCTCCACGCACGCCTGGGTCACGTGCGCGGTCGGGCTGGCCGGCTTGACCACCACCGGCACCCCGGCCAGGAACGCCGGCGCGAACTTCTCCAGCATCCCCCACACCGGGAAGTTGAACGCGTTGATGAACACCGCCACGCCCTCGCGGGGCGTGTGCACGTGCACCCCCAGGAACGTCCCGTCCTTGGCCAACGGCTCGACCTGCCGGTCCAGCACCAGCTTCGCGTTGGGCAGCTCGCGGCGCCCCTTGGACGCGTACGTGGCCATCGTCCCGATGCCACCGTCCACGTCGATCATGCAGTCGCCACGCGTCGCCCCGGTCGTGGCCGACAGCTCGTACAGCCGATCCTTCGCGCCCGCGACCGCCCCCACGAGCTGCTTGAGGATCGCCGCCCGCTCGTGGAACGTCATCGCCCGCAGGTTCGGCCCGCCGACCCGGCGGGCGTGCTCGAGCATCCCCGCCATGTCGATGCCCGCCGTGGACACCCGGGCCACCTCGGACCCGTCCGCCGCACTGCGGACCACGCTCCCCTCGTCCTCCGGCGTCACCCACTGGTCCTGGACGTAGCTGGGAAGGGCTGGCACGACGTGCTCCGATCGATCGGCTCCGATGGGGCGATGATGCCGACCGTCGCGCCGCGGCGCGGCCGATCGCACGTCGAGCGCGCATCCCCACCCACGATCGGCCACCTGCGCGAGGGCCCCGCCCAGTGCTGCGCACCGGACTGGACCCCCACCGTGCCGAGGAGGTGCTCGGCCGGGCCGACCGGCCCCTCCGAGTCGGGACCTGTGGCCCTGCCGCCGGCGACGGCCGACCGGGAGCATCTCGCACCATGAAGCTCGCTGCCCGCGGTCACCTCGAACCCCTCACCCGCGACGAGTGCCTCGCCCACCTGGGCAAGGCCTCGGTGGGTCGACTCGGCGTGACCATCCGCGCCCTGCCGGTCATCCTGCCGGTCAACTTCGCGATGCACGAGGGGGCCATCGTCCTGCGCAGCGTCCCCGGCTCGAAGCTGGACGCCGCGACAGCGGGAGCCGTCGTCGCCTTCGAGGTCGACGACCACGACTCGGAGGGCGAGTGGGGCTGGAGCGTGCTCGTCCAGGGCATCGCCCACGAGGTCACCGACCCCACCGAGGTCGCCGTCCTGCGCACCCTCCGGATCACCCCGTGGGCCTTCCCGGCCGGCGAGGCCCAGCGGTACCTGCGCATCGACACCGAGCTGGTGAGCGGTCGCCGCTTCCACCGGTCGGAGGCCTTCCGGGGCTGACGCGGGACGCATCGGGCGCCACGGGCTCGTCCCGGGCGCCCCGTCGCCATGCCCGCGCGCCGACGTGGTGCGCCGAAGGTCCCCCGCCCGGAGGGCCCTTCGGCCCTGCCGTGTCGTCGCGCGGGCCTCGACCATGAGAAACACCAAGTCCCCAACTCATGGTTTATGGAGAGGTGCCCCATGGCGACCCCCACGCTGGAGCGGCCACCGGCCGCACCCCCCACCCGGACGACGGACCCGACCACCACTCGCGTCGAGGTCGACTCGGTGACCGGCAGCCGACTGGTGGCGCTGCTGGTGGCCACCATCCTGCTGTCGATCCTGACCTCGCTGCTCGTCAGCGGGGCGCTGGACGGCGACGAGGCCACGGCCGAGGCACCCGCGACGGCCGCCGCACCGGACAGCGCGGCCGCGAACGACGCCCCCGCCGCCACGACCGCCGCGGCGCCGACCACGGCCGACCGCATCGCGGCCGACCCGACCGCCGTCGGCACGCCCGTCGGCAGCCGCGCCCCGCAGGTCGTCGACCTCGAGCTGACCACCTCCGAGAAGGAGGGCCAGCTCGCCGACGGGACCACCTACACGTACTGGACCTTCGACGGCCAGGTGCCCGGCCCGATGCTGCGGGCGCGGGTGGGCGACACGATCAACCTGACGCTGTCGAACAGCGCCGACAGCACGAACATCCACTCCATCGACCTGCACGCGGTCAGCGGACCGGGCGGCGGGGCGAAGGCCCTGCAGGTGCCCCCGGGCGAGTCGAAGTCGATCACCTTCACCGCCCTGAACCCCGGCGTGTTCGTCTACCACTGCGCGACACCCCACGTCCCCACCCACATCGCCAACGGCATGTACGGGCTGATCGTCATCGAGCCGGAGGGCGGTCTCGCCCCGGTCGACCGTGAGCTCTACGTCATGCAGGGCGAGATCTACACCCAGCAGGAGCGGGGCGCGACCGGCCTGGTCTCCTACGACGGTGACGCCATGATGGCCGAGGACGCCACGTACGTGGTCTTCAACGGCCAGTCGGGCGCCCTGACCGGCGACCACGCCATGGAGGCGAAGGTCGGCGAGACCGTCCGGCTCTTCGTCGGCAACGGTGGACCCAACCTGTCCTCGTCCTTCCACGTCATCGGCGAGATCTTCGACATGGCACGCGTGGACGGCGGGTCGCTGGAGAACCGGGACGTGCAGACCACGACGGTGCCCGCCGGCGGCGCGACCTGGGTGGAGTTCACCCCCGACGTGCCGGGCGACTACCTGCTGGTCGACCACGCCATCACCCGGGCGATCGACAAGGGCGCGGCAGCGGTCCTGCACGTGACCGGCCCCGACGACCCGTCGATCTTCGAGGCCCACGACGCGCCGGCCGTCGAGGAGGAGGCCCCCGCACCCGAGGAGCCCGCCGCACCCGTCGCCGACGGCACGGTGCGCCTCGCGATGACCGAGTTCAGCTTCGGCGCCGACGAGTTCACCGCCCCGGCGGGCGAGGTCACCTTCGACATCGCCAACGACGGCGAGGCCCCGCACCAGTTCACCGTCGCCCCGGCCGGCTCGTCCGGCGCTCCGATGGCGGACACGGGCGCCCTGGACGCCGGTGCGACCGAGACGGTCACGCTGGACCTGGCACCCGGGACCTACGAGATCGCCTGCCACATCCCCGGCCACTACGAGGTGGGCATGAAGGCGACGCTCGTCGTGGAGTGAACCCGGCTGATGGGCTGACGTGGCGACCAACCTCGCCACCCAGCCGGCAGGGGCACGACGAGTGGGGCGGCCGGCTCAGCCGGCCGCCCCGTCACGTCCGGGCCAGGGCGTGTCGAGGGTGACGTCCAGGGCGACCACGTCGGCGAACGTGGTCGCGGCCAGCCGGTCGAGCAGCGCCCGCTTCGCGTCCGTCCAGGGTTCGTGGAAGGCGCAGCGGCCCTCCCACCCGCAGGGCCCGCCCCGCAGCACGCAGGTCGGGACGCGTTCCGGTTCGACCGCGTCGACGACGTCGAGCAGGGTGATCGCCGTGGGCGGGCGGGCCAGCCGGTGGCCGCCGGAGCGCCCCGTCGCCGACGCGACGATGCCCGCGTCCCCGAGGGCGGCCAGCAGCTCGGGCAGCCAGGTCGCAGGGACGTCCATCGCCTCGGCGATCACCCGGGACGGCCGGAGCGTCCCGTCGTCGTGGCGGGCGAGGTCCAGCACCGCCCGCAGGGCGTAGTCCGCACGTCGCCCGAGCGCGAGGTCCACCACGGCCCCTGTTCGTCACGCCGGCAGGCTAGTCCTCGGACACCACGGTGGCGGTCCGGCGGCGCCCACCGGCATCCCCGTCGGACGGGCCGGCGAGCCTGCCGCGGGCCAGGCACGCCGTCGCCTCGTCGGCAGACAGCGGCCGGCTGAACAGGAAGCCCTGGGCGACGTCGCAGCCGAGCGCCCGCAGCGCGTGCCAGTCCGCCTCGGTCTCCACCCCCTCGGCGACCGTGGCGAGCCCGAGGTTGTGCGCGAGCTGCACGATCGACCGCACCAGCGCGTCGCTGTCGTGGACCTCCGCGACGAAGCTGCGGTCGATCTTCAGCTCGGTGACGGGCAGCCGCCGGAGGTGGCTCAACGACGAGTAGCCCGTGCCGAAGTCGTCGAGGCTCAGCCTGAGTCCCAGCTCGGCGATCGCGGCCACGCGGGACTGGACCCCGAGGGCGTCCATCAGGGTGTGTTCGGTGACCTCGAGCTGCAGGTACTCCGGGGGCAGGCCGTGCCGCGCCAGGCCCGTGGCGAGCGTCATCGTGAAGCGCGCGTCGGCGAGGTCGCGGGGGGTGATGTTGACCGCGACCGGGACCCCCAGGCCCCGGTCCCGCCACGCCGCCGCCTGGCTGAGCGCCTGCGTGATGACCGCGTCGGTCACCGCGCGCATGAGCCCGGCCTGCTCCGCGAGGTCGAGGAAGTCGCCGGGGAACAGCAGTCCGCGCGTCGGGTGGTCCCAGCGCACCAGCGCCTCCACCCCCACGATGTGGTGGTCGGCGAAGCTGATCTTGGGCTGGTAGTGCAGGACGAGCTCGTGCTCGTCGATCCCACGCCGCAGCTCCGTCACCAGCTCGAGCCGCGAGACGGTGTTGAAGTCGCGGCTGCGCTCGTAGACCTCGATCCCGTCCTCGGCGTCCTTGGCCGCGTACATCGCCACGTCCGCGCACCGCAGCAGGTCGGCCAGCGACTCGCCGTGCTGCGGGTACCGGGCGATCCCGACGCTGGCGGCCACGTCGACCACCATGGTCGACAGCTCGAAGGGAACCCGCAGGCGGTCGCGCAGGCGCCGGGCGACCTCGACCGCGAGCACCTGGTCGGCGTGCGGGAGCCAGACGGCGAACTCGTCGCCGCCGAGGCGAGCCACCACGTCGTGCTCGCGGACCTCGTCGCGCAGTCGTGCCGCGACCTGCACCAGCAGCTCGTCGCCGGCCTGGTGGCCCAGCGTGTCGTTGACCTGCTTGAAGCGGTCGAGGTCGAGCAGCAGCAGGGCGCCGACGCGATCGGGGTCGGGGTCGGCCAGCGCCTGGGTGACCTCCCGCGACAGGCGCTTGCGGTTGGCCAGTCCGGTCAGCACGTCGTGCAGCGACTGCTGCTCCTGGCGAACCGACATCGCGGCGGTCTGCTGCACGGCCAGCAGCGGCGGGAGCAGGAAGAGGATGAAGACCAGCTCGACCTGCGCCAGCACGACCAGCAGGGGGGCCACGGCCAGCACGGCCGCGGTCGTCACCGTGTAGTAGACGATGTCGTCGAACAGCTCGTCGCGGAACCGCCGACCACTGCGCTGGCTGACCAGCGCGCTGACGAGGACGAGGTTGGTCATGTGGTACGCGGCGGCCGCCACCACCAGCGTGGCGATGTCGTGCGCGTGCACCATCCCCGGCGCCGCCGACGTCGGCCCGAGGCCGCCGACGCGCACGACGACCCACGCCGCCGCGTAGGACACCGTGTACTGCGCCACGTTGAAGACGGTGTTGCACGGCGGGCTTGTGCTTGGCGATCTCGCCGGCCAGCGTGCCGGCCGCGAGGATGAGCAGGGCGGGCCCCAGCCCCCATCGCAGCAGCGCCGCGAACACGAAGGCGGTCGACAGGTTCACCCCCTGCGGGTCGTACCCGCCGGAGGTGATGATGGGCCGCAGGTCCCAGAAGATCACCAGGCCCGCGAACAGGCCGAACCCGAGCCACGACTCACCGAGTGAGACCCCGGCCGACACCTGGGTCGCGACGACGACCGCCGCCACCACGGCCGTCGCCCACCACACCGCGGCGATAGCGGTCGCCGGCGACCACGGGCCGGTACCACGGGCCCGGGCCGGTGTTGGAACCCCTCACCACGGCACTCCTGTCGGCCCCCTCTGGCCCCATCGGTCCCCGACGCGGAAGGTTGAGCCGTGTGGTGACGCCGTGCGCCCCGCGGCCACGGCGCCTCACGGGGCGCCGACGTCCTCGAAGGGGCTCGCCGCCCCGTCCGCGAGCCGTCGCGTGATCCCCGCGCGGTGGTGGCGTCGGCACAGCACCTCGTAGGCGATGGCCTCCTCGAGCAGCTCCTGCTGTTCGGCGGGGCCGTCGGCGGTGACGTCGCCGACCATGACCTGCTCGCCCTCCCGGACGATCGCGCCGTGCAGCGTGCGGGCGTTGTGGGTGCCGGGCGCCCCGCACCAGCATCGCGCGTCGAGCTGCAGCTCCTCGCGGTGGTCGGCGAGCTCGAGCAGGCGGCGCGAGCCGGGGAACAGGCGGGTGGCGAAGTCGCTGAGCAGCCCGAAGGCGCGGACGTCCACGTCGAGGTCGTCGGCGATCCGGGCGAGCTGGTCGACCTGGGCCGGGGTGAAGAACTGGGCCTCGTCGCAGATGAGCTCGTCCACCGGCGTGCCCGCGTGGATGGCGTCGAGGACGATGCGATGGAGGTCCGCGTCGTCGTCCACGGCCAGGGCCGGCTGGCGCAGGCCGAGCCGGCTGGTGATCGCCGCGCCACCCCGGTCGTGCTTGGTGAACAGCAGCACGACCTTGCCGGCCGCGCTGGCGTTGTGGTGCATCTGCAGCGCCAGCGTCGACTTGCCGCAGTTCATCGTGCCGTAGAAGAACGTCAGCGTGCCCACGGGGTCTCCACCGTCATGCCGGGGGTGCCAGCGGCATGCGGACCTCGAAGCGCGCCCCGCCCTCGGGGCGGTCGTCGACCCGGACCGACCCGCCGTGCAGGGCAACGAACTGGCGCACCAGCGACAGGCCGAGGCCGGTGCCCGGCGAGGCGTCCGAGGAGGCCACCATGCCCTGCTCGAAGGGCTCGAACAGCCGCTCGCGCAGCTCGGCGGCGATGCCGGGGCCGTCGTCCTCGACGACCAGCAGCAGGTCGGGGTCCTCGCGGGTCAGCCGCACCCACACGGTCGCCGCGGTGCCGGCGTGCCGGACGGCGTTGTGCACGAGGTTGTCCACGATGCGTTCGAACTTGGGCGCGTCGATCCGTGCCGTGAAGGGCTGCACGTCGACGCGGATCTGCCCCAGCGGGGCGCCCACCAGCTCGACGGCCCGCAGCACGGTCTGGGCGACGTCGGTCTCGCGCCGCTCGGCGGTCAGCGTGCCGCGAGCCAACCGGTCGATGTCCAGCAGGTCGTCGAGCAGGTCCCGCAGGCGCGTGGCGTTGCGCACGAGGCGATCCACGAGCTGGGCCACGCTGTCCTCGGGGAGCCGGTGGCGGTGCTGCTGCAGCGTCTCCGCGTAGCCGAGGACACCGGCCAGCGGGGTGCGCAGCTCGTGCGAGACGGCGCGCAGGAAGGTCTGGCGCAGGTCGTCGACGGCCCGCAGCTCGTCGACGGCCTGCTGCTCGCGGGACAGCGCGTCGCGCAGCGCCAGCGACTCGCGGTCCTGCTCGGACAGGTTGCGAGCGATGCCGAGCGTGGCGATGACGTCGCCATCCGGTCCGATGATGGGGATCTCGCGGACCTCCAGGCGGACGTGGGCGCCGTTGCGCAGGGCCCACCGCAGCTGCATGGGCCATGCGGCGCGCCGCGGGTCGGCGCGTCCGGCGAGCAGCCGGTCACGGTCGTCGGGGTGCGTGCGCTGCACCGCCACGTCCTCGTCGCCGGCCAGCTCCTCGAGGGTCACGTCGAGGGTGCGCACCGCCGCCGGGTTGAGGTAGCTGTAGTGGAAGGCCGGGCGGTAGTCGCACCGCCACATCGCCTCGCCCGCGGCGTTGGTCAGGGCGACGTACTGCGCGAGCTGGCGTTCGAGCAGGGCACGCTCGGTGGCCTCGTCGTCCTCGTGGAGGACCAGGCCGCGGGCGTGGTCCTGCCCGTACGGTGCGTTCACGAGCTCCCCGCTCGGTCAGGACGTGACGTCGCCGGTGTGGCGGTAGCCGATGTAGGGCCACAGCTCGGTGTCGATGTCGTACTGCTGGATGGCCTTGCCCACGACGTCGGTGTCGATCTCGCCGAGGCCGGCCAGCTCGGCCAGCACGGTGACGGCGATGCACTCGGCGTCGATCTTGTGCAGGCGGCGCAGGGCCTCGCGGGTGTCGGAGCGGCCGAACCCGTCGGTTCCCAGCACGGCGAACCGGCCGTCGATCCAGTCGGCGACCTGGACCGGGGTGGCCTTCATCCAGTCCGACACGGCCACGTACGGGCCCTCGGTGCCCTCGAGCGCCTGGGTGATCTGCGGCACGCGCGGTTCGTCGGCGTCGGGATGCATGCGGTTCCACGACTCGCACTCGGTCCCGTCGCGCAGCAGCCGGTTCCACCCCGGCGTGGACCACACGTCGGCCTTGACGTCCCAGTCCTGCGCGAGCAGCTCCTGGGCCCGCAGGGCCTCGAAGATGATCGTGCCGGAGGACAGGATGTGGCAGTCGTGCTGGCCGCCCTGGCCCTCGCGGTAGCGGTAGATCCCGCGGATGACGTCCTCGTCGGCGACGTGGTCGGGCATCGGCGGCTGGACCACCGGCTCGTTGTAGACGGTGAGGTAGTAGATGACGTCCTCGCCGCCCTCGACGTGCTCGTCGGTGTACATCCGCTCGAGCCCGTGCTGGACCAGCACCGCGATCTCGTAGGCGAACGACGGGTCGTAGGCCTCGATGGCGGGGTTGGTCTGGGCCATCACCATCGACCCGCGGTCCTGGTGCTGCAGCCCCTCGCCGTTCAGCGTCGTCCCGCCGGCGGTCGCCCCGATGAGGAACCCGCGGGAGCGCTGGTCGGCGGCCGACCAGATCGAGTCGCCGGTCCGCTGGAACCCGAACATCGAGTAGAAGACGTACAGCGGGATCATCGGTTCGCCGTGCGTGGCGTAGGACGTGGCGGCCGCGGCGAACGAGCCCATCGACCCGGCCTCGGTGATGCCCTCGTGCAGCATCTGCCCGTCGACCGCCTGCTTGTAGGACAGCAGCAGCTCGCGGTCGACCGGTTCGTAGGTCTGCCCGTGCGGGTCGTACAGCTTCAGCGTCGGGAACAGCGAGTCCATCCCGAAGGTGCGCGCCTCGTCGGGGATGATCGGGACGACGCGCTTGCCGAACTCCTTGTCGGCGCGGATCAGGTCCTTGAACAGGCGCACCAGCGCCATCGTGGTGGCGACCTCCTGGTTGCCCGAGCCCTGCTTGAGGTCGGCGTAGGCGTCACGCTCGGGCAGCGACGGCATGGCGAACTGCACCCGTCGTTCGGGCACCGCCCCGCCCAGCTGCCGACGGCGCTCCATCATGTACTCGCGCTCGTCGGAACCCTCGGCCAGGTTGATGTAGGGCGGCAGGTCGCCCTCGAGCTGCTCGTCGGTGATGTCCTCGAGGTACAGCCGGTCCCGGAACGTCTTCAGCGCGTCCGAGCTCAGCTTCTTCATCTGGTGCACGGCGTTGCGCGCCTCGAAGTCCGGCCCCAGCGTCCACCCCTTGACCGTCTGGGTCAGGATCACCGTCGGGGCGCCGTGCGCCTCGGTGGCGGCCTTGAACGCCGCGTAGACCTTGCGGTAGTCGTGCCCGCCCCGCGGCAGCCGCTCGATGTCCTCGTCGGAGAGGTGCTCGACCAGCTTGCGCAGCCGCGGGTCGGTCCCGAAGAAGTCGTCACGGATGTAGTCGCCGGGCTTGACCGTGTAGGTCTGGAACTGCCCGTCGGGGACCTCGTTCATCCGGGCGATCAGCAGCCCGTCGGTGTCCCGGGCCAGCAGCTCGTCCCACTCGCGGCCCCACACGACCTTGATCACGTTCCAGCCGGCACCCCGGAACACGCCCTCGAGCTCCTGGATGATCTTGCCGTTGCCGCGCACCGGCCCGTCCAGCTGCTGCAGGTTGCAGTTGACCACGAAGGTGAGGTTGTCCAGCCCCTCGCGGGCCGCCACCGACAGCGCCCCGAGGGCCTCGGGCTCGGCGGTCTCGCCGTCGCCGCCGAAGAACCACACGTGCTGGTCGGAGGTGTCCTTGATGCCCGCGGTTGGCCAGGTAGCGGTTGAACCGGGCCTGGTAGATCGCGTTGAGCGGCCCCAGCCCCATCGACACCGTGGGGAACTCCCAGAAGTCCGGCATCAGCCTCGGGTGCGGGTACGACGCCAGCCCACCGGGGTCGACCTCCTGGCGGAACCGGTCCAGCCGGTCCTCGTCCATCCGCCCCTCCAGGAACGCCCGGGCGTAGATCCCCGGCGACGCGTGGCCCTGGAAGAACACCTGGTCCCCACCACCGGGGTGGTCCTTGCCCCGGAAGAAGTGGTTGAACCCGACCTCGTACAGCGCCGCCGCCGAGGCGTAGGTGCCGATGTGCCCGCCGGTGCCCCGTTCGACGTTGGTCCGGTGCACCATCACCGCCGCGTTCCAGCGGATGTAGGCCCGGATGCGGCGCTCGAGGTGCTCGTCACCCGGGAAGGTCGGCTCGCGCTCCGACGGGATGGTGTTGATGTAGTCCGTCGACGTCAGGCTCGGCACGCCGATGTTGCGCTGCCGTGCCCGCTCGAGCACCTTCAGCAGCAGGAACCGCCCGCGCGCCTTGCCCGACGCCTCCACCACCGCGTCGAAGGATTCCAGCCACTCCTGCGTCTCGACCTCGTCGATGTCCGGGTACCCCGACGGGATCCCGTCCAGGATCACCGGTGCATCGGCGAAGTGTTGCTGCTCGCGGAGCTCCGACATGGGCACGGCCTGTTCTCGGTGGCGTGGCGTTCAACGGTAACGGCCCCACCCCGGGGCTGCCCCGTGATCGAACGACCCCCGACCGCACCCCGCACGCGGCCGGACGACCGGACTAGCGTGGACCCGGAATCGCTCCCCACCAGGCGAGCCCGTTCGTGGACCGCACCTTCACCATCGAGGAGGCCCGGCAGCTGCTGGGCGAGATGCGTCCCGCGATGGACGAGCTCGTCGAGGTCCGTGCCGACCTCGCGACCAAGGCGCACGCCCACAACGAGGGCCAGGACGTCCCGATCCCGGACATCAAGGCCCTCGAGGCGCGGATGGGCGAGCTGCTCGACGGCTGTCGGGCACGGGGCGTGCAGGTCAAGGGCTACGCGCCCCTGCTGCTGGACTTCCCCGCCGAGGTCGGCGACCGCACCGTGCTGCTGTGCTGGCTGGAGGGCGAACCCGAGCTGGCGTGGTGGCACGAGACCGCCACCGGGTTCATGGGACGGCGCCCGCTGAAGCAGTTGCGCTGATGCGCGAGCGAGTGCCGAGCTGCGCTGAGGGCCGTCAGGCGTCCTGCAGCTCCCGGTCCATCGCCTGCAGGGTCTCGAGCGCTCCGCACGCCAGCGACAGGACGTCGGACCCACCGTCGGGTTCGCCGGGGTTGACGCGGACGAGCCGGGCACCGTGCTGGTGCACCAGGTACTGACCGATCCGGCGGATCGTCGGGACCGCGGTGCCCGCCCCGAGCTCGACGACCACGATCCGTGCGCCGGCGACGTCGGCCAGGAACCCGCTGAAGCGACGCTCCTGGGCGTCGGACAGCACCGGGTCGAACCCGGCGTCGCCGAACATGAGCACGTTGGGACGGGCCAGTCCACCACACGCCGGACAGGACGGCAGCGAGCCGACCGCCCGCATCGTGTCCGGGTCGACCTCGACGTCCGGGCCGGCACCGAAGGGGTCGGCCCCGCAGGCACCCAGGCACTGGTCGTAGCGCAGGGTCCCGTGGACCTCCCAGATCGCCTCGGGGTCGTGGTCGGCCGTGTGGAAGTGCCCGTCGACGTTCGAGGTGACGACGAAGCCGCCCTCCGGGGCGTCGTCGAGCCAGCGCGACAGGATCCGGTAGCCCTCGTGCGGTGTGGTCGCCCGGTACAGCCGACGGCGGTGCCCGTAGAACCCCCAGGCGAGCGTCGGGTCGCGGTGGAAGGCCGCGGGCGTGGCCATGTCGGTGAAGGAGACCTCCAGCTCGCGGTACGGCGGGTAGGCCCGCCAGAACCCCTCGTCACCCCGGAAGTCGGGCAGGCCCGAGTCGATGCCCATCCCCGCCCCCGCGGTGACCACGAGCGCGTCGGCCTCGGCCACCGCACGGACGGCGCGGGCGAGCGTCGACCGGTCCACGCGCCCTCCTCTCGTCGCAGTGGCTCGCTCGGACACCGTAGTGACCGGGCACGACTAGCCTCGTCCCGGACCAGGAACCGGACAGCAGGGGACGCGTGGTGCGCGCCAGGTACAAGCCGGTCTCGCCGGACGACCGGATCCGCGAGCTGCGCAAGGGCCTCAAGCAGCTCCAGAAGGAGGACCCCTCCCCCGAGCGTGCGGAACGCCTGGCGGCCTTCGCCCGGTCCGCCCACGAGGAACGCCAGCTCAACATGGCGATGCACACGGCCCAGCTGTGCCTCGAGGAGGACCCCGACGCCCCGGCCCTGCTGCTGGCCGCCTACGAACCCGGCGAGGAGGACGACCCCGAGGAGGTCATCCGAGGCTGGTCCGACCTGCAGGACCTCGCGCGCTACGTCGACCGCCCCGACGTCAAGGAGACCGCGGACCAGCGCGTCCGCGAGGCCGCCATCGAGTGGCTGCGGGGCGCCGACGAGGCCGAACGTCGCCACCGCACCCGCACGCTGGCGTCCATGTACGACCGCGCGTTCGCCGACGACATCGCGGACCAGGCGCGCTGACACGACGTAGGCTCGGGGACGTCGGGCACGGCGCGACCCGCCGACCACGCACGCACCGGTCCGTGACATGCGACGCAACGAGGAGCCCCACCATGAGCGTCAGCATGTTCGACCGGTTCGTCGGCCACGAGCAGGTCGTGTTCGGCCAGGACGACGACTCCGGCCTGCGGTGCATCATCGCGATCCACTCGACCGCCCTCGGCCCGGCACTGGGTGGGACGCGGTTCCACCCCTACCCGGACGACGACGCCGCGCTGACCGACGTGCTGCGGCTGTCGCGGGCGATGTCGTACAAGGCCGCCTGTGCGGGACTGGACGTCGGCGGGGGCAAGGCCGTGATCATCGGCGACCCGGCCACGGACAAGTCCGAGCCGCTGCTGCGCGCCTACGGGCGGATGATCGCGTCGCTCGGCGGCCGGTACGTGACCGCGTGCGACGTGGGGACCTACCCGGCCGACATGGAGGTCATCTCGCGGGAGACCCGCTGGGCGACGGGGCGCCCCGCCTCCCACGGCGGGGCAGGCGACTCGGGGATCCTCACCGCGCTGGGCGTGTTCGTGTCGATGCAGGCCTGCGCGCACGACCGCTGGGGCAGCCGCTCGCTGTCGGGGCGGCACGTCGCCGTGCAGGGACTGGGCAAGGTCGGCCGCCGGCTGGTCGAGCACCTGCTCGAGGACGGCGCCAAGGTCACCGTCACCGACGTCGACGAGGACGCCCTCGCCCGGGTCGCCGACCAGGACGGGGTGGACGCCGTCGCACCCGACGAGATCCACGACGTCGACGCCGACGTGTTCTCCCCCAACGCCCTCGGGGCGGTGCTGACCGAGGACACCATCCCGCGACTGCAGGTCGAGGTGGTCTGCGGCGGGGCGAACAACCAGCTCGCCACCGACGAGGACGACAACCGGCTGGCCGAGCGCGGGATCCTCTACGCCCCGGACTACGTGGTCAACGCCGGCGGGCTGATCACGGTGTCCGACGAGCTCGACCCGCTGGGCCACTCCGAGGCCCGCGCCACCGCCAAGGTGGAGCACATCGGCGCAACCCTGCTCGAGATCTTCGCCGAGGCCCGCGAGGCCGGCGTGACCACCGAGGAGGCCGCCGAGCGCGTCGCCGAGAAGCGCATGGCCGCCGTCGCCCGCCTCCGCGGCTTCTGGCTGCGGCGAGGGTGACCTCGACGGCGAGGTGACCCGTGCGTTCGCGCCATGCCATCCGAGGCCCCCGCGAGCGATCTTCGACGGATGGCGCAGGACTTCTGGTGTGCGGCGGGGAACTACCTGCCTGAGGCGGACAGGTGAGCATCGGGAGCGCTCGGCATGGGGCTGTGGCATCGGTTGCGGGATCTGGACGACGTGATCATCGCTGGCGGGCGAGACCTGCAGATGGACGATGCCCAGGTACAGGCCTGGTGGGACGCGCTCTCACCCGAGCAGCGGGTCGCGGTCTGGGGTGCTGCCCGATCGCAGCATCCCCATGACCCGGCCGAAGTGCACGCGTGGGTGGCCATCCTGAAGGCGAGGTCGCAGTGCCAGCGACGGTGGAGCCCCTGGTACGGACTGGTCGGGCTGCTCGTCCTGACGGGCCTGGTGTTGGGGACGCTCGACGCCGGTCTGCAGTTCGCGGGTCCGGTGGTCGGCGCGGTGGTGGGTGTGGCCCTTGGCCGCCTGCGCGTCCAGGCCACGCTGGAACGCCGCCGTGCCGACCTCCTCGCCTGGCTCCTCAGCACACGCTCCGCCGCCGAGATCCCATAGCGATTCGATGCTGGGAGCCAGCAGCGGTCTTCGGAGACTCATCAACGTGTCGCAGACCGACGCGCTTGCCCAGACCGTCCACGCGCGCCAACTGCAGCTGGCTGGGACTCTCCCGCGAGGCCGGTGCAGGCAGTCCCCGTTGCGGGCGGATGCTCGGCCCAGCCGAGCCGCCCGAAACCGCGATCGTCCCGAACGCCCGTCCGTCGGACACCGCCCGCCCCGGGAGGCGCTCGACCCAGTCTGTAGCGAAGCGATCTGCGCCGCCGTGAGCCGATGAGGATCCGGGACAGCGATGAGGATCTGGGGCACATTCCGGCCCCCATCCTCATCGGAGTCGCAAACCCTCATCGGGGTCAGCGCCGTTCGTGCGTAGCCGCCGTTGGTTGACGGACCGCGCACGTCGATACAAGCAGGCGATATCCACACGTCCCGCGCCGGGAGTCGCTGCGATATCATGCGATACCACTGATGGAGGAGCCAGGGATGACCGACGTGCTGATCCGCGACGTCCCCGACGACGTCGTCTCCGCCATCGAGGACAAGGCCAAGCGACTCGGCCTGTCCCGCACCGAGTACCTCCGCCGCCAGATGGTGCGCGTCGCCTCGACCTCCGACGAGCCCGTCACCGTCGAGTCGCTGCGCCAGTTCGCCCAGACCTTCTCCGACCTCGCGGATCCTGAGGTCATGCGCGGGGCGTGGGAGTGACCAACTGGCTCATCGACAAGTCGGCCCTGGTCCGACTCGGCAGCGCCGCCGAGGGACAGCTGTGGGCCGACCGGATCGAACGCGGCCTGGTCCGCGTCAGCACCGTCACCCGGCTCGAGATCGGCTACAGCGCCCGCACCGGCGATGACCTGAGGGCGGGTCTGCGGCGGCCGCCGCTGGCGTCGATGCCCGTGGAGTACCTCACGCCAGCCATCGAGGATCGTGCGGTCGAGGTCCAACAGTTGCTTGCCGACCGCGGACACCACCGGGCCCCGGCCGTGCCCGACCTGCTGATCGCCGCAACCGCCGAGTTGGCCGGCCTGGCTGTTCTCCACCTCGACAAGGACTTCGACCTCATCGCGGACGTGACTGGCCAGCACGCCGAGCGGCTCCCCCTCGACGAGTAGCTCAGAGCCGCCGGTCCACGTCGCTACACGCGGGAACTGGGCCCGGGCGACTGCCGTTCAGCGAGGAGTTTCGCGTCCTGTTCGGTCCGCGCGCCGTACCGCCATCCGGTGTCCACTTCTGTGCCCCGATCGGTGCCACCCCGACTGTGACAACGCCAACCGCGTGCGGCAAGCGACCGGGACTTCGCCTGCAAACTGTGTGTCTTGAGGCTGATGCTCGCTGTCGACGGGACTGGGGCCCTCGGCCTGTGTCCCGGGCCCCACACCCAGGTGAGGGCGCAAGGTCACGCTGGTCGATGTCATCTGGCGCCCCCCGGACGTGTCTGGAGGAGGCGAGTCGCAACGGCACGGGCGTTCTGGATCCGCCGAACCGTCACGCCTCGCGCATGCGCGAGGTCGGAGCGTTATCGGTCGGTTCGGGAGGTGTTGGCGACGGCGAACCCAAGGGCGGCGGCTGCCGTGCACAGGTCGCGGTCGCCGGAGGCGAGCACCGTCTGCTTGCCCGCCACGCGCTCCAGGGCTGCCAGGTGAACCGCGCCGTAGCCACGCAGCTCGTGCGTCTGAGCCAACTCGCCAGCGCGAACGACGAGCGGATCGTCCACATCGATGCGGTCGAGCTGGCCGTACAGGTCGTCCAGCTCCGCCACCAGCTTGCGGAGTTGCGAGGAGGTCGCGCGACCGAGGCGGTGCGCCTGCGCCAGAGCGGCTCTGCCTTCGGCGTAGACCAGCCGCGTCGAGACGACGTGGTCGGCTTGGTCCCACAGTTGTTGGGCGAGCGGCGTACCCGGCTCCGCCAGCAGCAGCGGGATGAGCGCGGAGGTGTCGAAGTAGACGATCACCGTCGCTGATCGGCCACGAGGTCGCTGACGGGACCCTTGGTCCGTGTGGGTCGCTGCGGGCGGTGGCGCGTCCTGCTCGGCGCGGGTTCGATCAGTCCCTCACGGACGAGTCGGTCGTACGGACGGAGCTCATCCATGGGCAGGATTCGAGCGATCGCCGTGCCGCGGTCGGTCACCACGAGCTCTTCGCCGGTCCGAACGCGGTCCAGGTACTTGCTCAGGTGGTTGCGAAGCTCACGGATGCCTGCCTCGGCCATGACCGCACTCCATGTGGCTACATCGGTGGACACAGCGTAGCCACACAAGAGCCGCGTAGCCAGTGCGTAGCCGCCGTTGGGCACCGTTACAGGGCCGGCCGGTTCAGGCGATCTGGCACGCGTGTCACGTCTCGACATGCCGCCCAAGTCAGGGGCGGAACGACGGGCGCTGGCACGACCATCGCGAAATGTCGGACCAGGAGACCGAGGAGTGGTGGCTCCAGCGCCGGCTGGCCGTTCGACCCGAGGCCCTGCTCGCCTTCCTCGCAGGCATGGCGACGATGGACTGGCGGGACCAGTACGCCGCCTTCGACCTCCCCGTCCTGCTGTGCCACGGCGCCCAGAGCGCCCTGTACCCCACAGGGGTGGGTGAGGTCCTGCGCGATGGGCTCCCCGATGCGCGGTTGGTGTCGCTGGAGCCCTGCGGTCACTCCCCCTCCTGGGAGGACCCCGACGCCTTCGTCGAAGCCGTCAGCGACTTCGTCGCCGGCGCGGCCTGGCCACGTCGATCGGTCGAGCTCGGGGTGTCGCACTCAGTCGAGGGTGACGCCCACCCCCGACACGACCTCGCCCATGACCCAGGCGTCCACGCCCCGCTCGCGCAGGGTCGCCACGGTGGCGTCGGCGTCGGACGGGGCGACGACGGCGACCATGCCGACGCCGCAGTTGAAGGTGCGCCACATCTCGTCACGGGCCACCGGGCCGTGCTCGGCGAGCCAGGTGAACACCTCGGGCCACTGCCACGTCGAGGTGTCCACGCGCGCCCCGAGATCGTCGGGAAGCACGCGCGGGAGGTTGCCGGGCAGGCCGCCGCCGGTGACGTGGCAGAAGGCGTGGACCTCGTGGGCGGCGGTCACCGCGAGGCAGTCGGCGGCGTAGATGCGGGTGGGCTCGAGCAGGACGTCGCCGAGCGGGCGGGACAGCCCGTGCGCCTCGGCCAGGTCCAGGTCCTGGACGATGCGGCGCACCAGCGAGTAGCCGTTGCTGTGCACGCCGGACGAGGCCATCCCCACCAGCACGTCGCCGGCCTGCACGCGGTCGGGGCCGAGCACGTCGTCGCGCTCGACCACGGCCACGCCGAAGCCGGCGAGGTCGAACTCGTCCTCGTCGAGCAGGCCCGGGTGCTCGGCGGTCTCGCCGCCGACCAGGGCGCAGCCGGCCTGCACGCACCCCTCGGCGATGCCGCGGACCAGGTCGGCGACGCGCGCCGGGTCGAGCCGCCCCACGGAGACGTAGTCGTTGAAGAACAGCGGCTCGGCGCCCGTGACGACGAGGTCGTCGACCACCATCGCCACCAGGTCGATCCCGACCGTGTCCAGGCGTCCCAACCGACGCGCCAGGTCGACCTTGGTGCCCACCCCGTCGGTGCCCGACACGAGCACGGGCTGCCGGTAGCGGGTCGTGTCCAGCGCGAACAGCCCGCCGAACCCCCCGATGCCGCCGAGGACCTCGGGACGGTGGGTGCGCGCGACGACCTCGCCGATGAGGTCGACCGACCGGTCCGCCGCGTCGAGGTCGACCCCGGCGTCCGCGTAGCTGATCGGCTCGTCGGCCACGGTGTGCGTCCTTGTCGCGGCAGCGGGCGGGGCCACATGGTCGCACGCACGCCCGTCCCGCGCCGAACCCATCGCCCCGGCTGTAGCGTGGCGCGGCCCGACACCTCCCGTCTCGAAAGGGCCACCCGTGGGCCTCGAGGTCTCCCCGCTCCGCCCCGACGAGGCCGAGGCGGCCTACCAGCTGCGGGTCCGCACGTTCACGGCGGACCAGATGGGCTCCTTCGATCCCTCCTCCCCCTACGTGCCGCTGGACCGCCGGTTGGCCGCGCGGGTCGACGGGCGCCTCGTGGGCCAGCTCGGCGTGTGGCCCTTCCGCCAGGTGTTCGGCGGCCGCGAGGTGCCCATGGGCGGGGTCGGGGGCGTCGCCATCGCGGCCGACCAGCGGGGACGGGGCGTGGGCTCGCGCCTGCTCGCGGCGGCCATCGAGCTGATGCGCGAGCACGGCGACGTCATCTCCAGCCTCTACCCCGCGACCGTGGCGCCCTACCGCGCCTGGGGGTGGGCGCTGGCCGGCACGCACGACGTGCGCCGCGTCGACACGCGGGCGCTGACGAGCATCGCCCCGCCGGAGGTCGACGACGTCGTCGTGCGCCCCGGGACGGAGGCGGACCTGCCGGCCTGCCGGGAGCTCGCGCGCGCCCTCGCCCGGACCGAGCCCGGCGGACTGGTCGCGCCGGACCGTTGGTACGCCCGGCGACTCGAGGCCGGGCCGGACGAGGCCGACGGCGACGGGCTCGACGTCGCGGTGCGCGGCGACACCCCCGTCGGGTTCGTGGCCTGGGGGCGCGAGGACCGCGGCGGCTTCGGGTGGCACCTCGACGTGCAGCTGGTCGTCGGCGTCGACGCCGACGTGGAACGGGCCCTCTGGCGACACCTCGGGCGATGGTGGAGCGTGGCCCCCACGGCGGGTCTGGTGTCGTGGCCGACGGACCCGCTCGTGGTCGAGCTGCCCGAGCTGGACACCACCATCGGGATGCAGGAGTACTGGATGACGCGGATGGTCGACCTCGCCGGCGCCATCGCGGCGCGGGGATACCCGGCCGGCCTCGACGTCACCGTCCCGTTGCAGGTCCACGACCGGCGTGTGGCCGCCAACGACGGCCCGTGGGTGCTGGAGGTCCGCGACGGCCAGGGGTCGGCCTCACCCGGCGGGGCGGGGCGCGTGGGCATCGACGTGCACGACCTCGCGGCGCTGTACACGGGGTTCGCCCCGGCCCGGGTGCTCGCCCGGCGGGGGCGGTTGCGGGGCGCGTCGGCCGCCGACGTGGACGCGTTGGCCTGGGCGTTCGACGCCCCGACCCCGTGGATGCGCGAGTACTTCTGACGCATACCGCGCGCGAAGGGTGCACACTTGCCTCCACCGTGCGGCCCCGGCCGCCGAAGAGTTCCGTGAGACCACCGCGCCGACCGGCCCGTCAGGGAGCGTGGGGGTCCGCGAGGGGTACGACGTGGACGTGTACGACGCAGGAGGGCAGGGAGCCGCGACTCGCGGGTTCTGGTTGCAGCACGTGCGGCTCGGGATCTGGATGAGCGTCGTGGTGATCGCCATGATCGCCGTCTACCTGCTCGCCACGCCCAGCCGCCCCCTGCAGGGCCTGGCCTGGGTGCTGGTCGGGACCGCCAGCGTCAGCACGGCCGCCGTCGCGCTGCTGCCGTGGCGGCGCCTGGTGCAGTCGCGTGCAGGGCTGCAGATCATGGTCGTGTGGAGCCTGCTGCTCGTCCCCATGATCGTGGTGCTCGCACAGCTCGACGGGGGCCAGCGCAGCCCCATCGCACTCCTGCTCATGCTGCCCCTGGTCTTCGCCGGCATGGCCTACCCGTTCCGGGCGACCCTGCTCGTCGGTGGAGCCATGGTCGTGGCGCAGCTGGCCATCGACGTCGCGGGCGGCGGTGTCGCCGCGCAGGGCATCGTCCTGCGCGCCGCGGTGCTCGTGCTCGTGGCCATGATGGCGGCCCTCACCGCCCGCAACCACTGGCAGAGCGTGACGCGGGCCGAGGAGCTGGCCGACGAGCTGCGCCGGCTGGCGCTCCGCGACGGCCTGACGGGATGCCTCAACCACCGCGGCTTCCACGAGCGCCTCGACGCGGAGGTGGCCCGCAGCGTGCGCACCGGCACGTCGGTGGCACTGCTGCACGCCGACCTCGACCACTTCAAGCGCATCAACGACGGGTTCGGGCATCCGACCGGAGACGAGGTGCTGGTCGAGGTGGGACGTGTCCTGCGGGAGGTCGCCCGGCGCACCGACGCCGTGGGACGGGTCGGAGGCGAGGAGTTCTCCGTCCTGCTGCCCGGCTCCGACCTCGTCGAGGCCGAGCTCGTCGCCGAGCGGCTGCGGACCGAGGTGGGGCGGCTGCCGCTGCCGGTGGCCGTGACCCTCAGCGTGGGGGTCTCGGCACTGCCGGACCCCGCCCCGAGCCAGGACGAGCTGGTCTCCTCCGCCGACCGGGCGCTGTACGCGGCAAAGCGAGCGGGGCGGGACCGCGTCGTGGTCGCGCCGCACCCCGATGACGAGCTGGCCGGGCTGGCGCCCCGCCCCGGGTCACTCGACTGAGCGACCCTCGCGGGCGTTGGCGACCCGTTCGCGTTCGACCGTCTGGGCGTCGAAGTCGAACTTGATCTGGGCCAGCTCGGCGTGCTCGCCGGGGACCTCGATCGGGTACTGCCCGTCGAAGCACGCCCGGCACAACCCGTCCTTGTCGTCCGGGGTCGAGGCGATCAGGCCGTCCAGCGAGATGTAGTGCAGCGAGTCGGCCTCGACGAAGTCGCAGATCTCCTGCTCGGTCAGGTCGGCGCCGATCAGCTCGGCGCGCGTGGCCATGTCGATGCCGTAGTAGCAGGGGTGGGCGATCGGGGGCGACGAGATCCGCAGGTGGACCTCGGCGGCGCCGGCCGAACGGAGCATGGCCACCAGCTGCCGGGAGGTGTTGCCACGCACGATCGAGTCGTCGACGACCACCAGGCGCTTGCCCTCGATCAGCTCGCGCACCGGCGACAGCTTCAGTCGGATCCCGAGCTGGCGCAGCGTCTGGGACGGCTGGATGAAGGTGCGGCCGACGTAGCGGTTCTTGACCAGGCCGTCGGCGAACGGCAGCCCCGACTCGGCCGCGTACCCGGCCGCGGCGTCGCGCCCGGAGTCCGGGACCGAGATCACCAGGTCGGCCTCGACGGGTGCCTCGCGCGCGAGCTGGCGACCCATCTCGCGGCGGGCGAAGGCGACGCTGCGCCCCGCCTGCCGGTGGTCGGGACGGGCGAGGTAGACCCACTCGAACAGGCAGTAGTGCGGATCCGGCTCGGCGAACTGGCGGTGGTGCATGCCACGTTCGTCGAGGGTGACGAGCTCGCCCGGTTCCACGTCCTTGACGTAGATCGCGCCCACGATGTCCAGGGCCGCGGTCTCGGAGGCGACCACCCAGCCGCCCCGCGGAAGCCGGCCGACGACCAGCGGCCGCACGCCGTGCGCGTCACGGAAGGCGTAGACGCGATCCTCGTCCATGGCCACGACCGAGAACGCCCCGTGCAGGTCGGGGGCGATCTGCACGATCGCCTCCTCGACGGAGACGTCGACCTCGCGGGCCAGCAGCTCGGCCATCAGCCCCGAGTCGTTCGCGGTCGTGCTGTCGAGGCGCCGGGCCAGGGCAGCGGTGTTGACGAGGTTGCCGTTGTGCCCGAGGGCGATCCCCCCGCCGGTCGGGGTCTCGCGGTACTGCGGCTGGGCGTTGGCCCACGACGACGAGCCGGTCGTCGAGTAGCGCGTGTGCCCGATCGCGAGCTGGCCCTGCATGGCCGCCAGCCCGTTGGGGGTGAACACCTGGTTGACCAGCCCCATGTCCTTGTGGACCAGGATGCGTTCGCCGTCGGACACGGCGATGCCGGCCGACTCCTGCCCACGGTGCTGCAGCGCGTACAGCGCGTAGTAGGTCAGGGTCGCGACGTCCTCGCCCGGGGCGTAGATGCCGAAGACCCCGCACTCCTCACGCGGGCCCTCGGCCACGTCGCGCAGATCGCCCGTGACGGCGTCCACGGGAGGCGGCATGCGCCGCACACCGGGTTCCGGGAACAGCGGGAGGGAGACGCCGGGACGGACCACGAGCGGATCGCTTTCGACAGCGGCGACCAGGGGTGGCGCGAGTGTACGCCGGGGCGCCCGGCGCCCCGGTCACACCCGGGTCACTGGCCCTCGAGCTGGCGGGAGAGCTTGCGACGGCGACGTTCGAGGTAGTCCTGCGCCTGGCGGCTGGCCCGGGCAGCGGCCGGTTCGTTCGTCCGGCGCGGCAGGAGCAGCTCCTGCGTCGTCGTGCTGTCGAGGTCGACCGGCACGGGGTCGACCACGGCTCGGGACGTCAGTGCCGGGCCGTCGGCCTCCTCGGGCCGCAGGACACGCTCGAGCCGGTCGAGGACACGGCGGAGCACGTGCAGGGGCTGCATGGCGGGGGCGGGGGTGGCTGACATGGGGGGCACGTCCGTGACGGTGAGTCGAGGGGCGGGTGCCCGGCTCCGACCACAGGGTGACGGGTGGACATGGCGGGTTCGCGGCCGGGACATGTCCGGACGAACACGGTGCCTGCCCGAAGGGGTCAGACAGCGCTGTCGGCGGCGTTCCCGTGGGGATCGAGCACCCGCGACAGCCCCTCGGCGTTCGCTCGGCGCACGTCGTCGAGAGCCACGTCGACCACGCCCTCGATCGCCAGCCGCGTCCCGCCCACCGTGCCGATGTCCCGCAGCGGGACGGCGGCATCACCGCACAGCTGGGCGAAGGCGCGGACGTTGGCCGACGGGACCGTGACGACCACGCGCCCCGGCGACTCCGAGAACAGCACCTGCCGGGGGTCGACGCCCTCCTCGGGCTGCACCGTGACGCCGAGCCCGCCCGCCAGCGCCGACTCGGCCAGCGTCGCGAGCAGGCCGCCGTGGCCGACGTCGTGGGCGCTGTGGAGCAGCCCCGCCCGGGCGGCCTCGTGCAGCACCTCGCCGAGGTTGGCCTCCATCTGCAGGTCCACCGGCGCGAGCCGGCCGCCGAGCGGGGCGTCGAGGAACTGCTGCAGCGCGGAGCCGGCCAGGCCGGGGCGGGTGTCCGAGCCGATGAGGAAGACGATGTCGCCGGCCTCGTGGAAGGCCAGCCCCACCGCGTCGGTCGGCGTGCTCGAGCAGCCCCAGCACGCCGATGACCGGGGTGGGCCAGATGTGCTGGCTGGTGTCGCCGACGCGGGTCTCGTTGTACAGGGACACGTTGCCCCCGGTGACCGGGATCCCGAGCGCCTCGCAGGCCTCGCCCAGACCGGCGACGGACTCGGCGAACTGCCACATGATCTCGGGCCGTTCGGGGTTGCCGAAGTTCAGGCAGTTGGTCGTGGCCAGCGGACGCGCCCCGACCGCGGCGACGTTGCGGAACGCCTCGGCGACGACACGGCGGGTGCCCTCGCGGGGGTCGAGCTCGCACCAGCGACCGTTGCCGTCGGTCGAGCAGGCCACGGCCTTGTGGGAGTCGGGCAGCCGGACCACACCCGCGTCCCCCATGCCCGGGCCGAGCACCGTGCCGCCCTGGACCAGCGTGTCGTACTGCTCGGTGACCCAGCGGGTCGAGGCCAGGTTCGGCGAGCCGAGGATGTCCAGCACGAACGCCGCCAGGTCGCCCTCGGTCCCACCGAGGCCCGGCACGGGCAGGGATTCGGCATCGACCGTGGCGTAGGCGTCCTGCCAGTCGGGGCGGGACCGTGGCCGGTCGTAGGTCGGCCCCTCGTCGGCCAGGGAGCGCGCCGGCAGGTCGGCGACGACCTCGCCCCGGCGGGACAGCACCAGGCGGTCCCCCTCGGCCACCGTGCCGAGCACCGACGCGGGGACCCCCCACTTCTCGGCGAGCGCCAGCACGTCGTCGAGGTCCTCGGGCGAGCACAGTGCGAGCATGCGCTCCTGGCTCTCGGAGCACAGGACCTCCCACGACTCCATCGAGGGCTCGCGCAGGTGGACCAGGTCGAGGTCCACGGCCATGCCCATCGACGCGGCGGACGCGAGCTCGGCGGTGGAGCAGGCGATCCCCGCCGCCCCCATGTCCTGGATGCCGGCGATGAGGTCACGGTCGTAGAGCTCGAGGCAGCACTCGATCAGCAGCTTCTCGGCGAACGGGTCGCCGACCTGCACGTTGGGGCGCTTGGCCTCGAGCCCCTCGTCGAACTCCTGGCTGGCCAGCACGCTGGCCCCGCCGATGCCGTCACGCCCCGTGGACGATCCCAGCAGCACGGCGACGTCGCCGACGTGCTCGGCCTTCGCGAGCTGGAGCCGGTCGCGCTGCATGACGCCGATGGCGAGCACGTTGACCAGCGGGTTGCCGGCGTAGCGCGGGTCGAAGACGGTCTCGCCGCCGATGTTGGGCACGCCCACGCAGTTGCCGTAGCCGCCCACGCCCCGCACGACGCCGTCGATGATGTGGCGCTGCAGGTCGGCGGACTGCACCCCGTCGCCGTCGCGCGACGGGTCCCCGAACCGCAGGGGGTCCATGATCGCGATGGGGCGGGCGCCCATCGTGAAGATGTCGCGCAGGATCCCGCCGACGCCCGTCGCCGCGCCCTGGTACGGCTCGACGAAGCTCGGGTGGTTGTGCGACTCGATCTTGAAGCTGACCGCGAGGCCGCCGCCGACGTCGACCACGCCCGCGTTCTCACCCGGGCCGACCAGCACGTGCGACGCCTCCGTGGGCAGCGTCTTCAGGTGGACCTTGGACGACTTGTAGGAGCAGTGCTCCGACCACATCACGGAGTACATGCCGAGCTCGGAGACGGTGGGCACGCGGCCGAGCGTCTCGACGATGCGGTCGTACTCGTCCCCGCGCAGGCCCAGCTCGTGGCCGAGCTCACGCGCCCGCTCGTCGGTGAGCGACTCGTCGGGCGGGAAGGTGGTCGTCGTGGAGGGGGCGTCGGACACGTCGGCCTCATCACGTCGGCGGGTGACCGGTGGCCCCGAACAGTACTCGCCCCGTCCGAGTGTCCGATCCTCCGGCAGGACGCCCCGCCGGGGCGGCTCGAACCATGAGGAAGCCCCTCGACAGGAGCCGTACCGATGGCCGACCCCTCCCGCGACGACCAGACCGCCGAGGACCCGACCGAGCGCCCCGACCACGAATCGCGCGAGGCCGAGCTGCAGGAGCGCGACGCCGGGGCCCACGCCGAGAAGGCCACGCAGAAGGCCAACTTCGAACCCGGCGACCTGAGCGACCAGTGATGGCCGCGCCACTCGCCATCGACTGGGCCAACGAGCTGGGCCTCAACTGGGGCGACCTGCTGCTGGTCGTCCTGGCCTGCATCGGCATCTACGCCGCCGTGGTCGTCCTGACACGGCTGACCGGTCCGCGTCCGCTCGCGACGTTCTCCACCTTCGACGTGGTCGTCGGCGTGGCCATGGGCTCGCTGGTCGGCCGTGTCGTGCTGGTCCGGACCTCGTTGCTCGCCGGCGTCGTGGCGCTGGCGGTGCTGCTGCTCCTGCAGAGCACGGTGCGCCACGTCCGCGACGTCGACGGGGTGGCCTTCGTGGAACCCAAGGCCCACCTGCTCGTGTGGAACGGCGAGATCCTCGACGACGGACTCCAGCGAGCACACGTCAGCCGGCGCGACCTGTTCACCCAGCTGCGCGGCAACGGCATCGGCGACGTCGCCGAGATCCGCGCGGCGATCTTCGAACGCGACGCCGAGATCAGCATCGTGCGCGCTGGCACGGAGATCCACCCGGAGCTGCTGCGCGACGTCGTGGGCGTCCCGGAGGCCATGCGCCCCAGGTCGTGAGGGTCCGCCTCAGGCTCGAACGGGCGCCTGCACGAGCCCGAGGAACATCGGCAGGGCCTGGTCCCCGGTCCACAGCGCCCCGTCGACGGCGTGCTCGGGGTGCGGCATGAGCCCGACGACGTTGCCGGCCTCGTTGCAGATGCCCGCGATGTCGCGCTCGGAGCCGTTGGGGTTGTCGCCCTCGGCGTACCGGAACACGACCCGGCCGTCGGCCTCGAGCTGGTCGAGCGTGGCCGTGTCGGCGTAGTAGCGGCCCTCGCCGTTCTTGACCGGCACGGAGATCGGCCCGGCGTCGGTGAACCCGCGGGTCCACGGCGTGTCGCGGTTCTCGACCTCCAGCGACACCGACCGGCACACGAAGCGCAGACCGGCGTTGCGCAGCAGCGCCCCGGGCAGCAACCCGGCCTCGCACAGGACCTGGAAGCCGTTGCAGATGCCCAGCACCGGGCCGCCGTCGCGGGCGAAGTCGGCCACGCCCTGCATGACCTCGGCGCGGTGGGCCACCGCCCCGCAGCGCAGGTAGTCGCCGTAGCTGAACCCGCCGGGGAGGATCACCGCGTCCACGTCACCGACGCTGCGGTCGGCGTGCCACAGCTGGGTCGCCTCGCCGCCGGCCAGCTCGACCGCGGCCATCGCGTCACGGTCGTCCAGCGAGCCGGGGAAGGTCACCACGCCCACCTTCACGGTGCGGCCTCTCTGTCGGTCGGTTCGGGATGCGCGGGGTCAGCGACGGTAGCCCGCGTCGACGAGCTGCTCGATCGCGTCGGGGTCCTCGACCAGCAGCTGCGCGTCGAGGCAGCCGCGGGGCGGGTCGTCGGTGAAGGTGATCAGCTCGCAGGCGTCGTGCTGGGCCTGCATGGCATCCAGCTCGTCCGCCGCCGAGACCGGCTGTCCCGGCCACGTGCCCGCCCCGATGTGGGTGAGCTCGTGGACGATCATCGGGGCGGCGCGGTACCCGGGCTCGAACTGGAAGCGGGGGTTGAGCTCGATCACGAGCCGCTGCGCGTCGCTGTCGGCGATCGTCTCGACCCGCGCGGAGGACTCGACACCGGTCAGCTCGAAGATCGCCACGCGCAGCTGCCCGCCGGCGTCGACGAACGCCTCCAGCCCACGCTCCGCGTCCGGGAAGTCGCCGATCTGCAGCAGCCCGCAGGTCGCCTCCATGGCGGCGCGGACCGTGCCACGTGCCCCGGCGTCGCCGAACAGCTCGACGTCCTCGGCGCAGTCCGGGCCCGGCTCGGTGTCCTGGGTGTCGTTGAGGACGGCGCGACCGCGGTCGTGGGTGACCTGCGCGGTGCCCGGCGGGCGTCGCTCGGCGACGGTGATGGGCTCCTTGGCCAGCAGGGCCGAGAACATCCAGATGCTCACGGCGATGCCGGCGACCACCAGGACGACCATCGGGATGACGAACCAGCGCTGCAGGAGCGGTTCGCCGTCGGGCATCGACGGCAACCCGTCCCCGACGCCCCCGGGGCTGGTACGCATGGCCACCTCAGCGGTCCGCGTCGGCCCGCTCGGATTCGGTGATCACCCGCCAGGTGTAGGACTCGATCACGGGGTTGGTGAGGAAGTCGGCGCAGACCTTGTCCACGGTCGCGGCGAGCTCGTCACCCTCGGCGTCGACGTCGAGCTCGAGGTGCTTGCCGATGCGCACGTCGCGGATCCCGTCGTAGCCCAGCCCCGGGAGGGCGCGCTCCACGGCGCGGCCCTGGGGGTCCAGGATCTCGTGCTTGAGCAGGACGTCGATCGCGACACGGGGCATGGGAGCACTCACGGGGCGGGGGCGGCGCCCCGAGTCTACGTCCGCCCCGCGGTACTGGGCACCGACCGCCCGCCGGATCCCCGGGGCCAGGGTGCCCAGTTCGCTGGCACGGCGTTCTGGGCACCGTGGCCGGCGCGATCGCCGGGGCCGCGGTGCCCAGTTCGTGGTCAGACCATCGCGGCGCTGCTCATGTCCATGTGCTCGCGGGTGAAGGCGACCAGGCGCGGGATGTAGTCGGACCAGTGGGGCACCTCGATGCCGGTGCCGGCCAGGTCCCGCGAGGCGTTGTCGGTGAGGTAGTGGGTCGGGTGGGTGAAGTAGGGGATCGCCTCGGCCGGGAACTCCATGAGGTTGCGCATGGCGGGCACGTGCGCGAGCAGCGCCGTGGCAGGTCCCGCGGGGAGCTTGACCTTGATCACCCGCTTGCCGGTGGCGTCGGCGAAGCAGTCGATCATCTCGGTGATCGTCGGCGGGTTGGGGTTGGCAAGGGCGTAGGTGAGGCCCTCGGACTCGCTGATGCCGGAGAGGTGGCTGATCGCGTCGACCACGAAGTCGCGAGGCACGAGGTTGAACCGGAAGGCGTCCGGCGCGCCGACCATCGGCATCACGGCCACCGGCCCGGGCTGCTTGAGCAGCAGCTTGGCCACGTAGTACGGACCGTCGAGCTTCTGCGTCGCCCCGGTCTGCGAGTCGCCGTTGACGACCGCGGGGCGGTAGATCGTGGTCGGCAGGCCGGCGTCGGCGGCCTCGCGGACGATCACCTCGGCCAGGTGCTTGGTGTGGTCGTAGTGGTTCGCGAACTGCATGCCGGGGACCTGCAGGTCGGTCTCGCGCCACGGCCCGACGTAGCGCCCCGACACGTAGCAGGTCGACACGTACTGGTAGCGGAACAGGTTGTCGCAGGCCTTGGCGAACTCGGTCACGTGGCGCGTGCCGGCGACGTTGACCCGCATCGCCAGGTCCTCGGCGACGGCGAGGTCGTAGACGGCGGCGAGGTGGAAGACCTCGGTCGTGGTCTCGGCCAGCGTGCCGTACTCGGTCTCGAGCCCGAGGTCGGGCTCGGTGATGTCACCCGGGACCAGGCGGATCCGACCGACGAGGTCGGCGTCGGCCTTCTCGAGCTCGACGACCTTGGCACGGGCGGTGTCGAGGAACTTGTCCTGGACGAGGCAGACCGCCTCGGCCTCCGGGTTGCGGCGCAGCACGCGCGGGAGCAGCTCGACCCCGAGGAAGCCGGGGAAGCCGGTGAAGAAGATCGTGGGCGTGGCCATGGTGGTGCCTTCCGGGAGCCGAGAGGGGTCAGATGCGGGTGAGGCGGCGGACGGCGTGCAGGGCGCCCAGCGCGCGAGGTCAGGACCTTCGCGGTGGTCTCCTGGCCGAGCAGGGGCAGCTGCGTGACCGGCAGCAGGTGCTGGGTCGCGATGGTCTGCACCTCGGTGTACTTCCAGATGCCCTCGCGGCCGTGGCGCCGGCCGAGGCCCGAGTCCTTGAACCCACCCATCGGGGCGTCGGTCGACGCCCACGCGGCGGCGTAGGACTCGTTGACGTTGACGGTGCCGGCCTGGACGCGGCGGGCCACCTCGGCGCCCCGCTGCGGGTTCGAGGTCCACACCGACGCGTTGAGGCCGTACGCGGACGCGTTGGCCAGCTCGACGGCCTCGTCGACGTCGTCGTAGGGGTAGATCGTGACGACCGGGCCGAAGGTCTCCTCGGTGGCCACGGCCATCGAGTCGTCCACGCCGGTCAGGACGGTCGGGGCGTAGAACAGCGGGCCGACGTCGGGGCGGGGCTGGCCGCCGGTCAGCACCGTGGCGCCCTTGTCGCGGGCGTCGTCGACGTGGCGGGTGACGGTCTCGAGCTGGTCGCGGGACTGCAGCGAGCCCATGTCCCCGCCGTACGCCAGCGCGGGCGACAGGACCAGGTCCTCGACCGCGGCGACGAACCGGCGGGTGAACTCCTCGACGATGCTGCGCGGGACGTAGAGACGCTCGATGGAGATGCACAGCTGGCCCGCCGACGCGAAGCAGCCGGTGATCGAGCCCGCGACGGCCTTGTCGAGGTCGGCGTCGTCGAGGACGATCGAGGCGTTCTTGCCGCCGAGCTCGAGGGCGCAGCCGATGAGCTGCTCGCCCGCCTGGGCGGCGACCGACCGGCCGACCTCGGTGGACCCGGTGAAGGTGACGAAGTCGCACTGCTCGATCATCGGGGTGCCCAGCGCCGAGCCCTTGCCGGTGACCACCGACAGGACCTCGCGCGGCACGCCGGCCTCGACGAGCACGTCGACGATCCACAGGGCCGTGAACGGCGTGGTCTGTGCCGGCTTGATCACGCAGGCGTTGCCGGCCATCAGCGCCGGGATCGCGTCGGTGATCGACATCGACAGGGGGTAGTTCCACGGGGCGATGAACCCGACCACGCCCTTGGGGTGGCGCACCTCGACCGTTCGGGTCAGCCCGGGCAGTGCCCCGCCGCGACGCTGGTCGGCCAGGTGCCGCCCCGCCGTGCGGGCGTAGTAGGCCGACACCATGGCGACGTCGGCGACCTCCTCGTAGGCGTGGGCGCGGACCTTGCCGGACTCGAGCTGGATGAGGTCGAGCACCTCGGCCTGGCGTTCGAACACGAGGTCGTGGGCACGCGTGAGGATGCGCGCACGTTCGGCGTGGCCGAGGGCGGCCCATGCGGGTTGGGCGGCGCGCGCGGCGGCGACGGCGGCCGTGACGTCCTCGGCGGTGCCGGACGGGATGGACCCGAGCAGCTGCTCGGTCAGCGGCGAGGTCACGTCGATGGTGTCCCGGTCGGCGACCGTGACCGCGTGGGCCAGCAGGCGGTCACGCAGGTCCTGGGGCAGCAGCGGCGGGGCGGTGGCCAGACCGAGGTGGCCGCCCTCGAGGGTGGCGGGGGCGGCGTCGGACGGGCGCGACAGGGTGGCGCTCATGGATCTCCCGGAGTGTGGGGCTGTTGATCAGCCGGTCAATGAGAGTTACGGTACGAGATGTTGACCACGCGGTCAACACCAACGACCGCGGGAGCCGTCGCGAGGAGCACACGTGCCCGGCGTCAAGGCCCCCGAGCAGGAGCGCCGCGCCCAGATCCTGGACGCGGCCGTCCGCGTGGCCACCGCCGACCGCCTCGACGGGCTGACCGTGCGCAAGGTGGCCGACGCCGCGGAGCTGTCCCCCGGGCTGGTCTTCTTCCACTTCGGCGTCCAAGGACCAGCTGCTGCTGGACCTGCTGGACCGGGTCCTCGAGGAGATCATCGGGCGGCGCCCACCCGAGGACGCCGCCGGCGCCCCGTCGGCCCGGGACGCCCTGCTGGCCTACGCGCGTCGCGAGCTCGAACGCCTGCCGGGCGAGCGCGAGTTCGTCGAGCTCTTCTTCGACTTCTGGGTGGTCGGGACCCGCAACCCCGACGTGCGGCAGCGGATGAGCGAGGCCATGGCGGCCTACCGCGCCTCCTTCGAACCCCTGGCCACCCGCATCGTCGCCGAGGAGGCCGACCGGTTCGACGGCGTGCCGCCACCGGTGACGTGGCGCGCATCATCGTGTCCTTCGTGCAGGGCACCGCGTTCCAGGCCGTGCTCGAGCCGGGGCGCTTCGACGTCGAACGCGCTCATGGCCGCGCTGGAGGCACTGGTGCCGCCCCCTCAACGACTCCGGGTGAAGAACACCTCGCAAGCCGGGGGTCCGTCCATCGCGTAGCAGCTGGTGTTGACGTGGAAGACCCACGAGAACGCCAGCGGCTCGCCGGTCGCGGACGTCATGTCCGCGTGCCCGCGGTTGCCGAACGAGTTGGCCCGGGTGTCCGACCCGAACGCGTCGTTGTCGTTGATGCGGTAGGTGGACGTCCCCGTCGCAAGGGGACCCGCGGCCTCGTCGGTGTCCGTGCACGGTCCGGCCAGCTGAGCGCCCGGGTCCATCGGCCAGATCTCGATCGGCACGCTGTCAGCGGCGGCAACGGCGACGATCGCGCCCTGGCCGGTGTCCGTGACCTGCACGGGAACGGGTTCGATCCCCTCGGGTTCCGTCGCGGTGGGTTCGGGTGGCGGCCCCGCCATGCCACCATCCAGCCACGCGAGGAACGCGAGCTCGTCCGCCACCTGGGCGTCCGTGCACCACACCTCTCGCGTGATGTTGATGAGGATGACCTGACCGTGCTCGACGTCGGGGAAGCCGTCGAAGAAGGGCACCTCGAAGCGCTCCGGTGGACCGGCGGTCGCAGGCGCCGAGAGGGTGCCGAACAGCAGCAACAGCGTGCAGGCCAGCACGCACGTTCGTCGTGTCATCGCACAGACTCCTGACTCGTGCCAGGCGGGGCGCTCGACCACGTCACGCTCATCCCGGCGGTGTGGTGGTTGCCCCCACCTGCGAGCCTCCGCTGACCGTCGAGGCTGGTCCAGCCCCTGCGCGTCTGCGCGCGCGACCCGGGAGGCGTGCGCACGTCGGCGCGGGACGCGCGAGACGTGTGTCCCCGCCCCGCCGGTAGCCGTGCGCAATGTCCGGGCATTTGTCCCGGGCGGGGCAGGGCGGAGTGCCCTGTGGGCCGACGGGGCGGCCGGGGGACGCTGACGGCGTCGTCGTCTCGCGCGAGGTCCCTCGATGGACGTGCTCGACCTGGCCCGCTGGCAGTTCGGGGTCACCACCGTCTTCCACTTCCTCTTCGTCCCGCTGACCATCGGGCTCGCCCCGCTGGTGGCGATCATGCACACCGCCTACGTGCGCACCGGGCGGGACCAATGGCGGCGCATGGCGCAGCTGTTCGGCAAGATCCTGCTGATCAACTTCGCCGTCGGGGTCGTCACCGGCATCGTGCAGGAGTTCCAGTTCGGGATGAACTGGAGCGAGTACTCGCGCTTCGTCGGGGACATCTTCGGCGCCCCGCTGGCGCTCGAGGCGCTGCTGGCCTTCTTCCTCGAATCCACCTTCCTCGGCCTGTGGATCTTCGGCTGGGACCGGCTGCCCACCCGGCTGCACCTGGCCACGATCTGGCTGGTCGCGATCGGGACGACGGTGTCGGCGTTCTTCATCCTGGCCGCGAACAGCTTCATGCAGTGGCCGGTGGGCTACGAGGTCAACGCCGTCACCGACCGGGCCGAGCTGCGCAGCTTCCTCGACGTGGTGACCAACCCGCACCTGGCCACCCAGTTCCCGCACACGGTCCTGTCCGCCTGGGTCACCGCGGCCTTCGTGGTGCTGGCCGTCGCCGCCTGGCACCTGCGCCGCCGCAACGACGTCGACCTGTTCCGGTCGGCCGCCACGCTGGCGCTGGTCGTCGGGCTGGTGTCCTCGGTCGGCACGGCCTTCGTCGGCCACACCCAGGCCCAGCGCATGACCGAGCAGCAGCCGATGAAGATGGCGGCCGCCGAGGCGCTGTGGGACACCGAATCGCCGGCGGGCTGGTCGATCTTCGCGATCGGCGACATCGAGAACGGCCGCAACCACGTCAACATCGTGCTGCCGAACATGCTGTCGGTGCTGTCGACCAACTCCTTCGACGGCGAGGTCCGGGGCATCAACGACATCCAGGCCGAGTACGTCGCCACCTACGGCGAGGGCGACTACATCCCCAACGTCGGCGTGGCCTACTGGTCGTTCCGCCTGATGGTCGGGGCCGGCTTCCTGATGATCGCCCTGTCAGCCCTGGGCCTGTGGTACGTGCGCCGTGGCTCGCTGCTCGACCAACGCTGGCTGCTGCGGGCCCTGGTCCCGGCCGCGGCCCTGCCCTTCATCGCGAACAGCACGGGCTGGATCCTGACCGAGATGGGGCGCCAGCCCTGGATCGTCTTCGGGGTGATGACCACCGACCAGGGGGTGTCGCCGGGCGTGACCGCGACGGCCGTGATGATCAGCCTCGCGGCCTTCACGGCCGTCTACGCGGTCCTCGGCGCGATCGGGCTGCGCCTGATGACGACGGCCGCCACCGACGGTCCACCCCCACCCGTCGATGACGCCGAGGCGGTCGAGGACCGCGTCGTCGTCCCCGTCGTCGCCTACTAGGGCGAGGAGGCCACGACCATGGACTGGACCAACCTGCCGACCCTCTGGTTCGGGCTGATCGCCGTGCTCTGGGTGGGCTACTTCGTCCTCGAGGGTTTCGACTTCGGCGTCGGGATCCTGTCGCGCGTGCTGGCCCGCACCGACGCCGAACGCAGCCAGGCGTTCAACGCCATCGGTCCCGTGTGGGACGGCAACGAGGTGTGGCTGCTGACCGCCGGCGGGGCGACCTTCGCCGCCTTCCCAGAGTGGTACGCCACGATGTTCAGCGGCTTCTACCTCCCGTTGCTGCTGATCCTGCTGGCGCTGATCGTCCGCGGCGTCGCGTTCGAGTTCCGCCACCAGCGCCACGACCAGCGGTGGCAGCGTGGCTGGGAGCAGGCCCTGTTCTGGGGCAGCCTGCTGCCTGCGGTGCTGTGGGGCGTGGCCTTCGCCAACATCGTGCGGGGCGTGCCGATCCAGGACCGAATCTTCACGGGCGACCTGCTCGACCTGCTGGGCCCGTACGCCCTGCTCGGCGGGCTGACCTCCCTGCTGCTGTTCACCACCCACGGGGCGGTGTTCCTGGCGCTGAAGGTCGAGGGCGATCTGGCGGAACGAGCGGCGCGGCTGGCCACCCGCCTCGGTGTGGTCACGCCCGTGGTCGTGTTCGCGTTCCTCGGCTGGACCTACCTCAACGCCCGCGAGCTCGGCAACACCGGCGTGGTGCCGTCGTGGGTGCCGCTGGCGACGATCGCTGCCGCGGCGCTGCCCGAGTGGCTGCTGCGCGAGAAGCAGGTCGGCTGGGCGTTCGTGGCGACGGCGGGGACGATCGCGGGGACGACCGCCACGATCTTCCTCAACCTCTACCCCCGCGTCATGGTGTCGACGGTCGGGCCCGCCCAGGACCTGACGATCTTCAACGCGTCGTCGACCGACGCCACCCTGACGCTGATGGCCGTCGCGGCGCTCGTGTTCGTGCCGATCATCCTCGCCTACCAGGCCTGGACCTACTGGGTCTTCCGCGAACGGGTGCGTGTCGACCGGGTCACGGGTCCGCACGAGGGACCGATCGACGTGCTCGGACGCGTGCTCCACGACCGCGATGGCACCTCGTGAGCGCTGTCTCCATCTCCGGCGGCCCGCCGGTCGACCCGCGCCTGCTGCGCCGAGTCCCGGCGGTCGCCGTCCTGCTCGCCGCCCTCGGACTCGCCTGGGCCGCGGAGGCGGCCCTGCTGGTCGTGCAGGCGGTGGCTGCCGGGCGGGCGCTGGCGGGGCTGGCCGACGGGGCCGCGGTCGCGACGGTCGGGGGGCCGCTGGCGGTCTTCGCGGCCGCAGGGCTGGCCCGGGTCGCACTCGGGGCGGGGCGGGAGGCCGGGGCGGCCACCGTCGGGGCGCGGGCCCGGGCGCAGCTGCGGGGCGAGGCGCTGCGCCACACCCTGGCCGCGGGCGGCGCGGGGCGCCACTCCGGCGAGACGGCCCTGGCGCTCGGCCACGGGTTCGACGCGCTCGACGCCTGGTTCGCCGGCTTCGTGCCGGCCCTGGTCGGGGCGGCCGTCGTCCCGCCGGCGCTGGTCGTGTGGATGCTGGTGGCCGACCCCACCTCGGGCGTGGTGGTGGCGCTGACGGTGCCGCTGGTCCCGGCCTTCATGGTGCTCGTCGGCCTGCGGGCCCGGGTGTGGGCCGAGGGCCAGTTCGCGACCCTGGAACGGCTGTCCTCGCACGTGGTCGAGCTGCTGCGCGGGCTGCCGATGCTGTGGATGCTGCGCCGGGAGCGGCCCCAGGAGGAGGTGCTGGCCCGGCTCGGCGACCACCTGCGCACGACCACCATGGCCGGGCTGCGCGTGGCGTTCCTGTCGGCGTTCGTGCTCGAGCTGGTCGCCATGCTCGGCACGGCCGTCGTCGCCGTCACCATCGGCCTGCGGCTCGTCCACGGCGACCTCCCCCTCGCCACGGGGTTCGCACTGCTGCTGGTGACCCCGGAGGTCTACGCGCGCCTGCGTGACGTCGGCGTCCGCTACCACGCGAGCCGGGAGGGGTCGCTGGCCGCCGGGCGGGTGCTGGACCTGCTCGACGCCAGCCCGGCCACCGCCGTGGCCGGCCGGCGCCCCGCCCCGGACCCCGCCCACGTCGACGTGGTGGTCCACGGGGTCACCGTCGTCGCCGCGGGGCGCGAGCCTGCTCTGGTCGACGCCGACCTGGTCGTGCCCGCGGGGCGGCTCGTCGTCCTCGTGGGCCCGAGCGGGGCGGGCAAGACGACCCTGGCCCGGGTGGTCGCCGGGATCCAGGCGCCCGACCACGGCCACGTCACGGTCGGCGACGTGGCCCTCGTCGACGTCGATCCGACGTCGTGGCGCCGACGGGTCGCGTGGGTACCAGCGTGGCCGGCCGTCCCCGCCGGCACCCTGCGCGACGCCGTCACGTTGGGCGGGCCCGCACACGACGACGCGGAGGTCCGCGCTGCCCTGGCCGGGGTGGGCCTCTCCGCCTGGGTGCAGGCCCTGCCCCGGGGGCTGGACACGGGCGTGGGCCCGGGCGTCCGTGAGGCCTCCGGCGGTGAACGGGCGCGACTGGGGCTGGCCCGCGCCCTCCTGCGCACCCCGGGCCTGCTGGTCGTCGACGAGCCGACGGCGCACCTGGACGGCCGCAGCGCCGCGGCCGTGCACGCCGCACTGGTCGCGGCCCGGGACCGTGGCATCACGGTGGTCGCGGCCAGCCACGACCCGGCGCTGGTCGCCTGCGCCGACCGCGTGGCGCAGGTCGCCGGCGGCCACGTGCGCACCGGGGCCGCCACGGCGTCCGGGGCGGAGGGGCCATGAGCCGTCACGAGGTCCTGCGCCGCCTGCTGGCGCCCCGCGCCGGTCGGCTGGCCCTGGCGGCGGCCGCCAGCGGTGCGGCGGGCGCGACCGCGGCCCTGCTGCTGGCGACCAGCTTCGGTCTGCTGGCGTGGGCCGCCCGGCAACCCCCCGTGCTGCACCTGCTGGTGGCGATCGTGGCGGTCCGGGCCCTCGCACTGGTCCGCGCCACGGCGCGGTACGGCGAACGGCTCGCCGGCCACGACGCCGCCCTGCGGGTCGTCGACGGGGCGCGTCGGTGGGCCTGGCGCCGGCTGTCGGCCCATCCCTCGCTGCTGGTCGGCCACCGCGCCGGCGACACGCTGCAGGCGCTGGTCGCCGACCTCGACCAGGTCCAGCAGCTGCTGGTGGCCGGGCTCGTGCCCCTGGGCGGGGCGTTGGTCGGGGCGCTCGTGGTCGTCGGCGCCGCGGCGACCGTGACGTGGGGCGTGGCCGCCGTCCTCGGGGCTGGGCTGGCCCTCGCCGGCGGGCTGCTCGCCGGGATCGCCTACCGCGACGGGGCACGACAGGACGACGGCGTCGTGCCGGCACGCGCCGCCCTCGCGTCCCAGGTGCTGGACGACCTCGCCGCGGCCGAGGAGCTGGCCGCGCTCGGGGCCGTGGACGTGGTCACCGACCGCCTCGCGGGCCAGGTCGAGGCGATCCGTGTCCGGGAGGCCCGCGCGGGGCGGCGCGAGGCGGTCGTGCAGGCACTGGCCGGCACCATCGCCGTGGCGACGGTGGTCGGGGTCGCCGGCGTGGCGGCGGGGGCGGCCGTCGACGGTCGCTGGCTGGCCGCGGGGGTCGGGCTGGCCCTGGCCGGCTTCGACCTGGTCGGTGGCCTGCCGGTGGCTGCCCGGCGCGCCGGCGAGGCCATGGCGGCGGTCGACCGCCTCGCGACGTTGGGCGCCGCCCCGCTTCCGCCCCGCCCCCGCCCCGCAGCCGAGGGCGTGCTGCTGGCCCTCGACGGCGTCGCGGTCGGTCCGCCCGGGGCCCGGCGACTGCAGCCGTGCGACCTGGTCGTGCGCCCGGGCGACCGGGTGGCGGTCGTGGGCCCCAGCGGGGCGGGCAAGTCGACCCTGGCCCACGTCTGCGCCGGGCTCGAGCCCCCCGCGGCCGGGACCGTGGCCACGGCCGGGGGGTGCGAACCCCGCGACCTCGTCGGGCTGGTGCCGCAGGCCCCGCACCTGCTGGCGGGCACGATCCGCGACAACCTGCGGGTGGCCGCACCCGACGCCGACGACCTCGCGCTGGTCGGGGCGCTGGACCGGGTCGGTCTGGCCGACTGGCTGGCGGCCGCCCCGGACGGGCTGGACACCGCACTCGGCGAAGCGGGCATCGGGCTGTCGGCCGGGCAGTCCCGCCGGCTGGCCACCGCACGGGCCCTGCTCGCCGGGCGCCGCGTCCTCGTGATGGACGAACCGACCGCGGACCTCGACCCGGCGACCGCGGCGCACGTCCTCGCCGACGTCCTGGCCGCGGCGGCGGACCGCGCGGTGGTGGTCGTCACCCATGACGAGGCGGTCGTGCAGGCGTGCGGCCGGGTGCTCGAGCTGGCCGCGGGGCGGCTGGAGGTCAGGTCAGGCGCGTGACCGCCGACGTGATCAGGCTGCCGAGGCGGATCAGCCGGGCGTCCGCCATCGGGGTCGTGGCGGTGCCGAGCCGGTTCGTGACGAACCCGACCGAGATGCCGCTGGACGGGTCGGCCCAGCCGCCCGAACCGCCGAACCCGAAGTGGCCGAAGGCGCGCCGGGGCGAGCGCAGCCCCGTGAAGGCCTGGTGGTAGCCGAGGCGCCACCGCATCCGCAGGCCCAGGATGTAGTCGCGGTCGCGGGTCACCACCCGCCCCGCCTCGTGGACCGTCCGCCGGGACAGCAGCTCGGTCCCGTCGACCGTGCCGCCGTTGGCCAGCGCCCCGTACATCGTCGCCAGCGCCCGAGCGGTGAACACGCCGTTCACCGCCGGCATCTGCGCCAGCAGCATGCGGCCGGTCGGGTCCTCGAGCAGCTCGTCGAAGTCCTCGACGAAGAACGCCTCGCGGACGCGGCGGGTCCACTTCAGGCGGTGGCCCTGGGTGCCCAGCGCCCGGATCGGCCCCCAGTTCGCGAAGACCAGGGGCGCGACACGCGCCGCCGTGGCGTCGTCGCAGCCGATGAACATCCCGTCGGTCTTGAGCGGCTCGGCGAGCTCCTCCTGCACGAGGTCGCGCATGTCCTTGCCGGTGATCGCGCGCGCCAGCCCGGACATCAGCCAGCCGAAGGTGAACCCGTGGTAGCCCGGTGCGGTGCCCGGCGCGGGGTGCGGCGGGGCGGCGGCCAGCCGATGCTCGAGCAGCTCGTGGTCGAGCAGGTCCTCGACGCTGTCGAGGATCGCCGTGACGTCGTGCAGGCCGGCCTGGTGGCTCATGAGCTGCCGGACGGTCACCTGCTGCTTGCCGGCGGCACCGAAGGCGGGCCAGTAGTGGGCGACGCGTTCGTCGTAGTCGAGCTCGCCGCGGTCGGCCAGGCGGTGCATGACGGTCGAGGCCACGCCCTTGGTCGTCGAGAACGACATCGCCATGGTGTCGGCGCGCCACGGTTCGACGTCGTGGCGGTCGGCGAAGCCGGCCCAGACGTCGACCATGACCTCGTCCCGCATCCGAACGGCGAGCGCCCCGCCCCCGGAGCCGGGGCTGCCGTACATGCGGCGGAACCGCTCCGCGACGTCGGCGAAGGCCGGGTGGACGTAACCGTCGATGGTGCTCACGGGAACCCCAGCAGTTCGGGAGACATACTGCACGGTAGCGCTTCCCCCGACACCGCCGTCCCCCCACCCCGAGGAGCCCCCGTGCGCGTCGACGTCGTCGAGCTGCGGCGAGTCGCCATGCCGCTGGTCCGGCCGTTCACGACGTCCTTCGGCACCCAGACGTCCCGCGACGTCCTGCTGGTGCGGGTCGAGGCCGAGGGCGTGACCGGCTGGGGCGAGTGCGTGGCGATCGCCTCGCCGATGTACTCCCCCGAGTTCACCGACGGGGCCGCGCTGGTGCTCGAACGCTTCCTCGCCCCGGCGGTGCTGGCCGCCGACGACGTCACCGCCGACGGCCTGGCCGACCTGCTCGGCTGGGTCCACGGGCACCACATGGCCAAGGCGGCGCTGGAGATGGCCGTGCTCGACGCCGAGCTGCGTGCGGCGGGCCGGTCGCTGGCCTCCCGGCTGGGGGCCGTCACCGACCGCGTGCCGTGCGGCGTGTCGGTGGGCATGGAGCCGACGGTGGCCGACGTGGTCGCCGCCGTCGACGGCTACGTGGCCGAGGGCTACCGGCGGATCAAGCTGAAGGTCCGTCCCGGCTTCGACCTCGACCTGCTCGACGCGGTCCGCGACGCCCACCCCGACGTCCCGCTGCAGGTCGACGCCAACACCGCCTACACCCTCGACGACCTCGACACGTTGGCGGCCATGGACGCCCACGACCTGCTGCTGGTGGAGCAACCCTTCGCCGAGGATCGACTGGGCGACCACGCCCGGCTGGCCGAGCGGATCGCGACGCCGGTGTGCCTGGACGAATCGATCACCACCGAGGCCGTCTGCCGCGACGCGATCGCGATGGGCGCCACCAGCGTGGTGAACCTCAAGGCGGGGCGGGTCGGTGGCGTGCTCGCCGCCCGCCACCTCGCCGACGTCTGCGCCGGCCTGGACGTGCCGGTGTGGTGCGGCGGGATGGTCGAGACCGGCATCGGCCGGGCCGCCAACGTCGCGCTGGCCGCCTGCCCCAACTTCTCGCTGGTCGGCGACGTGTCCGCCTCCGACCGGTTCTGGGCCCGCGACCTCGTGACCGCCCCGTTCGCCATGGTCGACGGCCACCTGCCCGTGCCGGCCGGCCCCGGCCTCGGGGTGGAGGTGGACCCGGACGTGCTGGCCGACGTCACGACCGACACGCTGGTGCTCACCCGCGACTGACCCGCCCCCCGACGACCGAGACACGCCATGCCGTCCCCCGTCCCCGCCCCGACCGCCGACGCGCTGCTGGCCGACATCGGCGAGCTGGTGCGGATCGAGTCGCCCTCGTCCGACCCCGCCGCCGTGACGGCGTGCCAGCAGCGGTTCGCGGCGATGCTCGAGGATCGCACCGGCGTGCCGGCGCGGCTCGAGGAACGCGACGGCCGGACCCACCTGACGTGGTCGGTGGGCACGCCGCGCGTGCTGCTGCTCGGCCACCTCGACACGGTCTGGCCCCACGGCACCCTCGACCGGCTGCCCTTCGCGGTCGACGGGGACCGCGCCACGGGACCCGGGATCTTCGACATGAAGGCGGGTGCCGTGATGATGCTGCACGCGCTGGCGGCGCTCGACGACCTCGACGGGATGGCCGTGCTGCTGACCGGCGACGAGGAGATCGGGGCGGCGACCTCGCGTCAGCTCATCGAGGACCACGCCCGGGACGTGGAGGCCGTGCTGGTGCTCGAGGCCGCCGTCGGCGACGCGGTCAAGGTGGGCCGCAAGGGCATCGGGACCTATCGGCTGGAGGTCCGTGGACGGGCCGCCCACGCCGGCCTGGAGCCCGAGGCCGGGGCCAACGCGGGCGTGGAGCTGGCCCACCAGGTGCTGGCGGCCGCCGCCCTGTCGGACCCCGAGGCCGAGACCACCGTGACCCCGACGGTGGCCAGCGCGGGCACCACGGAGAACACCGTCCCGGCCGGCGCCGAGGTCGCCATCGACGCCCGCGCCTGGACCGCGGCCGAGCAGGAGCGTGTCGACGCGGGCCTGCGGGCCCTGCGCCCGCAGGTCCCCGGGTGCGAGCTGGTCCTGCACGGCGGGGTGAACCGGCCGCCGCTGACGGAGCAGGCCACCGGCGCCCTGTTCGAGCGGGCTCGCGCCGTCGCCGCCGACCTCGGCCTCCCACCGCTGGAGGGTGCGCGGGTCGGTGGCGGGTCCGACGGCAACTTCACCGGCGCGCTGGGCGTGCCGACGCTGGACGGCCTCGGGGCGGTGGGCCATGGCGCCCACGCCGAGCACGAGCACGTGGTCGTCCCCGCGCTGCCCGACCGCACGCGCCTGCTGACGGGCCTGTGCGTCGACCTCCTGGACCGGCCGGTCACCTGACGGCCACGACTAGGGTCGCCCCCGTGCAGATCGTGATCCGTGGCGGGGGACGGGAGCGCGAGGTCGTCGTCGACCACGCGCCGGACGCCGTCGTCGGCGACCTGCTCCGCGCCGCCGGGATGGACGACACACCCGGCGTCGACGTGGACGGCCGCTACGTGGACGCGTCCGAGGAGCTGGCCACCGCCCCGATCCCGGACGGCGCCGTGGTCACGGCCGCCGCCCCGCACGGCCCCCCGGACCGGCCCCGGCCACGCGCCCCGGCCTGGGTGAGCGTGGTCGCCGGTCGGGAGGCGGGCGCGCGGTTCCCGCTGGCGCCCGGGACGCTGGTCGTGGGTCGGGGGCCGGACTGCGACGTGCACCTGGACGCCGCCACGATCTCCGACCGGCACGCCGTGGTCCAGGTCGGCCCCGACCTGGCCGTCACCGTGGAGGACCTCGGGTCCCGCAACGGCACGTGGATCGACGGGCAGCCGATCACCGCCCCCACGCCCTGGCCGCCCGGCGACACGCTGCGGGTCGGGGCGCTGGTGCTGCGGCTCGACGGACCGGATCCCGAGGACCTGCCCAGCGGCATCGACCGCCACCTGCACCCGGGACCGGTCCCGTTCAACCGTCCGCCGCGCCCCGTCGCGGCCCCCGCTCCACGCCTGCTCGCCGCACCCGCCGCCGCCGGGGACGACCACGCCGCCCAGCCCCTGCGGATCGCCGCGATGCTCGCGCCCGTCGCGCTCGGGATCGGCATGATCGTCATGACCGGCCAGCCGCGCTTCGCCCTGTTCGCGCTGCTGTCGCCGGTGATGCTGCTGGGCAGCTGGCTGTCGTCCCGTCGCCAGGCGACGCGGGCCAACCGCTCCGCGTCGCGGCGGTTCCGTCGACGAGCTCGAGACCTTCCGGACGTCGCTGGCGCGCGCCCGCGAGGCCGAGCACCGCCGACGCGAGCAGGTGCTGACCGACCTCGGGGAGGTGCTCCGCCGCGCCACGCAGCCCAGCACGCGCCTGTGGGAGCGACGGCCCGCCCACGAGGACGCGATGCGGCTGCGCCTCGGCTCCGGCACCGTGGCGTGGGACCCGCCGGTCGAGCTGCCGGCGGACGTCGATCCCGAGGTCACCGAGGCCGTCACGGCGGCCGGGCACCTGGCGCAGTCCCCCGTCGCGGTGGACCTCGGCCCCGGCGAGGTCGTCGGCATCGTGGGCGACCGTGCCGCCGGGCTGGCGCTCGCACGGGCGCTGGTGGTGCAGGCCACGGTCCTGCACGGACCCGCGGACCTCCACGTCGCGGTCACCACCGAGCCGCACGGTGCCGAGGCCTGGCGCTGGACGGCCTGGCTGCCCCACACGCGCGATGCCGGTGGACGCGGGCGGCACCTCGCGGCCGACGACGAGACCAGCCACCGGCTGCTGGCGGGGCTGCTCGAGTCCGGACCGGCGGGCCCCACCACGCTGCTGGTCGTCGACGACCTCGCGCAGCTGACCGGACGCCGCGCCCCGGCCCGCGAGCTGCTCGCCGGGCACGGCGGTCCGGTGGCCGGCATCGTGCTGGCCCCGACGTCCGACCGGCTGCCGGCCTCGTGCTCGGTGGTGGTCGAGCTCGCCTCCGACCTCGGCGACGGCCGGGTGCGCTGGCCCGCACGCGACCGAGTCGTCGACGAGGTGCTCGTGGCCGGGCTGTCCACGGACCGCGCCCGGGACGCGGCCCGGGCGCTGGCCCACCTCGACGACCCGGAGCAGGCCGACGCGGGCGCCGGGCTGCCCCGCCGTGTGCGCCTGCTCCCCCTGCTGGGCCTGTCGGAGGTCACCCCGGCGACGGTGCGGGCACGGTGGGCCGCGGCCGGGTCCGCGCCGGCACCGGCCACGCCGATCGGGCTCGGCGAGGACGGGCCCGTGGTCCTCGACCTCCACGCCGACGGGCCGCACGCCCTGGTCGGCGGCACCACCGGATCGGGCAAGTCCGAGCTGCTGCGGTCCTGGGTGGCCGGCATGGCGGCCAGCACCGATCCCGACCACCTCGTGGTCGTGCTGGTGGACTACAAGGGCGGGTCGGCCTTCGACGCCTGCGCCCGGCTCCCCCACGTCGTCGGGCTGGTCACCGACCTCGACGAGCACCTCGGCGAACGCGCCCTGGTGTCCCTGGAGGCCGAGCTGGCCCACCGCGAACGGCTGCTGCGCGAGTCCGGCGCCGCCGACCTCCCCGCCTACTGGCGCGACGGGGCGCCCCGCGGTCCCCTGCCGCGGATGGTCGTCGCCGTCGACGAGTTCGCCACGCTGGCCACCGAGCTGCCCGACTTCCTCGACGCGCTCGTGGGCATCGCCCAGCGTGGCCGCAGCCTCGGGGTCCACCTGGTCCTGGCGACGCAGCGGCCGCGGGGCGTGGTCAGCGCGAACGTGCGGGCCAACACCAACCTGCGCATCGCGCTGCGCGTCCAGGACGCCGGCGACTCCACCGACGTCATCGACCGCCCCGACGCGGCCGCCCTGGACCGGACCGTGCCGGGGCGCGCGTACGTCCGCCGGGGCCACGGTGACGTGGCGCTCGTGCAGACCGCCCTGGCGACCGCACGGCCCGACGCGGCGCGGGCCCGGGTCGTGCTGGCCGACCTCGTGATGGGCCCCTCCAGCCTGCCCCGCCCGGCCGCGCCGGCCCCGGACACCTCGGACGCCGACGGCCCCACGGACCTCGACCGGCTGGTCGCCGCCTGCGCCGAGGCCGCCGCCGACCTGGCTCCACCCCGCCGCCCCTGGCTGCCGATGCTGCCCGTGGAGGTCGCCCTGGACGAGGTCCTGGACGATGCCCCGGGCGAGGTCCCGGAGGTCGGGGCGCCCCGCGACGACACCGTGCCGTACGGCCTGGCCGACGACCCCGCGCGGCAGGCCCGGCGCCCGCTGGTCTGGCGTCCTGCGGACGGCCACCTGGCGGTGTTCGGGATGGTGGGATCCGGCACCACCACGGCCCTGCAGGCCGTGGCGGCGGCGCTGGCGACCACGCGGGACCCCGACCGGTGCCACCTGTACGGGCTCGACCTCGGCGGGGGCGGGCTGGCCCCACTGGCGGACCTGCCCCACTGCGGGTCGGTGATCGCCGGGGCCGACCGCGAGGGCCAGGCCCGGCTGCTCCGGATGCTGCGGGGCGAGGTCGAGCGGCGTCGCGAACTGGCGCCGGAGGCCCGGGCCGACGAACCCCTGGTGGTCCTGCTGCTCGACGGGGTGGGCACGTTCCTCGGCGAGCACGAGGGCCCGGCGTCACAGGAGCTCGTCGACGACTTCCGGCGCGTCTTCCAGGACGGTCCCACGGTCGGCGTGGTCGCCGTGGTCTCCGGAGACCGCCCCGCCGCGCTGCCGCTGCGCCTCGGGGCGCTGGTCGACCAGCGCCTGCTCCTGCGCCACGCCGACCCCACGGACCTGTCCGTCGTCGGGCTGCGTCCCGACCGCCTGCCGACGTTCGTGCCGGGCCGTGGGATCGACGCCTCGACCCGGCTGGTGTCGCAGGTCGCCCGGCCCGACCTGGCCGCGGTCGTCGCCGCCGCACGCGACCGGCACCCACGCCCGGCCCGTCCCCCGGCGCCGGTGGCCGCACTGCCGACGCAGGTCCGCGTCACCGAGCTCGGCGCCGCCCCCGCCGCCGGCCCCCCGGTCCGCCTGCCCCTCGGACTGGCCGACCACGACCTCGGCCCGGCGTCGCTGGTCCTGCACGCCGGCGACCACGTCGTGGTGTCCGGACCGCCACGGTCGGGGCGCAGCAGCCTGCTGCAGCTGATCTCCGCGCAGCTGCGCCTCGCCCTGCCCGACGCCGTGCAGGTGGCGGTGTGCGACGCGCAGCGCTCCCCGCTGCACGGGTGGCCCTCCCTGGACGCCTCCGGGTCGGTGTCGGGGCTGGCCACCGCCCTCCGGGCCGGGCTGGCCCACGACCGGCCGTGGCTGGTGCTCGTGGACGACGCCCCGATGGTCGAGGACCCCGACGGGCTGCTGGCGTCGCTGTTCGGGGCGCGCCCCGACCTGCACGTGGTGGTCAGCGGCCGGGCCGGGGACCTGCGATCGGGCTACGGCCACTGGTCACGCCCCGCCCGGTCGAGCCGCACCGGGGTGCTGCTGCAGCCCGACCTGGCCACGGACGGCGACGTGCTCGGGGCGCGGCTGCCGCGCCGCGTGACCACCCCGCTGGTGCCGGGGCGCGGCTTCCTCGTGCAGGGCGGGGACCCCCTCCTCCTGCAGGTCGCCCTGCCCCCCACCGCCCCGCCGCGGGGCACCATCGGCGACGTCTGACCCCTGCCCGGCTGCGTCGCCCGTCACCGCACGACAGCGTCCGCGGAGCGAGCACCGTCAGCACGTTTCGTGCATTCCGATGTCTTTCATGTATGTTGCGTGGCGATCGGATCATCACGACATCACCTGAGAGGATCTCGCATGTCGGACCAGATCGGGGGGGCGATCAGCTCCATCACGGCCATGTCGGCCCAGGCGCAGCAGCAGGCCGAGGAGGCCGCGGCTGCCACCCAGGACACCCAGCACCTCGTCGCGGGGATGCAGGAGGAGGTCGACGCCATCTCGCAGCAACTGCGTGCGCGCTTCGGCGAGCTCAGCGCGGTCCTGCGCGACCAGGTGCAGCAGACGTCCACCCAGTTGCACAGCACCGAGTGGACGGGGCGGTCGCGCGAGGCCCTGGTCGCCTTCGACCAGGACCTCAACGCGATGGTCACGCGCTTCATGACCGCCGCGGACACCGGGATGGAGCAGTTCCGGTCCCACCTGATGGGCGTGATCGCCGACTTCCACGGCTCGATCCAGGGCGAGTTCACCGCCGCGATGAACGACATCCAGGCGCGCTACGGCGATGCCTCGCGGGCGGCCCAGACCTACGCCGACAACCTCGTCGAGATGGACGCGACCACCATCCAGTTCTGACCGACCGTCCCAGGCGGTCAGGCGCTCCCCAACCATTCCGAGTCGGGCACACTCGACGGGGCGCGAGCCAGCGACGTGCCAGCTCCGGTAGAGCCGTGCGATGTCATCGGGCTGCTGTGCGCCCTCCGGGTCGTACCAGCGGCACACGTCGATGCACAGCGACATCATCGCGCGTGCCACGCCGGCGACGTCGGGCACGTCGGCCTCCCCGGCGGCGACGGCTGGCGGCGATCTCCTCGGCGACCCGGCCCTGCATGTGGCGGCGCAGGGTCGCGACCTCGGCGTGGCCGTCGGGCTCCAGCGACCCGAGCTCGTACTGGACGACCCGGGCGATGCGGTGGTGGCGGGCGTGCCAGGCCGCGAACGCCCCGATGGCCGCCGACAGGCGTTCCACCCGGGGCAGGTCGGCATCGAGCGCGGCGTCGAGCACCCGCGCAGCCGCCTCGTGGCCTGCGCGGCTGAGCACGAGCAGCAGCGCCGCCTTGGACGGGTAGTGCACGTACAGGCCCGCCGGCGACAGCCCCGCCCCGCGGGCGATGTCGCGGGTCGTCGTCGCCGCGAAGCCGCGTGCGGCGAAGGCCTCGAACCCGGCACGGACGAGCTCGCGCGGGGCGCCGGCGGGGAACTGCTCCCACAGGTCCGGCGTCGCGGCGGCCTCGGTCCCGGTGGCGGTCGACATGGCCTCACCATACAGTAAGCAAGCGCTTAGTCACCGCCCGCCTGACTGCCTGATCGCCCGGGAGCCGCCATGACCACCCGCACCATCTTCGAGCCCGAGCACGACGCCTTCCGCGACGCGGCTCGCACCTTCGTGGACCGCACGATCATGCCGCGCCTGGAGGAGATCGAGCAGGCCCACCACCACCCGCGCGACATCTGGCTCGAGGCCGGCAAGCAGGGCTTCCTCGGCCTCGAGGTCCCGGCGGCCTACGGCGGTGGCGAGGCCAAGGACTACCGCTTCAACGCCGTGCTCGGCGAGGAGCTGTCGCGTCCGTCGGCGGCGACGTCGTCGGCGTTCGGGATCCACGCCGACATCTGCGCCCCGTACCTGGTCGAGCTGACCACCGACGAGCAGAAGGAACGCTGGCTGCCCGGCTTCTGCAGCGGCGAGATCATCACCGCCATCGGCATGACCGAGCCCTCCGGCGGGTCCGACCTGGCCAACCTGAAGACCACCGCGAAGCGCGACGGCGGCGACTTCGTCATCAACGGGTCCAAGACCTTCATCACCAACGGCTCGACCGCCGACCTGGTCATCGTCGCCGCCCGCACCACCCCCGACGCCGGGGCGCGTGGCATCAGCCTCTTCGGTGTGGAGAAGGGCATGCCCGGGTTCGAGCCCGGACGCGTGCTCGACAAGGTCGGCCAGCCCGAGGCCGACACCGCCGAGCTGTTCTTCACCGACGTGCGCGTGCCCGAGGAGAACCTCATCGGCGAGCTCGACCGGGGGTTCCACCACATGATGGAGAACCTCGCCCAGGAGCGCGTCGGGGCAGCGGTGTCCAACATCGCCCACGCCCGGTTCATCCTCGACGAGACCCTCGACTACGTGAAGCAGCGCACCGCCTTCGGCAAGCCGGTCGGGTCCTTCCAGCACAACGCGTTCGTGCTGGCCGACATGGTCACCCGCGCCGAGGTCACCCAGGCCTACGTCGACCAGCAGGTCATGGCCCACGTCCGCGGCGAGCTCACCGCCGTCGACGCGGCCAAGTCCAAGATGTGGACCTCGGAGGTGCAGGGCCAGATCCTCGACGCCTGCGTGCAGCTGCACGGCGGCTACGGGTTCATGCGCGAGTACCGGGCCGCCCGCGCGTGGGCCGACGCCCGCGTCACCCGCATCTGGGCCGGGTCCAACGAGATCATGAAGCTGATCATCAGCCGGGACCTGGGCCTGTAGGGCGCCGGGCCTGGAGGTCCGTACCGCCGGGGCCCCAGGGGCCGTACCGTCGTCCGCGTGACCCACACCACGCTCGTCGCCACCACCGCCTCGGCGCGGGACGCCCGCCGCGCCGTGGAGGCGCTGTCGTTGCACGGCGTCGACGGCGGGCGCATCCGTGTCCGGGACCCCGCCCGGCCGCGGGCCGACCGCACCCGGCCCGACCACCACGCCACCGACATGAGCGTGCTGCGCCGCATCGGCTGGCGTGCCCTGGTCGGGATCGTGATCGGCGCCGTGGTGGGCGCCACCGTCGGGGCGGCCGTGCTGGGGCTCATCGCGGCCGCTCCGCTCGCGGCCCTCGCCGGGGCCGGGGCCGGCGTGGTCGGTGGTGCCGGGATCGGGGCGGCCGTGGGGCTGCAGTCCAACCCGTCGATGGCGCCGGCCTGGGAGGACGCCAACGCCCCGGGCCCGGGGGTGCGACGCGTGATCGTCACCGACGTGCGGCCCGAGGAGCGCACCGAGCTGGTCGCGCTGCTGCGCCGCTACGCCCGCGACGTCACGGTCGCAGGGCCGGACTGACCGGGCTCGTCAGCGGCGTTCCCACAGGCCGCGTACGTAGGCGGCCTGTCCGGCGTGCTGCAGCCCGTCGCCGATGACGCTGACCAGGCGGACGCCCAACGTCACCGGCGGGTCCCAGTTCTCGTCGACGATCCGGTCGAGGTCCTCGGCGCCGGTGTCCTCGAGGAACGCCCGGGTCCGGTCGGTCACCGCGTCGAGGTAGGCCACCAGCGTCTCGGCGCCGTCGGGACGCACGGCCCGGACGTCGTCGGGGCCGTGGCCGAACCCGGTGTCGCGCGTGTCCGCCGCCAGGCCGAAGCGCCCGGCCCAGTCGCCCTCGTCCCAGACCTGCTCGGACCCGGCCACGTCGGCGACGTGGTCGTCCTGGACCCGTGCCAGGTGCCAGACGAGCCACGCGACCGTGTTCGCCGCGTCGTCCGGCTGCCAGGTCAGCGCGTCGAGGTCGAGGCCCTCCACGGCGCGGGCCGACGACCCGCGCACCCGGTCGAACGCGTCGGCGAGGATGGTCACGGCGTCCATGGCGAGCTCCTGCAGTCGGGGCGACGCCGTCGACGATAGGCGCGGGACGGTGTCAACTAGCGTGAGCCGGACCCGACGAAGGACCGCCCCGTGGCCGTGCTCGACCGCTTCGCCCTCACCGATCGTGTGGCCATCGTGACCGGGGCGTCGTCCGGACTCGGCGTGCACGCCGCCGTGGGGCTGGCCGAGGCCGGCGCCGACGTCGTCATCGTCGCCCGGCGCGCCGAGAAGCTCGAGGCCACCCGCGCCGAGGTCGAGGCCACCGGCCGCCGGTGCCTGGCCGTCCCCGGCGACGTCGCCGACCCCGCCACCGCCACCCGGGTGGTCGAGGCGGCCATGGACGGCTTCGGGAAGGTCGACGTGCTCCTCAACAACGCCGGCATCGGCACCGCCGTGCCGGCCACCCACGAGACCCCCGAGCAGTTCCGGCAGGTCATCGACATCAACCTCGAGGGGTCCTACTGGTTCGCCCAGGCCTGCGGCCGCGTGATGCAGCCGGGGTCGGCGATCATCAACGTCTCCAGCGTGCTCGGCTTCACCACCGCCGGCCTGCCCCAGGCCGCCTACGCCGCCTCGAAGGCCGCCGTCGTCGCCCTCACCCGCGACCTCGCCGCCCAGTGGACGGGGCGCAAGGGCATCCGCGTCACCGCCATCGCACCCGGCTTCTTCGAATCCGAGATGACCGACGAGTACCCGGAGGGGTACCTCGAGCAGACCATGGGCCGCGTGCCCGCCGGCCGGGTCGGCCAGCCGCACGAGTACGTGGGCGCCGTGGTCTTCCTCGCCTCCGACGCCGCGGGCTACGTCACCGGTACCACCCTGGTCGTCGACGGGGGCATCCTGACCACGTAGCCGCTACTCGGCCAGGGCGTCCAGGGACTGCTCGCCGGCACGCGCACGGGACCCGGCCTGCATGGCGTCCTCCCACTCCCAGCCGTCGTGGCAGACGTACGCGTGCAGCCGCGCGCGGCGGCCGGCGATCCGTTCGAACCGATCGGCGACCTCGTCGTCGGACAGGTCGAGCAGTCCGGCCTCTCGCAGTCGATCCATGGCAGGCGGCGGCGGGGCGGGCCGGTCGTCCGCGAGGAAGGTCTCGCCGATCGCGTCGAGGAAGTCCGTGATCACGCGACGCAGGGAGACGAGCGAGCTGCGCGGCACCCCCGGTGTCTCCGCCGCGAGCGTCATCAGCGACAGCGCGTCGTCGATGACGGCCAGGCGCGGCCCGAAGGACGTGCGCCAGTCGTGGGAGTGGTAGTAGTGGATGACCGGGTAGGCCAGGTGGCGCTGGGCGAGCGCGGCCAGGTCGGTGGTCAGCGCCTGCAGGTGCAGGTCCAGGTTCCCGTAGCTGCCCGCGTCCCAGGCGGTCAGCAGGACGTCCTGCGCATCGGTGCCCATGGCGGCCATCTTGGCGGCGACCTCGCGCCGGGTGGCCACGCCGGAGACCACGGGCAGGACCCAGGCCAGCGACAGCGTCACGAACCCGACGCCCATGAGCCCGAGCAGCACCTCCATCGCGGTCCAGAACGGCTGGCCGGTGTCCAGTGACAGGCCGCCACCGCGCCCGAGCAGCGTGCCCAGGACGAACTCGAACGGGTCGACGAGGCTGGCCACGGCGTTCTCGGGCCGCGTGAGCGCCCCCTCGGTGGAGAACACCAGGACCCACCCGAGCGTGATCGAGGACAGCCACGTGAGGAAGATGCTGAGGAGCAGGCCCGGCCCGACCAGCCGCCCGAGCCGGGGGTGGCGCCGCAGGCGGCTGCCCGCCAGCAGCCGGTGCAGGAGGTTCGCCACGCGCAGGGTGATCGGCCCGGCACGCCCACCGACCGTGACCGTCGTGAGCACGAAGTCGAAGCTCGCGACGGCGATCAGTGCGACGCCGGCCACCAACCGGAGCCCCTCGAGCAGTGCAACCATGCGTCGGCTCCTCGATCAGTCCCGTCCCTCGGGGCCGCGCTCGTTCGAGGCGAACCGGACACCCTCGACGTCGTGGATCGACCCGACGGCGGACTCGATGTCGTCCTCGGTGCCGACCACCACGAGGTCGACGCCGACGAGCTCGCCGAGCTCGACCATGTCGAGCTGGCGGATCGTCAGGTCGTAGCGGTACAGGTGCTCCTGCACGGGCGTCATGCTCGCGGCGTCCGGCAGCACGACGTACAGGTCCCGGACCTGCCGCCGGCGTGATGCGAGCAGTCGGTCGGCCGCGACGTTGAGCAGCACGAGCGCGACCAGGGACAGCAGCACCAACCCCAGGGCCACCTGCCAGCGGCCGACGCCGACGGCCACGCCGATCGCGGCCGACGCCCACAGGGCCGCCGCCGTGGTCAGCCCACGAGGCCGTCCACCCGCCGCGAAGATCGCACCCGCACCGAGGAAGCCGATCCCGGAGACCACGTCGGCGGCCACGCGGCTCGGGTCGTAGCCCCGCAGCTCGGCGAAGCCGTTGATCGAGACGTCGGCGAAGACCGCGGCAGCGGCGCTGACGAGGATGTTCGTGCGCAGGCCCGCGGCATGCCCCCGCAGCTCGCGGTCGAGCCCGATCACGCCACCCAGCACGGCGGCCAGCGCCACGCGCCCGAGCGCCTGCCAGATGTCCATGGCCACCTCTCGTCCGGTCCGGTCGGCCCCCAGCATGGCGGACGCGCCGCTGCCACGGGCGGAGTTCGCGCCGCCGAACGGCCGGTCCCGGCCGTTCGGCAGGGTCCCGCCCGGGGGGCCGTGAACGTCCCGCGGGAGGCGGGTCGTTCGGCGTCGGAACGGGTCCCTGTGGCCCGCGTGCCTCGATCCGACGGCGGCCATGATGCGCATCAAGAGGTCGGGCCCACTGGAGAGACCGACCCACAGAGAGAGAACGAGAGAGGCACTGCGATGTCCACCATGACTCGCCACCCGGAGGCGGAGGAACTCACCGTCTCGACCCCGTCCCTGCGCATGTCCCTCGGCAGCCAGCGGCTGCTCGCGGCCATCGCCATCTTCGCCATCGTCGTCGGCATCGGTGCGGTGCTCGGCGGCATCGGTGGCGCCGCCTACACCTACGACCAGGCCGCTGCCCAGGACATCACCACCCCCGAGGACGCCAGCATCGCGGAGACCCCGGTCCGTGGCCCGCTGAGCATGTGGGCGCAGCAGGACATCATCAACCACCACCAGCTCGAGCGCACCGGTGGCCTGTACTACTCGCAGATGGAGCGCCAGGTCCCGGTCGTCGACGAGGCCGGCAACGCCGTCCTCGACGAGAACGGCGAGCAGGTCATGGGCCCGAACACGGCCCGCGACAGCTGGATCACCGCCACGACCCTGACCACCTCCCTGAGCATGGGCATCATGGCCTACGCCCTCAGCGCCTTCGCGATCGTCGTCGGCCTGGTGCTGGCTGCCCTCGGCTTCGTGGTGCTGCGCCTGCGCCGCGCCACCGTCGCCCTCGCCTGACCTGGGTGAACGACCCTGCCTCACGCAGGGCCACGAGCCCCGGACCCCAATGGGTCCGGGGCTCGTCACGTGTGACCGGATACCGTGGCCCCATGCCGACCGATCCCACCCCCGCCGACCTCGCCCCGACCGCGTTCCTCGACCACGACCATCCCGCGGTGCGTGAGTTCGCCCGGGACGTCACCGCCGGGGCCCGCGACGACACCGACCGCGTGGCCGCCCTGTTCGCCGCGGTCCGGGACCGGGTGCGCTACGACCCCTACGCGCTCGACCTGCGCCCCGACGCCATGCGTGCCTCGGCGACGCTGGCGGGTGGGCGCAGCTGGTGCGTGCCGAAGGCGACGCTGCTCGCCGCGGCGGCACGGTCCGTGGGCGTGCCGGCCCGCCTGGGCTTCGCCGACGTGCGCAACCACCTGTCCACGCCCCGCCTGCTCGAGGTGATGGGCACCGACGTGTTCCGCTGGCACGGGTACACCCTGCTCCACGTCGGCGGGGCGTGGCGCAAGGCCTCGCCGGCCTTCAACGCCGAGCTGTGCGAGCGCTTCGGCGTCGCCCCGCTCGAGTTCGACGGCCCGCCGACGCGCTGCTGCACGCCCACGACGGGCGCGGCGAGCGGTACATGGAGTACCTGGTCGACCACGGCGACCACCCGGACCTGCCGCTGGACACGATCGTGGCCGAGCTGCGCGCGACCTACCCGCAGATGGTGGACCGCGTCGGGGCCAGCGAGGACGCCGGCTTCGCCTGAGACCTGGTCAGGGGGTGGCGTAGGCGCGGACCGGGACGGGCCCGTCGCCGGTGTCGTGGGCCACGAGGTCGCCCCGTCGGACCAGCACGTCGAGGTGGGCGGCCGTCTCGTTGACGGCGAGCATCTGGTTGAAGACGTCGAGGTCGTCGAACGCCCGCTCGTGGCGGGTCCACGGCAGGGCGTGGGCGACGTCCCACGCGGTCGTGTTGCCCGCGGCGACGGCGTCGGCGGACTGGCGCAGCCGGTGCTCGTGGTGGGCCAGCAGCTCGTCGATGCGATCGTGGGTCGTGGGGCGGACCGGCCCGTGGGCGGGCAGCATCCGGTGGTCGGGCATGCCGCGGACCAACGACAGGGACGCGAGGTAGTCGGCCAGCGCCGACTCGACCGGGACCTGCTCGAACCCGATCGACGGGGTGATGTGCGGCAGGACGTGGTCGCCGGAGAACAGCAGACCGGCGGCCTCGTCGACGAAGACCACGTGGCCCTGCGTGTGGCCGGGGGTGGCGACGACCTCGAGCGTGCGGTCCGTCCAGGTCGACGCGCGTCGCGTCGGCCAGCCACTCGTCGGGCAGCTCCCACTCGGCCATCGGCATCCCGCCCTCGTCACGACGCTGCGCGGGCGCGTGCGAGCCGGTCGAGCAGCGGGTGCCGCCCCGGCCCGACGGAGCCGGTGGGTCATGGGGCTGTGCTCGCCCGGTTCGTCCTCCATGGCCCTGACAACGAGGGCTGCTCCCCGATGCCCAGGGCCAGCCGCGACCCGAACAGGCGACGCAGCAGTCATGCCGAGCTCGTAGTGGTCGCGGTGGACGTGTGTGACGAGCACGCGGCGGACCATGCCGAGGTCGCGGTCCAGCGCCGCCAGCCCCTCCTCGAGGTGCTCGCGCGCCTGCCCGATGGCCCAGCCGGAGTCGATCAGCACGATGCCGTCGGGCTGCTCGATGGCGTAGACGTTGACGGCCTTCAGCCCGTCCCCGGGCAGCGGCAGCGGGATCCGGTGCACGCCGGGCGCCACCTCGAAGGTGCCGCGCCGCTCCCACGCATGACGGTCCTCGTCGGCCACCGGTGCCCTTTCCTCCAGCCCGTCGCAGGCTAGGGGCGGGGCAGGGTCAGGCCTGCACCGGCCCGCGCAGGACGCTGGTCCCGGAGTGCCCCGGGTCGCCGTCGTCCGGTTCGACGGACACGTCGACGGTCGGGTACTCGCCGACGTCCGTGCCGGGCGGGAGCGCGTAGGTGCCGTCGGGGCGGGCCGGCCCCAGGCTGAGCAGCCGCCCGTGGTCGAGGTCGAGCAGCCAGACCTCGTAGAAGGCCCCGTCGCGGGGCGGGAGGCTGGACAGGTCCAGGTGCAGCTCGGCGCCCTGGTCGGCCCGGACGAACTCACCCTCCACGGGGGCGACGTCGGCGTCCCCGACCGGTCCAGGTCGGCAGCAGCGAGCGGCTGCGGCGGAGCGCCCCGCCACGGGGCCACGGTGACCACCGCCACCACCGCGGCGGCCGCGGCGGCGACGGCGCCCATGGCCAGCCACCGACCGCGGCGCGACTGCAGGGGCACGACCTGCGGATCGGACGACGCCGGCGGGGCGGCGGCGGAAGGCGGGGCGGCGGGCGGCGGCGCGTCGGTCCCCGGTGGGTGGGCCTCACCTGCCCCGTCCCCGAAGGCCTCGGCGGCGATGCCGGCCCAGAGGTGGTCGATCTCCTCGTCGCTGGCGACCTCCTCGGGCGCGGACCGCGCGAGGTCGACGATCTCGACGAACTCGGCCACGCGCGCCTGCAGGTCCGGGTCGGCGTCGAGGTGGTCCCGCTCCTCGTCGGTGAGGGGCTCGCCGAGCGCGGCGCGGACGACCAGGTCGTCGGCGTCGTGGTCAGCGGGCGGCATGGGCGGACTCCAGGTGGTCCCGCAGGCGGGCGAGCCCGCGGCGGTGGTGGCTCTTGACCGTCCCGAGCGGCAGGCCGAGGCGGTCGGCGATCTCGGTCTGGGTCAGGCCGTCGTAGAACGTCAGGCGCAGTGTGGCGCGCTGCGGCTCGCTGAGCACGTCGAGCGCCGCAGTCACGGTCAGCCGGTCGGCGAGATGGTCGGGGGTGGGATCATCGGAGGGTTCGGTGACGTCCACGTGGGCGACGGGTGTGGGCGTCCGGGCGTGGTGCCGCCCGTGGCGCGCGATGACGTGACGCGCGATGCCGACGAGCCAGCCGGGCACGACCCCGCGGTCGGGGTCGAAGCGCTCGCGGCTGCGCCATGCCTCGACGAACACCTGCTGGGTGAGGTCGTCGGCGGCGTCGGGGCCCGGCGGCGCGGCGGCACAGCCCGTGGACCAGCGAGCCCCAGGTCCGGAACGCGGCCTCGAGAGCTGCGTGCTCGCCGGACGGCGAGCCCATGGGCCACCCGACGCTCGCGGGCCCTGGGGGTGTCGTCCCCGGGGTCGGGGACCGCCCGGAGTCGACGCTCGGGGCTCGCGTTGCCCAGCGGATCCACCATCGCCACGTCCCGGCCTCTCGGACGAGGGGATCGGGCGGCGGGGGCCAGCGCGGCGGCCCGGACCGACCCCGTAGTCATGGCCGCGGTTCGGCAGTGACGACGACGTTGGACCGGTAGCTGCGCCGGTCGGCGTCGAAGTCCCCACCGCAGGTGACCAGGACGAGCCGGGGCGGCCCATCACGACGGAACAGCTCCTCCAGAGCGGACCTCCTCCTTCTCGACGGTCGATCGCCCCGTCACGACCCAGGTCGTCGTCGCTCCGTCCCCGGCGTCGAGGCGGACCTCGTCACCGGGCGCCAGGTCCTGCAGGGTGAAGAACGCCCCGCGTCCCTGGGTGCGCGAGTCGACGTGGCCGGCGAGCACGATGCTGCCCGCGGTGTCATCGAGGCCCGGACCGTGGCGGTACCAGCCGACCTCGTCGACGTCGCCCGGGACCTCCATCTGGCCGGCGGCGTCGACGCCGACCGGCACGATCGCCGCGTCGATCCCGCCCGCCGGGGCGACCAGCCGCACCGGTGGGACCGTGTCGGCGGGCGCCGCGTCGACCAGCCGTGCCGACCGCGTGGCGACGCGGGCGGCGGGTGGCGCCGGGGCGGTGGCTGGTGCGGGGACGGGGTGGTGCTGGGGGTGGACTGGGGCGCGGGGACGGTGGGGGTGACCGGGTCCGGGGTCGCCAGGGCCTCGCCGACGTCGGCAGGCGGACGTCCGCCGAGGACCAGGGCCGCCGCGCCGAACAACGCGGCGACCCCGATCACGAGCAGCAGGCGAGACATGGCGACCCCGGGGGTGGTTCAGGCCTCGACGCGGACGCGGCGGCGACGCAGGCCCAGGCCACCGGCCAGGGCCAGCACGCCGAGCGCCCCGAGGGCCGCTGCGGTCGTGGTGGTGTCGGTGTCGGCCAGGCCGGCGTCACCGGCCGGGACGCCCGCCGGGGCCGAGTGCAGGCCGCTGACGGTCTGGACCAGCAGGTCCAGCGATCCGGCCTCGGCCGAGCCGATGGCGTAGACGTAGGTCGCCGTGCCCTCGGCCAGCGTCAGGTCCGCGGGGCCGAGCACCGCGTCCTCGGTGCCGGCGAGCCGGACCTCGGCGCTGTAGGTGGCGGCCGGCACGTCGAGCGCGGCCTCGTTCGGGTTGGTCAGGCCCTCGGCGACGACGTCGCCGTTGGCGGCGATGTCCACGGCCGGGGCGGCAGCGGTGTGGCGGACGCCGAGCCGGGCCTCGCCGGCTGCGACCTCGGAGGTGTCGTTCACGAACACGCCGAGGGTCGGGTCACCGGACTCGGTGAGGTGGGCGATGATCGAGGCGTTCGCGCCGGCGGGCAGGGTCGTGGAGCCGCTGATCGCGGGGTCGCTGTCCGCCGCCGCGTCGGCGGGGCGGATGGCGATGTCGTAGTCACCGGCAGGCAGGGACAGCGGGTCGGTGACGGTGCCGGGGGCGAAGTCCTCGAGGGTCAGGTCGCCGTTCACGTACACGTCGACGGTGAGGTCGGGCACGCCGTGCAGCACGGTGACCGTGCCGGTGCCGTCCTGTGCGGCCGCCATGGTCGGGGCGAGGAGGGAGCCGGCGACCAGGGCGCCGGCCAGGAACATGCTGCGTGTGCGCACGATGTAGGCCTTTCGAATGGGGGGAGGAACGCGTGCACCCATCACTTGCACGTGCAACAACCAGTCGGATGCACCCCTCTCGCCCCCGCGCGCCGCCCGCGCGAGCCCCTCCGCCATCCCGCCGTACCCGCAACTCCCCCGCCCGCCCCGTGTTGGGTGCATGGGGCGCCTTCCGCCCTCGGTCATGCACCCAACACGGCCAGGCGCCCGCGCCCCGCACCGCACCGGGTGCATGGATCGGCCTCCGCCCTCGATCATGCACCCAGTACCGCCGGGGCGGGGCGCGGTCAGTGGATGACGCCCGACGCCTGGCGCCCCGCGTCGCCGAAGGGGTCGTCGCGGTCGCGGACGGCCTGGCGAAAGCCGGCGTCGGCGGCGCGCTGCTGGAAGGCGTAGCCCTCGGGGGTGTGGCGGGTGATGCCGTCGAACACGGTCCCCAGCAGCTGGGTCTGGTGCAGGCCCTGCCCGTACAGCCGACTGGTTGACCAGCAGCTTCATCATCGCGAGCTGGTTCCAGGGCATGCGGGCGATGCGGGCGACCAGGTCCTCGGTGCGGGCGTCGAGCTCGTCGGCGGGTGGCGCCTCGATGGCCAGTCCCCACTCGACGGCCTCGGCGCCCGACAGCGTGTCACCGGTGAACAGCAGCCGCTTGGCGCGCTGGGAACCGAGGCGGTAGGCCCACAGCGCGGTCGTGGGCGACCCCCACACCCGCGCCGGCGGGTAGCCGATGATGGCGTCCTCGGCGATGACGAGCAGGTCCGAGCACAGCGCGAGGTCGGTGCCGCCCGCCACCGCGAACCCGTGGACCTTGCACACCACCGGCGTCGAGGCGTGGAACAGCGTCATGAACGCCCGCACGTTCCGACTCATCATCGCGTGGTCGACCATCGGGTCCCACGTCCGCGACGGGTCGTGGTTGGCGGCGATCACCGCCGGGTCGACCGGCGATCCCGCGGGCACGTCCACGCCCATGGTGCTCGCTCCCCCGCCCGACCCGTACGCCCCGTCGCCCATGCCCTCGGCGGAGGCGAGCAGGTCGTACCCGCCGCAGAACCCGGTGCCGCTGCCGGCCAGCAGGATCACGTGCACGTCGGGGTCGAGGTCGGCCTGCTCCACGGTGGCGGCGAGCTCGCCGATGAGCTGCGGGGTGAGCGCGTTGCCGCGCTCGGGCCGGTCGAGGGTGATCCGGGCGACCCGGTCGGCCACCTCGTAGGTCAGGGTCTGCAGCTCGGGCATGGCGGGGCGGCTCCGGGTCGGTGTCGACCGCCATGCTGCCAGTTGCTGCGGAGGTTCCGTGCGCCACGGCTGCCATGCAGGCGCCGCAGCAATGGCGCCTCGCCCGCGCGGGCGATCGCGGGCGGCAGACTGCGCGGCTCCCGCGACCGAGGAGCTCACCGTGCTGGACCTGGAGGCGCTGCGCGCCGGCTTCGGGGCGATGGTCCCCTTCGCCGCCCACGTTGGGACCGAGTTCACCGAGCTCGACGGGTCCCGGTGCGTGGTGCGGCTGCCCGAGGCCCCGCACCTGGCCAACCACCTGCAGGCCCAGCACGCCGCGGCGCTGTTCACGGCCGCCGAGACCGCCTCGGGCGGGTCGTTCCTCGCGGTGTTCGCCGAGGCGATGGGCGAGGTCACCCCGGTCGTGCAGGAGATGACGATCCGCTACCGGAAGGTGGCGCGGGGGCCGATCGACGCCGAGGCGGTGTTCGAGGACGCCGACAGGGCGCGTGCGGCACTCGACGCCGACGGGGTCGCCCGGTTCGCGATCCCCGTCACCCTGCGCGACGCATCCGGCGACGTCGTGTGCGAGGCGACCGCCCACTGGCACGTCCGCCGGAACGACTGACCGCGCGCCCCGATCAGGGCGAGCAGGGCCAGCAGCCCCGCCCCGCCGCCGGTCGCCGGCAGCGGCGTCGAGCTCGGGGCTGGCGCGGCCTCCGGGGCGACGTCCGGGGCGGTGTCGGTCGTCGGCGGGTCGGCCGGGGCGGGCGCGCCGTGGTGGTCACCGGCGACGCCCACCACCGGCAGCACGACCCGGCTGGGCGTGTCCGGACCGTGCAGCACCGTGGTGGTGGAGGTGAGGGTGTCCGGCAGGCGCGGCAGCGGCGAGACGGCGTGGGGGAAGTCGGCCGCGCCGACCGACACGCGGATGCGGTGTCCCGGGGCGACGACGGCGGAGGTCGGGAACACCTCGACGTCGACGGGGACGGCCTCCCCGGCCGGCATGGGGGCGACGGAGGCCTCGGTGAATGGGTGGTAGGGCTGCAGCATCCAGCCGTCCACGACCCGGCTGCGGTCCTCGTCCAGCGCACGGAAGCTGGCGGCCTGCAGGCCGTTGGTCAGCTCGCGGGACGTGCCGTCAGGGGCGACGTCGGTGACCCGCACGACGACGACGGACTCGGGGCCCGAGGACTCGAGCCAGAGCCGCGCCCCGATCGGGCCGTTGATCACGACCTCGTCCTCGAGCGGCGGCGTGGTCCACTGGACCTCGAGCAGCTCGTTGAGCTGGTTGTCCTGCGCGCAGGGGGTGCGGTCCAGCGCCCCCATCAGCCACTGCGAGGTCGATCGCGAGCAGGCCCCGGCGACGGGCACCGGCGGCAGGAGGTCGCCCCCGTCCGCGGTCGCCGGCTGCTCCCCCAGCGTCCCGTCGCCGAGGTACAGCGGCAGCGGCTGCGAGGTCGGGGTGCGGCCAGTCCGTCGCGGTGCGGTACTCCCCGGCGCCCCAGTACCACTGGGTCACGTCGGGGATGCAGGCGATGCCCGTGTCGACGTCCATGAGGTAGTTGTCGAACCACCGCAGGGCGATGTCCTCGATGGCGGGCAGGCCGGCGTCGGCCAGGCCCGCCCCGCTGGAGCCGTCGAGGTGGCCCCACGGCCCGATCAGCAGCTTGGTCGGGACCTGGCCGCGCAGGGCCTCGTACAACAGCGGCTCGCCCCGCTGGAACAGGTCGTTGAGCCCGCCGGTGATGAACGTGGGCACCTCGACCTGGTCGACGTGGGTGATCGGTGAGCGGTCCTGCCAGAACGCCGTGTCGTAGACGATCTCCTCGTCCCCGAGCGCGGCCTTGGCCAGCAGGGCGATGGTCGAGTCCGGGTCGGCGGCCCGCAGCAGGTGCTCGACGGCGGTCTGCATCGCCGCGGCCGGGTCCTCGGCCCACCGGCTCCCCGGGGCGGACGACAGGGCGGTCACGAGCGCCACCCACAGCGGCATGAAGCCGAGGTTGAGCTGGCCACCCATCAGCACGATGTCGCGGTAGGCGTCGGCCACGGGCACGATCGGGAAGATCGCCTCGAGGCCCTCGGGGTGCTGGGCGGCGGAGAAGATCTGCGTCAGGCCCAGGTAGCTGGCGCCGTACCCGGCGGTGCGGCCGTTGCTCCATGGCTGGTCGACGACCCACTCGAAGACCTCGAAGCCGTCCCGGCGCTCGCGAGCGCTGAACGGGTCCCACTCCCCCTCGCTGGTACCCGTGCCGCGCAGGTCGACGGTCACCACCGCGTAGCCGCGGGGGACGAAGTAGCCGGCCGGGCCGCCGAGGACGTCCTTGGAGTAGGCGGTCTGGGTGACGATCGTCGGGAACGGCCCCTCGGCGTCGGGGACGACCACGTCCGCGAACAGGGTGACCCCGTCCGACATCTCGATGGGGACGTTGGTCGTGGTCACCTGCCCGAGCTCGGCGGGGCGGGTGTAGGGGTCGTCCCAGCTGGCACCGCCGGGGCAGGCGGCGTTGGACGCCGACGCGGGCGTGGCGGCACGGTCACCGCGGGGCGCGGCCGCGACGGGCGGGGCGGCGGCGACCACGGTCGCGACGACCACGGCGGACACGGCCAGGGAACGCAGGCGTCGCATGGGATCCCCCTCGGACACACGGACGACCCGGCGGAGGGTACCCGGGCGTACCGCCAACCCCGCCGGGTCAGGCGGGGGCGGCGGCCCGCACGGCCGTGGCCCGCGCCGCCGCAGCCGGCAGCACCTCGGCGAGCGAGGCGTCGACCTTCAGGGTCGCGTGGTGGTCGCCCCGGGTCACGCCCCGCGTGACGATCACCACCTGGCAGCCGCGTCGGGTGGCGGCGGTCACGAACCGGTAGCCCGACCCGACGGCCAGCGACGACCCGAGCACCAGCAGCGTGCGCGACACGTCCACCAGCGCGAGGGCCCGGCGGAAGCGGTCCCGGGGCACGTGTTCGCCGAAGAAGACGACGTCGGGTTTCAGCAGCCCGCCGCACGACCGGCAGTCCACGACGCGGAAGCCGTCCACCGTGGGCTCGTCGAGCACGACGTCGCCGTCCGGCCGGTGCCCGCCGACGGCCGCCACGGTCGACCGGAACCCCGGGTTGCAGACGTCCAGGCGCAGCCCCACCTCCAGCCGCGGCCGCCGCCGGGAGCAGCGCAGGCACACGACCGTGTCGAGCCGCCCGTGCAGGTCGATCACGTCCCGACTGCCGGCGGCGGTGTGCAGGCCGTCGACGTTCTGGGTGACCACGCCCGTCAGCAGGCCGGCGTCGCCGAGGCCGGCGACCGCCCGGTGCGAGGTGTTCGGCCGTGCCCGCGCCACACGTTCCCACCCGATGTGGCTGCGCGCCCAGTAGCGGCGACGTTCGTCGACGGAACCGGCGAAGCGGTCGAAGGTCATCGGCGCCGCGTGGCGACGGGTCCCGTCCGGGCCGCGGTAGTCCGGGATGCCGGAATCGGTCGAGATGCCGGCTCCGCTGAGGACCAGCACGCGACCGCGGGACAGCACCTCGGCGAGCGGGGCGACGTCGGGGTGGACGGGCACGGTCATGGCGTGGGAGGGTACGGACGACCGGTGCACCGCGACCCCGACGCCGACGAACCCCACGCGGACCCGCCCAACGAAGGGACCCCGGATGCTCACCCGCTTGCTGACCGGCACGGCGCTGGTACAGGCTGCCGAGAGCGACCGCGGACAGCGGACGCTCTGGAAGGCGTGGTCGACCCTGGCCGCGGTCGGCGCCGGCCTGGCCACGCGTTCGCTCGTCCAGAAGGCGTGGACCTCGCGCACCGGCGAGGAGCCACCCGCGAACCCCGGCGACCCGAGCGTCGACTGGCACGAGGCCCTGGCGTGGTCCGCCGGGCTCGGCGTGGGCGTCGGCGTGGCGCGCACGCTGGCCCAGCGGGGCGCCGCGACGGCCTGGACGAAGGCCACGGGCGAGCTGCCGCCCGGCTTCGCCCGGTCGGCCTGAAGGGACCTGCCATGACGTGCTTCTCCGCCACGAACCACTCGCGCGAGGTCGTCGCCGCGGATCGCTCCGAGATCTGGACGGCCCTGACCGACCCGGACGTGCTCGTCGACCTGACGCCGCTGCTCACCGGCATCGAGACGGACGGCAACCGGTGGGTGTGGAAGATGATGGGCATCTCGGCGCTCGGCGTCGAGGTCGCCCCCTGCTTCACGGAACGCATGGAGTTCATGCCCGAGCAGCGAATCGACTTCACCCACACGCCACCGGACGGCGGGACCGAGCGCGCCGGCGCCGACGGGGTCTACCGCCTCGACGACCACGACGACGGCACGCTGCTCGACATCGAGATCACGATCAGCGTGGACCTGCCACTGCCGCGGATGTCCCGCGGCGCCGTCGAGCGGGTCATGGCCCAGACCATGGAACGCACCGGCGACCGCTTCGGCCGCAACCTGTACGCCCACCTCGGGGTCCGGCAACCGGCCTGACCCCGGCGTGGGTCACATCCCCAGCGCCTCCTCGGGGGGCAGGTGGTCGTAGCCGAGCTCGGCCGCGACATGGGGTTCGGTGACCCGCCCCGCCACCACGTTCAGGCCGTTGCGCAGGTTCGGGTCGTGCCGCAGCGCGTCGAGCCCGTGGTCGGCGAGCTCGATGACGTGCGGCAGCGTCGCGTTGTTCAGGGCGTGGCTGGACGTCGTCGGCACCGCACCCGGCATGTTGGCCACGCAGTAGTGGACGACGTCGTGCACGAGGAAGGTCGGGTCCGTGTGGGTGGTGGGGTGCGAGGTCTCGAAGCACCCGCCCTGGTCGATGGCCACGTCGACGAGCACCGTGCCGGGTCGCATCTGGCGGACGTGCTCCTTGGTCACGAGGTTCGGGGCGCGCGCCCCGGGCACCAGCACCGCCCCGATCACCAGGTCCGCGCCGATCACCTCGACGTTGAGGCTGGTCACGGTCGAGTACACGGTGCGCAACGCCGGGCCGAACCGTGCCGCCAGCCGCTCGAGCACGCCGAGGTCGCGGTCGAGGACGGTCACGTCGGCACCGAGTCCGAGGGCCATCTCGATGGCGTTCAGGCCGACGACCCCGCCACCGATGACGGTGACCTTCGCTCCGGGCACGCCGGGGACACCACCCAGCAGCACCCCGGCCCCACCCGAGGCCGCCTCGAGCGCGTGCGCGCCGGCCTGGATCGACAGCCGCCCCGCCACCTGCGACATGGGTGACAGCAGCGGCAGCCGGCCCTCGTCGTTGGTGACGGTCTCGTAGGCGATGCAGGTGGCGCCGCTGGCGACCAGGTCGGCGGTCTGGTCGGGGTCCGGGGCGAGGTGCAGGTAGGTGAACAGCAGCTGGCCCTCGCGCAGCATCGCCCGTTCGCGAGGCTGCGGCTCCTTGACCTTCACCACGAGCTCGGCCTGCTCGTAGATCGCCTCGGCCGTGGGCACGATGCGACCGCCGGCCGCCTCGTAGTCCTCGTCCGGGGCGTGGATGCCGTCCCCGGCGCCGGACTGCACCAGCACCTCGTGGCCGTGCTCGACGAGCTCGTGGACGCTGGCGGGGATCAGCCCGACGCGCCGCTCGTCCGTCTTGATCTCGGTGGGGACACCGACCCGCATGCGTGGCTCCCGGTCACGTGGCGTGGACGGTCGCCAACCCTACGGGCGCGCACGGTCCCGCGCGTGGTGTGCGCGCCCCCACCGCCTACGTCAGCAGGGCGCTCACGGCGTGCAGGCCGAGGCCGACCAGTGCCCCGACCACGGTCCCGTTGATCCGGACGAACTGCAGGTCGCGACCCATCCACAGCTCGAGCCGGCGGGAGGTGTCCTCCGCGTCCCAGCGGTCGATCGTGGCCTCGATCATCGACCCGACCTCCTGGCGCCCCGCCTCGGCGATCTGCGGGGCGACGTCGCCGAGGATGGTCACGACGCGGTCGTGCAGCTCGCTGTCGGGGTCGCGCAGGCGGCCGCCCAGCTCGACGAGCGCACGCGTCGCCAGGCGTCGCAGGGTGGCGTCGTCGGCGGATGCCCGGGCGGCCGTGTCGAGCTGCTCGTGGACCTCGTGCCACCAGCCGGCGACCCAGCGACGAAGCAGGTCGTCGGTGAGGACCTCGTCGACGGCGCGGTCGACGCGGGCGGCCACGTCGCGATCGTGCTGCAGCCGGTCGGTGATCTCGAGCAGCTGGGCGTCCAGCGCGGCGCGCAGCTCGTGGTCCTCGTTCTCGACCAGCTGGCGCAGGAACGTGCCCACGACCTGCTCGGCGCGGTCGAACACGAGGTCGTCGACCAGCGGCGGGACCCACGCCGGCGACTGTTCGCCGAGGCGGCGACGCAGCGGGGCGCGGTTGCGGGACACGGTCTCGCGCAGGCCCTCGATCGTCGCGCTGACCAGGGCTGCGTGCCGGCGTTCGCGGATCGCCGTCTCGAGCGACTCGCCCGCCAGCCGTGAGACCTCGAGGGTGTCGAGGCGACGGCGGACCCCGGCCACGATGCGCTCGACCGCGGCGTCCTCGTCCACCGCATCCATCACGGTCGCAGCCACGGCGACGGCGCGGGCGGCGACGCGATCGGCGTTGGACGGCTGCTCGAGCCACGTCCCGAGGCGCTCGACGTGCGCCGGGTCGGCCAGGCGTTCCCGCACCTGGTCCTCGTCGAGGAAGTTCAGCTCGACGAAGGTGGCGAGGTTCTGGCCGAGCCCGTCCTTGGACCGCGGGATGACGGCCGTGTGCGGGATCGGGACGCCGAGCGGGTGGCGGAACAGCGCCACCACGGCGAACCAGTCGGCCAGCCCGCCGACCAGCCCGGCCTCCAACGCGGCGCGCACGTAGCCCGTGGCCGTGCCGTCGGGCAGCGCGAAGGAGGCCACGAAGGCCACGGCGACGACGGCCAGCAGCCCCGTCGCACGCACCCGCGCCCGGGTGAGCTGGCGCTGCTGGGCCGCTTCGTCGGTCCGTGCGCCGGCTCGGCCGGGCGCGGGAGTGGTCGTGTCCAGGAGGGTGCCGTTCGGGTCGGCCGGGGCGTCAGGCCGCGACGACCTGCCCGGTCTGGGGGTTCCAGGCACCGTAGGCCTCGTCGACCACCACGTCGGTGCTGGCGACCAGTTCGAACAGCCAGTCCTGCTGGACCTGCTGGCTCGGGTCGGGCGCCGGGGCGGCGGACCCGCCCTCGGTGGGCGACGCGGTCTCGCTGGGGTCGACCCCGGCGTCCGCCAGCAGCTTCTCGGTCACGAGCTCGAACGCGATGCTGGCGCGCAGCTCCTGGTCGAGCTGGCTCTCGGGCACGCCGGCGGAGGCCAGCTGCTCGGCGAAGGCGTCCTGGCTGCCGGCCTCGTCCACCAGCTCGCCCTGACGGTCCGAGACCTGCTGGTCGGAGACGTCCACGTCCTCCTCGGCCGCGCCCTGCAGGACGACCTGCTGCAGCACGAGCTGGCTGAGGGCCTGGCTCTGCAGCTGGGCCTCGACCTGGTCGGTGTTCTCGCCCTCGAGCTGCTGCTGGACCTGCGGGATCTCGCGGATGACCGACAGCCGATCCTCGAGGGCCTCGACGGAGATGTCGGTGTCGCCGACCGTGGCGGCCACGCCGTCGGGCAGGTCCTCGGAGACCAGCTCGGCCTGCGAGGCGCCCTCGGACGGGGCGGCGTCGGACGGGCGGTGTCGGTCGCGGTGTCGGTGGCAGAGGCCGTGTCGGTGGCCTCGTCACCGCCATCGCCACCGCAGGCGCTGAGCAGCAGCGCCCCGGACAGCAGCAGGGCCAGGGGCAGGCGAGTTCGCACGTGGGAGACCAGTGGTCGCGGGAAGGGTGGGGCGCCGAGGGTGACCGACCCCCGGCGCCGACGCAACCCGGGACCCCGAACCTTTGCCCGGTCCTTACTCGACCTTGGGGCCCACCCAGACCTGCTGGGCGTTGACGAACTCGTGGATGCCGTGCGGGCCGAGCTCGCGGCCGTACCCGGACCGCTTGACCCCGCCGCTGGGCAGGCGCGGGTCGGTCTTGACGATCCCGTTCACCGCGACCTGGCCGGCCTCGACACGAGCAGCCATCTGCGTCCCCCGCTCCGTGGAGGTCCACACCGACGACGCCAGCCCGAACGGGGTGTCGTTCGCGAGGCGCAGGGCGTCCTCGGCGTCCTCGGCCTTCATCACGGCCGCGACCGGCCCGAAGGTCTCCTCGGCGCAGGCGGTCATGCCCGGTTCCACGTCGGTCAGCAGGGTCACGGGGTAGAAGAACCCGTCGCCGTCCGGGATCTCACCCCCGAGGCGGAGCGTCGCCCCCTGGTCGACCGATTCGGTGACCTGGCGGTGCAGCTCCTGGCGGAGGTCGTCCCGGGCGATGGGGCCGACCTGGGTGGCCTCGTCGCGCGGGTCGCCCACGACCAGCGCCGCGAGCCGCTTCTCGTAGAGGGCGACGAACTCGTCGTACACCTCGGCCTCGACGATGACCCGCTTGGCGGCGATGCACGACTGGCCGGCGTTGATGATCCGCATCGTGGTGATGGCGTCGGCGGCGTGCTCGAGGTCGGCGTCAGCGAGCACGATGGCGGGGTCGGACCCGCCCAGCTCGAGGACCGCGGGCTTGATCTCGGACGCGGCGATGGAGGCGACGGTGGCGCCGGCGCGCTCCGACCCGGTCAGCGAGACGGCCCGGACGCGCGGGTCGCGCAGGAGCGACTCGACCTCGTCGTGGCCGGCCATCACGCCCTGCATGACGCCCGCGGGGGCACCGACCGACTCGTCGAACAGGTCGGCGATCGCCTGGGCGCATCCGGGGACGTGGCGGTCGTGCTTCATGATGCAGGTGTTGCCCGCCATCAGCGCGGGGGCGAGGAACCGGAACGCCAGCCAGAACGGGGCGTTCCAGGGCAGGATCCCGAGCACCGGACCCAGCGGCAGGTACTGCACGTAGCTGCGGGTCGCGTCGGACTCGATGACCTCGGTGGCCAGGTAGGCCTCGGCGTTGTCGGCGTAGTGCTCGGCCGCCCAGGCAGCCTTGGCGACCTCGCCCCGCGCCTCGGTGATGGGCTTGCCCATCTCCTCGGTCATCAGCATCGCGAGGCGCTCGACGTCGTCACGCATCCGCTGCGCGACCGCACGCAGCACCTCGGCGCGTTCGGCGAAGCCGCGGTCGCGCCAGGCGCCGAAGGCGTCCTGGGCGCGGGCCACGACGGTGTCGAGGTCCGCCGACGTCAGGGTCTCGATCTCGCGGACGACCGTGCCGGTGGTCGGGTCGGTGGCGGTGAACATGGTGGCTCCTTGCCGGCTGACGTCAGCCGAGGTCGTGCACGTCGTCGAGGGGCATGGCCAGCCCCTCGCGCTCGTCGTCGTCGGGCAGGCGGTCGGTCACGGCGTCGGTGTGGGCGAGCCCGTGGTCGGATCTCGCCGTGCCGTCCTTGACGGTGAAGTCCATGTCCATCTCGAAGAAGGACTCGCAGCCGTCCTCGGTGATCAGGATGGTGTCCGAGGTCCCGACGGTCTTGTCCCCGTCGACGCCCCACATCCACGGGATGATGTGGAAGGTCATGCCCGGCTCGAGCACGCGCTTGTCCCCGGCCTTGAGGCTGATGATCGACCCCTCGTCCCAGGACGGCGGGAACGCGATGCCGATCGAGTAGCCCGCCCGGGTGACCAGCCGTGCGCCGACGTCGTTGTCCTCGATGAGGTCCCGGACCAGCCGGTCGGCGTCCGAGACCGTCATCCCGGGCCGGAACTCCTGGCGGACCGCCGCGAGCGTGGTCTTCATGCGGTCCTGCGCGCGCTCCATCGACGGCGACAGCCCGTCGGTGACCACGGTGCGCATCATGGCGGTGTGGTAGCGCCGGAAGCACCCGCCGACCTCGAGGAACACGTGCTCGCCGGGTTGGACGGTGCGTCCCTCCCAGGTCGCGTGGCCGATCATGGAACGCGGGCCCGACGTGATGTAGGGCATGACCGCAGGGAACTCGCCACCCGCGCGGAACATCGCGGCGCTGACCTCGGCGGCGATCTCGTTCTCGGTGACGCCCGGCTGGGACGCGGCCAGCCCGGCCCGCATGCCGGCCTGGGTCGCCCGGGCGGCGCGACGCATCACCTCGACCTCGGCGGGGGACTTGCGCTGGCGGCCGGCCTCGACGATCCCGTAGCAGTCCAGCATGTTGCCTTCGGTGAAGGCCTGGTTCATGCGGTCCTGCTGGTAGGCCGGGAAGAAGTAGCTGTTGCGCTCGTAGCCGACCGTGCTGTGCGCCAGCCCGAAGTCCCCCAGCGCGTCGTTGAGCTGCTGGATCGCGTCCCCGGTGTCGCGGTACGGCCGGGTGTGCTCGACCCACGTGCGGTGGATGACGTTGGACTCCTCCATGGCACGGGTGACCATGAACGACTCGCCGTCGAGAGGCACCACCAGCGCCTGGAAGAACGAGTACCCGGTCGTCTGGTAGTCGGTCAGGTACATCAGGTTGGAGGGGTCCGTGACGACCACGGCGTCGAGCTGGCGGGCCTCCATGCGCTCGCGCAGCTCGTACAGCCGCCGCTCGTACTCCTCCGGCGGGAAGGTCATGTCGTCGCGGTGCCGCATCAGGCCCCCTCCTCCACGGCCGTGGCGATCGCCTTCTCGAGGATGTCCAGGCCCTCGGTGAGGTCGTCCTCGGGGATGGTCAGGGGCGGGATCAGCTTGAGCACCTGCCCGTTGGTGCCGCAGGGGCCGATGAGCAGGCCGTTGTCGAAGCACACGGCCTGGACCCGCTTGGCGAACGCCCCGTCGAAGGTGTCCAGCGCCTGCATCATCCCGCGGCCACGCAGGTCCCAGCCCTTGTCGGGGTGGGCGTCCTTGATGTCCTGCAGGCGCTGGCGCATCTGGCCGCCCTTGTGCAGCACCTGGTCCATCAGGTCGTTGCCCTCGGTGAAGTAGTCCAGCGCCACCGTGCCGGCGGCGAAGGACAGGCCCTGGCCGCGGAAGGTCCCGGTGTGTGCCCCGGGCGACCAGTGGGCGTCGACCTCGGGCTTGTTGAGGTTCATGGCGATCGGCGTGCCCATGCCGCCCAGGCCCTTGGCCAGGGTGATGATGTCGGGGTCCAGGTCCATCGCGTCGAAGCTGAAGAACGACCCCGTCCGGCCGATGCCGGCCTGGATGTCGTCGATGATGAACAGCGCCCCGACCTCCTTCGCGAGGTCCTGGATCGCCTGCAGCCACGGCTGGCTGGCGCAGTTGACGCCGCCCTCGGCCTGGATCACCTCGACCAGGAACGCCGCCGGGGGACGGTGCCCGGACGACGGGTCGGTCAGCGCCTTGCGGTATGCCTCGATCGACTCGAGCCCGCCACCGGGCGCGGTCTCGTTGGGCAGCCGCACGATGTGCTCGAGCGGGATCCCGGCCCACTTGCGGAACGCGTCGTTGGCGGTGGCGGCCAGCGACCCCAGCGTCATCCCGTGGAAGCCGTGGCTGAACGCCACGACCTGCTGGCGCCCCGTGGCCAGCCGCGCGAGCTTCAGGGCCGCCTCGACGGCGTTGGTCCCCGTCGGCCCCATGAACTGCATCTTGTGGTCCATGCCACGGGGTTCGAGGACCACGTCGTGGAACTTCTGCACGAAGTCCCGCTTGGTGGTCGTGTAGGTGTCGAGGCTGTGCACCAGGCCGTCGGACTCGAGCAGGTCGATCATCGCCCGCTTCATGTCCGGGTTGTTGTGCCCGAAGTTCAGCACGCCGGCACCGGCGAAGAAGTCGATGTAGCTGGTGCCGTCCTCGGCGACCTGCCGGGCGTTGCTGGCACTGGCGAAGACCGTGGGGTAGGCCCGGCAGTAGCCGCGGATCTCGGATTCCCACTGCTCGAAGGGGCTCATGTCCATGGTGCGTCCTCCTGGATGACCGCGGGGCGCGGCCGGGTCGGTGCTAGGTCACGGGCACGCCCGCCAGGCGGGCGTACACGCGAGCGACGTGGTCGATCAGGGCGTCGTTGAAGTCGTAGCGCGCGCTGTGGCAGGGCTCGTGGTGGCCGTGCCCGTCGTCGGCCCCGACCAGGGCGAATGCCCCCGGGACCTCGGCGAGGTAGTAGCTGAAGTCCTCCGACGCCATGATCGGCACGGCCGTGTCGGGGTCGTGCCAGTCGTCGCCGAGCTCGCTGGCCAGGGCGGCGCGCAGCTCGGCGGCGGGGTCGGGGTGGTTGACGGTGGCGTCGTAGCGGCGGCGGGGCGTGGTCTCGGCCGTCACGCCGTGGGCGCGCGCGGTGTCGGCGGCCACCTCGGCGATGAGGTCGAACACGCGGTCGCGCTGCTCGGTGTCGCCCACCCGGATGCTGCCGGCCAGCGTGGCCCGGTCGGGGGTGACCGTCTCGGCGCTGATGGCCTCGATCGAGGTGACGGCGACGACGGCCGCCTGCTGGGGCGGCAGGCGACGGGCCACCACCTGCTGCAGGGCCACGGTGATCGCGGCGGCGGCGAGGACGGGGTCACGGGTGCGTTCGGGCTGGCTGGCGTGGCCGCCCTCGCCGACCACGTCGATCCGGAAGGTCCCGTTGGCCGACATCACCGCCCCGTCGGGGCACACCGCGCGCCCGAAGGGGATGGCCGGCCAGTTGTGCCAGCCGAACACGACGTCGACCGGGCGTCCCGGACCGGGGTCACGACCCTCGAGCGCCCCGTCCTCGATCATCGCCTTCGCCCCGTGGCCACCCTCCTCGGCCGGCTGGAACAGCAGCGTGACCGGACCGGGCAGCTCGTCCTGTCGGTCGGCGAGCCACCAGGTGGCGGCGAGCAGGGTCGCCATGTGGCCGTCGTGGCCGCAGGCGTGGTGGACGCCGTCGTGCTCGGAGGCCCAGTCGGCGCCGGTGGCCTCGACCACCGGCATGGCGTCCATGTCGGCACGCAGGGCGACGTGACGTCCCGGCGCGTCAGGGGCCAGCGTGGCCACCGTGCCCGTGTCGGCACACGGCCGCCACGGGATCCCGGCGGCGTCGAGGCGGTCGCGGATGGTCCCGGCCGTCGCCGTCTCCGCCCAGGTCAGCTCCGGACGTCGGTGCAGCTCGCGGCGCAGGGCCACGGCCGTGTCGACGAGCGCAGGGAACCCACCCGTCATCCAGTCTCCTCGTCCGAACCGGTCACCTGGGCCACGTCCGGGGGTCGGGCGCGGCCAGCCGTGCGGTTCGTTGCTTCGACAGCAGCCTTCGACCGTAGTCGGTGCGTACGGATCCCGTCAGGGGAACTGGCGTCCCCGATGGACACCCCCGACGTACCGTTGTCCTGTCGTTCGTCCTCGAGGTCGCGCGTGCCATCCAGCCACTCGCCGCCGGCCGCGGATCGCGGGCCGCTCGCGGCACTCGCCGAGGTGCGCCGCGCCCTGCTGCACACGCAGGACCGCGACGCGATGCTCGGCGAGGCCTGCCGCCTGGCCGTGGAGGTCGCGGGCGTGCGCATGGCCTGGGTCGGGCTCGTCGAGGGCGACGGGCGTGTGGTCCGGGTGGCCGGGACGGCCGGCGCGGTGGGCACCTACCTCGACGACCTGCGCATCGAGCTCGAGGACCCGGTGCTCGGGCGCGGGGCCCACGGGGCGGTGCATGCGGGACGGCGTGGCGGTGGTCAGCGACGACATCGCCGCGGACCCGGACATGGCGCCGTGGCGGGACCGCGCCCTCGCGCACGGGTTCGCCAGCTCGGCCGCCCTGCCCGCTGCGGGACGGCACGGTCGTGCTCGGGGCCCTGAGCGTGTACGCCGACCATCCGGGGGCGCTGGCACCCGAGCTGCTGCAGGCGCTGACGGCGCTGTCGGACGACATCGTGGTGGCGCTGGACCGGCTGGCGCTGGTCGAGCAGCTCCAGGAGGCCCGCGAGGCACTCGCCCACGAGCTGGCGGACGAGCAGCAGCTGACCCGCGAGCTGCGGCGACTCAGCGACGAACGGGACGCGTTCCTGTCGGGGATCTCGCACGAGCTGCGCACGCCCCTGACCGCCATCCACGGGTTCACCGAGACCCTGCAGCAGCACCAGCGCGAGCTCGAGCCCGAGCACCGCGACCGCCTGCTGGCCCGCATCGACGCCAACGTCCACCGGCTCGACGAGCTCATCGACGACCTGCTCGACCTCGACCGGTTCCATCGCGGCACCGCGACCCTGACCCGGCGCCCCGAGCGCCTCCTGCGGCTCGTGCACGCCGTGCTCGAACGCCTTCCCGTCCCGGGGCACACGCTGCACGTCCAGGGCACGGAGGTCGAGCTGCCGGTCGATGCCGCCCGCATCGAACGCATCGTCGACGCGCTGGTGGCCAATGCCGTCCACCACACCCCGGCGGGCACGACCATCTGGGTCGACGTCCACCCCACCGAGGAGGGCGCGATGCTGGTCGTCGAGGACGACGGCCCGGGGGTGCCGGTCCAGCTGCGCGAGGCGGTGGTCCGCCCCTTCGCGCGGGGCGAGGACCCCGTGGCCCGGGGCGTCGGGATCGGCCTGTCGCTGGCCGCCCAGTCCGCCGCCCTGCACGGCGGCCAGATGCGGCTGACCGAGCGCCCCGGCGGTGGAGCGCGGGTCGAGGTCACGCTGCACCGCTGAGCGATCCGCACGCGCAGCGTCCGACCGGCCCATGGTCGATGGTCAGGAGCGCAGGGCACCGTCCACGTCCGTACCCGTGACGTCCCGTACCTCGACGAACTCGGGCGGAGCGACGATGACCACCGACGGCGGCCGCAGCATCGACACCTCGGAGGGCAACCTCGTCGCGCACCTGCAGGACGTGACCCGCCAGTTCGACGGCAGCGGGGGCGTGCAGGACCTGACCCTGCCCGTCCCGCGCGGCCAGATCGTCGGCCTGGTCGGCCCGAGCGGGTCGGGCAAGACGACCACGGTCCGGCTGCTGCTCGGCATCGACCGCCCCGAGCGCGGCGACATCCGCGTGTTCGCCAGCGCACCCCACCGCCACCTGCGTCGCGACCGGCGTCGGATCGGCTACCTGCCCCAGCACCAGGCCCTCAGCGGCGACCTGTCGGTGCGGCACAACCTGCAGTTCATGGCGTCGCTCTACGGGCTGCCGTCGCGCCTGCCGTTCCTGCCGGGCGAGCGGCACCGGGCGGCCCGCGAGCGCATCGACCACCTGCTCGACCTGCTCGACCTCCAGGAGGTCGCGGACACCCGGCTCGGGAACGCCTCCGGGGGTGAGCGCCGTCGACTCGCGCTGGCGACCGCGCTCGTGCACGAACCCGACCTGCTCGTGCTCGACGAACCGACCAGCGGCATCGACCCGGTCCTGCGCAAGCGCCTCTGGGACCACTTCACGTCGCTGCGGGACGAGGGCGTGACGCTGCTGGTGACCACCCAGTACGTCGGCGAGGCCGTCCACTGCGACCTGCTGGCCCTGCTCGTGGACGGCCGCGTGATCGCCCTGGACACCCCCGAGGCCCTGCGTGAGCGGGCGCTCGGTGCCGACGCCCCGCCCGACGCCTCCTTCGACGACGTCTTCGTCGAGCTGGTGGAACGGCATCGCGCCGGGGCGGACCGGGCCCGGCGCAGCGAGGAGGTCGCCTGATGCGTGCCACCGTGATCGGGACCCTCGCCTTCGTCCGTGCCGAGCTGGTGGCCACCCTGCGCCAGCCGCGCCTGCTGCTCATGCTGGTGCTCGGGCCCTTCCTCGTGCTCCTGGTGTTCGGCATGGGCTACCAGGGTGACCTGCCCGCGTTGTCGACGGTCGTCGTGGGCGGGGATTCCCAGCTGACCCAGCAGGTCGACGACTTCGTGCAGGAGGAGGAGCCCTCCGGCATCGACTACCGCGGCACGACCGACGACCGCGACGCGGCCCTGCGCATGCTCCGGTCGGGGACGGTCGACCTGGTGGTCGTGCTGCCCGACCGGGCGCTGGACACCATCGGGCAGAACGAGCGCGCCACGATCGAGGTCCACGAGCGCAGCCTCGACCCGATCACCTCGTCGCAGATCTACGTGGCCGCCGACTCGGCCGTCGCCCAGATCAACGACCGGGTGCTCGAACAGGTCGTGACCGAGACCCAGGACCGCACGGCAGAGTTCACCGACGAGGTCGACACCGCGCGCCAGCAGCTCGAGGACATCCGCTCGCGCGTGTCCGACGACGACCTGGCGACGGCACAGCGGGGCGCGGCGCAGCTGGCCGACCGGCTGGACGCGGTGGCGGACGGGCTCGACGGCGGCGGCGTGGCCATCGCCCAGGCCCTGGGGCTGGGTGACCGCGCCGGCGAGCTGCAGCAGCTGCTGCGAGACGGCGCGAGCCAGCTGGAGGATCTCGCCGCCATCGACGCACCGGCCACCCTGGCAGACACCGCCGACGCACTGGACGAGCTCGACTCGGCCCTGTCCGAGCTGCAGTCCGTCGACCCCCAGATCGCGGTACGACCGTTCAAGGCCGACGTGGTCTCCGACACGCCCGTGTCGATGACCCTCGACCGCTTCTACGCGCCCGGGCTGGTCGCCCTGATGCTGCAGCACGTCGCCCTGACCTTCGCCGCGCTGGCGCTGGTCCGCGAACGCCGGCGCGGAACCACCGAGCTGCTGGCCGTCGCCCCGGTCTCGTTGGGCGAGCGCCTGGCCGGCAAGGCCATCGCCTTCCTGCTGCTGGGCGGGACGGTCGCCGTGGCCCTCACGGCCCTGATCGTCGGCGTGTTCGGCGTCCCGGTGCCGACCGACTGGGGGCCGTTCCTCGGCCTGATCGCGCTGACGCTGCTCGCGTCGCTGGGCTACGGGTTCCTGGTCGCCGCCGCGTCGGACACGGAGAGCCAGGCCGTGCAGTTCTCGATGCTCTTCCTGCTCGCCGCCATCTTCTTCACCGGGCTGTTCCTGCCGCTGGACCGCATGGGCATGCCCGCCGTCGTGGTCACCTGGCTGACCCCCGCGACCTACGCCTTCGCCGGCCTGCAACGGCTCATGCTGTTGCAGCAGGGCGTGCGCGTGGAGCTGTTCATCGGGCTCGCGCTGATCGCCCTTGCCACGACCGGCCTGGCCGGGACGTGGCTGTCCCTGCGGCAGCGGCGCACCGTCACCTGACCGCGTCAGCCCCCAGGATCCAGTCGACCGCGTCCAGCACGTGGATGCGGGTGGTCGGGTACCAGGCGACGTCGACGTCGTCGGGGCCGAGCAGCAGCTCGATCTCCGTGCAGCCGGCGATGACACCCTCGGCGCCCCGCTCCACGAGCCGGTCGACGACCTGCTGATAGGCCGCGCGGCTGGCGTCGCGGACCTCGCCGTGGACCAGCTCGTCGTAGATCACGCCGTGCACCAGGGCGCGGTCGGCGTCCTCGGGCACCAGCACGTCGAGGCCGTGGTCGGCCAGCCGACCCCGGTAGAACTCGCCCTCCATGGTGAAGGCCGTGCCGAGCAGCCCGACCCGCTCCACCCCGTCCCGCCGGATCGCGGCGGCCGTCGCGTCGGCGATGTGCAGCAGGGGGATCGTCGTGGCGGCCTCGATGGCGGGGGCGACCCGGTGCATCGTGTTCGTGCACAGCAGCAGCCCCTCGGCGCCGGCGTCCTCCAGGCGGCGCGCGGCGTCGGCCAGCACGCGCCCCGCCTCGTCCCAGTCGCCCGCGTCCTGCAGGGCATGGATCTCGGCGAAGTCGACGGACCAGATCACCAGCGAGGCGGAGTGCCCGCCGCCGAGCCGCCGCTGCACCTCCAGGTTCAGCAGCCGGTAGGCCTCGGCCGTGGACGGCCACGCCATGCCCCCGAGCATCCCCAGCGTTCGCACATCCACCTCCCGGCCGGCGTGGAACGAGACCCTAGGTGGCGGGGCGAGGAGCCCTGGCGTGACCGTGCTCTCACCCGATTCTCATCACCAGTAGCGAACCTCCTGGCATGCCTGAACCAGCCTGACGACGGCGTCCCCACGCCGGGAATGGTCCCTGTCGTGCACGATCGAGACCGGACGGCCGCCGTCCAGAGCGACCACGGCACCGGTGTGACCAGCGCGCCCGTCATGGCACCGTCCCTACCGCACGCGTCTGGGGCCGTGGACGTGCTGGCAGGCCTGGACCTGCCAGCGGGGATGGACGAACGCGAGCTCGTGCAGGCCATCGAGACGCTGCCGCAGATCGTCTGGATCACGCGCCCCGACGGGTGGCACGTCCACTACAACCAGCAGTGGATGAACTTCACCGGGTTGACGCTCGAAGCCAGCCTCGGGTTCGGGTGGAACCCGCCCTTCCATCCCGACGACCGAGGTCGCGCAGCCGCCCGCTGGGCACAGGCGACCTCCACCGGCGACCCGTACGAGATCGAGTACCGACTGCGGCGGTGGGACGGCACGTACCGCTGGATGCTCGGACGCGCGCTGCCGCTGCGCGGTGCCGACGGGACCATCGAGAAGTGGGTCGGGACGTGCACCGACATCGAGGACCTCAAGCAGGCCCAGGCACAGCTGGACGCGAGCCGCACGATGCAACGGCTCGCGGGATCCATGGCCAGCGTCGGCGGGTGGTCGATCGAGTGCGCGAGCCGCGACCTGCGGTGGTCCGAGGAGGTCTACGCGATCCTCGAGTACCCGCCGTCGATCGCCCCCGACGTGGACCAGGCGTTGCGGTTGTACCTCCCCGAGTCCCGAGCTCGCCTCGAGGCCGCCCTGGAGGCCTGCTCCACGGCCGGAACGGGGTTCGACCTCGAGCTGGAGCTCGAGACGCCGAGCGGACGGCCCGTCTGGGCCCGCGTCATCGGTGAGCCGCGGTTCGACGCCGAGGGCGCGGTCACACAGATCACGGGCGCCTTCCAGGACATCAGCGCCCAGAAGGCCGCGAGCCGGAGGAACGAGGTCCTGGCGGAACGGCTCACGACCACGCTCGAATCCGTCACCGACGCCTTCTACACGCTGGACCTCGACTGGCGCTTCACCTACCTGAACGGCCGCGCCGAGCAGCTCCTCCAACGGCCGCGTTCGGAGCTGCTCGGCCGCGTCTTCTGGAACGAGTTCGCCCCCGCCCTCGGCACGGAGCTCGAGCACGCCTACCACCGGGCGATGTCGGAACGGACCACGATCGTCCTCGAGTCCTACTACTACGCGCCCCTGGGGGCCTGGTTCCAGGTCAACGCCTACCCCTCCGAGCAGGGACTGGCCGTCTACTTCCGGGACGTCACGAGCGAACACCTCGACCGGATCGCCCTTCGGGAACGTGTGAAGGAGCAACGGGCGCTGGCCACCATCAACGGGGCCGCCCATGCATGCAACGACCCGCAAGAGCTGTGCGAGCTCGTCGCGGAAGCGCTCACCGGCGCCATGCAGCACCCGGGCCACGTCGCGGCCGAGATCCACCTCGACGACGCATCGTCGGACCCGGGTTCCAGCCGGACGGGCGGGACCACCTCCGCGGTGCCGGTCATGGTCGACGGGCTGCGCCGGGGCGAGATCGTGGTCCGCGACCTCGACGGGTGCCCGTTCCTGCCGGAGGAGGAGGACCTGCTGCGGACGGTCGCGGGAACGCTGGGGATCTGGAAGGGCCGCCACCACGCGAGCCAGGCCCTGCGGCAGCTCAACGAGGAGCTGAACGACGCGAACGCCCAGCTGGCCGCCGCGGCACAGCTCAAGGACGACCTGCTGTCGATGGCCAGCCACGAGCTCCGCACCCCGCTGACCCCGATCCTCGGGTTCACCGAGCTGATGAACCACCGTGGCGACAACCTCACAGCGGCGCAGCAGGAGATGGTCCAGACCATCCGCCGCAACGCACGACGGATGCTGGGGCTGGTCGACGACCTCCTCGCCGTCAGCCGCGCTGCGGCCGACGTGCTGGTCAGCCAGCCGGAGGTCGTGTCGGTGCGTCAGGTCGTGCGGGCCGTGGTGGCCGACCTCGAGCACCTGGCCGACGACATCGACCTCGACGTGCCGGACGACCTCCACGCCCACGTCGACGGCCAGCACCTCCACCAGATCGTCACGAACCTGCTCACGAACGCACACAAGTACGGCGCCTCCCCCGTCGCCGTGTCCGCCACCGCCTCGGCCGGCCGCGTCACGCTCGAGGTCCGCGACCACGGCCCGGGGGTCCCACCCGAGTTCCAGCCGCGCATGTGGGACCGGTTCGAGCAGCAGGACAGCGGCGACCGGCGCACCTCCTCCGGGACCGGGCTCGGCCTCGCGATCGTGCGGCTCCTCGCCGAGGTCAACGGCGGGACGGCCTCCTACCGGGACGCCGCCCCCGGGGCCGCGTTCCTGGTGGACCTGCCCGCAGGCTCCTGATCGGACCGACCGGCTGCGCCCGCATCCGGGGGCTCGGTCGGTCCGGCGGTCAGTACCGTTGGCGCCCCAGCCTCCACCATGAGGAGCTCGCCGTGGCCGAGCCCGCGACCATCGACGCCTGCCTGCGGATCGTCCCCGAGTTCCGGGGCGAGGAGCACGAGGAGCTGCGCGACGCAGCTGCGCGGCAAGCTCGAGTCGCGCCTGAAGCGCTGGGACGCCGAGCAGGTCGAGATGGAGCTGTCCGTCAAGGACCGCGGCTCCAACCAGCAGAAGGTGACCCTCGAGGTCTGGATCGCGGCCCGGGGGCGGACCCGCTTCGTGGGGACCTCGACCCTCGAGAACCTGCACGCGGCGGTCACCGAGGCCCGCGACGACGTGCACCGGCAGATCGACAAGTTCGTGACCAAGCGGGAGTCCGCCCGCACCCGGTGAGCTCCGGGGACCGCACCGACGAGGCCGTGCCGACGCTGGCCCCGCTCGCGGTGCCTGCCTACCGGCGGATGTGGCTGGCAGCGGTCGTCAGCCACCTCGGCACCTTCCTGCAGATGACCGCCGCGCCGTGGCTGATGCTCGAGCTCACCGGCTCGGCGTTCCTGGTCAGCCTGGTCACCGCGTTCCTGCTGCTCCCCCGGCTGCTGCTGACCCTGCCGGCCGGGGCGCTGGCCGACGTCGTCGACCGACGGACGCTGCTGATCGTCGGCAACCTCATGGGCTCGGCCGCGGTCGGCACGATGGCGGTGCTGGCTGCCGGTGATCGGCTCGGGGTGCTGGGGATCCTGCTGCTCACGCTGGCGCTGGGCTCCGGCAGCGCGGTCGCGATGCCGGCGTTCCAGACCATGGTCCCCGACCTCGTCCCGCGGTCCCTGCTGCCGCAGGCCATCACGCTGAACAGTGGGGCCTTCAACGTGGCCCGCGCCGTGGGGCCGGCCATCGGCGGGGCGATGATCGCCGCGGGGCTGGTCAGCCTGTCCTTCGGGCTCAACGCCGTCTCGTTCCTCGTGGTCGTGGCCGTGCTGTTCACGCTGCCGCGCGACCAGGTCGACTCGGTGGTCGCCTCGCCCCGCTCGGTCGCGCGTGCCACCGCCGTGGGCGTGCGCTACGCCCGGTTCACCCCCGGGATCCGGCTGCTGCTCGTCCTCAGCGGCCTGTTCGCCACCACCGCCGCGTCGGTGCAGGCGCTGCTGGCACCGGCGACGGTCGAGCTCGGACTGGGCGGGACCGGGTTCGGCGTGCTGTGGGGCGTGTTCGGGGTCGGGGCGCTGGCGGGCGTGGTCCTGCGCGAACGCGCGCGGATCTGGCTCGGGTCCCGGATGATCCCGGTGTCGATGATCACGTTCGGCGTGGGCGGCGTGGTCTTCGGGCTCGCGCCCGTCGCGGTCCTCGCCGCGGGCGGGCTGCTGCTGACGGGCCTGGCCTGGGTGTGGGTGCTGATCACCCTCAACGCGACGGTGCAGCTGCTCGCCCCCACCTGGGTGCGCAGCCGCGTGGTCAGCCTCTACGCCCTGGTGGTCGGGCTGCAGCCGGTCGGGGCGCTGCTGGCCGGGGCGCTGGCGGAACGCACCGGGGCCGGGGCGGCCATCGCGGTGACCACCACCATCACGCTGCTGGCCGGGGTCATGGCCACGCGGCTGGACATCCCGGTCCTGGGCGAGATCGACGAGCCCCGGTCCGCCGGCCTCGAGGTCCTGCGGGAGCTCGCCGACGCCGACGTGCGCGGGGCGGTGGTGGTCGCCCGCACCTGGTGCGTTCGCCCCGAGGACGTCGACGAGATGCTGGCCACCCTGCGTCGGGCACGGGGCATCCGACGACGGACCGGGGCGCGTGCCTGGACCCTGCACCGCGACGCCATCGAGCCCGGCGTGTTCACCGAGATCGTGCACTACGTCGACTGGGAGGAGCACCTGCTCCAGCGCACCCGGCTCGACACCGACGACCTGGCGGTGCTGCGCCACCTGCGTGCGCTCGACGTCGACGGGGCGCCCCGCACGCGGTTGCTCACCCCCGTGGACCTGTAGGCCTCACCCCTTCACGTACGAGCGCTTCTCCGCCACGAGACCGTCCCGGACACGGAAGAGGTCGATCCCGCGCACGTGCCCGTCGCCCCACGTGTACCGCCACCGCACCACCACGTGGTCCCCGGCGGCGACCACCTCCTCCTCGGCGAAGGCCGCCCGGGGCGACGCGCGGAACAGGTCCTGCCAGCGGGCCCGGACCGCGTCCTGGCCGCGGTGCAGGCGCCCGTCGGGCGGGTCGGTGTCGTCGAACAGGCAGTCGTCGGTCATCAGGTCCATGACCCGGTCGACGTCGTGGTCGTTGAACGCGGCGTTGAACGCGGCGACGACGTCGACCGGGCTGGCGTGCTGCTGCGCGGCGGACACGTCAGGCCCGCCGCACCGTCATGGCCACCTCGACCGGACGCGTCAGGGTGTCGTGGACCGGGGACAGCTGCGCCACGGCGTCGGCGATCTCCTGCAACGTCGCGTCGTCCGCGTCGGCGGCGACCCGGAAGGTGGCCCGGACCCCCTGCAGGCCAGCCGGAACCTGGTCGTCGATGCCGAAGAAGCCGTTGAGGTCGATGAGCGTCTCGAGCTCCACGTCGAGGTGGTCGAGGGTGACGCCCCGGGCGGTCGCCTGGGCGGCGTACGTGCCGGTGATGCAGGCGCCGAGCGCAGCCACGACGAGCTCGATGGCGGTCGGGCCGGTGTTGGACCCGAGCAGCTCCGGTGGGTGGTCGCTGCGCACGGTGAAGGCGCGGGGCATCTCCTGCCCGAGCTGCTCGATGCTGTCGGTTCGGACGTCGAGACCGAACCCGGCGTCCCACACGACGTGGGAGCGCCACGTCAGGGCGCCCGCCTCGGGGTTGGCGGCGACGTCCTCGATGGCGCCCTGCAGGGACGCCACGTCCCAGCCGTTCAGGGTGGTCGGTGCAACCTGTGTGCTCATCGGTGCTCCTCGTCTACGGTCGATCCGATGCGTGGATCCTCGGCGAGCGAGGTAGCGGTTCGGTAGCGGCATGGGTGGCAGTCAGCTCGAGGTGAGGCTGCTCGGCCGGTTCGGCATCGGCCGGGACGGTGCCGAGCTGCCGCTCGACGGGTTCGGAGGGCGGCTCGCGCGACGCCTCTTCCGGTACCTGGTCTGCCGCGAGGGCGACCTCGTGCCGCACGACGTGCTCGTGGACGTGCTCTGGGGCGACCACCCGCCCGCGGACCCGAGCGCCAACCTCAAGGTGCTCGTCAGCCGCGCCCGCCGCGTGGTGGGCGAGGCCATCCGCACGGGACCCGGCGGGTACCGGTTCGACCCGGCCACCTGCACCGTCGACGCGGACCAGTTCCTCGCGACCGTGGGCGAGGCGACGGGCCACCTGCACGACGGCGACCACGACGCGGCCGGTCGCGCCTTCCACCGGGCACTCGACCTGTGGACCGGCGAGCCACTGCCGGAGGACCTGTACGAGCCATGGGCCGAGATCCCCCGGCGCCGGCTGCTCGACGCGTACCTCGTCGCGCTCGAGGGCGCGACACGCGCCGCCCTGGCGTCGGGCGAGGCCACTCGTGCGGTGTCGCTGGCGACCGAGGCCAGCGAACGTGCACCGCTGCGCGAGGGCGCCCACGTGCTGCTGGCCCACGCCCTGGTCGAGGCGGGCGACCGCCCGCGGGCCCTCGCCGTCGTACGCGCGCTGATCGACCGCACGGCCGCCGAGCTGGGCCTGGACCCGTCACCGTCCGTGGCGCGGCTGCAGGCCGACCTGCTCGCGGGCGACGAGGCGGGCGGGGCCGTGCCGGACCGTCCCGACCGCGGCCGACGGATCGGTCCGGGGCCCGCGCCACTCCCCCTCGCCGGACGTGACGCGCACGTGGCCGAGGCGCTGGCGGGGCTGGGGGCGAGCCCGCCCCGCCCCGTGGTCGTGCGCGGACCGGCGGGATCGGGCACGTCACGCCTGCTCGTCGAGGTGGCCGCCAGGCTCGACGCCCCGCTGGCGGTGACGGCCCACCCCGCCGAGCGTGACCAGGACGGCAGCCTGCTCCGTGACGTCGTGCGAGGCCTCGCGGAGGCGCAGCCGACGGCGGTGGCCGGGCTGCACCCGCGGGTGCGCGCAGCGCTGGCGACGCTGGTCCCGGAGCTGGTCGGCGACCCGGCCGCGGATCTCCTCGACGCCCCGTCGCGCCGGTCGCTGCAGACCGAGGGCACCGTCGCGCTGCTGGAGGACGGTGTTCGCGCCGGCATCACCCTGGTGCTCGACGACCTGCCGTGGGCGGACCCGACCAGCCTTCGCGTGCTGACCGCGGCCCTCGCACGCGTGCCGGAGATGCCCGTGCTCGTCGGGCACCGCTCCCTCGGGGCGCGCCCGTCCGGCGCCCTGGGCGAGCTGCTGGACCACCTGCGTGCCGGGCCGGTCGAGGCCGTCGACCTCTCGGTCGGCGACCTGACGCTGTCGGACCTCGACGCGGTCGCCGTCGACCCGCTGCCCCGGCTCCTGCTGGCCGGGACCGACGGGTCCCCGTTCGCCGTCACGCACGTCGTCACGGCCCTGCGGGCCTCCGACCTGGTGACCGACCTGCCCGACGGCCGACTCGCCCCCCGCCCCGACGCGACCGAGGACGAGCTGGCCAGCGCCGCCCGTGCCGGGCACGAGCGCAGCCTCCGGCGTCGCGTCGACCGGCAGCCCACCCCTCGCCGCGAGATCCTCGAGCACCTCGCGCTGATGGGCCGGGCCGCCCCCGCCCGGCTCCTCGCGCTGGCCGTCCGGCGGGACGCCGACGCCGTCGCGGACGACCTCGACGAGCTCACCCGTGGCGGGCTCGTGGCGGCGACCGACCGGGGCGGCGCGATCGTCCACGAACGCACCGCCGAGGTGGTGCGCGCGGGCCTCGACGCGGTGGCCCGCCGACGGCGACACCGCGACCTGGCCCGGGCCCTGGCTGCGGACGGTGCCGATGCCGGCGAGGTGGCCGTCCACCTCGGCCTCGGCGGGGCGGGACGCGAGGCGGCGACCGCCCACGCGCGGGCCGCGGCCGACCGGCTCGGGCGAGCCGCCATCGACGAGGCCGTGCGGCACGCCGACGCCGGGCTCGCGCTGGTCGAGGGGCCCGCCCTGCGTCGTGAGCTGCTGCGGACGCACGCCGACGCCACGGCGGCACACGGCGACCTGGCGCGGGCGAGGGCCGACCTGCGCGAGGCGCTGCGGACGGGCGGGGACGGGCCCGAGCGCGCGGGGCTGCTCACGCGCCTGGCCATGCTGTCGCTCGGCGCCGACGACATGCGCAGGTCGGAGCAGCTGGCCGAACGGGCGCTCCTCGAGGCCGGCGACGACGCCCCGGCTCGGGCCCGCGCACTGGCGGTCGCGTCCGTCGTCGACATGAACGCCGGCCGTCCCGACCGGGCGCGCGAACGGGCCGACACGGCCCTCGCGCTGTACCGGTCCGTGGGCGACGCCGCCGGCGTCGCCGGGATCCTCGACGCACGCGCGATGGCGGGCTTCCTGGACGGGGACGTCACGGGCTCGGTCGAGGCCTTCGATCGCGTGGCCACGGCCTTCGAGGATGCGGGCCAGCTGCTGCAGGTCGTCACGCCCCGCTCCACCCGCGGGCACGCCCAGGTGTTCGCGGCCGCGCCCGAGGCGGGGCTGCGCGACGTCGACGCCGCCGCCGAGCTCGCCGGGGCGCTGGGGCACCGCGAGGGCGTCGCCTACACCGCCTGGCACCGCAGCGAGGCGCTGACCGCGCTCGGCCGTGTCGACGACGCGGTCGTCGAGGCCGAACGCGCCGTGGCGACGGCCACCGCCATCGGGCACCGCGGCTGGACCGCCACGGGCAACCTCGCCCTGGGGCTGGGGCGGTTCGCCGCCGGCGACGACGAGCGGCGCGGTCGAGGCCTTCGAGGTGGCCCTGGGCCTCAGCGACTCGCTGCCGTTGTTCGCCGGGTGGGCCGCCGCCCGGCTCGCCCGCGTGCACCTGCGGGCCGCCCGGGTCGGGGCGGCCGCGCCGCTCGTCCGTGTGGCGCTGGACCGCCCGCCGCCACTCGGGCGCTACGAGGCCCGCCTGGCCGAGGTGGAGCTCCTGCTGCACCGCGCCGCGCCCGGTGCCGCCGGGGCGCTGCACCGCGCCCGCGACCTGGCCCGGCGCGGCGGCCACGCGGCCAGCGCCGCCGCCCTGGACGCCCTCGCACGCGTCCACGGGATCCCGGACGAGCCCCCGGACGACGCCGGGGCGTGAGCCTCGTCAGGCGGTCGGGGCGCGATCGACATGGCGCAGGTAGACGGCGCACACCGCCAGCCCGATCACGGTCAGCACGGCGAAGCCCCACACCGCCGCGCCGGACGCGACCGGCGAGGCCGGGTCGGCCCGGTGCCCGAACCACTGGTCGACCGCGACCGTCAGTCCCTCGACGACCCAGAAGGCCAGCCCCCCGCCGACCAGGTAGGTCCCGGCGGGGCGGCCCTGCCACATCCACACGGCGGCCAGGCCGAGCATGGGCAGCCAGAACGCCAGGTCCTGCAGGTAGGTCGGGACCATCGTCACGCCGAGGCCGTCGAGCAGGCGCGGGGCGTCGTCGGCCACGAGGGCGGGGACGATGCGGCCGAGCCACGCCAGGGCGTTGAGCACCACCACGGTGCCGAGGTAGCCCGCGATGGCCCGGCGGGGCAGGGACGGGGCGACGTGGGCGGCGAGGTCGCGGGGCGGCACCGCGACGGCGATCGCGGCCGTGGTGCCGATCGCCAGCCCGAGCATCGCCACCTGCACCAGGAACAGCCGGTTCAGCGGGGTGCCCAGCAGCATCAGGAAGGCGTTGTAGATCATGTACATCGCCATGCCGAGCCAGACCACGACGGCCCGCCACGACCCGCGCGCCGCCAGCCACGCGCTGGCGACCAGCGCCGGCGCGGCCACGACCGCAGCCACCAGGCCGGTCCCCCGGGCCGACCCGTTCATCACCGCCGGGCCGGTCAGCACCCCGTCGACGGCGAAGGTCACGAGGCCGGCGACGGCGGCCACCAGCGCCAACGCGCCGGTCAGGCCGAGGGCATGACGCGGCACGCGGGGTCGTGCGCGCGGGGCGGGACCGACGACGAGGTGGGTGGACAGGCGGGTCTCGACGGACGTCACGCTGGACATGGCAGGGCCCTCCGGGAGCGGTGGCCGGTTTCCCTCCATCCTGCGCCATGCGGGCGGGCTCGGGCGGGGGCCGGTGGTCCCGCCCCGCCCCGGCCGCTCGGCCCGGGCACACTCGCCTCGTCGTCCATCCCGGGACCCGTGCCCATGCCCACCTACGAGCTCGACCCCGTCGGCCACGTGACGTCGACGCTGACCGACCTCGACGCCGCGCCCAAGCAGGGAGGCGAGGACGCCCCCGAGGCCTGGCTGGTGTTCCGACCGGAGGTGGCCGAGGGCCTGCGGGACCTGGCGGTCGGTGACGAGGTGGTGGTGCTGACCTGGCTCGACCGTGCCCACCGGGACGTGCTGGTCGTGCACCCGCGCGGCAACCCCGACAACCCCGAGACCGGGGTGTTCTCCACCCGGTCCCCGAACCGCCCGAACCCGATCGGCCTGCACCCGGTGCGGATCCTGGCCGTCGACGGCGCGCGGCTGCGGGTCAGCGGCCTGGAGGCGGTCGACGGCACGCCGATCCTGGACCTCAAGCCCGTCCTGCACCGCGACTGAGCTGTCCCTGAGTCCGGTCGGGTGACCTCCGGGTCCTCCCCCATGGCGGGGCGCGTGGCCCTGGCGTTGGGTGGCATCGAGCCCGCCCTCGACGACCAGGAGCGACTTCGATGATCCAGCTGCGTGGCCTGACCAAGCGGTACGGCGACACCGTCGCCGTCGACGATCTGACCCTCGACGTCGCCCCCGGGCGCGTCACGGGGTTCCTCGGCCCCAACGGCGCCGGCAAGTCGACCACCATGCGGATGGTGCTCGGCCTCGACCACCCGACAGCCGGTGAGGCCCTGGTCGCCGGGCGGCGCCACCGGGACAGCACGACCCCGCTGCGCGACGTCGGGGCGCTGCTGGAGGCCGACGCGCTCCATCCCGGCCGCAGTGCCCGCGCCCACCTGCGGGTCGCCGCCCGCAGCAACGGCATCCCGCTGTCCCGGGTGGACGAGGTCCTCGACCGCGTGGGCCTCAGTGCCGTCGCGGGGCGGCGCGTGAAGGGCTACTCCCTCGGTATGCGCCAGCGGCTCGGCATCGCCGGGGCGCTGCTCGGTGACCCGGCCGTGCTGCTGTTCGACGAGCCGGTGAACGGCCTGGACCCCGACGGGGTCCGCTGGGTCCGCGACCTCGTCCGGTCGCTGGCCGCGGAGGGCCGCACGGTGCTGGTCTCGAGCCACCTGATGAGCGAGATGCAGCAGACCGCCGACCACCTCGTCGTGATCGGGCGGGGCCGGCTGATCGCCGACGCCCCGATCGGGCAGGTCCTCGCCGGCAGCGGTGGCCACGCCGTCCGCGTCCGAACCCCCGGCGCGGAACGCCTGGCCGCGTCGCTGTCCTCGCCGGCTGGACCGCCGGCGTCGGCGGGGTCGGGGCGTGGTCCCTCCTGCGCCGCGACGCCGCCTGACGCCTGACCCCCGACGCCCGACGCCTGACGCGGCGCGGGTTTCGTGCACCGGGTCGGGGCGCCGGGGAGCCGAGCCCGTGCGAAACACGCGCGGGTGCGGGTTCCGTGCGCCGGATCGGGGCGCCGGCGAGCCGAGCGTGCAAAACACGCGCGGGTGCGGGTTCCGTGCGACGCGGGGCGCACGGGAGGGGCTGGGTTCGCACGAACCACGCAGGCGCGCGACAGTCCAGGACGCCCGCGACGTGGCGATCATCCGGTCACCCCACGGCCCGGCGGCAGTACGGTGCCGCCCCATGGACTCCTTCGTGCTCTCCATCATCGGCACCGACCGCACCGGCCTGGTCGAGGCGCTCTCCGACGTGGTCGCCGAGCACGGGGGCAGCTGGGAGCGCAGCCACATGACCGAGCTGGCGGGGATGTTCGCCGGCGTGGTCCTCGTCCACGTCCCCGCCGACCGGTCCGACCCCTTCCGCGCCGCCCTCGCCCCGCTGCACGAGCAGGGGCTGATGGACGTCACGCTGCGCCCCGCCGTCGCGCTGGACGACGCCACGACCGAGCCGACGACGCTCGCCTTCGAGGTCGTCGGCGCGGACCGGCCCGGGATCGTCCGCGAGGTCTCCCACGCCCTCACGGCGCTCGGGGTCGGCATCGTCGACCTGCGCACGTGGACCGAGTCCGCCCCCATGGCGGGCAGCCTGCTGTTCCGCGCCGCGGCGGTGGTACGGCTGCCGCGGGGCGTCGAGCGGTGGGACGTGGCCACCGCGCTCGAGGACCTCGCGGACGACCTGATGGTCGACCTCGCCGAGGACGCCTGAGCAGCCTCTCAGCAGGACCGGCCCGCGGGGCGGCGGCGCCCCGGACCCCGCCAGCAACGTTGATGCGGAGGTTCCGCTCATCTGGTGAGCGAAACCTCCGCAGCATCGTCCGGGGTCAGCGCCCCGTGACGGAGATCTCGCCGGCGGTGGTGCGGGCCGTGACGAGGCGGTCGGCGTCGGCCGACTGGTTCACGGACACGGACTCGCTGCCCACCGTCGTGTCGACGTCGACGCGCAGCGGTTCGGTGTCGTCGATGCGCACGTCGATCTCGCCGGCGGTGGTGCGCAGGTCGAGCGACCGCGTGGTGGCGGCGGCCTCGACCTCGATGCGTCCGGCGGTGGTCGCGACCGTGGCCTGCTCACCGGAGAACTCGAGCAGCTCGACCTCGCCGGCGGTGGTCGTCACGGCGACGTCCTCGGTCAGGCCACGCAGCGAGATCCGCCCCGCGGTGGTGTCGACGGCGACACGACTGCGCAGGTCGCGCGGGACCTCGACGGTGAACGCGACGCGGCACGACCCCACGTGGAACCCGTCGCAGTCGCCGACCAGCCCCAGCCGGTCGCCGTCGCGTCGCATGGCGACGTCGGCGTCGCTGAACAGGCCGCTGGTCGCACGGGCCTCGACGGTGATGTCGGCGCGGTCGGTGGCCACGACGGTGACCTCACCGGCGGAGGTGCCGACGACCAGCGAGCGCACGCCGGCCGCGTCGAAGGTCTCGGACGTGGTGGCCGTGTCGCGCGTGGCGCGGTCGAGGCCCGCCACCAGCAGCAGCAGGCCGAGGACCACGGCGGTCACGGCCAGCACACGACGGCCGGTCGAACGCGCGGGCCGGGTCGGGGGCGGGGCGGCGTGGAGGTGGGGGTCGGGGTCGGGGAGGGCGTGGAGGTGCTCATGGCGGGTCCGATCGGTCGTGGGGACGTCTGCGTCCACTGTCCCACGACCGGACCCCGACGTCCGTCGGGGAGGTCCCCGACCGGCCCCTGAGGTGGGTCGGGGGACCGCTATGTACCGGACCGGCTCGCGGGGGTGAAGTAGGCGTCCCACCGTTCGTCGAGTCGGCGCATGGCCTCCTCGGCGCCGACGGCCTGCAGGCGTCCGCCCTCGGCGTCCTCGACCAGCCGCAGGGTCCGCAGCTTGGCCAGCCCGTCGTCGACCTCGAAGTCCAGGTCCAGGCCGCACGTGTCGGCCAGCCAGCCCTCGACGTGGTCGTCGAGCTCCTCGGCGGTCAGCGGCTGGCCCGCGGCGCGCAGGAGCGTCCACGCCAGCAGCGCCTCCTTGACCTCCTCCTCCTCGGCGTCGTCGACGAGGTGGTGGACCACGCCCATGTCGTTGTCGAGGTTGCGGAAGTACAGGTGGTCCGCCAGGGCCTTGGTGAACTCGAGCTTGCGGTTGCGGTACTTGGTGACCTGGCGGACGAGGTAGCCGCCGAGGGATCCGAGCCCGGCCCCGAGGGTGACCAGGGTGGCCTGGTCGATCTCGACGGGCTGGTCCCGGAGCCCCAGCACGAACCCGAGCAGCAGGACCAGCAGACCGAGCGTGGCCAGCGCCTTGGTCACGAGGATGATCACCCCGCTGATCACGGCCGGGACCCCGATCATCAGCTTGTCGACGCGTCGCATGCGTGGCTGGACGTTGGGGAACAGCATCTCGAGGTCGGCCCGCGGCACGTCCTGGAACAGCTTCAGCACCGTGGAGCCGGGCTCGAAGGAACGGTCCTCGGGGTCGTCGAGGTCGTCGATGTCGCCGGCGTCGCGGAAGGTCACCAGCATCAGGACCTTCTCGTAGTTGGTGAAGACGACGTCCCGGTGGCGCAGCCCCCACCAGGAGCTCACCTGCTCCTCGCGGACGGTCTCGCCCCGCCGGAAGAACAGCACCTCCTCGATGACCGACTCGTCGACCTCGAGCCGCAGCTCGACCAGCAATTCCTCCTCGAAGGCCTCGTCGAGGTCGGCGTCGGTCACCTGCTCGAAGTTGCCGTCCTCGAGGAGCTCACGCAGGCCGTCGTAGAGGCGGCGCCGGGCGTCGGCACGGTCCTGGGCGTCCCAGGTCCGCAGGCTGCGGGTGTCCGGGTCGGGGTCGAACGGCGTGTAGGCGTCCTTGAGGTCCTCGAGCCGGGTGCGGAAGTCGTGGTGGAACACCGCGGCGAGCAGGTCCGCGAGAGGCCGGAAGGACGCGCAGTCCGAGGACGGCAGGTCAGGGTGGTCGGCCAGCTGGTCCACGACCTCGCGGCGGCGGACCGCGATGAACCGCTGGGTCGACCCGGGCAGGGTCGGACTCGGGCGACACGGGAGGCCTCGGGGAGGTGGTGGGCAGGTCGCACGACGACCGTAGCCCGCGTGCCAGACTGGCGCCCCGCCCGTCGAGGAGGACCCCCCATCGGCCACATCGAACCCACCCAGGAAGCCGGCGCCGCGTTCGCGCGCCGCGACATCGAGGGACCGGTCGTCATGCTCAACCTGCTGCGGTTCCGCGAGCAGGCGGACTACGCCCGCTCCCCGGAGCTGACACCGGACGAGCCCGTCTCGGGGCGTGCCGCCTACCGCCGGTACGAGGCGAACACGCTGCCGCTGCTGCAGGCAGCCGGCGGCGAGGTCGTGTACTACGCCGAGGGCGGCGGGGCGCTGATCGGGCCCGCCGACGAGCGATGGGACCTGGTCCTGCTGGTCCGCTACCCCAGTCGGGACGCGTTCCTCTCCATGACCTCGGACCCGGCCTACCTGGCGGGGGTGGGGCACCGGACGGCGGCGCTGGAGGACTCGCGACTGGTGCCGACGGTCACGCCCGCGGTGACGGCGACCCAGCGTTAGCCTCGTACCGACGCCGCCCCGACGAAGGCCCGCCCATGTCGACACCGCCGCTGCCCGGGCAGCTGGTCGCCATCGACCCGTCCGAGTGCATCGACCTGCTCGGGCGAGGCGCCGTGGGTGCGCATCGGGTTCGTCGTGGACGGCGAGCCCACGGTCCTGCCCGTCAACGCGCTGCTGCACGAGGACGCGATCTACTTCCGCACGGCGTCGGGCTCGAAGCTGGGGTCGGCGGCCGCGGACGCGGTCGTGGCCATCGAGGCGGACGGCGGCGACACCGACGCACGCATCGGCTGGAGCGTGGTCGCCCGCGGCCGTGCCTCGATCGTCACCGACGACGAGCTGGAGCAGGCCCTGTACGCCGAGCCCTTCGAGCCGTGGGCGGTCCCCGACACCCGCCAGTTCTGGGTGCGGGTCGAGGTGGACACCGTCAGCGGGCGCCGGATCCTGCGCCCCTGACCGCCCCGCGGGGCGCTCGCCTCAGCCGATGGTCGCCGAGGCCAGCTCGTTCCCTGCCGCGTCGTCGGCACGCACGTCGAGCGGGGTCCGGATCGCGTCGTAGGCGAACAGCGACCCGCCCTCGGTCGGGGTCGTGATGCCGCCGTACGGGGCGCTGGCCGCATCGCTCTCGACGACCGCGGCGAGCGCGGGGGCCAGCCCGGCCACGACCTGCTGGTCACCCGACGTCAGGATCGTGCCGGCGATCTCGTCGCCGCCGAAGGAGACGTCGCAGGACTCGTCGACCACGTCGTCGCTGGGGCTGCCGGCATGGAGCCGGAAGCACCCCTCGGCGGTGTCGTAGGTCACGGCGAAGGGCGTGCCCCCGCCCTCGGCGCGCGTGACGACGATCGGCGTCGCGTCGGTGGCGTCGGATGGTGATGCGGACACGGTCTGGGCGATCCGGTCAAGGGCCTGTGCCGCGAGGTCGAAGTCGGCGCCGCTGGAGGGATTCGCGCTCATCACGAGCGTGCCGCCCCGCTCGTCGGTGCCGGGATCGAGGTCGACCAGGACCAGCTGCACGGCTTCGCCCTCGGGGCGGATGCCCTGACCCGCGGCGCCGCCGCGGATGCGGACGGCCTGGTAGCCGCTTCGCGCGCCGGTCCACCGGATCTCGCCGTCGATCGACTCGGTGCTCGACACGTCGCGAAAGTCGGCGTCGGTCACGTCGATGTGAATGGCCGCGTCGGGCTCGGTGCCCTGGGCCAGCTCGTCCAGCTCGGGGTCGAGGAACTCGCAGGTGCCCTCCTCGACCTGCCAGCCGTCGGGCACGGCGTAGGTGATCGCATCAACGCCGGGCGCGTCGGTGGCGTCGAGCTCGCAGGTCCCCGACATCGCGGGCACGCCCGCCTCGGTGGAGGTGGAGGTGTCCGTGGGGCGGGGCGTGGTCGTGTCGGTCGCACCCGGGCGCGTGGTGACCGTCTCGGTCTGGGTGGCCGTGACCGTCTCGGTGTCCGTGGAGCCGGCCGGGTCGGTGGTGTCGTCGCCCGTGCACGCGGTCAGCGCGAGGGCGCCGGCCGCGGCCAGGACGAGCGGCGTGTGTCGGATCGTCTGCATGGTGGGGGTCCGCAGGACCGGGGACGTGGTGCGCCACCATCGTGGGGACCGCCCCCGGGCCTCGACCACCCCGGCGCCCCCGACGATCGTGGGGGCGATCGGGCGCAACCAGGACGGGGCGCTGCGCGTCGGGGCACTGGCCGCGACCGGGGTCGCGCGTGACTGTCCCTCGACGAACGCGACGGATCGGCGCATGCTGGGACGGTGGTCGGGCACGGACGATGCCGGTACGGGGCGATCGCACGGGACGGAGGAGAGGCCCATGGGCTGGAGCATGTCCGGCACGTACTTCGAGAACTGCAACTGCGACGTCATCTGTCCGTGCACGTGGTCCGGGTTCCAACAGGCCGCGACCCACGACCGCTGCCTCGCCTTCCTCGCGTTCCACGTCGACGAGGGCGACATCGACGGCGTGGACGTGGCGGGGCGGACGTTCGCGATGGTGCTCGACACGCCTGCGGTGATGGCCGAGGGCGGCTGGAAGGTCGGCGTGCTGCTCGACGACGGCGCCGACGATGCCCAGGTCGCCGGCATGCAGCAGGTCCTGTCCGGACAGGCCGGCGGGGTCCCTGCGATGCTCGCTCCGCTGATCGGCGAGATCGTGGGGCTCGAGCAGGTGCCGGTCACGTTCGAGGAGACCGACGGCCAGCACCGTGCCAGCTTCGGCGACGGCACGCGACTCGCCGTCTCCGACATCCATGCGACCGACGACATCGACGAGCCGGTGCGGATGACCAACATCTTCCACCCGGCCAACTCGACCCTGACCATGTCGCGGGGCCACGACGGCAACCAGGTGGAGGCCTTCGGCATCGCCTTCGCCGGGGCGGGCACGAGCGGGTTCTCCGCACCGTTCGCCTGGGAGGGGTGAGCACTTCCGGCGCCACCCAGCCGGTCGTCCTGCGGTGGACGCCGCAGCTGGTGGCCCTGCTCGTGGTCGCCGCGGCCCTCTGGCTCCTGACGCTGGACCGCGCCGCGGGCATGGGCGCGGCGGACGCCATGGGCGGCATGGGCACCATGGGCGCGGCCGGCGGGACCATGGGACTGTCGGTCGGCGCGTTCGCGGCGATGTGGGCCCTGATGATGGCCGCGATGATGCTGCCGTCGGTGGCGCCCGGTGGCCGTCCTGTACGCGCGCACGTTCACCGAGCGGCGCGCGCTCCGCCTGACGGTGTTCACATCGACCTACCTGCTCGCCTGGGCCCTGTCGGCACTGCCGGCCTGGGTGCTGCTGCGGGGCGTGGACGAGGTGACGGGTTCGGGGCGGGGCGCCACGGCACTCGCGTCCGCGGTCCTGGTGGTGGTGGGCGCCTGGCAGCTCAGCGCCCTGAAGGAACGATGCCTGAGCCACTGTCGCTCGCCGATCGGCCAGCTGTTCCGCTACGGCTCCTGGCGCGGCCCCGGTCGTGACGTCCGCGTCGCCGCGCACCACGCCGTGTACTGCCTCGGTTGCTGCTGGGGTCTGATGGCGGTCTTCGTGGTCTCCGGCGCGATGCACGTCGGGGCGATGGTGGGCCTGGCCGCGGTGGTCGCGGCGGAGAAGCTGCTGCCCTGGGGCCGCCAGCTGTCACGGGCCACGGGGGTCCTGGCCCTGGGCGCGGCCGTCGCCGTGTGGTGGGTCCCCGCCCTGGCGCCCGGACTCGCCTGATCCTGCCGGAGCGGCTGGCTCGGGCGTTCGCATACCGTTTGGTATGCGATACTGGGGCCGACCCCGTCCCCCGTGACAGGCCCGTCCCCGTGACCGCCGAGCTCGCCGCGCTGTCCGCCCACCAGGTCCCCGAAGCCACGGCACTGTGCGTCCGGGCCTTCGCGGACTACCCGCTCCTCACCTCGCTGTTCCCCGGCCCGGCCGACCGGCGCGCTCCGCTGACGGCCGTCTTCTACGGCCGCACCATCGAGGACTGCCTGGCCCACGGGCGCGTGGATGTGGTGATCGAGGACGGGGAGGTCCGGGCCGTCGCGGCGTGGCTGCCCCCGGGCACCTACCCGATGTCGCTGCGGCGGACCCTGCGGTTCGCGCCGCTGGTCGGGTGGGTCCTGCGGCGCTGGCCGGGGCGCGCGGTGAAGGGTGTGCAGGCGCTGGCCCGGCTCGAGTCGCACCATCCCGCCGACCCACCCCACTGGTACCTCGCGGCGATCGCGGTGGACCCGCCGCACCAGCGCCGGGGCCTCGGCAGCCAGGTGATCCGGCCCGTCCTCGACCTCGCGCAGGAGCGGGGCGAGGACGTCTTCCTCGAGACCGCGAAGGCCGACAACGCCGCCTGGTATGCGCGACTGGGCTTCGACGTGGAGGTCGAGGCGCCGTGCTTCCCCGGCGGACCCCCGCAGTGGTTCATGCGGCGAACACCCGCCCCATGACCCGGGCGCGCGTAGCGTTCGGTCCATGGAGATCCGGGAGGCGACGGCCGCGGACGTGCCGGCCATCGTGGCCCTGCTGGCCAGCGACCAGCTGGGCCAGCACCGCGAACAGGTCGACGGGCCACTCGACGACGCCTACGCCCGGGCGTTCGCAGCCATCGACGCGGACCCGAACAACCTGCTCGTCGTCGGCGTCGAGGACGGCGCGGTGGTGGCGACGCTCCAGCTGACGTTCATCCCCTACCTCACCCACCGCGGCAGCCTCCGGGCCCAGGTCGAGGCCGTGCGGGTGAGCGACGACCGGCGGGGCCAGGGGCTCGGCGAGCAGCTCATGCGCTGGGCCGAGCAGCAGGCTCGCACCCGCGGCTGCGCGATGATCCAGCTGACCAGCAACAAGGCACGCGGGGACGCCCACCGGTTCTACGAACGCCTCGGCTACACCGCGACGCACGAGGGGTTCAAGCAGGCGCTGTGACCGGGCTGTGACCGGGCTGTGGATGGCGGTGGGGGTCGCGCGGAGGGTGTCGCGGGGCGCGCGCGGAACCTGTGGATCAGCCACGATCTGTCCTGTCCGAGAGGGCTCTGTCCTGTGGATTCAGGGCCCGGATCCACAGATTCGTCGATCTGTCCCCAGATGTGGCCGAGGCCCTTGCGGCGGCGGGGCGGGGCGTGGCACGGTGACCGAACTCGAACACACGATCGGACTGGAGCCCCCGCGTGCGCGACGCCGTCACCGTCACCAGCCCCGCCACCGGCGGGGCGGTCGTGGCATGGCGCGGGGCATGGCTCGGGCGGTGGCGCGGGGCGCTGGCGGCTGACGACCGCGGGGCGTACGAGACGGGCGCGGGCGCGACTCGTGGTCGTGATGCGGGGTCGGGCGGGGCGCCGGTACCCGGCGGGGTGCCGGCGCCCGGTGGGGCGTCGGTGGCGGGGCGCGGGGCGGACCGGTGCGCACGCGTGCGGCGAGCTGGCCGCGGTGGTGGATCGGCTCGGGGCGTTGCTGGACGTCCCCGCCGCCGAGCTGGACGAGCGGGGTGCCGACGAGCTGCGGGCGCGGGTGCAGCAGCTGCGTCGGGTCGAGGGGATGGCGGCGGCTGCGTTGGCGGCCACGGTCGGGGCGCTGTCACGGTCCGGGGCGATCCGGGCCGACGGGGCCTCCTCGACCACCGCGTGGGTCGCCGAGCAGACCGGCCGGTCCCGTCGGGACGCCTCCCGCACCACCCGGCTGTCCGGGGCGCTGGCCGACATGCCCGCCACCGCCACCGCCCTGGCCACCGGACAGCTCGGGCCCGAGGCGGCCGACACCATCGCCCGGGCCGTCGCCGACGGGCGGCTGGGCACCCCCGAGCAGGTCGAGACGACCCTGCTGCCCCTGGCCGGCGACGGTCCCGAACAGCTCCGCTCGCACGTGCGCCGTCTGACCCAGCAGGCCGACGGCACGGCGATGCTGGCCGACGAGACGCGCCCAGCACGCCCGCCGCCGGTTCACCCTGACCGAACGTGACGACGGCATGTGGCAACCCGGCGGACAGCTGAGCGCCGAGGTCGGCAACCGGTTCCGGACCCTGCTCGACGCCCTGGACACCGCCGACCCGGCCGACACCCCCGACGACCACCGCCGCCGCCCCGACCAACGCCTGGCCGACGCGCTGGCACGGCTGGTCGACATCGGCCTGGACCACGGGGCCCTGCCCACCGCCGGTGGGGTCTCCCGGCCGCACGTGTCCGTGCTGGTCGACCTGACCACCTTCGACACCGACCTGACCGACCCCGACGACCCCGACCGGCCCGTCCCACCCGACCACGAGATGTGGGCCGACGCTGCCCGGTGCGCAGACCGCCTGGGCCGGGACCCTGTCCCCGCAGACCGCCCGGAGGATCTGCTGCGACGCCGGGGTGTCCCGCGATCGTCACTGCCGGCCCGTCCCAGGTCCTCGACGTGGGCCGCGAGACCCGCGTGTGGTCCCCGGCGCAACGTCGTGCCGTCAACGCCCGCGACCGGTCCTGCCGCGGCCCGTCCTGCGGCCGCCCCATCGGCTGGACCCAGATCCACCACCTGCGATGGTGGCGCCACGACGGCGAGACCAACCTCGACAACGGCCTGGCCCTCTGTTCGGCCTGCCACGACCTCATCCACCACCACGGCTGGCACGCCGAACTCGACCCCACCACCGCCGCGGTCACCTGGACCACCCCCGACCGGCGACGGACCGTGGTCACCCACCCCCGACCACCCACCTGACCCGCACGCCCCGCCACGGCGGGGCGACACAGCCATGCCCCCGAACGGGCCCGCCCGCTCCGACACGGGCGGGACGGCCGGCACGCGCTGTCGCGAAGAGGCGGAACGGTCCGGGTGAGGGCTGCCGCGGGGAGCGCTCCTTGAGAACTGCACAGCGAACGCGACGCGGGCACCGGCATGGTGCCGGTGCCCGCAGGTCGTCAGGACGGGGCGTGGAGTGCCCCAAGCGGGGTCGTCACTCGGCGTGGCGGCGACGTCCCTGCAGCGACCACAGGACCAGCGTCGCGCCGAGCAGCAGCAGCGCAGCGTTGGTGGCGCCGCCTCCGGTGGTGGGAAGCGGGGCGCCGGCCGCGGCGGGCGACGCGTGGATGTGGTCGTGACCGTCACCGGCGGTGCCGTTGACCGACGCGGGGCCGGTCGGGTCCGCCGCCGGGGCGGGCTGCACCGAGCCGTCGTTCGGCTGCACGCCGATCGCGGTGCCGTCGTCACTGAAGACCACGTCGGTCGGGACGGTCTGGCCGTCCTCGCCCTCGACGCAGTAGGTGTAGACGGCGCCGTCACGGTCGATGGGCTGGCCGATGGCGGTGAGGAAGCCCTCGACGTTGCCGCCGATCAGGGCGTGCAGGTCCTCCTGCTGGAAGGTGGCCTGGTCCTCGACGCAGTCGTTCGCGCCGTAGACGGCCCGCTCCCACATCTGCAGGTAGTTCTCGGGGCCCTTCAGCATGTCGTCGGTGAGCTGCGCCCCGCCGCCGAGCTCGGGGTGCTCCTCGTCGGCGGCCAGCGCGATCTCGCGGTACCAGTCGGCGTAGAGGCCGTAGTGGGCGACACCGTCGGTGTTGATGTCGAAGGGGTGCAGGCCGCTGACCTGCTTGGTAGAGGGTGACGTCGCCGATCGGGGCGCGGAAGCCGCCGTCGTAGCTCAGCCGACGGGCCGCCTCGGTGCGGGGTCCGGGCTGCGAGGCGAAGCCGTTGGTGTCGGCCCCGTAGCCCATGCCGTACTCGATGCCGTCGGGCAGCTGCTGCACGGCCCACTCGCGGCGCTGGGCCCAGCGGTCGGCGAAGCTGCCGGCGTCGGACTGCATCGGGGCGACGTGGCCACCGAGGTGCAGCACCCGCTGGTAGGTGACGTCGTTGGCCCAGCTGTGGCTGGAGACCAGGCCCGGCTCGATCGGGGCCTTGCGGTTCTTCTTCGCCGAGGCGCGCAGCTCGGGGATGATCTGCGTCCTCGACGAGGTTCAACGCCTCGCGCTGGCCGGCTGCGCTCATGTGGTCGGGGTCGAACATGATCCCGTTGTCGATGAGCTCGCGCACGGCGTGGGCGCCGAGCTCGGTCAGGCCACGCGGGTGTTGCAGTGCGGCGCGGGCGGGTAGGCGGGCGCCCCGATGGAGACGGCACCACCGAGCTGGTTGAGGATGGTGGCGGCCAGGACGTCGCCGCCGTTCTCGCCGATCGGGGTGTCGTCGGCGGGGTTCATCTGGGTCTTGTCGTACTGGGTGGCCCATGATGCCGTGGTCGTGGCCGGCGTCGGCCTCCGGCGGGCAGGTGCGCATGTCCCAGTAGTGCCCGGTCACGTACTTGTTGCCCTGGTTGACGATGACGCCGGTCGTGCCGCCGTCACCGGCGACGCCGGACAGCGCGTTGTCGAACTTGTTGATCATCTCGACCTGGCGCACGCCCATGTCGTGCACCTCCTGGACGCGCTGGTCGATCTGCTCGGCGGTGCACTGGGCCACGTCGAGGATCTCGCCGCAGTCGAACAGCTGCGACACCTCGACCCCCATGACGACTGCCAGGCGACCACTGTTGATGACCGCGCGGGCCTGGGCAGGCGTGGTGACGATCCGGAACCAGCCCTCGCCGGGGCCGCCGTACTGGGCGTCGATGTAGTCCTGCAGCTCGTACAGGCGCCGGGCCTGGAGCCGGACGCTGTCCATCTCGTTGCAGGAGTTCTTCTTCTGCGGGAACAGCTGGCACAGGGCGGTGTTCTCGACCAGGAGGTTGGTCATCAGCCGCAGGCCGCCCTCGTACGAGCGCTGCAGCCACTTCCAGTAGAACTGCTCGTGGGTCAGCAGGTTCTCGTTGGGCCAGCTGTTGAAGGTGGGCCAGCCGACGGGGTCGTAGCTGGACGGGTCGTAGCTGGCGAGGGCGATCTCGGTGACGGGGTTGGACACCTGGCCGTCCTCGCGGCAGTCCGGCAGCGCGTACTCGACGCCGTAGGGGTGCCACGGGCGGCCGCAGCGCAGCTCGCCGCCGAGGAACTCGAAGGCCATGCCGTGGATGTGGGCCTCGAAGAAGCCCTCGACCTCGCCGGCGGGGTTGCCGCCCGGGTCGCTGGGCAGCCCCGAGGTGTTGGTGGAGATCTCCGGCCAGTCGGCGCAGGCGGTGCCGTTGGCGTCGTCGTCGTTCGGGTCGTCGTCGGCCACGTGGTGGAAGGCGAACCCGTCACCGGCGTCGCCGGCGACCAGCGTCAGCGCCCCGTCCACGACCGCGAGGGCCTTGTCCTCGGAGGGCAGGGACAGCACGTAGGCCTGGCCCCCGTCCTTCGGGGCGCGTGCGTCGGGGTCCTCGCCGGCGGCCACGACCGCCCAGTCGGCGGCCTCGCCGGGCTCGGACGCCACGGTCACGCTGTCGCTGGTCGGCATCGAGGGCCACGGTGCCTCGTCCATCAGCCCGTCACCGGGCAGCGGCAGGCCGAGCTCGCCGGTGGGCAGCGCCGGCAGGACGCCGGCAGCGGCGAGGTAGCCGCGCACGTCCCACCAGGCGCCCTCGTAGGAGGTGTCCGGGCCCTCGTTGGTGGCGATCAGGTACTGGCCGAGGCGCGTGGCCTGGAAGTGGAAGGGCTCGGCGGCCGTGGCGTCCGGGGCGACGACCAGCCCGTCGGACCCGCGGGCGACGTAGCCCGCACCGGGGGCTTCGATCGTGTAGCAGCCACCCGACAGCGCGTAGCGGTCCTCGGGCTGGGGCAGGCGGTCGTCGACGGGGCGGTCGTCGACCAGCTGGAAGGGCTGGGTGGCCGCGGACACGGTGGCCGTGTCACGGGGCGACCCGCCGCCCTTGCCCTGGGCGAAGGCGCCTGCCGCCGGCAGGCACATGAGCCCGGCGCCGAGCAGCGCGACGGCGCTGCGTGCGTACGAGTGGGTGCGTGGCATGGTGTCTCCCCCGGGTGCGTTGACCCGACAGGCCGGGGCGAGGTGGTTGTGATCCCGACCGGTATCCCAAACGAACGATACGGGGTCGAGTGACGCAGGGCCAGTCGAGAACGACCGGTCGGACGCACCGCTGGTCGGTCACCGCACGCGACGAGCCGGGGCGTCGTCACGCGGATCGTCCGCCGGCAGCCGGTCCTCGCGGCGCCCCGGTGGGTCCGCCGGGACGTCCAGACGCCGCCGCAGGCTGGTGCGGCCGCCTTCCCACGCTCCCAGCACGTGGTCCGTGGCGCGGGCCTCGAGGGCGGCCAGTGCCGCCGCCCCGAACATCACGTCGACCTCCAGCGAGGGGTCCTGGGCGACCAGGCCCCCGGCGAGATCGTGCGCTGCGACGCTCTGGTGGTGCGCGTCGGCGACCACGTGGGTCGTGTAGAACAGGCGCGTCCAGTGGTCGAACCCCAACCGACGCAGCCCGGCGTCGTGGTTGGCCATCACGGGCACCGAGGCCATCTCGAACAGGGCGAGGTGCCCGACCGCCGCGCCCCGCAGCCGCCGGTGCAGCCCGAGCATGGACACGAGGTTGACGGTGGCCAGGGTCGGGGCGGGGACGAGGTCGAGGTAGGCGTTGTAGGTCGGGTCGAGGCCCAGCCGCTCGAGGGTCAGTGCGAACAGCTCGGCGTGCATGTCGCGGGTGACGCCGTCGCCGTACTCGTCGGCCTGGATCTCGACCAGCGCCGCCTTGGGCGCCCCGTGCAGCCGCGGCAGCACCCACGAGTGCGGGTCGGCCTCCTTGAGCTGGTACAGCGACCGGTGGACGGCCTCCTCGCAGGTCTGCTCGAGGTCGGCCCGCTGCGCGCACCACGCCGACGTGGACGGTCCGTCGTCGCCGCCGACCAGCGACTGCAGCCAGGCGGCCACGTCGCCGGTGGGGCGCACCGGCCCGACCTCGTCGCGCAGGGCATGCTCGACGGCGGCCTCGATCCGCGCCCGAAGTGCGAGCAGGCCGGGGTCCCACTCCCAGTCCTCGTCGACGCCGGGCAGGCCGCGGTAGTGCAGCTCGTAGGCCAGGTACAGCGCGAGCTGGAGGTCCTCGTCGGCCAGCGGGTCGTCGCTGATCACGGGGACGTCGGGCAGGGGCGTGCCGGCGGGACGCGCCAGCGTCTCGAGCAGCATCGCGCTCAGGGGACCGCGCCCCGCGACGTGCGGCAGCACGCGGTCGGGGGTGTGGGGCAGGACGGCGGCCATCGCGGGTCCTCGATCGGGGGTCGAGGAGGGTTCGAACGTCGGCCGCACGACGGCCGGGGCACGCGCCCCCGCCACTCGACCGGGTCAGTCCACGACGGTGATGGCGCCGGTGGGGCAGCTCGCGGCGGCCTGCTCACAGGCGTCGCGCAGCGATTCGGGCGGCTGTTCCTGCAGCACGTACAGGAAGCCGTCGTCGCGCACCTCGAACACCTCGGGCGCCACGCCCATGCACACCGCGTTGCTCTCGCAACGGTCGAAGTCGACCTCGATCCGCACCCGGGACCTCCCAGCTCGCCGGCCCCCGCGACGCTAGTCAGACGACGCTGGTCAGACGACACCGATCAGACCAGGGCGGCCAGGGGCGAGCGGTCCGGCCCACGCTCGACCAGGCCGTCGAGCACCATCGCGGCGCGGTGGGCGCCCTTGCCGTCGTGGATGTCCGACCAGCCGTCCTCGGGAAGCTCGAGGGCCGCCGCGAGCAGCGGTGCCCACTCCCCCGGCTGCGGGCGGCTGGGGCCGAGCACGAGCCGGCCGAGGTCGGCCAGCCGCTCGGCGCGGTCCTCCTGCTCGCGGTAGGGGCGAGGTTGCGGCAGCGCGACGTATCGCGCCCCTGCTGCCGCAACCTCTCCCACCGCGCCAGCCCCGCACGGTCCGATGACGACGTCCGCATGCTGCAGCAGCGGCCAGGCGTCGGAGACGAATCCATGGTGGGTGACGCCCGGGTGCGTCACCGGTGCCATCCTGCCCGCCACGTGCCAGTGCCAGCCCGGGGTGGCGGCCGCGGCGACCTCGACGTCCTGTGGCAGCAGCACGTGCCCGCCGGTCCCGAGCAACAGGAGCGCGCAGCGGCCGTCGTGGTCGCAGGCCACCGGGGCGCCGGGGTCGGTCCGGGTGTCCCACCGGGACAGGCCCCCGACCCAGTGGGTCTTGTCCAGCCATCGCGCCGGCCACCAGCGGGGATGGGCGTCGCGCACCCACGGGGCGATGATCGCCGTGGCGCTGTCGTAGGCGATGTGGTGCGGGCGGTCGTCGCGTCGCCCGCGCGAGGCGATCACGACCGTGGGCAGGCCCAGCAGCCGCGCGAACAGGGCCACCTCGATCGAGCCGTCGACGACGAACAGGCGGCAGTCGGTCACGTCCGCCCAGGCCGCCACGGTGGCCATGCGGTGGCGCAGGCCGTCGTCCCCGACCGGCACCCAGTGGAACACGCCCCCGGCGGTGGGGTCGTGCGGGCTGCCCCCGGTGTCCTCGCGAGCCAGCGGCACCCACGACACGTCGAGGTCCTCGGGCGGGTCACCGGACCCCAGCCCGGTGACGTGGTCCTCCACGTGGGGCGCGATCGCCTCCAGGCGTCGGCGATGGCCGATGCCGTGGTGGTGGACGTACCAACCGATCACGAGGGGATCCCTCCGGACGACGTGACGAACGTGTCGCTGTCGACACGTGGGCCCGCCGCGTCCGGGGGTCAGGGGAAGCGCGACAGGAGGACGATACCCGGACGGGCCATGGTGGCGGACCGACCGAAGGGGCTGTCCCACCCGTCCTCGGCCACCAGACGGCGCAGTGGGCCGAGCGACCCGCGCGCGGTCAGTCGCCCAGCTCGGCCGTGAGCGTCTCGGGATCGATGAGCCCACCGGCCGCCGCCAGCGCCCCGGCGGTCTGCACGGCGCGCTCGTAGACGACGGTGAAGTAGTGCTCGGCGATCTTCTCGTGGCCGGGCAACGGCGGGGAGCCCAGCGACCGTGCCACGGCGGCGGGGTCGTCGGTGATGCGCACGTCCGCGGTCGGGGCGGGCAACCGCTCCTTCTCGCCCCAGAACCCCGCGCCCTGCGGCGCCTGGCCCCCGCCGCCACCCTTCGGCCCGCGGTTGCGGTTCCGGTTGCGCTTGCGGTTGCGGCCCTTGCCGCCGCCTCCACCCTTGGCGGAGCCACCCTTGCCGGAGCCGCCCTTGCCGCCGCCGGAGGAGTTGCCACCCCGGCCGCCGCCGGAGGAGTTGCCGCCCTGGCGGCTGCCGCCGGAGGGCCGGTCACCGTTGCCGGAGACGTGCTCGCGGTCTCGCCTGCGTGCCCTCATGCGGCACCTGCCGAACTCGAACGCGTCTCCACGTCGTAGTCCTCCTCGGTGAGCAGCTGCGCGGGGTCGATCCCGAGCGCACGCCGCAGCTGCTCGCTGTCCAGGTCGCTGACCGAGCTGGACTTCGGCAGCGTGATGTCGGCGATCTGACGCTTGCCGGCCACGACCTCCTCGACGCGTTCGTCGACGGTCCCGGGGACCACGAGGCGGTGGGCCACGACGGTGCGCTGCTGGCCGATGCGCCACACGCGGTCGCGGGCCTGGTCCTCGACCGCCGGGTTCCACCAGCGGTCGTAGAGCACGACGTGACTGGCCGCGGTGAGGTTCAGCCCCGTGCCGCCGGCCTTGAGCGACAGGACCAGCGCCCCGGGCCCGGTGCCGGCCTGGAACTCCTCGATCATCCGGTCGCGGGCGCCCCGCGCCAGCCCACCGTGGTAGCAGTGGATGGGGCGACCGAAGCGGTCGGTGAGGTAGTCGGCCAGCCGTTCGCCCCACGTGGCGAAGTGGGTGAAGATCAGCAGCCGCTCGTCGTAGGCGAAGACGTTCTCGACGATCTCCTCGAGCCGGGCGAGCTTGCCGGAGCGGCCCTCGAGGGGCCCGTCGTCGTGGGTGTAGGCGGCGGGGTGGTTGCAGATCTGCTTGAGCGCCGTGATGGCGGCCAGCACCGCGCCCTTCTTCTTGGGCGTGTCGTCGTCCGCAGTGTCGCGCACCAGCTGGTCGAGCACCGCCTGGTACAGGCCGACCTGCTCGGCGGTCATGGGGCAGCGGTCGAGCTCGTCGATGCGGTCGGGCAGCTCGGCGGCGATGACCGGTTCGGCCTTGGTGCGGCGGAACACCAGGACGCCGTTCATGGTCTTGAGGGCCGACTCGGCCGAGGACCCGGCCTCGTTGGCCTTGGTCATCTGGGCGATGAAGGTCGCCCGGTCGCCGACCAGGCCGGGGTTGACGAAGTCCATCAGCGACCACAGGTCGCCGAGCCCGTTCTCGATGGGCGTGCCCGTCAGCACGATGCGGGTGCGGGACTGCAGGCGGCGCAGCTGCTGGGCGGTCTCGGAGGTGTGGTTCTTGATCACCTGGGCCTCGTCGAGCACCACCTTGCCCCAGCCGACCTCGGCCAGCGCCTCGATGTCGCGCAGGGCCGTGCCGTAGGTGGTGATGACCACGTCGGCGTCCTCGACGACGGTCTCGGTGAGCTCGTCCTCGTCGGCGCGGTTCTGGCCGTGGTGGACGACGACGTCGAGGCCGGGGACGAACCGGTGCGCCTCGGCGGCCCAGTTGCCGACCACGGCCGGCGGGGCGATGACCAGCGCCGGGCCCTGCCCGGTCGTGGCACGCAGGTGGGCGAGCAGGGTCGGGGTCTTGCCGAGCCCCATGTCGAGGGCGAGGCAGCCACCCAGGCCGGCATCGTCGAGGAACTCGAGCCACGCCAGGGCGTTGGCCTGGTAGCTGCGCAGCTCGCCCTCGAAGCCGTCGGGGCTGGTCGGGGGCTGGTCGGGGATGTTGCGGGCCGAGCGCAGCAGGTTGGCCGCCCAGCTGTCGCCGGCGACGGAGACGGGGCTGCCGAGCGCCTGCCCGTCGAGCCCGAGCGCGTAGCGGAGCATGTCCGCGCCGGTCATCTGCTTCTTCTCGGCGCGTTCGGCCAGGGCGGCGGCCGCGGCCTCGAGGTCGGCGTGGTCGACCTCGACCCACCGGCCGTGGGACTGCACCAGGGGGCGGGACTCGGCCGACAGGCGCTGGATGTCCTCGGCGGACAGCTCGACGTCGTCGAACACGGCCGACCACTGCACGGCGGTGAGCTGCTGGGCGCCGACGGCGGTGTCGTGGTGGTCGTTGACCGACGTCACCCGCAGCGACGGGGTGGCCTTCTTCGGCGACATCGGCGGGACGCGGACCTCGAAGCCGGCCGAGGTCAGGATCGGACCGGTGGTGGTCATCAGGTCCCAGGCCTCGTCCTGGCTGAGGATCACCTGGCCGCGGCGCTTGTCCTTGCCGCGCTGCAGCGGTTCGTACAGGCCCTCGAGACGCTCGAGCTCGTGCTTGATCGTCTCCTTGCGGTTGTGCTTGGCCCGCGACATCGCCGCCTCGACCGGTTCCTCCTTGCGGCGCCCGTCGCCGGCCAGCGTGCGCATCAGCCAGGCGTCGCCGTCGTCGGGCGGGTCGAGCTGGACGATCAGCTGCAGGCGCGAGGTCCCGGTGACGTTCTTGGCCCAGGTCTGCAGGCCCTTGGACACCTCGGAGCCGTAGGACACCGGGCCCTCGAAGGTCGACCCGTCCAGGCGTCCCAGGACGGCCTCGGCGACCTCGGAGGCGTTGCGCGGCTGTGGCGGCGGTGCCGGCACCTCGACCCGCCCCGCCGCGTCACGGCAGATCGCGTCGACGAACCCGTCGACGATGGTGCGGGTGACCGCGCGCGGGTCCTTCTGCTTCTCGAGCACGGCCACGCCCAGTGGCAGCGACTTGACCAGGTGGGTCAGCTCGTCGTGGTCGATGAGGGTCGGTTCCCAGCGCACGGCGAAGGGCACGCGCCGGTTGCCGCCGTTCTTGCCCTTCTTCTTGCCGTTGCCGTTGCCGTTGCCACCGTCGTCGCCGAGCCGCTGCAGCTGCGGGACCATGCGACCGTCGGCGACCAGCCGGACCGCGAGCGCAGCCGCCAGGCCCATCCAGGTGACGCTGGCCCCGAGGGTCTCGTCCTCGGCGGTGGAGCCCAGCGAGACCAGCCAGCCCAGCGTGGTGCGCACCGGCGCGGACACCGCCGGGGCGTGGGTGCCGCGGTCCAGCGGGACGGGCTCGTGCTCCTCGAAGGTGTCGGTGCCGGACCCCGCCGCCCGCAGGCGCTCCAGGACCTCGGCCGCCTCGGCGGCGGGGGCGTCCTCGGCGGCCGCCCACGCCACGATCCGGCCGTCGTGCCAGGACAGCTGCAGCAGCGGGTCGCCGGTGAGCGGCCTGGGTGGCGGCGGGGCGGGGTCGGGGGTGTCGGTCGTCGGAGGGGGAGAGGACGAGGAGGTCGAGGTGTCGGTCGCGGCCGCGGCGGCGTCCCGACGGGCCTGCTCGCGGGTGTGGACGCGGCGGCGGCGGGGCGCGGGCGGGGCCTGGCCGACCAGGGCCTCGAGCTGCGCGTCGAGGCGGCGGCGTTCGTCCTCGAAGTCGTCGAGCACGACCTGGCGCTCGGGTCCGGACAGGTCGTCGCGCAGGCGGTCGAGGGTGACCAGCAGGTCCCGGCGCAGGTCCTCCAGCGCGGCGACCCAGGCCTCGCGGGACGCCTCGAGCGCCTCGACGTCGGCGTCGGAGGCCATGCCGTCGAGGTGGGCCTGGGCGAGCTCGTGGAACCCGTCGCGGGTGGCCGCGGCGTCGCGGTCGCGAATGGTGGTGATGGTCGGCTCTTTCGTGCACGTGGGGCGCCGTCGCGGGCCCCGTCGAGGAGGGCCGCCGGGCGACCTCCCGGCGACGTGCGCAGCCCGCCGAGGCGCCCGAGGTGCTCGGGCAGGCGGACCGGTCCGCGTCGAGGACCGGCGCGATCCCGGCCGCGTGGTCCCCTGCTGGATGCCCGCCGTGTGGTGTTCGTCCCACGCAGCGCCGGGAGGAGCCGTGTCAGCACCCGGTCCGGGCATCGGCGAGGTCATCCAGTGCTGCCCGCACTGTACCCACCGGGGTGGCCACCCCGCGACCCCCGGCCGTCCGAGCGAACACCTGCCCCACGACGCGCCCCGTCCGGCTGTCCAGCACCGGGGAGCCCGACGCGCCCGGGGCGACCTCGAGGTCCAGCTCCAGCCGGTCCGGCGCCACGGAGGCGACGGGCCCCGCGGCGGTGAAGGGAAGTCCCGACGGGAAGCCCACCGTGCGGACCGGGTCGCCGCGCCGCGCGGCGGTGTCGGCCAGCGCCAGTGGTGGCGGCAGGTCGGCGGGGTCGGCGAGCTCGAGGACGGCGACGTCGGCGACCCGCGAGGGCTGCCACGACGCGACGGTGACCCCGGGGCCACCGTCGAGGGGCCGGACCCCCAGGCTGCGGACGCCGGCGACGACGTGGGCGTTGGTCAGCAGCAGGTCGGTCCCGTCGACGGTGGCCGCGAACGCCGTGCCGGTGATCGCCCCGCCGCCGCTGCAGGTGGTGCCGCCGACCAGCAGCACGGCGTCGGCCAGGGCCGCGTCGAGGTCGGCGGCGTCGAGCTCCTCGACCACCCGCTCGCCCGCCCGGTTGAACACCAGCACCTGCAGCAGGCCCGCGCCGAGCGGCACGACCAGCGCGACGGCCAGCAGCACGCCGAGCCCGCCCTTGGCGCGGTCGAGGAAGCGGCGCATCGGGGTGCGGTAGCCCGCGAGGTCGTCGTCGCCCCACCCGTCGCTCACGTCGGGTCGTCCAGCATGGCCCGGACCACGGCGATCTGGTCGCGCTTGTCGTCGAGGTCCCCGGGTGTCTCGAGGATGGCGCTGTGCGCCCCGTGGGCCGCGGCTGCGCGCACCATGGCCACGAGCACCTCGGTCGGGATCTCGCCGTCGCCGACGCGCTCGTGCAGGTCCCGGCCGCCGCCGGCCGGGGCGCGGCTGTCGTTGACGTGGAGGACGTCGACCCCGCCCGCGGCGGCGGCGACCGCACCGAACCAGCCGGCCGGGTCGCCGGCGCTGGCCGGGTCGCCGGCGAAGGCGTGGCAGGTGTCGAGGCACGCCCCGACCGGGACGTCGAGCCCGGCGCCACGGAGGACCTCGAACAGCCGGACCAGGTCATCGAGCAGCCGTCCCGGAGCGGTGCTGCCGGTGGCCGTGTTCTCGACCAGCAGCGGGACCTCGGACCGCAACGGCCGGGCGGTCTCCACCCACCGGTCGAGCGCGTCCTGCATGGTGCCGCCGCCCGCGGCGTGGCCGGCGTGGACCACGACGCCCCGCGCCCCGACCCGGGCCGCCTCGTCGAGGGTCTGCTGCAGCACGCGGGTGGTCTTCTCGCGCACGACCGGGTCGGCCGAGGACGGGTTGCACAGGTAGGGGGCGTGCACGCAGCCGACGAGGTCGGCGGCCCGCAGCTGCTCGGCGTCGTCGCGGTGCCTGGGGGCGCGCCACTGGCGGGGCGCGGACAGGTGCAGCTGCACGACGTCGGCGCCGGCGGTCGCCGCACCGCCGACGGGATCGCCGGCGGGGACGTGGGTGCCGACGCGCATGGGACCTCGCAGGAGACGGGGCCCGCACGGTAGGCGCGGGCCCCGTCGGTGCCTGCCCGGACGTCAGCCGTGGGTCAGGTGCATGCCCTGGAAGTGGGCCGGGTGGGCCCATTCCTCGTCGGGCTCGGCGATGACGTCGTAGCCGAGCGGGGCGAGGGCGACGAAGGTCACCAGCGCCGCCCCGACGATCCACGGGGTCGACACGAGGGCGATCCCGATGGCCGCGATGACCATGCCGATGGCGAGGCCGTACGAGGTGAACATCGGGGCCGTGCGTGCCAGCACCAGGCCGGCCGCCAGCACCAGGAACCCGATGCCGGTCGCGACGAGCCCGCCCATGGCCAGGTACATCACGGGGTTGGACGACGCCGCGTCGTACACGAACGCCGCGGAGGCGACGTCGAGCTGCGCGGCTTCGGTTGCGGCGACGACGCCGCCCAGGGCCACGGTGAACGCGACCATGCCGGCGACGGCGAGCAGGGAGCCGATCTGGCCGAACCACGACTGCTCCTCGCGGAGCAGGTGGCCCAGTCCGAGGGCGGCGAAGACGGCGAAGGCGATGCCCACGACGCCGATGATCAGGGCGACCTCGACGCGTCCGGGCGCGGCGGCCCAGGCCGTCAGCCGACCGGGGATGTCCTCGGTGAGCTGCGGGGCGACGAGGAAGGCGATGCCGATGGCCAGTGGCGCGGTGATCATGCTGATGCCCGCGAACAGGCGCCGGCGACGAAGCTCGAGTGTGGTGTCCATGACTCCTCCCACGGGGCGACGGGAACGCGGTCGACCCCACGTCCGAACGCTACGCCGGCCACCATCCGACGGACAGGGCCGAAGGGCCCGGCGCCACGAGGCCCGCGGAGGCGCACCTGCCTGCCCTGCCGGTGAGGGCCATCCGGCCCGTCAGGTCGGGCCCAGCCGGCCCTCCCGTCGCGTCCGGTCCGGGGGCACCGTCGAAGGACCGGGCGCCGGACGCGACGCCCCCGACGGGAGTGGATCTCGTGACCTCCAGGCTCTCCGCGGCGGACGCCGTCTGGTTCCGGGGCGAGAACGCCCGCAACCCGATGATGGTCTCGTCCGTCCTCTGGTTCGACCGGCCGATGGACGTCGAGGCGCTGCGGGCGATCTTCGTCGATCGCGTGCTCGACCGGCACCCCGTGTTCCGCCAGCGCATCGTGCCGTCGGCCAACCCGCTGCTGATGCCCCGGTGGGTGGAGGACCGCCAGTTCGACCTCGACCACCACGTCGAGGTGGTCGACCTGCCGGCACCGGGCGACCACGCGATGCTGCAGCGCTGGTGCAGCACGCAGCGCAGCCAGCCGCTGGACCGGCGGCGACCGCCGTGGGCGGTGACGGTCTTCCAGGGCTACCGCGGCACCGGCAGCGCCATGCACGTGCGCATCCACCACAGCGTCGGTGACGGGCTGGCGCTGATGCGGCTGCTGCTCAGCCTGGCCGACGAGTCCGACGAGGGGACCGTGCCGGTGGTGGACCCGCCGGCGATGCACCTCGGGACCGAGTTGTGGCACCTCGCCGGCCAGGGGGTCGCGGAGGCCACGACGATGGCCCTGCACCCGACCCGGGCCGTGGGCCGGACCCAGCAGGTCCTCGACCTCACCCGCTGGACCGCGAAGCTGCTGGCCCCCGCGATGGCGGACCCGTCGATTCTCATCGGCCGGCCCAACGGCCACAAGGTGATGGCCTGGGACCCCGACGGCCTGTCACTGGACGAGGTCAAGCGCGCCGGCCATGCCGTCGGCGCGACCGTCAACGACGTCCTGCTGACGGTCCTGACCGGCGCCCTGGCGCGCTACCTGCACGACCACGGGGCCACCGCCGACGAGGTGCTCGTGATGGTGCCGGTCAACCTGCGACCGGCGGACGAGCCACTGCCTCGCGACCTCGGCAACCGCATCGGGCTGCTGCCCGTGATGCTGCCCACCGGACTGCCCACACCCGTCCGGCGGCTCGCTGCGATCCAGGCCACGATCCGTGAGCTGCGGGAATCGCCGGCTCCGTGGCTGTCCCGCACGCTGCTCACCGCGACCTCGCTGCTGACCCCGCCCGGCGAACGGGCGATCCACCGCGTCAACCAGCTGCGGTCGTCCGGCGTGGTCACCAACGTCCCCGGGCCCCGGGACCCGATCCACCTCGCGGGGGCGCGCGTCGACGGGGTCATCGGCTGGGGCGGCATGACCGGCCACCTCAACCTGAGCGTCGCCTTCGTGAGCCTGGCGGGGCGGGTCTACCCCGGCGTCGTCACCGACCGCGGCATCACGCCCGACCCGGAGCGGATCCTGCAGCACCTCCGCGACGAGTGGGACGCCCTGCCCGAGCTGGGCGACGATCAGGCGCTGGCGACCAGCAGCGGGACCGTCGCGACGTAGGCCCCGACGAGCAACAGCGTGCCGTCGGCCGTCAGCTCCCGCGGCGGGCGAGCACCCCGGCCAGCAGCGGGCCGAGCAGCCCGCCGACGACCACCAGCATCGCCCCGGTCAGGTCGAGGCGCACGGTGCCGAAGACGCGGGTCAGCCACGGGACGGTGACCACGAGCACCTGCAGGACCAACGACCCGCCGGTGGCGCGCACGAGCCACGGGTTGGGAGACAGGCGCCCGGTCATGCCTTCGGGGCGGCGCACGACCCAGGCGTAGCCGGCCTGGGCCACCACCAGGGTGGAGAACAGCACGGTGCGGCTGGTCGCGGCGTCGAGGCCGAGCACGTAGTACGCCACGAGCAGGGTGGCCTCCGCCGAGACTGCCAGCACCGCCCCGCGTGCGACCAGTCGCCGGAGGTGCCCGCCGTCCAGCAGGCGATCCGTCGGGTCCCGCGGCGGCCGCGACATGATCCCGGCGTGGGCCGGGTCGATCCCGAGCGCGAGCGCCGGCAGGCCGTCGGTGAGCAGGTTGATCCACAGCAGCTGCAGCGGGAACAACGGGACGCCGAGGCCCGGCAGGAGCAGCAGGGTGGCGGCGACGACCACCACCTCGGACAGGTTGCTGGCGACCAGGTAGTCGACGACCTTGCGCAGGTTGTCGTGAATCGTGCGGCCCTCGTGCACGGCGGCGACGATGGTCGCCAGGTCGTCGTCGGTGACCACCACGTCGGCGGCCTCGCGGGCCACGTCGGATCCCGAGGCCCCGAGCGCCACGCCGATGTCCGCGCGCCGCAGCGCCGGTGCGTCGTTGACCCCGTCACCGGTCATGGCGACCACGTGCCCACGGGCCTGCAGGGCCTCGACCAGCGTGTGCTTCTGGTCGGGGTCGACCCGCGCCAGCACGGTGGCCGTGGTCGGGTCCTCGGGCAGGCCGTCGGCCCGCATCCGCGGCCCCGTCAGCACCTCGGACACGTCCAGCCCGACCTCCCGGGCGATCGCAGCGGCCGTGGCGGGGTGGTCGCCGGTGGCCATGATCAGACGGATGCCGGCGTCGCGCACCGCCGCGACGGACGCCGCGGCCGAGGGGCGGGGCGGGTCGCGCAGGACCACCAGGCCGACGAGCTCGAGGTCGTCCTCCACGCTGGCCGGGTCGGCCGGGAGGTCGTCGAGGGTGCGGGCCGCGAGGGCGAGGACGCGGTGGCCCTGGTCGGCCGCGTCCTCGACGACGGTCGCCAGGCGCTGGCGGTCCGCGTCGTGCAGCGGGGCGCTCCCCGCGGCCGTGGCGGCGCGGGCGCACCGGGGAAGCACCACCTCGGGCGCGCCCTTGACCAGCAGGTGCAACCGGCCGCCGAGCGCGTGCACGGTGGCCATGCGCTTGCGGTCCGAGGTGAACGGCGTCGACGCGAGCCGGGGTGCGGCGCGCCGCCACCGGACCACCTCGTCGGGGTCGAGCACACCGAGCAGGCCCTGCTCGGTGGCGTCCCCGGTGGGCGGGTCCAGCGTCGCCTCGCTGCACAGCGCCAGGACGGGGGCAAGGGTGGTCGCGGCAGCGGCGGGGACCCCGGCCGGGGGGTGGTGGGAGCCGTCGGGCAGCACGATCGCGACGACCTGCATCCGGTTCTCGGTGACCGTGCCGGTCTTGTCGATCACGAGCACGTCGGCGGCGCCGAGGGTCTCCACCGCGGGCAGGCGCCGGACGATGGCCCCGCGGGCCGCCATCCGCCCCACGCCCAGCGCCAGCGCGACCGTGGTGACCGCGGCCATGCCCTCGGGCACGGCGGCGACCGCCAGGGCGACGGCGGTCAGGAACGCCTCGTCCACCGCCATGGTGCGCACGACCACGACCGAGAGCACGAAGGCGACCACGGCCACCCCGACCGCCGCGATCCCCAGCCGCCGGGTCAGGGCGGCGAGCTGGCGCTGCAGCGGGGTCGGTTCGCGCCGGGTGTCACGCAGCTGTGCCGCGATGGACCCGAGCACGGTCGCCGGCCCGGTGGCGACCACCACGCCCTCGCCCGCGCCGCGGGTGACCAGCGTGCCGCTGAACAGGCAGCCGTCGCGGTCACCGAGGGCCGCGTCGTCGTCGGTACGGCCACCGGGGTGCTTGCCCGCCGGCAACGACTCGCCGGTGAGCAGCGACTCGTCGACCTCCATGCCCTCGCCCCCGACCACGACCAGGTCCGCCGGGACGCGGTCGCCGGCCCGCAGCACGACGAGGTCCTCCACCACGAGCGTGCGAGCCGGCACGACCGCACGGTGGCCGTCGCGCACCACCGTGGCCTCGGGCGCCTCCAGCTCGGACAGTGCCGCCATCGCCCGCTCGGCGCGACCCTCCTGCGCCAGCGCGATGCCGGCGTTGGCGAGCACGATCGCGAGGATCGCCACCGCCTCCACGGCCTGCCCCAGCAGCACACCGGAGATCGCGGCGGCTCCCAGCAGGAGCAGGGCCATCGGCTCGCGCAGCTCGCGCCACACGCGGGACGCGAAGCTCGGACGGGCCGGGGGCGGCAGGGCGTTCGGCCCGTCGGCGGTCAGGCGCGCCTGCGCCTGCTCGGCCGACAGCCCCGTGGTGCGAGGGACGACACCACGGGGCGTGGGAGACACCGGGGCCGCCGACACGTCACACGACGACGGCGGGGGGCGGGGCGGCGACGGAACCGCTGACCTTCACGTCGACGCCGCCGAAGATCGCCGTCCCACGCACGCGCAGGGTCGGGGCGTCGGGGGCCGACGGGGGCGGCACGTGGCTCTCGTGCCCGCCGAAGATCGCCGGCCCGTCGAGCACGACGCGCCATCCCAGCGGCACGCGTACGTCGACGCCGCCGAACAGGGCCACCGCGTCGAGCACGGCCTCGCCCTCGACGACCGCCTGGCCAAGGTCCACCTCGACACCACCGAAGACGGCGGTGGCGGTGCCGCCGCGGAACCGCGGCCCCGTGGCGACGACACGACGCCCCGAGAACAGGGCGACGACGTCCACGGTCTCGTCTGCCGAGGCGTCACGGTCGACACCCGTCGCGGGGCGCCGCAGCAGCAGCCACAGGCCCAGCGCGACCAGCGCCACCGGCCAGGCGATCTCCCAGACCGACGCGCCGACCACGTCGGTGGTCACGCCGAGGAGCAGCAGGCCGATGATGCCCATGACCGTGGCGCTGACGTAGCGGGGCGGTCGGGTGACGAGGTCGAGCAGGGCGGCGACCAGGAAGAGCACGGGCCACCAGTCGCTGATGACCTGGCCCGCGTCGAGCACGCCCTGCTGCTCGAGCAGGACCAGCGCTCCCACGGCCAGGAAGCCCGTGCCGATCACGGCACGTCCGGTGTTCATGGCGACCTCCTCGGTACGAGGACGACGCGTGGTCGACGACCACGACGACACACCCCGGCGGGGGGCGGTGTCTCCACCGTGCTCCGCCAGGCCACGCCGCGGCAGGGTCGCCGGGACCCGTGGCGAGGGGCCGGACGGCCCTCCCTGCGACGGGCACCCCGGCGGACGATCAGGGTGTCGCCCTCACGAGGGTTCCGCCATGACGGCACCGGTCTCCCCCACGCCCACCACACCGGTCGCGCCCCCGCCACCGGCACCGCCCCGCCCCACCCGGCTGACACGACCGCGCGACGACCGCGTCATCGCCGGGGTCGCCAGCGGGATCGCCCGCCACCTCGGCCTCGACCCCGCGCTGGTGCGGCTGGCCTTCGTCGTCCTGACGCTGGCCGGCGGCTCGGGCGTCCTCGCCTACCTGATCGCGTGGCTGGTCATCCCCGAGGAACCACGCGGCGGTGACGCCGACACCATGACGGCGCCACCGACCGACCCCACCGCGCTGCGCCTCGCCCTGGGTGGCCTGCTGGTCGTCCTCGGCGGGGCGATCCTCGTGGCCCGGCTCGTCCCCGGCATCAGCCAGCTGACGTGGCCGCTGGCCCTCATCGTCATCGGTTGCACGATCATCCTCGTAGGAGCACGGCGATGACCACCACCACCGCCCCGCGGCCGGACACCGCCGCGAGCCCACCCCCGTCGTTCACCCCACCACCACCTCGCGACCGCTCGGCCGTCGCGATCACGGTCGGACTCGTCCTGGTCGCCGCGGGCGTCCTCGCCCTGCTCGGCACCCTCGGTGTCGACATCCCCCTGCGGATGCTCGCCCCGACCCTGCTGGTCGTGCTCGGCCTCGGCGTCGTCGTCAGCGCCGTCCGCGGCGAGACCTCGGGCGGCATCCTCGCGCTGGCCGTCGTGGTCGGCGTGTTCCTGAGCATGGGCGCGGTCGCCAGCGCCGTCCTCGACGTGCCGTTCCGCGGAGCCATCGGCGAACGGAGCCACCACCCGACCGCCACCGCCGACCTGCAGGACGAGTACCACCACCTCGTCGGTGACCTGGTCGTCGACCTGCGTGACGTCGACCTCGGACCGGGCACCACGACCGTGGCCGTCACCACGGTGCTCGGTCAGGTCGACGTGCAGGTGCCCGACGACGTCGCGGTGACCGTCCACGCCACCACCGGTGCCGGCACGGCGACGGTCTTCGGCGTCAGCCAGGACGGGGTGAACGTCCAGCTCGACGAGCAGTCCGAGAACTGGGCCGGCGCTGACCAGCGCCTCGAGCTCGAGGTCGGCGTCGGCCTGGGAGAGGTGACGGTGACGCGATGATCCGCTGGGCGACACGCCCCGTCGTCGCCGCGCTCGCGCTCGCCCTCGTGGCGACCGCCTGCGGCGACGAGCCCGCAACCGAACCGACGTCCTCGTCCTCACCGACGACGACCGTGGCCCCCTCCCCCACGACACCTGGCCCCACGCCGACGCTGCGGACCGTGGAGGTGTTCTTCTCCAACGACCGCCGCGGCGACCCCTGTGAGGACATGTTCGCCGTCGCGCGCGACGTGCCCGCGGCCGCCCCGCTGCGGGGCGCGCTCGAAGCCCTGCTCGCCGGCCCCACCGACGAGGAACGCGCCGACGGCTACGGCGGCTGGTTCGGCCCCGAGACCGCGAACCTGCTCGACGGGGTGCGGCTCGACGGTGACCGGGCCCTGGTCTCGTTCGTCGACTCGCTGCCGATGGTGATCCCGAACGCCTCGACCTCCTGCGGTTCGACGGCCCTGCTGGGGTCGCTCGACGCCACCGTCACCCAGTTCCCCGAGGTGCACGAGGCCTGGTACGACCTCGAGGGCGACCGCGCCGCCTTCTACGGCTGGCTGCAGTACGCCGCGCCGGACGACGAGCCGGTCCCCGCGTCCACGCCCACCGCCATGCCGACGCCGACTCCCACGCCGACGCCGACCGCCTCGCCGACGACGAGCCCGGTCCCCCTGGACGTCGACGAGTGGTCGACCCTGCCGGCCTCCTACGGCGACGTGGTGGTGCTGACCTTCGACGCGGGGGCCAACGGCGACGGCGTGCCGTCGATCCTGGCCACCCTCGAGGACGCCCGCGCGCCCGGCACCTTCTTCCTCACCGGACGGTGGGTGACGGCCTATCCCCAGCTGGCCAAGGCCATCGGGACGCGGCACGCGGTGGGCAACCACAGCGTGACACACCCGGACCTCACCACGCTCGGCGACGAGACCGTGCGGGCCGAGGTGCTCGGCGCGCAGGACGCGATCACGCAGGTCGCGGGCGACGACCCGCGGCCGTGGTTCCGGTTCCCGTACGGGGCGCGTGACGACCACACCGTCGCCATCGTCGCCGGGCTCGGCTACCGGTCGGTGCGCTGGACCATCGACACGATGGGCTGGAAGGGCACCTCGGGGGGCATCACCCGCGAGCAGGTCGTGGACCGCGTGATGGCGGGCCTGCGCCCCGGCGCGATCGTCCTCATGCACGTCGGGTCGAACCCGGACGACGGGTCGACGCTCGATGCCGACGCCCTGCCCGAGGTCATCAGCCGGATCCGCGACGCCGGCTACACCCTCGTCGACCTCGACGCCGTCCGCCCCGACTGATGGCGTCGGTGGGGGTCCGTTCGTAGGGTGGCGTCGCGTGACGTGGCGCCCACGCTGGACCCGGACGCCCACCGACGAGGTGCCTGCCATGCGCTTCCGTGACCGCCGCGACGCCGGCCGCCAGCTCGCCGAGCATCTCGACCACCTGCGCGGGGAGGACCCGGTGGTGCTCGCGCTGCCGCGCGGCGGTGTGCCCGTGGGCGCGGAGGTGGCCGACCACCTCGGCTGCGTGATGGACGTGCTGGTGGTGCGCAAGCTCGGCCTGCCGCGCCAGCCCGAGCTGGGCGTCGGCGCCGTCGGCGAGGGCGGCACCACCGTCTACAACCGCGACCTGCTGGACCAGGTCGGCATCGAGCCCGCCGATCTCGACCAGGTGGCGGAGCGGGAGACCGAGGAGGTGCACCGCCGCATCGAGCGGTACCGCGGCGGACGCGCGGGCGTGGCCGTGGCGGGGCGCACCGTGATCGTGGTGGACGACGGCGTGGCGACGGGGTTCACGGTCCGCGCCGCCGTGAGGATCCTGCGCGAACGGGGCGCGGGGCGCATCGTCGTCGCCGTGCCCGTGGGACCCACGTCGGCGGTCCACGAGCTCGAGGAACTGGCCGACGAGGTGGTCTGCCTGTCCTCGCCGACGCCGTTCCAGGCCATCGGTCCGCACTACGACGACTTCCACCAGGTCGCCGACGAGGAGGTCGTGGCCGGATTGCAGTCGGCACGGTGACGCGAGCGACCGACGGACACGGCAGGGGTGAGCGTGCCGGCCGATGCCCCGGACCGACGTCGTCAGTGGGTGACGCCCACCGGGGTCCGTCCGACCTTCGCCTGCTCGACGAGCAGGCGAGCGATGGCGTCGGGCGGCCGTGGGCGCGACCACAGGTAGCCCTGGCCCCGGGTGCACCCCATGCCGATCAGCACGTCGCGCTGGGTCTCCGTCTCGACGCCCTCGGCCACGACCTGCAGGCCGAGCGCGTGGCCGATCGAGAGCACCCCCTCCACGATGACCTCGGTCGTCGCGTCCCGGCCGAGGTCGCAGACGAACGCACGGTCGATCTTGAGGCCGTGGAAGGGGAAGCGCCGCAGCTGGGCGAACGAGGAGTAGCCGGTCCCGAAGTCGTCGATGTGGATGCGGGTTCCGAGGGCGGCGAGCTGCCGGACCACGGCACCCGTCACCTGGGATTCGTCGGCGACGGCGGTCTCGGTGACCTCCAGGCACAGGTGCTCGGGCGCGATCCCGGCACCGGCGATGGCGGCGGCCACGGTGGCCGGGAGGTCGACGTCGAGCAGCTGGCGCGCCGAGACGTTGACGGCCATGCACAGGTCGGTCGCGACGCCCTGGCGATGCCACCTCGCCAGCTGGCGCGTCGCCTCCTGAAGGACCCACCGACCGATCGGGACGATCGCCCCGCTCCGCTCGGCGACGGGGACGAACTCGCCCGGCCCCACGAGCCCGAGCTCGGGATGGTTCCACCGCACGAGCGCCTCGACACCGCGGACGCGGCCGGTGCGCAGGTCGACGACCGGCTGGTACTCCAGGGCCAGCTGCTCGAGCACGTCCGGTTGCTGCAGGCCGTGGTCGAGCTGCAGACGCCGCTGACGGCGGTCGCGCAGCCGGTCGTCGCACACCCGCACGCCCGGCTCGTGGGTCGCGGCGAGGTCGCTCAGCGCGAGGTCCGCGTCGGTCAGCAGGCCGCCCGGGGTGCCGTCGGACTGGACGCTGCACGCGACCCCCACCCGCAGCTGCAGGGTCACGGTCCCGCCCCCGGGCAGGCCCATCGGGGCGTCGATGACGGTCGCCACTCGTGCCCCCACCTCCAGGGCGGCCTCCGGGCCGGCGACGTCGGGCACGACCACCGCGAACTCGTCCCCCGACGTCCGCGCCACGAACGCCTCCGGTCCCACGCGGTCCAGCAGCCGTTCGGCGAGGATGCGCAGCAGCACGTCGCCGGCGAGGTGGCCGATGCGGTCGTTGATCCCCGCCATGCCGATCACGTCGACGAGCACGAGGCCGAACGCCGCCCCGCCGCCGGCACAGCGGCGACGCAGGTCGTCGAGCAGCGCCGGACGGTTGGCCAACCCCGTCAGCCCGTCGCGCACGAGGTGGTCCTCGTACCGCGCGCGGACGGCCAGCTCGTCGCTGACGTCCCGGGCGTTGACGACGATGCCCCCGACCGTTCCGATGGTCGCGAGGTTCCTCAGGGTCGCCGACAGGATGCGCAGCCGCCCGTCGTCCCGCCGGACACGGGCGCGGAGCTCGGCGACGGCGCCGGGGCGACCACGGACCTCGTCCCAGGCGCGGGCGACGGCAGCGAGGTCCTCCGGGTGCAGCAGGTCGACCAGGTCCAGCGCGTGGACGGGTCCGTCCCCGGCCGGCACGTACCGGCGGGTCGGCGGGCTGACGTACCCGATGCGTCCATCGGGCTGCACGACCATCAGCAGGTCCGACGCGTGTTCGATCAGTGCCTCGAAGCGCCCGGCCGAGAGGCTCAGCGACGGCGCCACTCCGTCGACGGGCGCGTCGGCGTCGACTCCCGGGGACGACCCTGCGACGGGCGCCTCGTCCACCTGCTGGTCCTCGTCACTCAGCCCCCGACTCGACACTCGAGCACGGGTCACACGGTGCCACGGCGTGTGACGGGGCGTCAGGGGGCGGAGGGCCCGGACCGGGGGGCCGACCGGCCCGGTGGCGTCTGGCTCCTCCGGGTGGCGTGCAGCGCCGGATCCTCCGCGTCGCCGACGTGCTCGACCATGGCCCGGACGGCATCGGCCACCGCGTCGGGATGCGTGCGGGGCAGCCAGTGACCGCCGTCGACGACCCGCAGCCACATGTCGTCGGCCAGCTCGCCCAGCCCGTCGAACAGTCCCACGGACACGAACGGGTCGTGCTCGCCGACGACGACCTGCACGGGCACGTACACGACGTCGCGACGGGGCGACCGCACCCGGTCGAGGTTGGCCCGATAGAGGTTGACGCCGTTGGCGGCGTCACGGGGGAAGGTCTCGGCCGGGTGGCCGTCGCGGGGCGGCACGGGTTCGAGCCGTTGGACGAGGCGGGGTCCGAGCGGGCTGCGCAGGAGGGCCTCCGGCACGACCGGCAGCTGGAACCACAGGATGTACCAGGAGGTCGCCATCTGCCCGACGGTCCGGCGCAGGCCCGACCACACGCCGTCACGCCACGCGTGCGCGCAGGGCCCGGCCGACGTGGTCGAACGACGCCCCGCTGACACAGGTGAACGAGGCGAGCCGGGGCGCGTGCGCGGGCGAGGTCGCCGCCTCGAAGGCCTGGATCGCACCCCAGTCGTGACCGACGACGTGGACCGGGGCGTCCGGGCTGACCGCGTCGGCCACGGCCACGAGGTCGTCGGCCAGGCGCTCGAGGCGGTACCCGGACCGGTGGCGCGGGGCGGTCGAGCGACCGGCGCCCCGCACGTCGTAGGTCACCACGTGGAAGGTGGACGCGAGCCGCTCGGCGACCTCGTCCCACACCCTCGAGCTGTCGGGGAAGCCGTGGACCAGCACCACGGTCGGGGCGTCGGCGACGCCGCGGGACTCGACGGCGAGGACGACGTCGTCGTCGGTGACGACCTCGAGCGCCGCCACTCAGCGCACCCGCTCGAACACGGCGGCAAGGCCCTGCCCGCCGCCGATGCACATGGTCTCCAGCGCGTACCGGCCCTCGCGGCGCTGCAGCTCGTACGCCAGCGTGGTCAGGATCCGCGCCCCGGTGGCACCGATCGGGTGGCCCAACGAGATGCCCGAACCCAGCGGGTTGAGCCGTTCGTCGGACGGGTCCATCTTCCACTCGGCCAGCACGGCCAGGACCTGGGCAGCGAAGGCCTCGTTGAGCTCGACCAGGTCCAGCTCGTCCAGCGACAGGCCCGCCCGCCCCAGGGCAGCCGCGGACGCAGGCACCGGCCCGATGCCCATGCGGTGCGGCTCGACCCCGGCCACGCCCCACGACACCAGCCGCAGCAGCGGGGTCAGACCGAGCTCCTCGGCGGTCTCGGACGAGGTGACCACGCACACCGCCGCCCCGTCGTTCTGCCCCGAGGCGTTGCCGGCCGTCACGGTCGCGTCGGGGTCCTGCGTGCCGCGCACGGGGCGCAGCGAGGCGAGCTTGTCGCGTTCGACCTCGGGGCGCGGGTGCTCGTCGACGTCCAGCACCGACACGTTGCCCTTGCGGTCGGTCACCTCGACGGGTGTGATCTCGGCCGCGAACCGGCCGTCGGCCATCGCGGCGCCGGCCCGCTGCTGGGACGCGTACGCCAGGTCGTCCTGCGCCTCGCGCGAGATCGAGTACTCGGCCCGCAGGTTCTCGGCGGTCTCGAGCATCCCGCCCGGCACCGGGTGGTGCCTGCCCCCGGCGGTGATCCGGCCGCGGCCCAGCCGGTCGGCGAACTCGGTCGCGCCCTTCAGGCCCCAGCGGGCGCCCAGCACGTAGTGCTCGGCCTGCGACATGTTCTCGGCGCCGCCGGCCAGCACCACGTCGGCCACGCCGGTCTGCACCCGCATCGCCGCGTCCAGCACTGCCTGCAGCCCGGACCCGCACCGGCGGTCCAGCTGCGTCCCGGGCACCGACACCGGCATCCCTGCGTCCAGGGCCGCGACCCTGCCCAGCGCGGGCGCCTCGCCGTTGGGGTAGCCCTGCCCGAGCACCACGTCGTCGACACGGGCGGGATCCAGGCCGGTGCGGTCGAGGACGGCCCGGATCACCGTCGAGGCCAGGTCCTGGACCGGCACGTCCCGGAACATCCCACCGAACGCCCCGACGGCCGTCCGCAGGGGCGAGCAGATCACCGCGTCACGCATCACATGTGCCTCCCGCCGGCCACCTCGATGGTGATGCCGGTGATGTAGCTGGACATGTCACTGGCAAGGAACAGCGCCGCGTCGGCCACCTCCGACGGCTCGCCCGCCCGGCCCAACGGGATGCCCTCGACCTTGGACTGGAACACCTCGTCGGGCATCGCCTGCGTCATCGCCGTGTTGATCAGGCCCGGCTGGATCGCGTTGGCCCGGATCCCGAACCGCGCCCCCTCGCGGGCCGTGGCCTTGGTCATCCCCACGATCCCGGCCTTGGCCGCTGCGTAGTTGGTCTGCCCGAGGTTGCCGATCTTCCCGGAGATCGAGCTCATGTTCACGATCGCCCCGCCCCCGTCGCGCGAGCGCATGTGGGTCAGCGCCGCCCGCGAGCACAGCCACGTGCCCTGCAGGTGCACCTCCATCACCGCCCGGAAGTCCGCCAGCGACAGCTTGTGCATCATCCCGTCGCGGGTGATGCCGGCGTTGTTCACCAGCACGTCCAGCCGCCCGTGCCGGTCCACCACCCCGTCCACGAGCGCCTCGACGCTGGCCTCCTCGACGACGTTGCACGGCACGCCCTCGGCCTCGTCCCCCAGGCCCGTCGCCGCCATCCTGGCCTGGTCGCCGTCCAGGTCGGCCACCACCACCGTCGCCCCGTTGGTGTGGAACTTCTCCGCGATCGACAGGCCGATGCCCTGCGCGCCGCCCGTCACGATCACGACCTTGTCCTGCAGCAGCATCCGTGGTCCTGTCCCGTCGGTCAGTCGGTCGAGGCCACGCAAGCAGCCCGGGCCGCCGGCCGCAACGTCACCGCGGCCCGGCGGTCAGGTGGCCGGCTGCTCGTCGTCGTCCTGGGGTTCGAGTCGGGCGACGCGTTCCCGGCGCTGGCACGCGGCCCGGGCCTGGCGCGCGACACGCTCGACCCGGTCGCGCTCGGTGCCGGACAGGTCGGCGTCCTCGGCCCGTTCCACGGTGGCGTCGATCTGGGTGTGGACCGCCTCGACCCGGTCGTCGTCCCGGGCGGTCTCGGCGACGTCGGTGAGCATGCGCAGCAGCGCGGTGAGCAGCGCCGGCTCGCCCCGCCCGTACCGCCGCGGCTGGTCGCAGGCCAGGGCCAGCAGCTCGCCGAAGGTGGACATCGAGGCGGAGGCGCGCACACGGCCCTCGGCGTCACGTCGCACGGCCACCGGCGAGGGCGCCCGGGCCAGCTCGCTCAGGACGACGGCCATGGCGTCGATCGCCGCGACGGCGCTGGTGGGGTCGTTCACGCCCGGGGACAGGGCGCGCGCAGCGATGTCGACGAGCTGGCGGATGCCGAAGGCCACGTCCTCGTCGAGGCTGCGGTCGACCCCGAGGTGGATGCCCCCGTGGACCTCGCGGGCGAGCGCCTCGACCTCGTCGTCGTCGAGGTCGGCGTGCTCCTCCACCGGCCAGGCCCATCCGAGGGTGGTCCCGGCGGTGACGTGCACGCCGACGGCCGGCGCGAGCCGCAGGGCGACGCCGTGCCGGATGGCGGTGTCGCCGAGGCTGTCCAGCCGGATCGCCTGCAGGTAGCCGGAGCGACGGGCCCGCAGCACGACGCGGTCGGACGGCACGTCGGGCAGCTCCTGGTCGGGGTCGGCGACGCCGTCCTCGTCGTCGCCCCGTCCACGGGTGCGATGCACGGCGGCCAGGGTGTCCCGGCGCAGCTCGCGCAGCACGGTCTCGAGCCGCAGCTGCTGGGTGAGGTGGTGGAAGAAGTAGACGAGCATCCCCACGGAGGCGGCCGTGAGCAGCAGCCCCACCCCGACGGCGAGGTCGGGCACGAACCCGGCGGTGTCGTCGGTGGGGCTGCGGACGCTGCGCTGCACCGTCAGCGTGTACGCGAAGGTGCCGAGGAAGACGCTGAGCACGGCCTGGTTGCCGCGGTCGGCGAGGAACGAGGACAGCAGGCGGGGCGTGAACTGGGACGCGGCGACCTGCAGGGCGACGACCGTCAGCGAGAAGGTCAGGCCGGTGACCGTGATGACCGAGCCGGCGACGGTGGACAGGATCGCCCGCGCCCCCTCGGGCGTCCCGCCGAACCGCGCGAGGCCCCCGACGTCGGACGGCTGCACGCCGACCAGCAGCTCCGCGGACACCACGGCCGCCACGATCGAGACCGCCGGCCAGAACCACAGGGCTCGGACCATCCGCCCCCACAGCGTGGACAGGCGCAGCGACAGGTCCACGCGCCCTCCTCCACTCGGTGGGCGCGACGATAGGTGCCGGACGCGGGCGGTGGGTCTACCGCGCCCCGACGCGCTTGAAGCGGGCGATGGACAACGGCGCGAACACGGCGATGATCCCGACGATCCAGAGGAGGGTGTAGGCCACCGGATGCCGCATCGACCACGGCGCCGAGTCGGTGGCCGCCACGGGCAGCACGTTGCCGAACAGCTCGCGCGACGCCTGCGTGACCGTCGACACCGGGTTCCACTCGGCGAAGGCCTTGAGCGGTCCCGGGAAGTTGTCGATCGGGACGAACGCGTTCGAGATGAACGTCGCCGGCATGATCACCATGAACGAGGCGTTGTTGATCACCTCGACGCTGGGGACGATCAGCCCGACGAACGCCATGATCCACGACACGGCGTACGCGAACCCGAGCAGCAGCAGGAACCCCACGATCGCATCGAGCAGCGATCCCCGGATGCGCCAGCCCACGACCAGCCCGGTGATCGCCATGATCGCGATCGACAGGACGTTGTAGACGATGTCGCTGGCGGTCCGGCCGACCAGCACGGCCGACCGGGACATGGGCAGCGACCGGAACCGGTTGATGATGCCCTTCTGCAGGTCCTCGGCCAGCCCCGCCCCGGTGAAGGTGGCACCGAACACGACGGTCTGGGCGAAGATGCCGGCGATCAGGAACTCGCGGTAGCTGACGTCGCCGGGCACGTCGATCGCGGACCCGAACACGTACGCGAACAGCAGCACGAACATGATCGGCGAGATCAGGACGAACACGAGCACCTCGGGCACCCGCTTGATCTTGATGAGGTTGCGCCGCGCGATGACAGCGCCATCGGCCAGGGCCCATCGAAGCTCGTTCATCGCGCCACCTCCTGCGGCTGCGGCGTGTCGGTGCCGCCACGATCCGCGGCGGGTTGTTCGTGTTCGGCCACATGGCCGGTCAGCGACAGGAACACGTCGTCGAGCGTCGGGCGACGCAGCCCCACGTCGGCGACCGCGACGCCCGCGGCGTCGAGCTCGCGTAGTGCCTGGGTCAGCACCGGCGCCCCGCCGACGACCGGCGCCGTCAGGGCGTGGTCGTGCTCGTCGACCTGCACCTCGCCGACCGCATGCCGTTCCAGGACCACCCGGCCCGCGTCGAGGTCGGCGGCGTCGGCGACGGTGACCTCGATGCGTTCGCCGCCCACCTCGGCCTTGAGCTGGTCGGCGGTCCCGTGGGCGATGGCCCGCCCGTGGTCGATCACCATGATGTCGTCCGCGAGGTGGTCGGCCTCCTCGAGGTACTGGGTGGTCAGCAGCAGGGTCGTGCCCCGTGCCACGAGGTCACGGATGACGGCCCACAGGTCGGTGCGGCTGCGCGGGTCGAGCCCGGTGGTGGGTTCGTCGAGGAACAGCACCGTCGGCTCGGCGACCAGCGCCCCGGCCAGGTCCAGCCGGCGGCGCATGCCGCCGGAGTAGGTCTTGACGGGGCGGTCGCCGGCGTCGGTCAGGTCGAAGACCTCGAGCAGGTCGCGCGCCCGCTGGCGCGAGGGCCCCTTGCCCAGGCGGTACAGCCGGCCGATCATGTCGAGGTTCTCGAAGCCGGTCAGGTGCTCGTCGACGGCCGCGTACTGCCCCGAGAGGCCGATGCGACGACGGACCTCCTCGGGGTCCTCGCGGACGTCGGCGCCAGCGACCATCGCGGCGCCCTCGTCCGGTTCGAGCAGTGTGGTGAGGATCGACACGGCGGTGGTCTTGCCGGCCCCGTTGGGACCGAGCAGGCCCAGCACCGAGCCCTCCTCGACGTTCAGGTCCAGCCCCGCGAGGGCGACGACGTCGCCATAGCGCTTGACCAGGCCCGTGGCGGTGATCACGGCGTTCATGCAGCTCTCCCCTGCACGTGACCCCGAGGTCCCGGGGCCGTGGCGAAGCCTCGACCCTACGAACGGGCTGTGACATCTCCGTCGGGCTCCGATGGAGATCTTCAACGCCGGGCTCGCCGGCCCTGCGTCCCCGAGCGCGCCCGGCGCGCGGGCGACGGTCTAGCGGGGCGCCATGCGGATGGCGCCGTCGAGTCGGATGACCTCGCCGTTGAGCATCGGGTTGACCACGATGTGGTGGGCCATGAGCGCGAACTCGGACGGGTCGCCCAGCCGGGACGGGTGCGGGACCTGGTTGCCCAGCGAGTCCAGCGCCTCCTTCGGCAGCCCCATCAGCAGCGGGGTCATGAACAGGCCCGGGGCGATCGTCATGACCCGGATCTGCTTGTCGGCCAGGTCCCGGGCCAGGGGCAGCGTCATCCCGACGATCCCGCCCTTGGACGCCGAGTAGGCCGCCTGGCCGATCTGGCCGTCGAACGCGGCGGCCGAGGCGGTGTTGACGATCACGCCCCGCTCCTCGCCGACCGGGTCGTGGGCGACCATCCGCGCGGCCGCCAGCCGGATCACGTTGAACGTGCCGACCAGGTTGACGTTGACCACGTTGACGAACCAGTCCAGGTCCGCCGGGGTGCCGTCCTTGCCGACCACGCGCTTGGCCGGACCGATCCCGGCGCAGTTGACCGCGATGCGCAGGGGCCCGAGCTCGTCGGCCACGTCCAGCGCCGCCGACACCGCGTCCTCGTCGGTGACGTCGGCGGGCGAGAACGCCACGGCGTCGCCCAGCTCCTCGGCGATCGCCGCCCCGTCCGAGGACGGCAGGTCGATGATCACGACCTTCGCCCCGTCGTCGACCAGCTTGCGCACCGTGGCCAGGCCGAGGCCCGAGGCCCCTCCGGTCACGACGGCGGCGGCACCTGCACACTCCATGGACGAGCCTCGGGTCGGGTCGGCCCGTGATCCTAGGAACTCGCGGGCACGCGCCGATCCGGATCGCCCTCGCATCGGCCAACCGCGGCCCATACGGTGGGGGGTCGCACTCCGCTCGCACGCACCCCTGCCCTCGGTGGCCGACGGATCCTGCGTCGACCGAGGACGTCCATGCCGACTTCCGACCGCCCCCGCCACGCCGGCCGCGCATCGCGGACCGGCTTCGTGCGCTGCTCGCCCCGCCCACCCCCGCGTCCCGTCCCGACCCGGTCACGGGCAGGCCGATCACCTCCGCGGACGTGGTCAGCTGGGCGACCCGCGAGCTGCTGCACGCCGAGTCCACCGAGGAGGTCGCGGGCATCGTCGCCCGGACCGTGGACCGGCTCGGTGGCCACGTGGTGCCGGCCGGTGCCGACGACCCGGACGCCCTGCCGCTCGACGTCAGCTTCGGCGTGTCCGAGCCCATGCTGCCGACGGCACCCGTCGGCTCGGCGGCGCGTGCCGACCTCGAACGCCACCTCCCCGGCCTCGTGTCCGACGCCCGACGGGCAGCCGACATCGTGCTGCGGACCGCCCACCTGTCGGCCGACGTGGCCACCGACTCCCACACCGGGCTCGAGACCCGGGCCAGCTTCGTCCGCGAGCTGCACCGCCTGCGCCGTGACGACGCGGTCGTGGTCGTCCGCCTCACCGTCCCCGAACCGGATCCCGGCGACGAGGACGAGCTCGACGAGGCCGTCACGGCGTTCGCCGCCCACCTGCTCGCCCGGCTGCATCCCGGTGACCACGCGGCCCTGATCGAGGAGGACGAGTTCGGGGTCCTGCTCCGCGGCACCGGCACCGCCGGCACCACCGTGGCGGTGGCGCGGCTGCGCAGCGGATGGGAGCAGGAGCACCCCGACATCACCCTCACGGTCGGCGTGGCGCCGTTCCGCGACAGCGGCACGGCCAGCCTCCAGGCCGCCTACGCGCGGCTGGACCGCGAGCTCGCCGGCGACGACGCCGACCACGAGGGCGCCCCGCCCCCCGAGAGGAGCACCCCGTGACCCGGCTCGGATCCCACGTCGTCAGCAGCCACCTGCAGATCGACCCCGACGGGGCCGTGACCCTCGAGCAGGCCTTCGCGGACCGGTTGGGCGAGGTCGAGGACGCGCCGGGCTTCCAGCACCTCGAGGTCTGGCGCGACACCGCCGCCCCGGGGCGGTACGTGATGGTGAGCTGGTGGGACAGCGCGGAGGCGTTCCGGTCCTACATGGGCTCGGACGCCCACCGCCGCTCGCACGCTCGGATCCCGCGGGACCCGCACGCCCCGCACGCCGTGACCGTGGACCGGTTCGAGGTGGTGGCGCGATGATCACCGCGGCCCTGCCGGCCACGCCGCCGCCCCTGCCGACCGTCGACGACTTCCTGCAGCAGGTCGCCCGGGGTGACGGGGCGTCGGCCCTGCACCTGGTCGCCGAGCACATGCGGCTCGGCGGGGCCGCCACCGAGGTGGTGTCCGACCTGCTGGCCCCGGCCCAGCGGACCGTGGGCGAACGGTGGCACGCCGGCACGTGGTCGGTGGCGGACGAGCACGCCGCCAGTGCGGTGGTCGAGGACGCCCTCGGGGTCCTGGCGGCGCACGTGCCACGGTCCACCGGGACCCAACGCCTCACGCTGGTGTGTGCCGAGGGCGAATGGCACACCACGCCGGCCCGCATGGCGGCGGTGACGCTGCGCGACGTCGGCTGGCACGTGGACTTCCTGGGCGGGTCGACCCCGACGGACCACCTCCGGTCCGCCCTGACCCACACCCGCCCGCAGGTCCTGGCGGTCAGCGCGACGCTGCCGCTGGCCCTGCCCGGTGTCGCCCGCGTCGTCGAGGTGGCCCACGCGCTCGAGGTCCCGGTGCTGGTGGGTGGTGGGGCGCTGACGGCCCACCGGGCCCGCATGCTCGACGCCGACGGCCACGCCGACGACCTGGCCGGGGCGGCGTCGATGCTGACGGGCTGGCTCGACCAGCCACCGACCCGGCTGCTCGAGCACCACGACCCCGAGTGGCGTCGCGAACACGGCGTCCTCGCCGACCGCCACGACGACCTGGTCGCGGCGTCGTTCGTGCTGCTCGAGCAGCGCGTGCCCCAGATGCGCGACTACACGCCGGCCCAGCTCGACCACACCCGACGCGACCTCGCCACGACGCTGCGGTTCCTCGAGGCCGCCCTGCTGGTCGAGGACCCGGGCCTGTTCGACGAGTACGCGGCATGGCTGCGGTCGCTGCTCGAGCACCGGGGGGTGCCCGTCGCCGTGCTGCGGATCTCCTTCGACGCCCTCGCCGACGCGATGGGCAGCGACCTGGTCGAGACGCGGGCCCTGCTGGCCACCGACCTCGGGGCCTGACGGACGCCCGGGGCGTCCCGGCGCATCACCCGAAGACCCACCACGCGCCCAGGCCGAGCAGCAGCACGTCGACGGCGCTGACGCCCACCACCAGCACCCGCAGGTCCAGCCGGCGGGCGTCGGCGGTCTGGGTGTGCCCCGCAGCCGGCGTGCGGCACACCGGGCACGCCCCGTCGGTGAGCGCCGGGCGGTAGTCCACCTCGCAGCGGGCACAGGTGTGGGCGGACGGGGCCGTCATGCGATCCCTCGCCGTCGCAGCCAGACCGTGCCGAGCAGCGGGATGGTCGAGGTGAACATCAGCCACGCCGCGAAGCCCGCGTAGGCCGTGCGGGGCGACATCCGGGCGCCGGCGACGACCATGTCGGGCGCCGGCGAGCCCTCGGCGGACGGGGGGCGGCCTCGGGGGCGACCTGCGGCGCGGCGGGGCCCGACGCCGTCGGTGCCGGCAGGTCCAGGCGGCGCGGGGACACGGCGCCACCCGGCGTGGTGCCGGGCGAGGAGGCGCGGGGCGGGGCGACCACGTCGGTCCCCGTGTCGGGGCGGGGCGTCGACGTCAGCGGCGGGGCGACCGCGGCGGGTTCCGCGTACAGGGTGGCGCGGCCACGGCCGAGCACCACGGACAGGTCGTTGCGGGGCACCCCCTGGGTGGCCGGGGTGGTGACGTCGATCCCGATCCCGCCGGTGTCGGCGGCGACGCGCCCGTCCCCGGACTGCTCGCGCGTGCCCAGCAGGCGGACCCGGATCCCGGCATCGGCCAACGCGTCGTTGAGCTGCGCGGTGAGGTCGTCGAGGTCACTGCCGGGAACGACGGGGTCGCCGGTGGCGACGACCCCGTCGTCGGTGATGGCGACGGGGACACCGGCGACGGTCGCGCTGCCCACCTCGAACGTGGCCATGGCGTCCTGCGCGTCGCCGTCGGCGGTCGTGGTCGCGGTCCCCACCACGTCGTGCAGGACGAGCTGGTCGAGCACCTCGACGCGGTCGGCCGCGACCACGACGTGGGCCCGCAACGTCCCCGCCGCGGCGTCGGCGGTGGCACGTCCCTCGGCGTGGGCCCCGACGACGGTGAGCACGGGGGCATCGGGGTCCGTGCCGACGACGAACGTGGTCACGCCACCCACGGCCGCGGCACGGTCGGCGGCGGCAAGGGCATGGGCCCGTCCCCCGACCACCTGCACGGGGCCGGCGGCACCGGGATCCGCCTGGGTGGCGTCGTCCTCGGTGACGGCACCGGGGAACTCGGCCCGGGCGGTGGTCGGTTCGCCGAGGACCTGCTCGCCCGCCTGCCCGTTGGCCTGCCCCGCCACCAGGCGGTACGTCGAGCCGGGTTCCAGGGAGGACGCCTGGGCGGCGGCGGACGGGGCGGCATCGAGCCGGCCGACGACGTCGCCGGGTCCGCCGGCGAAGGTCACCAGCCCGCCCGACGCGCCGATGCCCCCGCCCCGTCCGGCGACCACGCCGTCGAAGGTCAGCGAGTAGGTGCCCAGGCCGTCGGCCGCCTCGACGCGGCGGGCGGTCGCGGCCACGGCGATGCCGGCGAGCAGGCTGGCCGCGGTCAGCACGGCCGGGAGGCGTCGGAGCAGGCGGCGCGTCATGCTGCCCCCTCGCGCTCGTCGTCACCGAGGTGGGGCTGCACCAGCTCGCCGAGCAGCTCGGCCGGCGAGCGCCCCTCCCGGGCGGCGCGCTCTCGCACCCACCGGACCTGGCGGGCGTCGAGCGCCACGGGCACGGTCTCGCTGGCGGGCAGGACCACCTCGGGGCGGTCCGCGCTCCCGGCGCCCTGCCCTCCGCCGAGGTAGTGGGCGGCCACGTCGTCGGCGGCGATCTCGCGGGCGCTGCCGGCCGCCACGACGCGCCCCCCGGCCATGACCACGGCGCGGTCGACGGCCGCGAGGGCCCGGCCGACGAACTGCTCGACGAGCAGCACCCCGATCCCGCGCTCGGTCAGGCGGCCCACGACGTCGAACAGGTCGGCGACGATGCTGGGGGCCAGGCCCATGGACATCTCGTCGACCATCAGCAGGCGCGGACGTTGCAGCAGCGCCCGGGCGATCGTCAGCATCTGCTGCTGGCCACCCGACAGCGTCCCCGCGACCTGCCGCTGCCGCTCGGCCAGGACGGGGAACAGCGTGAAGGCCTCGTCACGCCCCGCGGCCAGGTCGGCGCGGCCCAGGCCGGCGCCGTACGCGGCCACGCGCAGGTTGTCCGCGACGGTGAGCTCGTCGAAGATCCCCCGGTCCTCGGGGACCAGCGCGACCCCGCGACGCGCGACGTCCTCGGCCGGCGACCCGGCGACGTCGACACCGTCGACGACCACCTGCCCGTCGGCGAGCGGCACCAGCCCGGCGATCGCCGACAACAACGACGTCTTGCCGGCGCCGTTGGCGCCGAGGACGGCCACCGACTCGCCGGATGCGACGCGCAGGTCCACGCCACGGACCGCCTGCACCCCGCCGTAGGTGACCACGGCACCGGTGACGTCGAGCACGGGGACGTCCATCACGCGGCCCCCAGGTAGGAGGCACGGACGGCCGGGTCGGCCTGGACCTGGGCCGGCGTCCCGCTGGCGATGCGGCGGCCGACGTCCATCACGACGACGTGGTCGCACAGGCGGTCCACCACGTCGAGGTCGTGCTCGACCAGCAGGATCCCCGCCTCGGTGACGGCACGGACGCGGGCCAGCAGGTCGACCAGGGCCGCGGTCTCGCCGCCGTCCAGCCCGCTGGCCGGCTCGTCCAGCAGCAGCACCCGCGGCTGCAGGCACAGCGCCCGGGCGAGCTCGACCAGTCGGGCCTGCCCGACCGGCAGCGTGTCGACCGCCCGGTCGGCGAGGTGTGTCAGGCCACAGAACTGCAGCGCGGCGAGGGCCCGTTCCCGGGCCTCCTCGAGCGCACGTCGCCGCCGTGGCAGGCCGAGCCCGTCGGCGAGGAACCCGCTGAACGTGAAGCGGTGACCGGCCAGCGCGACGTTGTCGAGCACCGACAGCTGGTCGAACAGCTGCACGACCTGGAAGGTGCGGCCGAGACCACGACGCGCGCGGTCGTGGGTGCTGGCGGCCGTGACGTCCTGGTCGTCCAGCCACACCCGCCCCGCGTCGGGCGCCTGCAGCCCCGTGGCCACGTTGAAGGTCACGGTCTTGCCGGCCCCGTTGGGGCCGATGAGCCCCACGACCTCGGCGCGGTGCACGTCGAGGGTGAGCCCGTCGACGGCGGTGACCCCGCCGAAGGCGACCGTCACCTCGTCCAGTCGCAGCACGGGCACGTCACACCCCCACCAGGTCGGGGGCGTCGGTCGTCTCGACCACGGCCCGCCGGCGCCGCCGGAGCAGGCCGGCCAGCCCGTCCGGCGCCCCGATGACGGTGACGGCCAGGGCGATCCCGGTGCACAGCCCGACGATGCTCGCGCCCACGTCCGACGACAGCTCGGACCCGCCGCCGAAGGACAGCGTCGAGAGCACGACGATCCCGCCGCCGATGACCGCCCCGGGGACACTGCCGACCCCGGCGATCAGCGCGAACGCCACCAACGAGATCGACCGGGTGAACCCGAACGACGCCTCGTCCGCCGCGCCGGTGAGCGCGGCGAACAGGGCCCCGGCGAGCCCGGCCACGAAGCCGCTGAGGGCGAAGCCGCGCAGCTTCAACCACGTGGGGGAGAACCCGACGGCGGCCGTGGCGACCTCCGACCCGCGCATCGCGGTCAGCGCCGTGCCGGTGCGTCCACGACGCATGGCGGCGACCAGCGCCGCCACGCCGACGAACGCCACCACGACCACCACGACGAACCACCGCGCCCCGCCGACGCCGTGCACGACCTGGTCGGCGAAGCCGGGACGTGGGACGGGGCGGGTCGACCCGGTCCCCACCAGCGGGGTCACGGAGAAGTAGACGTAGCGGTCGGCGGTGAACGACAGCGCGAGGGTGGCGACGGCGAGCTCGAGGCCGCGCAGGCGCAGCGCCGGCAGGCCGACGACCAGCGCCACCGCCGCTGCCAGTCCCGCCCCGACCGGGAGCGCCAGCAGGACGGGCAGGCCCGCCTCGACCGCGATGCCGGCCCCGAAGCCGCCGACGGCCATGAACACCGCCTGGCACAGCGAGATCTGCCCGACCACGCCGGTCAGCAGGACGATCGACAGGACCGCCAGGGACCACACGAACACGTCGGCGACGTTGTAGGCCAGCTGCGGCGGCAGCAGCAGCACCAGCCCCCCGCCGACCACGAGGCCGCCGGCGGCCAGCCGGCCCAGCGTGCGCCTGGACGGCAGCGCCCCGACCCGCACCGACGGCAACCCTCCGGCGGCGACGTCGACGCGACCGGTCCGGCGCCGGGCCAGCAGGGCCACGAGGATGACGAGCATGGCGATCAGCTCGTTGATCCCGGCGGGCGACCCGAACAGCCGGCCGATCACCGGCTGGGCCACGCCGAGCGCGATGCCCCCGGCGAAGGTCAGCGGCAACGAGGTCAGCCCACCCACCAGCGCGGCCGCCAGGGCCTGCACGGTGAAGACGATCAGCGTCACGGTGTCCAGCCGCCCCAGCAGCGGTGTGACCAGCACGCCCGACAGCGCCCCGAGCCCGGCCCCGAGCATCCAGGACACCTGGGCGACGCGGTCGGCGCGCACCCCCAGCAGCCGGGCGGCATCGGGGCGGTTGGCCACCGCGCGCATCGCCACGCCGAGGTCGCTGCGGCGGAAGAACACCCCGAGCCCGGCCGCGACCAGGGCCGCGACCAGGATCACGCCGAGCTGGTCCCAGCTGTACGCGACGCCGAGCGACGGCAGGTCCAGCGCCGGGCCGGACGGGAACAGCGTGACGACCTTGCGCCCCGCCGACGCCCCGAACACCCACCCGAGCAGGCCCTGCAGCCCGAGCAGCCACGCGAGCGTGACGATGGTGCGGCGCAGCTCGCCGTCGACGGGACGGACGCTGCGTTCCATCAGCAGCCCGACCACCACGCCGACGGCCAGCCCGCCGGTGACCGCCACGACGTCGGGCAGCCCGAGCGACACCCCCAGGCCCGACGCCGTGAAGGCCGCGGCCATCCCGATGGCGCCCTGGGCGAAGTTGAAGGTGCGGGTGGTCGTGTGGACCAGCACGATGCCCATGGCCTGCAGGGCGTACATCGCCCCGAGTGGCAGGCCGCCGAGCGCCAGTGCGACGTAGAGCCTCACAGCAGGGGCCCGTCGTAGCAGGTGAAGTCCCCGAGGGGCTCGACCTGCCCCTGCACGATGCGACCCATCTTCACGCAGCGGTTGTTGCGGATGTGGTCGGTGGGGCTGGACCCGATCGTCAGGGGCCGGCTCATGCCGGTCGGGTGGTCCACGAACCCGTTCAGGGCCGCCATCAGGTCCGCGCGGGTGGCACCGGGGCCGGCCGCCCGCAGCGCGTCGACGAACAGCTTCGTGGAGGCCCAGTTGTTCTTGCCCGACCAGTTCAGCTCGGCGTCGTCGCCGAAGCGGCGGCGGACCTCGGACTCGTAGGCCGACATCTCGCCGGCCTGCTCGCCGAGGAAGTGGAACTCGCTGTAGACGAAGGTGCCCTCGAGCGACGCCCCGACGTCGGGGTCCCCCAGCACCGACGGGTCGTCGGCGAGCTGGCTGGCGGCGTGGACGGGGCGGTAGCTGGCACGGTCCATCGACTGCTGCAACCGGATGATCGCGGTCTGGTCGATCGAGGTGACGATCCCGTCGACGTCGTTCAGCCGGAGCTGCGTGACCACGTCGTCGTAGCTGGACTTGGTCACGTCGACCGCGAAGATGTTCTCGTCCTTCAGCGTCAGGCCCTTGGACTCGAAGGCCTGCCGCCACGACGCATCGATGCGGGCGTCGACCGCGTCGTCCTGGCGGGAGATGTAGATCAGACCCGGCGTGGTCACGCCCTGGTCGGCGAGGAACCGCCCCGACACCCACCCGAAGGATTCGTAGAACCCGTTGAACATGTAGCCCCAGTCGGACGGGGTGATGCCGAACGCGCCGACCAGCGGGATCTGGTTCTGCTCCAGGGTGGGGTTGATCGACTGCTCGGTGAGCGGGGCGACGAACCCGACGAGGGCGAAGACGTCCTGGTTGAGCATCTCCTCGACGGCACGGCGCCCGCGGGCCGGGTCGAGCCCGTCGTCGCGCAGGATCAGCTCGATCGGCCGGCCGTGCACGCCGCCGTTCTCGTTGACCATGTCGATGTAGGCCTTGGTCGCCTGCGCGGCGGCGCGGAAGTTGATGGCGCCGGTCTGGGTCACCAGGGTCCCGATGCGGATGGGCCCGGTGGCCGCCGGCTGCCGGTCGGCGGCGGCGCCGGACGCGGCACCGGGGCCCTCGTCGACCGCGGGCTGGCCCGTGGTCGTGGGGTCGTCGCCGCTGCCGTCGACGGCGCCGGTGTCGCCGCTGCCACTGCCCGCCGCCGAGGTGGTGCGGGTCCCGTCCCCCGCGGCGTCGCCGGCCCCGTCCGTCGGGGTCGGCCGCTCACCGGCTCCAGCCGTCGAGGTCGCGGCGTCGGCGGGCGAGGCCGTGGCGGTCCCGGCGCCGGGTCCGGCGGCCACACCCTCGATGACGACCTGGCGGTCCTCGGACAGGCCGGACAGGAACATCCCGCCGAACACCATCGCGGCCACGAGGTGCAGCACGAAGACCGCGACCAGCACGCGGTCCGATCCCTCGATCCGGCGTTGCACGTTGGCTCCCCTCCGACGTCGACGCGGGTGGCTCCCGGCTGCTACCCCGACGGCCCGAGCCGCCGTCGCATCTGCCACGCGTACAGGCGTGGTGACAGGCGGTGGACCGCATGGGCCAACTTCGCCGTCCGCCCCGGGAACACCTGCCCGTCGCCCCGGTGCACGGCCCGGACCACGTCGCGGGCCACGGTGTCGGCGGTGATCGGGCGGCCCGTGGTGCTGCGCGCCCCGGCCACGGCGTCCGTGGCGTTGCGGTCGGCGGGCGAGGTGGCCAGGAAGCTCGGGTGCACCACGGTGACGCCGATGCCCTGCGGGGCGAGCTCGACGGCGAGGCTGGTGAACAGCCCGGTGACGGCGTGCTTGGCGGCGACGTAGGCGGGACGACCGAGCACCGGCGCGAACCCGGCGACCGAGGACATCACCACGACGTGCCCGCGGGTGGCACGCAGGTGCGGCAGCGCGGGACGCACGGTGCGGACCGCCCCGTGCAGGTTGACGTCCATCACGCGCTCGAAGGCGGCGTCACTGGTGTCCTCGAAGGACCCGAGCGCGGTGATCCCGGCGTTGGCGACGACCACGTCGAGACGGCCGAACCGAGCGACGGCGGTGTCGACGGCGGCCTGCATGTCGGCGGCCGAGGTCACGTCCGCCTCCACCCACAGGTCGACGACGGTGGTGGTCGTGGATGGCGGGGCGTCGGTCAGGTCGGTGCCGACGGTCCGCGCCCCGTCGGCGGCGAAGCGGGCCAGCAGGGCCGTGCCGATCGCACCGCCCGCGCCGGTGACGAGCACGACCGGGGCGGTGCCGTCAGCCACGGGCATCCCGCCCCTGCCGGTACGCCTCGTAGGCCTCGCGTGTGGTCTTCGTCGGCAACCCGGGGAACGCGCGCGTGAGGGCGTCGTTGGCCAGCACCGGCCGGTAGCGCAGGAAGTCGACCTGTTCCGGGCCGTACTGGGTCAGGCCGAACCGGTCGAGCACGGCCAGGGCGCGCCCGAGCAGGCGGGGCGGCAGCGGGACGACCCGCTTGCCCTCGATGCGGGCGATGTCGGCCAGCGTGAGGATCCCGTCGCCGGCGACGTTGTAGATGCCGGTGATCCGCTCGCGGACCCCCCGCGCGATGATGGCGGCGACGTCCCGGTCCCACACGATCACGAACGGCACGTCGGTGCCGGCCAGCCCGAGGACGACGGGCTTCTCGAACAGGTCGGTGATCTGGTTGGAGGTCCCCGCCCCGAGGATCGTGCCGGGGCGCAGCACGAGCTGGGCGAGCTCGGGGTGCACGCGTCGGTACCGCGCCAGCAGGCGTTCGACCTCGGCCTTGTGGCGCGAGTAGGCGAAGGCGTCGCTGCCCCGGACGGGGTCGTCCTCGGTCAGCCACCGCCCGCGGTTGGCCAGGTGGTAGCCGTAGGCCGCGCCGGACGAGGTCACGGTGACGTGCTCGACCTCGGCCTCGACGCAGGCCTGCAGGACCCGCTCGGTGCCCCCGACCTCGATGTCGTGCAGCTCGTCGTCGGTCATGCCCGGTGGGGGCTGGACGATGGCGGCGCAGTGGACGACGGCGCCGACGTCGTGCTCGGCCAGCAGGCCCGCCAGGTCGACGGTGCGCACGTCGCCGGTGGCGTAGGCCACGCCCGGCACGCGCTCGCGGGGTTCGCGGACGTCGAGGCTGACCAGCGGGCCGAGCCGGCGCTCGTCGGCCAACGCCTGCAGGGCGAGGTGGCCGACGTGGCCGGTGCCGCCGGTGACCAGGACGCCGGACCGCTCGCTCATGCCGGCGCGGTGGGGGTCTGCGGGTCGGTCAGGTCCGCGCCGGACCGGCTGGCCCAGAACCGGGCGAGCGTCATCCCGGAGATGATGTGCCAGATCCCCCACCAGGCCGCGACCAGCGCCATGCCCCCGAGCCCGTCGAAGAAGCTGAAGATCAGCGCCAGCGACAGGGCCGAGTTCTGGATCCCCACCTCGATCGAGATGGCCCGGCGGTCACGCTCGGGCAGCCGGAACAGGCTCGCCGCCCCGTACCCGGTGGCCAGGGCCACGGCGTTGTGGATCAGGACGGCGACGGCGACCAGCCCGACGTAGTCGAGGAAGTTCTGGAAGTTCGAGGCGAAGGCCACCACGACGAACAGGACGAAGAACCCGATGGAGAAGATGCGCATGGGCTTCTTCAGCCGGTTGGCCAGTGCGGGGCGACGTGCCTGCAGCGTCATGCCCAGCGCGACCGGCACCGCCAGCAGCAGCGCGATGGTCAGCACCAGCTCGACGGGGTCGAGGCTGATCGAGGTCAGCAGCGCGTTCGTGTCGGGGTCCAGCGAGCCCCAGAAGGCGAAGTTGAGGGGGGTCATCACGGTGGCCAGCAGCGTCGAGGCCGCCGTCATGCCGATGGACAGCATGGTGTTGCCGCGGGCGAGGTGGGTGATGAAGTTGGAGATGTTCCCGCCGGGCGACGATCCGACCAGGATCATCCCCAGCGCGATCGACGGGGCGGGGTCGATGATCTGGGTGAGCAGGTAGGTGAAGGCCGGCAGCAGCGCGAACTGGGCCACGAGCCCGATCACGGGCCCCTTGGGGTTGCGCACCACGTCCCGCAGGTCGTCCACGCGCACGTCCAGCGCCACGCCGAACATGATCAGCCCGAGGATCACGTTCAGCAGCAGGATCGTGCCGGTGCTGAAGTTGAGGCTGATCTCGTCCACCGGGGCGGCGGCCAGCAGCGAGGTGACGGCAAGCGCGCTCATCCGCCCGGCTCCTGGTGCATCTTCTTGAAGGTGCGCAGGGCGGGGGCCCACAGGTGGGCGACCTGGTCGACGTCGACGTGGATCACCGACGGCTTCCCGGACGCGAGGCACTTCTCCAGGGCGGGCTCGAGCTGGTCGGGGTGGTCGACCCGCTCGCCGTGCGCGCCCATGGACCGCGCGAGCTCGTCGAAGGCGATCTCGGCGAAGTCCGCGTAGATGATCTCGTCCTCGTCGAGGCCGCGGTTGCTGAGCACCTTGCGGGCGACGGTCTTCACCGGCTTCGCCGCGATCTGCTGGCTCATCTTCACCATCCCCCAGGCGCGGTCGGCCAGCACGATCCAGATGATCGGCAGCTGGTGGCGCACGGCGCTCTCGACCTCCTGCGGGTGCATGCCGAAGGCGCCGTCACCGATGATGCAGCAGACCGTGCGGTCCGGGGCCGCGACCTGGGCACCGAGCGACTGGCCCATGCCCGCCCCGAGCATCCCGAACTTGAAGGTCGACAGGATCGACCGGGGGATGCGGGCCTGGTGGAAGAAGTTGGCCCACACGGTCGTGTTGCCGCCGTCGAAGACCCACACGGTGTCCTCGGGCAGCACGCGCTGCGCGATGCTCGGGACGTGGGCGGGGTGCACGGGGCGGTCGCGCGTGGCCAGCGGCTTGTCGAGCTTCGCCCGGTCCTTCATGGCGGCGTCGCGGTAGCCGTCCAGCGTGCGCCGCCGCTCGGCCATCCGCTGGGCGTCCTGGTCACCGAGGCGCTCGGCCAGGGCGGCCAGCGTCTCGCGGGCGTCGCCGAGGATGGCCAGGTCCACCGGCTTGTTGAGCCCGAGCAGCTCCTCGTCGACGTCGACCTGCACGTGCTGCTGGCGGCTGGGCGGGGCCCAGTTGGGGGCCTTGCCCCACCAGTCGGTCTCGCCGATCCGCGACCCGACGGTCAGGACCACGTCGGCCTCGTTGCGGACCCGGTCCACCAGCTCGACGGCGGTCATGGGGATGGCGTGCGGGGAGGTCTCGGGCAGCGCCCCGCGCCCCGCCCACGACGTGGTGACCGGCGCCCCGAGCGCCTCGGCGACCCGCGCGAGCTCGGCCTCGGCCCCGGCGTGGAAGATGCCCGCGCCGACGTGGACCAGGGGCTGGCGGGCCTCGGACAGCATGCGGGCGGCCCGGGCGACCAGGTCCGGGTCCGGCGACAGGCGCGTGGTCCGGCGGTAGGTGTGGGGCGGGCGGACCTGGGCCTCGTCGATCTCGCCGGCGCCGTTGAGGACGTCCTCGGGGATGTCGAGGTGGACCACGCCGGGCCGGCCGCGCCACGACAGGCGCAGGGCGCGGCGCAGCATCTCGGGGATCCGGTCGCGCGAGGGGACGTGCCCGGACCACTTGGTCATCGCACGGGTGACGCCGACCTGGTCGAAGTACTGGTAGGTCCCGCCCCGGTCGGGCGAGCCGATGCCGGTCCGGCGGCTGGAGGTCAGCAGCAGGACCCGGTTGCCCTCGCCGTTCTCCACGGCGATGCCCGGCAGCACGTTGGCCACGCCGGGCCCGTTGCTGGCCATGGCCACGCCGAGCCGGCCGGTCAGGCGCGCGTAGGCGCCGGCCATGTGCATGGCGGAGGTCTCGTGGCGGGGCGAGACGAGGTCGATCCCCACGCCCGGGAAGCTCGAGTAGAGCCCGAAGTAGGTGCCGTCGATGATGCCGAAGACGGTGTCGACGCCCTCGGCCGCCAGCATGCGGGCGACGAGCTCGCCGCCGGGTCCCTTGGCCACGCGTGCTCCCGATCGCTGTGGTCACCTCCAACCTACGTGGCAGCGGCGCCCCGATCGCTGTCCTCGGCTCCCAGCCTTGGCCGTCCCGTTGTGGCGGATTCCAATATCGTGGAGGCGCGGCGGGAAGGCGGGACCATGGCGACGACCACGGACTGGCGGCCGATCGAGCGGCTCATCGACGTGCTGGCCAACGACGGGGCGCTGATGGAGGCCGCCGTGGCCGAGGTCCGCACGTCGGTGCCCGAGATCGCCCGGCTCGGGCGCGAGGACATCGCGCGCCACACCCGCGCGCTGCTGGCCGCGGCCATGCGGGCGATCGCCGAGCGCCGCGGGCCGTCGCCCGCCGAGCTGGACTTCATCGAGGACCTGGCGGTGACCCGCGCCCAGCAGGGCGTGGCCATCCACGACGTGCTGGCCGCCATCCACGTGGCGCAACGCCACATCTGGCACCGCGCCCGCGAGCTCGCCCCGACCCACGACGCGGCGCTGCCGCTGCTGCTGGACGCCCGCGAGCTCTACGAGGACTGGGCCGAGCAGGTGCGCGGTCGCCTGATCGTGGCGCACCGCCAGACCGAGCTGGCGCGGACGCGCTCGCGCCGGGACCGGCAGGGCCAGCTGCTGCGGCGACTGCTCGAGGGCGGGTCGGCCGCGGTCCTGGCCGCGGCCGAGGCCGAGCTGCCCGCCACGCGCCTGTGGGTGGTGCACGTCGCCGCGGGGGCGGACGCGGCCGTGGCACTGGCCGAGGACCGGCTGCGGACGGGACCGGCCGACCTGTTCACCGTCCTCGGCGAGGCGCTGGTCGGCGTGCTGGCCGGCCCGCCCCGGACCGGCGCCGACACGCTGGTGGGACTGGCCGGCCCGGTGTCGGCCGAGGAGCTCGACACCGCCGCGTCGTGGGCGCGGCGGGCCCACGACGCCGCGCGGGCGACGGGGCGGACGGGGCTGGTGCCCGTGACCGACGTCGCCCTGGCCGTCGCACTCCGCGACGCCGGGGACCTCGGCCAGCTGCTGCGGCACAGCCGCCTGGCCGCCCTCGACCCCGACCAGCCCTTCGCGGTCGAGCTGGCCACCACGGTCCGGCTGCACCTCGAGCTCGACGGCGTGGTCGAGGCCACCGCCGCGCGCCTGTTCGTGCACCCCAACACGGTCCGCCACCGGCTCAAGCGGTTCACGGAGCTGACCGGCGTCGAGCTCGACGGGACCTTCCGCGCCGTCGAGACGTGGTGGGCGGTGTCGGACTGGCTGGCCGCCCGGGCGTGAGCGGGCTCAGCCCACGTCGGCGGCCAGGCGCGCGGCCACGGACTCGCCGCAGGTAGGGCAGCAACGCGTACAGGCGACGTCCCGGGCACAGCGTCCCGGCGCCGGTGTCGCGGTGGCCGTCGATCGCCGGCAGCACCACCCGGGTGCCCGTGGGGTAGCGCGTCTTGGATCCGCCGGTCGAGACCGCCGGGACCGTGGACGCGGGGTCGATGTCGTACTGGTCGGCGAGGAAGGCCATCAGGTCGGCGGCGGCCTGCACCGCCGCGCGCGTCGGCTTGACGTCCTGGAAGTCGCCGATGAAGACGACCCCGATGGCGTTGTCGTTGAACCCCTGGGCGTGCGCCCCGTTGCGCACCCGTCGGGTGATGTCGCTGGGCAGCGGTCCGCGCCCCTGCCAGACCCGCCCGAAGGGGTCGACGGCGTAGTGGTAGCCGATCTCGTCGAACCCGCGGGCGCGGTGGGCCTTGCAGATCAGCCGCATGGCGCGCGGGACCTCGCCCCGCGACTCGACCACGGGCGCGTGGGTGTGGTGGACGGTGATCCGGTGCGGGGCGGTGCGATCGCCGGTGCTGACCGGGCAGGTGCCCCGGGGGTCCCACTCGGTGCGGGGGATGACCTGCGGGGCGGGCACGCCGGCGGGGCGCACCGCGTCGGCGGCGACCAGCGCGGCCTGCCCCCCGACGCCCCGGTCGACGGACGCGGCCACGTCGGCGACGGGCAGGCCGGGCGTGGCGGCGGTGGCCACCATCAGCAGGGCGGTCAGCATCAGCACGAGCCGGGTGCAGGCCAGCGAGCGCGCACGCATGAGGACCTCGTGGAGGGGAGGGGAACGAGGGCATGTTCGCCCGAGCCGCGCACTTCCCCACGCCCCGAACGACTGCCCCGGAGGGTACGGGCGTTCGGTCCCCCCGCACGGTCTGCCACCCGATGTTGCGCAGGGCGAACACCGGGAACACGCGGCCGCCCGACATCGATGCTGCGGAGGTTCCGATCACCCGCTGACCGAAACCTCCGCACCAACGGTCCGTGGGCCGCGGGTCAGGCAGCCGCGAGCTCGAGGCGGCGCACGACGCCGTCGCGAAGACGGGGCAACCGGGCGTAGAGCTGCTCGCCGGGACAGGCGGTGCCGGCACCGGTGTCGCGGTGGCCGCAGATCGTGGGCAGCTGACGCGCTCGCCGGTGTCGTAGCGGGTCACGGGGCCGCCGGTGGACCGGGCGCGGACCGTGGCGTGGGGGTCGATGTCGTAGCGCCACGCCAGGTAGGCGGCGAGCTGTTCGAGGGCCAGGAACGCCTCGGTGGTCGGCGGCCGCTCCTCGAAGTCGCCGATCAGCACGATGCCGATCGAGTTGTCGTTGAAGCCCTGGGCGTGGGCGCCGTTGCGGACCCGCTCGGGCAGGTCCGGCGGGACCGGCCCGCGGGCCTGCCAGGTGCCGCCGAAGGGGTCGACCGCGTAGTGGTAGCCGATGCCCCCGAAGTCGCGTTCGATGTGGGAGCGGCAGATCGACTGCAGCGCCCCGGGCACCTCGTCGGGGGCCTGCACCACCGGCTCGTGGGTGTGGTGGACGTGGACGCGGGCGGGGCGGGTGCGGGCGCCGGGCTCGATGCGGCAGCCGCCGGCGGTGTCCCACCGGTCCCGCGGGACCACGTCGGGCACCGGCGGGGCGGGGCCGTCGGTCACGCCCCGCGACGGCCGGTCGGTCAGCGCCGAACGGGTCCCCACGGCGGTCGGCGCGGGGTCGTCCTCACGTCGCAGCACGGGCACGGCCGCGGCCACCGCGAGCCCCATCGCGGTCAGGCCGAACGTGCGGCGGCTGACGTCGGACGGGGTGGGCAGCTGCACGTGGAGGTCGCTCCTCGGGGCGCTCGGCATCGGTGGGGCCACGTTCCACGGTAGGAGCCGTGAGGGCGCGTGACCCGTCCTGCCGTCCCCCCGTCCGTGCGACGGCGGCGAATAGGGTGGCGGGTCCACCCCGACCCTGCCCCGCCCGCCGATCGCGACCAGGTGCGCCCATGACCAAGATCACCTACACGTACACCGACGAGGCCCCCGCGCTGGCCACCCACTCCTTCCTCCCGGTGATCGACGCGTTCACCGACGCCGCCGGGGTGGAGGTCGAGACCCGCGACATCTCGCTGGCCGCCCGGATCCTGGCCCAGTTCGACGACCAGCTCCCCGAGGACCAGCGCGTGCCGGACACCCTGGCCGAGCTGGGCGACCTGGTGACCCGCCCCGAGGCCAACGTCATCAAGCTGCCGAACATCTCGGCCTCCGAGCCGCAGCTCAAGTCGGCCATCCGCGAGCTGCAGGCCGCGGGCTACGAGCTCCCCGACTACCCGGAGGAGCCGTCCACCGACGACGAGCGCGACGCGCGGGCCCGCTACGACAGGGCCAAGGGCAGTGCGGTGAACCCGGTGCTGCGCATGGGCAACTCCGACCGTCGCGCCCCGGCGGCGGTCAAGCAGTACGCACGCAACCACCCGCACTCCATGGGCGAGTGGTCGTCGGACTCGCGGTCGCACGTCGCCACGATGGACGGCGGCGACTTCTGCCACACCGAGACCTCCGTCACGGTCGACGACGCCACCACCGTCCGGATCGTGCACACCGCGGCCGACGGGACCGAGACGGTGCTCAAGGACGGGCTCGAGCTCGAGCCCGGCGAGATCTTCGACGCGGCCGTGATGCGGCGCTCGGCGCTGCTGGCCTTCCTGCAGCAGCAGATCGCCGACGCCCGCGAGCAGGGGATCCTGTTCTCGGTGCACCTCAAGGCCACGATGATGAAGGTGCAGGACCCGATCGTCTTCGGACACGTGGTCCACACCTACTACCAGCAGGTCTGGGACGCCCACGGCGACACCTTCGACGAGCTCGGTGTCGTCGCCCCGCGACGGCATGGCCGCACTCGAGTCCGCCATCACGGACCTGCCCGACGACCAGCAGCAGCAGATCCGCGACGACATCGCGGCGACCTACGACCGCGGGCCCGAGCTGGCGCAGGTCGACTCCAGCCGCGGCATCACCAACCTGCACGTGCCCAGCGACATCATCATCGACGCGTCGATGCCGGCGATGATCCGCTCGTCGGGCCAGATGTGGAACCGTGACGACGAGACCGAGGACGCCAAGGCCGTCATCCCGGACAGCTCCTACGCCGACCTCTACGAGGTCGTCATCCAGGACTGCAGGGCCAACGGCGCCTTCGACCCGACCACGATGGGCACCGTCCCCAACGTCGGGCTGATGGCGCGCAAGGCCGAGGAGTACGGCTCGCACGACAAGACCTTCGAGATCTCCTCCCCCGGCACCGTCCGCGTCCTGGACGACGCCGGCGAGGTCCTGCTCGAGCACGAGGTCGACACCGGCGACATCTGGCGCGGCTGCCAGACCAAGGACGACGCGGTCCGCGACTGGGTCAAGCTGGCCGTGACCCGGGCCCGCGCGACCGGCTGGCCCGCCGTGTTCTGGCTCGACCGCAACCGGGCCCACGACGCCGAGCTCATCCGCAAGCTCGACGCGTACCTCCCCGAGCACGACACCGACGGCCTCGAGCTGCCGATCATGAGCGTCGCCGAGGCCACCCAGTACACGGTGGACCGCGTCCGCAAGGGCGAGAACACGATCTCGGTCACCGGCAACGTGCTGCGTGACTACCTCACCGACCTGTTCCCGATCCTCGAGGTCGGCACGTCGGCCAAGATGCTCTCCATCGTCCCGCTGATGGCGGGCGGCGGCCTGTTCGAGACCGGCGCGGGCGGCTCGGCCCCCAAGCACGTCCAGCAGCTGCAGAAGGAGAACCACCTGCGCTGGGACTCGCTGGGCGAGTACCTCGCGCTGGCGGTGTCGCTCGAGCACCTGGCCGACCACTTCGACATCCCGCGGGCCCAGGTCCTCGCGGACACGCTGGACGCGGCCACGGCCCGGTGGCTCGAGGACGGCCGGTCGCCGTCGCGGAAGGTCAACGAACCCGACAACCGCGCGGCGACCTTCTACCTCGCCATGTACTGGGCACGGGCCCTGGCCGACCAGGACGCCGACGCCGAGCTGGCGGCCGAGTTCGCCCCGCTCGCCGAACGGCTCGAGGCCGACGAGCAGACGATCGTCGACGAGCTGGGTGCCGTGCAGGGCGAGCCGGTCGACCTGGAGGGCTACTACTGGATCGACCGTCGTACGCCGACGAGATCATGCGACCCAGCGAGACCTTCAACCAGGCGCTGGCCGACTTCTCCGCCTGATCGACGGCGTGGCCGTGGACCTCGAACGGCTGCGTGGGTTCGGGCTGCGGCTGGTGATCGACCTGCGCCAGGCCACCGAGCGTGACACCTTCGGGGTCGTCACGACCGACGTCGCCGCCCGGCACGCGCACCTGCCGGTGTTCGACGCGCTGACCGGGTCGGGGCGCTCCGAGCTGCTCGCCGTCCAGCCCGACGGGGCGTGGACCCGCCCCGAGGTGATGCTGGCCTTCCTCGACCTCGTCGCCGACCGGCACGGGTCGGGGCCGGGTTCCTGGCGACGCGCCCCGGCGATCAGCCGCCGACGTAGGCCGCCAGGGCCTTCGCGGTCAGCGTCGTGCCGTCGGCGACCAGGTCGGCCGGCGTGCCCTCGAAGACGACCCGGCCCCCGTCGTGTCCGGCGCCCGGCCCCATGTCGATGATCCAGTCCGCGTGCGCCATGACCGCCTCGTGGTGCTCGACGACGACCACTGACGTCCCGTCGTCCACGAGCCGGTCGAGCAGCCCGAGCAGCTGGTCGACGTCGGCCAGGTGCAGGCCGGTGGTCGGTTCGTCCAGCACGTAGACGCCGCTGTCCTGGCCCATGTGCGTGGCCAGCTTCAGCCGCTGGCGCTCGCCGCCCGACAGGGTCGTGAGGGGCTGGCCGAGCCGCAGGTACCCGAGCCCGACGGCGGCCAGGCGTTCGAGGATCCGGTGGGCGGCCGGGATGCGGGCGTCGCCCTCGCCGAAGAACGCCTCGGCCTCCTCGACCGACATGGCGAGCACCTCGGCGATGTTGCGGTCGCCGAGCGTGTGCTCGAGCACCTCGGGCCGGAAGCGCCGGCCCTCGCAGTCCTCGCAGGGGATGGCCACGGTCGCCATGGTGGGCAGGTCGGTGTAGATCGCGCCGTTGCCGTTGCAGGTCGGGCACGCCCCCTCGGAGTTCGCGCTGAACAGGGCGGCGCTGACGTCGTTGGCCTTCGCGAACGCCTTGCGGACCGGGTCGAGCAGACCGGTGTAGGTCGCCGGGTAGCTGCGCCGGGACCCGCGGATGCGGGTCTGGTCGATGGCGACCACGTCGACGTCGGACGGCATCGAGCCGTGCACCAGCGAGCTCTTGCCGGACCCGGCCACGCCGGTGACCACGGCCAGCACGCCGAGCGGGATGTCGACGTCGACGTCCTGCAGGTTGTGGGTCGTGGCCCCGCGGACCTCGATGGTCCCCGTCGGGGTGCGCACGGCGTCCTTCAGGGTGGCGCGGTCGTCGAGGTGGCGCCCCGTCACGGTGTCGCTCGCCCGCAGGCCCGCGACGTCGCCCTCGTAGCAGACGGTCCCGCCCTCGGTCCCTGCCCCGGGGCCGAGGTCGACGACGTGGTCGGCGGCCTCGATCGTCTGCGGCTCGTGCTCGACGACCAGCACCGTGTTGCCCTTGTCCCGCAGTGCCAGCAGCAGGTCGTTCATGCGCTGGATGTCGTGGGGGTGCAGGCCGGTGGTGGGCTCGTCGAACACGTAGGTCACGTCGGTCAGCGCGGACCCGAGGTGGCGGACCATCTTCACGCGCTGGCCCTCGCCGCCCGACAGGGTGCCGGTGGGCCGTTCCAGCGACAGGTAGCCGAGGCCGATCCGGACGAACGCGTCCAGCGCCGCACGCAGGTTGACGAGCAGCGGGCCCACGGACGGGTCCTCGAGCTCGTCCACCCAGGTGACGAGGTCCCGGATCTCCCTGCGGCAGAGCTCGGCGATGCTGGCGCCCCGGATCGTCGAGGACCGCGCGGCCTCGGCCAGGCGGGTGCCGTCGCACGCGGGACAGTCGACGAAGGTCGCGGCGCGGTCCACGAACCGTCGGATGTGCGGCTGCAGCGACTCGCGGTCCTTGGAGAACATCGACGACTGCAGCCGGACGAGCAGCCCCTCGTAGGTGCGGTTGATGCCCCCGATCTTCATCCGGGTGCCCTCGTGGTGCAGGAAGTCGTGCAGCTCCTGCTCCGAGTAGTCGCGGATGGCCTTGTCGGGGTCGAGCAGCCCGGACTCGGTGTAGAGCTTCACCATCCACCCGTCGGCGGTGTAGGTGGGCACGGTGATGGCGCCCTCGTTGAGGGACTTCGTCTCGTCGTAACCTCGGCCAGGTCGACGTGCGGCACGCGGCCCAGCCCCTCGCACTCCGGACACATGCCACCGGTCCGGCTGAACGAGACCTTTCCGCCCTCGCGGTCCCGACCTTGATCGAGCCGCTGGCGGACACGGACGCGACGTTGAAGGAGAACGCGCTGGGCGGTCCGACGTGCGGTCCCCGAGCCGGCTGAACAGGATGCGCAGCATGGCGTGGACGTCGGTGACGGTGCCGACCGTGGACCGGGCGTCGCCGCCGACGCGTTCCTGGTCGACGACGATGGCGGTGGTCAGCCCGTCGAGCACGTCGACCTCGGGGCGGGCCATCTGGGGCATGAAGCCCTGCACGAACGTGCTGTAGGTCTCGTTGATCAGCCGTTGCGATTCGGCCGCGATGGTGTGGAAGGCCAGCGAGCTCTTGCCGGACCCCGACACGCCCGTGAAGACCGTGAGCCGGCGCTTGGGCAGCTCGACGCTGATGTCGCGCAGGTTGTTGACCCGCGCCCCGTGGACACGGATCCGGTCGTGGCTGTCGGCCACGTGCATCAGGCCAGCTCCTGGATCCGCACGAGGCGGCCGTCCCCCCCTCCTCCTCTTCCCCAGACAGCCTGCTACTCGCGGTCGATCCTCGCACGGCGCACGCCCCGCCCCTACGCTTGCCAGCACCACGCATCGTCCCGGAGCCCTTCGTGCCAGACGACACCGGCGCCCGCGCGCGCCCGGACACCGGGCCGCTGGACGATGCGCTGACGCGGCTGGTGCGGCGCATGCGCCACCCACGGGTGCGGCGTCGGCTCACGGCCGGCGTGGCCGACCCGCTCGAACGGGCCCAGCACATCGTGCTGCACCGGATCTCGCTGCTCGAGCCCGTGCGGCTGTCGGAGCTCGCGGCGGAGCTGGACGTGGACGCCTCCACGGCCAGCCGCCAGGTGGCCCAGCTGCTCACCGACGGGATGGTCGAGCGCCGCCCCGACCCCGACGACGGCCGGGCCTCGCAGCTGACCACCACGCGCCGCGGGCGGCGGGCGATCACGTCGATGCGCACGGCCCGCCAGCAGGCGCTGGCCGACGTCGTGGCCGACTGGTCCCCGGCCGACCTGCAGGCGCTGGTGGACGGGCTCACCCGGCTGGCCGACGGCCTCGACGCGCCCGAGGGCACCTGACCGCCATCGGGCGATCGGCCCGCCGCCGGGGGGTCCAGCGGCCCTGCTCGTCCTGCAGGAGCGTGCGTAGCGTGCAGGGCATGCAGGACCTGCACGCGCAGCCTGCACCACTGGCAGGAGCCCGTCGTGGCTACCGACCTCCTCACCGCCGCCCAGGTCGGGCAGATGCTGGACCTGGACACCTCCACGGTCTACCGCATGGCGGGGGACGGTCGTCTGGCGGCCGTGCGCGTGGGGCGCCAGTGGCGCTTCCCCGCCGACCGGCTCGCCCGGGCACTGGAGTCCGGGATCCCGGCGACGGCGGTGGCCTGCGCCCCGTACGTGCCTGCCACGGGTCCTGCCGCGGGGCCGGTCCCCGACGTCATGTCCACCGTCATGGACCTGGTGGCCCGGGCACTCGGCGTGACCATGCTCGTCACCGACATGCAGGGCCGCCCCGTCACCGACGTCGCCAACCCCTGTCCGTGGTTCCGCGACCACGCCGGTGACCCACAGGTCGTCGCCGAGTGCCTCGACGAGTGGCGCGCCCTGGCCAGCGAGCTCGACCTCACGCCCCACTTCCGGATGGGCCGCCACGGCTTCCTGTGCGCTCGCACCTTCCTGCGTTCGGGCACCGAGCTGACCGGCATGGTCCTGGTCGGGGGCGTCGCACCCGACGTGGCGGACGCCGGCGCCGACGGCCTGCACCACCTCGACGCCGCGGCGCGCCAGCACGTGCTGGACATGCTGCCGCGCGTCGCCGCCGCCCTCTCCACCCTCTCTCCGAACAGGAGTCCGTCATGAAGCGTCTGCTGGTCCTCGGCGCGGGGACCGCGGGGACGATGGTCGTCAACAAGCTGCGACCGCGCCTGCCCGCCTCCGAGTGGCAGATCACGGTCGTCGACCCGTCGACCGGCCACCACTACCAGCCCGGCTACCTGTTCGTGCCCTTCGGCGCCTACGAGCCCGACGAGCTCGTCCGCCCGACGGCGGCACAGATCTGCGACGGCGTCGAGCTGCGTCGCGGGCAGGTCGACCGGGTCGTGCCGGACGAGCACCGCGTCCTGCTGGAGGACGGCACCGAGCTCGGCTACGACCAGCTCGTGATCGCCACCGGCACCACGCCCCGCCCCGACCAGACCCCGGGGATGCTCGGCGACGAGTGGCGTCGCAGCATCTTCGACTTCTACACCCTGGACGGCGCCACGGCCCTGCGCGACCGGCTGGCGACCTTCGAGGGCGGCCGCGTGGTGGTCCACATCACCGAGATGCCGATCAAGTGCCCGGTCGCCCCGATGGAGTTCACCTTCCTCGCCGACGCGTTCTTCCGCGAGCGCGGGATGCGGGACCGGGTCGAGCTGATCTACGTCACCCCGTTGGACGGGGCGTTCACCAAGCCGACCTGCTCGACCTACCTGGGCGGGATGCTCGACGAGCGCAAGATCGCGCTGGAGACCGACTTCATGATCGAGTCGATCGACGAGGAGCACAAGGCGCTGGTCAGCTACGACGAGCGCGAGGTGCCCTTCGACCTGCTGGTCACCGTGCCGCTGAACATGGGCGCGGACTTCGTCGGCCGCAGCGGGCTGGGTGACGAGCTGAACTTCGTCAAGGTCGACAAGCACACGCTGCAGTCGACCCAGTACGACGACATCTTCGCCATCGGCGACGCCTCCGACATCCCGGCGTCCAAGGCCGGCTCGGTCGCCCACTTCGCGGTGGACGTCTTCACCGACAACTTCCTCGACCACATCCAGGGCCGCCCGATGACCCGGGCGTTCGACGGGCACGCGAACTGCTTCATCGAGTCCGGTGACGGCAAGGCGCTGCTGATCGACTTCAACTACGACGTCGAGCCCCTGCCGGGCAAGTACCCCATCCCGGGGGTCGGTCCCTTCAGCCTGCTGCAGGAGACCGAGCTCAACCACTGGGGGAAGCTGCTGTTCCGGTGGACCTACTGGAACGTGCTGCTGCCCGGACGCGAGCTGCCGTTGCCGGCGCTGATGTCGATGGCCGGCAAGGACGTCCCGGAGGTGACGGCATGAGCACCACGATCGCACTCACCGGCGGCGTCGACGCCCGGCTGGACCACATGGCCGCCCAGCTCGACGAGCTGACCGCCGAGCTGCGCCGGCAGCGCACCCAGAAGGCCGTGCTGACCGAGCTGCTCGACGAGGTCTCCCACCTGTCGGGGCCAGCGATGGCCAGCCTGACCGAACGGATGCAGGAGGCCGAGGAGCGCGGCTACCTCGACTTCGCCCGCAGCAGCCTCGGCGTCGTCGACCGGATCATGACCAACTTCGACGAGGACGACGTCACCGCCCTGGGCGACAACGTCGTGCTGATCCTCGAGACCGTCAAGGAGATGACCCAGCCCGAGGTCATGACGATGCTCCAGCGCACCGCGCACGTCGTCAACGAGCCGGGCACGGCCCCCACCGAGCCGCCGTCGCTGTTCGCCCTGCTGCGCGAGATGCGCGAGCCCGAGGTGCGGCTCGGCCTGGCGCGCCTGCTCGCCGTCCTGCGCTCGCTGGCGGCGCAGTCCGCCACGACCCCCATCAGCATCGCCACCCCGAAGGAGGGCTGATCATGGCCCTGGCAACCCTGAACGGCCACGAGGTCCACGTCGACGACGAGGGCTTCATGACCGAGTACGACGAGTGGGACGAGGACCTGGCCAAGGTGCTCGCCGCCAACATCGGCATCGACCTGACCGACGCGCACATGCGGGCCATCCGGTTCCTGCGCGAGGACTTCAAGGATCAGGGCGAGACCGCGACGATCCGCCGCGTCAGCAACGTCGGTGGGTTCAACACCAAGGAGCTGTTCCAGCTCTTCCCCAAGAAGCCGGCCAAGAAGATGGCCTACATCGCCGGGCTGCCCAAGCCCGTCGGGTGCGTGTGAGAGAGGACTCGACCATGACCGCCACCGCTCCGGCACCGATCCCCACGTTCGACGACGAGGCCAGTGAGGGCCGCAAGCTGGTCCTCATCTGCTCGAAGGGCTCGCTGGACATGGCCTACCCGGGCCTGGTCCTGGCGCAGGCCGCCCTGTCCGAGGGCGTCGAGGTCCACATGTTCTTCACGTTCTGGGGCTTCGACATCATCAACTCGAAGACGATGGACCACCTGGCGTTCTCGCCGGTGGGCAACCCCGCGACCCACATGCCCACGTCCCTCATGGGGCTGCCGGGCATGCAGGCGTTCGCCACCCACATGATGAAGAAGCAGATCGAGGGCCTGGACATCCCCGAGGTGCCCGAGTTCCTCGACCTCATCACGGACATGGGCGGCCACCTGTGGGCCTGCAGGATGTCCGCGGACATGATGCACCTGACCGAGGAGGACCTGTACGAGCGGGTCGAGGGCATCATCAGCGCCGCCGACTTCATCGAGATCTCCGAAGGGGCACAGACGATCTTCATCTGACCGCCTCGTGCAACCCCGCGCCGCGCCCCGGGCCCTCTCTCCCCGGGGCGCGCGTGCGCGTGAGGGGCGCGCGCGCCCACGGGCCCTCTCTCCCCGGGGCGCGCGTGCGCGTGCGGGGGGTTGTGGCGTCCACGACCACGGCGGCGCCCAGGTCGGGCAGGGTCGGGCGAGGTCGAGGACCACGTCGCCCGGCACGGCGAGCAGCACGACGTCGGCCCCCGCGACCGCCTCGTTCCCCGGCGGACCGACCCGGTCAGTTGCCGTTGGTGGACCAGTGCCAGGCCTCGGACGACAGGCCGTGCAGCCCGTACCGGGAGGCGTGCGACTCGAGCCAGTCGAAGGCGCGGTTGCCCTCGCAGCGGGACGGCGGGTTCGGGTAGCAGATGGTCTGGCCCCGCCAGGTGAAGTCGATGGCCAGGCCCTTCTCGTGCATGGACGTGCCGGGGCGGGCCGTGGGGACGCGGCAGGACGAGGGCGGCGAGTTGTAGACGTCCGGGCAGCCATTGGCGCGGCGGAGTCGGGCCGTGGTCTCGGGCGAGCGGTAGCCGGACCCGCCGAGCTCGATGCCGTCGCCGGCAGCGGCCTCCAGCAGCTTCTCGAGCTGCGGACCGAGCGACTCGGCCACGACGATGCCGTTGACGCTGACCAGGCCCTCGCCGGCCGGCGTGATCCCGATGCGTGCCGCCGCGCGGCGACGGGCCTCCTCGAAGGCGTCGACCTGGGCGGCGGTGCGGCCCTGCTGGGCCTCGACCTCGGCCAGGGCCTGCTGCTCGATGGCCACGGCGCGGTCGGCCTGGTCGAGGACCGCGAGCATGTCGGCGTGGCGCCGGGCGGCCTCGTCCTCGGCCGCGCGGGCCTCGGCGGCCTCCTGCTCGCGGGCCTCGCGGACCTTGGCGGCCTCGCGGCGCAGCAGGGCGGTCTCCTCGATCAGGCGCTGGGACTCGTCGATCACCAGTGCCCGGTCGCCGAGCACGACGTCGACCATGTGCACGACGTCGGCCATCTCGTTGGGGCTGTCCATCTCGGAGAGCTGCTCGACGGCGGCCAGCAGCGGGGCGGCGGCCCCGGGGCCGTACATGTACGCGTCGCGGGCGAGGGAGGCGAGCTCGTCCGCGGTGGCGTCCAGCTTCTCGCGTGCCTCGGCGAGCCGTTCCTCGACCCGCTGCTGGCGGGCGCGAGCGGCCTCGGCCTCCCGCCGGGCCTCGTCGGCCTTGGTCTGGGCCTCGTCCAGGGCTTCGCTGGTGCGACGCAGGCGCGGTTCGAGCGCGTCGAGCTCGGCCCGTGCCGCCTCGACCCGTCGTTGCGCGTCGGCCTCCTGCTGCTCGAGCTGGTCCAGCCGCTGGCGGGCCTCGTCGAGGGTGTCGGGCGGGGCCTGCTGGGCCAGCGCCCCGACGGGCAGGACGGCCAGCACGAGGGCGACCGCGAGCACACGCAGGGAGCGCAACGACATGGGGAGACTCGATGCGGTCGGTGGACGGCGGGCACGGGAGTCGTGACGCACAACGCGGCACGGCCCGAGACGGTACGCCGAATCGCCGCGTGGCTCCAGCCGAGCGCGCAGCGGGCGGACGGTCGCCCGACCAGCTCGAGTCCTCGACGGTGCCCGTCAGAGCCGCTCGCGAGGGCTCGAGGCGTCACCGGTCCGCTGTTCCTCACGGACCTCCTCGACGAGCCGCTCGTCGCTGTTCGTGCCGGCGCGGTCGTCCTGGTGCTGGCGGTGGGTCGGGACATCCCGGTCGTGCGGTCGCGCACGAGGGCGGGCACGCGCTGGTCGAAGTCGCCCACGCCCCGCAGCTCCCCGAGCGACAGCGTCGCGGGCACCTCTTCGCGGGACTCCTGCTCGAGCTGCCACTGCATGGCGGCCCAGACGACGTCCTGGAGCGAGTGGTCGGCGGCCTCGTCGCCCAGCAGCTCCTCGGCCAGTCCGTCAGGGACGGCGACCTCGTGCTGCGAGGTGCCCTCGTGGTTCTCGAGGGTCACCTGGAACAGCTGGTTGCCACCGGGCACGATCTCGACGATGGATGCCATGGAGTGTCCTCACGGGTCGGGATTCATCCCGCACCGTGCCCGAGCGCCCGGCCGTCCGACACCGACCGACGGCCGTGATGGCGCCCGGAGCGCGCTATCGACCGTTGCTGGAGAAGTGCCACGCCTCGGACGACAACCCGTACAGCCCGTACTGCGACGCGTGGGCCCGCAACCAGTCGAAGGCGGGATTGCCGTAGCAGCGCGACGGGGGGTTCGGGTAGCAGAGCGTGCGCCCGTTCCAGGTGAAGTCGATGGCCAGGCCGCGTTCGTGCATCGAGGTGCCGGGACGCGCGGTGGGCACGCGGCACGACGACGGCGAGGAGGTCCACACGTCGGGGCAGCCGTTCGCACGGCGCAGCCGGATGGTGGTCTCGACCGAGCGGTAGCCGTACCCGCCGAGCACGATGCCGTCGGCGCGGGCGGCCTCGAGCAGGGCCTGCACCTGCGACGCGATCGAGGACGCCACGGTGATCCCGCCGACGCGCGACAGTCCGCCGGTGACGGGGCTGACGCTGACCCCCGCCGGGGCGGGGGGCACGGCCCGGGCGGCGGCCGCAGCCGCCGCGGCCGCGGCCGCGGCGGCCAGGCGCTCGGCGCGCTGGGCGGCCTCGGTGGCCTGCTCGGTCCGCCGGGCGACCTCGCCCTCGGCCTGCGTGCGGGCCCGGGTCAGCTGGTTGATCTGGCGCTGTGCCGCGTCCTGCTGGGTCTGCAGGTCGGCGATGGCGTCCTGCTCCTCGGCGACGGCCTGCTCCGCCTCGCCCATCAGGACCAGCACCTCGGCGTGCTTGCCGGCGGCCTCGTCGCGGGCGGCGTCGGCGGCCGCGAACTCGCGTTCGCGTTCGGCGCGTGCATCGTGGGCCCGGGTGGCGAGGATCTCGGACTCCTCGGCCAGCCGGACCGATGCGTCCACGAGCAGGCCGTGGTCGACGAGCACCACGTCCAGCATGTGCAGGATGTCGGCGATGTCGTTGGGGGTGCTGGACTCGGCCATGTGCAGGGCGGCCAGCTCCGGCGAGGCGACACCCGGCCCGTACATGTAGGCGTCGCGGACCACGGAGGCGCGCTCGTCCTCGTTGACCTGCAGCTCGTCACGCTTGGCGGCCAGGTCGGCGTCGGCGCGCTCCGAGCGCAGCCGGGCGCGCTCGGCGCGGTTCTCGGCCTTGTCCGCGGCCAGCTCGGCCGCCTCCAGCACCCGCCCCGCGGCCTCGAGCTGCTGCTCCACGCGGTCCGCGTGGTCCCGAGCGGCGACCAGGCGCTGCTCGACCCGGCTGACACGGTCGACGATCTTCGCGACGCGCGCCTCGACCTGGTCGGTCTTCTGGGCCAGCCGCTGCGCGCGGGCCTCGGCGGCGTCGGCCTGCTGCTCGTACTGCTCGGCCTGCTTGCGGGCGTCGTCGGCGCTCTGGCCGAACGCCGCCGTCGGTAGCGCAAGCACGAGGACGGCCACCACCGCCAGCCAGATCCGCTCCCTCGGCACCGCCGCCCCCCTCGGGTCATTCCACTCGCGTCGCCGGTCGTGATGCTACGGATGTGCCTGCCGCTTGCACTCACCTGCTGCACGGAGTCAGTCTGCCCCAACGGGCAGTGTCCGTGGACGAACGTCCCGGAAGCGTCCCTGACGTACCCCCTGCCGGCCCATCGCGGCCCAGTAGCGTGCCCACCAACCCGCGCGCCGAGACCCTGGGGGGCAGCCGTGATGACCGCCGCCGACGTCGATGTCGACGTCCTCATCGTCGGGGCGGGGGTGTCCGGGATCGGCATCGCGTGCCACCTGGCGATCGCCCACCCCGAGCGTTCGGTCGCCATCCTCGAGCGTCGCGACCGCATCGGCGGGACGTGGGACCTGTTCCGCTACCCCGGCATCCGCTGCGACTCCGACATGAACACGTTCGGCTACGCGTTCCGGCCGTGGCCGCAGGACCAGATCATCACCGACGGCGAATTGATCCGCACCTACGTGCGCGAGACCGCCGAGGCGTACGGCGTCGACCAGCACATCCGGTTCGGCCAGCGCGTGGCACGGGCCAGCTGGTCCAGCGACGAGGGCCGCTGGACCATCGAGTCGGTCGACGAGCACACCGGCGAGACCTCCACGACCAGGGCACGTTTCGCCGTCTCCTGCACCGGGTACTACGACTACGACCGGGGGCACCAGCCCGACTTCCCCGGGGTCGAGGACTACGAGGGCACCTTCGTGCACCCGCAGTTCTGGCCCGAGGACCTCGACCACGCGGGGAAGAAGGTGCTGGTCATCGGCAGTGGCGCCACCGCGGTCACGCTCGTCCCGGCCATGGCGGAGACCGCCGAGCACGTCACGATGCTGCAGCGCTCCCCCACCTACATCGTCAGCGTGCCCGAGGTCGACCGGGTCTCGGCCGCGCTGAAGACCGTGCTGCCCGACACCCTCGTCGCCGACCTCGCCCGCTACCGCAACCTCGGCATCCAGCTCGGGATGTACTACGGCGCGAAGGCCTTCCCGTCGCTGGTGCGTCGCGGCATCCTCGCGTCGGCACGCCGCCAGCTCGGCCCCGAGATCTCGCTGCGCCACTTCTCCCCGGACTACGACCCGTGGGACGAACGCCTGTGCGTGGTGCCCGATGGCGACCTGTTCCGCACGCTGCGCCGCGGGGAGGCGACGATCGTCACCGACGAGATCGCCACCTTCACCCCGACGGGCGTGCGGCTGGCCTCCGGCGAGGAGATCGAGGCCGACGTCGTCGTGTCCGCCACCGGCCTCGAGGTCCAGCTGCTCGGCGGGATCACCGCCGAGGTCGACGGCCAGCCCGTCGACGCGACCGAGCGGATGACCTACAAGGCGATCATGGTCGACGGGGTCCCGAACTTCGCGCTGGTGTTCGGGTACGTGAACGTGTCGTGGACGCGCAAGGTCGACCTCGTCGGCCACTACCTCAACCAGCTGTTCACGCACATGGACCGCATCGGCCGGAAGGTGGTCACGCCCCGCGGCGACGACGAGCCCGTGTCCGACGAACCCTTCGTCGGCCTGTCCTCGGGGTACGTCACCCGGGCCATGGACCGGATGCCGCGCCAGGGCGCTCGCGCCCCTGGCGCAACACCCAGAACCTGCTCCTGGACTGGATCGCGCTGCGGCTGCTGCCGATCGACGACGGCCACCTGGAGTTCTCGCACCCGGACGAGGGCACCCGCGACCGCGGGTTGCTCGGCACCGCCCGCCGGGCCGTCGACGTCGGGTTCGCCAGCGCCGCCGCGACCGTGGGCCGCACGGTCACCGCCCCGGCACGGGCCCTCAAGCGCTCCGCCTAGCCCCACGCACGGCGAACTGGGCACCGCAACCCCCGGGATCGAGGGGGCCGAGGTACCCGGAACACGGGAGGCGCGAACTGGGCACCGCAGCCCCCGGGATCGAGGGGGTCGGGGTGCCCAGAACGCGGCAGCGCGATCAGTCGAGGTGGAGGTCGAGCACGGACAGCCCCGCGCGCTCGGCGGCCTCCCGCAGCTCGGCGTGGGTCGGGGCGCGGTCGACGGTGATGCGGATCCCGAGCTGCCGGGCCTTCCGCCACCCGAGCTCGGCGATGCGGTCGGCGTAGAAGGACGCGACCGCGTCGGGGTCCTCGCGCAGGGCGCCGGTGCCCTCGTGCCAGCTGCCCTCGAAGCGCAGCCGCAGCGGGTGCCCGTCCCGGAAGTTGACGCGCCAGCCGCTGTTGGTCAGCACGTGCAGGCCGCCGTCGACGCGGTGCACGCCGACGGGCACCTCGTAGTCACGCCCCGATCGCCGGCCGCGGAACTGCATCAGCGCGAGGCGGGAATCGACCAGGCCGGAGAACCGCGAGCGCAGCAGCGCGCGCATCGCCGGGTTGACCACGTGGTCCCACAGCGCCTGCGGCGGCTGCATGCGTTCGACGGCGGGGCGGGCGGCGGCGTCGGTCATGACGGGCTCCTCCAGAGGTGGGCGTGGTCGTGGACGTAGGTGGCGGGGCGCCCAAGCGCCTCGGTGAGCAGGGCGGCGCGGTCGTGGCCCCGGATGTCGGCCCGGTAGGTGTCACCGAGGTTCTGGGCGAAGAAGCCCGGGCGCAGGATGGTCCACGGCAGGCCCGAGGTCGCTGGCGCGAACGGGAACACCCCGTACACTACGCTACGAAAACGTAGCGTTCCACGGAAATGCGCTCAGGGCGCTCGCCACGCCCGCAGGGCGCGGTCGACCACGTCGGCGACCTCGCCCGCCCGGACCGGATCACCGGCCACCAGCCGGCGGTAGACGACCGGTCCGACCACGGCGGCCACCACCGCGTCGGCGTCGGTCCCCCGCGGCAGTTCGCCCCGCCCCACGCCCCGGACCACCGCGTCGCGCAACACCTCATCCGTGGCGGGCGGCCGCCTCGTCGCGGTGCAGGCGGGCGACGTCGGGATCGCGTTCGGCGGCCTCCATCATCGAGGTCAGCAGGGGCGCCAGTTACCGTCGGACAGGCCGTGGCAAATCCCTCCAGCAGCACGACCAGGTCGTCGCGGACCGTTCCGGTGTCCGGGTCGGCGGGAGGCGCCATGACGCTGGACAGGGCGTCGAGGACGATGGCGGGCTTGCCGGTCCAGTGGCGGTAGATGGTGGTCTTGGCGACCCCGGACCGCTCGGCGATGGCGTCCACGGTGGTCTCGCCGATGCCGACCTCGGCGACCAGCGCGAGGGTGGCCTCGACGACGGCCGCGCGGGAACGCACGACCCTCGGGTCCTCCCCCACGCGCCACCTCCTGTTCGCAACGGCGGACCGTGCCGCAAGTGTGGCAGGCGCGCCCCACCCCGTCACCGTAGGGTTGGGCTACACCCCTTCGACGAGGTGCCCGTGGCCACCGACGCCCCGTTCCGCCTGGCACTGATCGCGCACGACGAGAAGAAGGACGACCTCGTCGCGCTGGCCCGCGAGCACCGCGACGTGCTGGCGCGGCTCGCGCTGGTGGCGACCGGGACCGCGGGCGGTCGGGGTGGCCAAGGCGACCGGGCTGCCGGTGCACTGCCACGCCAGCGGGCCGCTCGGCGGCGACCTGCAGATCGGCGGGCGCATCGCGGCGGGCGAGGTCCACGCGGTCGTGTTCCTGCGCGACCCGATGAACCCGCACCCGCACGAACCCGACATCCAGGCACTGTTGAAGGTCTGCGACGTGCACGAACGTCCCGTTGGCGACCAACGTGGCCAGCGCGCGGGTCCTTCTGGCCCACCTCGCGGCGCGTCACCGTTCGTAGTGGTCGGGCAGCAGGAACGGGTAGGGGCGGTGGCGGACCCGCCGGCTCCAGGCCCGGTCGGCCCGCCGCAGGGCCTGCAGGCTCGCGTAGGTCGCGGCGTTGCCGCGGTAGAAGCGGCGGACCTCGGCGACGGTGACGGGGCGGTCGAGGCGGGGCGCCGCGAGCTGGAGCATCGGCGGGATCCAGCGGGGCAGGCGCTCGCGCAGCAGGTTGCCGGCGGTGTCCAGCAGGGTCCGGCGGGGGTCGTGGTACGGGGCGAGCAGGGCCGGGCCGACCACCGACGTGACCAGCCCGCGCAGCGCCCACGGCACGGCGGTCGCCAGGATGCCCACGTCGAGCCGGTCCCGCCCCGCCGCGTCCCGCAGCATCGGCGTGCCCACGTCGAGGTAGCGCAGCCGGCCGTCGACGAGGGCCCAGTTGGACACCTGCGCGTCGATGCCGACGCGATCGTCGATGACCTCGAAGGTCTGCTCGACCACCGACGTCAGCAGCCGGTCGGCGTCCGGGCCGCCCCGGGCCAGCACGGCCGGGCCGATCGTGTCGGCCGGCAGCAGCGGTTGCACCAGCCAACCCCGCCAGCCGCCGTCGACCGGGACCGACCACGCGTGGGTCGCCAGCACGTCCACGCCCCGGTCGCGCAGGGTCTCGACGTACTCGGCGACGAGGTCGGTGTAGGCCTGCAACCGGCCGCGGTCGGGGAACACCGGCAGGCTGCGCACGGCGACGGTGGGGTCCTCCGGCGGCCAGGCGAACGCCAACGAGATCTCCCCGAACCCGACCACCGGCAGGTCGCCGGGCGTGCCGGCCTGCAGGGCCTGCTCGTAGCGGGCCTCCAGCCGATCCCAGTCGATGGCCTCGGGGGCCACGGGCACGGGCAGGTCGGCGAGCGGGCTCATCCCAGTGCCTTGCGCACCAGGGTCGCGACCTCCTCGGCCTGGTCCACCTCGAGGATCAGCGGTGGCTTGAACTGCACGACCGAGGTGTCGTAGGCGGCAGGGAACGCGAACACGCCGACGTCGTACAGGCGCTTCCAGGCGTCGAAGGCCCCGCCCTCCTCGCCGGTCTCCAGGCCCATGGTCAGGCCGCGCTGGCGCAGGCCGAAGGGAGCGTCCGCGAACGCCTGCCTGAACACGTCGCTGAGCCGGTGGACGTGGGCCGAGAACGCCGGGGTGTCCACGATGTCGCAGACCGTGGACGCGACCACGCAGCCGAGCTCGGACCCGCCGTAGCTGGTCACGTGGGACGAGAAGTCCTCGGTGAACCAGGCGAAGGGCTCGCCGCCAGCAGGGTGGCCGCCACCGGGTAGATGCCGCCGCTCAGCGCCTTGCCGGTCACCAGCGCGTCGGGGACCATCCCCTCCTGCTGGTGGTACCAGAAGGTGCCGGTGCGCCCGACGCCGGTCTGGACCTCGTCGAGCACGACCAGCGCCCCGTGCGACCGGGCGATGTCGGCCACGGCCGCGAGGTAGCCGGGGTCCGGCAGCGGGAACCCGGCGGTGGCCGGGATGGCCTCGAGCAGCACGGCGGCGGTCGTGTCGTCCACCGCCGCGGCCATGGCCTCGAGGTCGTTGAAGGGCACCTGCACGAAGTCCGGCAGGTCGAGCAGGTAGCGGTCGCGCGCGGCCCGGTCCCCCGCCGCCATCACCAGGCCGGTGCACCCGTGGTAGCCGTTGACGAGGCTGACCACGCGCCGGCGGCCGGTGAACCCGCGGGCCGCCTTGAGGGCGGCCTCCACGGCCTCGCTGCCCGACGCCGCGAACACCACGCCCGGCAACGCCCCGTGGGTCGAGGCGACCAGCTTCTCGGCCGCGGTGACGCGCCAGGGCGACACGAGGTGGTGGTTGCCGATGTCGAGGTCGTCCAGTGCCCGGCGCAGCGCCGCGATGACCGTGGGGTTGCGGTGTCCGAGGTTGAACACGCCCCCGTTGCTGTGGCAGTTCCAGAACCAGTGGCCCGTCCCGGCGTCCTGGAAGCGCGGGCCCTCGCGCGCCCCGATCACCAGCTCGACCCCCAGCTGGCGGAACATCGCGACCTTGCCCGGGTGGACGTGCGCGGCGAAGGCGTCGAAGACGGCAGTGGTGTCCATGGCGAAGGCTCCCGGGCCGACGGGCTCCCCCCACCGTGCGCCCGAGCAGGGGCCCCGGACACGGCCACAGGTCCCGCGACCTGCGGGCCGGTCAGCCGCTCGCGTCGTCCTGCACGGTCGCCAGGGCGTCGCGGTGCACCTCCAGCGCGCCCCGGTCGAACAGCACGAACCGCACCGTGCGCACGTGGTCGAGGCGGGGCGCGACCTCGGCGACGGTCCGCAGGGCGATGCGGGCGGCACGATCGGCGGGGAACCCGAACGCCCCGGTCGAGATGGCGGGGGTGGCGACCGCCCCGAACCCCTGCTCGTCGGCGAGCTCGAGGACGTGCCGGTAGGTGTCGGCGAGCAGCTCGTCGGACGGCTCGTCGCGCCCGTGGACCGGGCCGAGCGCGTGGATGACGTGGGCGGTGGGCAGGTCGTGCCCGCCGGTCACGACGGCCTGGCCGACCTCGATGGGCGCGAGCGGTCGGCACTCCTCGGCCAGCCCGGGGCCTGCGGCGCGGTGCAACGCCCCGGCCACGCCACCCCCCGGCATGAGCTGGGCGTTGGCGGCGTTCACCACCGCGTCGACGTCGGGCTGGGCGGCGATGTCGCCGACCACCAGCTCGACGGTCACGTCGGCCACGGTCCAGGTCTCGTCGGCCACGGCGGCCTCCTGTCGTCTCGGGCGTTCAGGTGCCGGGGACGGGCAGCACCATCACACGGTCGACCTGCCGGTCCCCCGCCATCTCGAACACGGTCCGGCCGACGTCGGTGAACCCCCAGCGGGTGTACGCGGCGATGGCGCGCGGGTTGCGGCTCCACACCGTCAGCCACAGGCGGTCGTACCCGTCGGCGGCGGCGACCCGGATGGACTCCTCCATGAGCACGCGGCCCACGCCCCGTCCCTGGACCGGACCGTCCACGTAGAGCCGGGCCATCTGCAGCGGGGCGCGGGCGACCACGACCTCCTCCGGCGGCGGCGTGTCCGCGAGCAGCACGTACCCGACGAGCGCCCCGTCGTCCTCGGCGACCAGCGTGGTCATGGTCGGGTCGGCCAGCTCGGCCGCTTGCCGGTCGGGGGTGAAGGCCGCGTCCGCGTGCTCGGCGACCAGCCCGGGCGGGTTCTGGTCCGCGTAGGTGGCGACGAAGGTGCGGTGGGCCAGGGCGGCCAGGGGCGGGACGTCGTGGCGCGTGGCCACCCGGACCCGGACGGTCATGGCGGTCACCACGCCGTCCCGGCGGCGCCGGCCGCGGCGGGCAGCAGGGTCCCGGCGCAGGTGAGGTCGAGCACGGACACGGTGACGCTCCTGACTCCCCGGGGGGGACCATGATGGCACGGCGGTCGCCCCGGCGGCATCGACCATCCGGTGGGGATGAGCGGCTGACTGCCGAGGCCCGACGGACGGGGTACCGTTGGCCCGACGGCGGGGTCCGGGCCAAGGGGTCCGGGACGTCCGGGGGGAACCGAGCGCGATGCCAGACCTGATCACACCGCGGGACGCCGGGGCGTCCCAGCGCACGGGTCCCGACGAGGTCGCCACGGTCCTGCTCGTCGACGACGAGGAGGACATGCGCTTCCTCGCCCGGATGCAGCTCGACCGGCTGCACGGCTTCGAGGTCGTTGGCGAGGCCAGCGACGGGCTCGAGGCGGTGCAGATGGCCGCCCGGCTGCAACCCTCCGCGATCCTGCTCGACCTCATGATGCCCCGGCTGGACGGCTACGAGGCGCTGGCCGAGCTGACCCGTGTCTGCCCACGGTCCATGATCGTGATGGTCTCCGCCCTGTCCGCGGCGACCCACGAGCAGCCGACGATCGCGGCGGGCGCGTTCGCCTTCCTCGAGAAGGACGTGCTCACGGCCCAGCTCGGCGAGCAGCTGAGCGGGCTGATGGGACGGTTCCGACGGGCGCTGCAGGGCGAGACCGTGTGGGCGCCGGAGGGCCTGCGTCCCTGACCTGCACGGTCCGGACCCGTCCGGACAGGGACCGGCCGGGATCGCCTCCCTACCCTGTCCGGGCCATCCGCGCGACGACAGGAGCGGCGCGTGGTCGATCATGCACACATCACGTCCGTCCTGCGACGGTTCGCGGGCACGCTCGTGGGCGAGTACGAGCTCGACGAGGTCCTCGCGACGCTCGGTGAGGACGTCGCACGGACCCTGGACTGCGCCGGCGCCGGCGTGATGCTCGGCGACCGGCAGGGTGACCTGCGTTTCGTGTCCACGTCGGACCCGGTGCTCGACCGGCTCGAGAAGCTGCAGATCGAGGGGGACGAGGGCCCCTGCCTGCTGGCGTTCCGGACCGGCGAGCACGTGGTCGCGGGGGACCTGTCGGAGGACTCCCGCTTCCCGCACTTCGGCCCGCGCGCCGTCGAGGAGGGGATGCAGGCCGTCTACTCGTTCCCGATGCACCTGCAGGGCGAGACCATCGGGGCGCTCAACCTCTACGCGGACCACCCGGGCGAGCTGACCGAGGACCAGCTCGCCCTGGGCCGGACCTTCGCGGACGTCGCGACGATCTACGTCGTGCACGCCCGCGACGTCGAGGACCACGAGGAGCTGACGGCCGGGTTGCAGAAGGCGCTGGACACCCGGATCGTCGTCGAGCAGGCCAAGGGGTTCCTCGTCGCCCGCAACCGGATCGAACCGCGGGCGGCCTTCGACCTGCTGCGCCGGTACGCCCGGTCCCACAGCTCCAAGGTGCGCGACGTCGCCCTCGACGTCGTCGAGGGACGCCTGGCCCCCGACCAGCTGATCCACGGCCGCAGCGGCGACTGAACGACCCGGCGTCGTTCCCACGGACCGCCGGGGTCGCCGTGGCGACTGACGCGAGGTCAGGCCACCCCGCCGGCGACCCGGTCCAGCCACGACCGGAACGTGGGGTTGGGAGCCACCTCGGGCAGGCAGGCCGCGAGCTCGTCGAGGGCGCGGCTGCCCGACCACCCGCGCGTCTGGGCGAGGTAGGCGGCGGCGACGGTCGGGGTGCGGCTGCGCCCGCCGACGCAGTGCAGGTAGACGCGGCATCCCTGCTCCCGCAGGGCGCGAATGGCATCGACCGTGTCGCCGAGCACGAGATCGAGGTTCGGGTTCGCGGGGACCTGCTGGTCGGTGATCCAGACCTGCACGTGCTCGACGTCGGCAGGCACGTCGGCGTGTCCCACCCGGCACAGCGACACCACCGCGTCGACGCCGTCGTCGAGCGCCGCAGGCAGGCCGGGCAGGTTGCCCACCAGCAGGCCCTCCTCGGGACTCGGCACGCACACTGGCGTGGGTTCCTGGCGGCGTGCCCAGGCGAGCATCGACGCGGTACGGGGCCATCCGCCCGCCGTCGCGATGCCGCGGTTCGCGGTCAGCACCGCCCAGCGGACCAGGTCGGCGTGGCCGGACCCGTCCGGCCACCCGTGCAGCGCCCGCCGCCAGTGCCACGGGACCGCGCTGGCGCCCCAGCGCGCCCCGAGCACCTGCCCGGCGATGGCGGCGACCGTGTCGGTGTCGTGCCCGATCCGGACCGCCGCCTCGAGCGCGTGCTGCAGGTGCCGCCCCGGGACGTCGTCGGGGACGGGCGTCTGGGCGATCGCGGCGTGGGCGGCCTGCAGCGCGGTGACCACGAAGCCGTTTGGGGTGAAGGTGCCCGGGTCGGACTGCTCGGCCTCGGTGAGTCGCTGCCTCCAGAACGCCGCCCGGTCCGGGGCGAGCATGGCCAGCCCGTCCCAGACGCCGTCGAGCCGCCCGGACCCGATGGCCCGGTCGATCGCGATGCACCACAGCACGCAGGCCTCGCCGGCCAGCGGATCACCGTGGGTCAACCCGGAGACCTCCACGGCAGCACGGGCGATGGCGACGTCGTCGCCGAGGTGGGCCAGCGCCACCGGGGCGGTCCGCATCAGGCTGCCGTTGCCCGCCGCGCCCCGCGGGTTGCGCCCGAAGTACGTCCACGCCGCGGCGCGGCAGCAGTCGGCGGGGTCGGCGCCGTCGGCCTCGCGGCAGATCCGTTCCGCCTCGGCCAGCACCGCGCCGGTCGACACGCCGACGTCCTTCGGGCCGGCGAGGTGCCAGTCGAGCAGGCCACGGGCCACGCGGTCGAGGTCCAGGCGCCCTCGGCGGTCACCGACGCGATGGCGATCGCCTGGTCGGTGTCGTCGGTCCACTCCCCCGGGTCCCACGGTCCGAGGCCACCGCCCCGCATCCGGATGGTGGCGTCCGCGCCGGGGTGGGAGAACTCGTATCCGGCGCCCAGGGCGTCGCCGCACGCCAGGCCGACCAGCGCGCCGGCGGCTCGGTCCAGGTCGAGGCCGGGGGTGTCGTTGCGTGCCATGGTGCGGCATTCCCTCGTGGGATGGGGTGTCGCGCGTGCCCCGCGCGACGGAGACCCATGCGACCACAGGGCTGGGACATCGACCACCCCGAAACGTCCGCGGGGCGCTGGCGACCCTCTCGGCCACCAGCGCCCCGCGTCCGTCACGGTGCCCCGTGCGTCACTGGATCCCGATGGCGTCGGCGAGCCGGTCGGCCACCGCGTCGGAGACCGCGGCCGGTCCACCCACGAACCAGGCCCGCTGCACCTCGCTGCTCGACAGCCCGCGCAGGAAGTCGTACACCTCCTGGCCACCGTTCGGGTCCTGGCCGTTGACGAGCAGCAGCACCCCGCCGGAGCGGGCCACGGCCGGACCGGCCGCGAGCGCGTCGGGGAACGCCAGGCCCGTGGCGAACCACAGGTCCTTGGTCGACGCCCCGGCGGCCACCGACCGCTGGGCGACCTTCACCGACGTCTCGAAGCGCGAGTCCCCGGCGACGCGCACGACCCGCGCCTCGTTGGACCCGCCCGGGACGTAGTCGGCCAGGGCTGCCGCGGTCGCGTCGGACACGGCGACGGTGCCGCCGACGACGACCACCTGGCTGGCGTTCAGGTCGGCCAGGGCCGCCCGGGTCGCGGCCGGCGCCTCGTCACGGGTCACCAGCAGGATCGGACGCTGCTCGAAGGCGGCCAGACCGGACACGGCCACGGCGTCGGGCCACCCGCGCCGCAGGTCGGCGTTGGCGCCCTCGGTCACGTAGACGGTGCGTGCTGGCACCCGCTGCGAGATCTTCCGGGCGGTGTCGAACCGGTCGGCGCCGGCGATGCGGTCGGTGGTCAGGCCCATCGACTGCAGCTCGGACTCCACGGCGTTGGACAGTGCGGCCGTCCCACCGAGCAGGATCGCCCGACGGGCACCCAGCCGCACGATCTCGGCCCGCACCTTGGCGTTCAGCGCCTCGCGTTCGGTGAGCAGCAGCGGGGCGTCCGCCTTGTGGGCGAGCGGCCCGCCGGCCAGGGCGTCCGGGTAGTTGGTCGACACCGCGATGACGACCGTGTCGGCGCTGTCACGCTGCGGGAACGAGGTCTGGGAGACCTCGATGGCGGTCTCGACCCGGGACAGGCCCGAGACCCGCTCACCCGTTGCGGGGCAGCTGCCGGAGGCGGCGTCGCTGCCGTCACGCAGTCCCAGCAGGACGTAGGTCTCGCCGGTCTTCGTGCCGTTGCTGTACACGCTGGCGGTGTTGCCCGTGACCAGGGTCCCGTCCGAGGCGATGCCGCCGATCGTGGCCGGCTCGCCCAGGCGCTGGGTCGTGGTCGACGTCGCGCAGTCGGGCACGACGAACGCGTCGGCCCCGCCGTCCTCGAAGGCCTCGAGGTAGGTGCCGCCGAAGGCGCCGTGGATGAACGTGCCGTCCGCGTCGGTGATCAGCTGGTTGCCGTTGTTGGAGAAGCTCGAGGGGTCGCGCCGGAACGCCACCGCGCCGGTGTCGACGTCCAGCCCGTAGATCTGGCCGTTGCCGGAGGTCCAGCCGGCCACCACGCCGGTGCCGCTGTCGGTCAGCGACGCGATGCGCTGGCGCTGGCCGTCGGTGGACTTCGGCCGGGACACCCAGCCGAGCGACAGGGACGTGCCGTCGTCGTCGACGCGCGCGACGCACGCGACCAGGTTGCCGGAGCCGGGGTCGCAGCGGTCGAGCGCCACCACCACACCGCCGTCGACCGCGATGATCGACTTCAGGGCGTTGGACGCCGAGGTGCCGGGCACCTCGACCTGGTCACGGACGGTCCCGTCGGACAGCCGCACGGCGTTGAGCCACCACGTCACCGGGTTGGTCGAGGGGTCCTTGACCGACAGGTAGTAGGCGGTGGTGCCGGCCTCGTCGACGACCACCTGGTCGTTGCGACCGTTGTTCACCGCCCCGTCGGCGGCGGTCCGGGCCTCGAAGTTCCACTCGAGGCCGCCGCCGTTGACGTCGACCGCGCGGATGCCCGAGCTCGCCCCGCCGTAGGGCACCAGCACGAGGTCGTCGACGAGCACCAGGCGCGACGGACAGGTCTTCAGGTCGGGGTCGCTGTAGAGCACGCTGTCGAGCTGGCCGCCCGTGGTCTCGTAGGCGACGAGGTCGTCGCTGCCGCTGGAGGCGTCGAGCTGGGCGATGACCCGCCCGTCGTTGGTCACGGCCGGGTGGCAGCCCGCGTAGATGCCCGTCACCGGGTTCTTCCACAGGACGGAGCCGGTGGCGGTGTCCACGGCGTTGAGGTAGCCCTCCCCGGACAGCGCCCCGGATTCGACCCGCCCGGACACGTACACGTGCCCCGCGGCGTCGATCGGGAACGGGTCCTCGTGGCCACGACCGCCGAGGTCGACGCCGAGGTCGGTGCGCCACGCGATGCCCGGCGAGGTGGGCCCGTCGGTGGTGGCGTGGCGGCTGGCCTGCCCGTCGATGGCCGAGTGGCCCGCGGGGGCCGGCGCCGCGCCGGCGGTCGTGGGAAGGACCAGGGCGGCGGCCAGGACGGCCACCATCCCCGCCGCGCGACGCGGCCCGGTCCGGGTGCTCGTGTGCATGTGTGCGCCCTCCTGGCGTCCGGGCCGCGACAGCACGCGAGCCGCGCACTCCCCGGCGCGCGGACTTCACCCGGTCGCCAGCGACGCTACGAAGGGGCGCTGAACGGGCGCTGAACGTGCCGGACGAGACGGGCCACGGCCACCTTCAGAGGACGTGCGACAGGGCCGGCGTCGACGCGCCGACGCCCGCGGCCAGCGTCCGCGCCCGGGACCGTCCTCGCTGGGCCAGCTCGCCCTCCGAGCCCGCGGCGACCCGGCACCAGGCCTCGGCGGCCAGCAGGTCCGCGCCCTGGTCGGCGAACCGCTCCGCGACCACGGCGAGCGCGTCCATGTCGCCCCGCGCGTGCGCCCGGGCGGAGGCGCAGAACGCGTCCAGCAGCGTCGCGCCCCGCGTGTCCCGCCCCGCGGCCTCGAGTGCCTCGACGACCGCGGCCGCACGTCCCAGGCGCACGGCGTCGTACAGCGCGGCCATCCCCCAGGTGACGTGGTCGTCGGCGACCGCAGACCGCCCCACGTCGAGCAGGCGGGCGACCGCGGCATCGGTGTCGGGCAGCAGCAGCCATGCCTCCGCACGTCCCCACCACACCGCGCTGCGGGGCTCGGCCAGGGCAGCCTCGCGGTCACCGGCGGCGAGGTGCCGTCGGGCGGCGTCGGCGTGGCCGGTCTGGGCGAGGTGGATGGCGGACCAACCCGGCCAGAGCAGATGCATGCCCAGCGGGTCCGAACCCTCGAGACGCGGTCCGAGCTCGCGGGCTCGTCGGGTCCCCTCCCCGAGCCGCCCGGCCGCCTCGAGCACCCACAGCAGGAACGTGTCCCAGAGCAGCATCGTCCCCGGGTCGTCACGGGAGGCGGCGTGGCACCGACGCGTGATCGCCAGCGCGTCGCCGACGCGACCGGCGCAGATCAACGCCGAACACCGGTTCACCTGCAGCTGGCTCTCGGCCAGCGGCAGGACCGGCCGCAGCTCCCGGGCGTGGGGCAGCTGCTCCTCGGTCGTGGCCAGCACGCCGTCGAGCTGGCCCAGCATCGACCGTGCCAGCGTCACGCTCACCGCGATCGACAGGCGGTCGACCGGGGCGAGGTCGTCGTCGACCAGCGCCCCGCTGGCGGCCACCACCTCGCGCAGGTCTCCCGACATCCCGAGGAACAAGGCCCGCTCGACACGAAGGCGCCCCGTCGCCGGATGCTCGCCGAGCCGGGCGATGGCCGGCTCGAGCACGGCGATCGCGGCGGCCGGGTCCCGGGCGCCGAACCCGAGGTTGGCGGCCCGTTCGCTGGCCACCGCGACCTGGTCGTCGGGGTCCTCGGCGAGCTCCTGGGCCCGGGCGAGATGGCGGTCGGCCTCGTCGTGCCGGCCCCCGTGGTGGGCCGCCCGCCCGCACAGCCGCCACACGTGCACGTCGTCGGGACGCGCGGCGCAGGCGACCTCGGCCAGGCGCAGCGCGAGGGCCGGGTCCAGCCGGAGGACGGCCTGCTCGGAGGCCGCGACGGCGAGGTCGGGATCGAGCGTCCCATGGGCCAGCTGCAGCGTCGCCGCCCGGAGCAGGTCCCCCTCGAGGGGGAAGTCGCGGGCCTGCAGCGCCTCGCTGACCTGCAGCCCGAGCGCGCGTCGACGCATCGCGGTCAGCCCGGCCGCGACGTTCTCGGCGTGCAGGGGGTGGGTGACGTCCACGACCGGGCCGGCGGATCCGTCGGCGACGCGGACCAGGTGGCGCGACTCGAGCTCGTCGACCGCCCCCGGGTCCACGATGTCCTCCAGCACGACCAGGGCGATGGGCCGCACCACGGCCACGACCTCGAAGGCGCGTCGTGCCGCGTCCCCGAGGCGGTTCACGGAGGCGCCGACCAGCTCGGTCAGGCGGCCGGCCCCGGCGACGTCCGACTCGAGGACCCAGCGACCGTCCTCGGCCAGGACCAGGGCACGCTCGTCGCGGCCGGCACGCACGACCTCGCGCAGGTGCAGGGGGTTGCCCGCAGCCAGCTCGGCCAGGCGGCGCCGGGTGCCGGGATGCGTGGGACCGACCGCCGCGTCGATCAGGGCATGCATCTCGTCGCGCGCGAGCCCGTCGAGGTGCAGTCGGTCGAGCCCCAGGTCGACCCACCACCGGGTCACCGCCGGCGGGACCGGCTCGCCGGTGCGAAGCGTCGCGACCACCCGGGCGACGCCGGCCTCCAGTGCCGCCGTGAGCAGGGTGAGCGTGGCCCCGTCGAGGTGCATGACGTCGTCCACGAGCACGATCGGCGGGGTCGACGTCCGCAGCGACGCGAGCGCCCCGAGCAGCTGCTGCACCTGCGCGGGCAGGGGGCCGGGTCGCAGGGCACCGAGGGATCCCGCGACGCCCAGCGGCAGCGTGGCGAGGCTCTCGTTGGCCCGGAACGACACGGTGCGGGTGGCGTGGGCCCCGGCCAGCAGCGCGCACTCGTGGAGCAGGCGAGTCTTGCCCACGCCCGCCTCCCCGGCCAGCACGAGGCCCGGCAGGTCCCCCGTGACGACCTCGGGAAAGCGTGCCAGGACCTCCTGGCGACCGACGAGGTCCCACAGGTGCGTGTCGCCCCGCGGGCGCGCCGTGGACCGTGGGGATCGGGGCGCCACCAGGGGGACCGCGGCCACGTCGGTGTCGTCGACGAGGATCTCGTGCTCGAGGTGGCGCAGGCGCACCCCCGGCTCGAGCCCGAACGCCAGCAGGGCGTCACGCGCCCGGCGATAGGTCTCCAGCGCCTCGGCGGGGCGTCCGGCCATCCATCGCGCGCGCATCAGCTGCTCCCACAGCCGCTCGCGACCGGGGTGGGCCGCCACGAGCCCCTCGAGGTCGGCGAGGGAGTCCTCCCACCGTCCCACCGCGAGCAGCGCCCCGACCCGCAGCTCCTGCGCGAGGGTGTGCAACTCGACGAGGCGGTCGATCACGGGACGGACCGTGGCCATGTCCGCGAGGTCCTCGTACGGGATCACCGCGCCACAGCTCGCCGGCCTCGGCGGTGGCGGCCAGGACCGCGTCGTGGTCGCCGTCGAGGTGGGCCGCCCGGGCGCGCGCCAGGGCAGCCTCGAAGCGTCCGGCGTCGACGTCCTGCACGGCCACGTCGAGGCGATAGCCCGTCGGCTCGGTGACCACGAGGTGCCCGAGCTCAGGACCGAGTCGGCGGCGCAGCCCGGACACGTGGGCCTGCAGCGTGTTCACGGCCGTCGCCGGAGGTGCCTCGCCCCACAGTCCCTCGATCAGGGTGTGGCGGGTCACCTCGGCCCCGGCGTGCAGCAGGAGCAGGGCCAGGAGTCGACGACGAGCACGACGGCGGGGCGTGCGTTCCGGGTCCGCCTCCACCCCGAGCGGACCGAGCACGGTGAACCGCGCCACCGTCGGCCTTCCCTCGACCCCCAGAGACTAGGACGTCCCGCCGGTCCGATGACGACGAACGGGTGCGGCGCTGAATTCTCGCTGAACCCGCGGGGCGCGGGCGGGACTCGTCCGTCCGGACCCCTGGCCGCAGGTCTACAACTCAGGGGACGCCGGGGTGCGAGGAGACTGCCATGGGGCGACGGCTGCTGGGACGTGTGGTGCTCGTGACGGGGATGGTGGCCGTGCTGGCCGGCCCCGTCCCGGTGGGGGCGCAGGAGTCGATCGACTTCGACCTGCGCACCTGGACCAAGCAGGGACCCGACGAGGTCGGGGACTGGGAGGTCTCGGCGGACGGCCTGGAGGTGATCCAGCAGCTCAACGACGATCCGACCTACTTCGTCAGCCCGGAGACGGTCACCTCCGGGACCATCACGGGGGTGTTCGAGGTCCAGACCACGTCCGACGACGACTTCATCGGGTTCGTGTTCGGGTACACGGGACCGACCGCGGACGACCCGTTCGCCTACGACCACCTCGTCTTCGACTGGCGGGAGAACTCCCAGGGGGGCTACGGGGACTGCACGGCCCAGGAGGGCTTCTCGCTGATGCGGGTCAAGGGCCAGCTGTCGGAGGACCCCGACGAGCGCCGCGAGGGCAACGGCATGGTGCTGCCGGTCCACTGGTGCCACGAGCAGGTCGTCAACGACCCGCGGGTCCAGGTGCTGGCACGCAAGTGGGGTGACGGCCTCGGGTGGGAGGCGAACACCGAGTACGCCTTCACGCTCGACTACAGCCCCGACCGCGTGCGCGTCGCGATCGACGGGGAGACCATCTTCGACGTCGCCGGCACCTTCCCCGCAGGCTCCTTCGGCTTCTACAACTACTCGCAGAAGGACGTGCGCTACTCCGGGTTCCGGTCCCGGCCGACCGAGCCGGAGCCACGGCTGTCCGGCGAGGACCGCTTCGACACGGCCGTGGCGATCTCGCAGGACGCCTGGGCGGACGGGGCGGCGGACGCCGTCGTGCTGACGCGGTCCGACGTGTTCGCCGACGCGCTGGCCGGCACGCCGCTGGCCGTCGCCAAGGGCGGACCCCTGCTGATCACCGACCGCGACCAGCTGGTCCCCGCGGTCCGCAGCGAGATCCGCCGCCTGTTGGGCAGCGACACCTCCAAGACCGTCTACCTGCTGGGCGGCCCGGTGGCGCTGGACGCCTCGGTGCAGTCGAGCGTGCAGTCGCATGGGTCTACCGCACCCGTCGCCTGGCCGGTGAGGACCGGGTCCAGACCGCGATCGAGATCGCGAAGGTGCTGCCGTCCATCGGGACCTTCCTCGTGACCACGGGCTACAACTTCCCCGACGCGCTGGCCGCCGGTCCGGCCGCGGCCAACGTCGGCGGGGCGGTGCTGCTCACCGTCGACGACCGGGCGGCGGACGCCACGGTCGCGTTCATGGACGCGCGACCCAGCGTGCCGCGGTACGCCATCGGTGGGCCCGCCGCGGCTGCCCACCCCGAGGCCACGCCGGTGTTCGGTCCTGACCGGATCCGCAGCGCCCTCGCCGTCGCCGACCGGTTCTTCGACGGTCCGGGCGTGGCCGGGCTGGCTCGCGCCGACGACTTCCCCGACTCGCTGGCCGGCGGGGCGCACGTCGCCATGGGGCTGCCCGAGCTCGGGCGGTCCGGCGGCCCGATGCTGCTGACCCCGTCGACGGAGCTGGCCGGTCCGGTGTCGACGTGGCTGTGCCGCAACGCCGACACCCTCGAGCACGCCTTCGTCTACGGCGGGCCCGTGGCCATCGCCACCAGCGTCGAGACGGCGGCCGAGGACCGCGTGGACGGCAAGGGGTGCTGATCCGCGTCACCGCCGGTGGCCTCGCCGCCGGGGTCTGCCTGGCGCTGGCCGCGGTGGCCTGCTCGAGCGGTGAGGCCACGGTCGACGCGACCCCGTCGGTGGACGACGACGACGGGTCCGTGGAGCTCACCTGCGAGCGGGCCGGCTACCCGTGCAGCTGGGACGACGTGCCCGAGGCCGTCTTCGCCACGACCGTCGAGCTGCTGACCGACGCCGGGTCCGCCCTCGCGGACGGCGCCACGCCCGAGGAGGTCGCGGCGACGCTGGACGAGCACCCGGACGTCGCGACGGTACGCAGCGACCGCAGCGGCGTGATCTTCCGTCTCGACGGGGCTCCCCCGGTCGTGGCCGAGACCGACGACGCCTCGGCCGTCCGCCTCGGCGCCGACTCCTTCCTCGACGGCCTGGGTGCCCCAGCGCCCCCGACGGCCACGCCCACCTCCACGTCGGCGGCCCCCGGCTCGGTCGTCGCCGCCACGTACGAGCCGCCGCGACGGCGGCATGACCGTCCGCGAACCGCGGTGGTGATCGAGCCCTTCCGCGACGTCGACCGCATGTTCCTCGAGGTCGGCCTGCACAACAGCGGGAATCTGCCCCTGGACGAGGAGATCACCGAGGAGGTCTTCGCCGCGCACGTCGGCCGCACGGAGGCGGCGCTCCGGGCCAGCGACCACGTGGACGTGACTGTCGACCACGGGTTCGACGTCTTCACGCGGTTCGACGAGTTCGACCTGGTCGTCCTGTCGACGCACAGCTCGGACTTCTCCGGCAAGGAGGACTGCGGCACGGATCCTGGCGACCTGTGCCAACAGGTGCTCGGAGGACCCGTCATCGCCCGGGAGAAGAACGAGCATTCCGCGGACTTCCTCGACGCCATGTACCGCCAGATCGTCGGCCGTCCCCCGGGGACGACGATCGGGCTGCTGGACGAGGTCTTCTACATCGCGCTCACCGAGGACTTCTTCTCGTCGGTGTACGGACCCCGGGGCATCGACGCGATCGTCATCCTCAACGCCTGCCATCCCGGCGGGCGGACCGCGAGCGACTCGCTGTTCGACGTGATGGCAGGCACCGCGTCCGGCGATCCCGCCGGGACGCTGTTCGCCTGGAGCGACTACGTGGACGGCGTGAGGGCGGACGAGGCGACGGCGGCGCTGGCGCGACTCCTCGTCGACGACGGGCTCATGACCTCGGAGGCGATGGAGGTCATCGAGGACCTCGGGCTGGACCGCCACGTGGCGACAACGGACAGCGACACCCCCGACCGGCCGGTGCTGCGACGACACGGCCGGGACCTGCGGGCGCGGGACGTGGTCACCGCGGAGACTGCCGGTGCGGAGCTCACACCGGGGGCGACCATCGCGGTCAAGGGTGAACCGGACGACGGCAGGACCGACGTCATCCGCGAGCTGACCTTCCTCGTGGAGGGGGTGGCCCGCGGCGAGGAGGGCGATGCGGTGCTCACCTGGCAGCTTCCGGTGCGCCAGGCCGAGCCCGTCACGATCCGGCGACCGTTCGAGTCGGCGACCGGGCGGACCGTCGAGGTGGTCGAGGAGCGGGATCAGTGGCGGGCGTTCCGGATCCACCTCACGAACCTCGACCTCGAGTTCGACCTGACACGCGAGGACCTGGTCTGCTGCCTCGAGCACCGCCTCGTGGTGGAGATCACCGACGGCGCGGGCGCCCCGTCGCGCCACGAGGTCGATCCCGTCTTCCTGCGGGAGGAGACCGTCGAGGTGCTCGACCCGGACCTCGGGCGCCCGCTGGCCGACGGCGACCGCGTCGCCCTGGACGGCGCACCCCGGGACGGGACGGCGGAGGTCTACCCACTCCTCGTGCGGATGGACCATCTCGACGAACGGGACGTAGCTGCGATGACGCTCGACGTCACGGTCGGCGACACGCCGGTCCGGATCCCCAGCTCGCAGTGGGACGAGGTCGGCGACGGCACCTACGAGGCCACCCGGGACGTCGTGCTGTACGACTTCCCCGACGACGAGGAGGAGGTCCCCGTCGTGGCGACGTTGCGGCTGCCCGAGGGCACGGTGGAGCAGTCGCTGGACCCCGTGGTCCTGGAGCTCGCCCCGACCTGCGCCGGGCTGGCGAGCACCGAGCTCGTCAACGCCTCCCTGGGGACCGACTTCGACCCCCCGATCGACGTCGGCGGCGACTGCCGCTGGGCCGACGACCTCTCCACGTTCCACCTCAGGCTGATGCCACCGGCCACGTGGCCGTCGATGGAGCTGCTGTGGGCGTCCAACGACGGCTGGCAGGTCCCGGGTACCGGCACGCGGGCCTTCTACGACGACGGTGGCGGACCGGCCAACGACGCCAGCAGCACCGGCGCCGACGGACGCACGAGCTGGTCGGCCTTCCGCACCCTGACCGTGGAGACCCACGAGCAGTGGATCCAGCTGCAGGCCACCGGGAACCTCGCCCACGAGTCCGACGTCCGTGCCCGGCTCGTCGCGCTCGCGCGTGCCATCCACGCCAGATGACGCAGGACCGACGCCACAGGAGGACGCACATGGACAGCGGACGGATCCGGGCAGCGATGCTCGCGGGGGTGATGGTGCTCACGGCCGCATGCGGTGGTGGGGACGCCCCGGCCGCCTCGCCGGAGTCGTCGGGGGGTGGGACCGGCCAGGTCGCCCGCAACAGCGACGAGCTGCTGCCGGAGCTGGCCGGGTTCCCGGTGCCCGACGGCGCGTCGCTGCTGCGCGGGGTGGTGAGCGCGGGGTTCGCCAGCCAGGCGGTCGCGACCGACCTGTCGGTCGAGGAGACGATGCGCTTCTACCTCGACCGTCTCCCGAGCGCCGGGTTCACGATCACCGACGAGGGCGCCCAGACCGCCGACGACATCCGCCCGGGGCAACCGAACATCATCGGCATCGAGGACGCCGAGGGCCACCCCGGCAACCTCGTCGTCCAGTCCGGCGAGGGGACGGCCACCCAGGTCAGCGTGTCGCTCAACCTGAACTGACGCGGGTCAGCCGGAGCGGTGGACCTGCGCATCAGCGGATGCCGGTGTCGCAGCTGACGACGACCTCGGCCGTGCCCGTGGCGGCCACGGTGACGTCGAGCGGGGCGCAGGACATCGCGCCCGTCCGCCGTGGCCTCCAGCACGTAGTCCCCACCGGGCACGGCGACCTCGAACTGGCCGTCCGCGCCGGCCTCGGCCACGCGCGACCTCGTCGCGCGAGGCGGCGTCGAGCACCCGGACGGTCGCGGCCGTCGGGGCGTCGGGGCACGGCTGGCCCTCCTGCTCGACCGGGCACAGCGGGCCGCGCAGGACCACGCCCCGCACCGTGGCGTCGGCGGGCGGGGCGCTGCGGCAGGCGGCAGGACCTGCGACGAGCGCCAGCATCAGCAGCGCGTTCGCGATGGGGCGAGCCGGGCATGGACGCACCTGGCGGGGCGGTGATGACGACATGGTGGCATGCTCGGGCCATGCCGACCGACCTGCTGCTGCTCGACGCCCGCCTGCCCGGGGCGCGCGGGACCGTGGAGGTGGCCGTGCACGACGGGCGGGTCACCGCGATCGCCCCGCGCGTGGACCCCGACCAGCTCGACGCCGACACCGAGCGCCTCGACCTCGAGGGCCGCCTGCTGCTGCCCGGCCTGTGGGACCACCACGTCCACGCCACGCAGTGGGCGGCCAGCCGGTCCCGGCTCGACGTCGGGGCGGCGGGGTCGCCGCGTGCGGCCGCGGACCTGGTCCGCGCCCGCCTGCTCGACCCGCGGTTCCGCGGCAACGTGCTGGTCGGGCAGGGCATGCGCTGGCTCGCGTGGGAGCAGGCCCCGGACATCGACGTGCTCGACGCGGTCGCCCCGGACGTGGCGGTCGTGCTGCAGGGGGTCGACCTGCACACGGCGTGGGCCAACTCGGCGGCGCTGCGACGTGTCGGGCCTGCCGCCCCGCCCCGACGGGCTGCTGCGCGAGGGCGAGTGCTTCCACGCCGTCAGCGTGCTGGCCGACGCCCCGCCCGAGCAGCAGGACGCCGCCGTGGCCGACGCCATGCGCGCCGCCGCGGCCCGCGGGGTCGTCGGCATCCGCGACTTCGAGTTCGGCGACCCCCTGCTGGACTGGCGACGCCGCGCGGCGACGGGACCGCTCGACGTGCGGGTGGTCGCCAACGTCTACCCGCAGGCCCTCGACGACGCGATCGAACGCGGGTGGCCGACCGGCGCCGTGGTGCCCGGCACCGACGGGCAGGTCCGGGTGGGACACCTGAAGCTGTTCGTCGACGGGGCGCTGAACAGCCGCACCGCCCTGTGCCACGACCCCTATCCGGGCGACGACGACCACGGTCGGCTCGAGGTGCCGGTCGAGGAGCTGGTCGACGTGGTTCGCCGGGCCGCGGCAGCCGGCATCCACCCGGCCATCCATGCCATCGGGGACCGGGCCGTGGCGCTGGCCTGCGACGTCCTCGACGCCGTGGGGTGCCCGGGCCGGGTCGAGCACGCCCAGCTCGTGGCCGACGCCGAGCTCCCCCGCCTCGCGGCGCCGGGGCGCGTGGCGGGCGTGCAACCAGCCCACCTGCTCGACGACCGCGACCCCGCCGAGGTGCACTGGCCCGGGCGCACCGACCGGGCGTTCCCCCTGGCCGCGCTGCAGGCCGCCGGGGTGCGGCTGGAGCTCGGCTCGGACGCCCCGGTGTCCCCCTTGGACCCGTGGCGCGGCATCGCCGCGGCCGTCGCACGGACCGGCGACGAGCGTCCCCCGTGGCACCCCGAGCAGGCCCTGTCCCGCGCCGACGCGGTCCGCGCGAGCTGCGGCGATCGACTCGCGCCCGAGGTGGGTGACGCCGCCGACCTGGTCGTGCTCGAGGCCGACCCGCTGCGCTGCGCGCCGGAGCTGCTGGCGGCCATGCCGGTCTGGGCGACGATGGTCGCGGGGCGGTGGACCCACCGCCACTGACGGGCCCTCGAAACGACGCCTGTACCCACGACCGCGGCGCCCCGTCGAGACCATGTTCGCGCCCCGCACGACCTCACGCCCACCGTGGCGCGACCCCTGTCCACTCGTACCCTGACCGGTGTCGCCGCGCCCCATCCCGGGCGCTGTTCCCGACCCTCCTCCTGGAGTGCTCGTGCGTCTCCCCCACCTGTCTGCCCGCATGCTCGTGCTGGTCCTGGTCGCCCTGATCGTGGTCCCTGCCGTCGGCCACGTCGGCCTGGACCGCGTCCGCGTCCGGACCACGATGACCGAGACGGTCCGTCCCGCCGCCCAGCCCCTCCACACGCCGTCCTCCGCCGCGCCGGCGGACGACGCCGCCCCGCAGGACGCGACCACGGGGGCCGCCACCTCGGAGGTCTCGACCCCCGACCCCGAATCGACCAGCCCGGCGGCCGAGACGGACGACGCCGACACCGCCGAGGCGACGAGCGAGACGGCCGCCGCCGCGTCCGCGGACGCGGCCGAGACCAAGGCCGAGACCGAGACGTCCGCCCCGGCCGAGCGACGACACCGTGCGGCTCGACGAGGCGCTGGCGACCGTGCCGCCGGCCAAGGCCGCGCCCCGCAAGGCCGCCGCGGCCGCGAAGGCCCCGGCCGCCAAGCAGCAGGAGCAGCAGAAGAAGAAGAAGGCGAAGGCCAAGGGCCGCGTCCGGTCGCTCTACCTCGCCATCGGCCACGGCAGCACGCCGGACGGCCGCTGGCAGCCCGGGGCGGAGAACCCGCGCACGGGCCAGTTCGAGGTCGACGCCGCCAAGGTCATGGTCTGGGCCATGGCCCAGGAGCTCGAGGGCGCCACCAACCTCAAGCTGGTCCGGGAGACCGGCAAGGACAACCCGAACCTGATCGGCTCGGTGGCCCGCGCGAACGCGCTCGGCGTGGACGACTGCATCTCGATCCACCAGGACACCGCCGCTGCCCCGCCCGGCGCCTTCGTGCACTGGTACGAGGGCACCGGTCCCGCGAAGCGACTCGCCGACGGCATCGTGCAGAGCATCCACGAGCAGGGCGTCCCGATCCGCGGGGACTGGCACCGTGCCCGCCCCGGCCTGTACTTCCTGCGCAAGTCCACCTGCCGCTCCGTGCTGGCCGAGGTCGGCCGCGTCGGCGACTTCAGCACCAAGGAGCTCAAGCAGCTGGGCCGTGCCATCGCTCGTGCCTACCTGGCCGACACCGCCGCGTCGCGGGGCGTGGACGGCTGACCGCCCCGCGCCCCACGCCCCGGCGCCGGCCGGTCACCCGAGGCTGATACCAGGGCAGGCGATGGTCCCGTACCCGTCGACCTCGGCCGCCGCCACGGTGCCGGTGTCCCGGGACACCATCTGCAGTGCGCCGGCCCCGGTCCAGACGAGGTCGGCGCTCTGCCAGTCGAACTGGCGGTCGTCCTCGGGGTCCACGGTGGCCGTGCGCACGGTCAGCGTCGGCGTGCCGTCGACCTCGTGGCACCGCAGCCCGACCTTCGTCGCGGCCGTGGCACCGACGGGGAAGGTCACCGGGTAGCTGTCATCGGCCACCGTCAGCCGGCCCAGTGAACACGGGTCGTCGTCGAAGGCATGCAGCCCCCACAGCGACACCTGCTCGCTGGAGGCGCCCACGTCCTCGACCACGAGCGCCCCGCTGACGCCGTCACCGACGGGCACGGTGCCGAGCGGCCGCACGTCGGCCATGGACCCGGCCCGGTCCAGCGCGGCCTCGGCGACGCGTCCGGACGCGGTGACGACCCGGAGCCGGTGGTCCACCTGGCCGTCCCCGAGGGTGACCGACCAGGTCACCAGCCGGTCGTCCGCCCCGTCGCCGTCGAGGTCACCGGTGGCCTCGGCCACGTGCTCGGCGCCGTTGGGGACCTCGGCCGGGGGATCGTCCGCCCGCGGCTCGCACCCGGAAGCGGTGGCCGCAGCGGTGGAGGACGTCCCGGCGGCCGGCGACGCCGGGGACAGCGAGCTCGGGGACGGCGAGCTCGGGGACGGCGAGCTCGGGGACGGCGAGGCCGTCGGGCTCGCCCCGCCGCTGCTCGCGTCGTCCGGCGGCGTGCCGTCGTCGGTCCCGCCGCAGGCCGCGAGCAGTGCGGCGGCGACGAGTGCGCACAGGGCGCGACGGTGGGTGTGGTGCAGGTGGCGTGTGGTCATCGGGCTCCTCGCCCCCGAGGTCGGACCGGGGCGTGCCGACGTGCCCGCCACCTGGTCCCGGTCGCGGCGCCCTGACGGCCTCCCCGCTGTCGTCGGCCACCCTAGGGGTGGCGGGGTGACCGGCCGACGACCCGCCGGCGTGCTGGATCGGACTTCGTCACCTGCCTACGGTGACGGCGCCCCCACGTGGGCACCTGTCCCCCACCTCCCCGGAGTCACCGTGCGTTCGCGCCTGCCTGCCGTCGTCCTCGCCTGCTCGCTCCTGGCCGCCGGGTGCGGGGGCGGGACGGAGACCACCGACACCGCCGCGACGTCACCGTCGGCCGGGACCGAGGACGCACCGTCCGCGACGGCCTCGACGACGGCCACGGCCACGGCCACCGCCTCGGCGACCACCTCCGAGCCGATGGCCGAGCCGGCCTCCCTCGACGACCTGCTGCTCACGGTGCCCGACCTGCCCGACGGGTGGGAGACCATGGACGTCGCCTCGGCGGAGGAGGACGGCCCCAACGCCGCGAGCAACATCTGCGGGAAGGCCACGGGCAACCTGGACTGGACCGCGGACGCCGGCGCGACGGCCAAGGCCGGGTTCTCCGCGGGCCAGGGCACGGTGCTGGTCCAGCAGGTCTCACGCCTTGACGGCGACACGGCGCAGGCCGCGCTGGACGAGTTCGCGGCTGCGGCAGCTGCCTGCGACCAGTGGCAGGAGGAGGACGTGACCTTCGACGTCCAGCCCCTGGACGTGCCCTCGCTCGGGGAGCAGATGGTGGCGGTGCGCGCCTCGGCCGAGATGCAGGGCATGTCGCTGACCATCGACATGGTCGGCTGGCGTCACGGGGACATCGACGACGGGGTCGTGCTGTTCCGCTTCGGCGGCGGCGCCGACACCGACGAGCTGGTCACGATCCTCGAGGCGGCCGACGCGAAGTTCGGCTGACCCTCACAGCAGCGAGCCCTGCTCGGCCTCGCCCTCGAGCGTTCGGGCGACCGCCTCGTCCGGGTCGAACCCGTCGGCCACGTATGCCAGCACCGAGGCGTGGCACGGGGCGGGCACGCACCAGCACGCGAGGGTCTTTCCCGCCAGCTCGTGGTCCACGGCGTCGAGCAGGGCGGGGCGCCCCGCCAGACGCTCCGCGTACTGGTGCAGCATGACCCGACGGTCGCCGTCGGACGCGGGGCGGAACGGGTTGGCGAACTTCGACCGTCCGAGCCGGTAGGCCGGGTTGGCGCGCCCGACGTAGACCGCGCCCCGCGGCAGGCCACCCTCGGCCTTGACGTTGACGACGCGGGGGTGGGCAGGCATGGCCGGCAGGCTAGACCTGTCGTTCGCAACCAGGGCGGGGCGCGGGGCGTCCCACGACCCAGCGAGCAGGAGAGGGCGATGCACGGGGCGATGCGACTGGGCCGGGGCGGCGGTGGCCGTCGTCGTGCTGGGCGGCTGCCAGACCGTCCGGGCGACCCACCCCGCTCCCGACGAGGTGGAGTCCGCCATCGACCACGTCGAGGACGTGCTCGGGGAGGCCGGGCACGCCACGCCCGGCATCGTCGGCCTGGTCGCCTACGACTGCGGCCCCACCGACGCCGTCCTCGGCATCCGCGTCACCGACATGCCGGTGACCGTCGGCGCGCCCTGGGCCGACGTCGCCCCGGCCGCCGCCCTGCGCGGCCGCGACCTGCCCGCACCGTCGGAGGACCCGCTCGCCGGGGCGCCCGCGTCCGTCGACCAGGTGGAGGTCGTCGGGGACGACTGGGTCGTGCGGTGGGGGACGTCCAACGCAACCTCCGTCGACGGCGTCCCGGCGACGGTCGTCACCGTCGTCAGAGGCGGCGAGGTCTCGGGCGAGGCACTGCGTCGCTGGGTCGACGCCGGGCTGCTCGCCGAGGTGTATCCCTGCGGCTGACCGCCCCGTCGCACGGCTCGACCCCGGTCGCGCCCCGCATCGGCCGCTGGGCCATCACGCGGGTGCGACACCACCGGAGTCGTCGCGTTCCCGGGCCGCCAACCGCAGCGCGAGCGCGCGGGCCACGAACGGCATGGCGACCAGCACGGCCAACCCGATCCCCCACGCGGGCACGAGCACGAGGCCGAGGATGCCCACCGGGATCGTCAGCCCCGCGGTCCGGGACGCCAGCGGGTCGTCGACGCGGCGCAGGGCCGTGCGGACCCCGAGGACGGCGCCGACCAGCGTGCCAACCGCCCCGAGCGCGATCGGGAAGAGCAGCAGGCCGAGGTTCTCGAGCCCACCGTTCGGGTCGTAGTACAGCTCCATCAGCCCGATCCCGACGGCGATGCCGACGCCCGCGACCACCACGACGCCGATCAGGGCCCCGAGGGCGGTTCGCCCGTAGCCGCGCGGATCGTCGTGCCCGGTGGACGAGGTGGACAAGGTGGTCGGGGCGGTCATGGCAGTCCCTCGATCTCGACTGCCACGAGCATGGGCGCCGCACGGGTCCGCGACATCAGGGATGGCCCCCAGTCGTCAGCGCGTGAGCCGTCGTCAGCGCGTGATCGCCCCGACGTCGAGGTTCGCCGCCCGCAGCGTGGCCCGCACCCGCCCCGGGGCCGCCCCGTCCCCGGTCGGCGGGAAGTCGCACGCGGCCAGCCCCTCGGCGAGCACGTGGGCGACGTGCTCAGGGTCGGCGGCCGGGTCCTCGAGCTCGAGCAGGACGAGGGGCTCGTGCCCACCGCCCGGGTCGGCCAGCGTGAAGCGACGGCCTGACGCGTCCCACCGGACCACCGGCACCGCATCGACGTCCCACCAGATCTCGGCGACCTCGCGCAGCGCCGGGGCGGGGATCGATCGCGTCGGCATGGTCGGCAGAGTACGGGCGGTCAGCGCTTGGGCGGCAGGGTGCGGACGTAGCCGACGCCGACGTCGATCCAGCGCTGCAGCTCCTCGTCGGTGCCGAGGTGGGCCGGCTGCACGTGGACCCAGCCGGTCACGGGGCGGTCGCGCATGAGGAAGGGCGACGCCTCCCCCGAGGTGACGTACCGGTCGCCGTCCTCCGGATCGGCGCGCACCAGCGCCCCGCCCTGGCCACTGGCCGCGATGGCCATGTGCCCGTGGACCATGAAGCCGAGCCCACCGAACATGCGCTGTTCGGTGATCCCCTCCTCGACCGCCAGCAGCTCGCGCATGCGCTGCGCCAGCTCCTCGTCGTAGGCCATGGTGCCTCCCAGCTCGAGGACCGAGTCAAGCAGCCACGTGGCGGGGCGGGGCGCGCGGACGCGTTCAGCGGGCGTTCAGAGGCTCGGCGTAGCGTCGTCTCCGCCACGGCGGAGCCGGGGCAGCGGGGCGAGCAGTGGGGACGACATGGGACGGCGGATCGGGACGCGCGGGGCCTTCGTCGTCGCCGCGCTCGTCGTGGGCGTCGGTGGCTGCGGGGGCGGGGACGATGCCTCGACGACCCCCGCGGACGACGACGCTGGCACCGAGGCAGCGGCCGCGGACGTCACCGCCGGAAACGGCGACGAGGCCCCCGGGTGCGAGCTGGTGAGCCCCGACGAGGTCGAGGCGGCCACGGGCTTCACCGTGCTCGGGCAGGAGGAGCAGTACGGCGGGTGCCGGTGGACCATCGAGCAGGTGGACGAGGACGTGCTCGAGTCCGCGATCAGCTGGCAGCCCTTCGACGGGGCGCAGATCGACGGGCAGCGCGCCGCGGGCGACGCCGGCATGGACGTCGAGGACCTGGCCGACATCGGTGACGAGGCGATCGTCGTCAGCCAGTCCGCCGGCGACCACCCCCTCGGTGAGGTCTGGGTCCGGGTCGGCGACACCTCCTTCCGGATCACCAACGAGTTCTCCACGGCTCGGTACGCCGAGTCGCTGGAGAAGCAGGCCGCCCTCGCCGCCGTGGTGGCCGAGGCGCTGAGGTGACCCCGCGCCCCGCCACCGCG
>CAWCLK010000020.1:0-244250 GCA_963796225.1 uncultured bacterium
GGGCGGTGGCGCCGCGCCCCGCGACGGCGATGCCGGCCCCCCAGCCCACGGCGAAGGCGATCAGCATGCCGACGACCGCGGCCGCCCAGTCGGGCTTGGCCTCCATCATCCACACCATCCCGGCGGCGGCACCGAGCAGCGAGGTGACCGGGCCCCACAGCGCCGGGGACTGCGCGTCGGCGCGCAGCTCGGCGGGCAGCAGCCCGTCGCCGAGGCCCTCGGCGGCCTCCGTGAGACGGCGCAGGCGCGCCCCGCCGATCATGGGTCCGATCGGCAGCATGAGCAGCCACGCCGCGAGCCCGACGGTGATGAACGGGTTGGCGAAGCCGCCGCGGTCGCCGCCCCAGACGGCGCCGGCGAGGTGGCCGCCGGTGGCCAGCGAGACCAGCGCGGCACCGAGCACGACCATGCCGCCGGCGCGGGCGAACGAGGCCCACTGGGCGGCGTCGCGCCCCGTGGTGGCCGCGCGCAGGCGCGTACCGGCCATCACCTGGACCAGGCCCCCACCGACGATGGCGGTGGCAGCCAGGACGTGCAGGACCAGGGAGATGGTGTCGACGACGCTCATGGCGGCGCACCTTCGTGGGAGACGACGAGGCCGGAGGGTAGTCCCGCCCCGTCAGCCCTTCCCGATCGGCGGGCTGCCGGCCGACGCTGCACGAGATCGGGCCCCGGCGCAGCGGCCGGTCAGCCCTTCTTCTTCGGGCTGGGCTGCAGGCCGCTGAACCCGCCCATGCCCCCGGCACCACCGGGCAGCTGGCCGGACTTCATCATCTGGCGGGCGGCCTTGGCCTGGGCGAGCTGGCCCTTGGCGCCCTTCGGCTTCATGCCCTGCATGCCGGCCATCTTGGAGACCGACTTCATGACCTTGCGGGCCTCCTCGAACTGCTTGAGGAGCCGGTTGACCTCGGTCACCGAGCGGCCCGACCCGGCCGCGATGCGCTTGCGACGGCGGCCGCCGTTCTTCTTCAGCACCTTCGGGTTGCGCCGCTCCTCGAGGGTCATCGACTGGATGATCGCCTCGATGTGCGCGAGGTGCTTGTCGTCGATGTCCATGTCCTTGATCTGCGACCCCACGCCGGGGAGCATCCCGAGGACCCCCTTCAGCGGCCCCATCCGCTTGACCATCTGCATCTGCTCGAGGAAGTCCTCGAAGGTGAACTCGCCGGAGAGCAGGGCCTCCTCGGCCTTCTTGGTCTCGGCCTCGGTGAAGGTGTCCTCGGCCTTCTCGATGAGCGTCATCACGTCGCCCATGCCGAGGATCCGGTCCGCCATGCGGTCGGGGTGGAAGGCCTCGAAGTCCTCCATCTTCTCGCCGATGGAGGCGAAGAGGATGGGCTTGCCCGTGACCTCGCGGACGCTCATCGCGGCACCACCGCGGGCGTCACCGTCGAGCTTGGTCAGGACCACGCCGTCGAAGCCGACGTCGTCGTGGAAGGCCTTGGCGACGTTGACGGCCTCCTGCCCGATCATCGAGTCGATGACGAACAGCGTCGCCACCGGGTCGACGGCGGACCGGATGTCGGCGGCCTGCTGCATCAGCTCGGCGTCGACGTGCAGGCGCCCCGCCGTGTCCACGATCACGACGTCGCAGCCGGTCTGGGCCGCCTTGTCGAGCGACTCGCGCGCGACCGGCACGGGGTCGCCGGACTCGACCGGGGCGTAGACGTGGACGCCGACCTTCTCGGCGTTGACGCGCAGCTGCTGGACCGCGGCGGGGCGCTGCAGGTCGCAGGCCACCAGCATCGGGTTGCGGCCCTTCTTCTTCAGCTGTGCCGCGAGCTTGCCCGCCGCGGTGGTCTTGCCGGAGCCCTGCAGGCCGGCCAGCATGATGACAGCCGGCTTCTGACTGCCGAGGTCCAGCGGCACGGACCCCCCGCCCAGCGCACGGACGATCTCGGCGTGGACGGCCTTGATGACCTGCTGGGACGGGTTCAGCGCCTTGCTGACGTCCTCGCCCACCAGCGCCTCGCGGAGGTGGCCCACGAACTCCTTGACCACCTTGAAGTTGACGTCCGCCTCCAGCAGTGCGAGCCGGATCTCCTTCAGCGTGGCGTCGACGGTCTTCTCGTCGAGGCGACCGCGGCCCTTGACCTTGGAGAGGGCGGCGTCGAGTCGTTCGGAGAGCGCATCGAACACAGTGGGTCCTCGGGGACGGTGGTGGTCGCCGAGGGTAGCGAGGACGTCGTGACCGCCCGGGGGGGCCAGGCGGACGACCGGGAGGGCATGTGGCACCATTCGCGCGGCGGGCCGGACCCGCCGTGGGGCGAACAGGACAGCGGGTCAGCATGCACGCACCACGCCGCAGGGCCGTGCCCTCGCCGGAACGCGCGCTCGGCTGGGGCCGCCTGGCAGCGGGCGCCAGCCTGGTCCTCGCGCTGCTCGGCGAGGTCGTCTACGGCTATGCCTGGTTCGAGATCTCGATCGCGGTCGGCGGATCGGCCCTGATGCTGGCGGGTGTGGCCACGCTGGCGCTGCCGACGCTGGACCCGTCCCGGTCGCGGTTGGCGGCCGTGCTGCGGTGGTCGGACCCGGTGATCCTCGGCCTGCTCGTCGCGCTCGGTCCCGACGAGGACGCGGGATACACGCTGGTCCTGCTCCTGCTGCTGCTCACCTTCCTCGGCCTGCAGGGCGTGCGGTCGTGGTGGGTGGGGGTCGGCATCGGCGTCACGGCCGAAGCCGTCCGACAGGCACTGCGCCCCCTGCTCGACCACCGGATCGAGCCGGTCGACGCGCTGCTGGGCGTGGGCCTGGCGGTCGGGCTCACGGCCACGCTGGCCCGCATGGTGGACCTGGCCCGCGCGGCCGAGCGGGAGGCCCGCGACTCCGCCGAGGCCGCCCGCGCGGCCCTGGCCGAGGCGGAGCAGGCCGCCAGCCAGCTCGACGTTATGCACCGGGTCGTGGTGTCGACGATCGGCACGGCCGAGACCGACGCCCTGCAGCAGATGGTCGACGCGGTCGCGGCCCACCTCGGCGTCCCTGCCGTGACGGTGTTCCTGCTGGGCGACGGCGGCGCCCCGCGCGTGGTCGCCACGTCCGACCCGGCGGTGGCCGCCCGCGACGACATCACGCCGGTCACCCGCGGACCGTTCCTGCACGGTCCGCTCGCGCGTGCCCTCGACGGGGCACCGACGCGCGCCACCGATGACGAGCTCGAGGCCATGCAGTCGGCGGGCCACCCCGTCCACGGCGACATCACCGTCCACCCGCTGCGGCGCGCCGGCGGGCAGGTCGTGGGCGCGATGGCGTGCGGGGCGCCAGTCGGGCGCCGCTTCTCCCCCACCGAGGACCGCACGATCTCCCGCTTCGCCGCCCAGATGGGGCTGGCGATCGAGGCGGCACGGGCGCTCGACCACGAGACCGACCTCGCCGCCCGCTACCGCGAGCTGGACCGTCTCAAGACCGACTTCGTGGCCATCACCTCCCACGAGCTGCGCACGCCCCTGACCACCATCGTGGGGGTCATCGAGACCATGCGGCAGCGCCTGGGCGAGCTGCGTCCCCCGGAGACCGAACGGCTGGTGGCGGCGCTCGGACGCCAGGCCCACCGGCTGGTGCGGCTCGTGGACGACCTCGGGACCGTCTCCCACGTCGACGCGGGGACGCTGGTGACGATCCGCCGCCCCACCGACGTGCAGGCCATCGTCACGGAGGCCACGAGCGGGCTCCCCGACGTCCCCGTCGTCCTGCACCTCGACAGCGAGGTCCCGTGCGCCGACGCGGACCCCGACCGCCTCCTGCAGGTCGTCACCAACCTCGTCGCCAACGGCGACCAGCACGGCAGCCCGCCGGTGCACCTGCAGGTGGGGACCGACGCGGCCAGCCACGAGGTCGTGCTGCAGGTCTGGGACGAGGGCACCGGAATCCCACCGGACCGTCGAGACGAGGTGTTCGACCGCTTCGTGCGGCTCGGCCGGACCGAGGCCCACTCCCGGGGGTCGGGCCTCGGGCTCGCGATCGCCCGTGAGCTGGTCGTGGCCATGGGCGGCAGCATCGCCGTGGTCGACCGCGACGAGCACAGCGCCTTCGAGGTGCGGCTGCCCGTCCACCGCGACGCCGCCTGACGCGTCCGGGCGCCGTGGCGTCCGTTCGACCACCGCCGGATGGACGGGTTCCTGGCCAGCGCCCGCTCGGCCGCGGCGTCATGTACCGACGTCGGGGGTCCCACGAGGTCCCGTCCACGGCGAGGATTCGAACCTGGGGCAAGACCACACCTCACAAAAAGGAGAGGATCCATGGCCACCGAGCCGCACACCCATCCCGAGCAGCAGACCCCGCCGCGGGAGCGCGAGGTCATCGTGACGGACTCCGGCAGCCGGTCCGGCGGGATGTCCGGTGCGATCGTCGCCGTGCTCGCCGTCATCGTGATCGCGCTGATCGCCTGGTTCGCCATCTCCGTCCTCGGCGGCAGCGGTGACAACGGCGTGGACGCCCCCTCCGTCGACGTCCCGTCCGAGGTGAACATCAACACCGACGGCGGCTGACCCCACCACCGAAGCACGACGGCGGGCGGACCCCATCGGGTCCGCCCGCCGTCGTGTGTGCACACGCCCCCGGTCAGACCTCGAGGCCCGCGAACAGGCCCTCGACGAAGGCGTCGGGGTCGAAGGGCGCCAGGTCGTCGACGTCCTCGCCGAGGCCCACCAGCTTGACCGGCAGGTCCAGCTCGCGCTGGACGGCAACGGCGATCCCGCCCTTGGACGAGCCGTCGAGCTTGGTCAGCACCAGGCCGGTGACCTCGACCGCGTCGAGGAAGGCGCGCGCCTGCTGGATGCCGTTCTGCCCGGTGGTGGCGTCGAGGACCAGCAGCGTCTCCTCCAACGGCCCCGACTGCTTCTCGACGACGCGCTTGACCTTGCCGAGCTCGTCCATCAGCTCGCGCTTGTTGTGCAGGCGCCCGGCGGTGTCGACGATCAGGAGGTCGGCGTCGGTGGCACGCGCAGCCATGTAGCCGTCGAAGGCCACCGAAGCCGGGTCCGCACCCTCGTCCTTGCGCACCAGCCGCGCCCCGGTGCGTTCCGCCCACAGGCCGAGCTGCTCGGCGGCGGCGGCCCGGAAGGTGTCGGCGGCGGCCAGGACGACGTCCCGGCCCTCGCGCTGCTCGACGGCGGCCAGCTTGCCGATCGTCGTTGTCTTGCCCGTCCCGTTGACGCCCGTGACCATCCAGACGGTGGGCTCGTCGTCCTGGGTGCGCGCCAGGCTGCGGTCCGCGGTCCCGAGGGCCTTGCGCAGCTCCTGCTTGAGCAGGTCCACGACCTCGTCCGCGGTGGTCGCCCCCTCCTCGCGGGCCCGACGCTGCAGCTCCTCCACGATCTCCATGGTCGCGGTGACCCCGACGTCAGCGGCGATCAGGGCCTCCTCGAGCCCCTCCCAGGCCTCGTCGGACACGCCCCGCCCGAACAGCTCGGCGACCGAGGACCCGAGGACGTTGCGGGTGCGCGACAGCCGGACGCGGAACCGCTCCCCCAGCGTGAGTGGCGGGGCCTCCTCGACCTCCGGCGGGGCCGGTGGTGCCTCGGGTTCCGCCGGGGGGGCCTCGGGCGCCTCGAGCACGTCGGTGTCGCGTTCGAGCGTCGCGGTGCCGCCCCCGTCCTCGGGCAGGGGCTGGGTGTCACCGCCCCGACCCGACGACCGGCGGCTGCCGACGACCAGCCCGGCGACGAGCGCCACGACGAGCACGCCGACGATGGCGACGAGCAGGATCAGTTCCATGGAGCGGGCCCCCTGGGGTCGACGACCGCGGCTCGACGGTAGCCGCGACGCCGGCACCCATCGCGGTCGGTCCCTGCTCCCCCGGGCACCAGCCCGTCCCGGACATTTCGTCCCGGCGACCGACACTGCCACCATGGGCGCCGCTCGGGCCGTGCTGGCCCGGGACGCGAGAGACACGACCCACGGGGCAGGATGAGGACGCGAACCGCACGGGCGGCGACCGGGCTGGTGGCCGCAGCGCTGATGTTGGTGACCGGCTGTTCCGGGGGTGACACGGACGCCGCACATGACACGGCCGACACCGCACCGGCCGGCGCAGGTGGCCACGGGACCGTCGAGGGGGCCGAGACCGCGCTGACGTCGACGCAGCGGGACCACCTGGTGGACGACGGCGAGACGACCTGGGACGTCACCTACACCGACGAGACCGTGGTGGTGGCCGGGGAAGCCCTCGACGCCCTCACGTCGGCCGACGACGACGCGGGCACCTACACCTTCGACGCGGCCGCCCTCGGGGCGGCGGGTGTGGAGGTCGCCGAGGACGACGTGCTCCTGATCGCCGGGCGTGCGCTCCGACGCGTCACCGCCGTCGCGGACGACGGCGACAGCCTCGCCGTGCAGTCCGAGCCGGCCACGCTCGCGGACGCCATCCGGGACGGCACCGTGGCCTGGGACGTGCCCCTGCAGTTCTCCTTCGACCAGTTCCTGGCCGCCGTGGACGACGACGCCCAGGCCCTCGGCGCCCCGCACGAGGTGCAGGCGGCCTCGGCCGGGCAGGCGCGGCTCGCCCGCATCGGCATGCGCATGCCCGACGGTCGGGTGGTCCCGGTGCAGTCGGGCGAGGACATCGGCAAGGCCATCCACGACTCGATCGAGGTGGACCGCGAGGCAGGCAGCGTGGCCTGGACCTATCAGGCCCAGGGCAACACCTTCCGGTTCCGACTGACCTCCCACGGCGACAGCGTCGACATCCTCGTCGTGGTGTCGCGTGAGGGCGCGGGCGACAGCACGATGGCCTTCCGGGGCGAGGGCACCATCACCTCGATGCGGTCGACCGCCACGACCAGCTACGCCGACGGGGAGCTCACCAGCTCGGACATCGACGTCCAGGAGCTCGGCGGCAGCCTGGACCTCACCCTCGCGGTCGCGGGTGCCGGCGTCAGCCCGGTCGAGCTCGAGGTCCCCGTGCCCATGCTGACCTACACGTGGCTGGTCGGCCCCGTACCGGTCACCGTGGACCTCACGGCCCAGATCATCGGCAACGTCAACGCCTCGGCCAACGCCTCCGCACAGGCCACGGCCTCCTTCGAGTACCGGGGCGACGTCGGCCTGACCTACCACGGCACCGATGTGACCGCGTCCGGGGCGACCGACATCGACGAGATGGATCCGGAGCCGGCCGATTCGGCGGCCGCGATGGGGCTCGACGTCGATGCGCAGTTCGGGGTGGCGTTCCCGAAGGTCTCCCTGTCGATCTTCGGCCAGGGGATCGTCCCGTCCCTGCACTGGGGCGCGGTGATCGGCTCGTCGCTGCACTGGGGCGGTCCGGCCGCGGGGTTCCCGGCCTCCTCGGTGTGCAAGCAGGCCTACGTGCGCATGGAGGTCAACGGCGGGTACGACATCACCGTGCTCGGGCAGGACCTGGCCAGCGAGACCTTCGACCCGCCCCTGTACACCGACGAGCGGCGCACGACGGGTGACAGCTGCCCCGAGGAGTGACCCGGGGGCACACAGGCGGTCACGCCGGCGGTTCCTGCCCGTCCGGGGCCACCCGGGCCTCCTGGCGCCATCGCCGCAGGAGCCAGGCTCCCGTGACCACCACGGCCGCCGCGCCGAGGACCTCGTCCGGGACCCGCGCGCCGGCGTCACGTGCCCACTCCTCGGCCCGCGCCCCGAGCATGGCGAGGTCGGGCGATTCGACCAGCGCCCCGCCGCCGACCAGCAGCAGGACCCCGACCCCCACCAGGAGCAGGCCCGACACCACCGAGGTGCTGTGCAGCCGCAGGCCGGCCACCCGGAGCTCGCGGCCGCGCAGCCACCGTCGAGGACGCTCGCCGATCCGGTCCCACACCAGCGCGAGGACCCCGAGGGGCACGACCATCCCGAGGGCGTACACGGCCAGCAGCGCCCCGCCCCGGACCGGCTGGCCCCCGGCCGCCGCAAGCACGAGGATCGACCCCAGGATGGGGCCGGTGCAGAAGCCGGTGACGCCGTAGGCGAGCCCGAGCACGTAGGTCGCCCCGGGGCCGTTGCCCGTCGTCCCGCGGTCCCGCAACCGGCGGGGCAGCAGCACGAACCCCCCGCCGAACGCCGTCACCAGCCCGAGGAGGATCACGACGGCGCCCGCGACGGCGACCACGGTGTCCTGGTGGGTGCGCACGAGGCGCGTGGCCGCCGAGGCGGACACGCCCAACGGCACGAGCGTGGTCACCAGCCCGAGGTAGAAGACGCCGGTCCGCGCCAGCAGGCGTCCCGGCTGGTCGAAGGCGTAGGCGAAGAAGGACGGCAGCAGCAGCGCCCCGCACGGGCTGAGCACGGCGAGCACGCCGCCGGCGAGCGCGGCGACGTAGCCGATGTCTGCGCCGAGGCCCACCGCGGTCAGGCCGACGTGGAGGCGTCGAGCACCGCGTCGAGGAACTCGCGGAAGCGCTCGGGCCCCATGTAGCCACCCACGGGCACCCCGTTGACCACGAAGGCCGGCGTGCCCGTGAAGCCGAGCTGGGAGCCCATGGCCTGGTCACGCGCGACGATCGACGCCACCTCGTCCGAGGCGTAGTCGGCACGGAAGCGGTCCCAGTCGAGGTCGATCTCGTCGGCGACCTGCTCGACCTGGGCGAGCAGTGCCTCCTCGGTCTGGCGCTCGCGGTAGGCGCCGAGCTCGTCGGCGGTGAGGTCGCGCCCCACCGGCGGTTCGCCCGTGCCGGCGATGAACGGGTACAGGTGCTCGGCGAGCGCCCAGTAGCGGTCCTGCAGGCCTGCCGCCGCGCCGATGCGAGCCCCCGGCACGGCCCGCTGCTCGTAGGGCAGCATGCGCGACTCGATGCGCAGGGTGCCGTCGGCGACGTGCTCCTCCAGCACCCCCGGCAGGGTGAGCCGGTGGAAGTTGCCGCACCACAGGCAGCCGAACGACTCGAACGAGACCATCACCAACGGCGCGTCGGGATCGCCGATGGTCATCCCCGAATCCGTCGGCAGGCGCAGGGGCGCCATCCGCGCGGCGGACGGGGCGTCGCCGGCCGGGGCGCTGTCGGTCGGGGACGGGGACGCCCCGGGGGACGGCGAGGCCACGGCGCCGGTCCCGGCGTCACCGACGGCACCGGTGTCGACGGTCACGGGCCCGTCGTCGCCCGTGAAGGCGACGACGGCGAAGGCGAGCGCAGCGAGGAACGCGACGCCCGGGAGCAGGAGACGGTGGGAGGGCACCGGACATCCTCGGGAGACGATGACGCAGGTGGTACGGACAACTGCACCCGCCGTCGGGTTTGTTCCCTCAGGCGGTGGCGAGCAGCCCCCGGGCCTCGAGCTCGTCGAAACGCTGCGCCACGACCTTGGTGACCGCGTCCGGCCCCATGGTGATCCCGTAGAGCACGTCGGCGATCTCCATCGAGCGCTTCTGGTGGGTCACCATGATGATCTGGCTGGACCCGCGGAAGGACTCGACGACCTCGAGCAGCCGCTGCAGGTTCACGTCGTCGAGCGCGGCGTCGACCTCGTCGAGGACGTAGAAGGGGCTGGGGCGTGCCCGGAAGATCGCGAACACGAACGCCAGCACCGTCAGCGAGCGCTCGCCACCCGACAGCAGCGACAGGCGCGTGACCTTCTTGCCGGGGGGACGCGCCTCGACCTCGATGCCGGTGGTCAGCATGTCGTCCGGGTCGGTGAGGGTCAGTCGGCCGAACCCGCCGGGGAACATGACCGTGAAGATGTCCTGGAACTCGCGGGCGATGTCCTCGTAGGCCTCGGCGAACACGTCGCGGATGCGGTTGTCCACGGCGACGACGACCTCCTCGAGGTCCCGCTTGGACTGGCGCAGGTCCTCGAGCTGGTTCGAGAGGAAGGTGTGCCGCTCCTCGAGCGCCTTGAACTCCTCGAGCGCCAGCGGGTTCACCCGGCCGAGCAGGCCGAGCTTGCGGACGAGGACGTCCTCCTCCTCGACCAGGGCGGGGCGTTCGTACGCGGCGGCGTCGGGGTGCTCGGTCTGCACGTCGGCGGTGGACAGGCCGAACTCGCGGGTGAGCCGTTCGGTGAGCTGCTCGACGTGGTGGTCGAGGTCGGCCCGCTTCAGGTCGGCCTCGTGGCGGACCTCGCGGACCTGGGCCAGCTCGCCCTCCGCCTCCTGCAGGCCTTCGCGGGCCACGCCGAGCGCCTGCCGCCGGGCGCGGACCGTGGACTGCAGGGCGTCGCGCTCCTCGGCGGCCTCGTCGATCGAGCTGGACAGGTGCTCCAGCGCCGTCGCGCACACCGCGGCGAGCGTGCCGCAGCGTGCGATGCCGGCACGGCGGGCCTCGCGACGGCGGGCGGCCTCGGTCAGCGCGACCTCGACCTCGTCGGCCTCGCGCCGCAGGTCGGCGGACTGGCGTTCGAGGTGGCGGACCTGCTCGGTGGTGCGTTCGAGGTTGACCCGGATGTCGAGCTCGCGCTCGCGGGCGGACTCGACCGTGGCGTCGAGCCGTTCGGCCTCGAGGTCGGGGCCGTCCTCGGCCTCGGGTTCGTCCGGCAGCGACGGGCCCCGGGCGTTGAGCTCGGACAGCGCCTCGCGGTCCCGGGCGAGCAGGTCGGTGAGCTCGGACTGCTGGGCGGAGACGACCTCACGCTGGTTCGACAGCGCGACGAGCTCCTTGTTGAGCCGGGCCAGGCGTTCGGCGGCGCCGGTGATGGCCGCGTCGGACTCGTTGATGCGGTCGGTGGCGACGGCCAGACGCTGCTTGGCGGTGGCCAGCACGCCGGTGGCCTCGCTGGCCTGCTCGGCCAGCTCGTCGAGGGCGACGGCGAGCTCGCGGGCGCGAGCCTCGGCCTCGTCGGCGGCGGTCGCGGTGACCACGGCGGACGCGGTCGGCGACTGGCCACCGCGGTAGCCGTAGGGGCCCGCGAGGTCCCCCTCGGGGGTGACGAAGGTCAGGCCGGGGTGGCGGCCGTGCAGCAGCACGGCGGCGTCCCAGGTCGGGACCAGCCAGGTGCGGGCCAGGATCGCCTGGAGGGCGGCCACCACGCGCGGGGCGGTCTCGTCCGAGGTTGCGGCGTGCAGGGTGTCGGCGAGCGGCGTGGCACGACCGGCAGCGAGCTGGTCGCGGGCCTCGTCGTCGAGCTCGACCGGGTCGACGCGTTCGCCGCGGGTGGCCAGCACCGTGGCCCCGCCGGCCTCGTGGGTGCGCAGCCAGGCGATGGCGCGTCGTGCCTGTTCGGGCGTGGTGACGACCACGGCCTCGCCAAGCGGCCCCAGCGCGGCCGCGATCGCGGCGCCGGCCCCGTCGTCGACCCGGACGTGGTCGGCGATCGCGCCGAGCAGCCCGTCGACCCCGGAGTCGGCGTCCTGGTCGAGCAGGGCGGCGGTGCCGCCGGCGCGTTCGGCCAGGGCGCCCCGCAGCGCCTCGGCCCGGGCCGCGTGCGACGCACGCTCCCGTTCGAGCTCGCGTTCGCGCACGGCGAGCTCGTCGACGGTCGCCTGGGCGGCGGCGACCTCGGCCTCGCCGGCCTCCAGCGCCTCGGTGAGCTCGACCTCGTCGACGTCGAGCCTCTGGATCTCGCCCTGGACGCCCTCGACCTCACGCTCGGCCTCGGCGACGCGCCCGTCCAGCGAGCTGAGCTGGGAGGAGACCCGGCCGAGCTCGGACTCGGTCGCGGCGATCGACCCGCGCCGGGCCGACACCTCGCCCTCCCACCGCAGCACCCGCTCGCGGGCCTCGGCGCGACGTCGGGCCTCGGCCTGGCGGGCCTGGTCGTGCTCGCGGCGGGCCAGCTCGGCCGCGCGCCGGTCGGCGACGGCGGCCTCGAGGTGCTGGCGGGTCTGGTCGCGGTCGGCCTGCCGTTCGGTGCGTTCCCGGTCGGCACGCTCGGCCGCGCCCCGCAGCTCCTCGGGTGGGCGACCGGCCAGCGGCTCCTCGACGTACTCGACCAGGTGCCGCCGGCGGGCGGCCACGAGGTCGGCGGTCCCGCGGAGGCGTTCGTTGAGGCTGGTCAGCTCGTAGTAGGTGCGCTGGGCGGCATCGACGCCGGGGCCGAGCTCGGCCAGGGCACCCTCGAGGTCGGCGACCTCGGCCCGGCGCTGGGCCACGGCGGCGTCGGCGTGCCGTTCCCGCTGGGCGGCGTCGGCGTCGGCCCGCCCCTGGCGGGCACGGCGTTCGAGCAGCTGGGCCAGGTCGTGTGCGGCCAGCCGGACCTGCACGTCCCGCAGCTGGGCCTGCAGCGCCTGGTACTTGTCGGCGGCCTCGGCCTGGCGTTCCAGGGGGCGCAGCTGGCGGCGCAGCTCGCGCAGGACGGCCTTGAGCTTGTCGATGTGCTCGTCGACGGACTCGAGCTTGCGCAGGGCCCGTTCGCGACGGCGCCGGTGCTTGAGGATGCCGGCGGCCTCCTCGATGTACTTGCGCCGGTCCTCGGCCTTGGCGTTGAGGATCTCGTCGAGCTGGCCCTGCCCGACGATGGTGTGCAGCTCGCGCCCGAGGCCGGTGTCACTGAGCAGCTCCTGCACGTCGAGCGCGCGGACCTCCTCGCCGTTGATCAGGTAGCCGGACTCGCCGGAGGCGTAGATCTCGCGGGCGACGCGGACCTCGGTGAACTGCTGGGCGGACCCGGACGTGCCGATGGCGTTGGTCCCGAGCACGCCCTCGGAGTTGTCGATGACGATCTCGACCCGCGCCGAGCCGTGGGCGGAGCGGCTGGGCGAGCCCGCGAAGATGACGTCGGCCATCGAGCCACCGCGCACCTTCTTGGGCGAGGCCGTGCCGAGCACCCACGACAGGGCGTCGACCACGTTGGACTTGCCCGACCCGTTGGGGCCCACGATGACCGTGATCCCCGGCTCGACGTCCATCACCGTCTTGTCCGCGAAGGACTTGAAGCCTCGCAGGCTGAGCGACGTCAGGAACACGTGGACTCCCTCACCGGGCGAATCGCACCGGGGACGAGCGGCATGAGATGGACCGGGGGAAGTGCGCGCAGCCTACCGACGCGGCCCAACGTCTCCCAGCATCCCCCCACACACGAGCGGCGGGCCCTCGAGGCCCGCCGCAGTGTGGGAGTCGTGGTCGTCAGGCGCCGACGCCGGCGCCGGCAGCAGCCTCCTCGACCACGATCTGCAGGTCAGGGCGCGACGACGCGGCGTCGCGGGCCTCGTCGAGGGCCGCCTCCAGCTCGGACACACGCTGGCGCAGCGCACGGATCTCGTCGAGCAGCTGCAGCTGCGAGGGGCTGGCGACGGTGCCGAACAGGGCCTTGGCCATCGGGGTTCCTCCGAAAGGATGTCGGTGCGCCGCGACGGGCGCGTCGAGGCAGCCGGGGGCGGCTGTGGGTCGGTGTGTGGTCCTGCCACCCTCGTCGGGGCACAGCGCGCCGCGACGAAGGTTCCGGGTGCGTCACCGCGCGACCCGGGTCACACGATCGTCGGCGGGGCGGGTGGCCCGGGACGATCCTCATCCGGGATGTCCGGGGGGCGTCCGGGGGCGTCTCCCGCCACCACGCACACGACCGTGTGGGGTCCCAGCCTATCGTCCTGCTCGGGTCGTCGTCCACAGGCCGTCCACAGCATGGACGGGCCGGTGGCGCGCAGCGCACGCCTACCGCTCGATCGTGAAGCCCTCGACGTCGACGGGGGCCACGTCCTCGGCCTCGACGTCCTCGACCGTGGCGTCACGCGGCCCGCCGTCACGCACCCACGCCTCGACCTGCTCGACGGCGTCGGCCGGCCCCTGCAGGTGCGCCTCGACCCGCCCGTCGGGCAGGTTGCGCACCCAGCCGGCCACGCCGGCCCGGCGCGCGCGGTCACGCGTGGAGGCCCGGAAGAACACGCCCTGGACCCGTCCGCGGACGAGCAGGTGCCGGGCGGCGGAGGACATCGCCGGTCAGTACTGGCTCTGCGGGTCGAAGTAGGCGTAGATGCCCTTCTTGACCCGCACGCGCTCGATCGGGCGGCGACTGCGGAAGCTCGGCAGGCCCTCCCGGCCGTAGACCTTGAGGTGCTCGGAGACCTCGCCCTCGTCGTCGACGGCCTCGTCGGCGTCGCTGTCGTCCAGCGAGGAGCCGCGGAACTTCATGGCGGCGGCCAGGACCTCCTGCATGCTGCGGTACAGCCGGCGGACCTCCTGGGTGGACAGCGTGTCCGACTGGCGGTCGTAGCGCAGCCCGGCCTCGTACAGGATCTCGTCGGAGTAGACGGTCCCGATCCCCTGGATGTACTGGGGGTCCATGAACAGCAGCTTCAGGGACATCTTCGCCGAGGCGAGCATGCGCCCGAAGTCCATCCAGGTGAGGTTGTCCTCGAGGGGGTCGAAGCCGGTCTCGGGGATGCCGGCGGCCTCGAGCGCCTCCTCGGTGGCGACCACACCGGTGGAGACGTCGGGTTCGTCCTCGACGTCGGAGAGGTGGATCGCGCCGCCGATGGTGAAGGTGACGACCATGTGGGTGTCGTCGCCGGCGGGCTCGTTGGCGGTCTCGCGGTGCAGCGAGGCGCTGCCGCGGGCCTGCAGGACCCAGGTCTGGCCCTCGTCGAGGTCCACCAGGATCGCGGTCCCGCGCCGACGCACGCCCTCGATCTTGCGTCCCTCGAGTGCCTTGACGAACTCGGGCCGCGTCCGGTGGAACGGCTTGACGATGCTGGGGGTCTCGATGAGCACGTCCTTGACGCGCTTGCCGACGACCTCCTTCTCGAGGTCCTTGCGCAGCACCTCGACCTCGGGCAGCTCCAGCACGTGAACGGGCCTCCTGAGTGACGCGAATCATGACACGAATCGCGCGACGGCGTCCGGGTGGGACGCGTCGTGCGGGGCCGTGACGCCCCGACGAGGACCCTAGCGCGTGGGACTGGACGGACGGTCGTCCTCCGGACGACTGGCCGGGGCCGCCTCGTCGGGCGGGATGATGCCGTCGCCCCGCCCGCCCGTGCCGACCGGTGACCCGTCGAGCGGCGCCCCGGTCCGCACGTCGCGGTCCTCGACCTCGTCGGCCAGGTGGTGGTAGGCCTCGCGGGCCGCGCGCTGCTCGGCCTGCTTCTTCGACCGGCCCTCGCCCCGTCCCGCCGCCTGGCCGTCGACGAGCACGACGGCGGTGAACGTCTTCTCGTGGTCGGGACCGACGTCGGTGACCTCGTAGACCGGCAGGGACCCGTGCCGGGAGGCCGACAGCTCCTGCAGCGAGGTCTTGTAGTCCAGCGCCGCGGTGGAGCCGACCAGGTGTGCCAGCCGGGCGGCGAACAGCGACTGCACGAGGTCGTAGGCCGCGTGGAAGCCGCGGTCGAGGTAGTAGGCCCCGATCACGGCCTCGAGCGTGTCGGCGAGGATCGATTCCTTGGAGGCGCCACCGGAGGCGGCCTCGCCCTTGCCGAGCTGGACGAACTGGCCGAGGCCGAGCTCGCGGCCGACCTGGGCCAGGGACCCGGTCTTGACGGCGGCGGCGCGGATCTTGGCCAGGCGGCCCTCGGCGGCGCGGTCCTGCAGGTGGAAGATCTCGTCGGTGACCACCAGGGCCAGGACGGCGTCGCCGAGGAACTCGAGCCGTTCGTTGGGGATCAGCCCGCCGTTCTCGAAGGCGTAGGAGCGGTGCACCAGGGCACGGACCAGCAGGCGTTCGTCGACGAACGTGACGCCCAGGCGCCGCTGGAGCTCCGCGAGCCGCTCGCGGTCGGCGCTCACGACCGACCCGCCGCGGCGTGGAGGGTGGGGCCCCAGGTCGCCGGGTCCGGCCCGACGGTCCAGATCGGCGGGGCGTCCTCGAGGCCGAGCACCCGGCTGGCCCCGACCCGGTCGGGGGCCAGGGCACGAACGGTGCCGACGAACAGGCCACCGGCGGCCCCGTCGGCGAGCACGAGCGGGGCGACCCCGACGAGGGCCTCGGCGGCGGTGACCTCGCGCACGGGGGCGCCGACCTGGCCCGACAGCGCCGCGGCCGAGCGGGCGTCGCCGTTCCCACCGGTCAGCAGGCCGACCTGGTCGGGCAGATCCCCGAGGTCGGCGGCGGCGCCCAGCAGCGACCCGGCGGTGGTGCCGGGGCGGCCCGAGGCGTCCAGCACGCAGACCTCGCCGCGGGGCGTGGCGACCTGGACGGCGACCAGCGGGTCGCGCACGCCGGTCCGGCGCCGCAGCAGGAACCGGGTGGCCGTCAGCAACGCGGCGAGCGGCGACGCCGACACCACGGCGTCGACCTGGCCGTCGCGGGCCAGCTCGAGCAGCACGCGCACCGACAGGTCCGCGCGTCCCCGCACGGCCACGGCGGGATCGACGTCGGCCGTCGGGGCGGCGGCCGGTTCCCAGCGCAGGTCGGGCTCGGACACCCCGTCACCCGCAGCGTCACCGTCGGGGGTGGGGCCGACCACGAGGAGGTCGAGCCCCGGGGCGTCGGCGAGCACGCGACGGACGACGTCGCGGGCGGCCGACGGGTCGGCCGTGCCGAGGTCCAGCGCGACGCGGCGCCGCATCACCGGACTCGCCGGTGGGTCGCGACGCGGCGTCCGCGCGGGACGGTCACGACTCGAGGACCTGCTCGCCCTTGTAGGTGCCGCAGGTCTGGCAGACGGTGTGCGGCCGGACCAGCGACTTGCAGCGGGGGCAGGTCGAGGTCGTCGGGGCGCTGGTCTTCATCCACTGCGCCTTGCGGTGGCGCGTGCGGGACCGGCTCATCTTGCGCTTCGGGACGGCCATGGTGGCTCTTTCGTGTCGTCGACGTGGGCACGTCGGGAAGGTCGGGGGTCAGGCCGGGGGGACGTCGAGGTCGGCCAGCTTGGCCCACCGCGGGTCGGGGTCCTCGTCGGGGCGGTGGCCGCAGTCGAGCTCGTTGCGATCGGCACCGCAGACCGGGCACAGGCCCTGGCAGTCGTCGCGGCACAGCACGCGGACGGGGACCTCCATCACGACCGTGTCCCGCAGCAGCGGGGCGAGGTCGAGGTGGGCGAGGTCGTCGTCGATGCGGTAGCCGTCCTCGTCGTCGTCCTCCTCGACCCGGCGCGGGTCGGTGAACATCTCGGCGACGGGGATCGTGTGCTCGAGCCGCTGCGGCTTCAGGCACCGTGCGCACGGGACCTCGAGGTCGACGTCGACGGTGCCGCGCACCAGGATGCCCTCGACCACGGAGTCGAGCTCGAGCTCGAGGTGCAGCGGGGCGACCACGGTGTTCTCGGCCGGGCCCCACTCGTCGTGCTCGTCGACGTCGTCGGGCAGCACGTCCTCGACCACCGTCCGGGTGGCACCGGGGTGGCCGACGAGGTCGGTGACAGGAACGCGCACGGCAGGATCACCTGGAGGACGGGTGCAGCAGCGAGGTCGATGGCGGGCGCACACACGAGCCACCGACGACGTCGGTGGCAGGGGTGCGAGCGCACAGGCTATCAGGGGTGTGCGAACCGCACGACCCCCTGATCAGATCTCGTCGTCCTCGGCGGCGAGGTCCTGGGCGAGCTGGTCGGCGTCGAGGCGGCCCCGCAGCTTCTCGCGGCCGCGCTCGACCGAGCCGAGGACCTTCTGGAGCACGACCTCGAAGTTGGCGAGCTTCGCGTCGACGTAGTCCTCGGCCTCGAGCCGGATCTGGCGGGCGCGTTCGCGCGCGTCCTCGACGATGCGTTCGGCCTCGCGGTTGGCGGCGTGCACGACCTCGGTCTTGGCGATCAGGCGGGAGCGTTCGGCCCGGGCCTCCTCGATCACCCGCTGGCCCTCGCCGCGAGCGGCCTCGAGCACGTCGTCACGTTCCTTGACCACCCACCGGGCCTGGCGCAGCTCCTCGGGCACGGACGCCTGGATGTCCGCGACGAGCCCGTCGATCTCGGCCTTGTTGAGCATCACCGACGACGACAGCGGGACCGCCTTGGCCTCGGCCACCAGCTGGGCGAGGTGGTCGAGCTTGCTCTGCAGGTCGACCCCGGCCGCGCGCTGCTGGGAGGCGTGGACGTCGAGGACGTCCGGCGGCTCGTGTTCGGACATTCGTGGGGTCCTTCGCGGTGGGAGGTGCGCGAGTGGGGGTACCGACGGCGAGCCTACCCCCGTCCCCCTTCCGGTCCCTGCCCCGCGAGCACGGTCACCCGGCCTGCGACAGCCGGGCGTGGATGGCGTCCTCGACCAGTGGCGGGACCGTGCCGGCGATGCGGCCGCCGAGCCGGGCGACCTCCTTGACCAGCGAGGAGGACAGGTAGGACCACTCGGGGCTGGTGGCCGTGAACACCGTCTCGACGTCGCCGATGCGCTGGTTCATGTGGGCCATCTGCAGCTCGTACTCGAAGTCCGACACCGCCCGCAGGCCCTTGCAGATCAGGTCGACGTCGTGCTCGTGGCAGAAGTCGACCAGCAGGCCCTGGAAGCTGTCGACCTCGACGTTGTCGAGGTGGGACGTGGTGCGCCGGATCAGGTCGATCCGCTGCTCGATGGTGAAGAACCCCTCCTTGGAGGGGTTGACCAGCACGGCGACCACCACCCGGTCGAAGCGGGTGGCGACCCGCTCGACGACGTCGAGGTGGCCGTTGTGGATGGGGTCGAAGGAGCCGGGGCAGACCACCGAGACGCTCACGTGGCACTCACTCTGACGCCCCCGTGGGGGGCTGGTCCTCGTCGGGGCGGGCCGGCGCGGGCGCGGCCTCGTGGATGGTCGTGTCACCGTAGCGACGGGTGCGTCCCGGCAGCAGGGTGTCGGGCCACGGCGGGGCGCCGGCCCGGGTGGCCTGCTCGAGGCGCACGGTCGCGTCGGGTGCGCACCGGGGCGCGACCCGCTCGAGCACCGCGGCCAGGACGTCCCGGTCCAGCGCGTAGGGCGGGTCGAGCAGCACCACGTCGAAGGTCCCCGTGACGCGGTCCAGCGCCCCGGGCAGGTCCCCGGCGACCACCTCGGCACGCTCGGCCACGTCCGCGATCGCGAGGTTGCGGTCGATGGCGGCCAGGGCGGGGCGGGCCCGTTCCACGAGCACCGCGTGGTCGGCGCCCCGCGACAGCGCCTCGACGGCCAGCGCCCCGGACCCGGCGAACAGGTCCAGCACGCGGGCGCCGGGCAGGCGGGGCTGGAGACTGGAGAACAGGGCCTCGCGCACGCGGTCGGCGGTCGGCCGGGTCCGGTCACCCTTCGGCGTGACCAGGCGACGTCCGCCGGCAGTGCCCGCGATGACGCGCACGGGTCAGGCCGCCGGTGACAGGCAGGCGCTCACGTCGGGGGCCTCCGGGTCGGGATGCAGGGCGCCCGGACGGTAGTGGGTCCCGCACGCGCCGGGCCCCCTGGCCGTGGCGCACCGGGGCCGGACGGGATGATGCTGGCACGGTCGACCATCGAGGTGCGCCATGGCCACCACGACCGTTCCCGACGTCCTCGTCCCCTGCCCGGTCTGCCGCACCCCCTTCCGATGGCCTGCTGCCTCCCGGTGCGTGACCTGCCACGCGGACCTGCTCGGCACGCTCGCCGCCGAGTACTGGCAGCTCGGTCCGCGACGAGGCGGCCCTGCAGGTCCGCAGGAGCGAGCTGGTGCAGGAGCTGGCCGCCACGGCCGTGCCCGCCGGGGCCATGCCGCCACCGGCTCCCCTCCCGCGGGGAGGCCGGCGTCCCCGGCTGACGGACCTGCGTGCCCAGACCGTCCTCGGCCTGGCCGGCGCCGCCCTGCTGGCCGTCGCCGCGGTCGTGTTCGCAGCCGTCACCTGGCAGGACCTCCCCGTCGTGGCGCGTGCGGCGATCCTCGTCGGCGCGACCGGCATGTCGGCCGCCCTGGCCATCGCACTCGACCGCCGGGCCCTGCCCCTGACGGCCGGGGCCATGGGGCTGCTCGCCGACGCGCTCGCCGCGACGGTCGTGTGGGCCTCCCACACGTACGGGGCCACCGGCGACCTGGTCGACGCCGGCGGCGCCGCGCTGGCGGCCCTCGGCGCCACGGTCGTCGCCCTCGGCCAGCAACGCAGCCGGTGTCCGATGGCAGCCCACGGCTGCCACGGTGGGCTGGCTGGGCACCGTCGCCCTGGGCGCCCTCGCGATCGTCGACGTGACCCCGACGACGGCGCTGCCCCTCGTGGCCCTCGGCGCCACCGTGCTGGCGGCCGCCCCGTCGTGGAGGCTCGCTGCCGCGTCCGGGCGGCGTCGGTCGCTCGTCGCGGCCGGGGGCGTCGGGCTGGCCGCCACGTCGACCAGCGCGGCGATCGTCCTGGCCGGCACCGACGGGGTGGCCGTGGTCCTGCCCGTGCTCGCCGGCCTGGTCGCCGCCGCGGCCTGGTGGCGGGTCACCGGGCCGATCGTCGGGATCGCGGCCGCCACCGGCGGCCTGACCGCACTGGCCGTCGGCGGGGTGGCCACCTTCGACCTGGCCATCGAGCCCGCCATGGCGATGGTCGCGGGGGTCGGGCTCGTCGTGGCCGGCCTCGGTCGCCTCGTTCCCGCCGACCGTCGCGCGGTCCTGGCCGGATCACTGCCGGCCTCGTTGCCTGCCGCGGCGGCCATGCTGGCGATCAGCATCGTCGCCGCGGTCGGGTGGTTCGAGCAGACCTCGAGCCCCTGGCGCCCGTCCGGTCTCGCCGTCGCCGACGCCGACCCGTGGCTGGCGGGCCTGGCGCTGGCCGCGACCGGCATGCTCGTCCTGGTGGGCGGCGTGCTCGCGCCCCGGCAGTGGCGCAACGTCGACCGGAGCCGTGGCGCTCGCGGGTGCGTCCACCGCGACCTGGTGGTCGGGAGGGTCCCCCCTGCTGCTGGTCCTGCTCGCGACGGTCGGGGCGCTGGTCGGGTTCACGCGGCTCGGTGAGACCAGTGGACGGGCGGTGCTCGTCGTCTGGAGCATCGTCGCGGTCGGGTGGTCCCTGGCGTCTCCTCCCTGGCGGTGACGACGGCCGGCGCGGTGGCCTGCTGGCCCTGCTCGCCGTGCTCGCACCGGTCGGGCGACACCCGGAGCAGGCAGCGGTCGCCGTCGCCGCCGGTGCGCTGGCCGCGGCAGCCGCCGTCATCGCCGTCGTGGGCCCCGCGGACGCGCACGACGTCGCGGGCACGGTGGCCGTGGCGGCGGCGGTGGTGGTGGCCGTCGCGGGGCCGTGGCTGGACCTGCACGCCCGCACCACGGCCGTCGCCGTCCCGGTGGCGGCGACGGTCGCCATCGCCGCGACGGCGCCGGCCGGCCTCGTGCCCACCGCCGTGACCAGCGCGGTGCTGGCCGTCGGCGGCGCCGTGCTCGCATTGGTGTGGCGGGGCGACCGGATCGCGAGTCGGCTGCATGGCCTGACCGCCCTGACCGCCACCACGGCCACGGTGTGGCTGCTCCTGCGCGACGCCGCGGTGACCACGCCGGAGGCCTACACGGCGGTGCCGGCGGTGCTCGCCCTCGGGACCGGCATCCTGTGGATGGTGCGCGACCCGCAGGTCCGTTCGCGGCACGCCCTCCACCCGGGGCTCGTGCTCGGCGTGGCGCCGACCCTGCTGCTCCTCGCCAGCGATCCCCAGGACACGGTGCGGGCGCTGACCGTGGCCGCGATCGCCGCGGTCGCCCTCCTCGTCGGGGTCGGGCAGCGGGTCGAGGCGCCCGTCTGGCACGGGGTCGCGGCCACGCTCGTGGTCGTGGGGACCCAGCTGGCCGTGGTGGTGGACCACGTCCCGCGGTGGGTGGTCTTCGCCGTCCTCGGGGCGCTGCTCGTGACGGCCTCCGCGACCTTCGAGCGCCAGCGCCGGCTGGCGGGGCGGCTGCGTGCCCGACTCGGGGAGGTCGCGACGACCTACCGGTGAGCGGCGGCAGGACACCGACCTGGTCGAGCACGAACGCGGCGAACAGGGCCCGTTCGCGCCAGGCGTCGTAGCGACCCGATGGGCCGCCGTGCCCGGCGCCGAGCTCGGTCTTCAGCAGGATCGGGCGGTCCCCGGTGTCGTGGTCGCGCAGGTGGGCGACCCACTTGGCCGGCTCCCAGTACCCGACGCGCGGGTCGTTGAGCCCGGCGGTGACGAGGATCGCCGGGTGGGCGGCGTCGCGGACGTTGTCCACCGGCGAGTAGGAGCGGATCGTCGCGGCGACCTCGGGCAGGTTCGGGTCGCCCCACTCCTCGTACTCGGGCACGGTCAGCGGCAGGGTCGCGTCCGACATGGTCGACAGGACGTCGACGAAGGGCACCGCCGCCACGGCGGCGCGGCACAGGTCGGGACGCAGGTTGAGCACCGCCCCGACCAGCAGGCCGCCGGCGGACCCACCGAAGATCGCGAGGCGGTCGCGGGCGCACACGCCGGTGTCGACCAGGTGGTCCGCACACGCGACGAAGTCGGTGAAGGTCGTGGCCTTGTGCTCGAGCCGGCCCTGCTCGTACCACGCGCGGCCGAGCTCGCCGCCACCCCGCACGTGCGCGATGGCGTACACGACGCCCCGGTCCAGCAGGCTCAGCCGCCACGGGGAGAACTCGGGGTCGCTGGAGATCTCGTAGGCCCCGTAGCCGTACAGGAAGCCGGCGGCGGTCCCGTCGGTGGGCGTGTCCACGTGGCGGACCAGCGAGATCGGTACCCGGGTGCCGTCGTCGGCCGTGGCCCAGACCCGTTCGCTGACGTACCGGGCGGGGTCGTAGCCGGGGACCTCCTGCTGCTTGCGCAGGGTCCGCTCGCCCGTGGCCAGGTCGACGTCGAGGACGGTGGCGGGGACCGTCAGGCTGGTCGTCACCACGCGCACGAGCGAGGTCGTGTCGTCGGTGACCGCCCCGAGGGTGGTGATGGCGGTGGGGTCGTCGAGGTCGAGCACCTCCCCCGCGCCCGTGTCGGGGTCCAGCACGCGCAGCCGGACGGCCGCGTCGGCCCGTTCGGTCAGCACGAGGTGGTCCGCGAAGGCGTCCACGTCCTCGAGCCGGACGCCGGGCCGGTGGTCGACGAGCGGCTGCCAGTCCTCGGGACGGTCGACCGGGGCGGCCGCGAGAGCTGGAAGTCCACGGCCCCGTCGACGTTGGTCAGGACCAGCAGGCGGTCCCGGGCCCGGTCGTGCTCGACGTGGTACTCGACGCCGGGGCGGCGCGGGGCGACGACGCGCGGCGTGGCGGCCGGGTCGCGCGCGTCGAGCAGGTGCACCTCGGAGGTCTGCTTGGAGGCCACGCTGATCAGCACGAAGTCCCGGGAGCGGGTCGTGCCGATGCCGAGCCAGAACCGCTCGTCCGACTCGTCGAAGACCAGCTCGTCGTGCCCGGGGCCGCCCGGCCCGCCCAGGCGGTGACGCCAGACGCGGTGCGGACGCCAGGCGTCGTCGGGCGTGGTGTAGAGGACGTGGGAGCCGTCACGGGTCCACGCCAGTCCGTAGGCGGCCCGGTCCGTGATCTGCTCGAGCACCTCGCCCGTGGCGAGGTCCCGGACCTCGAGCACGTACTCCTCGTTCCCGTCGGTGTCGACCAGGGTGGCGATGCGGTCGTGGTCGGGGGCGACGGCGATGCCGCCGACCGCGAGGTAGTCGTGGCCCTCGGCGAGCGCGTTCTCGTCGAGGACGACCTGTTCGTCGTCGGGGGGCGTGACCGGATCGAGCGGGGCGTGGGCGTTCGCGGCGGGGCGGCGGCAGTGGATCGCGTAGTCGCGCCCCTCCACCGTGCGGTGGTAGTAGGCCCAGGGGCCGTCGACCACCGGGACCGACACGTCGGTCTCGACCACGCGGCCGCGGATCTCCTGGAAGACGCATCTCGCGCAGGTCGTCGAGGTGGGCCAGGGTCGCGTCGACGTGGGCGTTGTTGGCCTCGAGGTGGGCCCGGACCTCGGGGTCGTCGCGGTCCCGCAGCCAGGCGTAGGGGTCCTCGTAGGGCCCGTCGGCGCGTTCGACGGTCCGGGGACGTCGCGGGGCGCGGGGGGCGGTGCTGCTCACTGGTCGGGGCCTCGTGGACGGGGGGCGGTGACGCTACAGCCACTACCGTCGCGGCGACCTCGCGGAAGGCGAACGGTGTTCAGCGTCCACCACGTGCAGCTGGCCATCCCCGTGGGGGGCGAGGAGGAGGCACGCCGCTTCTACGGCGAGGTGCTCGGCCTCGAGGAGGTGCCCAAGCCCACCGCGCTGGCGGCGCGGGGCGGGGCGTGGTTCCGCAACGACAGGCTCGAGCTGCACGTGGGCATCGACCCGGACTTCCACCCGGCCACCAAGGCCCACCCCGGGTTCCTCGTCGACGACCTCGAGCTCATGGCCTCCCGCCTGCGGGACGCGGGGGTCCAGATCCGTCCCGACAGCCACTTCCCCGGATACCGACGCTTCTACGTCGAGGACCCGTTCGGCAACCGCATCGAGTTCCTCCAGCCCGAGGGTTAGGACCCGCCCCCAGCCATCTCGCATGCCAGTCGAGGATGGCCTCGAAGCGTTCGACGCGGTGCCGGGGCTGACCGGAGCGGGACAGCTCGTGGCCCTCGCCGGGGAACCGCAGCATCTCGGCGGTGACGCCGGCGCGGCGCAGGGCGACGAAGTACTGCTCGGCCTGCTCGATCGGGCAGCGCCAGTCGTGCTCGCTGTGCAGGACGAGCGTGGGCGTGGTCACCTGCGGGGCGAGGTGCAGCGGGCTGGCGGCGCGGTGGGCCTCCCAGCCGTCGGGCAGGGTGGTCCCGAGGAACATCTGGTCGAAGTACGGGCCGATGTCGCTGGTCCCGCCGAAGGACTCCCACGCGAGCAGCCCGCGTTCGACGACGGCGCTGCGGAAGCGGTGGTCGACGCCGATGATCCGGGCGGTGGCGTAGCCGCCGTACGACCCACCCATGATCCCCACCCGGTCCGGGTCGGCCTGCGGGTACTGCGCCAGGGCGGCATCGACGACGGCGCGCAGGTCGAGGATGTCGACCGGGTCGGGTGTCGGCCACTGGCCCTGCACGGCGCGGGCCCAGGCGGTGCCGCGCCCCGACGAGCCCCGGGGGTTGGACGCGACGACGAGGTACCCGGCGGAGGCGTAGACCTGGAACTCGTCGAAGAAGCCGGCGGTGTACTGCGAGGTCGGCCCGCCGTGGATGTTCAGCAGGACCGGCCACGGGCCCTCGCCGTCGGGCCGGACCGCCCAGGCGTCGATGGTCGCCCCGTCCCGCTCGACGGCGAAGGGTTCGACGGGGCGCAGGCCACCGTCGCGACGCAGCGGCGCGTTCACGGCGGTGCACCGCGTGCGCCTGCCACCGCGGACCCGGATCAGCTCCCCGGGGTCGGTCGCCGTCGTGATCACGGCCCACAGGTCGCCACCGCTGCCGTCCACACGCAGGTCCGGTGTGGCGGCCAGGCCCGTGACGACGCGCGTGTCGTCCCCCACGAGGTCGTGCCGGGTGCCGTCGTCGGCCAGGCCGATCACGCGAACGGTGCCGCGGTCCTCGATCCCCAGCAGCCACCCGTCGTCGACCCGCAGCGGCCCGGTGGTCGGCACGCCCGTCATGGGAGAGCGGTCGAGGTCCGGGAGCAGGTCGACCAGGCCGTCGCCACTGCGTCGCCACAGCCCGGGCACGCCGGGCCAGTCGGCGACGTCGCGCAGGCCGCCGAGCAGCACCTCCCCGTCCGGGTCGTACCCGACCCAGTCCCACGCCCCGATCGGCTGGAGCGCGGTCACGTCCCCGGTGGCGAGGTCCACCTCGAACGGCTGGTTGCCCCCGTCGAGGCCGGGGTCGTCGTGGCGGGCCGACAGGAACGCGACGGCACCGCCGTCGGGGCGCCAGACGGGGTCGCTGTCGTGCACGTCACCGTCGGTGAGCCGTCGCGCGTCGCCGCTGTCGACGTCGACGAGGTGCAGGTTGGTGCGGCGGTCGGCCACGTAGCCCTCGCCGTCCACGCGGTAGGGCAGGCGGGTGATGCGGCGGGGGCGGCGACTGCGCTCCTCGTCCTCGAGGTCGGCCAGGGCGTCGATCCACTCGCTGGCGGTCACGGCGAGTCGCTCGCCGTCGGGTGCCCACGCCAGCCCGGTCACCCCGAGCGCGAAGTCCGTGACGATCCGGGCCTCCCCGCCGTCGGCTGGCAGCACGGCGACCTGCGGCTTCGCGTCGTCCTCGGGTTCCTTGCGCAGGAACGCCAGCTGGGTGCCGTCCGGGGACCACCGGGGCACGGAGTCGTGCGGCCCGTGCGTGAACCGGCGGGCCTGCGTGCCGTCCCACAGCCACAGCTCGCTGGCGTTGCGGTCCTCGTCCAGGTCGGGTCGCGACACGGTGACCACGACCCGCCGGCCGTCGGGATGGGCCTGCGGGTCGGACAGGGTCCGCAGGAGGGACAGGTCGGCTGGCTGCACGCGTGGCCTGGGGGCGGGGCCGGCGACGTTAGTCGGCGTGCCCTTCGCGGCCGGCTGCCAGGTCGAGTGCCCGGACGAGGTCGGCCCACAGGTCCTCGGGGTCCTCGAGCCCGATCGACAGGCGCACCAGCCCCTCGGTGATCCCGCTGCGGTCGCGCGCGTCGGCGTCCACGATCCGGTGGGTGAGCCCGGCGGGGTGTTCGACGAGGCTGTCGGTGGTCCCCAGGCTGACCGCGGGGACGAACAGCTCGAGGTGGCGCATGACCGTCGCGGCGGCGGCGTGGCCGCCCGCGAGCTCGACGGCGATCATCGCCCCGGGGCCGCGCAGCTGGCGGCCGAGCAGCCCGTGGGGGTCGCCATCGGGCCGCCCGGGGTAGCCGACGTGGGTCACGGCCGGGTGCGCGGCGAGGCGGTCGGCGAGGACCTGCGCGGTGGCCTGCGCACGCTCGACCCGCAGGGGCAGCGTCGGCAGGGAGCGGTGCAGCAACCACGCGGCGTGGGGGTCGAGCACCGCCCCGGTGGCGATGCGGACCTGCCGCAGGGCGTGCGCGTGGGCTTCGTCGGTGGCCACGATGCCCGCGGTGACGTCACCGTGGCCACCGAGGTACTTGGTGGCGCTGTGGACCGCCCAGGTCGCGCCGTGGTCGAGGGGGTTCTGCAGGATGGGCGTGGCGAAGGTGTTGTCCACGGCCACGGGGACGTCGCCGGCCTGTGCGACCACGGCGGCGATGTCGACCATGGTCAGCACCGGGTTGGCCGGCGTCTCCAGCAGCACCAGTCGGGTGTCGCCGACCAACGCGTCCGCGACCTCGTCCGCCGCGGCCCACGTGACCTTGCACCCGAGCAGCTCCGAGGCCAGCAGGTGGTCGGTCCCGCCGTACAGCGGGCGCACCGCCACGACGTGGTGCCCGGCGGCGCCCGACGCCAGCAGCGTCGCCGTGATCGCCGCCATGCCCGACGCGAAGGCGATGCCGGCCTCGGCGTGCTCGAGGTCGGCCACGGCCTGCTCCCACCGGGCGACGGTCGGGTTGTGCAGGCGGCTGTAGATCGGACGAGCCGTCGGGCCGGCCACCCGCCGCCAGGGCGTCGACCGCGGCCACACCCGCGTCGAGGTCGTGGACCGGGTAGGTGCTGGACCGGTCCAGCGGCGGGGCGTGGACGCCCAGGGCGGCGAAGTCGTCACGGCCCGCGTGGACGGCCGTCGTGTGCAGCGTGGTGGACATGGTCGTGGCTCCCGTCGACACTCCCATTGTCCGTCCCGAGCGTGTTCGGCGCCATCGAAGAATGTCGGGAGTTCCCATGTCAGATCGCCCACTCGACCGAATCGACATCGAGATACTGAGGTACTTGCAGGAGAATGCTCGGATCAGCAACAAGGAGCTGGCGACCCGCGTCCACCTCGCCCCGTCGACCTGCCTCGAGCGCGTCCGTGCCCTGCACGAGCGCGGGGCCTTCCGGGGGTTCCACGCCGACGTCGAGCCCGAGCTGGTGGGCATCGGGCTCCACGCGATCACCCAGATCCGGCTGGCCCACCACACCCGCGACGCGGTGCACGCGTTCGTCGACTACTGCGCCAGCCTGCCGGAGGTCACGCGCGTGCTGCACGTCTCGGGCGCCAACGACTTCCTGGTGGACCTCGCCGTGCGCGACGCCGACCACCTGCGGGACTTCCTCATGGACGCCTTCACGACCTGGCCCGAGGTGGCCCACCTGGAGACGTCACTGGTCTTCGACGCCCGGGTTCGCCACGTCGCCCCGACCTACCTCGACGTGCCGGACCGCTGACGCCGAGTCAGCCGGTGTGGAGGGCGGCGAAGTCGTCGAGCCCGCCGCGGTAGCGACGCAGGACCTCGGCGCGCAGCCGTGGGTGGTCCTGCAGGTCGGGGTCGGCGCCGATGACCTCGCGTGCCAGGGCGCGGGTGGCCTCGATGAGGTCGCGGTCGTGGAGCAGCCGGGCGAGCTTGAGGTCGGGCATGCCCGACTGGCGTTCCCCGAAGAGCTGGCCCTCGCCCCGGATGGCGAGGTCGCGTTCGGCCAGCACGAAGCCGTCGGTCGTGGCGGCGACGGCCTCGAGCCGGTCGGCACCGTCATCGGTCCCCGCGTCGGCGAACAGCACGCAGTAGGACTTGCCACCGCCCCGCCCCACGCGCCCGCGCAGCTGGTGCAGCTGCGAGATGCCGAACCGCTCGGCGTTCTCGATGACCATCACGGTGGCGGTCGGGACGTCGACCCCGACCTCGATCACGGTGGTGGAGACCAGGACCTGGGCCTCGCCGGTCCGGAAACGGCGCATCGCCGCGTCCTTGGCGTCGGAGGTCATGCGTCCGTGCACCAGCTCGACGGTCAGGTCGGGGAAGACCTCCCCGTCGAGCCGCCGGTGCTCCTCGACCGCCGAGCGCGCGGGGATGGCGTCGGACTCCTCCACCAGCGGGCACACCCAGTAGGTCTGCAGCCCGTCGGCGGCCTGGTCGCGCACGAACTGCTCGAGCTTCGGGCGTCGCACGCCGTCCGCCTCGGGACCGATCAGCTGGGTCACGATCGGCTGGCGCCCCGGCGGCAGCTCGTCGAGGACGGTCACCTCCAGGTCGCCGTAGGCGGTCAGGGCGAGCGAGCGCGGGATCGGCGTCGCGGTCATCACCAGCACGTCGGGCATCGCCTCGCGCCCCGCCGCCGTCGGGGCCGCCTTCTCCTTGAGCGCCACCCGCTGGGACACCCCGAAGCGGTGCTGCTCGTCGATGACCACCACGCCGAGGTCGTCGAAGCGCACGACGTCCTCGAGCAGCGCGTGGGTGCCGACCAGCACGTCGACCTGGCCGGTCAGCAGCTCGCCGAGGATGCGCCGGCGCTCCGTCTGGGTCGTCGACCCGGTGAGCAGCTCGACCCGCACCCCGTCCAGGACGTTGACCCCGAGCGGGGCGAGCTGGTCCAGCAACGTGCGGTGGTGCTGCTCGGCCAGGACCTCGGTGGGCACCATCAGCGCGGCCTGCCGCCCCGCGTCCACCGCGCACAGCATGGCCCACACCGCCACCAGCGTCTTGCCGGCGCCCACGTCGCCCTGCAGCAGCCGGTGCATGGGTCGGTCGGCGCCCAGGTCCGCGCCGATCTCGGTGAAGGCGCGCTGCTGGGCGCCGGTCGGCGCGAAGGGCAGTCCCGCGAGGTAGCGGGCGGCCAGCCCGTCGTCGCGGGGCGCGTTGTCCATGCCGGCCAGCTCGGACTCGAGCCGGGTACGTCGCCACTGCAGGCCGAGCTGCAGCGTGAACAGCTCGTCGAAGGCCAGTCGCTTGCGGGCGGCGTCGAAGGTCGGTCGGTCCTCGGGCAGGTGGATCGCCCGCGTGGCGGTGTCGAGGTCGAGCAGGTCGTGCCGGTCGAGCACGTCCTCGTCGAGGTAGTCGGCGAACGCCGGGAGGTCGTCGAGCGCGGCCTCCACCCACTGCGCGAGCTTCCACGTCGGCAGCGCGGCAGTCGCCGGGTAGACCGGCAGGAGCTGGCGGTGCTCGAGGTGTTCCGCGCCCCGCACCGCCTGCACGCCCCGTCCGAGCTTGGTGACCTCGGGCGAGCTGAACTTCAGCTGGCCGCGGTACCGCTTCACCTCGCCCGAGAAGGCGACGACGGTCCCGGTCGGCAGCGCCTTCTGTCGCCAGGTCTGGTTGAAGAACGTGGCCTGGAAGGTCCCGCCCCGCTCGGTGCGCACCGTGGCCTCGGTGATCTGCAGCCTGCGCTTCCCCCGTCGCGGTGGGGAGAACGTGCTCCAGGAGGTGATCGTGCCCACCAGCGTGGCGGGTTCGCCGACCACGACGCCGTCGAGGTCCATCAGCTCGCCGAGGTCCTGGTGGCGCCGCGGGTAGTGCTCGACGAGGTCGCGGACCGTGGTGATCTCGAGCTCGCTGCGCAGCGTCCGTGCGCCCGTGGCACCGACGCCGTCGACGGCGTCCACCGGGTCGTCGAGGGACAGGCCCATGCTCACTCGGCCCCGACGATCCAGCGGGCGGGGCGCTGCCCGCCCTCGACCACCTCGACGTCCACGGCGGGATGGCGGCGGTCGAGCTCGTCCAGCACACGGTGCCGGTCGTGCAGGTCGACCCCCGCCCCGGGCACCAGCGTCACGAGCTCGGTCTCGGGGGTGACCACGCCCTCGACCACACCGGCGAGGGCCTCCTCGGCGTCCTCGCAGACCGTCACCACCGCCCCGTCGACCAGCCCCAGCCACTGGCCCTGCCGGACGGGGCCGTGGGGCGTCGTGGCGTCGCGCACCGCGGCGACCACCTCGCCGGCACGCACCGCACCGGCCGTGGTGGCCAGGTCCTCGACGTCGAGGTGGTCGGTGGACGCGATCGCCAGCACGGCCAGCACGGCGGGCACCGAGGCGGCCTCGTCGACGACGTGCAGGGCACGACCGCCCTCGGCGACCGAGACGGCGCTGGCCTGGTGCATGGTCGGGACGACGTTGGGGTGCCCGGGCAGCAGCACGACCTCGTCGGCCTGCACCTCGCCGACGGCGTTGAGCACCGTGGCCACGGTCGGCAGTGCCCCCGAGGTGCCGTCGACCGCGACGGCACCGAGCCCCCGGGCGAGCTGCACCAGCCCGGTCCCCGGCAGCACCGTGAGGTAGCCCACCGTGCGACGGCCACCTCCGGAGGGCGACGTGTCGGCCCCGTGGCGGGTCGTCCCGGTCGTCGTCCGAGTCCGCGTCACGGTCGGCGAAGGCGGTGACGTGGACCCGGGCGGGCTGCCCGTGGGCGCTGCCGGCACCGATGGCGGCGTCGACCTCGTTGGTGTGGACGTGCACGTTCAACAACCCGCCGCACGCGACGACCACGACCGAGTCGCCGAGCTCCTCCAGCGCCTCGCGCAGCCGGGGCGCCACCTCGTCGGGGGCCTCGAGCAGGTACTGCACCTCGTAGGCGTAGGCCAGGCTGCCGGACTCGCGGCTGACCACCTCGCCGAGGGTGCGGCGCACCGGCGGGGGCGGCACGGCCTCGAAGCTGCGGCCCTCGACGTGGGCGAGGATGCCGTCGAGGACGACCTCGAAGCCCCGTGCCCCCGCGTCGACGACCCCGGCGTGGCGGTTCTGCTCGAGGACGTCGCGGCTGGCGGCGACGGCCTCGCCGACCGCCTCGACCAGCAGGGCCACGGCCTCCTCGAGGTCCACGTCGGCGGGCAGGTCGGCGGCCGCCCCCGCCGCCGCGTCCATGGCCGACAGGATCGTCCCGGGCATCGGTTCGGCGACCGCCTCGTAGGCCAGGTCCCGTGCGCGCCCCAGCACCTCCTCCAGGCCGTCCACGCCCAGCGGCCGCTCGGCCAGGTGCTCGACCAGCGCCCGGACGAGCTGCGACAGGATGACCCCGGAGTTGCCCGCTGCCCCGCGCAGCGCACCGCGCGACGCGGCGCGGGCCACGTCGGTGTCGTCGGCGTGGCTGTCGAGCCGGTCGACCGCCTCCATCGCCGCATGCACCGTGGCGTGCAGGTTGGTCCCGGTGTCGCCGTCCGGCACGGGGAAGACGTTGAGGTCGTCGATCTCCTGGCGCGCGACGGCCAGCGCCGCCAGGACGGTCCGCAGCAGGCCGGGCACGTCGGCGGCCACGAGGTCGCGTCGCGGTGCCGTCACCTGCCGCTGCCTCCCGGGCCGTTCGGACCCCGGCGTCGCCGGGTGGAGGTCGAGACTATCGACGGGGGTCCGGGCGTCGACCATGCTGCGTACTCCTAGGCTCTCCCCGGCACTTGCGTCGAAGGGTCGACCGTGCTCACGATCCGTCACGTCGACGGCGCCCACCGTCCGTCGGCTCTCGCTCGACGACCTGCCCACCGAGCCCCTGGAGCGGGGCTACCTGTGGGTCGACCTGGCGGACCCCGGAGCCCGGCGAGGACGCCGATCCTCGAGCAACTGCACGTGCATCCCCTTGCCGATCGAGGACATGCGCGAGGACCGCCACCTGCCCAAGCTGGAGGTCTACGGCGAGGAGCTGTCGCTGACCGTGCACGGCCTGTGGGTCGACCACGTCGCGGAGGAGGTCGACACCACCGAGCTCGACATCTCGATGCGCACCGACGTGCTCGTGACCTACCACCGCGAGCCGATGCACTCGGTCGAGGCGGTGGGACGCCGGCTCGACGAGGCCGGCGGGGCCACGGTCGAGCGCCCCGTCCTGCTCGTGCACCGCATCCTCGACACGATGAATGACGTGATGGTGCCCTTCGTGGACCACCTCGAACGCCGGCTCGACGTCATCGAGGAGGACCTGCTGGCGACCCCGACGGACGCCACGCGCCAGGACCTGTACCGGCTGCAGCGCGACGTCATCCAGCTGCGTCGTGCCGTGGTCCCGCAGGCCGAGGTGATCCGCCGCCTCGGACGGGAGAGCGTCGGCCTGATCGAGGAGGCCGACCAGGCGCTGTTCCGGGACGTCTACGACCACCTCTACCGCATGGCCGAGCTGTCCGACTCGTACCGCCAGCTGCTCGACTCGGCCATGGACTCCTACCGCAGCTCGCAGGACGACGAGCTCAACGACATGCTGCGGATCCTCACGATCCTGTCGGCACTGATCCTGCCGGTGACCATGATGGCCGGGATCTACGGCATGAACTTCCAGTACATGCCCGAGCTGTCGTGGCGGCCCGCCTACTTCGTGATGCTGGGCGGGTCGGTGCTGATCGTGGTCGCGATGGCCGCCTGGTTCCGTCACCGTGGGTGGATCGGCCGTGCCGCCGAACGTGAGGCCCAGCGTCGCCGCAGCGCCCTCGGGACCGTGCTCGAGGTGCCGGTGCTCGGCTCGGTGCTGAAGATCCCCGTCTCGGGCGCGAAGGCCGGGGCGCGGGTCGTGGCGCGCACGGGCCAACGCGTCGTCCACCGCCGCTAGCCACCCGCACCGCCCGCTGGTACCCTGCCGCGGACTCGCGCCGCGACCCCTCGCGGCGCGTTCTGGTGCCGCCCCTCGCGCCCCACTTCGCGCGGCCCGCCGCGGCCGACCGGCACCGACCTCGTCCTCCACGCACCCACCTCTCCCCCCACCTCACCCAGGAAAGGGATCCCCGATGGCTTCGCACTGCGAGATCTGTGGCAAGGGCCCCTGGTTCGGCAAGCAGGTCAGCCACTCGCACCGGCGCTCCAGCCGTCGGTGGAACCCCAACATCCAGCGCCTCAAGGTGCTGAAGGACGGCCGCACGCAGCGCGTCGACGTCTGCACGTCCTGCATCAAGGCCGGGAAGGTCCAGCGCCCGCCGGTCTCGTCGCGCTGACCCACCCCACCTCGAACGCGAGCCGGGTCCCCGCGGGGCCCGGCTCTCGTCGTGCGTCGAGCAACTCCGCCGCGCCGCGCCGCCGCGGGGCCTAGCCTTCCCCTCCTCACCACCACCGAGCACCGGGAGCCCGCCGTGGTCGAGGCCTACATCCTGATCCAGACCGATGTCGGCCGCGCCGCCGACGTGGCCACGGCCGCCGCCGGCATCGAGGGCGTGATCGCCGCCGACGACGTCACGGGGCCCTACGACGTGATCGTGCGCGTGCAGGCCGAGCACGTCGACGCGCTGGGTCGCATGGTCGTGGCCGAGCTGCAGACCATCCCCGGGATCACCCGGACGCTGACCTGCCCGGTCGTGCGGCTGTAGGACCGGTCACGAGACCAGGGCACGCTCCGCGTCCGCCGCGCTCCTGGCCAGGTCCAGCAGGCGGGCGACCAGGTCCGAGTAGGGCACGTCCTGGGCGTCCCACAGGCGCGGGAACATCGAGTTCGGCGTGAACCCCGGGATCGTGTTGATCTCGTTGAGGAACAGCTCGCCGTGGGCGTCGAGGAAGAAGTCGATGCGGGCCATCCCGCGCGCCCCGATCGCCCGGTAGGCGTCCCGCGCGATGACGTCGATCCGCTGGGCCACCTCCGCGGGCACGTCGGCGGGGACCCGCAGCTCGGACTCGTCGAGGTACTTGGACTCGAAGTCGTAGAACTCGTGGGACGGGGCGATCTCGCCCGGCGGGGTGACGTGGACCTCGTCGTTGCCGAGGATGCCGACCTCGAGCTCGCGCGGACGGTCCAGGCCCTGCTCCACGATGACGACCTGGTCGTAGCGGAAGGCCTCCTCGAGACCGGCGACGAGCTGCTCGCGGCCATGCGCCATCGTGATGCCGATCGAGGACCCCTGCCGGGCCGGCTTGGTGAACACCGGGTAGGACAGTGCGGACTCGATGTCGTCGAGCGTCGCCGGACGGTCCTCGTCCCACCGCGGGCGGCGCACCGGCAGGTACGGCACCTGCGGCAGGTCGCGCGCCTTGAAGGCCTGCTTCATCGCACGCTTGTCGATCCCGAGCGACGAGGCCGTCACGTCGGCCCCCACGTACGGGACCCCCACCGTCGCCAGGTAGCCCTGCACCGTGCCGTCCTCGCCGTAGGGGCCGTGCAGCACCGGGAAGGCCACGTCGATCGAGCCGAGGTTCGTGGCCGAGTCGTCGTCCTCGAACCGCACCAGCGACGGCCCCTTGCGCGTCCGCACGAGCGCGACGGTCGGACCGTCCTCGTCGGACACCTCGGGCAGCGCCTGGCCGGGCGCCGCCTCGATGGTGCCGTCGGTCAGCACCCAGCGCCCGTCGCGCGTGATGCCGACCGGCACCACCTCGTAGCGATCCCGGTCGATGACCTCGAGCACCGAGCGGGCCGACAGGCACGACACCTGGTGCTCGCTGGACCGGCCGCCGTACAGGATCAGGACACGCGACGTGGACATGGGGGGCCTTCGGGACGACTCCGGCCGAGCGTAGGTCCCTCGCTAGCCTGCCGACGCCCGCCACCGCCGCCAGACGAACAGGAGCCAGCGTGTCCGAGATCAACTACGAGGGTCGTGTCGCCGTCGTCACCGGCGCCGGGGGCGGCCTCGGCCGCAGCCACGCCCTGCTGCTCGCCTCACGCGGCGCCAAGGTCGTCGTCAACGACCTCGGCGGCAGCCGCGACGGGACCGGGGCGGGGTCCGAGATGGCCGACCAGGTCGTCCAGGAGATCGTCGACGCCGGTGGCGAGGCCGTCGCCAACTACGACGGCGTGCACACCTGGGAGGGCGGGCAGGCGATCGTCCAGACCGCCGTCGACACGTGGGGCCGGTGCGACATCGTCGTCAACAACGCCGGAATCCTCCGCGACGTCACCTTCGCCAAGATGGAGCAGGAGCAGATGGACCTGGTGCTCAAGGTCCACCTGTACGGCGGGTTCCACGTCACCAAGGCCGCCTGGCCGCACATGCGCGAGAACGAGTACGGCCGCGTGGTCAACACCACCTCCGGGTCCGGCCTGTACGGCAACTTCGGCCAGTCCAACTACTCGGCCGCCAAGCTCGGCCTCGTCGGGCTCACCCGCACGCTGGCCCTCGAGGGCGCCAAGTACAACATCAACGCCAACGTCATCGCCCCCGTCGCCGCGTCGCGCATGACCGAGGACATCATGCCGCCGCAGCTGCTGGAGGTGCTCCAGCCCGAGAACGTCTCCCCGCTCGTCGCCTACCTCGCCTCCGAGGACTGCACCGAGTCCGGGAAGATCTTCTCCGTCGGTGGCGGCTACATCGCCCGCGTCGCCATCGTCGAGGGCGCCGGCGCCACCTTCGACGACGGGTTCACCCCCGAGGACGTCGCCGACAAGTTCGACCAGATCTGCAACGTGCCGCTCGGCGAGGGCAATGCCGAGTTCACCACCGGGGTCATGGAGCAGACCGGCAAGATCGTCCAGGCCCTCGGGATCAGCTTCGACTAGCGCCGCGCGTGCTCACTCGCCGGGGGCTCGCTCCGCGCCACCGGCGACTTCGAGTGACGTCGGCGCCCCGCGCTTCACGCGGCCGCGACCACCTGGTCGCGGCCGCTGCGCTTGGCCTCGTACAGGGCCTCGTCGGCGGCGTGCAGCAGGCCCGCCAGGTCCGCCGGCGCCGTGCTGGTGTCCGCCACGCCGATGCTGACGGTGAAGTCGGGCAGGTCGACACGCCGGGCGAGCACCTCGGCCAGGTGCCGTCGCACCCGGTCGAGGACCTCGAGCGCCTGGGCGGTCGAGCAGGCCGGCAGGAGCACGGCGAACTCCTCGCCGCCGAAGCGCACCGCCAGGTCCCCCGGGCGCGTCGCCTCGCGCAGGACCGCCGCGAAGGTGCGCAGCGCCTCGTCGCCCACGTCGTGCCCGTGCGCGTCGTTGAGTGCCTTGAAGTGGTCGAGGTCGCACATGGCGAGTGCGTGCGGGCCGGGGTCCTCCGCAACGGCGTCGTAGCGGTCGGCGAGCCGGCGACGATTGGCCAGCCCGGTGAGCGGGTCCGTCTCGGCCCGTTCGGTGACCTCCGCCAGCAGGCGGACCAGGCTCAGGCGGGTCCCGACCCGCTGGGCGACCGACGTCACACGATCGGGGTCGGGCAGGTCGACGTCGTCGCGGGCCGCCACGGCGTGCACGACGCCGACCGGCGTGCCGAGGACGACGACCGGGGCACACGTGGCGCGCACGGACCGGTCGTTGCGTCCGCGCAGGCGCGGGCACGACGCCAGGTCCTCGCTGTCGTCGAACGTCATCACCGTTCCCCGTCGCACCGCCGGGCACCCCCGGACCCCACGGACGTCGCAGTCGACCAGCCCGTCCGGCGCCTCGCGGACCGCTCGCCGCTGCAGCGCGGCGTCGGGGTCGGGCGCGAGCATCAGCTCCTCGCGCGTGGGTGCGTCACCGCGCGCCAGCGCCAGCCGGGCCACCTCGACGACCTCGTCCTCGGTCTCGGCCATCTCCAGCGCACTGCGCAGGGACGTGTCGAAGTCGAGGCGCGCGGCCTCGCGCTCCAGCACGGCCTCCCGCATCTCCATCTCGTCGACCAGGCGCGCGTGCTGGACGAGCAGCGGCCGCAACACCACGCGCCACAGCGGGATCGCCAGCAGCAGCGGCAGCCACACGGCCCCGACCGCGACCTCGACCACGCCGGGCAGGTCGGGCAGCAGGGTGCGCAGGGCTTCCTGCACCGCCTCCACGACCACCGCCACGGCGATCAGCATCAGGAAGATCCGGACCGGCGAGTCCGCCAGGGCGACACCCCAGTCGGTCTCCCGGACACGTCGGGTCCACCCGCGCAGACGGCGACCCCTCGCCACGATCGAACCTTCCCACCTCGTGCCACCGAGGATAGGGAGGTCGTCGGTCAGTCGGCCATCCCGTACAGCTCGGGCTTCGCGCTGCGGGCCAGCAGGCTGGCGATCGCCTCGCGCGGGTCGACGCCGTCGTGCACCACGGAGACCACGGCCTCGGAGATCGGCATCTCGACGCCCGCCTGCTGGGCCAGCTCCACGATCGCGACCGACGACTTGACGCCCTCGGCGACCATGTTCATGTGGCTGATGATCTCGTCGAGCGACTCGCCACGACCCAGGCGTTCACCCACGGTGCGGTTGCGCGACTTCGGCGACGTGCAGGTGGCCACCAGGTCGCCGACCCCCGCCAGGCCCGAGAAGGTCAGCGCATCGCCCCCCAGTGCGACACCCAGCCGCTGCATCTCGGCCAGGCCCCGGGTGATGACCGCGGCCTTGGTGTTGTCGCCGAACCCCATGCCCTCGGCGATCCCCGCCGCCAGGGCGATGACGTTCTTGACCGCCCCGCCGATCTCGACGCCGAGCTTGTCCGGGTTGGTGTAGACCCGGAAGTACGGGGCCATCACCGCGCTCTGGACCCGGACGGCGGCCGCGGAATCGGGCGTGGCCGCCACCGTCGCGGCGGGCAGTCGCTGGGCGCACTCCTTGGCCAGGTTCGGCCCGGACACCACCACGACCCGGTCCGGGTGGCAGTCGAGGCCGTCGCGGACCACCTGCGAGCCGAACCGCAGGCTGTCGACGTCGACGCCCTTGATGAGGCTGACCACCGGCACGTGCGACGGGACGTGCTGCCCCCACGCCGCCAGCTGCCCCTCGACGCCGATCGACGGGACGGCCATCACCACCACGTCGGCGTCCGCCAGCGCCTCGGCGGGATCGGCGGTGGCCTGCACGCCGTCGGGCAGCACCACCCCGGGCAGGTAGCCCTCGTTGCGGTGCTCGGTGACGATCTCCTCGGCCACCGCGGGCCGACGCGCCCACAGCACGGCCTGCTCGCCGGCGTCGTGGCACATCATGGCGAAGGCCGTGCCCCACGACCCCGCGCCCATCACGGCGACCTTGCCCATCGTCTGCCTGTCCTTCCCGCGCTCCCGGCGGTCCGTGCGTCCCGGTCGCCACCGTAGTCGGCACCACTACCCTGCCCACGACGAACTCGCCCCGACGGCAGGTGGGCCAGATGGGCCAGGTGGGCCGCGACCAGCTCGTGGCGGTCGTCCCCCTGCGCTCACCCGGCCACGGGAAGACCCGCCTGTCGCCGGCGCTCGGTCGGGACACACGAGCGGCGCTGGCAGGGGCGATGCTGGCCGACGTGGTCTCGGCGCTGCGGGGCGCGGGCGTCCACGTGGTCGTCGCCGCCGGCGGCCCGGCCGCCGCGGCTGCCGCCTCCGCGCTGCGCACCGACGTGGTCATGGACGGACCCGGGGTGGGCTCGCTCGACGACGCGGTCGAGCACGCACGGCGCCAGCTCGAACCGGTCGGGGCGCTGCTCGTCGTCCAGGCGGACCTGCCCCTGCTGACCAGCGACGACGTCGGGGCGCTGCTGGCCGCCGACGCCCCCGTCGTGGTCGCCCCGACCGACGACGGGGGCACGTCCGCGCTGCTGCGCCGCCCCGCCGGCGTGATCCGCACCGCCTACGGCCCCGACAGCGCCCGCCGCCACCAGGACCTGGCTCGTGCGGCCGGCCTGCAGCCGGCCGTGGTGAGACGCGACGGCCTGCGCCACGACGTCGACGTGCTGGCGGACCTGCGTGCCCTCGCGGGGCGCCCCGTGGGGCCCGCCACGGCTGCGGTGCTGGAGGCGGTGCGCGAGGACGAGGAGATCGCCTGACGCGCCGACCCCGTGGGGATCAGCGCCGTTCGCGTCGCCGGGACCGCGATCGCAGGGCGACCAGCACGGCTCCGGCGATCGCCCCGAGCACGAAGGCCGCGATCAGCAGCACGATCAGCGGCACGCCGCCGGACACGCGGTCGCCACCGGCGGACTGGACCTCGGTGGAGCCGAACAGCCAGGCGAAGTCGACGTACTGGCGGTTGGCCAGCGCGAAGGCCGTGAACAGCGCCACGGCCGCGATGCCGATCCCGCGCACCATGCCCTGCCCGAAGCGCGTCAGGGCCGACGAGCCGCCGGCCGTCGTCGCCTCCGGGGCCGAGGTCGCCTGATCCTGCTCGTCCGCCATCCGCCTGCCTCCTGCCGGGGGTCACGTCCACCGTACGAGACGGGGCGGGGCGCAGTACGGGAGGATCGGCCCACGTGGCTACCCTTCGCGGCGTTCCCCACACCGCCACCCGGAGCAGGTCCATCGTGCAGGGCACCGTGAAGAGCTTCGACTCCGAGACCCGTCGGGCCGTGCTGCTCGACGACTCCCTGCGCGAGCTGCCCGTGGACGCCGAGGCCTTCGCCGCGTCCGGGCTGCTCGACCTGCGGATCGGCCAGCGCGTGCGCTTCGAGGTCACCGAGGACGGCGACGACGAGCGCGTCACGAACCTCGGCATCGTGTCGATGTGAGGTGACGGCCGCCGGCGGCCCTCAGGCCGTCGGGATGCTGTTGAGGATCAGCGCGGTGCGCGTCAGCACGCCCTTGGCCGCCGACATGCCGTTCTCGTCGGCCCAGGCCCGCGTCTCCTCGAGGACCTCGCGCAGGCGGCTGGTGGCGTCCGGGGCGACGGTCCCGAACTCGGCCAGCGACGCGCTGGCGATCTTGTCCGGGTCGAGCTCGACCAGCTCCTTGGTCAGCCGGTCCGGGTCGGGCTCGTCCCGCCACGCCAGCGCACAGGCGGCGTTGAAGTCCGGCGTGTCGAACTCGCCCTCGGAGGCGATGATCGCCAGGTGCATCAGCGCCTTGGCCGACAGGCGGTCCTCGTCGGCCACGGCGTCGACCAGCGGGGCGTAGTCACCGAGGTCCTCGTCGCGGAACAGCGGGGCGCGCAGCTGCAGGAACTTGGCACGCACGCCGACGTTCACGTGGACCTCGAGGTCGTCGGGGGCCTCGCCGTCGGCCTGCCACGCCGCCAGTGGCCTCGCCGCCTCCCAGTACGCGGCGACGTCGCCGTCGGCACGCAGCGAGGACGGGACGGCCAGCGTCTTGGCAGGGTCGACCGAGTAGGACACCAGCCCCGCCCCGTGTTCGTCGACGTGGGTGCGGGCGTGGTCCAGCGACAGGTACCCGGACACGCGCTTGCCGTGTGCGTAGGTGCCCGGGGCGGCGGCGTCGAGCTCGCCGATCGGACCGAGGAGCGAGGACAGGTCCGCGCGCGTGCGCAGCCCCTCCTCCTCGATCATCGGCAGGTGGACCGGGGCGGTCAGGTGGTGGACGGTCACACGGGGCAACGTGGGGCTCGCGGGTCGGGGACGGGCGTCCATGGCGGGCGATCCGCGAGGATAGCCCCGACCTGCCACGGCCCCGGACGCCCCCGGGACGTCGGTCAGGCGCCGTGGCGATCCAGCTCGGCGGCCAGGCGGCGCAGCTGGCCCACGGCACGTTCGAGATCCGCCGCGGCCCCGCGGGAGATGGCGGCCAGCCGGCTCTGCCACCGGCCGCGCTGCTCCTCGGACACGGCGGCACCGTCGACGCGGTCACGAACGACGTGCAGCTGGCCCGTGAAGTGCAGCAGCAGGTCCCCGTCCACCTGTCGATGCGTTGCCCGGTCGGGCTCCGACACCCTGGCCTCCCGCAGCCGCCCGCCCCACGATGCTCGTTAGGGTAGCCGGGGCCGCCCCGCCCCCGCTCAGGACCACCGCGTGGCCGACGACGACCCCCACGCCGGGGACCTGCGCCCCCCGCCCGCCGGGGTCCGGCTCGTCCGGGCCTCGTGGGACGACCTCGCGCGGATCACCGACCTCTACCGCACGTGCGAGCGTGACCGCGTGGGCGAGGCCACGATGCGGACCGAGGACATCCGGTACCGCTGGCTCGAGCACGACGGTCCCGGCGAGGACACGCTGCTCGTCGAGGACCCCGACGGCACGCTGGTCGCCTACGCGGAGTTCCACCAGGACACCGACCCGTGGACGGACGCGCTGGACCTCTACGTCGAAGGACGCGTCCACCCCGGCCACCAGGGGCGGGGCCTGGCGACGTTCCTGCTCCAGCGTGCCGAGGACCGGGCCCGCCGTGCCGTGGCCCGCAGCGGCCAGGCCGACGCGGTGCTGCGCACCACCGTGGTCGACGGCGACGACGCCGCGATCGCCTTCCACGAACGCCGCGGCTTCGTCCCGGTCCGCCACTTCCTCCAGATGCGCCTGGACCTGCACACACCCCCGCCGACCCCCGAGTGGCCCGCCGGCGTGTCCGGCCGGGTCGTCGAGCCCGCCGAGGTCCCGGCGGTGTGGGCCGCCCACCAGCGCGCCTTCGCGGACCTGCCGACGTCGTGGCCCGAGGACCTGGCCGACTGGCGCGAGCAGCGTGTCGACCGCGACCCCGCCTTCGACCCGTCCCTGTGGTTCGTGGCCGAGCACGACGACGACATCGTCGGCGTCTGCCTGTGCCGGCCGGGCACACCGGAGGCACCCGAGGTCGGCAACGTGCGCGACCTCGGGGTCCTGCCCGCCTGGCGTCGGCGCGGGGTCGCGATGGCCCTGCTGCGCACGGCGCTGGCCGCCTTCCGCGACCGCGGCCTGACCGGGGCGGCGCTGGAGGTCGACGACGTCACCCTCGGCGGGGCGGTCCGGCTCTACCGCGCCGCGGGCATGCAGGTGGCCCGCCGCACCGACGTGCTCGAGCTGCCGCTGTGAGCGGTCAGGCCGGCGGGGTGCCCGGGACCGGGACGGGCGGGGCATCGGGCACGTCCGGGTCGGCCTGGTCGGCCGCCTCGACCTCGTCGCGCCGGATCCCGAGCAGGAACAGGATCGCGTCGAGGTACGGCACCGTCAGCGCCGTGTCGGCAGCGGCACGCACGACGGGCTTGGCGTTGAAGGCGATGCCCAGGCCCGCGGCCCCGAGCATGTCGAGGTCGTTGGCCCCGTCCCCCACGGCCACGGTCTGCTCGAGCGTGATGTCGTGGGTCTCGGCGATGTGGCGCAGCACGCGTGCCTTGCCGGCCCGGTCGATGATCTCGCCGACGAGCTCGCCGGTGATGACCCCGTCGACGACCTCGAGGCGGTTGGCGTGGACGTGGTGGATGCCGAGGTCGCGCCCGAGCTCCTCGACGATGGACTGGAACCCGCCGGAGACCAGCGCGACCTCGTAGCCGAGCCGACGCAGCGTGCGGACGAAGGTCCGCGCCCCCGGGGTCAGCCGCACCCGCGCGCGGGCGCGGTCCAGCGCGTCGGCGGGCGTTCCGGCCAGGCGCGCGACGCGGGCACGCAGGGAGGCCTCGAAGTCCAGCTCGCCGGCCATCGCCTGCTCGGTGACGGCGCGAACCTCGTCGAGGCAGCCGGCCTCGTCGGCCAGCAGCTCGATGACCTCGTCCTGGATCAGGGTCGAGTCGACGTCCATGACGACGAGGCGCTTGGCCCGGCGTTCGAGGCTCTCGCGCTGGACGGCCACGTCCAGCACGTGGGTGCTGGAGGCCGCCACCAGGTTGGTCCGCATCGCCTCGAGGTCGCCGTCGACGACCACGAACTCGAAGGCGGTGACGGGGTAGCGGGCGAGCCGCACGATGCGGTCGATGTTGCCGCCACCCGCGGCGATCCCGCGGGTCACGGCGGCCAGGCCCGACGGGGTCAGGGGCTGGCCGATGACGGTCACGGCGAAACGCGGGAGCGGTGGTTGCTCGACGGGTTCCTCGACGACCTGGAAGTCCAGCTGGACGTCGGCCTGGAAGGCCCAGAAGAGCAGGTCCTTGACCGTGTGGTCGTCCTCGTCCACGCCGATGAGGACGTCGAGGGTGAGCCGTTCGTGGACGACGACCTGCTCCATGTCGAACACGTCGGCGTCGTGCTGGGCGAGCACCTCGAGCAGTCCGGCCGTGATGCCGGGGCGGTCACGGCCGGAGACCCGGACGAGCACGGTTCGCGCGGTGGACACGCGGGCCCCTTCCTGCACCCGGCGGACGGGCCGCGAGCCTATCGACGGGCCAGCGACACCCGGACACCGCCCCGGTCCAGGTCCGTGACGGCGTACCCCTGCATCCCGAGCTGGCGCAGCTCGGCCAGGCCGCCGGGCAGGTCGTCCAGCCCCACCACGACCGGGTCGCCGTCCGTGCTGCCCAGCGGGCGCCGCCGCGCCCCGGCCAGGCGGTCGGCCAGCGCCGGTGCGTCCTCGACGGTGGCGGCGGCGAGCCAGTCCTGGACCTGCCCCAGCACGTCCTGGATCGCCGCGCGGTTGCGGCCGGTGACGTCGGCCCAGAAGGCCGGGTCGGACGCCGCGACCCGCGTGGCGTCACGGAACGACGGGCCCGCCACGAGGTCGACGAGCTCGCGCCCCATCCCGCTGGCCACGCCGTGCAGCGCGTAGGACAGCAGGTGGGTGACGTGGCTGACCGCGGCCACGAGCCGGTCGTGGTCGCCGGCGTCGAGGACCACCGGGACGGCCTGCACCGCCAGCACGAGGTCCACGACGTCCAGCAGCGCGTCCCGGTCGACGGCGTCATGGGGCGTGAGCAGCCAGGTGGCGCCGGCGAGCATCCCGGGCCGCGCGGCGGCGAACCCGGTCCGTTCGGTGCCCGCCATGGGGTGGCCGCCGACGTAGCGGGGCGGGGCGTCGTGCACGCCGAGGGTGTCCGGGCCCTTCACGGAGGCGACGTCGGTCACGACCACGTCCGGCGCACGGGCCGTCACGGTGGCCACGACGTCGGCCACCGCGCCGGGCGGGACGGCCACCACCACCAGGTCCGCCCGCCCCGCGAGCGTGCCGAGGTCGTCCACCACCTCGATGCCCGCGGCGCTGGCGAGCTGGCGGTGGGTCGGGTCGCGGTCGACGCCCAGCACGGGCCGGTCCCGGTCCACCAGGTCCAGCGCCAGCGAGCCGCCGACGAGCCCGAGCCCGACCACGCCCACCGTTCCGTCGCCGTCCCGGGTCACTCGCCGAGCCGTTCGGCCAGCGCGTCGACGTCGGCGAGGTCGTGCAGCAGGTTGCCGGCGACCTCCCGCCCCGTGACGTGTCCCCACGCGCGGCGTCCCGCCGCGAAGCTGCCGAGGAACTTCAGCGTCGACGCGGCCTGCAGGACGTCGCCGAGGGCCTCGCGCACGACCGGGTCGAGCACGGTCCCCTCGAACTCGACCACGAACCCGTACATGCCGAGGTGGCCCGCCAGGGGGCGGGACTCGACCCGCGTGAGGTTGATCCCGCGCGACGAGAACGACGCCATCACCTCGGTCAGGGTGCCGGGGCGGTTGAAGCCGGGGACGACGAACACCAGCGTCTGGGCCGCGGCGCCCGGAGCGGCCGGGGTCGTGCTGACCGCGACGTGCCGTCGGGTGGCCGGCGGGTCCGCTCCCGGGATGGGCTGGTCGACCTCGGCCACCACGACCAGCGAGCGGGTGCCGAAGACCAGGTGGTCCAGCACCGCGGTGGCCGAGCCGCCGACGGAGTCCTCGAACGGCACGATGCCGAGGTCGGCCTCGCCCGCCTCGACCGCGTCGAGCACGGCACGTGTCGAGTCGAGCTCGACCTGCTCGGCGCCATGGGCCAGCTGGTCGACGGCCGAGCGCCCGAGGGCGTCCTCGGTGCGCGAGTAGGCTGCCCGCACCCTCGAGACCTGTTCGTCGTGGCGACGCCGCACGCTAGTCCGTGTTCGCCCGTGCACCCCCGAGGTCGAAGGAGCGCCCCACCGTGGTGACCGTCAACCCCACCGTGACGGCCATGGGCGGCTATGCCCTCGAGGAGCTGCGTCACCGCGTGGCCAGCCTGCGCGCCGCCGGGCAGACGCTCCACGACTTCTCCATCGGTGACCCCGACGAGCCCACGCCCGCGTTCATCCGCGAGGCGCTGGTGGACGCGGTCGGGCCCGTGTCCCGCTACCCCACGACCTTCGGCCAGGCGGGGCTGCGCCGCGCGATCGTCGACTTCCTCGACCGGCGCCACGGGGTCACGGGGCTGGACCCCGACGTGCACGTGCTGCCGACCGCCGGGTCCAAGGAGGCGATCTTCCACCTGCCGTTCTCCGTGGTGGACCCACTGGGCGACCGCCGCCACGTGCTGTGGGGCGACCCGGGCTACCCGGTGTACGACCGCGGGGCGCAGCTGGCCGGCGGGGTGTCGGACCCGGTGGCGCTGACGGCCGACGACGGGTGGCGACTGGACCTGACCGCCCTGCCCGACGAACGGCTCGACCGCGCGTGCATCGCCTGGATCAACTACCCGCACAACCCGACCGGGGCGACGGTCGACCTGCCGTGGCTGCGCGACCAGCTCGCCTGCGCCCGGGAGCACGACCTGCTGCTGGCCAGCGACGAGTGCTACCAGGAGATCTGGTTCGACCAGCCCGCCCCGTCCCTGCTGGAGGCCTGTGACGGCGACGTCACCGGCGTGGTCGCCGTGCTGAGCCTGTCCAAGCGCTCCGGCATGACCGGGTACCGGTCCGGGGCGCTGGTCGGCGACCCGGACGTCGTGCGACTGCAGCGCCAGGTGCGACCCAACTTCGGCACGGCGTCGCAGGACTTCGTCCAGGCCGCGGCCACCGCCGCGTGGGGCGACCAGGACCACGTCGACGAACGACGCGCGGTCTTCGCCGCCAAGCGCGAGGTCGTGCTGGGCTTCCTCGACCGGGCCGGCATCGAGGTGTCGGGCAGCGACGCGACCTTCTACGTGTGGTTCCGCGCCCCGGGCGGCGACGACCTCGCCTACGCCGAGGCGCTGCTGGACGCGGGCGTGGTCGCGTCGCCGGGGCGCTCGTTCGGCCCCGCCGGGCAGGGCTGGCTGCGGCTCGCGCTGGTCCCGACCGTCGAGGGGTGCGAACAGGCGGTGGCCGGCTGGGAGGCGGCGATCGCCGACGGGGCGCTGCCGGGGCGCTGACGCGGGGCGGGTGGACCACCGAGCATCGAGTGTGCCGCTGACTCAACCATTCCGAGTCAGGAGCACACTCGACGGACTAGGTGCGGGTGTAGCGGTCCCCGAGCCGGGCGATGACGATCACGACGGCGAATCCGACCACGGCGAGGCCGAGCGCTGGCAGGACCTGGTCGCCGGGCGCCCCGAGGGCGGTGTCGCCCACGCCGTCCGGCCCCGAGGGCCACGGCCACAGCACCCGCAACGAGCCCGCCATCAGCCCGATCAGGGCGGCCAGCACCAGGTCGTGGTGGTGCGACAGCAGCCAGTGCAGCACGGTGGAGAACAGGGCCAGGCCGAGCACGGCGCCGAGGCCGACGACGGCGACGACCACGAGGTCACGGTCGGACACCGCCCCGATCACCGCGTCGTACAGGCCGAGGAGCAGGAGGATGAACGAGCCGGAGATGCCCGGCAGGATCATCGCGCAGATCGCCACCGCTCCCCCGCCGAAGAACACCAGCAGCGAGGGATCCTCGATGCGCCCCGACCGCAGCCCGAGCAGGGCGAACACCACCGCGGCGGTGACCAGGACCACGCCGATGCGGGAGGCGTCGACGCCGTCCTCGAACTCGCGGAACGCCACGACGACCGAGCCGGCCACCAGCCCGAGGAACAGGCCCGACAGCAGGACCGGCTGGGCCTCCAGCAGGTGCTCGAGCCCGCTGGCGAGCAGCCCGATGGCGGCGAGGATGCCGACGCCGAGCGGCAGCAGGAAGCGCCACTGCACCAGCCGAGCCTCGGCGAGGGCGCCCGGACAGCGTCGAGCCGGACCAGCCGCCCGAGCGCGGACGCCCCGGTGCGCACCTGCGCGATGAGGCGTTCGTAGATCCCGAGCACCAGGGCGATGGTGCCGCCCGACACGCCCGGCACGATGTCCGCCGAGCCCATGAGGAACCCGCCGACGAGCGTGGCGAGCGGGTGCGGAGGCGGGGCGTCGTCGAGGGGCGAGTCGAAGACCCCCTCGGCGCCGTGGCGGGACGGATCCGGACGTGGACGGGGGCGCAGGGTCGGTCATGGGGCGGCACGCTAGCCCGCCTACGCTCGAGCCCGTCCGACCGACCCCGTGCCGACGAAGGTGCCCGCCCCGTGAGCGACCACGCCGACCTCCGCGCCGCCATCGAGACCGCCGCCGACACGCCCGACGGCCACACCACCGACGAGGCCCGCGAGGCCGTCCGCGAGACCCTCGGCCTGCTGGACCGGGGCGAGCTGCGCATCGCCGAGAAGAACCCCGACACGGGCGAGTGGGACGTCCACGCCTGGGCCAAGACGGCCATCGTGCTGTTCTTCCGCCAGGCCGAGATGGCGACCATGGAGGTGGGGCCGTACGAGTACCACGACAAGGTCCCGCTCAAGACCGGGTACGCGGAGCAGGGCGTGCGCGTGGTCCCGCCCGCCGTGGCCCGCTTCAGCGCCCACCTCGAACCCGGCGTCGTGATGATGCCCAGCTACGTCAACGTCGGGGCGTACGTGGGCTCCGGGACCATGGTCGACACGTGGGCCACGGTGGGGTCCTGCGCCCAGATCGGTCGCAACGTCCACCTCGCAGGCGGGGTCGGGATCGGCGGCGTGCTCGAGCCGGCCGGGGCGCGCCCCGTGGTGATCGAGGACGACTGCTTCATCGGCTCCCGCGCCGTGGTGGTCGAGGGCGCCTGGCTCGAACAGGGTGTCGTCGTCGGCCCCAACACCGTCATCACCGCCTCCACCCCGGTCATCGACATGACCGGCGACGAGCCGGTCGAGTACCGCGGCCACGTCCCGGCGCGCTCGGTGGTCGTCCCGGGGACGCGCACCAAGGAGCTGCCGGCCGGCACGATCCAGCTCCAGTGCGCCTACATCATCGGCCAGCGCACCGCCTCCACCGACGAGAAGACCGCCCTCAACGACGCGCTGCGCGAGTTCGGCGTCGGGGCCTGAACCCGATGGCCGCCCGCGCCGACGCCGACGTCCGCGACGACCTCGTCGCGCGCCTCGTCGAGCACGCGTCGGTGATGTGCGTGACCGGCGACGAGGGCGCCATCGCCGACGCGGTGGTGGCCCGGTACGCCGACCACGACGTGACCCGCGTCGGGCACTCGGTCGTGGTGCGTGGCCCGCGCAGCGACCGGCCGCTGGTCGCCTTCGTCGGCCACCTCGACGTCGTGCCCCCGGCCGACGTCGACCGCGACGTGCGGGCCGAGACCCGCGACGGGGTGGACGTCGTGGCGGGGCGCGGCACCTCCGACATGAAGGCGGGCAACGTCGTCGCCATGCGCCTGTTCGAGGAGCACGCCGCACGCGAGGACCGGTGGGCCGACCTCGCGCTGGTGCTGTACGCCGGCGAGGAGGGCCCGGACGAGGGCAACGAGCTGACCGACGTGCTGGCCGAGGTCGACTGGCTGCACGACACCGCGCTGGCCGTGGTGCTCGAGCCGACCGACGGTGAGGTGCAGCTCGGCTGCCTCGGCGGGTTGCACGCCACCCTGACGATCCGCGGCCGGCAGGCCCACTCGGCGCGGCCGTGGCACGGCGAGAACGCCCTGACCAAGGCGGGGCGGTTCCTCGCCCGGTTCCACGACCTCGCGCCACGTGACGTCGAGGTGGACGGGATCGCCTACCGCGACGTGTGGTCGCTGACGCAGGCGCACGCCGACGACGGTCGCAACGTGATCCCCGGGACCCTGCGGCTGAACCTCAACCTGCGCTTCGCCCCGTCGCGCACCCTCGACGACGCCGAGGCCGAGCTGCGGTCCCTGGTGGCCGCGATCGCCGGCGCCACGGGGGCGGGCGACGTCGAGGTCGAGGTCGTGGACCGCGCCCCGCCGGCCCCACCCCACGCCGACGACCCGGTCGTGGCGCGGTTCGTCGAGCAGGTCGGCGCGACCGTCGCGGGCAAGCAGGCGTGGACCGACGTGGCACGCCTGGCCGCCGCCGGCATCCCGGGGTGCAACTACGGGCCGGGGCGCACCGACCAGGCCCACCAGCGGGGCGAGTTCGTCGAGGTCGACGCGATGGTCGCCGCCCACCGTCGGCTCACGGCCTTCCTGGCCGGTTGACGGGTTCCGCCCCGGACGCTCCCGCCCTACCGTGCGCGGGGCGCGAGGAGGGGAGCCTCGATGGGCTGGCGTGGATGGCTGGTGGCGGTGCTGGTCGTGCTCGGCCTGGCCGCGCCGATGGTGGCGTGGGCCCAGGACGCCCCGTTCATCCCGACCACACAGCCCCTGCCCCCGCTGGCCGCGGACGAGCCGGCGCCGGACCGCGCCCCGGTGTGCGGCGACGACGGGCTGCGCTGCGTCCGGTACGCCGAGTCGCAGCTCGCCGGCTGGGAGACCCGGTTCGGGTGCGACCACCGGGCCGTGTTCCCGACCGTGTATCGGCTGCTGACCCGCCAGATCCGGCTGGTGCTGGAGGACGACCCCGGGTTCTTCGACGACCCGGCGGGCGTCGGCTACGAAGCCCTGGCCTTCTACGAGCTGTTCGAGCAGATGATCACCGACCAGCTGGCGGGGCGGCCGATCCCGGACGCCTGGCAGGTCGCGATGGACGCCGCGACCTCGGGTGACTGGACCGGCGGCCACGACATGCTCCTGGGCATCAGCGCCCACGTGCAGCGCGACATGCCCTACGCGGTGGCACGCATCGGGCTCGTGCTGCCCGACGGTCGGTCGCGCAAACCCGACCACGACCGGGTCAACCAGATCCTCGACGACGCGTACCGCCCCATCGTCCGCGCCGTGGCACGGCGGTACGACCCGATGATGGCCGACGTCGAGTCGATCCCGGTCGTGGACGACGTCGGGGCGAACCAGCTCGTCTCCGGGTGGCGCGAGGGCGTGTGGCGCAACGCCGAATCGCTGGTCACCACGGCCGGCACCGACGCCCACCAGGCCAGCGTCGCCGCGATCGAGACCAACGCCCGCACGTGGGCCGAGCTCATGATGACCGGGGAGGTCCCCGGCTACCGCGAGGTCCGTGACGCCCACTGCCGCGCCGTGCTGGCGGCGCAGGACGAGGCCACGCCGGCCTACCCGCCGGTGCCCGAGGAGGCCTCGCCGAGCGCGCCCGAGCCGACCGACGACCGCGGGGCGCTGCCGGCGACCGGCGGCGGGGCGGCGATGGCCGGTGGGGCGCTGGCGCTGCTCGCAGCTGTCAGGAGCCGACGACGCCGCTGAGGGGCGTGTCACGCCCCGTCAGGCGTCGTCCGCCGTCGTCACGAACGCCACGGCGGTCACGGTGCCGCTGCGATCGAAGATGGCCGCGCTCTCGACACGGTCCAGCGCACGCCCGGGGCGCTCCGTCACGGAGCCGTCACGGTGCTCGATCCGCACGCGGTCCTCGCGTCCGGGCACCACCTGCAGCGGGGTCCCGCACACCGTCCAGCGATAGCCGGGGCCGCCCTCGAGCTCCTCGTCCCAGAGCTCGTCGGGCGGCAGCAGCGGGTGGTCCACGGCGATGCGCCCGTCGGCGACCACGAGCCCGAGCTCGCCCGCGCGTGCGAGCACCTCCTCCTTGACCTGTCCCGTCATGCCGGGCTGCTGGGCGCCGGCGTGGGCCGGCGTGTGCGAGTAGCAGTCGGTCGGGAACGCCCCGAAGGCCTGCGGGTCCTTGCGGAAGCCGAGCCCGTCGCGGACACGTCGGTACGCGTCCGCGAGCCCCGCCACGGTCGCCGCCGACGCGCCGTCGGTGACCGCCTGACGATGGCGTTCCTGCACCGCCAGCAGCAGCTTGGCGACCATGTGCCAGTAGATCGAGCCGATCCCCTCGTAGCCGTGCATCCCGCCGGAGCGGCCCGTGAACGCGTGGTGGTCGAACAGGTCCTCGTAGACCTCGTGGACGACGGCGCGCTCGGGAGCGTCCAGCGACGTCCGGTCCAGGGCCGCGTCCAACGCCGCCGCGTTGCTGAGGTCGCGATGGAAGTGGCGGTGGCCGGCGGCGTCGACCTGCAGGATCCCCGCACCTCCCCTGCCGGCCAGGTCGCGCAGGAAGGGATGGCGGTCGACGACGTCGTCGGGCAGCGTGTTGCGGTCCAGGAAGCTGGCCCGGGTGGCCGGTGGGTAGAGCATGAAGGACTGCTGGTCCGGTCGGTACAGCGGGGAGGCGAACAGCGCGTCCACCAGGTCGAGCACGTCCTCTGCCTCGAGCTCGCGCGTGCCCATCACCGCCACCTGGCCCTCGAGCATCGGGGCCAGCTGCTCCACGTGCGCCACGTCGGGCGTCGGGAACGACACGAGGTCGTAGGCGTCGTACAGCCCGTCATCGCGACGCGCCGCCCGGACGGAGGCACGCAGGTGCGCGAGGGCGACGCCCACCAGGTCGTCCACGTCCGCGACCGCCACCTCCACCGGGGTCGGGTCGAAGCCGTCGGCGCACGCGGCACGATGCCGCTCCCCGGCACCACCGAGCGCGTCCAGGAGGTGCCGCCGGGTGCCGGCGTCACGGACCGCCTCGTCGGGATCGTGCGCGCGCAGTGCCGCGGCGACGTCGGCGAGCCAGCGCGCAACCGGCGCGGAGATCGCCAGCGGCGTCGCGCGGTCCAGGACCGCCGTCCGCTGCAGGAAGGCGAGGTACTGCTCGAGCTGGTAGAGCGTGACCATCGACAGGCCGTACCCCGCCAGGGCGTTGTTGGCGTCGTTCCACTCGGGCCGCTGGGTGTTCATCCACACGCCGCCACCCGCGACGTAGGCGGACAGCTTCGCCAGGGCGGGGACCAGCAGCTTCTCGGCCAGGGTCACGCGGGCGAGCTCGGGCTCGCTCCCCCGCTCGACGTCGCCGCCGTGCACCACGAGCCGACCGTCGGCTCCGATGCGGTCGACCCGGTCTGCGACCTCCCGGTCGCGGTCCTCGTCGAAGGTGATCGTGTCGCGAGGGTCCCGGATCATCGCCTCGTGTCCCGCCAGCCGATAGGGGACGTCGGCGTAGGTGAACAGCGGCCGGTCCATCCACGCGGCGAGGCCGTCCGGGTCGACCGCGTCCCACGACTCGAGGAGCCGGAGGAGGTAGACGATCTGGTGGTCCCCCCAGTAGCCGATGTTGCTCCAGGGGTCGTCGGGGTCCGGGACCTCCCAGTCGATCCCCTCCCGGGAGATGCGATAGGGGTTGTGGCCATCGAGCGTGCTGGCGTTCACGAACGTCGCGACGACGTGCGGCAGGTACCTCGGGTAGGACCGCAGCAGGGCCTCCCAGTTCTGGAAGATGTCGCGCCAGTTGCCCTCGTAGGCCAGCAGCTCCGACCCGTCCTCCTCCTCGACCCGGATCGAGAACCGGTTCCAGGGCCGGCTCGGGTCACCGTGCCGGCGCGAGAAGGCCAGCGGCAGGTACTCGAGGACCAGCCGGAGCAGGTCGACGTCCCCGGCGTCCTCCGCGAGTCGGTGCAGCTCCGCGAGCTCGAGGCTGGGACCGCGGCCCTCGAGCATCTCCGCATGGCGCGCGTGCACGTCCCGGTTGCGTCCCCGGAGGAACGCGACGAGGTCCTGGGTCGGGATGCGGTGGCCGTGCGGGAACACCCCGCCTCGCATGCTGTTGAAGAGGACGTTGGAGAGGTGGTGGCTGTCGGCGATCGGGTCGCCGGTCGCCTGGAACGCATCCGCCCCCTCGAGCAGCTGCACGAGGTGCTCGGAGCCACGGGTGACGTCCTCGGTGACGAGCCGGGCCGCCTGCGGCGACCTCGCGACCTCGATGCGGTCGAGGAGGGCGGCGTGCCCCAGGCCCGTGTCCGCGACCACCTGCCACGAGGTGCTGCCGTGGGCCTCGAGCGTGACCTCGCCACGCAGCAGGTACGCGCCGCGTCGCCCCGTCAGCAGGTCCACCGGCGGGCGCGTGTCCCCACGGCGTGCCGCCGCCAGCACCCGTTCGTCCAGGTGCACCTCCGCGCCCTCGAGCCCCACCGACCACACGAGCGTCGCCGACAGCGACTCGGCCGGTTCGGCCTTGTCCGTGATCCGTGACTCGAGCGCGTAGACGGCCGCGGTCCCCCACCGCCCGGTCTCGGAGCGCTTGTACGCGTCGACCAGGTTCGACCGCAGCTGCTCGAGCACCGCGTCGACGCCCGCGGGCATCACGTCCAGCAGGCCGTCGACCACCGTGATGGTCGTGTCCTGGCCGCCGTGGTCGACCAGCTCGACCGTGCGGACCCACCCGAAGGAGCGCGACGGCTGCCACGTGCAGCGGAACGTCACCCCCCAGGCGTCGTTGCGCTCCTCCAGCCGGAGGCCGTCCCCCAGCGCCTTCTTCGCGATCGCCCGGGTGCAGCCGTCCGCGAGGTCGCGACCGAAGGGTTCCCAGTGCTCGCGCTCCCCGTCACGCTCCCGCGTGAGCAGGGTGACCGGGCCCGTGATCCCCACGGCGCGGTGGAGACGGTCGTCGGTCTCGTACGGGAGGATGGCCCCGTCGGCATCGACGCGCCCGGCCGTCAGCGGCCCGGCGCTGGACACGAACATCCACAGGTCGCTGTCCGACACGACCGTGGTCAGGAACGGCTCCATGCGCTCCAGGCGGTCGATGCGGTACCACGGCGCCCCGTCGAGCTCGACGAGCTGCCCCGTCGCGCGGTCGTCCTCGGTCATGGCGTCGCCTTCGTCGCTGACCAGCACGCGTGGGGGTCGGCCCGACACGGCTGTGGGGGGATGGTGCCAGCCACCACGCACCGCTGTGCTGCGCTGGTCGACGACATGGCGGGCCGTGGCCCGCACGGGAGCCGTGTCACAGGCACGTGCGATGCTGCATCGTCCCTGACCACCGCCGGGGCGGCGGAAACGGACCAGGAGCGTGCCCGACCCCGACCAGCACGACGAGCCCACCTGCCAGGAACCCGACTGCGACCGCGACGCCTACACGCGCGGGTGGTGCGCGATGCACTACAAGCGCTGGCTGCGCTCGGGCTCGCCGGTGCGGGGCGAGCGACCCACGCACCTGCGCCGTCGACGGGTGCGACCGTCCGCCTGTGACCCGTGGGTGGTGCCATGCGCACTATCAGCGCTGGCGGCGACTCGGAACGGTCGCGGCCGATCGGCCCCTACGGGGTGACCGCGCCGATTGCCAGGTCCCGGGATGCGAGCGTGCCGCACAGGCCCAGGAACTCTGTGGGACGCACTACCAGCGGTGGCGCCAGCATGGGGACGTCCAGCCCGAGGTACCCATCGGCGAGATGCCCCGTGAGGCCCCGCCGAGGACGAGTCGCGGATGGGTCAGCAACGGCTACCGCTACGTCCCGGTCGAGGATGACGAGGCCCACCTCGTGGAGGCGCGCGCTACGCCGCCGAGCACCGCCTGGTGATGGCTCGCCTCCTCGGCCGTCCTCTCCACGACCACGAGAACGTCCACCACCGCAATGGCCACCGAAGGGACAACCGCCCCGACAACCTCGAGCTCTGGACCACGTTGCAGCCGACCGGCCACCGCGTGAGCGACCGCGTCGTGGACGCCGTCAGGACCTTGCGCCAGTACGCGCCGCACCTGCTCGCCGAAAATGCGTGACGCCCGGGACACCGATCGGATCCCGGGCGTCACAGACGTAGCCCCGACGAGATTTGAACTCGCGTTACCGCCTTGAGAGGGCGGCGTCCTAGGCCGCTAGACGACGGGGCCGGGTGTGCAGTTGTGCGCCCCGCGCAGGGCGGGGCGGATCGCGGAGTGTAACCACCGCAGCTCGGGGGGAAGGACTCGAACCCTCAATAACTGGACCAGAACCAGCCGTGTTGCCAATTACACCACCCCCGAATGGGGCGGCGCGGATGGTAACGAAGGGCCCCCCGGGACGCGAACCCGGCACCTCGGGGCGCGGTCATCGCGCGCGTCGGGTCAGGCCCCCTGGGCCTCCTGCGCGACGGGCAGCGCGGCGTCGAGCCGGGCCAGCACGGTGTCTCGTGGCAGCAGCTCGATCGATTCGAACAGCGGTGGGCTGACCGAGGAGCCGGTCACGGCCACGCGGATGGGCTGCGCCACCTTGCCGAAGCCGATGTCGAGCTGCTCGGGCAGGGCGCGCAGGGCCTGTTCGATCGACTCCGTCGTCCACGGCTCGAGGTCGGCGAGCACCTCGCGGGCGGCGGCGATCGCCTCGGGCGCCCCGGCCTTGCGGAACACCTTGGCCACGCTGTCGGGGTCGAGCGTCACCACGTCGGCGAAGAACGCCGGGGCGTAGCGCTGGACCTCGGCCAGCGTCTGCATGCGCTCCTGCACGATCGGGACCAGGCCCTCGAGCATCGCCCGCTCCTCGGCCGTCGGCGGCGAGGTGATCAGGGCCGCGTCCGGGTCGGCGTGCGGCACGGCGGTCGCGTCGTCGAGGTCGTCGGCCGGCTCGGCTCGGCGCCGGCGGGTACGTCCCGTCGAGGTAGGGCACCAGCCGCTCGGCCAGCTCGCCGGCGCCGAGGTCGCGGATCCGCTCGCCGTTGAACGCGGTGAGCTTGTCGACGTCGAAGGCCGCCGCGGCCCGGCCCACCTGCGCGAAGGAGAACGCGGCGACCATCTCGTCGAGGTCCATGCGCTCGCGACCGTCACCGGGGGCCCAGCCGAGCAGGGCGATGTAGTTGACCAGCGTCTCGGGCAGGTAGCCGCCCCGCGCGAACTGCTGGATGGCCACCGAGCCGTGCCGCTTGGACAGCTTCTTGCGGTCCTGGCCGACGATCATCGACAGGTGCGCGAACTGCGTGGGGTGGGACCAGTCGGGCTCCCGGGCCGGCAGCCCGACCTCCTCGAGCGCGTCGTCGATGAGGCCGTCGGCGGTGAGCAGGTCGTACAGGAACACCTGGCGGGGCGTGACCGACAGCAGGTCCTCGCCCCGACACACCAGCGAGATCCCCTGGGCGACGTCGTCGGTGGTGTTGGCCAGCGGATAGGTCGCCGCCCCGTTGGAGCGCACCAGCACCGGGTCGGACTCGTGGGCCCAGTCCCAGGTCACGTGCCCGCGGACGAGGTCCTCGACGACGACCTGGCCCGACTCGGGCAGCGCCAGCCGGAGCGTCGCCTCGCCGTCGCCGGTCCCCTCGGGCGTCGACGAGCGCTTGACGATCGGCGGCAGGTCCTTCGCCCGTCGCTCCTCACGCCAGGCGTTGAGCTCGTCGGGGGTGCGCTCGTCGCGGTACAGGTGGCCGGCGTCGGACAGGCGCCGGGCGACGGCGGCGTGCAGGGCCGCGCGCTCGGACTGGCGGTAGGGCCCGTAGGGCCCGCCGACGCGCACGCCCTCGTCCCAGTCCAGCCCCAGCCACCCCATGGCGTCCAGCATCGAGTCCATCGACTCGGTGGTCGCCCGGGAGGCGTCGGTGTCCTCGATGCGGAACACGAAGGTGCCGTCGTGGTGGCGGGCGTACAGCCAGTTGAACAGCGCGGTGCGCACGCTGCCGACGTGCAGCCAGCCGGACGGGGCGGGGGCGAAGCGGACGCGCGGGGCGGTCACGGTGGGCCTTCGGATGCGGGGACGGGCGGGCATCCTACGGGCGGGGCACAGCGGCCCCCACCCGCCGGCCGACCGTCACCGCGACCGTCGCCGCCGCGCCAGGGCCAGCGCGGACAGGCCCAGCGCCGCGATCCCGACACCACCGCCCGTGGCCGGCAGCGGCAGGCCCGACGGGGCGTCCGGCGCCTCGGGCGCCGGGGCGGGGGCCGCGGTGGGTTCGGGGGCGGGCGCCGGTGCCGGGGCCGCGTCGAGCGTCGGTCCGGCCGTCTGGCGGATGTGCAGCGGCAGTGCCACCGCCCCGCCCTGGCGCGTGTCCGAGACGGCCACGTTGACCGCCCCGTCCCCGTCCACCTCGATGGAGAAGTAGTCGCCGAGGCGCCGGTCGGTCAGGTCGGTCTGGCAGGTGGTGCCGTGCTGGCAGATCGTGCCGGTGTGGATGGGTTCGGACGACGCCTGCGTCACCCGGAAGCCGGGCACGGTCGCGTCGTCACAGCCGAGCCCGGTGGAGGTGTGGGCCACCATCACGTTCCACTGCGCGTCCTCGCCACCGGCCTCGCCGGCGAGGATGGCGTCGGTGGCCTGGTCGGACTGCAGCCACGCGATGGCGACCTGGCCGGGAGCGCCGACGGTGATCCACGGCCACACGTCGTCGAACGGGTCCGGGTCGACCCGGACCGGGTCGGACCACGTCTCGCCCTGGTCGGTCGAGGCGGCGTAGTAGATGCCCTCGGGGCGCGCCCCGGACCCGTTGTCGGTCCACGTGGCGTAGAGGTTGCCCTCGTCGTCGAGGTCGAAGGTCGGGTCGATCAGGCGCTGGACCCCGGACAGGCCGAGGTTGGCCGCGATCTCGAAGCGTTCGACCGTGAAGTCGGTGGACTCGTCGCGGATGCTGGGGAACCGGGCCATGGAGAGGGTGCCGGACTCCTCCGTGAGCTCGTAGAGGATCCCGCGGTCGTGGTCGACCTGGATGTCACCGATGCCGCCGGGGTTGGTCGTCGACGCCCCGCCCCAGGTCAGGCCGCCGTCGGAGGACTTCGCGAGGAAGTGGCCGAGGTTGCCCGCCGGTTCGCCCGGGAACGGCCCGCCGCCGAACCCGTTCGCGGTCATGTAGAGCTCACCGTCGCGGTCGGCCGCCATCCACTGCCGGTCGGAGGACGTGAAGGCGAACACGTTCACCAGCTCGTAGGTGTGCCCGCCGTCCTCCGACTTCGACACGGCGATGTTGGCCAGGTTGATCTCGGAGACGTAGACGGTGCCGTCCTGCTCGATGGCGAACTCGGGGTCGGAGAAGCCGGTCGCCGGGATGCCGAGCACGGGGGCGGCGGCGGACACGGGCGTGCGAGGGACGAAGTCCCACGCCTGCCCGTCGTCGCTGACGTAGTAGTAGGTCTGGCCCTCGTAGTTCTCCACGAACGCCGCCGTGCCCGGCTCGGGCGCCGTCGGCGTGTAGAAGTGGGTCGTGCCCGCGTGCGAGCCCCACAGCAGCTGCCCGTCCGGGTGCCGGGTGATGATGGGCTCGCCGCCGGCCCGGCTCTGGTCGACGTACTCCATCGTGAACTTCTGCCCCGAGGTCGGGGCGGTGCACGTCGGGCCCTCGGCGAGCAGGCCCGGCGCCGCCGCGGCCTCGGTCTCGATGACCAGGCGTCCCTCGTACTCCTGGGGGGCCGCCCCGGCGAAGTCACAGGCCAGCACCTCGTAGGTCCCGGCCGCGGGGTCGGAGGTGGTCACGGTCTCGGACGTGCCGACGAAGCCCGCGTCGCTCGACAGCGCCGTGCCGTCGGGGGTCACGAGCGTCACGATGACGTCCGTGGTCGGGCCCGTGGGGCCGGTCGCGGTCACGCTGGCGGCCATCGAGGCCCGCACCGCGTCGTAGGCGCCGGCGGGGACCGACAGCTCGATCGTGTGCGCGTCCGCCGTCGGGCTGCCGGAGCAGTCCGAGTCCTGGTCGGCCCCGGGCGCGATCAGCCCGGTCCAGGTCACCTCGACGGTCTCGCCCCCGGTCGTCGGGACGGCCACATCGTGGCCCGTGGGCTCGGACGCGCCCGCGGGTCCGAGCACGGCGATGAGCAACCCCATGGCGACGAGGAGGACGAGGGTGCGACGCATGACGAGCCTTTCGGGCGACGCCGGGACCTTCGCCGCCGCAGGGCCTGCATCCTGCCACGTGGCCGATGCGGTCGGGCCGTCTACGGTGCCGCCCCATGCTGACCACCACGCCCCCGCCCCGCCGTCGCGTCGCACCCCGCCGTCTCGGCGCCGTCGTGCTCGCCGTCGCGCTGTCCGCCTGCTCGAGCACGGGGACCGCGCCGGACACGGACGCGTCGACGAGCGCGTCGACGCCCGCCCCCGGGACGGCGGTCGGGGTCCCCGACCCGGACACGCATCGACCCGGCTCGGCTGGAGCCGCTGGACGGCATGGCAGCGTGCCCGTCGCCCTCCGAGGTCGCCACGGCCGACGCCCCGTCCGACGTCCCGCTGCCGCCGGAGGCCGTCGTCGTCGAGGCGTCCACGGACGAAGGCCTCACGTCGGTGCAGGGCACCAGCCCACGCACCCCCGTGGAGATCATGGTCGACTACCTGCGCCGTTCCGAGCTCGAGGTCGTCGAGGCCGAGGACGAGGTGTTCGAATCCGAGCTCCTGCTGCGCGACGGCGACCTGCGCGTCTTCGTGAAGGCCCAGGCAACGTGCGCACGCGGGTCCGCGTTCGTGCTGTACGCCAGCACCGACCCCGAGCTGGTCCCCGATCCTGCCGGGGGCGAGGGCGAACGGGACTGACCGTGCCCTACAGGATGTCCCCCGGCGTGTAGCGCGCCGCTTCGGGGTACTGGTCCTCCCACGTCGCGACGCGGGCGGTGAAGCGGTCGACCTGGCGCCCGGCCGCGCCGACGAAGGCCGTCGGGTCGTCGAGCAGTCGATCGAGGGCGGCACGGTCCAGCGGCAGCCGGTCGTCGGCGGCCAGCCGGTCGAGCAGGTCGTTGTCCCGCTGGGCCTGCTCGCGCATGGCCAGCGCCACGGCCACGGCGTGCTCCTTGATCGCCTCGTGGGCGGTCTCGCGCCCCACACCGGCCTTGACCGCCGCCATGAGGATTCGCGTGGTCGCCAGGAACGGCAGGTAGCGGTCCAGCTCGGCGGCGATCACCGCCGGGTAGACGCCCAGCTCGTCGAGCACGGTGAGGAAGGTCTCGAACAGCCCGTCGATCGCGAAGAAGGCGTCGGGCAGCATGACCCGGCGGACCACCGAGCAGGAGACGTCGCCCTCGTTCCACTGGTGGCCGACCAGGCCGGCGGCCATGGCCTGGTACCCGCCGAGGATGGTGGCGAAGCCGTTGACCCGCTCGCAGGAGCGCATGTTCATCTTGTGCGGCATGGCCGACGACCCGACCTGGCCGGGCTGGAAGCCCTCGGTGGCCAGCTCCTGGCCCGCCATGAGCCGCAGCGTGGTCGCGAGGTTGGCCGGCCCGGAGGACACCTGCACCAGCGCCGTGACCACGTCGTGGTCGAGTGAGCGCGGGTAGACCTGCCCGACGTCGTCGAGCCGCGCGGCGAACCCGAGGTGGTCGGCGACGCGCTGCTCGAGCTGGTCCAGCCGGTCGGCGTCCCCGAGCAGGTCGAGCATGTCCTGCTGGGTGCCCACGGGCCCCTTGATGCCACGCAGCGGGTAGCGGTCGAGCAGCTCCTGCACCCGGCGGGTGGCCTGCAGCAGCTCCTCCCCCGCGTTGGCGAAGCGCTTGCCGACGGTGGTGGCCTGCGCGGCGACGTTGTGGGACCGCCCCGCGACGACGAGGTCGGCGTGCTCGGTGGCCAGGCGCGCGAGGCGTGCCAGCGCCGCCACGCACCGGTCGCGCACCAGCTCGAGCGACCGGCGGACCTGCAGCTGCTCGACGTTCTCGGTGAGGTCCCGCGACGTCATGCCCTTGTGGACGTGCTCGTGGCCGGCGAGGGCGTTGAACTCCTCGATGCGGGCCTTGACGTCGTGGCGGGTCACCCGTTCGCGCTCGGCGATCGAGTCGAGGTCGACCTGCTCGACCACGGCCTCGTAGTCGGCGATGACCCCGTCGGGCACGTCGACGCCGAGGTCGGCCTGGGCCTTCAGGACCGCCACCCACAGGCGTCGTTCGAGGACGACCTTGCCGCTCGGCGACCACAGGTCCGCCATGGCGTCGCTGGCGTAGCGGCTGGCGAGGACGTTGGGGACGGTGGTCACAGCAGGGACTCCACGTTCGCCGGCGGCCGGCCGAGCACGGCGCGGTCGCCGCTGATCACGACGGGGCGCTCGATGAGCCGGGGGTGGGCGACCATCGCGTCGATCCAGCGGTCAGGGTCGTCGTGGCCCCAGTCCCCCATGCCGAGGTCACGCGCCTCGTCCTCACCCATGCGCACCAGCTCCCACGGTGCGATGCCGAGCAGCTCGAGCACGTGGCGCAGCTCGTCGGCCGTCGGCGGGTCGTCGAGGTAGCGGCGCACCTCGGGCTCGACGCCGGCGTCGGTCAGGCGCTGCATCGTCTCGCGGCTCTTGGAGCACCGGGGGTTGTGCCAGATGGTGACCACGGTCACGCCTTCCGCTCGCGACGATCCACGACCGGGTTGACCAGTGACCCGACGCCACCCACCTCGACCTCGACGACGTCCCCGGGCTCGATCGGCCCGACGCCGGCGGGGGTACCGGTCAGCACGACGTCGGTGGGCAGCAGGGTCATGACCTGCGAGATCTGGGCGAGCAGGTGCGGGACGTCGACGACCAGGTCACGGGTGCTGCCCTCCTGGCGGACCACGCCGTCGACGCGGCACACCACGGGCGTGTCGGACAGGTCGAGGTCGGTCGCGATCGACGGGCCGAGCGGCAGGAAGGTGTCGAAGCCCTTCGCTCGCGTCCACTGCCCGTCACGGCGCTGCAGGTCCCGGGCGGTGACGTCGTTGGCAGCGGTGTAGCCGAGGATGGCCGCGGCCGCCTCGTCGGGCGTCGCACGCTGGAGCGTCTGGCCGAGCACGACGGCGAGCTCGGCCTCGTGGTGGACCTCGTCGCTCATGTCGGTGGGGACCTGGATGGACTCGCCCGGTCCGATCACCGCCGAGGACGGCTTGAGGAACAGCAGCGGCTCGGCGGGGACCTCGCCGCCCATCTCGGCGGCGTGGTCGGCGTAGTTCTTGCCGACGCACACGACCTTGGTCGGGATCACCGGGGCCAGCAGGCGCAGCCCGGCCAGGTCGACGTGCTCCCCGGTGCGTTCCCACCGCGGGGTGAACGGGTGCGGGTCGATCACCTCGATGCGGGCATCGTCGACCACCCCGTAGCGGGGCTGGCCCTGGTGGGCGAAACGGACGAACCGGGTCACGCGGACGGCCTCCAGGAGGAGCGCAGGATGGCATACGTGTAGGCGTCGGACAGCGCCCGCCAGGACGCCTCGACGATGTTGGGGTCGACGCCGACGGTGTCCCAGACCTCGCTGCCGTCGGTCGAGGTGACCAGCACGCGCGTCACCGCGTCGGTGCCGTGGCTGGCCTCGAGGATGCGGACCTTGAAGTCCGACAGGTGGACGGCGTCGAGGTCGGGCCAGGTGCCGTTGACGGCGTTGCGGAAGGCGTGGTCGAGGGCGTCGACCGGGCCGTTGCCCTCGCCGGCCCCGAGCCGCTTCACGTCGCCGACCTCGACCGACAGGATCGCCTCGGCCGGGCCGCCGATCGTGGGACGGGTCGCGTCGTTCCAGCCACCGCCGACCGACACGCGGAAGTGCTGGGTGCGGAACGGCTCGTCGTCGGGGAGCAGGCGCCCGGTCAGCCGGCGCAGCAGCAGCTCGAAGGAGGCGTCGGCCGCGTCGTACACCCAGCCGCCGGCCTCGCGGCGCTTGACCTCGGCGAGGACCTCGGCGGCCTCGTCGGTGGAGATCTCGAGCCCGAACTCGCGGGCCTTCAGCACGATGTTGGACCGGCCGGCCAGCTCGGAGACGACCAGCCGCTGCGCGTTGCCGACCTCGGCGGGGTCGATGTGGTTGTACATGTCGGGCGCCTTGGCCAGCGCGGAGGCGTGCAGCCCCGCCTTGTGGCTGAAGGCGGTGTGCCCGACGTAGGGCTGGATCGACGGCGTGGCCTGGTTGCAGATCTCGGCCACGCGGTGGCTGACCTCGGTCAGACGTTCCAGGGCGTCGGGCGGGACCAGCGCGAGGGCCTTCTTCAGCTGCAGGTCCGCCATGACCGTGAACAGGTTCGCGTTCCCGCACCGTTCCCCGAGCCCGTTCGCGGTGCCCTGGACCTGGGTCCCGCCGACCTCGAGGCCGAGCAGGGAGTTGGCCACGGCACAGCCGCCGTCGTCGTGGAAGTGCAGGCCGACCTCGCACGGCAGCGTGGCCACCATGTCGCGGACGATGTCGGCGACGGTCCAGGGCATCGCCCCGCCGTTGGTGTCGCAGAGCACCACGGCCTCGGCCCCGGCCTCGGCCGCGGCCGTGACGACCTCGCGGGCGTAGGCCTCGTCCCGGGTGAAGCCGTCGAAGAAGTGCTCGGCGTCGAAGAACACGCGCCGGCCCTGGGCGACCAGGTGCGCGATCGACTCGGACACCATGGCGAGGTTCTCGGCGCGGGGCACCCCGAGGGCCTCGTCGACGTGGTAGCCCCACGACTTGCCCACGACGCAGACGACGTCGGTGCGGGCGTCGAGCAGGGCCTGCAGCTGCTCGTCGCCGGCGGCGTCGGCGTTGGCGCGGCGGGTCATGCCGAACGCCGTCAGCGTGGCCTGCAGGGGGGCCTCGTCACCGTCGGCGAAGCGCCGGAAGAACTCGGTGTCCTTGGGGTTGGCACCGGGCCAGCCACCCTCGAGGTAGTGCACCCCGAGCCGGTCCATCCGCCGGGCCACCCGGACCTTGTCCTCCACGGACAGGTTCACGCCCTGCCGCTGGGTGCCGTCGCGCAGGGTCGTGTCGTACAGGGCGAGGCCCGCCGACAACCCGTCGGCGGGCGTGGGGAGGTGCGCGTCGCTCACGGTGCGTCCAATCCGTCACGGCTCACTGGACGCCGGGCGGCGGGGCGGGCACGTCGCGGTCGGGATCGCCGGCCTGCGTGCCCCCGCAGCCCGGCGTCGCGCGGACTACGGGAGCAGCCCGATAATCAGCAGGAGGATCGTGCCCAGCACGGCCCGCCCGGGGTTCACCCGGGGTGCGGACGACGTGGCGGTGGACATGCGGTCCTCGCGAAGCGGTGCGCCGCGAAGCCTACCGCCCCGCTCAGCCCTGCTCCTCCTGGTCGATGCGGAACCCGACCTTGAGCGTGACCTGGAAGTGCTGGGGCGCCCCGTCCTTGATCCACCCGCGGATCTCGTCCACCTCGAACCAGTCGAGGTTGCGGGTCGACTCGGACGCCTTGCCGATCGCGCCGCGGATCGCGTCCTCGATGGAGTCGCGGCTGGAACCGACCAGCTCGATCTTCTTGTAGACGTTGCTCATGGGTGTGCCTGCCTTCACGTCGGTCGGGGCGACGACGCTAGCGAAGGAGGCCACGAGCGGACGCGGGCGATCAGTCGAGGTGGGACGCGCACGAGGCGCAGGAGTCGAGCTCGACGTCGGCGCTGACCATGCGACCACGCGCCCCGCACAGGGCGATGTCGTAGACCTCGCCACCGTCCTGCAGCGTGTGGCGCTTGAAGGTCGCCTCGGGATGGGGGCGGAAGATGTGCGCCTTCTGGCCGGATCCCACCTGGACCCGAACGTCGTCGTCGGTCACGATCCCGGTGGCGGCCATGCGCACTCCTTGTGTGTTGTCTCGTGCCATCCTATCACACGCGAGCGCTGCGCGCACGGACAGGAGCGGCCGTACGGCCACTGCCGTCGCCAGCCGGCGGAACCCGATCAGAAGTCGAAGGCCGTCCACGGGGCGCGGGGGACGTCGAAGAGGCGGTCGAGGCGACGGACGACGTCGGGGGCGGTGCCGGGCAGCCGCCCCGCGTCCGCCAGGGTGGTGGCGCGGTAGCCACCGAGGTACAGGGTGGCCAGGGTGGAGGTGGGCAGGACCACGTCGGGGACGGCGTCGGTGCGCTCGCAGCTGGCCCCGTCGGGGCCGGCGTCGAGGCGCCAGCGCCCCGCGTTGGCGGGCAGCTGCTCGTCGGTGACCTCGACCACGAGCTGGTCGGCGGTGTCGTAGCCCCGAGCGGTCAGCGCCGTCGGCAGGTCGACCAGCCGCAACCACAGCGGCATGCCGGCCCTGACGTCCACGTCGGCCTCGTTGGCGACGAGGAAGCGCACGGGGTCGTCGACGGGGCGGTACGGGGCGTCGACGGTGGCCACGAGGTCGAGGGAGGCGACGAAGGCCCACAGGGCCGCGGCGGCCTCGTCGTCGGTGGCGAGCAGCTCGACGACCTTGCAGTGCCCGTCGGGGCGGCGGTCGGCCCACGGCCCGGGGGCGGTGCGGAAGACCACGTAGCCGCGCTCGGGGACCCACGCGTGCCAGCGCGGGCCGTGCTCGCCGTCGGGGTCGGCGTCGCGGTCGTGGTCCAGCCACAGCGACCACCAGGCGGTGGTGCGCTGCATGCTCCCGCCCCGCAGCCGGGCGTGCGCGGCCGCGACGGCGGGGAACCGCTCGCGGGCGGTGTCGGCGTCGACGAGCTCGACCAGCCGGGTGTCGCCGTCGATCGTGGCCAGCGCGTCGCGGCGGATCCGCAGCCCGTGCGCCGGGGCGCTCGGACCGAAACCGAAGCGGCCGTAGATCGTGCCTTCGGAGGCGAACAGGGTCGCGAGGGGCTCGTCCGCGGCGACCGCGTCCTCGAGCAGGTGCTGCATCATCTCGCGCAGGATCCCGCGCCGCCGGTGGTCGGGGCGCACGGTGACGGCGGTGACGCCCGCGACCGGGACCGGGTCGGCCAGCGGCAGCGACAGGGTCGTGGGGATCGCGCCGGCGGTGCCGACGTAGTCGTCGTCGCGTGTGCCGGTGACGGCGAGGTAGCGGTCGACCGGCGCCAGCGTCTGCCAGCGAGCGAGCCGGTCCTCGTCGATGCGTTCGAGGAAGACCTTCTCCATCGCCCGGGCGTAGGGCACGAACTCGTCGTCGCGGAGCCGGCGCAGCGTGAGCGAGGGATCCACGACGACCTCGAGGTGTCAGCGGGCGGTGTGCCTGCGGATGAAACCGCCGACCTCTCGCAGGGACCGTCGCGACTCGGGCAGCGGGAAGACCTGGAACACGTGCCACATGCCGGCGAAACGCCCCGCGGACGCGTCGACCCCGTGCTCGCGGGCGCGTTCGACCAGGCGCAGCCCGTCGTCGCGGATCAGCTCGTGGTCGCCGACGTGGACCAGCATGGGCGGCAGCCCCGTGAGGTCGGCGTAGACCGGCGAGACCAGCGGGTGGGAGGTGTCGTCGGCGTACAGCTCGCCGAGCAGCCCGGCGATGGGCGTGGGCACCGCCCCGAACATGACGTCACGGCCGTTGTTGGCCTCGATGGAGGGGCTGGCACCGGTCAGGTCGGTCCACGGTGACAGGCCCACGTAGCAGGCCGGCATCGGCAGGCCCTCGTCGCGGGCGCGGACCAGCAGCGCCAGTCCCAGACCACCACCGGCCGAGTCGCCCGAGACCGCGATCCGCGCGGGGTCCACGCCGACGTCGTCGAGCAGCCAGCGGTAGGTGGCGACCGCGTCGTCGAGTGCGGCCGGGAAGGGGTGTTCGGGCGCCAGCCGGTAGTCGGGCACCCACGTGACCCCGCGCGCCCCCTTGGCCAGGGCGCGGGCCATGCCGCGATGGGTGGCCGGCGAGCACAGCGTGTAGGCGCCGCCGTGCAGGTGGAGCACCACCGGCCCCTCGCCGCGATCGGCGACCGGCCGCACCCACTCGCCGGGGACCGGGGCGTCCGTGACCTCGTCGACCCGGACGTCACCGGGGACGCGCCCGCGCTCGGCGAGCGCGTCGATCTTCGGCCGCATCCGGCTGACGTACCGGGCGAGGTCGTCGAGGGTGGACTCGTCGTGCAGGCCGCGGTCGCCCCGCGCCAGCTGCAGCGCCCCGGTCACCAGCCGTCCGACGACCTGGCTGCGCAGGGAGGCCGTGGTGGTGGACACGGTTCAGCCGTGCACGTAGGTCAGCCAGTGCTCGTACTGGCTGTTCTTGCCGGTCAGGGCGTCCATGAAGGTGGACTGCACGCGCTCGGTGACCGGGCCGCGCGACCCGGAACCGACCTTGCGGCCCTCGACCTCGGCGATGGGGGTGAGCTCGGCCGCGGTGCCGGTGAGGAAGGCCTCGTCGGCCAGGAACAGGTCGGTGCGCACGAGGCTGCGTTCCTCGACGGTGTAGCCGAGGTCACGGGCGATCTGCATGACCGAGGACCGGGTGATGCCGCCGAGCGGCCCGTCGGACAGGGGCGGCGTGGTGATGACGTCCCCGTTGACCACGAAGATGTTCTCGCCGGTGCCCTCGGCGACGTAGCCCTCCTCGGACAGCATCAGCGCCTCGTCGTAGCCGGCGCGCAGGGCCTCGACCTTGGCCAGCGAGGAGTTGATGTACTGGCCGTTGGTCTTGGACGCGGGTGGGATGGTGTTCTTCCCGATGCGGCGGTAGGAGGAGAACATGCACTTGACGCCGTTGACCAGTGCGTCGTCGCCGAGGTAGGCACCCCACTCCCACGTGGCGATCGAGACCGCGGGCTTCGACGGCAGCGGGTTGAGGCCCATCTCGCCGTACCCGAGGTAGACCACCGGACGGATGTAGCAGGCGTCGTGGCCGTTGGCGCGGATGGTCTCGACGGTGGCGTCGCACAGGTCGTCGACCGAGTACGGGATGTCGTCCAGCGGCGGGTAGATCTTCGCCGAGCGGAGCAGCCGCTCCATGTGCGGGCGGAGCTGGAACACGGCCGCCCCGTTGCCGGTCGCATAGGCCCGGATGCCCTCGAACACGCCCCAGCCGTAGTGCAGGGTCGGCGTGAGCACGTGGACGGTGGCGTCGTCCCACGGGACGAGCTCGCCGTCCATCCAGATCGACGTGGACTTCGGGATCGGCATGGCGTGTGGCCTTCGGGTCGTGCGGGGTGGTCGTGGAGACCGTCTCAGGCGTCGGCCACCAGCTCGGCCAGCCGGTCGCCCACCTGCTGGGTGGAGTATCCCAGACCATCGGTCCCCTCGCTGCCGAGGGCACGCAGCCACGCGGCGACCGCACGCTCGACGCGGGCGGCAGCGTCGGACTCGCCGAGGTGGTCCAGCATCAGGCCGAGTGCGAGCACGGCGGCGGTCGGGTCGGCCTTCGACTGCCCGGCGATGTCGGGGGCCGAGCCGTGGACCGGTTCGAACATCGACGGGGCGGCACCGGTCGGGTCGAGGTTCCCGGAGGTGGCCAGGCCCATGCCGCCCTGCACGGCCGCGCCCAGGTCGGTGATGATGTCGCCGAACAGGTTCTCGGTCACGACCACGTCGAAGCGTTCGGGCTGGGTGACCAGGTACAGGCAGGCCGCGTCGACGTGCACGTAGTCGCGCGTGACGTCGGGGTACTCCTCCCCCACCTCCTGGAAGGTGCGCCACCACAGGTCCCCGGCGTGCGCGAGGACGTTGATCTTGTGGCACAGCGTCAGGTGCTGGCGCTCGCGGGCCTGCGCCTGCTCGAACGCGAACCGCACGACCCGTTCGACGCCGTACCGGGTGTTCACCGACTCCTGGGTGGCCACCTCGGCCGGCGTGCCGCGGTACAGGGTGCCGCCGGCCCCGGCGTAGACCGACTCGGTGTTCTCGCGGACGATCACCATGTCGCAGCGGCCCGGCGTGAGCCCGGCCACGGGCGAGGTGACGCCCTCGAACAGCTTGACGGGGCGCAGGTTGACGTACTGGTCGAACGCGAAGCGGATCTTCAGCAGCAGGCCACGCTCGATCACACCGGGGGGCACGTCGGGCGTGCCCACCGCCCCGAGGTAGATGGCGTCGAACCCGCGCAGCTCCTCGAGGGTGTCGTCGGACAGGACCTCGCCGGTCGCCAGGTAGCGCCGGCCCCCGAGGTCGTACTCGACCCGCTCGGTCGTGAAGTCTCCACCGGACTCGAGCACGTCGAGGACCTTCAGCCCCTCGGCGACCACCTCGGGACCGATTCCGTCGCCTCCGAGCACGGCGATGCGATGGGTGGTCACGGGGGCTCCTGCGGCGGGCGACGGGCGAGTCGACCCCGCATCCTAGGAACCCGAGCCGGTGCGTCCGCACCCCGGGGGCGCCGAGAATGCCGGCGTCCGGCACCCCACCGTCCGTACAGTGGACGCACCTATTCGCTCGCGATCACAGGGGTCCGCATGAGCGACCAGCAATGGCCGTCCGCACCGGGCAGCGACGAGGGCACGGGGCACCCGCCCCAGGAGACGCCGCCGCCCCAGCCGTCGTCCGCCGGGGCACCACCGCCGTCCTCGAACCCGCCACCGTCATCGCCGCCTCCGGGGTCGCCCCCGCCCAGCGCCCCGCCACCTCCGCCGCCCCCGGCGCCGGCGTCGGGTGGTGGCTACGGGGCGCCGCAGACCGGGGCGGGCGAGAACGCTGACGTCGGCATCCGGCTCGGGGCGCGCGCCATCGACGCGGTCATCCTCTGGATCGTCAACCTCATCATCTCGGCCGCCATCCTCGTGCCGCTCATCTTCTCGAACTACGACGGCGGCGCCATGACGATGTTCACCACGGGCCTGTCCGGCGTCGGCATCCTCCTCAGCCTCATCAGCATGGCCATCAGCTTCGCGTACTACGTGTTCTTCGACACCAGCCGGGGCGCCACGCCGGGCAAGATGATCCTGAACCTGCAGATCCAGGGCAGCTCCGGCACCCCCACGCCCGAGGAGTCGCTGCGACGCAACGCGTGGCTGGCCCTCTCGATCGTCCCGATCATCGGCGGCCTGCTGCAGCTCGCCGCGGTCATCTACATCGCCATCACCATCAGCCAGGCCCGGGCAACCGTGGCTGGCACGACCACTTCGCCAACACGCGGGTGATCCGGACGCAGTGACGACCGACCTCGACCGTCGGGGGCTGCGGGAGGCGCTGCGCGCGACCTACCCGTGGGCCCTCGGCGACGAGGTCGGCCCGCGCGCCGTGGAGGCCGGCGAGTGCGACCGCTGCGCTCGCCGGCCTCGCTGCGTGCCGACGTGCGGACCGGTGGCCTGGACGTCGCTGTGCGCCACCTGCGCCCTGGAGGTCGGCGACGCCGCCTGGTGCGACGGGCACCACGACGAGGGCGCGGCCATGCAGGCATGGGCCCGCGCGCTGCCGCCCGAGTGGCCGACCGTGGTCCGGCTGTGGTGGGTGGCCACCGGGGAGGTGCGTCCCGACGACGCCTGGGTCCGGGCCGCCCGCGCCGAGGTCCCCGCGTCGGTCCGGGCCGCGTTGCCCTGACCCGGGGAGCAGGCGTGGCCGAAGGTCAGGCCGCGACGTCCAGGGGCAGCCCGAGGGACCGCAGGGCGTCCCGGACCTCAGCCGCGTCGCCCGCGGGCACGGTCGGCAGGCCGACGTCGGCCGCACCCTCCAGGTTCACGTCCCGGTCGTCCACGAACGCCACCTGGTCCGCGTCGGCGTCGAGCCGGTCCAGGAGCCGCTGGAAGAAGTCGGGGTCGGGCTTGCGCGCCCCGAGCTGGTAGGACCCGACGACGTCGTCGACCAGACCGGCCAGCAGGCCGTCGGCGTGCTCGGCGAGCCAGTGGGGGTAGTTGGACGCGACCACCACGCCGACACCGGCGGCGCGGACCTCGACGAGCAGCTCGCGCATGCCCGGCAGCCAGGTCGTGCCGGTCCGTCGCACCTCGTGGAACCGATCGGGGTCCACGTCGATCCCGGCCTGGGGGTACGACGCCCAGTAGGTCGCCTCGTCGATCTCGCCCCGCTCGAAGGCCGGGTAGACCTCGGCGTCGCGCAGCGTGAACAGCTCGCGCAGGCTCCGTCCCGTCGCGGCGGTCAACGCCTCGCGGAACGGGTCACGCACGAGCGTGTCCATCAGGTCGAACGCGACGATCGCGACGTCGCGGGACAGCGCAGGCGTCATCGGTCCACCAGCGCCTGCAGGCGCGCGTCGAGGTCGTCGTACAGCCCGCCCGCGACACGCTCGACGTGCCCGTCCTCGTCGATCAGCACCCACGCGGGCTGGTAGCTGACGTCGTACTGCGCCCACAGCGACCCGTCGTCGTCCACGAGCTGCAGCATCTGCTCGAGCCCGTGCTCGGCGACGAAGGCGCGGTGCGCGTCGTCGGTGTCGTGCCCGGCGATGCCCACGATGGTGACCTCGTCGCCGAAGGTCTCGAGCGCCTCGGCGACGTGTGGCGCCTCGCGGTTGCACTGGGGGCACCACGGTGCCCACATCCACAGGGCGACGTCGCCGCCGGCCAGCTGTGCCCCGTCGAAGGTCCCGCCGGCCAGGCGACGGGCCCGGAAGTCGAGCACGGCGGCGTTCGCGGGCAGCGGCGACGGGGCGGCGGCAGCGACGCGTGCCTCGGGTGCCGAGGTCGGCGACCCCGTGGGCGTCGCGGACGTCGCCGGCGTCGGGCTGGGGTCGGGGGCCGGGTCCGCCTCGGTCGCAGCGGACTCGCTGGCGACCGCGAGCTCGGGCGAACCGGCCGTCGTGCAGGCGGAGGCCAGGACCACGGCGCCGGCCACGACGCCGTACCACCACGCTGCCGAGCCCACACGCCCTCCTTCGCCCATCGGGTGCGACGGTATCCGGACGGCCAGTGGCTGCTCGACCGTGCACCCTCGCCCCGCGCGCCGGCCTCGGGTGGCACGGCGACGGCTACCGTGCGCCGCGATGGACACCCGCTCGCCCCGCTCCCCCGCCGACGCCCGCCGACGTGCCCTGGACGCCGTCGGCGTCGAGGCCTGCGACCACTTCGCCTGGGCCGAGATCGGCATCGACGGCGACACCGTGGCGCTGCACTACGACCTCGACGGCGTCGGTCGGCTCACCGAACGCTTCACCTTCGAGGGACGTGACGTCGAGGCCGTGGCGGGGCGCGAGGACGTGATCAACGCCCTGCAGCTGCTGCACCTGACGGCGGGGGTCTCCTACGTCAAGGCGCTGCTGCCACCCCACCTGCGCACACCCGCGTGGTCCCTGGACGCGGCCCGACGTGAGCTGCTCGCGGCGCTGCTGACCGACGGGCTGGCCGAGTTCGCCCACGTCAACGACCTCGACCTCGACGACTGGTTCGAGCTGCCGGCCCCGGTGACCGCGCCGCTGCACACCTCCACGCTGCCGCCGCTGGACGGGGGGCCGCTGGTCCCGGTGGGGGGCGGCAAGGACTCGGTCGTGACGCTCGAGGCGCTGCGGTCGATGTCCCCGACGCTGTTCGCGATCAACGCCCGCGGCCCGATCGAGCGCACCTTCGAGGTCGCGGGCATGCCGACCGCCCGGGTCCGCCGCGAGCTGGACCCGCGCCTGTTCGACCTCAACGACGCCGGGGCGCTGAACGGCCACGTGCCGGTCACCGCCATCGTCTCGGCGGCGGCGGTCGTCTCGGCCGTGCTCGGCCAGCACGACACGGTGGCCATGTCCAACGAGGCGTCCGCCGACCAGCCGACCCTGGTGACCGACGACGGCCGTGCCGTCAACCACCAGTGGTCCAAGTCCAGCGCGTTCGAGGACGCCTTCGCGGCGCTGGTCCGCACCCAGGTCCATCCGGGCATGGTGTACGCGTCGTTCCTGCGCCCCGCGTCGGAGCTGTCGATCGCCCGGCGCTTCGCCACGCTCACCGCCCACCACGGGTCCTTCAACTCGTGCAATCGCGCGTTCCACCTGCGGGGCGAGACCACCGAGTGGTGCGGGCACTGCCCCAAGTGCCGCTTCGTCTTCCTCGTCCTCGCGCCCTTCCTCGACCCCGAACAGCTGGTCGCGATCTTCGGCCGGGACCTGCTCGAGGACGACGCCCAGGTCGACGGGTTCGCCGCACTGGCGGCCATCGGCGGGCACAAGCCCTTCGAGTGCGTGGGCGAGGAGGAGGAGTCGGCGGCCGCCATCCGCTGCCTCGCGTCGCGCCCCGCGTGGCAGGACCATGCCGTGGTGCAGGCGCTGGCGCGCCACACGGGGTCGGGCTGCGACGAGCTCGAGCGCCGGGCGGCGCCCGCCGACCCGTCCGCCCTGCCCGAGCGGCTGCGCGAGGCGTTCCGGGCCGGGGTGTGACGAGGATGCGCCCCGACCACGAGGCCCTGCGGGTCGCACGACGCGCGGCCGTGTACGGGCTGGGCCGCGAGGGTCGCGCCATCGTGCGCTACCTGGCCGAGCTGCGGCCGGACCTCGACGTGGTCGTGCTGCTCGACGGGCCCGCGGACGACGCCACACGCCTGGCCGCCGACGACCTGGCGGTCGAGCTCGTCACCGGCCAGGACGCGGTGGTCGCGCTGCTGTCCGACGGCTCGGTCGACGTGGTGGTGCGCTCGCCGGGAGTGCCACTGCGAGGCCCCGGGCTGACGGCGGCCGCCGAGCACGGCGTCCACGTCGCCAGCGGCACGAACCTGTGGTTCGAACGCGAGGCACCGGACAACGTCGTGGCCATCACCGGGACCAAGGGCAAGTCCACGACCTCGTCCCTGCTGGCCCACCTGCTGCGGGGCACCGGCCGGGACGTGGCGCTGCTCGGCAACATCGGCACGCCCCTGCTCGACCACCCGCAGCCGGCCCGCGACCACGACGTGGTCGTCGTCGAGCTGTCCAGCTACCAGCTGGCCGACCTGCACGAACCCCTGCCCGTCGGCGTGTGGCTGAACCTCCACCACGAGCACCTCGACTGGCACGGCTCGCACGCCGCCTACGCCCGCGACAAGGGTCGGATCGCGACGCTGGCGCGGACCCTGGTGGCCAACGCCGAGGACGAGGAGGTCGCGGCCGCCGTCGCCGACCACCCCGACCTGCGATGGGTGCGTGCCACCCAGGACCCGGTGGTGCTCGGCGACGCCCGCCTGCCCCGGCAGGCGCTGGTGGACGCGCTGGACGCCTCGTCGCTGGTCGGCCACCACCACGTGTCCAACCTCGCGGCAGCGCTGACGGCCGGGGCGGCGATGGGGGCCGACCCGTCCGAGCTGCTCGCCGCGCTGCCCGGCTTCACGCCCCTGCCCCACCGGTTGCAGCTGGTGCACGACGACGGGCGCCGCTGGGTCGACGACTCGATCTCCACCATCCCCGAGGCCGCCGTCGCGGCGCTGCGTGCCTTCCCCGGTGTGCCGGTGACCCTGCTGGCCGGTGGCTACGACCGGGAGCAGGACCACGCCCCGCTCGTCGAGGAGGTGGCGGGGCGCGACGACGTCGTGGTCGTCACCATGCCCGACACCGGCGACCGGCTCGCCGCCGACCTGCGCGACCGGGGCCTCGCGCCCCGCCCCGTGGAGGACCTCGCGGCCGCCGTGGCGCTGGCCGCCGAGGTCACCCCGGCGGGCGGCGTCGTGCTGCTCTCCCCCGCCGCGCCCAGCTACGGCCGGTTCACCTCGTTCGAGGAACGCGGGGACCGCTTCGCCGAGATGGCCCGGACGCAGGCCCCCTGACACGACGGAGGACGTTCGTGGACGACGACCGCACCGTGGAGTCCCACGTGCTCGCCACCCTGGACGCGGCCGGCGTGGCGTACCAGACCATGGAGGTCGACCCGGCCCTGGCCGACACGGCCGCGTTCTGCGCCCACTACGACGTGGCGCCGGAGGACTCGGCCAACTGCATCGTGGTGGCCAGCCGCGACGACCCACCGGCGTTGGCCGCCTGCGTGGTGCTGGCCCCCGACCGGCTCGACGTCAACCGCACCGTCCGCAAGCGCCTGGGGGCGAAGAAGGCCTCCTTCGCCCCGCCGGAGCTGACCTCCGACGTGACGGGGATGACCATGGGCGGCGTCACGCCCTTCGGCCTGCCCGACGACCTGCCGCTGTGGGTCGACGCCGCGGTGATGGAGCGCGACACCATCGTGGTGGGCGGCGGGTCCCGGTCACTGAAGCTGCGTGTCGCCCCGTCCGCGCTGGTCGCCGTCGGCGCCGAGGTCGTCGAGGGACTGGCCCGCCCCGGCGGCTGACGTCGGCACCACCAGCTCGCCGGTCTCGAGGCCGGCGTGCAACGGCACGGAGCCGTCGTGGGCGTGCAGGACCGCGTGCTGGGTGAGCTCGTTGCCGTGCAGGCGGTGGCCGTCCGGATCGGTCAGGTCGAGCCCGGCCAGGTGCACCGTGACGGGCCCGCCGTCGCGGTCGAACGCGCGGGCGCGGCGCAGGGTGGTCGCGGCCTCGGCGTCCAGCCGGCGGTGCTGGCCGAGGTGCTCGTCCCAGTCGTGGACCTGGAAGCTCTCGGTGATCCGGAACGGGTCGTCGGCGTGCCGGTAGGCGCCCCAGCGCTCCGCCCCGGTGCGCAGGCGATGCCGGCGCAGGTCGCGCAGGACCGCGAAGAACGCGCCGGTGTCCCCGGGCTCGATCCGCCAGGTGGTCTCGACCACGACGGGGGTGCCCGCCACGGAGGGTTCGTGGCGGGGCGCGACCCAGTCCTCGGGCAGGGCCGGCGGGGCGACCTCCCCCAGCACGGGCAGGTCCACCCGGGAGGCGACGATCCCGACGCCGACGGTCAGCGCGCACAGCACGGCGACCGCGTGACCGGAGCCGAGCGCCTCCGCCGTGGTGCCGGCCAGCACCGCCCCGAAGGGCTGCACCCCGAGGATGGCCAGCAGGTAGATGGACACCGCCCGGCCCCGCACCCAGCGGGGCGCCATGAGCTGCACGGTGGCGCTCATGGTCGTCAGGGTCCAGACCCACAGCACCCCGCCGAGGACCAGGGCCACGGCCGCGACCCACGGCGACGGGGCCAGGCCGAAGGCGACCCCACACACCCCGACGCCCGCGATCGACCACGGCAGCAGGTCGGGCACCCGGGCCCGGGCGCGTTCGCGGGTCAGGGCCCCGACCAACGCCCCCGCCCCGAAGGCGCCGAGCAGGTAGCCGAACGCGTCCGCCTGCAGGCGCAGGTCGTCCTGCACGACGGTGGGCAGCAGGGTCTGCACCGAGGTCGCGGTGAGCGTGAAGGCCGCCCCGGCGCCGAACATCAGCAGCAGGGGTCGGGTGAACCGGACGTAGCGCAGACCGGTCCGGGTGGATCGCAGGACCCCCAGCCCGGCGCGGTCGGCCTGGCCCATCGACGGGGCGCCCAGCAGCATCACCACCACGACGAGGAACGACGCTGCGTCCACCCCGAAGGCCATGTCGGCGCGCCCGGCGGCCACGAACGCGCCCCCGATGGCCGGACCCGCGGCACGGGCGACGTTGAAGGCGGCCGAGTTCAGGGCGGTGGCGGCCGGGACCAGGCGGTCCTCGACGAGCTCGGGGATCAGCGTCTGGTAGGCGGGGATGGCCACGGCCGTGCCGGTGCCGAGTGCCCCGCAGAGCATGAGCAGCAGCGCCGGGGTGATGGCGTCCTGCCACGCCAGCACGGCCAGGACCGCCCCGGCGGCCGCCGCGCCCCAGTTGCCGAACATGGCCAGGATCCGCCGGTCCACCGCGTCCGCCCACGCACCTGCCGGGAGGGTCAGGAGCAGGCGGGGCAGGGCCAGCGACGCCGTCACGAGCGACACCATCAGGGGCGACCCGGTGAGCTCGAGCATCAGCCACGGGGCCGCGACGAGCAGCAGGAACGTGCCCATGTGGGAGATGATCGACGCCACCCAGAGACGCCGGAACGGCGCCACGCGAAGGGGCGCGAAGGTGGAGGTCGGGAGGCTCGCGGCGGTGCTCACGGCCGTATGGTGGCACATGCGCGGGCCCGATGCCTGACGGGTCGTCAGATTCGCGCACCCCGTCGCGCCTGCACCGACACGCACGTCACCGTCGAGGAGCCCCGATGTCCGCGCCCCGCCCCGCGACCGACGGCGTCCCGCTGGCATCCGAGCCGGTCACACGCGACGGCGACGGGCCCGCACGCGTGGCCGTGCTGCCCGCGGACCGGGCGGGGCGCGACCTGCTCGTCGACGCGGTCGTCGACGGGGGCGGGACGGTCGTGGACGTCGAGGACGCCGAGGCCATCATCTGGGCGCACCCGACCTCCCCCGGCGAGCTCGACGACCTGCTGGACGCCCACCCGGACGTGCGATGGGTCCAGCTCCCGTGGGCGGGGATCGAGCCCTTCCTCGACGTGATCGACCGTCGCGTGGTCTGGACCAACGGCAAGGGCGTGTACGCCGAACCGGTCGCCGAGCACGCCCTGGCACTGCTGCTCGGCGGGTTGCGCCACGTCGGCGCCTACGCCCGGGCCACGACCTGGTCGGGGCCGGAGGGACGCAACCTGCTCGGGGCGCGGGTCACCGTGCTCGGCGGGGGCACGATCACCCGCAGCCTGCTCCGACTGCTCGGCCCGTTCGGCTGCGAGGTCACCGTGGTCCGACAGCGCCCCGACGCCGACGACCTGCCCGGCGCCCACCGCGTGGTGGCTCCCGACCGGCTCCACGACGTGCTGCCCGACACCGACGCACTGGTCCTGGCGCTGGCCCTGACCCCGCAGACCCGCCACGTCGTGGACGCGGACGCGCTGGCCGCCATGCCCGACCATGCCTGGGTCGTCAACGTCGCCCGCGGCGGCCACGTCGACACCGACGCCCTCGTGGCCGCCCTGCAGGCCGGCTCGATCGGGGGCGCCGCGCTGGACGTCACCGACCCCGAGCCGCTGCCCGACGACCACCCGCTGTGGCACCTCGACCGCGCGATCCTCACCCCGCACGTCGGGAACACCCCCGCCATGGGACGTCCGCTGCTCGCGGCGCGGGTCAGCGAGAACGTGCGACGGTTCACGTGCGGCGAACCGCTGCTCGGCCCCGTGGACCCGGACCTGGGGTACTGACGAGTGAGCCGAGACCGACGAGCTCGCTCGTCGCAGCGAGGCGATCGAGTCAGGCGACGCAGGAGATACTGACGAAGGAGCGCCTGACGTGGACGTCCTGGCCAACCCGTGGCGTGGTGCGGGCCTGCCCGCCGACGCCGGCCTCGCACGCGGAGAGGTCCAACGCGACCCCACCGACGTGCTGGCCCTGCTTGCCCGGTGCCCCGTCGCCGCCCCGACCCCGCTGCTGCACGCCGACGGGCTGGCCGCGGAGCTCGGCGTGGCCGACCTCGCGCTGAAGGACGAACGCGACCGGATGGGGCTCGGCAGCTTCAAGGCGCTCGGCGCCGCGCACGTGGTCGCGCGCATGGCCGCCGACCGGCTCGACCGGCCGGGTCGGCCCGCCCCGCCCGAGGAGCTCGCGCACGCGCTCGAGGGCACCACGTTCGTCTGCGCCTCGGCCGGCAACCATGGCCTCTCGCTGGCGGCCGCCGCCCCCGTGTTCGGGGCGCGCGCCGTGGTCCACGTGTCCACCGGCGTGCCCGAGGCCTTCGCCCGTCGACTGCGCGACCGCGGAGCCGAGGTGGTGCGCTCCGGTGACACCTACGAGGCCAGCATGGCCGCCGCGGCCGCCGACGCGGAGGCGGCGGGGCGCATCCTGCTGTCGGACTCGTCGTGGCCGGGCTACGTCGAGCTGCCCACCGGAGTCATGGCCGGCTACCTCGTGCTGGCCCACGAGGTCGTCGACGCGATGCCGGCGCCCGCCACCCACGTGCTGCTGCAGGCGGGGGTGGGCGGGCTGGCCGCCGCCGTCACGGCACTGCTGCGTGACCGCTGGGGCGACGCCCCGACCATCGTCGTGGTCGAACCGGATGCCGCGCCGGCCCTGCAGGCCAGCGTCCGGGCGGGGCGCCCCGTCGTCGCCGACGGGCCCGTGTCCAGCATGGGCCGGCTGGACTGCAAGGAGCCGTCGCACCTCGCCCTCGGTGAGCTGGCCCGCGAGGCCGACCTCTTCGTGACCGTCACCGACGCCGAGGTCGACGCCACCGTCGCCCTGCTCGCCGACCATGGGCTGGCGACCACCCCGTCGGGAGCAGCCGGCGTGGCCGCGCTGCACCACGCCGGGGCCGCCCGCACCGAGCTCGGCCTCGACCCCGACAGCCGCGTGCTCGCGATCCTCAGCGAGGGACCGGAGGATGCCCCGTGACCACGTCCGTGCCCGCCCCGTCCGACCTCCAGGACCTCGTGGCCGTGCGCCACCACCTGCACCGCCACCCCGAGACCGCCTTCGACGTCCACGCCACCGCGGCCTTCGTCGCCGGCCACCTCGAGGGGCTCGGGTGCGAGGTGACCACGCGGCGTGGGCGGCACCGGCGTGGTCGGCACGCTGCGGCGGGGCGACGGGACCCGGTCCGTCGGGCTGCGCGCCGAGCTGGACGCGCTGCCGATCCGCGAGTCCGCCGACGTCGCGGACCGGCCGTACCGGTCACAGGTCCCGGGGGCCTTCCACGGGTGCGGCCACGACGGGCACGCCACGATGCTGCTCGGCGCGATGCGTCGTCTGGCCGAGGACCCCGACCTCGACGGCACGGTCCACGCGATCTTCCAGCCCGACGAGGAGAACGGGCGGGGCGCGCAGGCCATGGTCGACGACGGCCTGTTCGATCGGTTCCCGATGGACGCGGTCTACGGCCTGCACAACCTGCCCGGCCTGCCCGTCGGGCACCTCGCGACCGGGGTGGGGACGTTCACCTGCTTCGAGGAGGTCTTCGCCATCGAGGTCCGCGGCAGCGGCGGCCACGCGTCGGCGCCGGAGCGCACGGTCGACCCACTGGTGGTCGCCGCCGAGCTCGTCCTCGCCCTCCAGACCATCGTGGCCCGCTCGCTCGCACCGGCCGACCACGGCGTCGTGTCCGTGACCGAGCTCGTCACCGACGGGGCGCGCAACATCATCCCCAGCACCGTCACGCTGCGGGGCGACGTCCGCGGCTACGACGACGACGTCAGCGCCACGATCCGGCGGCGCATGCAGGAGCTCGTCGACGGGATCGCGACCGCCCACGGGGCCACCGCCGAGGTGCACTACGAGCGCGAGTTCGCCCCGGTGGTCAACACCGCCCCCGAGGTCGCCGTGGCCCGGGCGGCGGCGGGGCGGGTGCCGGGGATGACCGTCGACGCCGACCACCAGCGGGTGGGGTTCTCCGAGGACTTCGCCCAGTTCCTGCACCACCGCCCCGGGTGCTTCGTGCTGCTGGGCAACGGCACCGACCCGGCCCACGGCCCGTCGCTGCACCACCCGGCCTACGACTTCGACGACGCGGCGCTGCCCGTCGGCGTGGCGTGGTGGTACGAGGTCGCCCGCGCCCACCTCGCCGCCCCGTGACGTCGAGTGTGCCGCTGACTCAACTATTCCGAGTCAACGGCACACTCAATGGGCGGACGAGGGCGGATCGCCGGCTGCAGCGGGTCCCGATGCCACGGGGCGACCGGCGACCGCCCGAGCCTCGGGACGGGTCAAGCGGTGATGTGGGGGCGCCAGGGCTCGCGGGTGGCTTCGTGGGCGGCGATCTGGTCGTCGCGCTGCAGGGACAGGCCGACGTCGTCGAGGCCGTTGAGCAGCTTGTGCTTGGTGTGCGCGTCGATGTCGAAGGTGGTGTCGAGGCCGCCCCCGACGACGGTCTGGGCCTCGAGATCGACGGTGACCTCGGTCGACGGGTCGGCAGCGACCGCGTCGAAGAGGGTGCGGACCTCGTCCTCGGTCAGCGCCACCGCCACGATGCCGACGTTGCCGCAGTTGTTGCGGAAGATGTCGGCGAAGCTGACGGCGATGACCGCGTGGAAGCCGGCGTCCTCGATGGCCCACGGGGCGTGCTCGCGCGAGGAGCCCGAGCCGAAGTTGCGCCCCGACAGCAGGATGGACGCGCCCTGGTGCTCGGGCATGTTCATCGGGAAGTCGGGCTTGGGGGTGCCGTCGGCCTCGTAGCGCCACTCGTAGAACGCGAACGGCCCGAAGCCGCTGCGCTCGACGCGCTTGAGGAACTGCTTGGGGATGATCTGGTCGGTGTCGACGTCGTTGGCGTCGATCGGACAGATGGTCCCGGTGACCTGCTGGATGGCCTGCATCAGTTGCCCTCCTCGCGGTCGTCGCCGTCGCGGAGCTCTCGTACGTCGACGAACCGGCCGTGCAGCGCCGCGGCTGCAGCCATGGCGGGGCTGACCAGGTGGGTGCGCCCCTGGAAGCCCTGGCGGCCCTCGAAGTTGCGGTTGGAGGTCGAGGCGCAGCGTTCGCCGGGGGCGAGCTGGTCGGGGTTCATCCCGAGGCACATGGAGCAGCCGGGGGCGCGCCACTCGAAGCCGGCCTCGATGAGGACCTCGTGCAGGCCCTCGGCCTCGGCGGCCTCCTTCACGAGGCCAGAGCCCGGCACGACCATGGCGCGGATGCCGTCGGCGACGTGCTTGCCCTTCACGACCTCGGCGACCTGGCGCAGGTCCGACAGCCGCCCGTTGGTGCACGAGCCGATGAACACGGTGTCGATGCCGATGTCGGTGATCGGCGTGCCGCCGACCAGGCCCATGTAGTCCAGCGCCCGCTGGTACTGCTTGCCGGTCGCGGCGTCGGGGGCGTCCTCGACGCGCGGGACGGCCGCGCTGACGGGGACGGACTGGGCCGGCGTGGTGCCCCAGGTGACGTAGGGGACGATGTCGGCGGCGTCGATCCGCAGGACCTCGTCGAAGGTGGCCCCGTCGTCGGTGGCCAGTTCGCGCCATGCCTGCACGGCCGCGTCCCAGTCGGCGCCCTTCGGGGCGTAGGGGCGGTCCTTGAGGTAGGCGAAGGTGGTCTCGTCCGGGGCGATCAGGCCGGCCCGCGCCCCGCCCTCGATCGACATGTTGCAGACCGTCATCCGCTCCTCCATCGAGAGCTCGCGGATGGCCTCGCCCCGGTACTCGATGACGTAGCCGGTGCCGCCGGCCGTGCCCAGCCGGTTGAGCACGTACAGGATCAGGTCCTTGGCGGTGGTGCCGACGGGGCGGGTGCCCTCGATCTCGACGGCCAGGGTCTTCGGCGGGGCCTGCGGCAGGGTCTGGGTGGCGAGCACGTGCTCGACCTCGGAGGTGCCGATGCCGAAGGCGAGCGCCCCGAAGGCGCCGTGCGTGGCGGTGTGCGAGTCACCGCAGACGATCACGGACCCGGGCTGGGTGATGCCGAGCTCGGGGCCGATGATGTGCACGATCCCCTGGTTGCGGGACCCCATGGCGAACAGCTTGACGCCGAACTGCTCGCAGTTGTCCTGCAGCACCTGCATCTGCTTGACCGACATCTCGTCGGCCAGCGGCACCCTCCCCGAGACCTGGTCGGGGTCGGTCGGGACGTTGTGGTCCATCGTCGCCAGCGTGAGGTCGGGGCGACGGACCTCGCGCCCCGCCATGCGCAGCGACTCGAACGCCTGCGGCGAGGTCACCTCGTGGACCAGGTGCAGGTCCACGTACAGCAGGGGCGGATCGCCCTCGAGGACGTGGGAGTCCCAGATCTTCTCGACGATGGTGCGGGGTGCGCCGGGCATGGCAGGCCTTCGGGACGGCGGGCGAGGTGAACGGTACGTACGGGGCGCGATCCGCTTCAACCCTTACAGGTTGCGATGCCGCGGATCGCCGCCGCGACGGTTCGCGCGTCATCGGGACATCGCGCCGCGCGGCGTTCGACCGCGAGCGGGAGGGAGCGTGCCGGTCAGCGGTTCCAGCGGTCGTTGGCGCGCTGGGAGACCCGGGAGTAGTCGACCTCCTCGGGGCGCTGGACCTCGACCTTCACGTCCGAGGTCCCGTGCGACTCCTCGTAGGCGGCGGCGACGGCCGCGACCAGCGCCTCCTCCTCCTCGGGGGTGTGGTCGGGCGGCACGTTGACCTTGATGGTCGCCACGGGGCCTCCTGTCTCGGCCTGCAGACCGTCGGTGGTGCCGTGTTCGTGGTCACGGCGCGAACTCGCTGGTGCGCTGGGTCAGTCGACGCGACCGGTTCAGGGCGTCAACGTAGGCCTTGGCGGAGGCCTCGACGATGTCCGTGCTCACACCGCGCCCCGTGAAGCGGGCGCCGTCCTCGACCTCCACGGTCACGGTCACCTCGCCGAGGGCGTCGATGCCCTCGCCGACCGCCGACACGTGGAACGAGGTCAGCTTGACGCTGTCGCGCTGCACGGCGGAGCGGATGGCCTCGCACGCGGCGTCGACCATGCCGTCGCCGGTCGCCTCGGCGGTCACGACGCGGTCCTCCGACTTCAGCCGCACCTCGACCTCGGCGTGCGGGTCCACCCGGGTGCCGCCCCGGGTGGTCAGGGACACGAACTCGTACTCGTCGTCGGCGGCCTGGTGGGTCTCGTCGATGACCAGCGCCCGCAGGTCCTCGGGGCCGATCACGCCCTTGCGGTCGGCCAGCGACTTGAAGCGCACGAAGGCGGACTGCATCTCGTCGTCGTCGAGCTCGAAGCCGAGGTCGCCCACGGCCTGCTTGAAGGCGTGCCGGCCGGAGTGCTTGCCGAGCACGATCTGCGAGCCGTCGGCGCCGACGTCCTCGGACTTCATGATCTCGTAGGTCAGCCGGTCCTGCAGGACGCCGTGCTGGTGGATGCCGGACTCGTGGGCGAACGCGTTCGCGCCGACCACGGCCTTGTTCTTCTGCACGCCGTAGCCGGTCAGGCTGGACACCATCTTCGAGGTGCGCAGCAGCTCGGGCGTGTGCAGGCGGTGGTCCACGCCGAGGATGTCCTGGCGCGTGCGGATGGCCATCACGACCTCCTCGAGCGAGCAGTTGCCCGCACGCTCGCCGATGCCGTTGACGGCGACCTCGACCTGGCGCGCCCCGTGCTGCACGGCGGCCAGCGAGTTGGCCACGGCCAGCCCGAGGTCGTTGTGGCAGTGCACCGAGATCACGACGCCCTTCGCACCGATGTCCGGGATGCGCTCGTGCAGCTGGGCGATCCACTGGCCGAAGTCGCTGGGGATCGCGTAGCCGACGGTGTCGGGGATGTTGACCGTCGTGGCGCCGGCCTCGACCGCCGCGGCCACGATGTCGACCAGGAACTCGAAGTCGGTGCGCGTGGCGTCCTGCGGCGAGAACTCGACGTCGTCGGTGTAGGTGCGGGCGAGCTGGATCGCCTCGACCGCCTGCGCGAGGATGTCGTCCTCGGACGCCTGCAGCATGTAGCGGCGGTGGATGTCCGAGGTCGACAGGAACGTGTGGATCCGGTGGCGCGCCGCCGGGGCCAGCGACTTCGCCGCCGCCTCGATGTCGCCGGGCATGGCACGCGCGAGGGCCGCGATCACCGGGGGCTCGCGGTCGACCTCACCATCGGCCTCGGCGGGCCGGGTGGCGTTGCCGACCTCCTCGGCGACGGCCTTGACGGCGTCGAAGTCGCCGGGCGAGGCGGCGGAGAACCCGGCCTCGATCACGTCGACGTTGAGGCGGGCGAGCTGCTCGGCGATCTCGACCTTCTCGCGGGCGTCCAGCGAGATGCCGGGCGACTGCTCGCCGTCACGCAGGGTCGTGTCGAAGATGGTGACGTCGGTGCCGAACTCGGCCGTCCGGCTGGCGTCGACGGGAGAACCCATCGGTGTGCTCCTCCTGGTGGTGCGCCACGAGTGCGGGCGCGGGTGGTGCGTGCTGGCTTCGAGCCTTCTCCGCGGTCGCTGTCAGGTGCGTGGAGGACAGCGCCGCGGCGTCAAAGCAGCAGGAGGAGGGCCAGCAGCAGCAGGCCGAGGGCGAGGATCGCCGGGCGCGCGTCGAGCTCGCGAGCCTCGGCTCGCGCGATCGGGCGCTCGGGGTCGTGCTGCATGACCGGGGAGTGTGGCCCCCGGGTCGCACTCCGGGCAACCCGGGACGACCACGTCGGACGCACTGCGCCCGTCGTCGTGCGCTAGTCGCTCGCGGTCGGCGAGGGCGGCGGGACGGCCGCGGGAACCGCCCCTTCGGCGACCAGACACGGACCAGGGCGAGGAACAGCGCGGCCAGCGCCGGTGCCTGGCGACGAGGCCGAGCACGACGGGGTTCGTCGCGTCGGTGCCGGCCGTGAGCAGGTGCACGGTCGCCATCGCGAACGCCGGACCGGCCAGGTGGTGGACCCGCCGCCAGGTGCGATGGGACATGCGCGACTTCAGCAGCGACGAGACCTGCAGGGCCACGAGCAGCTGCAGCGCCACGACGCCCCAGGCCACGGCGAGGGGGCGCCAGTCGGACGGCGAAGGGCACCACCGCGTCGACCCAGGTGAAGTCGAGCCAGCCGTCGAGCAGGGTGCCGGCGACGTGCACGCCGGTGAACACCACCGACAGCCCCGAGACCCAGCGGTGGGTGGCGAGCACCCACGGGGCGGGGGCACGGCGGCCGAGCAGTCGCGAGGACAACACCAGGCCCAGCAGCACCGAGGCAGCCAACAGGGCCCACGCCACGACGCCGCCCGACCGGGCCACGTGCCACCAGAACTTCTCGGTCACCACAGCAGGACCTCCATCGTGTCGTGGATCGTCAGGTCGCCGGTCTCCTCGACGGCCAGGCCCGCGCCGCACCAGACGTCCGCAGCCGCCTCGACGTCGGGGTGGCCGGGGCCCGCGAGCAGCAGGGCCGTGGCCAGGGCCTCCGCCTGCCAGGCGGTGGCGGCGACGGCCGTCGTGTCGGTGCGGGGACCCCGGGCGGCGCGCCCCGTGCGGGGGTCGACGACGTGGTGGGCCGTCCCACCGTCGGCGGCCTGCCACCGCCGGCGGCGCACCGACGAGCTGGCCAGTCCCCCGTCGGGCACGCGTACGCGGGTCCCGGCCGGGGCGTCGAGCTCGACGGTCCAGCCGCTCGCGTCGGGCGCCTCGCCCACCACCCGCAGGTCGCCGCCGAGGCTGACCAGGGCACCCGCCGCGTCCCCGTCGTCCACGAGGGCCGTGGCCACCAGGTCGGCGGCCAGGCCCTTGCCGATGCCACCCGGGTCCAGGTGCACACCCGGCGGGAGGACCACGCGCTGCTCGGTGAGCTCGACGCCCGCCAGGCCCGGAACGGCGGCGCCGAGCCGGCTGGCGGCCAGGCCGTCGAGCACCGGGTCCGGGGCGGGCAGCTCGGGCCAGCTGCGCCGGTAGCCGAGGGCCTCCACGGCGTCGAGCACGGAGGCGTCGACCAGGCCGCTCGTGACCGTCCACGCCTCCTGCATGGCGGCGACCAGCAGTCGCGTGGGGTCGCTCGGGCGGTCCAGTCGGCCGTCGCGGTTCAGCCGACTGAGCTCGCTGTCCGGGACGGAACCGGCTCCACGCCGCCTCGAGGTCCTCGACCCGGGCGGCCGCGCGTTCCAGCGCCCCGGGCGCCCCCGCGACCAGGACCACCCGCAGGTCGGTCCCCATCGCGCGGGCGTCGAGGGCCTGCAGCGGGGTGTGCACGGCCGGCACCTCAGCTGCCACCCGACCGGGCCTGCGGCGCCGGGGCAGGAGGCGGCGGAGGCGGCGGTGGGGGCGGGGGTGCAGGCTGCGGGGCCGGTGCCGGGGCGGGAGCCTGGGGTGCGGCGGCCGCCGACGCCGGCGCCGGCGGGGCCGACGCCGTCCGCGGGGCGGCCGGGGTCGGCGCCGGATGGTGGCGACGCACGACCACGACGACCTTGCGTGTCGGCGTGCGGCTGGGGGGAGGCCGCCGTCGACACGGGGGCGGTGGTCGCCGTGGTCGTGCCGTCGCCCGGGGGTGGCGTGGTCGGCTCGAGGGTGACCTCGTCCGCACTCGCCACCCCCATGGCGGCGACGAGCCCGAGGCAGCTCGCCGTGGCCACGCCCGTGGTGACCAGGCGGGTGCTCCGAGCAGCCGCGGGGCGGGGCATCAGTCCCGCTCCTCCTCGTGCTCGTACTCGTCCTCGTGCTCGGCCTCGTGCTCGTCCTCGTGGTCCTCGTACTCGTCCTCGTCGCTCTAGGCGTCGTCGTGCTCGTAGGCGTCGTCGTCCTCGTACGCGTCGTCGTAGGCGTCGTCGTCGGTCCGCGTCGGCGCGGTGTCGTCGGACGGCGAGAGGGCCACCAACGAGGGCGCGGACTGGGGCACCGGAGCCGGTTCGGCCGGCGCGGCCTGCTGGGGGGCGGGGGCGACCGCGCCCTGGGCGGGCGCCTCGGTGACGTCGACGTAGATGGTCTCGGTCTCGATCGGCTCGGGCGTCGCGTCCTCCGTGGTGGCGTCGGGGTTCGGCGACTCCGCGAGCGTGACGGGTGCGCTGACGGACTCGGTGGTGGTCGGGGCGGAGGGCGCGGCGAGCTCGACGGCCACGACGGCACCGGCGGCGGCGACCACCAGGCTGACGGACGTGGCGGCGGCGATGATCTGGCGGCGTTGCACGGGGGACTCCTCGAACGGGGGTGGCTGCAGGACCCCGACCATCCCCCAGGACGAGTTGGCCGCGCTCGAAGCCCATGTCAAGGCGACCTCAAGGCCGATAGCGTCGGCCGCCATGGACCCCGCCGAACCCGCCGAGACCGCCCGCGCCGCCGCGGAGGGCGCCGGGGTGACGATCGTCGACGGCGACACGCTGGACCGCGCCCAGCTGGTGGCCCTGGCCGAGCTGTTCGGCCGGGTCTGGGGGCGCGACCCCGCCATGGGTCCGATCGTCTCGGCCGAGATCCTGTGGGCCACGGCCCACGTCGGGTCGCCCGTGGCGGCTGCGTGGCGGGGCGACACGCTGGTCGGCGGCTCCACCGGGTTCGTGGGGGTCCGCGACGGCACCTCGCGCGTGCACTCGCACCTGACCGGCGTGCGGGCCGACGCGACCGGGACCGGGATCGGTCGCGCCCTCAAGTGGCACCAACGGGCCTGGTGCCTCGACCACGGCATCGACGTCGTCGAGTGGACCTTCGACCCCCTGGTGCGCCGCAACGCCGTCGTGAACCTGGTGCACCTCGGGGCGCGCCCCGTGGGCTGGTTCGACGACCTCTACGGCCCCATGGACGACGCCCGCAACGCCGGGCTGCCGACCGATCGGCTGTTGGTGCGCTGGGACCTGCGTGACGCCCGGGTGCAGCAGGCCGCGGCGGGGCGGGTCGCCGAGCCACGCCTCGAGGGCCTGCGGCGCGCCGGTGCCGCCGTGGTGCTCGACGCGGACGACCGGGGCGCTCCCGTCCTGTCCCCCACCGACGCCCCGCGGCGGCTCGCACGCGTCCCCGCCGACATCGAGGCCATCCGTGCGGCGGACCGGGACCTCGCGGCGGCGTGGGCGGCCGCCGCGCGGGAGGCGATCGGCCGGGCCATCCAGCAGGGGCTGCGCGTGACCGGGATCACCCGCGACGGGTGGTACGTGCTGGCGGCGCCAGCAGGCGTCACCGAGATGGCGTGACGTAGCCTCGCGCCCCGACCCTGCGACGAGGACCTGCGATGCGTTCGGTGGTGGTGGCGGTGCTTGCACTCGCCGTCGTGCTGGCCGGGTGCGCCCGCGACACCTACAGCACCTCGTACCCGGACCTCGTGACGGCGCGCCAGCAGGACGCGGTGGACCGTGGGTGGATCCCGGCGATGCTCCCCGAGGAGGCCACGGACCTGCGCGAGGTCCACGCCCCGGCCGACGACGTCGCGGTGGCGATCGCGACCCTGCCCGGTGGGATCCTCCCGGACGACTGCACCGAGACGACCGCCGACATCGGCCGGCCCGCACTGGACGCCGACTGGCTGCCCGACGACGTCGCGGCCCGCGGCACCCCGGTCTCGTGCGGCGTCTGGAGCGGGACCGTCGACGGCCGGACGCTGGTGCTGTGGACCGACCGCGCCTCGGAGGCGGACCAGGACTGACGCGCCGACCGCACCCGTCGGCCTGGTTGGACATCCAGTTGGACATTCCAGATACCAATTGGTATCGTTCCGCGACCTGCCACGCGCGCCTCGACGCTCGTGTTGGCTTCACGTACGGGACGAGCGGAGGACCCGTGGCGCAACGGTGGCGACGCCTGCTGCTGATCACCCTGGCCGTGGTCGTGGGTGCGCTCACCCTGCCCGCGTGTGGCGGCGGTGACGACGCGAGCAGCAGTGACCCGACGTACGTGACCATCGGGATGCTCGACAACCTCTACACCCGCGACGTCACGCGCATCCCGGTGGGCGGGACCGTGCGGTTCGCCAACGACGGCGACACGATCCACAACGCGATCGCGGCCGACGGGTCCTGGAGCACCGAGCAGGTCACCGGCGAGGCCGCCATGCAGCCGGGCGACCGCGTCGAGGTCACCGTCGACGATCCCGGGGTCTACACCTTCTACTGCTCGTTCCACTCGACCCAGGACGGCGACGGGAACTGGCAGGGCATGGTCGCCACGCTGGTGGTCGGCGACGTCGACTACAGCGCGTCGACCGGCGGCGAGCCGATCGAGCCCGTCGAGGAGTGGACGCAGACCACGCGCAACGTGCCGGGCGACTACCCGACCATCCAGAACGCGGTCGACGCCGCCGAGCCCGGTGACCTGGTGCTCGTCGACGAGGGCGTCTACCGCGAGCAGGTCGACGTGACCACGCCCTACATCACCATCCGGGGCGTGGACCGCCAGGACGTGGTGATCGACGGCGAGTTCACGCGCGCCAACGGCATCAACGTCGCCGCGGCCGACGGCGTGGTCGTCGAGAACCTCACGGTCCGCAACGCCACCGTCAACGGGCTGTTCTTCACGGGGCTGACCGGCTATCGCGCCAGCTACGTGACGGCCACCAACAACGGCGTGTACGGCATCTACAGCTTCGACGCCCAGGACGGGTTGTTCGAGCACAGCTACGCGGCCGGCTCCCCCGACGCAGGCTTCTACATCGGCCAGTGCAACCCGTGCAACGCCGCCATCCGCGACAGCGTCAGCGAGTGGAACGGCCTCGGCTACTCGGGCACCAACGCCTCCGGCAACCTGTGGCTGGTCGACTCCGAGTGGCACCACAACGTCGGCGGGATCGTCCCGAACACGCTGGACACCGAGCTGCTGCCGCCCTTCGAGAACGTCACGATCGCCGGCAACCTCGTGTACGACAACGGCAATCCCGACGCGCCGTCGCTGTCGGGCGAGTGGGGGTCGTTCGGGGCCGGGATCGTCCTCGCCGGTGGCAACGATTCGCTGGTCACCCACAACCGGGTGGTCAACCACGCGCGCACCGGCATCCTGATCACACCGAACATGTCCAAGCGCTTCTGGATGGCCGGCGGCAACGAGATCCGCGACAACGTCGTCGAGGGGTCCGGGGTGGCCGACCTGACCTTCTCCGGGATCGCGCAGGGCGACAACTGCTTCGAGGACAACGAGGTCTCGACCACCGCGCCGCCCGGCCTGCAGACCTTCTACGGCTGCTCGGGCCTGCGCCTGCCGCTGCGCTACGACATCGCCCAGATGACCAACTCCCTGGGCCTGGTCGCCAACGCGGAAGCGGCCGCCGCCGCACGCGAGGGACTCTGGCAGAGCTCCCCGACGCCCCACGCGGACGAGCAGCCCGACATGCCCGAGGGCGTGGACGCCCCGGTCGTCCCCGCCTACCGGGTGATGGACGGCCTCGACCTCTCCATCGACCAGTTCGAGACGCCGGCCATGCCCGACGACCTCGACGTGACCCAAGCAAAGGTGCTGACCATGGCCGGGATCCCGGTGCTCGCCAGCGCGTTCGGCACGTTCTACGGGCTGTACGCCTTCATCCTCCCGCTCGCGCTCTACGCCGCGTGGATCGCCCTGGCGGCCTGGGACCTCAGCCGCCGCGACGACATGTCGCGCGGGGCGCAGGTCGGCTGGGTCGCCGTGATCCTGCTGGTCCCGTTCCTCGGGCCGATCCTGTACTACGTGCTGGGCAAGTCGCACATCCCGGCGCACCTGCGGTGGTCGCTGGTCGCGGGCGGCTTCGTCGCCTACGCCGCCACCTTCGCGATCGGCGCCGTCGTGGGTGGGGTGATCTAGCGACCCATGAGCTCGCCGGAGCACGACGACCCCCGAGCCCCCCGACGCGGACGGGGCGGACCCGACGACGGCAGACGCCGCCGACGAGAGCGGTCCGAGCCGACGGGCCTTCCTGCGCCGCGCCGGAATCGGGACGGCCGCGATGTTCAGCGGCGGCTTCGCCGGCGGGTTCAGCGCCCACACGATCCACCACGCCACCGCGGCCGAGGCGGCCGAGGCGGCCAGTGGCGCCCACGGCCTGTCGCTGTACGACGCCGGGGCGCCCGGGGGCTCGCCGTTGCAGATCGTCGGCGGGGCGCCGGGGACCGCAGCCGCAGCGGTGTACGGGCACGGGGCGCAGCCACCACTCGACCTCGCCCCCACCGCGCTGGACCGGCTGACCTACCCGCCACCACCCGCCGGCGGGACGCGCGAGGTGACCATGGAGGTCGTCGAGCGCCCCTACGCCGTCGCCGACGGCGTGGTCGTCGACCAGTGGACCTACAACGGCACCGCCCCGGGCCCGACCATCCGCGCCCGCGAGGGCGAGACCGTGCGCGTGCACTTCCGCAACCGCACCGAGCGCGACCACAACCTGCACTTCCACGGGACCCACAGCGTGCAGCAGGACGGGTGGCAGCCCATCCCCCCGGGTGGGGAGACCACCTACGAGATCGTCGCGGGCCCGGCGGGGGTGCACCCCTACCACTGCCACGTCATGCCGCTGGCCATGCACATCAGCAAGGGCATGTACGGCACGTTCATCGTGGACCCCGCCGAACCACGCGAGGAGGCCATCGAGGTCGTCCTCATGCTGTCCGGGTGGGACGTCGACGGTGACGGCCGCAACGAGCTGTACACCTGGAACGGCGTCGCGGGCTTCTTCCAGCGCCACCCGATCACGGTGCCCGTCGGCGCGCTCGTCCGGGTCTACCTGCTGAACATGGTCGAGTACGAACCGCTGGCGTCATTCCACCTGCACGCCCAGACCTTCGACGTGTTCCGGACAGGAACATCGCCCACACCCGGCGAACACACCGACACCGTCGCCCTGGTCCAGGGCGAACGCGCCGTCCTCGAGTTCCGGCTCCCCGAACGCGGTCGGTACATGTTCCACCCGCACCAGCACCACATGGCCGACGGCGGGGCGATGGGGTGGTTCTCGGCCATCTGACGCGTCACCGAGACGGCGGTCCGGCGTTGGGGAGACCACGGGACCGCCAGACATCACGAGAGGGGATCCCGCCGTGTGGAGCCAACGAGACCGCGTGCTCACGGGCCTGTTCGCCGTGCAGCTCGTCGCCGCCCTGATCTTCGGCCTGGTGGTGGTGAACACCATCGGGGACGGGTCGGCGCAGACCGTCGCCGTCGACGACACGGTGGCGGCCGAGGGTGCGGCCGCCGATGCGGGCCCCACGACCGACGGGACCTCCGGCACCACCGCGCCCCGGGCGGGCGCCACCGATGGGACCGGCGACGGGGCCACCGCCGCGCCCGCGGCCGGCGGCACGGGCGGGACGACGACCGGCGGAGCTGCCAGCGGCACCGACGGGACCTCCGGCGGCGACGATCCGGGCAGCGCCCAGCCCTCGCGCGCCCCCTCCGGCGGGGCGTCCGAGGCCCCGTCCACCGGCGGACCGGGCACCCGCATCGGCGTGACCGACACCGAGGTCAAGGTCGGCGTGCTCGTCACCCAGACCGGGGCGATCAACTTCCGCTCGTCGGCCCAGGCGACCAAGGCCTACTTCGACATGGTCAACGAGGCCGGGGGCGTGAACGGCCGGAAGATCGTCTACGACATCCGCGACGACGGCCTGTCCGAGACCCGGGGCCAGGCCGCGGTGCGGGACATGATCAACAAGGGCGTGTTCTCCTTCGTCGGCTTCAACGCCCCGCTCACCGAGCAGTCGGTCGTCCCGATCATCGAGGAGAACAAGGTCCCCCTGGTCGGCGCCTTCGCCATCCCGGCGACGCCGTACGGGTACCTGTTCTCGGCCCCCTACGAGACCTACGGACGCGTCGGGGGTGCCACCCTCGCCGAGCAGGGCGCGAGCACGGCGGGGCTCATCTACCTGTCGAACCAGGTCGAGGAGACCGACAACACCATCGAGCAGTCGTGGCGGCTCGGCCTGCAGGAGAAGGGACTGGACCTGCAGGACGGCAACATCCACGCGGTGGGCGTCGAGAAGACCAACTTCGACGACGTCGTGACCTCGCTGCGCCTGGCCGGGGTCGACGCCATCGGCACGATCCTCGACGCCACGGCGATGAAGCGCCTGCAGCAGTCGATGGCACGGGCCGGCTACTCGCCGATCCACGTCTCCTCGCCCTTCGGCGGTGACCCCGAGGTCATCAACGACCCGAACGTCGGCGCGGCCTTCGAGGGCACCTTCGTGCTCTCCGACGCGCACTTCATCGGCTCCGGGGTGCCCGAGGTCGACCGCTACGAGTCCGAGGTCAAGCGCCGCTTCGGTGGCGACGCCGAGGTCAACTGGGCCGGCGAGTACGGCTGGCTCGGGGCGAAGTTCTTCGTCGAGGCGCTCTCGGCCGCGGGACCCGACCCCACGCGCGAGAAGATCCTGGACTTCATGAACTCGCGCCAGGACCACGAGACCGGCATGACGGTCCCGCTGACGATCACGGCCGACCCGAACACCCACAGCCGCAACAACCAGTGCATGCGGGTCGGCAAGGTGGTCAACCGGAAGGTCCAGACGGTCAAGGACTGGACCTGCCCGAAGCTGACGCTCGGCGGCGGCCTGTGACTCGCTGGCTGAGCCTCGCGCTGGGCGGCATCCCCCTCGGGGCGATGTACGCCCTGCAGGCCATGGGCATCGTCCTGGTCTACAAGACCTCCGGCGTGTTCAACTTCGCCCAGGGTGCCATCGGCATGGTCGCGGCGTTCGCCGCCGCCCAGCTCGGCGTCCACTGGGGGTGGCCGGTCCCGCTGGCGGTCGCGGCCGCGCTCGCGCTCGGCGTCGCCATCGGCCTGGCCATGGAGGCCACCTCGGTCCGGTGGGTGAAGGGGCAGCTGCAGCGCACGATCGTGACCCTGGCGTGGCTGCTGGGCCTGCAGGCGATCGTGCTGGCCACCACCGCCCAGTCCGCGACCCGCCCCTACCTCGACGTGGTCAGCCCGGCCTCCGCCTTCTCGATCCAGTCGCCGATCGTGCTGTTCTACTCGTGGAGCCAGCTGACGGTCCTGGCCATCACCGTCGTCATCGCGGTCGGCCTCGGCTGGTACTTCCGCACCCGTCCCTTCGGCGTCGCCATGCGCGCCGTGGCCGACGGTCCCGAGGGGGCGCGACTGCTGGGCATCGACGTCAACCGCGTGACCCTGGTCAGCTGGGGCCTCGGCAGCGGGATGGGGGCCCTGGCCGGGATCCTCGTGACTCCGCTGCTCGGGCGCCTGGACACCACGACCCTGATCATCTTCACGATCCAGGCGCTGGCCGCCGCCCTGGTCGGGCGCCTGTCGTCCCTCCCGATGACGCTGGTCGGCGGCATCGTGCTGGGCATGACGCAGCCGCTGGTGGTCGACGTGCTCGGCACCAGCTCCGGCGTCGCCGAGCTCACCGCCTTCGTGTTCATCCTGGTCGCGCTGCTCACGCGCCGCCGGACCGGACGGGGCGACAGCGGGGCCGGCGGCCTCGAGCCCGTGCCCTTCGGACCGCTCCCGCGACCGCGCCTGGCCGCCCCGCTCATGGGACTCCTGGGCCTGGCCGCCGGGTGGCTGCTGTTCCTGTCGGACCCCGGCTCCCGCGCCTACGACACGACGATCCTGTTCGTCTTCGCGATCGGCACGCTGTCGATCGTCCTGCTCAGCGGCATCGCCGGCCAGGTCTCGCTGTGCCAGGCGTCCTTCATGGGCGTGGGCGGGTTCGCCGCGGCCATCGTCTACGAGGCCTTCGGGACCGGGACCGGGGCGATGTCCCTGCCACTGTTCCTCGCCGCCGTCGCCGTGGGCGGACTCGCCGCCGCCGCGACGGCCACCGTGGTCGGCCTGCCCGCCCTGCGCCTGCGTGGGCTCGAGCTGGCGATCGTGACGCTCTCGTTGGCCTTCGCCGCCGACCGCTACTTCTTCGCGGCCTTCAAGCCGCTCGTCGGCCCCGAGACCCGGCGCGACATGGGCCGCCCCTTCACCGACGTGGTCGCCAAGGTCACCTCGGGCGGCAGCACCTTCGAGATCTCCGACGGTCGCCCGTTGGCCGTGCTCGCGCTGCTGCTGTTCGTGCTGCTGGCCTGGTGGGTCGCCAGCCTGCGACGCGGCCGGACCGGCGGTGCCTTCACCGCGCTGCGCTCGTCCACGGCCGCGACCTCCGCCATGGGCTTCTCCACCACCCGCGTGAAGCTGACGGCCTTCGCGATGTCCGGCTTCGTGGCCGGTGTCGGCGGGGCGCTGTACGCCGCGCTGACCTCGCAGGCCGGGGCCAACGCCTTCATGTTCGACCGCTCCATCACGCTGCTCGCCTACGCCGTGATCGTCGGACTCGGGTCGGTGCCCGGCGCCTTCCTCGGCGGCCTGATCGTCGCCGTGCAGGAGTCCGGCGCGCTGGCCGGCGGCGGGGCCGAGGTCGCCGGGTCCTCCGGGGCGTGGCTCGACCTGCTGACCGCCATCGTCCTCGTCGTGGTGCTGGTGAGCGCCCCGCGCGGGCTGACCGGCATCGTCACCGACCTGCGGGCCCGCGTGGGCGGGTGGCGTCGCGGACGCCCCGTCGCCGGCGACGCCCCCGTGACGGCGACGACGACCTCGACGACACGACCGAGACGCTGCCGGTCCTGGCCACGGTCGGCGCCGACGAGGAGGGGTCGTCGTGAGCCTGCTCGAGCTCCGCGACGTCGTCGTCCGCTTCGGTGGGATCACCGCGGTCGACGGGCTGAGCCTGTCCGTCCACGGTGGCGAGATCGTCGGTCTGATCGGCCCCAACGGCGCCGGCAAGACCGTGACGTTCAACGTGGTCACCGGCCTGCAGCGCCCGACCGAGGGCCAGGTGTTCCTGCACGGCCGGGACGTCACCTCCGCCCCGCCCCACGTGCGCACCGCCATGGGGCTGGGACGCACCTTCCAGATCATCCAGCTGTTCCGCGGCATGTCCGTGCGCGAGAACCTCATGGTGGCCGCGCACCGCCACACCCGCTCCGGAGCCCTGTCGGACGCGCTGCGCCTGCCGGCCCGTCGCCGCGCCCTGGCCGAGGCCCGGGAACGGGCCGAGTCCGTGCTGGGCTTCCTCGGCCTCGAGGAGCTGGCCGACGTCCCGACGGACCAGCTCACCATCGGCCAGGCCCGCCTGGTCGAGCTCGCCCGCGCGGTCACGCTGCGCCCCGACGTCCTGCTGCTCGACGAACCCGCGTCCGGGCTGGACCCGGCGGAGACGGCCGACTTCGCGCGGCTGCTCGCTCGGGTCCGCAGCGTGGTGGGGTGCGGGATGCTGCTGGTCGAGCACGACATGTCCGTGGTCATGCCGCTGTGCGACCACATCTACGCCATGAACTTCGGCCGCCCCCTGGCCGACGGCGGCCCCGCGTACGTCCGCAACCACCCGGACGTGCTGGCGAGCTACCTCGGCGGCGCCGGCACCACGGAGGGGGCAGCATGACCGGACCGACCGATGCCCCACTGCTCGAGGTCGACGCGATCGGCGTCACCTACGACGCCGTCGTGGCCGTCCGGGAGGCCTCCGTCAGCGTCGACGCCGGCGAGGTGCTGGCCGTCCTCGGCGCCAACGGTGCCGGGAAGACCAGCCTGCTGCGCGCGATCACCGGGCTCGAGCCGCTGACCACCGGCGACGTCCGCGTCGACGGACGCAGCGTGGTGGGCCTGCGCCCCGAGCAGATCGCCCGGCTCGGCGTGGCCCACGTCCCGGACCATCGCGGGCTGTTCCCCAGCCTCACCGTGGCCGAGAACCTGCGGATGGGCCTGTACGGGGCGGGACGGGACGACACCGACGAGGGCCGCACCGCCCTCGCCGACGTCCATGCCATGTTCCCGATCCTGCACGACCGCGCCGACCAGCCCGCCGGCAACCTCTCCGGCGGCCAGCAGCAGATGCTCACCATCGGCCGTGCCCTGCTGCAGGGACCCCGCCTGCTGCTGCTCGACGAGATGTCGATGGGGCTGGCGCCCGCCATCGTCGAGAACCTCTTCGAGGTCGTCGGGCAGCTCGCCGCCCAGGGCATCGGCATCGTGCTGGTCGAGCAGTTCGTCGGACAGGCGATGGCCGTGGCCGACCGGGTCCTGGTCCTCGAGCAGGGCCGCACGGTCGCGTCCGGCACCCCCGCCGAGCTGGCCGAGCACGACCTCGCCGCCGCCTACCTCGGGGGCGAGGAGGACATCGACCTCGGCGAGCTGCCGCCCCCGCCCGACTTCGTCACCGCCCCGGTGACCGCGCGCGTGGACGCGCGACGGATGCGCCGGCTCGAGCAGCTGGCCCACGAGCGGGGCGTGGACGTCGCGACCCTGGTCGGCGAGGTGGTCGACGACCTCGTGACCGCCGGCGACACGGAGGACGCCCCATGACCATCCGCCTCCGCCGCGGTCGGGTCCTGCTGGCCCTGTGGGCCCTGCTGCCCGTGCTGACCGCCCTGCTGGCGCTGCGCCCCGCCCCGGCCGACGCGCAGGACCCCGCCGTGGGGTTCTTCGCGCTCACCGTGACGGCCGCGTCCACCAACACCTCCGGCGACATCGGGGCGGGCGGTGGCCTGACCCCCGTGGACACCGGCGCCCCCGTGGTCTCGGGGCGCCTCGACTCCTCCCCCACCGCCTCGATGCTGGCCGCCGCGGTCGAACCGGGGACCCTGTACCGGACCGGGGCGGCGCTGGCGAACAACGAGATCGGCGACGAGGCCGTGCCGGTCGAGGTCGCCGAGGCCGCCTACCCCGGCGGTCCCGAGGAGGACGTGTCCGACCCCACCACCACCGGCGTCGAGGGCCCGTTCGCGTCCGGCAACGTCCAGGCTCGCGCTCGGGCCGATGGGCGTGCGATCTCCGGCGCCGCCCGCGTGACCGAGCAGGCCGTCGGCGCCTCGGCCCCGATCAGCGCCCCTGCCTCCCCCGTCGCGTCGCTGCTCGACGGCCTGGGACGTCTGGCGGTGCGCTACCCCACCGCCGTGCAGGTCCCCGCCGCCGAGGAGGAGCCGCCGTTCCTGCGCCAGCAGGGCGCACAGGCCGAAGCCGCCGCCACCGGCGACCCGGCCGCCGGCACGCTCGTCTCCTCGGCGTCCTCGACCGCGGAGACGGTCACGATCGCGGGCGTGCTCACGATCTCCGACGTGACCGGCCGGGCCGTGACCCGACTCGAGGACGGCGAGCTGACCGCCGACGCCGCCACGACCTACGGCGGCATCACCGTGGCCGGCGTCCCGGTGGCGCTCACCACCGACGGGCTGGTCGTGGCCGAGGACACCCCGCTGCTTCCCGGGCAGGAGGTGGCCACGCTCGAGGACCAGCTCAACGCCGTCCTCGAGGCCGCCGGTGTCGAGATCGCGCCCATCTCGCCGATCGAGCAGACCAGTGACGGGGCGGCCCAGGCCGACAGTGGGGGCGTCCGCGTCAGCATCACGTCGCCGTCCAGCGCGGCCGTCCCGGCCAACGTCGTCTCCGTCGTCGTGGGTCAGGCCGTCGCCACGCTGTCCGCCGAGCCGGCCGTGCCCGCGACGCCGTTCCCGCCCCCCACCACCGGTGGGGCCGACGTCCCGGTCGCGGACTCGCCATCGACCTCGTCCGGCTCCGGCACCCTCTCGCCGCCGCTGGCGAGCTCCCCGGTCAGCGTGCCACCGGCCACGGCCGGCACGACCGAGGTCCCGCCCGCGCCGGAGGTGGCCGCCCCCGCAACGGACGCGAACGCAGCGCCCACCATGCTGCTCGCCGGTCGCCGGGTCCCGCGTCGCACGGCGTTGGCGCTGTTCGGCGGGTGGCAGCTGCTGAGCCTGTCCACGTGCACCCTCGCTGCCTTCGCCCTGCGCCCGGGAGGTCGTCCGTCGTGATCGCCCGTCTCCGCCTCCGCGACCCCGCCGACGCACCCGATCGCCTGACCTGCGACCGGTGCACCGCCCGGTTCGACCCCCGACTGACGCGGGGCGACTGCCCCGTCTGTGGCGCCACCGGTGACGCCGCCTTCGCCCGTACCACCGACGACGAGGACCGTCCCATCGCCCTGGCGGTGGCCGCCATGGCCGTCAACCTGCTCGTGTTCGGGCTGGTCGTCTGGGCCGTGCTCGGCTGACGCCGAGCCCGGGTGCTTGTCGGATGGCCGCCCAGGGGCGACACTCCGACGTCATCGAGCTGGGGGCGAGCCAGCGTGTACGACCTGTTCAAGTTCATCCACATCGTCGCCGCGATCGTCTGGGTCGGGGCGGGCGTCACGTTCCAGATCCTGAACGCCCGCCTCGCGCGGGCGAACGACCAGGCGGGGATCGCCGCGATGGCCAGCCAGGGCGAGTGGTTCGGCAAGGTCGTGTTCTCGACCGCGGCGGGGACGACGCTGGTCGCCGGGATCGTGACCGTCCTGGCCAGCGACGGGGCGTGGAGCTTCGCCGAGCTGTGGGTCACGTGGGGCTTCGTCGGTGTCGCGCTGTCGATCGTCTTCGGCGCCGTGCTCAGCGAGCGCACCGCCAAGGAGCTCGCGGCCACGATCCAGACCTCCGGCCAGGACTCGCCCCAGGTCCCGGTGCTGCAGCGGCGCCTGGGCCTGTACGGCGGGATCGACCTGCTGATCCTGGTCAGCGTCGTCGCTGCCATGGTCTTCAAGCCCGGGACATGAGTCCCGGACACCGGCAGAAGGGGACAACGGTCCCGTGCGCGACGCGGCCTCAGGTCGTTCACTGTGGTGCCGACAGGTCCTACCGTAGGACCGTCTCAGGGAGCACGAGCTCACGATGAACTGCCCGGTCTGCGGTGCCGAGGGCGCGGACGACCAACCGGTCGGCCCCTCCGTCACCGTCTTCTGCTGTCCGGCCTGTGTCGCGGGCGTGCTGCGGTCCTTCGCCGGCCACGCCGAGCCACCGCGCCGTCCGCGCCCCTCGGCCCCCTCCCCCGGGCCGGCCTGGTCCCCGTCGCACGCCTGATCGGGAGACCGGGGTCGCGCACCGGTGCCTCGAGGGGCACGGGGTAGCATCGCGGGTGATCCGTTCGGACCAGTCCGGTCCTGGCCGCACCACTGACGGTGCCGACCGCGACGCGCCCGGACCGACACCTGTTCTCTCCCCACGGCCCGCGACTCACGGATGGTGCGATGGCTGAGACGAAGGCACCCCGGCGCACCCGCGAGGAACAGCGGGCCCAGACCCGCGCCGACCTCCTGGACGCCGCCGCCGAGGTGTTCGCGCGCAATGGCTACCACGGGACCTCGGTCGACATGGTCGCCGAGGCCGCTGGCTACACCAAGGGCGCGGTCTACTCGAACTTCGAGTCCAAGGAGGAGCTCTTCCTCGCGCTGCTCGAAGCCCGGCTCGAGGACTCCCTCAGCTCCATGCAGGACGTGATGGACTCGGCGGAACCCGAGGACCGTCCCGAGGCCTTCGGCAGCCGGCGGGGCGAGATCTCCCAGTGGGAGCCCCAGTGGTTCATGCTCGAGGCCGAGTTCGAGCTGTACGCCGCCCGCAACCCCGAGGTCCGTGACCGCGTCGCCGAGCGGCAGACCAAGACCCGGGGTGTCATCGAGGCGGCGCTGCGCCAGCACATCGACGACCTCGGTCTCAAGCCCGCCTACCCGGTCGAGGACCTCGCCAAGCTGATCGTCGCGGCGGGTGACGGCATGAGCCTCATGGCGCTGAACAACCCCGACAGCACGGACACCGGGGACCTCATGCGCATCCTGCTCGAGGTGCTGGCCCGCGGGGCGACCGAGCAGGAGTGACCTGGCCGTCACCGACACACCAGGTGACCTGCGTGGTCGCGTCGGCGAACGCCGCGTCGTGCGTGGCCAGGACCAGTGCCCCGTCATAGGCCGCCACCGCCTCCTCGAGCCGTTCGATGGCGGGCAGGTCCAGGTGGTTGGTCGGTTCGTCGAGCACGACGAGGTCGGTCGGGTCGAGCAGCAGGAGGGCCAGTGCCAGCTTGCGGGCCTCGCCCGGGCTCGGTCGGTCGCTGACCAGCACCCGGTCCGGGTCGACGCCGAGGTTGGCCACGATCCCGAGCGTGCGACCCCGACGGTCGGGGGGCAGACCCCGCACGCGGTCCAGGACGCGGACGGCCTCCGCCGCCGTGAGCTCCTGCGGCAGGAACCCGACCGGTCCGGGAGCGGACGCGACCAGCGCCCGGAGCAGGGTGGTCTTGCCGGCGCCGTTGGGTCCCGCCACCTCCACGTGGTCCCCGCGGCGCACGGCGACGTCCACGTCGTGGAGCACGCAGGCACCGCCGGCGTGGGCCACGTCACCCTGCACGCGCGCCACCCAGCGGCGACCGGCACCGTCGACCTCGAGCTGCACGCCCCCGCCGAGGGGCCTGGCCACCGCGGCGGCCTCCACGGCGGCGGCCGCGCGGTCCACCCGGCGCGTGAGCTGGTGGACGCGGTTCGCCAGCTTCTGCTCGGCCTTGGCCTGGGCGAACTTCCGCCCCGCCTCCCGCAGGTCGGGCTGGTCGGGGTTGGCACGGCGGGCGGCGCGTCCGGACCGCTCGGCCCCGGACCGGTCGTGTCGGACCTCCGCCCGCACCTGACGGAGCCGACGTTCCTCGCGCCGCGCCCGGGCATGGACGTCCCGCGCCTCCGCCTCCTCGGCGAGCCAGGCCTCGCGCGCCTGGCCGTACGCACCGGCGTACAGCCGCGCCCCGCCGCTGTGCACGCGAACGGTCCGCGTGGTCAGCATGTCGAGCAGCGCCCGGTCGTGGCTGACGACCAGCCCCACCCCCGCGAAGCCCCGCAGTGCGTCGACCAGCAGGGCTCGCGCGTCGGTGTCGAGGTGGTTGGTGGGCTCGTCGAGCAGCAGCACGTCGGGGCGGGCCGCCAGCGCCGCCCCGACCTGCCACCGCTTGCGCTCCCCCGGCGACAACGTGTCCCACCGCTCGAGGTCCTCGGGGTCCAGCCCGAGCCGCGACCGCAGCCGCGGGGCGTCGTCCTCCCAGTCCCACGCGAACGCCCACACCGCGCCGTCGAGCCTCGCCGACCTCCTGCGGGCACACGACCGGCGGCACGCCGGCCACCACGCGGCACGCCCCCGCCGTGGGCGCGAGCTCCCCGGCGACCAGCCGGAGCAACGTCGTCTTCCCGGCCCCATTGGGCCCGACCACGCCGACCCACCCGACGCCGAGGTCGAGCGTCACCCCCTCGACCACGGGCAACCCCGCCGCATGGCCGAACGAACACGAATCCAGATGCACCGAAGGCACGGCGCCTCCTGACGTCAACCGCGATGACCGCGGCACCGATGCCCCACGACGGGGCGACACGGACGTCAGGCAGTGCGCAACAGCGAGACTCGTTCACTCGACGACGAGGGAAGCGACGGGTGGCCACAGCACGGCGACCCGACACACGCCAGCCTGCCAGACCCCCATCCCACCGTCCAGCCCGAGGGTCGCCAACGCGCACACCGGACCCAGCGCAGCGGTCTCGGCGGCGTGGGGTTCGCGCAGCCCGACTCAAGCGGAGCGCAGGCGCCCCGGCGCCGAGCACCAAGCGGAGGGCGAAGCGGGCCCCGCGTCGTCGAGACCGCGATTGGCCGCCAACAGAGATCAGTGCGCGTGGAAGGGCAACCCCGCGCTGGACTGGAACGCCTCTCCCATCAACTCGTACAGCGACGGGTGCGCGTGGGTGATGGCGGCGAGCTCCTCGGGCAGGGCGCCCCAGCTGGTGGCGAGCGTGCCCTCGGCGATGAGGTCGGTGGCGTGGGGGCCGACGACGTGGACGCCGAGGACCGCCCCGGTGGCGCCGGGGGCGACGCCGGGTCCGTCGGCGAGGCCGACGGTCTTGACGAACCCGTCGGAGCCGGCGAGCAGGCCCTTGGCGTTGCCGCGGAAGGAGGTGGTGGTGGCGACGACGGCGTCGTCGCCGTGCTGCTCGCGGGCCTGGGCCTCGGTGAGGCCGACGGAGGCGACCTCGGGGTGGCAGTAGGTGACGCGGGGCGTCTGGGCGTGGTCGACGGGGACGACGTGCTCGACGCCGGCGATGCGGTCGGCGACGACGAACCCCTCGGCGAAGGCGGCGTGGGCCAGCGCGAGGGTGGGACGCACGTCGCCGACGGCCCAGACGTGGTCGACCGACGTCGCCCCGTACTCGTCGGTGACGGCGAAGCCGCGGTCGTCGAGGATGCCGAGCTCGGCGGCGCCGGTGTCGGCGGTGTTGGGCCCACGGCCGATGGCGACGAGCACGACCTCGGCCTCGAGCTCGCGGACCTTGCCGTCGACCTCGACGGAAACCACGCCGACCTCGCCCCGCCGTTCGACGGACTGGACCATGGCGGAGGTGAGCACGTCGATGCCGCGCCGCTTGTAGGTGCGGCGGACGGTCTTGGAGACGTCGACGTCCTCGAGCGGCAGCACGCGGTCGAGCGCCTCGACCACCGTGACGTCGGTGCCCATGGGGGCCCACATGGAGGCGAACTCCATGCCGATGGCCCCGGCGCCGATCACGATCGCGCGGGGCGGGGCCTGCGTGAACCACAGGGCCTGGTCGGAGGTCTGCACGACCTCGCCGTCCACCTCGACGCCGGGCAGCACCTTCGGCACCGACCCGGTGGCGAGCACGAGGTGGCGCCCCTCGACGGTGGAGGTCGTCCCGTCGGCCGCGGTGACCTCGACCGTGCCCGGTCCGGTGATGCGGCCACGTCCCTCGACCAGGGTGCAGCGCTGGGCGACCAGCCCCGACAGGCCCTTGTACATGCTGTCGATCACACCCTGCCGGAACGCAGCCAGGCCGTCGCCGTCGACCCCGTCGAACGTCAGCTTCAGGCCGAGCACGTCGGCACGGTGGACCTCCTCGAGGACCTCGGCGACGTGGAGGATCGCCTTCGAGGGGATGCAGCCGCGGTGCAGGCAGGTGCCCCCGACCTTGTCCTGCTCGACCACGGCCACGTCCAGGCCACGGGCCGCGGCACGGAAGGCTGCGGCGTACCCGCCCGGGCCACCGCCCAGGACCACGACATCGTGCGTCACGGGAGGCTCCTTCAGGCGTGCAGCAGGATGCGGGCGGGCTGCTCGCACAGCTGGGCGACGTAGGTGACGAAGCGGCCGGCCTCGCCGCCGTCGCACACGCGGTGGTCGAACGCCAGCGTGAACCGTGCCACGCGACGCACCGCGAGCTGGCCGTCGACCACCCACGGACGTTCCCGGATCGCCCCGACGCCGAGGATGCCGACCTCGGGGGCGTTGATGATCGGGTTGCCGTCGTCGTTGCCGAACGAGCCGTAGTTGTCGACCGTGAACGTCCCGCCGGTCAGCTGCGCCGGGGTGGCCGACCCGTCACGGCAGGCGGCGGCGAGCTGTTCGGTCTCGGCGGCGATCTGCACCAGCGACTTGGCGTGCGCGTCCTTGACGTTGGGGACCATCAGCCCGCGGTCGGTGTCGACCGCACAGCCGAGGTGGATGTGCTCGAGCAGCCGGATCTCGCCGGCGTCCTGGTCGTACACCGCATTGAGCGTCGGGAAGCGTCGCAGCGCCAGCACGGTCGCGCGCATCACCAGCGCGGTCGGCGAGATCCGCACGCCCAGCCCCTGGGACTCGGCCTCGGCGGTGAGGTCCCTGCGCAGGTCCCACAGGGCCGTGAGGTCCGCGTCGCGCGAGCACAGCGCGTGCGGGATGTCGCGGCGCGACGCCTCCATCTTGGCGATGATCCGCTTGCGGATGCCGGCGACCTTCTCGACCTCGCCGGGCGTGCGGCCCCGGAACCCCGGGACCGGCTTCTCGCCACCGGACGGGGCCTCGACCCCGACCAGCGCCTCGATGACCGAGGAGCGTCTCGTCGTGCCCTCGCCGGACGGGGCGGCGGCCGCGTGCGGCCGGCGCCTCCTCGCGCTGCGGTGGCCGGAGCCTGCTCGTCGACCATGCGGCGCGCGGCGGCCTTCCGGACGTCGTCACGCGTGATGATCCCGCCGTCGCCCGAGCCCGGGGCGACCGCGGCCAGGTCCACGCCGAGGTCCTTGGCGAGCTTGCGCACCGGCGGCTTGGCCAGCACCTCGGCGGCCTCGGTGGGCGCCTCGGCCTCGGGGGCCGCAGCCGCGGCGGCCGCACCCCGTCGACGCCGGCGGCTGCCGCCCTCACGGTTGCCGTAGCCGACCAGCGGCTGCGGTTCGCTGTCGGCGTCCAGCCCGGTCGACGGCGTCGGGGTGTCGGGCGTGGCCTCGGTGTCCTCGAGGCTCGGCTGTTCGGCCTCACCGCCACCGGCAACCTCGCCGCCCTCGACCCCGATGTCGATGCGCACGAACGGCTTGCCGACCTCGAGCGTGTCACCGGGCTCTCCGAGCAGCTCGACGACCTTCCCGGCGTAGGGGGACGGCACCTCGACCACGGCCTTGGCCGTCTCGATCGAGGCGACCTCCTGGTTCAGCTCGATCGTGTCGCCGACCGACACGAGCCACTCGACGATCTCGCCCTCCTCGAGGCCTTCCCCGAGGTCGGGCAGCTTGAAGTCCTTGATGTCTGCCACAGGTGAATCCTCAGTAGGTCAGGCTGGACTCGACGAGGTCGAGGATCCGGTCCACGTTGGGCAGCCAGAACTCCTCGAGCATCGCCGGCGGGTACGGGGTGTCGAAGCCGGTGGCCCGCAGGACGGGCGCCTCGAGGTGGTAGAAGGCGTGCTCCTGGATGCGGGCGGCGACCTCGCTGCCCATGCCCAGCGGACTGCGCCGCCTCGTGCACCACGATCGCCCGGCCGGTGCTTCTTCACCGACGCCACGATCGTGTCCGTGTCGATGGGCGACAGGGACCGCAGGTCCACGACCTCGATCGACCAGCCCTCCTCGTCGGCGGCCTCGGCCGCCTCCATCGCCGTGCGGACCATCGGCCCGTACGCGAACACCGACTGACGTCGGTGCCCTCGCGCCGCACGACCGCCCGGTGGGTCGGTTCGGTCTCGACCGGCAGCTCGACGTCGGACTTCATCCAGTACCGGCGCTTGGGCTCGAGGAAGATCACCGGGTCGTCCATCGCGATGGCCTCGCGCATCATCGAGTAGCCGTCCTCGACCGTGCCCGGCGCCATCACCTTCAGCCCGGCCGTGTGGGCCCAGTAGGTCTCGGGCGACTCCGAGTGGTGCTCGACCGCCCCGATCCCGCCACCGAAGGGGATCCGCAGCGTGATCGGCAGCCGCAGCCGGCCGCGCGAGCGGTTCCGCATCTTGGCCATGTGCGACACGATCTGCTCGAACGCCGGGTAGGAGAACCCGTCGAACTGGATCTCGGGCACCGGCCGGTAGCCGTACATCGCCAGCCCGATGGCCGTGCCCACGATCCCGGACTCGGCCAACGGCGTGTCGAACACCCGGTCCTCGCCGTAGGTGGCCTGCAGCCGGTCGGTCACGCGGAACACGCCACCGAGCTTGCCGACGTCCTCGCCGAAGACCAGGACCATGTCGTCCTCGGCCATGGCGTCCATCAGCGCCTTGTTGATCGCCTGCGCGAGCGTCACCGCCATCTCAGGCCCCCTCGCCACGTGCGTCGAGCTCGGCCTGCAGGATCGCGCGCTGGCGGTCGTACCGCCCCGCCGGGTCCACGTAGACGTGCTCGAACACCTCGAGCGGGTCACCGTGCGGCGCCTCGTAGATCTCGTCGCGCATGCGCGTCGCCTCGGCCTTCGACTCCTCGTCCACGCGCTGCTCGAGCTCCTCGTCCCACAGCCCGCGGTTGTCCAGGAAGAGCTTGAACCGGGCGATCGGGTCGGTGGCCGCGGCGGCCTCGAGCTCCTCCTTGGTGCGGTAGCGCGTCGGGTCGTCGGAGGTGGTGTGCGCCTCCATGCGGTAGGTCAGCGCCTCGATGAGCGCCGGGCCGTCGCCCCGCCGCGCCCGTTCGACGGCCTTCTTCGTGACCGCGTAGGTGGCGAGCACGTCGTTGCCGTCGCACCGGAACCCGGGCATGCCGTACCCGACCGCCTTGTGCGCCAGCGTCGGGGCGGCGGTCTGCGACGACAGCGGCACCGAGATCGCGTACTGGTTGTTCTGGACGAAGAAGATGCACGGGGCGTGGAACACCCCGGCGAAGTTCATCGCCTCGTGCGGGTCGCCCTCGGAGGTCGCCCCGTCACCGAAGTAGGCCATGACCACGATCGGGTTGCCGTCGAACTTGGCGCCCATCGCGAACCCGGCGGCGTGCAGGGCCTGCGTGCCGATCGGGATGCTGACAGCAGCGCGTACTGCTGCTCGTAGGGGTCGTGGTCGCTGAGCCACGTGCCGCGGAACAGGTGCAGCAGCTTGCCCGTGTCCACGCCCCGCGCGACCGCGGCGCCCATCTCGCGATAGGACGGGAACACCCAGTCCTTCTCGCCCAGCGCGTACGCCCCGCCGACCTGCGCCGCCTCCTGCCCGAGGCACGACGCGTACACGCCGAGCTGGCCCTGGCGCTGGAGGTTGATGGCCTCCTTGTCCACGCGCCGGGTGACGACCATGTGCCGGTACAGCGTGCGCAACTGCTCGTCCGACAGGTCGATCGGGTGGTCGGGATCCTCGTGGTAGGTGCCGTCCGCGTCGACCAGGTGCACCGGGTCGTCGGGGGGCAGCAGGGTCGAGGGGTCGACGACAGCTCGCCGGGGTCCCGCGTGCTCACATGGTGGTCGGACACGTCGTTCGCTCCCGTCCGTCGCGTCCCGCCCGGGGTCACCGGTACCGGACGAGTCTCGAAGGTCACCGTCGCGGGGCGGGGTCCCCGCGCCCGGCCGGCTCGCAGTCAACCTAGTGGCGAGTCGCGTGCGCCGGGCGGTGATCGTCCGGGCACCGCACCGCCGAGGGGGACGTCCTCGTTTCGCCCGCCGACGCCCGCCCACCTCACTACGCTCACGCGCTGATGTCGTCGACGACGGGAGCCGCTCGACCATGCGCATCGCGACCGGATTCCTCCAGTCCCCGGAGGGCAAGGCCGCCCTCGACGCGGCCGCCAACGAGGCCGAGGCCCGCGGGGCCCAGCTGCTCGTGGTCCACTCCATGAAGGGCGGCGAGCGCGACGAGCTCGAGCAGCTGCGCGCCTACGACGCCGCCTTCGAGCAGGCCACGAAGGCCCTCGACGACCGCGGCATCGACTACGAGGTCAAGCGGTACGTGCGGGGCGCGACCCCCGCCGAGGACCTGCTGCAGTGCGCCGAGGACGAGGACGTCGACCTGCTGGTCATCGGCATCCGCCGCCGGTCACCGGTCGGCAAGCTGATCCTCGGGTCGAACTCGCAGGACATCATCCTGCAGGCATCCTGCCCGGTGCTCTGCGTCAAGCCGCACCACGAGTGACGGGCCCGGGGCGCCCCATGCCCCGGACCCGCCGTGTCCCCGCCCGTCCTACGACACGGTGAACTCCTGCGCCATGCCCAGTGCGGCGTGGGGCGTGCCGTCCTCGGCGCTGATGAAGCACATGATCCCGTAGGTCCCGGGAGTCAGGTCCGCGTTCAGGACCGCGGTCATCCCCGGGGCCGCCGTCGTCGAGTCGCCGACCTCCTCCTCGAGGAAGGCCTCGGGGTCCTCGCCGGCGGCCTCGGCCTCGAGCGCCTCCGCGAGGGTCGCGCCCTCCTTGAGCTTCACGACGAACATGAAGTGCGGCTCCTCCCCCTCGTTGGTCATCGTGAAGGCGGTCGGCCCGGCGGCGACGACGTCCGGCAGGGCGAACGCGTAGTCCGTGGCGGTCACGGCCACCTGCGCGGCGTCGGGATCGGCGAGGACCTCCGCCTCACCGCAGGACTCGAGCGAGATCTGCCACGCCTCGGCGGCCGCGGCGCTGGCCGCCCCCAGGGTGCCGAACGCGGGTCCCGCGACGGCCTCGACGTCCTCGGCCCCGCCCTCGACCTCGTCGGCGGCCGAGCGCATGGCGTCGACGACGTCGGTCAGGGCCGCGAGGACCTCGTCGGTCCCGTCGGCCAGCTCGGACGGTGCCTCCATGGCCCCGACGTCCGTCACGAAGGCCTCGATGGCGTCGGCCCACCCGGAGAAGTAGCCGATGGCGTCCTCCGAGGTCTCCTCGGGGAACTGCTCCTCGAGGGCGCCGATCTGCTCGTTGGCCTCGGCGCAGCGTTCCTCGACCGCCGCGAGGTAGCCGTCGGCGCTGGCTGGCTCGACCGTGACGTCGCCCCCGTCGCCTCGTCGGTGGTGTCGCGGGTGTCGCCGCCGTCGGCGCACCCGGCCAACCCGAGTGTGGCCGCCAGTCCGGCGGCGAGGACGGTTCGTGTCACATGGCGCATGTGCAGGTCTCCTGGTCCGGCATCCCCAGCCGGTCACGGCCAGCGTCGAGGGCCCCCGTCCCGGGGCCGTAACGGCGGGCCCGTGACGGTGCCGGAACGGTTCGGCACGGCCTCGACACGGCTCCTGCGGCCCTCACCGCGAGTAGGGTTCGCGACCGCGAAGGAGGGGCCCATGGCGTCGATGTCCCGTCGTACGTTCCTGCGGGGAGCCACGGCCGCGTCGGCCGTCGCGCTGACGGGCGGCTGGGCGCGCCCCGGCCAGGCGTCCGCCCGCGCACGGACGCTGGCCGCCGCGATCGCGCCGGACGGCACGACGCTGGCCAGCACCGTGGGCCTCGACGGCAGCGGCGGCTATCGCCGGCTGACCGAGCTGCCCGGCTGGCCCATCGAGCTGCGCACCGACCTGGCCGACCCGAAGCGCGGGCGCGAGGGCCGGCGCACGGCGCTGGCCACCATCGTCCACCTCACCGACATCCACGTCGTGGACACCCAGTCCCCCGCCCGGGTCGAGTTCCTCGACCGGTACGCAGACGAGCCGACGCAGCCGATCCCGTTCAGCAGCGCATGGCGCGCCCAGGAGACGCTGACCGCCCACATCGGCGACGCCATGGTGCGACGACTCGCCGACCTCGGCGTGGGGCCGGTGACCGGCCGCCCCTTCGACGTGGCGGTCTCCACCGGGGACAACACCGACAACCAGCAGGCCAACGAGCTCGAGTGGTTCCTCACCCTGCTCGACGGCGGGGCGCTGCAGGCCAACAGCGGCGCGCCGGACCGGTACGAGGGCGTCCAGGACACCGAGCCGACCACGTTCGACGACCACTACTGGCACCCCGACGAGATCGGCGCGCTGGCCGGCGGGGCGCCCGACCGCTACAAGCGCCAGCTCGGCTTCCCCGACCTGCCCGGGCTGCTCGAGGCCGCCATCGCCCCGTTCGACGCCGCCGGGCTGCCGTGCCCGTGGTACTCGACCTACGGCAACCACGACGGGCTGCTGCAGGGCAACGCCCCCGCCGCGCCGCCGCTGCCGACGGTGGCCACGGGGCCGCTGAAGGTGATCGGGCTGCCTGCCGGGATGTCGCCCAACGACTTCGCGGTGGGCCTGGCCTCCGGGGACCCCGCGTTCCTTGCCGCCCTGGCGACGGCCCCCGCACGCACGGTGACGGCGGACCCCCTGCGCCACCCCGTGACCCCCTCGGCCTGGGCGTCCGCGCACCGGGTCGACCGGGGCGGGCCCGGCCCCGTCGGGCACGGCTTCGACCAGGACGCCGTGGACACCGGCATCCTCTACTACACCTTCGACCTGTCCGACGACGTGCTCGGGCATCAGCCTCGACAGCGTCAACCGGGGCGGGTACGCGGACGGCTCCATCGGGCAGGCGCAGCTGGACTGGCTCGAGGAGCAGCTGGTCGCCGTCCACGGGCGCTACCTCGACCCCGACGGCAACGAGGTCGCCACGGGCAACGGCGACCGCCTGGTCGTGCTGTTCAGCCACCACACCATCTCGACCATGGGCAACCCCTTCCCGGACCCGGCGATGCCGGACGACCGACGGGTGCTCGGCGACGAGGTCGTGGCCTTCCTGCACCGCTTCCCGAACGTGGTGGCCTGGGTCAACGGGCACACCCACGCCAACCGGGTCACCCCGTACCCCGACCCGTCCGGGCGCACCGGGGGGTTCTGGGAGCTCAACACCGCCGCCCACATCGACGCCCCGCAGCAGTCCCGCATCGTCGAGCTCGTCGACAACGCCGACGGGACGCTGTCGATCTTCGGCACCCTCGTGGACCACGGGGCGCCGGCCCGCGCCCCCCGCGACGACCTCAGCACCCTCGCGCTCGCCTCGCATGCCCGCGAGCTGGCGTACAACGACCCGCAGGCCGACCTGGCGCACGCGACCGGTGGCCCCACCGACCGCAACGTCGAGCTGCTGATCACGCGACCCTTCGACCGGTCGGCGTCACCGGCCTACCCGCCGGTGCCCACCGAGGAGCCCGCGCCGGCGCCGGTGCCCGCCCCCGCGCCGACCCTGCCGGCCACAGGAGGTCGGTCCGTGCCCGTGCTGGCCGGGGCCGCCGCGATCGGCGCGGCCGCCGCGTTGCGGGCTCGGGCGACGGCGCCGGCCGACGACCACACGCCCACGACGTGAGGGTGCAGCGCACCGTGCACCTCGTCGACCAGGCAGGCCCACACCTGCTCCGTGTCGGTCTCGTCGCGAACCCGGGCCGTGAAGGCGCGTAGGACGCCCTCGGGGTCGTAGGCACCGCGGAAGAACCGGCGGCTGACCAGGGACCGGACGCGGACCCGCAGTGGGTTGAACAGCGCGGCGAGGAGCAACGTCGACGCCGCGACCCCCACCGAGGAGTCCACGCCCGTGAGCGAGCGGGTGATCCCGCCGAAGGCCACGACCGATCCGACGTAGACGGCGGTCAGCAGGGCGACGAGCAGGGCGTAGGAGATCGTGCGCCGGATGACCAGGTCGATGTCGAGGACCTGGTGGCGGAGGATGGCGATCGCGATGGCCACGGGGACGAGGACCATGGCCAGCGGCAGGACGAGGCCGAGGACGTCGACGGCACTCCACTGGTCGCTGTCACCGCTGCGAACGGCCTCCGCGGCGTACGCGACCGCGAAGATCGCCACGGCGTACAGCAACCACTTCAGCTGCTGGCGCTCCGACCACCCGGCCCGCCGGTAGCGGACCACCATCGCCGTGAGGGCGCCCCCGACGAGGGCCAGCAACCCGGCCGTCCACAGGGGGAAGAACCACCACGTCTCCCAGATGGCGGGCAGGACGCCCAGCGGGTTGGGGATCGACCACGACTCGTCGACGGGTCCCACGCGGGGTGCGAGCGCCCCCATCACGAACATCGTGCCGGTCATCGCGCCCGCCAGCACGACGTGCCATCGCCAGCGAGGGCTGATCGGTCGCCCCGTCGGGAACAGCGCGAGCACGAGGAAGATCGGCATGATCAGCAGGACCCACGTCACGTTGTCCAGCCACAGGCCCAGCAGGAGCGGGGCGGTCGCGTGGCTGGGCGCGACGGCGCGGTCCACCAGCGGGGTCGTGATGTCCGCGGCGGCCAGCCCGGGCACGAGCAGCAGCCAGCCGACGCTGTGGTGCGGCCGTCGGACGACGATGAAGGCCCCCATGGCGGCGCAGGCAACGGGCACCAGGACCCATGCGACACCCAGCACGACCTCGACGGGTGCGTGCGTCGCCGGTGTGGGCAGGTTCTCCAGAGGGCGGCGGCGCTCATGGCCACCACGTAGGCCACCAGCCCGACGCGAAGGCCGCGGGACCCGGGGCGGACGAGCTGGTGGCCTGTCGCATCTGCTCGTCTCCCTCTCCGCCGGTCAGTCGACGGGATCTCCACCACGTCGTCCGCGGCCTCCGAAGGGGTGCGCCACCGCGCGGAGCACCGGATCGTGTCGCACGTTGCCCGCCCGTCGCCACTGTCGCTTGCGGTCGACGCACACCACCTCACGGGTCGGGGCACCGTCGATGCCGAGCGACGCCGCCAGCGCGCGCAGGGTGTGGTCCCAGATGGCGTCCTCCTTGCGGTGCCCACCGAGGGCCATGCCGATCTCGGTCATCGGGTCCTGGGCACGGATGAGGAGCTGGATCTGGGCGATGGTGGCCTCGCCGTCGCGGTGCGCGGAGAACGTGATGAGCCCGGCGAACGGGTGGCCCTCCGGCGTCAGGTAGGCGAACGAGACCTCGTCGGCGTACAGCACCAGCACGCCGGTCGACAGCCGCAGCCCGCCCATCGACGCACTGATCAGCCCGACCTCGCCCGGCTGGACCCCGGCGAGCGGGGCGGTGAAGCGGTTCGACGACGGCCAGAACTCGCCGAAGCGCATGCTTCCAGTGGGCGATGACGTCCTCCGGCGTCAGACCGCTCGCCCAGGCGCACCCGGTAGGTCTTCTGCCACAGTCGGCCGAAGCCCTGGACCGGGCCGGAGACGCGGCGCCCGTCGACGCCACGTCGCGAGCGCCGATCGGCGCCGGGGTCGACGCGGAGGGTGTCCACGGGGCGGGCCCAGTTGGCCTGGTCGCGCGTCGTGGGGGTGGCGGTCGGGGCGGTGGCCTCGGGTTCCATGACCGGTGTCCTTGCGAAGGGGTGACACCTCGAGGTGTACGGGCCCGGCGTCCCGACACCGTTACGTGGTCAGGACGGAACCGCCCCGATCGCGGACGGCTCGTCGTCGTGGACGGCGATCGCCTCGTCGAGGCGGGTCAGGGACAGGATCTGGCGGTAGTGGTCGCTGAGCCCACACGCCAGCAGCTGCTGGTGGCTGCGCTGGGCGCGGACGAGCAGCGTGACGAGCAGCCCGATGCCGCCACTGTTCATGTACTCGAGACCCGAGAAGTTCAGGACGATGGCGACGGGCGCCTCCTCGGAGGCGGTGGCGTACGCCGTCATGAGCGCGGGCTCGACGTCGGGCGTGACGTCGCCGCGGATGTCGATCACGGCCGTTCCCGGGGCGGGACGGCGGACGTCGAAGGTGGCCATGGGTGCTCCCCTGGGACCGGGGCGCTCGTGCGCGCCCCGTCGGACGCGGATCAGGCGGGCTCGACGAGCCCTTCGGTCACCGCCGTGCCGTCGGGCACGAAGGTGATGAAGTCGGACAGGCGGGTGATCTCGAAGATGTGCCGGTAGTGCTCGGTCAGGCCGCGGGCCCGGACCTCGCGGCCCTCGCTCCGGGCGCGTCCGAGCACGCCGACCACGACCGCGATCCCGGTCGAGTTGATGTAGTCGACGGCGGAGAAGTCGAGCAGCACGGCCCGCGGGTCCAGCGCGGTCGCGGCCTGGTACGCGGTCGCGATCGGCGTCTCGGCATCCCGGTCGAGCAGGCCCACCAGCTCGATCACGCCGACGTCGGACCCTGCGGTGGCGGTCGCGGTCAGCTCAGGCATCAGCCTCACCATCCAGTCGGACGACCAGGTCCACCGTGTGGTGCTGGTCGTCGGTCGTGACCTGCATGTCGTCCACCATGTTGCGGATGAGGAACAGGCCCCACCCGCGCGGGCTCTGCTCGCCCCGCAGCTTGGCCAGCAGGTCGGGCTCCTCGGCACGAGGCACCTCGGCGCCGCCGCCCTGGTCCACGATCCTGACCACGAGGGCACGCTCGGTGGCGAAGACCCGGACCTCCACCGACAGCTCCGAACGGTTCTGGTTGCCGTGCTCGATGGCGTTCATCGACGCCTCGGACACGGCCGTGCGCAGTCGCTCGAGCCTCGCGGGCGACAGCCCGTGGTCCACGGCGATCGCCGCGACACGTTCCATCACCGTGCGCTCGTTGCCGGGTTCGCTCGCGACGGTGAACTCGGCGACGAGCTCGCCCGGGTCCTCGGTCTCGTCGGGCGCCCCCCGGACGAAGACCTCCTGGCCGCCGGTGCGGCGCAGGGAGACGACGGTGATGTCGTCCTCCTGCTCCCAGCCGGGGCCGGTGAACGCGTCCAGGGCGCTGAGCAGGCGGTCGATCAGGTGGGCGTCGGGCTCGGCCGACCCGACGACGGCCGCGACACGCGGGAAGCCGAACATGTCCCCGTCGGGCGCGTGCGCCTCCGGGAGGGCGTCGCTGTAGAGGACGACCGACTCCCCCGCGCGGATCGTGACCTCCACCTCCTCGTACGCCATGCCGGGCAGCAGGCCGAGCGGCATGCCGGCAGCGCGCGGCTCGACCGCCCCGTCGTCAGTCCGCAGGCAGGGCAGGTTGTGGCCGGCGTTGGCGAAGCGGAACACGCCGGTCGCGGGGTCGAGCACGCCGTACAGGCAGGTGACGAACATCTTCGGGGGCATGTCCGGGCACAGCTGGTCGTTGACCCGGGCGAGCGTGGCGCCCGGTTCGACGAGCCGCTGCGCCGACGCCCGCAGCACGGAGCGGGTCGATGCCATCACCAGCGCCGCGGGCACCCCCTTGTCGGTCACGTCGCCGACGACGATGCCGAGGCGTCCGTCGGGCAGCTCGATGAAGTCGTAGAAGTCGCCCCCCACCTCGCGGGCGGGGCGATAGAAGGCGTCCACCTGCCAGCCGCGGTGCTCGGGCAGCTCTCGCGGGCAGGAAGTTCTGCTGGATCAGCGTGGCGACGCGCAGCTCCTGCTCGTAACGCTCGCGACGCCGGACCTCGACCTCCTGCTCCTTGACCAGCTGGGCCACCCGCAGGGCCGGGGCGGCCTGGGCGGCGAGGTTGGCGAGCAGCTTGCGGTCGTCGGCCGAGTACTCCTGCTCGGACAGGCGCGGCCCGAGGTTGAGCAGGCCGATCAGCTCGCCCTGGGTCACCAGCGGCACGACGAGGCGGACGCCGGCCTCGCGCAGCGCGCGGACGCCCGGCGAGTCCAGCTTGAGCATGTCCAGGTCGACCGGTCCGGGGGCACTCTGGAAGTAGGCCAGGCACGGGTCGGTCGGGGCGATGTCGACGGGCGCCGCCTCGACCTCGGGCGCGGTGTCGACGGCCACCTCGGCGCGGTCCCGGCGGTCACGGCGCGGCAGCCGGATGGCCGGGAGACGACGGCTGCGGGGCTGCTCGGTGACGGTCACGTGGGGTGCCCTCCTCGTCGGGTCCGGGTGTACGCCCGTGGCGTTCCGGCATCGTTACGGCATCCGGCCTGGGCGAGAGCCCCGCGACCACGTCCAGTATGCGGTCGCGGCTGCCCCCGGGCGCGGACGGGCGAGACCGCCAGCGCGCCCCGAGCTGCGCGCGTGCCGGAGGTCCGCGTGCTGCACAGCGCGCAGTCGAGCCCGCGGGGCGCGTGGGGAGACCCATCGCCCGGATAGCGTCGTGGTGCCGCGCAGACGCCCGTCAGCGGGGTGGGAACGTGCGCGTGGGGCTCGAGATCAGGTTGTCCGGAGCGCCGACCGTCATGGTGGACGGCGCTCCACTGCACGTCGACACGCGCAAGGCCGTGGCGCTGCTCGCCCGCCTCGCGGTGTCGGGAAACCGCGCCAGCCGCGACGGGCTGGCCGCCCTGTTCTGGCCCGAGGCGTCGCACGACCGCGCGCGGGCATCCCTGCGCCGGACGCTGTCGGCCCTGACCACCGGCCTCGGCGGACGCTGGGTCACCGCGGACCGCGCCGACGTCACCCTGGCCGGGGACGACGTCACCTGCGACGTCCGCGACCTCCACCAGCACCTGCGGACGGCGACGTCCCACGACCACCCCGGCGACCAGCCCTGCTCGGACCTGCCGCGCGGCACTGGAGCTTGCCGCGGACTGCTGGACGGGTGCGTTCATGGAGGGGTTCACCCTGCGCGACGCCCCGGCCTTCGAGGACTGGACGCTGCTCGAGGCGGAGGCGCTGCGGCGGGCCTACGCCACCGTCCTCGAACGCCTCACCCTGCAGCACGCGGCCGTCGGCGCCCACGACGACGCCCTGGCGACGGCACACCGCTGGGTCGCGCTGGACCCGCTCCACGAGCAGGCACACCGCGCCGTCATGCGCGTCGCAGCCGCGGCCGGTCGCCGTGACGAGGCGACCCGGCAGTTCCGCGAGTGCGTCGCGGCGCTCGACCGCGAGCTCGGCGTCGCCCCGCTGCCGGCGACCGTGGAGCTGCACCGCGCCATCCTCGACGGCCGGCTGGCCGAGGTCGCGCCGTCGGCGACGATCCCGTCGATCCGACCTCCCACCGTGGCCGCCACGAGCTCGACACCCGCCCGCATCCCGTTGGTCGATCGTGACGCCGAGCTCGGCGAGCTGCTGGACGAGCTCGCTGCCCCGTCCGCCGACGCGGCGCTGCTGTCGGTCGAGGGCGAGGCCGGCATCGGCAAGACCCGCCTCGTCGAGGAGCTGCTCGACCGGGCGGCCGCCGACGGGCACCGCGTGCTCCACGTCCGGTGCAACGAGGGCGAGCAGGACCTCGCCGGGGCGGCCCTCGTCGACCTGCTGCGCGACGCCCTCCGCCAGGACCCGTCCCTGCCCGACCGGCTCGAGCCCCACGTGGCGGCGGAGGTGGCCCGCATCGTCCCCGAGCTCGCGCGCCCCGGCGGTGACGCCCCCGGCGACCTGGACCTGCCGGGTGCACGGGCCCGGTTCCTCGACGCCGTGGGCGCGACCCTCGTCACGGCGGTGGCCGGCGAGCGCCGTGGGCTCGTCGTCCTCGACGACCTGCACTGGGCCGACGACACCACCATCGAGGTCCTCGGGTACCTCGTGCGTCGCCCCGCCGGCCGCCCCGTCGTCCTGGTGGCGACGTGGCGGACCGAGGCCGTCGCACTGGACCACCCCGTCCGCCAGCTCGCGCGCACCGCCGCTGCCTCCCGGCTCGAGCTCGGCCGACTGGCCCCCGAGGACGTCGGACGCCTCGTCGCGACCCTGCGCCCCGAGGTGGTCGCGCTGTCGGACCGGCTGTACGAGGAGACCGAGGGCATCCCCTTCTTCGTCGTGCAGTACCTCCACACGTGGGACGGATCCACGGACTGGGAGCTGCCCACGCCGGTCCGCGACCTCGTCCTGACCCGCCTGCAGCCGCTCTCCGAGCTGGGCCGGCAGTGCCTCACGGTCGCCGCCGTGCTGGGGCGCGCGGCCGACGTCGACACCATCGTCCGGGTCAGCGGCCGTACCGAGGACGAGGTGGTCGCCGCGCTCGACGAGCTGCTGGCCCTCGGGCTCGTTCGCGAGGACGCCCGCGGCTACGACCTCACCCACACCAAGATCCGGGACGTCGCCCACGACACCGCCAGCCTGGCACGCCGGCGTCTGCTGCACCGGCGCGCCGCGGACGTGCTCGCGCGTGGCCACCGCGACGACCCGACGGTCGCCGCCACGGTCGCGCGCCACTACCTCGCTGCCGGCGACGACGAGCGTGCCGCGGATGCGTTCGTGCGAGCCGCGACGCACGCCCGATCCGTGTTCGCCAACGCCGAGGCGCTCGACCACCTCGAGACCGCGCTCGGCCTCGGCCATCCCGACACCGCCAGGCTCCGGGCGGAGGTCGGCGACCTGCGGGCCCTGGCCGGCGACTACGTCGGCGCCCGCGGCGACTACGAGGCCGCCGCTGCCCTCGCCACGGACGACGACACCCGTGCCGCGGCGGCGCACCGCCTCGCGGTGCTGTGCCTGCGGCGGGGCGACTGGCCCGGCGCGGACCAGGCGCTGCGGGCGACGCTCGAGCTGCTCCCCGCCGCGGACGTCACCGGCCGTGCGCGGGTCGTGGCCGACCTCGCCGTCGTCGCCCTGCGCCAGGGAGATGCCGAGGGCGCCCGGACGCGCGTGGAGGAGGCACTCGCGCTCGTCGCCACGGATAGCCCGTCCCGACCTTCGCGCCGTCGCCGAGGTGCACAACGTCGCCGGACTCGTCGCACGACGGACCGGTGACGCCGATCGCTCCCGCGTGCTCCTCGAGCAGGCCCGAGAGGCCGCGGAGCGCGACGGCGATCCCGACATCCGCATCGCCGCCATGAACAACCTCGCGCTCGCACTGCGGGACCACCACGCCGGCGACGAGGCGCTCGCCATCGCACACGAGGCGCTGACCCTCGCCAGCACACGGGGCGATCGCCACCGCGAGGCCGCACTGCACAGCAACGTCGCCGACGTCCTGCACACCCTGGGTCGCACGGACGAGGCGATGGTCCACCTCAAGGAGTCCGCCCGGCTGCTCGCCGAGGTCGACGAGCGCACCGCACCGGAACCGGAGATCTGGAAGCTGCAGGACTGGTGAGCAATCCACAGGCGTGCGCTGACAGGACGTGCGCGGCGGGGCGCGGACGGTCCGGGCGAGTTGTCCCCAGATCCCATGCGAGCACTGGACGAGACCGCGGACCAAACGTACGTTCGAGTCATGTTCGTCGCACCCCGCACCGAGATCGCGTGGCCGTCCCTGGCCGCGGAGGCGTCCGCGCCGTACGCCGCGGCGCTCGACACGGACGCGTGGGGTGGCGCGGTGGCTGGGGCGGTGGGGTCGCCGGTGGCAGGGCGGTTGGGACGCGTCACCGAGATCGCCGAGGCCCGTGACCGGCTCATGGGCGAGCTGGCCGGGCTGCTGGTCTCCCTGAGCGGCGACGGCCGACCTGACCGAGGTCACCGGCGGCATGAGCCTGCACGTGTGGCTGCAGCATCAGGTCCGCTGCACCCACGCCGAGGCGAGGGACGTGCTCGGGGCCGCGGAGGTGCTGCGCGCCATGCCGGCGACATTGGCCGGGCTGTCGGATCGGTGGCTGTCGTGGTCACAGGTCGCAGCGATCTGCCGTGCGGCGCGGCGGGTCCGCGTGGACCTTCGCGCCGAGCTGGATCGGCTGGTGGCGGACGCCATGGTCGCGCACCGTGACTGGGAACCGGACGCGATCGTCCAGGACGTCTGGGACTGGGTCGACGCTCGCCAACCGTCGCGGCTGGAGAAGGCCGAGCAGGCGGCGGAGCGGGAGGCGTTCCTGCAGCTGTCGCCCAACCTGTTCGGTGGCGGGGCGCTGTACGGCGAGTTCGACCCGGTCGGGATTCACCACCGTGGCCGAAGCGCTGGACGCCCGGCTGGGCCCACCGGTCGCGGCGCCCGACGACCTGTCCGACGACGGGGCGGTCGATGCCGCCTTCGACGAACTCGATGAGCGGCGCCGGGCCCTGGTTCGCGGCCACGGCACCGCACTGGCCAACCGGCTGGTGGCCCTGTGCGAGGACCATCTCGCCGGAGGTGCCGCCGCCGACAAGCCAGCGCCCCGCCCCCTGTTGCTGGCCACCGTCGACCTCGAGGCCCTGCTCGACCGGGACCGGACGCCCGGCTGGCTGCTGCACACGCTGGCCGGCGGCCGGATGAAGGTCTCGGCCACCACCCTGCAGCGGCTGGTCGACGAACGGGGCGCCGACCTGCGCACCGTCGTCCTCGACGACGCGGGTAGGTCGTGGGTGTCGGCCGGCGCACGAAGGTTCCGCCGCGCTGGTTGCGCGAGGCGATCTGGGCCCGCGACACGATGGTCCGGGACCCCGACGGCAGCACGCCGGTCCGCCGGGCCGACCTCGACCACATCACAGCGTGGCCCGCCGGCACCACGACCGTGGACAACCTCCACCCCGTCGGGCGCCGTTGGCACAACCACAAGACCTCGAGACGCTGGACCGTGCACCGGGCCAGCGACGGCACCGTCACGTGGCGGCACCGGCGGCACGGATGGACCATCCGGCTGGCTGCGGCCCGCCGCGACCTCACCGACGTGCCCGATCCGGGACCGCCCCGCCTACCGCTGCCCGACCTCGAACCCGCCTGACCACATCGACCACGTCACCCCCGGGCTGCGCCCCGTCGCGGCCCGGGCAGACGTGCGCTCCGGCTGTGCCGTCCCGGCCCCGGCGTTCGGCCGTGGGCCGGTGACGGTTGCGCCGGGACACTCGTGCCACACCCGACTGCAGGGAGGCCCATGGCCGTCGAGGAAGTCGATCCCGGCACGTTCCTGTGCGCCGAGCACGGCTACCAGGCCGCGGCGACGCAGGACCCGGACGGCACCGGCGAGGTCATGATCCCCGCCGGACCGCAGTACGACCGCGACTGCCCGGACTGCCAGCGGGCACGCCGCCTCGCGGTCGAGCATGCGCGGGGCGACGTGATCGAGGAGGAATCGACTGGCGACTGACCCTCGCGCTCGTCGACCGCTCGCGGGTCGCGTCGGCCGTCCGTAACGTTGCGGTGACGCTCCACCGGCACGGTCGCACCGGCACCCATCACCGCCGAGGGCCAGCATGCAGTCCAGGACAGCCACCCGTTCCCGGACCGCCATCCGACCCTCGCGCCTTCCCCCCTGGGCCCGCGCCTACCTCGCGCTCGTGGTGATCACCGCCGCGGCCTCGGCGTGGAAGATCACCTCGGCCCTGCGCGCGAGGACAGCTCCCGATCGAGGAGGTGGGGTGGGTGCTGGTCTTCGTGACGTTCTCGGCGATGGGGGTGCTGGTGGCGACGCAGCGCCCCGACAACCCGATCGGCTGGCTGATGCTGGTCCCGTCGGTCTCGTGGTTCGGCGACGTCCTCCTGCCCTCGGCCAGCGTGACCGCGCCGGCGCACGTGGATGCGGGGGTGTGGCTGGCCACGTGGTGGTCGACCGTCTCCTGGGTCCCGCTCATCTTCCCGGTGCTGCTGATGCTCGCCCTGTTCCCGACCGGACGGGCGCTCGGTCCCCGCTGGCGCTGGCACACCCGGCTGGCCGTCGTGATGATCGTCGTCTTCGTCCTCGACGCCACGTTCGGCCAGCCGTTGCAGGGCGGGACGGACGCGGCGCCCTGGCAGGTCGACAACCCGATCGGCCTGTTCCCGGACGTGTTCGGGCTGCCGGGCTTCGTCGGCGTGTGGCTCCTCGGGCTGGCCGCCCTCACGGGCGGCGCCCTCGCCGCCCTGGTCGTCCGCTACCGGCGAGCCGCCTGGCGCGAGCGGCAACAGCTGAAGTGGATGCTCTTCGCCGTCGTCGTCTTCACCGCCGTGTACGGCCTGGGACTGGTCCTCGTCGCCGGGGAGAGCGACGAGACGTGGTCGGGCGTGCTCCTCGCCCTGGTCGTGCTGTCCGTGCCGGTCTGCATGGCGATCGCCATCCTCCGGCACCAGGTGCTCGACATCGACGTGCTGATCCGGCGGACGGTCACGTACGCGGTCGTGACCGGCATGCTCGCCGCGATCTACGTGGCGCTCGTCCTGCTGCTCCAACCGTTGGCACGGAGTGTGACCGGCAGCGACTCCGACCTGACCATCGCCGGGTCGACGTTGGTGGTGGCGGCGCTGTTCAACCCGGTGCGACGGCGGACCCAGACCCTGCTCGGTCGTCGGTTCTTCCGGCGGGCCTACGACGTCGACCGCACCCTCGACGAGTTCGGGGCGTGGGTGCGGGACGTGACCGATCCCACGCTGCTCGCCACGACCCTCCTCGAGGTGGTCACGACCACGCTGCACCCGCAGTCCGCGAGCCTGTGGGACCCTCCGCCCGAGTGATCGGACGGCCGCGGGCTGGTGGACGACGTCAGCCGGCGGTGACCGGTCCGCCCATCGCGTGCACGCCCCCGTCGACGTGGACGATCTCGCCGGTGATCCCGGGCGCCCAGTCGCTGAGCAGCATGCAGATCACGCGGCCGACCGGCTCGGGGTCGCGCATGTCCCAGCCGAGCGGGGCGCGGTCGGCCCAGACCTCCTCGAACCCACCGAACCCGTCGATGGAGCGCGCCGCCATGGTGTGCAGCGGCCCGGCGGCGACGAGGTTGACGCGGGTGCCCTGTGCCCCGAGGTCGCGGGCCAGGTAGCGCGACGCCGACTCGAGCCCAGCCTTGGCGACGCCCATCCAGTCGTACCCGGGCCAGGCGACCTGGGCGTCGAAGTCGAGGCCCACGATGGACGAGCTGCCGGCCTCGGCGAGCAGCGGGGCGAAGCCGCGTCCGAGCGCCGCCAGGGAGTACGTGGACACGTGCACGGCGGTCGCGACGTCCTCCCACGGGGCGTCGAGGAACCCCCCACCGAGGCAGCTGCCCGGCGCGAACGCGATGGCGTGGAGGATGCCGTCGACGCGTCCCCAGCGGTCCTCGAGCTCCTTGCGGACCGTGGCGATGTCGTCCTCGCTGGTCGCGTCGAGCTCGAGCACGTCGGGGGGTTCGGGCAGGCGCTTCGCGCTGCGTTCGGTCAGGCGCCGGGCCTTGCCGAACCCGGTCAGGACGATCTCGGCTCCCTGCTCCTGCGCCAACCGTGCGGCGGCGAAGGCGATGGAGCGTGGGTCGAGGACGCCGGTGATCAGCAACTTCTTGCCCTCGAGGAGCATGGTGGGCCTTTCGTGTCAGGCGATGGCCAGGACGGCGATGGCGACGCCGCCGTCGTGGGACAGCGACAGGGAGGCGTCGGCCGGGGCGCCGTGCAGGTACAGGCACGGGGCACCCGAGGCGGCCGTGCGGACCTCGGTGGCGTGGAAGGGGATCCGGAGGTCGCCCAGCGCCTTGCGGGCCGCCTCCTTGGCGGCGAACCGGGCTGCGAGGCGCGCGCGTTCGGTGGGGCTGCCCGGGGCCACGCCACCCCGCCGGGCATCGGCGACCTCGCGCTCGGTGAACACGCGGGCCAGCAGGCCCGCGCGACGGTCGAGCCGGGCGGACAGGCGGGCGACGTCGACGACGTCGCAGCCCATGCGTGGCAGTGGCGGGGCGGTCACGTCGTCGCCCCCTCGCACCGGCGCGAAGGTGTCGGCACGCTCGGCCCCGGACAGGGCCACGAGGGTGTCGTGCAGCTGCCGGTTGAAGCGCCGTCGGGCCGCCGGCGTGTCGGCGGAGGGTGGCGCGATCGCCGGGCCGAAACGGATGGCGACGCGGCCGCCCCGCAGGCGCGGGCGCTGCCCGGTGGGCCAGACCTGGTAGGTCCCGACCACCGCCGCGGGGACCACGGGGACCCCGGTCGCCGCGGCCAGGCGCGACACGCCCGAGCGCGGGCGGTACACGCGACCGTCCCGGGTCCGGGACCCCTCGGGGTAGACGACGACGGCGTGGCCGGCACCGAGCAGATCGGCCAGCACCCCCATCGCCGCGGTGTCGCCGGTCCCGCGTCGCAGCGCCACCATCCCCAGCTTCGGCAGCAGCCGGCCGAGCATCGGCCAGGCCAGCAGCCGACGGTCGCCGAGGAAGAACACCGGGCGGGGTGCGGCGGCGCCGAGCGCCATCGAGTCCGCGTGCGAGGCGTGCGTCGAGGCGATCAGCACCGGCCCGTCGGTCGGCACGTGCGTGGCGCCCTCGATGCGCAGTCGCAGCCACGTCCGCAGCAGCGGGCGGATCACCCGGCGGGCGGCCGACCGCGCCCCGAGCGTCCCGACGTGGGACGGGTCGTCGTAGCCGGGCGGGACGTCCTCGTCGGTGAACGGGGCGTAGACGGGGCGGCGAGCATGCTGGTCCATCGGGCTCATCGGGGGGCGGCTCACTGCGGCAGGTTGTCGTGGACGTAGCCGGGGCTCCGGCCGGTGCCCAGCGACCGCAGCAGCCCGACCAGGGCGTGGCGGGTCTCGTTGGGCGCGATGATCTCGTCGACCGAACCGCGGCGCGCCGCGAGGTCGACGTGCATGGCGTCGGCGCGGTACTGCTCGACCAGCTCGTCGCGGCGGTCGGGCTCGGCGTCGATCTGCTTGCGGAAGATCACGTCGGCAGCACCCTCGGCGCCCATCACGGCCAGCTCGGCGTTCGGCCAGGCCAGCACGACGTCGGCCCCGAGGGACCGCGAGTTCATGACGATGTAGGACCCGCCGAAGGCCTTGCGCAGCACGACGGAGATTCGCGGCACGGTGGCCGAGGCGAAGGCGTGCAGCAGCTTGGCGCCCTTGCGGATCACGCCGCCGTACTCCTGGGCCGTGCCGGGCAGGAAGCCGGGCACGTCCACGAGCACGACCAGCGGGATGCCGAACGCGTCACAGAACCGCACGAACCGGGCGCCCTTCTCGGATGCGGTCAGGTCCAGCACGCCGGCCAGCCACTTGGCCTGGTTGGCCACGATCCCGACGGTGCGCCCGTCGATGCGCGAGAACCCGACGACGAGGTTGCGGGCCCACCGTTCCTGGACCTCGAGGAAGCGTCCGCCATCGACGATGCCGCGGATCGCGTCCCGCACGTCGTAGGGCTGGCGACCGTCGGCCGGCACGAGCGCGTCGAGGTCGACGTCGGCCGGATCCTCGGCGGCGAGCTGCGGGGGCGGGACCGAGGAGGACGACGGCAGGTAGGACAGCAGCTCGCTGGTGACGGCGAAGGCCTCGGCGTCGTCCTGCACGACGAAGTGCGCGACGCCCGATCGGCTGCCGTGGACCTCGGGTCCGCCGAGACCCCGGCTGTCGATGTCCTCGCCGGTCACCGCCTTCACGACCCGCGGGCCGGTGAGGAACATGTACGACTCGTCGGACATCACCACGAAGTCCATCAGCGCCGGGGAGTAGGTCGCCCCGCCGGCACAGGGCCCGAGGATCATCGCCACCTGGGGCACCCGCCCCGACGCCGCCACGTTGGCGCTGAAGACCCGGCCGTAGCCGTCGAGCGACGCGACGCCCTCCTGGATGCGCGCCCCGCCGGAGTCGTTGATCCCGACGACGGGGACGCCTCCGCGGATCGCCTGCTCGATGGAGCGGGCGATCTTGTCGGCGTGGGCTTCGCCGAGCGAGCCGCCGAGGACCCGGCGGTCCTGGGCGTACACGTTGACCTGCCGGCCGCCGATCGCGCCGGTGCCGGCGACCACGCCGTCGCCGTCGGGGCGGCGGCGGTCGAGACCGAAGGAGGTCTTGTCGTGGTGGCGCTGCGAGCCGAGCTCGACGAACGTGTCGGCGTCGAGCAGCCGACCGAGCCGAGTCCGCGCCCCGTCGCCGGGGCGCAGGTCCTCGGGGTTGACCGCCGGCATGGCGGCCTGCTGGATGCGTGACATGGCGAACCTTCTCAGCGGGTGAACAGCAGCGAGGCGTTCTGGCCCCCGAAGCCGAAGGAGTTGCTCATGACCGCGTCCAGGGACACCTCGCGCGGGGCGTCGACGACCACGTCGAGGTCGATGGCGGGATCGACGGTGCGGGTGCCGGCCGTCGGGGGCACGAGGCTGCGCCGCAGGGCCTGGATGGCGAAGATCGCCTCGACCGCACCGGCGGCACCGAGCAGGTGCCCGGTCACGCCCTTGGTCGAGGTCAGCGCGACGCGGTCGGCGGCGGCCCCGAAGACGGCCCGGACCGCGCGGGACTCGGCGGCGTCGTTGAGCGGGGTGGAGGTCCCGTGGGCGTTGACGTGCCCGACGTCGTCAGCGGCGATGCCGGCGTCGGCCAGCGCGCGTTCCATGGCCAGGACCGCCCCGGCGCCGTCCTCGGGCGGTGCGGTGGCGTGGTGGGCGTCGGCGGACGCTCCCGCCCCGGCCACGACGGCCAGGACCTCGGCCCCCCGGGCGCGGGCGTCGTCCTCGCGTTCGAGCACGAGGATGCCGGCGCCCTCCCCCATGACGAACCCGTCGCGGTCCACGTCGAAGGGTCGCGAGGCCGATCCGGGGTCGTCGTTGCGGGTGAGGGCACCCATCTGGGCGAACGCGCTGACGGCCAGGCCGGTGATCCCGGCCTCGACGCCCCCGGCGACCATGACGTCGGCCTGACCGGAGCGCAGCAGGTCCCGGGCGACGTGGATCGCCGACGCGCCGGCCGCGCAGGCGGTGTTGACGGTCATGTTGGGACCGCGCGCCCCGGCCCGGATCGCGATCGCCCCGGCCGCCGTGTTGGACAGCATCTTCGGGATGAACAGCGGGCTGGTGCGGCTGGGGCCCCGGTCGAGGTAGTTCGGGTACTCGCTGTCCCAGGTCTCGGCCCCACCGATGCCCGAGCCGAGCAGCAGCCCGACCCGGTCCCGCAGGGCGTCGTCGACGCCGGCGCCGTACGGGTCGTCCTCGGTGGGCTCGAGCAGGCCGGCGTGGGCCAGCGCCTCGGCCGCCGCCAGCAGCGCCAGCTGCGCGTAGCGGTCGGTGCGCCGCTTCGTGCCCCGGCCGAGCTCGGCGTCGGGGTCGAAGGCGGGCACCCGGCAGGCCAGGGTCACGGGCGAGCCCGCGGCGTCCAGCGCCGGGTCGAGGGCGGCGGCCGCCTTGCCGGCCAGCACACCCTCCCAGGCGTCGGCCACCCCACGCCCGGCAGGCGTGACCGCCCCGAGGCCCGTGACGACGATCCGTGGAAGGGTGGTCATGTCAGGCCTCGCTTCCCATGGGCTCGCTCACCCGCTCGACCGCCTTGGCGTCCGCGGCGTTGACGGCGTCGCCCACGGTGCGGACGTCCTCGAGCTCCTCGTCCTCGAGCTTGATGCCGGTGCGCTCCTCGACGGCGAGGGTCAGGTCGACGACGTCGAGCGAGTCCAGGCCGAGGGCCTCGAAGGTGGCCTCGGGGGTGATCTCCTCGGCGGGGATGTCGAAGTCCTCGACGAGGATCTCGGTGAAGGTGGTCAGCATGTCCTGGTTCATGTGCAGTGCTCCCTCGTGGGGGTCGTGTCCCGACGGGCGGTCGCCCGCCGGAGGTCCGGAAGGTCGGGTGGGGATCGGGTCAGATGGCCGCGCCGCCGTCGACGGGCAGCACGCTGCCGGTCACGGCGCCGGCCAGCGGCGAGGCGAGGTAGGCCACGGCCGCGGCGACCTCGTCGGGCTCGACGGCCCGACCGGTCGGGGCGAGGTCGCGCAGCGCAGCGCGGGCGTCCTCGCCCAGGGCCTCGGTCATCGCGGTGGCGACGAAGCCGGGGGCCACGGCGTTGACGGTGACGCCCTTGCGGGCGACCTCGCGCGCCAGGGACTTGGTGAAGCCGATGAGGCCGGCCTTGGCCGCCCCGTACAGGGACTGGCCGGCGTTGCCGCGCAGGGCGACGATCGAGGAGATGTTGACGATGCGGCCGTAGCGAGCCCGCATCATCGGGCGGACCGCCGCCTGCGAGACGAGCATCGCCCCGCGCAGGTTGACCTGCAGCGTGCGGTCGATGCGGTCGGCGTCCAGGCGCAGCAGGAGGTCGTCGTCGGCGATGCCGGCGTTGTTGACGACCACCGCCAGCGTGCCGAGGTCGCCGGCGCGGGCCAGCGCGGGGGCGATCGCGTCGGGGTCGCCGACGTCGATGCGGAAGGCCTCCGCCTTGCCCGCGCAGGACGCGACCACGTCGGCGGCGCCGGCCTCGTCGGAGCGGTAGCCCACGAGCACGGTGTGCCCGGCGCTCGACAGGGCACGACACACCGCGGCGCCGATGCCGCCGGAGCCCCCGGTCACGAGCGCGACCGGGTCGTCGGGAGGAACGGGCAGACGGCTCACGCGGTCTCCTCGCGGGTCCAGGTCAGCAGGGTCGAGCCCCAGGTCAGCCCCGCCCCGAAGGCGGTCAGCAGCACACGGTCGCCCGGGTGCAGCCGCCCCGCGTCGCGGGCGTCGGCCAGCGCCAGGGGGATGGAGGCCGCCGAGGTGTTGGCGTGGCGGTCGACCGTGACGTGGCAGCGCTCGGGCGGGAACCCGAGCCGGTCGACGACCGCGTCGAGGATGCGCTTGTTCGCCTGGTGGCCCACGAACAGGTCGACGTCGTCGAAGTCGAGGCCGGCCGCGTCCAGCACGGCCCGTGACGAGGCGGCCATGCGCTGCACCGCGTTGCGGTAGACCTCGCGGCCCCGCATCGTCAGGTACTGGTGCTGGCCGTCACCGGGGGCCACGGGCAGCCGTGTGCCGGTGGCCTGGCGCCACAGGATCGAGGGGTCCGACCCGTCGGAGCCGAGGTCGAAGGGCCCGAGGTCGCCGTCGTCGTCCGCGCCGATGACCACGGCACCCGCCCCGTCGCCGAAGAGGACCCGCACGGTGCGGTCGGTGGGGTCCACGACGCGTGTCAGCGTCTCCGCACCGACCAGCAGGACCGGCGCCCCGGTGGCCAGGACCGACCCGGCGGCCAGCTGCAGCCCGTACACGAAGCCGCTGCAGGCGGCGTTGAGGTCGAGGGCGGGGACCTCCACGCCCAGCCGCGCCGCCACGAGCGGGGCGCTCCCGGGGATGGGGTGGTCGGGCGTGGTGGTCGCCACCAGCAGCATGCCGAGGTCGGCGGCCGCGACGCCGGCGTCGTCCAGCGCGCGCCGGGCCGCACGGGCCGCGAGGTCGGAGGTGGCGTCGGCGGCGTCGGCGACGTGGCGCTGCCCGATCCCGGTGCGGGAGCGGATCCACTCGTCGGAGGTGTCGAGCACCTGCGCGAGGTCGTCGTTGGTGACCACGGTGGCGGGCAGGTCGATCCCGAGGCCGAGCACCGCGACCGGCAGGCCGGTGCGCACGCCGGCATCGCCGTCCGCGACGGGGGCGGTGAGGGTGGTGGGCATCGTGGCGGCCGTCCTCAGGCCCGGGCCAGCCAGAGCACGCCCTCACCAGCACCGAGGGGCTGGGCGAGGCCGGCGAGGGCGCCGGCGACGCGGCCGGCGCGGGGCGCGCGCAGCTCGACCGGGCGGCCGCCGGACTCCATGGTGGCGACGACGTCGCCCGCGGCGACGGCCGTGCCGTCGTCGGCCAGGCGGCGCACACGCCCCTCGACGGGGGTGGTGACGACGGAGCAGTTGGGGATGGGGATCATGGGGGTCCTCCGGGGACGGGTGGCGGGCGGGGTCAGGCCGTGGCGGGGCGGGGGTCGAGCGCAGCGACGACGGAGGCGACGTCGTCCGGACCGGCGACCGAGACACAGGGCAGGTGGGGCACGGTGCGCTTGGCGCAGCCGGCCAGCACGCCCCCGGGGCCGACCTCGACGAGCAGGTCGACCTCGTCGGCGGCGAGCATGTGCTGGACGTCGATCCACCGGACCGGCGAGAGGATCCCGTCGACCAGCGCCCGGGCGACGGCGTCGCCGCTGGTGCGCGGCAGCCCGTCGATGCCGGAGACCACCGGCACCCTCGGGTCCTGCAGGTCCAGGTGGCGCAGCGCGGCGTCCACGCGCACCACCGCGGGGGCCATGGCGGCGGAGTGGAACGCCCCCTCGACCTTGAGGGGCAGGGCGCGGCCACGCTGCTCGGCGGCCAGGCGGCCGACGTGCTCGACGGCCTGCGGCGGGCCGGCCACGACGACCTGGCCCGGGGCGTTGGCGTTGGCGATGCACGCGTCGGGGACCTGGGCGACCAGGTCCTCGACCACGTCGAGGTCGAGCCGCACGATCGCGGCCATGGCACCCGGAGATGCGGCGCAGGCGCGGCCCATGGCCTCGCCGCGGGCGACGACGAGATCGGCGCCGTCGTGCCGGTCGATGACGCCAGCGGCGACGGCGGCCGTGACCTCGCCCAGGGAGTGGCCGGCGACGACGTCCGGGTGGATACCCGCCTCCGCCAGGGCGTCGAACGCAGCCAGGGAGGCGGCGTGGATCGCCGGCTGTGCCACCGCCGTGGAGGCCGCGCAGGCGTCGGCGTCGTCGGCCAGGGACACGAGGTCGCGACCGGCTCGCTCACCGACGAGCTCGAACACGGCGGCATGGGGCGTGCCGGTCCAGGCGCTGGCCATGCCGGCGCGCTGGGCGGCCTGGCCGGGGAACAGGAAGGCGGTGCGCACGGGTCCTCGTCGGGATGGGGAGCAGACTTGACATCGACGTCAACTTCAACGCAGAGAACCCGAACCTGACGTCGATGTCAACGACCCGTCGGGTGATCGCACGCCGTCACGGGCCGATCGACCCGGACATTTCGAGCCGGAGGACCCCCGCATCGTTCCGAACCACGGCACACTGGGGCGGCCGCCCCGCCCCCGCGGCCCCCTCCGACCAGACCGAACAGGCACTGGACGATGACCGACGCCGAGACCCGGTGGTCGCGGTTCCTGCGCGCCGTGAACGACGCCCGAGACCTGGACGCGCTCGGACGCGCGTCCGTCGACCTGCTCGAGCGCCTGGGGGCCGAGGCCTGTGCGGCATGGACCCGCCTGCCCCAGGGCGACTGGCGCCAGTCGGCCGCCCACGGCACCGCCCCGACCTCTCCCGAGGACTGCGACTGGCCCCAGGTCGGGGCGCTCGCGGCACGGCTCGAGGTGGTGGTGGCGTGGTCCGCCCCGGACCTCGGGGACGTCGAGACCCTGCTGGGGCTGTCCCTCGAGAGTGCCCTGCGGCGCCTGGCCGCCGAGTCCGCGACCCGAGCAGCGACCCAGAGCGGCGGGCAGCGCCTCGCGACGGTGCTGGACGCCTCCCCCGACGCGGTGCTCGTGGTGGACCCGCGCGGCCAGATCATCCACGCCAACGCCCGCGCCGCCGAGCTGTTCGGGCACGACCTCGACGAGCTCATCGGCGGCGGCATCGACCAGCTGGTGCCCGACGACGTCCGGTCACGGCACGCCTCCCTGCGCGGGAGCTACATGGTCGGGCCCTCGCAGCGTGCGATGGCGGCCGGCCAGGACCTGCGCGCCCGGCGGCGGGACGGCACCGAGTTCCCGGTGGACATCGCGCTCGCACCGATCGAGGCCGACGGCGAGCAGGCCGTGGCCGCCTTCGTGCGCGACGCCACGGCCCGCCACCAGGCCGAGGTCCACCGCCAGCAGCTTCGCGACGCCGAGCTGGCCCGGCACCAGGCCCTCGAGCTCAACGACAACGTCGTGCAGGGCCTGACCGCGTCCGTGTGGCTGATGGAGATCGGTGACGTCCCCGAGGCGCTGCACGCTGCCCGCCGCACCCTCGCCTCGGCGCGCCGCATGATGCGTGACCTGCTCGACGACAACCAGATCGGCATCACCCCGGGCCGGCTGCAGCGAAGCAACCCGGTTCCCGCCAGCGGGCTCCAACCGCGCGACCCCGAGATCGTGGAATCCGGCGACGCCCCGCTCCGTCTGGTGGTGGCCGACGACTCCGAGGACATCCGGCTGCTGATGGAGGTCCGGCTGCGCGGCGTCCCCGAGATCGAGCTGGTCGCGATGGCGTCCGACGGGCTCGAGGCGGTGGCCGCCGTCGACGAACACGAACCCGACGTCGTCCTCATGGACCTGTCGATGCCGCGGCTCGACGGCCTGGAGGCCACGGCCCGCATCCGGGCCCGTCACCCCAAGGTGCGCGTCGTGGTGCTGACCGGCCACCCCCGCGCCACCATCGAGGCCCAGGCCCTTGCCGCGGGCGCCGACGCCGTGGCCGAGAAGGGTGGGTCGTTCGACCTGCTGCTGCAGCAGGTGCGGGGCCAGGGCGTCGCCTGACCGACGGCTAGCGTGCGTCCGGCACCGGACACAGGGGCTCGTCATCGACCGCGCAACCCTCGCCGCGCGTGACGCCGCCGACCCACTGGCGACCTTGCGCGACCGCTGGGAGGTCCCCGACGACCTCGTGCACCTCGACGGCAACTCGCTGGGGCCGCCGCCGCGGACGTGGCCGGACCGCATCACCCGCGAGCACGCCGCATGGCGGGACGACCAGGTCGGGGGCTGGAACAGCGCCGGGTGGGTGGACCTGGCGACACGCGTCGCCGCGCGGCTCGCCCCCCTGCTCGGCGCCGGTGCCGACCGCGTGGCCGTCACCGACTCCACCACCGTCAACCTGTTCCAGGCCGCCGTGGCGGCACGGCGGCTGCGCCCCGACCGCCCCGTCGTGCTGACCGAGGACGGCAACTTCCCCACCGACCGCTACGTGCTGGCCGGCGTGGCCGAGCTGACCGGTGCCCAGCTGGTGTCGGTCCCGCGCGAGCAGCTGCTCGACCGCCTCGGCGACGACGTCGCGGTGGTCGCCGTCAGCCATGTCGACTACCGCACCGGCCACCGCCACGACGCCGCCGCCGTCACCGCCGAGGCCCATCGCGTGGGCGCCGTCATGGTCTGGGACCTGGCCCACTCCACCGGGGCGGTGCACGTGGACTGGGACGGGTGGGGCGCGGACCTCGGCGTCGGCTGCACCTACAAGTTCCTCAACGGCGGACCCGGGGCCCCCGGGTACCTCGTGGCCGGCGCGGCGGTCGCGGACCAGCTCGTCCCGGCCATCCGCGGCTGGTTCGGGCACGACGCCCCGTTCGACTTCGCCCCGACGTGGACCGCGGCGGCCGGTGCGGCCCGGTTCCGCAACGGCACCCCGCCGGTGATGTCCCTGGTCGGCGTCGACGAGGCGCTCGCCGGGTTCGCCGGGGTCGACACCGCCGCCCTCGACGCCCGCGGCGGCCAGCTCGGCGACGCCTTCATCGAGCTGTGCGACCAGCACCTCGGGGACGCCGTGGAGGTGGTCTCCCCGCGCGACCGCGCCCGCCGCGGGGCGCAGGTCTCGCTGCGCCACCCGCAGGCCTACCCCGTGATGCGCGCCCTGATCGACCGCCGCGTGCTCGGGGACCACCGCCCGCCCGACCTGCTGCGCTTCGGGTTCGCCCCGGCCCTCGTGCGCCACGTCGACGTGGCCGACGCGGTCACGACGCTGGCCGAGGTGCTGGCCGACGGGGCGCACGAGGACCCGCGCTACACCCAGCGGCACACCGTGATCTGACGCGGTGCGGACCGGTCAGGCCAGGTCCACGGCGCGGGCGTCCTGGGCGCCGATCTGGCGGGCCAGCCCGTCGAGGACCTCACGGGTCGGGGCGTCGTCCAGCGCGAGGGCCATGACCGCCGTGCCGCCCACGTCGGTACGCCCGACCTGGGCCGAGGCGATGTTCACCCCGGCGTCCCCGAAGGCCTGACCGACCGTGCCGATGATCCCCGGGCGGTCGTCGTAGCGCAGGAACGCCATGTGGTCGGTCGGTTCGATGTCGACGTCCGAGGACCAGACCTCGACCAGGCGTTCGCGGCTGTTGGGCTGGAACACCGTCCCGGCCACGGCGATGGTCTCGCCGTCGCGGCCCTCGCCCGAGACCCGGACCAGCGACACGTAGTCGTCGGAGTGCGAGTTGGTGACCTCGCGGATCGAGAGGCCGCGGTCCTCGGCCAGCAGCGGGGCGTTGACGAAGGTGACCGGTTCGTGGCACACCGACGACAGGATCCCGCGCAGGACGCTGAGGGCGAGCACCCGCGTGTCGGCATCGGCGACCGAGCCGAGCACCTCGATGGTGACCTCGCCGGTGGTGCCCTCCTCGGCGAGGGCGGTGAACAACCGCCCGAGCTTCTCGCCCAGCGGCAGGAACGGCTTGACGACGTCGTCGACCTGGCCGCCCTGGACGTTCACGGCCGTCGGGACGAACTCGCCGGCCAGCGCGAGGTTCACCGCTTCGGCGACCTGGGTGCCGGCCTTGTCCTGGGCCTCCTCGGTCGACGCCCCGAGGTGCGGCGTGACGATGACGTTGGGCAGCCCGAACAGTGGGGACTGGGTGGTGGGCTCGGCGGCGAAGACGTCGAGCGCCGCGCCGGCGATCACGCCCGCCTCGAGCGCCTCGGCCAGGTCCGCCTCGTCGACGATGCCGCCCCGGGCCACGTTCACCAGCCGGGCGGTCGGCTTCATGCGCTTCAGCCGGTCCGCGTTGATCAGGCCCAGGGTGTCGGGGGTCTTGGGCAGGTGGACGGTCACCACGTCGGCGACCTCGAGCACCTCGTCGACGGTCTCGAGCAGCTGCACGCCCTGGCGCGCCGCCCGTTCGGGGGCGACGTAGGGGTCGTAGGCCACGAGCTTCATGCCGAAGGCGTTGCACCGCTGGGCCACGAGCGTGCCGATGCGGCCGAGCCCGAGCACACCGAGGGTCTTGCCGTACAGCTCCATGCCCGACCACTTCGAGCGTTCCCAGGACCCGGCCACCAGCGCCCCGTGGGCCTGGGGGATGTTGCGGGCCAGGGAGCAGATCAGCGCGACGGTGTGCTCGGCGGCGGAGATGATGTTGGACTGCGGGGCGTTGCAGACGATCACGCCGTGCCGGGTGGCCGCGTCGACGTCGACGTTGTCCAGACCGACACCGGCGCGGGCGATCACCTTGAGGTTGCGCCCCGCCGCGATCACGTCGGCGTCGATCGTGGTGGCGGACCGCACGACGACGCCGTCGTAGTCGACGATCGCCTCGAGCAGCTCGTCCTTGGGCAGCCCGGTACGCACATCGACGTCATGGTGCTCGGACAGGGCGGCGACACCGGCCTCGGACAGCTTGTCGGCGACGAGGATGCGCACGGGAGGACCTTCGTGGACAGGGAGTGGGAGGTCGTGGCCACCGAGGGTACGACGCCCCCCGACCGCCCCGGACACCGGCACCCGTCAAACCGTGCGAAATGTCCGGACCATGGTCGCTCAGGTGGTGGGCAGGCCCCCGTCCCCGGGCAGCTCGTTGACCATCTGCGGGGTGGCGTGGACGACGTAGGCGAGCAGCTCGGCCTCGACGTCCTCGTCGAAGCCCTGCGCCTCGATCGCGTCGGTCATGTGCGCGGCCCACCGCGCGGCCGCGTCGATCGTGATGCGGAAGCCGGCATGGCGCATGCGCAGCCGCGGGTGGCCACGGTGCGACGAGTACACCATCCCGGCCCCGAAGTACTGGGCGAGGAACTGCGCGAGGTGGGTCTTGCCCGGCTCGAGGTCGTCCGGGTACATCGCCCGCAGCGGTTCGTCCTGCTCGACCCGGGCGTAGAAGTCGTCGACCAGGCGCAGGAAGGCGTCCGCGCCGACGCGGTCGGCGACGCTGCCCGGTTCGGGACGGGTCGGCGGCATGCGGCGCTCGGTCATGGGGTGAGGTCCCGCTGGTAGTAGGCGGTGTCGATCCAGCGGTCGAACTTGCGCCCGACCGCCCTCAGCGTGCCGCGGTGCTCGAACCCATGGCGTTCGTGGAACCGGCAGCTGTCGTCGTTGGGCAGGGCCACGACCGCGATGGCGGTGTGGAAGTCCGTCTCCGCCAGGTCGTCGAACAGTCGCCGGTACAGCGCCCCGCCCACGCCCTGCCCGGCCCCGTCCGGGGCGACGTAGATCGAGGTCTCGACGGTGCGCTCGTAGGCGTGGTGGCCGCGGAACCGGCCGGTCTCGACGTACCCGGTCACCCGCCCGTCGAGCTCGGCGACGTAGAGGTGATAGGGCCCCTCGACGACGTTGGCGCGGTAGCGCTCGAGCCAGTCCGCCGGCGTGCGGACGTGCGTGTTGAACGTGACCGTGGTCTTGAGCGTGAAGTGGGTGTAGATCGCCGCGACGGCGGGCAGGTCGGCCTCGCCGCCCGGGCGGACGTGGACGCGTTCCGACATCTAGTAGAGCCCCTTGGGGCGGAACAGCCCGTCGTGCACCTTCAGGGCGTAGCTGTCCGACATGCCGGCGACGTAGTCCACGGCCTGCTGCAGCGGGTGGTCGCCCGCGAGCGCGTACCCCGGCGGGATCTCCTCGGGGTGCTCGCAGAAGTGGTCGACGAGCTGCTGGATCAGCCGGATCGCCTTGTCGCGCTGGACCTCGGCGTCCTCGCGGAGGTAGACGTTGGCGAACATGAAGGCCCGGATCGCGTGGAACTGCTCGAGCTGGTCGTCGTCCATGGTCAGCTCGCCGGCGCGGGCGGAGGCCTCGATGACGTTGGTGGTCATCGAGGCGATCCAGTCGCGCCCCGGCTCGCCGAACAGCTCGAGCACCTTCGGCGGGATCGCGTCGCGCTCGAGCACGCCCGCCCGCATGGCGTCCAGCGCATCGTGCGCGAGGTAGGCGATGCGGTCCGCGAACCGGCACACCATGCCCTCGGGGGTGGACGGGGGCGGGTCGTTCTTCCAGGACGAGCCACGGATGCCGTCCACGGTCTCCCAGGTGAGGTTGAGGGGTTCGAGCTTGCGGACGATCCGGCGCGACTGGATGGCGTGCTGCCACTCCCCCATGGGGGCCCCGAGGGTGCGCATGTAGGGCGACAGGGCTTCCTCGCCGGTGTGCCCGAAGGGCGAGTGGCCGAGGTCATGGCCGAGGCAGATCGCCTCGGCCAGCGGTTCGTTCAGGCCCAGCCCCTCGGCGATCGAGCGTCCCACCTGGGCGACCTGCAGCGTGTGGGTCAGCCGCGTGACGTAGTGGTCGCCCTCGGGATTGAGGAACACCTGGGTCTTGTGCTTGAGGCGACGGAAGGCCTTGCTGTGCAGGATCCGGTCGCGGTCGCGTTCGAACAGCGTGCGGTAGGGGTCCTGGGGCTCGTCGTGCTCACGGCCCTTGGACTGGTCGGCCTTCGTCGCGGCCGGCGACAGGCGGTCGTGCTCGTCCCGCTCGCGCACCTCGCGGGTGCGGGCGGTCATCGGGGAGGACATGGTCCGGGCTCGCGGGGTCGTGGACGGGGGAAGTCGGTCTCCGAGGGTATGGGCGTCGGACCCGCCCCGGGACCCCCACGTGCGTGGGCCGACCCACCCCCCAGCCGTCGTGGTCGACGGCCCGACCGCACACCACGGATGGTGGGTGCACGGACGCCCCGGCGGTACTACGTGGCAGCGGCGACGTCCACGAGTGCCTCGGGGCGCTGCGTGAGGTCGGAGGACGAGCCTCCGATGATGCGCGACCGCAGGCGGGCCGAGAGCGCGTCGACCAGGACGGTGACCAGGATGATCACCAGCAGGGTGATGCCCGCCCGTTCCCACAGTCGCCGCGACAGGATCGAGCTGAGCAGCGACCCGATGCCGCCGGCGCCCAGGACGCCCAGCACCGCGCCGGCACGGATGTTGATCTCGAACCGGTAGAGCCAGAACGCCACGATCTCGGGCATCACCTGGGGCACGGTCGCGGAGCGCAGGATCTGGAACGGCCGCGCCCCGGAGGCCAGGGCCGCCTCGACGGGACCGGGGTCGGCGCCCTCGATCACCTCGCTGGTGAGCTTGCCGAGCGTGCCGATGGAGTGGACGCCGAGGGCCATCGTGCCGGCGACCGGGCCGAGGCCGAAGATCGGCAGCATCACGATGATGGCCAGCACCAGCTCGGGCACGGCGCGGATGGCGTTGAGCACCTGGCGCGTGACGAACACGACCGGTTTCGGCGAGACGTTCTCGGCCGCGAGGAATGCCAGCGGCAGCGAGAAGACCGCCCCGATGAGGGTCCCGATCCACGCCATGTGGATCGATTCGATCATCAGCGCGACGGCGCGGGTCCAGTACCCGCTGGTCGGATCGGCCAGCGGGTCGGTGAACACGCCCTTCGACATCAGCCTGAGGTAGTCGGCGATGATCCCGGGGGCCTCGGGGAGCCGCGACCACTTGGCGTCGACGAGCACGAAGCAGGCCACCACGAGGGCGATGCCCGCCGCGAGGCCGACGGTCCGCAGCGTGTGGTGCGGCTTCGTCGGCCGGCTGGTGGAGGAGGCGGTCGCGGCGGTCATCTACACGAGCCTCCGCCGGATGGCGACCGACGCGCGGTCGATCAGGAACACCACCACGAACAGCACGATGATGACGGTGGAGAGGTTCCCGTAGGCGAACCGCGCGAACTGCACGTTGATGACGTTGCCGATGCCGCCGGCACCGACGAGCCCGATGACCACCGACGCGCGGATGTTCAGTTCGAACACGTACAGGGCGTAGGACAGGTAGTTCGGCAGGATCTGCGGCAGCATCGCGTGCCAGGCCCCCTCGACCCGGGTCGCGCCGGACGCCCGGGCGGCCTCGATGGGGCCCTCGTCGACCGCATCCACGGTCTCGGACGCGAGCTTGACCATCACGCCGATGTTGAACATGACCAGCGCCGGGATGCCGGCCATGGCGCCCGTGCCGACGGCCGCGACGGCGAGCAGGCCCCACGCGATGTCCGGCAGCGACCGGATCACGGCGTTGAAGCCTCGCACGACGGCGTACGTGCCGCGCCCGACCCCGGTGACCCGGCTGGCGAGCATGGTCAGGGGCAGCGCCAGCAGGCACCCCACCACGGACGCGATCACCGCGATGAGGAACGTCTCGAGGAACGGCTCCCAGATGGACGGCAGGAAGCCCCAGTTGGGCGAGAGGAACTCGGCGATGATCTCGCGCCCGCGCACGATGTCCTCGCCGAACAGCGGCGCCAGCGTGAAGCCGATGCCGCCCAGCGGTTCGAGCACGGCCCACACCGTCATCAGGACCACGCCGACACCCCCGGCCCACACCGTCCACGGCGTGCGCGGCTTCGGCGGACGCGCCGGTGCCGCGGTGGCGGGGCGGGCGGAGGTGGCCTGGCTCATCCGGTGACGTCCTCGGCCGAGGTCTCGGCCAGGCGCACGTCGCGGGGCGCGTCGATCACATCGTCGGCGGTGAGGCTGCGTCCGTAGATGTCCTCGAACACCTGCTCGTCGGCCTGCGCGCCGGTCCCGTCGAAGACCACCCGTCCCTGGCGCATCCCGATGATGCGGTCGCCGTAGCGGCGGGCCAGGTCGAGGAAGTGCAGGTTGACGATGGTGGTGATGCCGAGGTCGCGGTTGATCCGCTGCAGGTCACGCATCACGACGTTGGCGGTGGGCGGGTCCAGGGAGGCGACCGGCTCGTCGGCCAGCATCACCGTCGGCTCCTGGGCCAGCACCCGCGCGATCGAGACGCGCTGCTGCTGCCCGCCCGACAGGTTGGACGCCCGGACCCAGGCCTTGTCGACGATCTCGACCCGCTCGAGCGCGCGAAACGCCCGTTCCTTGTCCTGGTCGGACCACAGCCCCAACGTCGAGCGCCACGTGGGCACGGCGTGCAGGCGTCCCATGAGGACGTTGCGCATCACCGTCGAGCGCTTCACGAGGTTGAACGACTGGAAGATCATGCCGACCTCACCGCGCAGCTCGCGCAGCTCGCCCCGCCCCGCCCCGACCACGTCCCGCCCGTTGACGGTCAGCTGCCCCGACGTCAGCGGGACCAGCCCGTTGACCGCGCGGATCAGGGTGGACTTGCCCGCCCCGGACAACCCCACCACGACCACGAACTCGCCCGGTTCGATGCGCAGCGTCAGGTCGTCCAACGCCCGCACGCCCCCGGGGTACACCACCGTGGCGTCGGTGAACTCGATCACCGCGGTCTCCTCGTCAACGCTGCGCCGCCCCGGGTCCGCCTGCTCGCACGGCCGCGGCCGGGCCCGATGGAACCGGACCCGGCCGCGCCGCGCCAGCAGGTGTGCGGCTCACTCCTCGCCGAAGTTCTCCTCGACCTTGCGCGCCTCGTCGAGCGCGGCGAGGTCGGCCTCCTGCAGGCCCTCGATCTCGTACACGTCGAACAGCGCCTGGGCGCCCTCCTCGGTGTCCGCGATGGCGAGGAACGCGTCCTCGATGGCCTGCTGGAGCGACTCGGGCAGGTCTCCGCTCACGGCGAACCCGTCGTTGGGGATCTCGGCCGAGAACGCGAACACGATCGCCTTGGTGCCGATCTCGGGGTCCTCCTCGACGACCTGCGTGCGGGCGTCGTCGAAGGAGGTGCCCAGCGGGCCGTCACCGCGCGCAACGGCCTGCACGGCGTTGGGGTGCCCGCCGGCGAACTGCGCGTCGATGTCGGTCAGCGGGTCGAGCCCGGTGACCTCCTGCAGCTGCGTGGCCGGGTAGTAGTACCCCGAGGCGGAGGCGGCGTCGACGAAGAAGATCGTGTCGCCCTCCTCGATGTTGTTGAGCGCGTCCTCGCCGACCGGGCCGGTGTCGGCCTCGGCGGTGCCGTTGCAGTACATGAAGACGTTGCCGTCGTCGTCGGTCTCCTCGACCGGGTCGTCCTGGCAGAAGCGGTCGGGGTCGTTGGTCATCCACTGGGTGTGGTAGGTCGCCGCCCCGAAGCGGATCGACTGCAGGATCGGGATCGCGCCGGCGCGGTCGGCGGCCTGCACGAGCGCGATCGGACCGAAGGCGCCGATGTCGGCCTGGCCGGTGTTCATCGCCTCGACGAGCGCGGTGTAGGACTGCGGGACGAAGGACTCGACCTCGATGTCGAGCTCGTCGGCCAGCAGGTCGGCCAGCGGCTTGGCGGTCTCGACCAGCTCGTCGACGTCCTGCGAGGGCACCAGGCCCAGCACGATCTTGTCGGGCCAGTCGGCGCGGTCGCCGGCGGCGGTACCGCTGTCGGTCGCCGAGGTCGTCTCGGAGGCCGTGGTGGACGTGTCGTCGGCGTCGCCGTCGTCGCCGCCACCGCAGGCGGTCACGAGCAGCCCGGCCGCCATGGCGGCGGCCATCCAGGTGCGTGGCTTCATGGGTCACCCCAGGGTCGTGGGTCAGGGACCGTGGAAGGGGGAAGACCGTCGGCGGGTCCCCGGGCCGGGACGGCGCGGCGGACCCTAGCGGTCCGCCTACGACGTCGATCGGACCTTCACCCCGGGGTGTGCGCTGACCGCCACCCCCGGCGGCTCCAGCGCGTCCGGTCGTCAGCCCGCGACCCGGGCGACCACCTCGGCGAACTCGTCCCAGTCGCGCACGTCCCGGGCCCCGTCGACCTCGCTGTTCCACGGCCGGACGAAACGACACACCACGTCCTCGGGGCGCTCCCGGACCAGGTCCGGCACGACGTAGGGCGAGTCGTCGAGGTAGACGTCGCAGTCGACGACCCACTTGTCGTCCAGGCAGTGGACCTCGCGCGTGGGGATGCGGTGGTCCGCCAGCCACTCGAAGGTGTCGTGGACGGCCCAGTCGGGCTTGGCGGTCAGGATCACGATGTCGTGGCCGGCGCGGTTGAGCGCCCGCAGCGTGTCGACGGCGCCGTCGTAGGGCTCGAGGTGCCGGAAGATGGTCGGCCCGCCGTGGTTGCGCGCCCACTCCCAGAACGCGGGCATGTCCGGGAAGTGCGTCAGCTCGTACAGCCCGTCCCACGACGTCACCATCTCGGCCGACAGCGAGGCGCCGTGCTCGTCGTTGTAGCGGGCCATCCAGCCGCCGTTGAAGTCGGCGATGACGCCGTCCATGTCGATGCCGAGGCGCACGGTCTGCATCCCCTCACGTGGTCGCGTCGTGTGTCGTGGTCCGGTGGGCGGGGCAGGGTACGGCCGACCGGGGTCGGCAGGGAAGGGCGACCCGGCACCGCCGCGATGAGCATCCGCCACAGCGATGAGGATCGAGGGCGAAATCCGCCCGTCATCCTCATCGCTGCATGTCATCCTCATCGGCCCGCGCTGTCCACAGGCACCAGGTCGCTGGGTCGGACGGGGCGCGGGTCGCGCAGGCTGTGGCCATGTCCACCTCCTGGGGTTCCGTCCTCTCCCTGATCGCCGAACAGCACCAGGTGATCGCCATCCGGCAGGTCGCCGAGCTCGGCATCGACCCGACGACCTTCCGTCGTCGGGGGCGTCGCGACGAATGGATCGAGCACGGCGGCACCCTGTGGTCACCCCCGGGAACCGAGCTCGACCACTGGGGACAGGCCATGAAGGCCGCGCTCCTCGCCGGTCCGCTGGGCGCGGTGACGGGGATGGCGGCGCTGCGTCTCCACGGTCTCGACGTGCCGATGCCCTCGCCCATCCGGGTCGTGGTCCCGATGCAGTCCCACGTCCCTCGCCACCTCGACGGCGAGGAGATTCGCGTCGTCGCCAGTCGGACGCTGCGTGACGGCGACGTCCTGGCGCGTCGCCGGGTACCGATCACCACGCCGGCACGCAGCTTCCTCGACCTGGCGCTGCCGCCGTCACCGGCCATCACGCCCGTGCGGGACACGTTGGTCACGGCGCTGCAACGACGCGTGCTGGACCAGGCGGACCTGCATCGTGCCATCGACGGGGCGCGTGGGATGCCGGGGCGACGCCTGCTGTGCCAGGCGCTCGAGGACCTCGGCACGTCCGGCGCGGACTCACCCTTCAGCCATCGCGTCGTACGCCGCCTGCAGCGCCATGGGTTCCGGCCGGACCGGCGACCGGTCCCGATCGAGACACCGGGGCGCGTGCTGCATCCGGACGTGACCTTCTCGTCCCACCGTGTCTGCCTGGAGTGCGACGGCCTGCGGTGGCACAGCACGCAGAAGGACCTCGCAATCGACCACCGCAAGGATCGCGCCTACCGCGGAACCGACTGGCTGTGCCTCCGGATCGGGTGGTGGGAGTTCGACCACGGGTGGAACGGCTTCGTCGCCGAGCTCGGTGACGCGCTGACCAGCACCCGATGAGGAATCGAAGCAGCGATGAGGATGCGGGGCGAGAACCGCCCGCGATCCTCATCGCTGCACGTGATGCTCGTCGGCTGGCGCGAGTCAGGACTCCTGCGGCTCGGGGCGGCCCGGCCGGGCCGGGACCCTCACGACTCCTGGGGCTCCGGGCGGCCCGGGTGGCCGTCGAAGCCGTGGCCGCGCTTGGGGACCAGCACGCTGCGGACGAACTCGCAGACGACCGTGCCGTCCTGCTTGTAGCCGATGGTGCGGACCTTGACGATGCCGCGGTCGGGCTTGGAGCGCGACTCGCGCTTCTCGAGCACCTCGGTCTCGGAGTAGATGGTGTCGCCGTGGAAGGTCGGGTTGGCGTGCTTGAGCGACTCGATCTCGAGGTTGGCGATCGCGCGCCCCGACACGTCCGGCACGGACTGCCCGAGCACGATCGAGTACACGAAGTTGCCGACGACCATGGCGTTGCCGTGGGGCGTGGCGGCCTTGGCGTAGTTGTCGTCGCTGTGCAGCGGGTGCTGGTTCATCGTGATCGAGCAGAAGAGGATGTCCTCGGCCTGCGTGATCGTCTTGCCGGGCCAGTGCTTGTAGACGTCCCCGACCTCGAAGTCGTCGAGGTAGCGGCCGAAGTCGGCGGTGGGCATGGCGGGCCTCCTGGGGCGGGGTGGGAGCGGGACAGGGCGAGTGGACAGGTGTGAACGGTAGGCCGGGGCGGGTTGTCGGCCCGAACCGGGCAGGACCTACCCTCGGACAGGTCCTCGACCCCGTCTCCCCCGCCCCGTGAGGTGCCCACCCGTGCGCTCCCCCAAGGACTTCTTCGCCCCCCTGGCCCTCGGTGCCCCGGACCCCGTCCGCGAGGTCCCGGCCCGCCCGTCGCGGATGATCCACTTCTTCCCGCCGCACATCGACAAGGTGGTGGACAAGGTCCCCGACATCGCCCCGAAGGTCGACATCCTGCTGGGCAACCTCGAGGACGCCATCCCGGCGGACGCCAAGGAGGCCGCGCGCGACGGCCTGGTGCGGGTCGGCAAGGAGTGGGACCAGCCGACCACCCAGCTGTGGACCCGGGTCAACTCCCTGGACTCGCCGTGGGTGCTGGACGACCTGACCACCCTGGTCGGCGAGATCGGGGACAAGCTCGACGTCATCATGGTGCCCAAGGTCGAGGGCCCCGAGGACATCCACTACGTCGACCGGCTGCTGGCCCAGCTCGAGGCGAAGGCCGGCCTCGACCGCCCGATCCTCGTCCACGCCATCCTCGAGACCGCACGGGGCGTGGCCAACGTCGAGGACATCTGCCTGGCCTCGCCCCGCATGCAGGGCCTGTCGCTGGGGCCCGGCGGACCTGGCGGCCGACCGCCGCATGAAGACCACCCGCGTCGGTGGCGGCCACCCCGGCTACCTGGTGCGCCAGGACCCGCAGGGCGACGACATCGACGCCGCGGGGCGCGCGACCGCCCAGCAGGACCTGTGGCACTACACCGTGTCCCGCATGGTCGACGCGTGCGTGACCGCGGGGATCCTGCCGTTCTACGGGCCCTTCGGTGACATCAAGGACACCGTCGCCTGCGAGGACCAGTTCCGCAACGCCTACCTGCTGGGCTGCGTCGGGGCGTGGTCGCTGCACCCGGTCCAGATCGACATCGCGAAGAAGGTGTTCTCCCCCGAACCCAGCGAGGTCCAGTGGGCCAAGCGGGTCGTCGAGGAGATGGGCGACGGCACCGGCACCGTCATGATCGACGGGAAGATGCAGGACGACGCGACCTACAAGCAGTGCAAGGTCGTGCTCGAGCTGGCCGAGCAGGTCGCCGAGAGCGACCCCGAGCTGGCCGAGGCCTACGGGCTGGAGGGCTGAGACGATGACGGAGCAGCTTCGCCCCCGACGGTCCGTCCTCTACATGCCCGGCGCCAACGAGCGCGCCCTCGAGAAGGCCAAGGAGCTCGCCGCCGACTGCCTGATCCTCGACCTCGAGGACGCGGTCGCCCCGGACGCCAAGGTCGAGGCCCGAGACCGGGTCTGCGCCGCGGCGTCCTCGGGCGCCTACGGCCATCGCGAGGTGACGATCCGCGCCAACGGGATCGGCACCCAGTGGCACGACGAGGACGTCCGCGCGATCGCCACCTCCGGGGCTGACGCCATCGTCATCCCGAAGGTGAACACGGCCGAGGACGTCCAGCACGTCGTCGCCGCCCTCGAGCACGCCGGCGCCCCGGACGACCTCGACGTCTGGGCCATGATCGAGACCCCCACGGCCATCTGGAACGCGCGCGAGATCGCGACCGCCCACGACCGGCTGACGGCGTTCGTGCTCGGCACCAACGACCTCGTCAAGGAGCTGCAGGCCGAGTTCGTCCCGGGCCGCGAGCCACTGCTCGCCAGCCTGTCGATGGCCGTGCTGGGCGCCCGTGCGGCCGGCGTGGTCGTGCTCGACGGCGTGTTCAACGACCTCGACGACGCCGAGGGCTTCGAGGCCGAGTGCGTGCAGGGGCGCGAGCTCGGCATGGACGGCAAGACGCTGATCCACCCGAAGCAGCTCGATCCGTGCAACCGCGTCTTCGCCCCCGACGAGGACGCGGTGGCCAACGCCCGCGAGGTCATCGAGGCCTTCGAGCAGGCCACCGCCGAGGGCAAGGGCGTGGTGACCGTCAACGGCAAGCTGATCGAGAACCTGCACGTCGAGCAGGCGCGACGCACGGTCGCCCAGGCGGACGCCATCGCCGCCCGACAGGACGGATGACAGCCTGGCCCAGGTGGACCAGATCCGCGCGGACCCCGCTCCTGTCGCTCAACCGGCCCCTCGGACCGGCCGATGAGGTCAGGGGGGCCACCTGACGTGGTGGCCCCGCGCATGGGGTGGGGGTAGATGGTCACGGCATGGGGACCCACGGTCGCCCGTCTGGACGCGACGACCGTCGCACGATCAGCAGGTGGGATCCTGTTGCCCGTGGTGGCGGTCCTGCTGGCCGTGGCCACGGTCGTCGTGCACCGGCGCCACCCGGAGGCGACCGCGTGGCGACGCTCGTGGCGGCTGGTCGCGCTCGGCGCCACCGGCGTGGCCGCCGGCGCGGCGTTCGACGTCCACAGCGCCCGTGACCCGGCCGAGCTCGTGGTCGTGGTCGCGACCCTGGCGATGGCCCTGGGGCTCGTGGGCGTCATGCGCGACCGCACGACGCGTGGACGCGCGACCGACATGGCCCTCGAGGTTGGGCTGGCCAGCCTCGCCGTCGGCTTCGCCCTGGCGGCCGCCGGCACCGGGCACGGAGCGAGGCTCGGCCTGACCACCGGGGCCGTCGTCGCGGCCCAGCCGGTGGCGTCGGTGGTGGCACTCTGGCTGCTGGCACGCGCGACCGAGGTCACCGCCGAGGGACGTCGCCCCCTCCACGTGGCCGCTGCGGGTGGGGTCCTCGTGCTGTCCGCCCACGTGTGGCGCACCGTGGCACTGCTGCGCACCGGCCTGGCCGCGCCGTCGGTCGTCGCGACGTTGCTGCTCGTCGCGGGGCTCGCCCTGTGGGCGGTGGCGCTGCTGCACCGGGACCTGCAGGACCCCGGACCGACGCTGCCCATCAGCGGGTTCGACCTGCAGGCGAGCAACGTGCTGACCCTCGTGATCCCGATGCTCATCGGTCCGCTGGTCGCCGTGTTCGAGATGACCTCGGGACGGCCGCGGTGGTGGGCCGTGCTCGGGGGCGCCTTCGTCCTGCCGCTGCTGGTGACCTGGCTGCTGGTGCGGCAGGTCCGCCTGCGCGCCCGACGGGAGTTCCTCGCCCAGCACGACCCCCTCACCGGGCTGCCCAACCAGCGCCTGTTCCTCGACCAGGTCGAGATCGAGCTCGGCCGAGCCCGGCGGACGGGCAGCGGCTTCGCCGTCATGTTCCTGGACCTCGACCGCTTCAAGACCGTCAACGACAGCCTCGGCCACGACGTCGGGGACGAGCTCCTGCGGGCCGTGGCGGCCCGGCTGCTGGCCAGCCGCGAGGAGGCCGACGTCGTGGCGCGCGTCGGCGGTGACGAGTTCACCTTCCTGCTGCCGGGGGTGGTGGACGAGGACCACGTGAACCGGCGCGCCGCCGCCCTGCAGGAGCTGTTCCGCGAGCCGTTGCGGGTCGGTGCCCGGGAGCTGTTCACCGGCGGCAGCGTCGGCGTGGCGCTGGCCCCGCGGGACGGCGACCGCGCGGACCTGCTCCTCAAGCACGCGGACACCGCCATGTACCGGGCCAAGGCCGACGGGACCGGGCGCACGCAGTGGTACAGCAGCGAGCTCAACGGCCGGGCCCGGCTGCGGCTGGCACTGGAGCAGGACCTGCGCCACGCCATCGCCGAGGACCACCTCAGCCTCTGGTACCAGCCCAAGGTCCGGTCGGAGGACTACGCCGTCGTCGGCCGTGAGGCCCTGCTGCGGTGGGACCACCCGAGCCTCGGCCTGATCCCGCCGGCGGGGTTCGTGACGCTGGCCGAGGAGACCGGCCTGATCGGGGCGCTGGGCCGGTGGGTCCTCGACGAGGCCTGCCGGCAGGTCGGCGTCTGGGCCTCCGAGGTGACCTGGCCCAGCCCGGTCGCCGTCAACGTCTCGCCCGCCCACCTCGCCGAGGCGCCGCTGGACGAGCTCGTGGTCGCCGCGATCGACCGCGCGGGAATCCATCCCCGGCTGCTGGAGATCGAGATCACCGAGACGGCACTGCTCCGCGACCTCGACGCCACCGCCCGCGCCGTCGAGCGCGTCCGCGACCTCGGCGTGACGGTCACCCTCGACGACTTCGGCACGGGCTACGCGGGGCTGGGGTACCTGACCCGTATCCCGCTGGACCGCGTGAAGCTGGACCGCTCGTTCGTGACGACCATCCAGCCGGGCGCCATGGTGTCGCCGATCATCGAGGCCGTCCTCGCCGTGGCGACCAGCCTGCGACTGGAGGTGGTGGCCGAGGGCGTCGAGACCGAGCACCAGGCGGCGTGGCTGCGCGAACGCGGGTGCGACACCTTCCAGGGCTTCCTGTTCGGCCGCCCGCAGCCGGTGGCGGACGAGATCGCCTCCGAGCCGGCCCTCGTGCCCCGCCAGGCCGTCGCCGACGTCGTGCAGGCCGTGTGCCGAAACGAGCCGCTGCCGCAGGGGGCCTCGCTCGACCGCATCCTCGGCCTGCTCGACCATCCCCCACGGCTGGTCCACCGCACCGTCCGCGGGGCAGGGCGGGGCGCCCGCGAGCTCGGCGCCCTCGAGGCGGCGCTGGGGTCGGCCGGGGCGGATCAGGAGGCGGAGCGTCGCCCCCACCCCGACCGGATCCGGTCCACGTAGTCGTCGGCCTCCTGCGGCGTCGGTGCGCCCCCGCCGAATCGGGCCGGCACCCACCACGCCCCGGCAGGTGTGCCCTCGGGGTACGCGGTGACGGCCTGATCCACCAGCGCGGCGACGGCGTCACGCGCCCGTTCCGTGACCTCGACCGGGTCGTCGTCGGGGGTGGGGTGCAGTGGTTGGCCGTACCGGATCGTCACCGGCAGCCGCCACGACCAGGTCGGGCGTCGGCGGACCGAGTGGAACCGGTGACTGCCCCAGGTCGCCACCGGGACCAGCGGGACCCCGGCGCGGGCGGCCATGCGCGCGGCCCCGGTCTTGAAGGGCAGCAGCTCGTAGGCCGGCGAGATCGTGGCCTCGGGCAGCACGAGGACCAGCTCGCCCCGCTCCAGCGCCTCGACGGCGGAGGCGAAGGCGCTCGGTTGCCTGATCCGCGATGGACGGGGATGTGCTCGGCACGGCGCATCAGCCACCCGAAGACGGGCGTGCGGAACAGCGACTCCTTGGCGAGGATCCGGACCGGCCGGCCCTCGCCGAGGTAGGGGCCGCGGCCGGCGAGGAAGAAGTCCCAGAACGAGAAGTGGTTCGCCACGATCACGGCGCCGCCCCGCGTCGGGACGTGCTCGGCGCCGTGGACGTCGTAGCGCCAGCCCTGCAGCCGGAAGATGGTGAAGGCGATCCAGGCGGCGAAGCGGTAGACCCAGCTGGCGCGAGGGACGCCGGGTTCGGGGCGTGGGAGCACGGGAGACCTCGTGGGATCAGGCGGCGTCGCCGCCACGACGGCGGACGGCGGGACGCTCGGGGTCGGGGGCCGGCGCCCCGCCGCCGAGCCGGGCCGGCACCCACCACGCCCCGGCCGGGGCGCCGTCCGGGTACCGGGCCTGCGCGGCGTGGAGCATGTCGCCCATGCGGTCGCGAAGGACCAGCGTCACGTCGGCGGGGTCGTCGTCCGGCGTGGGGTGCAGGGGCTCGCCGAAGGCGACCTCGACGGGGATGCCCCAGGCCTCGCGCGGGGAGAAGCCGTGCCCGGTCGTGGTCAGCCGGTGCGAGCCCCACGACACGCTGGGCACGAGCGGGACACCGGCGAGCGCGGCCATGCGTGCCGCCCCGGTGCGGAAGCCACGCAGCTCGAAGCTGTCGCCGATCCCACCCTCGGGCGCGACCATGACGAGGTGGCCGTCGCGCAGGGCCTGCACCGCGTCTGCCAGGGCCCGGTCACGGTCACCGTCGGAGGCGCGCGACACGGGGATGGCGTCGGCGAAGCGCGGGACCCACCCGAACAGCCGCGAGCTCCACAGCTCGCGCATCGCCAGGTAGCGGACAGGCCTGCCCAGCTGGCGGTAGATGTCCCAGACGGTGATGACGAAGTCGACGTGCCCGTGGTGGTTCCAGGTGATCACCGCGCCGCCCTCGCGAGGGACGTTGTCCAGTCCCGTGGTCCGCGGACGCCATCGGGCCACGCGGACGAACAGGATCACGATCCACGCGACGACCCGGAACCGCAGCGTGGGCCGCGGGGGGCGGGGCGGGACGGACGAGTGGGCCACGGGTGCTCCTGGCCGGGCGCGGTGCACCGTTCGTTCGACGGTGGACCTGCCCGGGGTTGGTCGGGTCAGCCGGTCTGCGGGTCGCCCTCGACCCAGCCGCGGTCCCGGCTGGAGTGATCGGCGATCACGTCGGCGTGGGACGGGGCGCCACCGCCGAGCCGTTCCGGCACCCACCACGCCCCGGCCGGTGTGCCGTCGGGATAGCCACGCTGGACCTCGTCGAGCATCTCCCCGAGGCGCCGCGCCACACGCTCGGTGGCGGCGTGGACGTCCTCGTCCGGGCCGATGGCCATCGGTTCGCCGTAGCGCACGACCACCGGGACCCGGCCGGCCCAGTGCGGTCCGTGCCCCTTGGTGAAGAACCGGTGGGTGCCCCAGCCGGCCACCGGCACGATCGGGACGCCGGCGGCCTGGGCCATCCGCACGGCGCCGGACTTCATGGGGAGCAGGTCGAAGCTGCGCGAGATCGTCTGCTCGGGGGCGACCACGACGAGGTCCCCGTGCTGCAGCGCCGTGATCGGCGGCGTCCAGCGCCCCGTGGCGTCCGGTCGACGATCCCCGCTCCACCGGCACGGCGCGCGCGCCCTCCACGATCCAGCGCCCCGCGGGGTTGCGCCAGATCTCGGCCTTGGCCAGGAAGCGGGCCGGACGCCGCAGGCGTCGCACGATCGCCCAGCCCACCATCACGAAGTCGAAGTAGCTGTGGTGGTTGTAGACCAGCACCGCGCCGCGGTCGCGTGGCACGTGCTCGAGGCCCTCGACCCGGACGCGCCAGCGGAACAGCACCAGCACGATGAACTCGGCCAGCTTCTGGATCACGCGCCACTGCGGCGTGAGGCGCGACGGACCGGTGGACTGACCTGACATGGACGTCATGCTAGGCGCCCCGGCCGACCTCGGCCGGTCGCGTGCGCGGGCCGCGGGGCGCTACAGCGCGTCGACGGCGTCCAGCAGCCGGTCGACGTTCGCGTCCGTGGCACCGTGCCCCATCAGCCCGATGCGCCAGGCCGTCCCGGCGAAGGCGCCGAGTCCACCGCCGACCTCGATGCCGTGCTCGTCGAGCAGGCGACGTCGCCGTGCGGCCTCGTCGACGTCGTCGGGCCAGCCGACGGAGGTGAGCTGCGGCAGGCGGTGGCCCTCCTGCGCCAGCAGGCGCCCACCCCGGTCGGCCAGGGCGTCCTGCAGCCGCTCCCCCACCCGACGGTGCCGGTCCCAGCGAGCCTCGAGGCCCTCCTCGAGCACGATCCGCAGACCCTCGTGCAGGCCGTACAGGGCCGAGATCGGGGCGGTGTGGTGGTAGGCCCGTTGGCCGTCCCCGCCGTCCCAGTACCGACGGATCGCCGTGACGTCGAGATACCACGACTGCACCGGTGCGCGGCGGGCGTCGAGGACCGCCTCGGCCTTGGGCGAGAACGTGATCGGCGCGAGCCCGGGCGGCACGGACAGGCACTTCTGGGTGCCGCTGTAGACGACGTCGAGGTGCCAGTCGTCGACCTCCAGCGGCACACCGCCCAGCGAGGTGACCGCATCGACCACCAGCAGCGCCGGGGTGTCGGCCACCAGCGCCCCGATCTCGTCCAGCGGCTGGTGTGCCCCGGTCGAGGTCTCGGCGTGGACGAGCACGACCGCTCGTGCGTCCGGGTGGGCGGCGAGGGCATCGGCGACGCGGTCGGGGGCGATGACCCGGCCCCAGGGTTCCTCGAGGGCCACGACCTGCGCCCCGGCCCGGCGTGCGGTGTCGGCCAGCCGTCCACCGAAGACGCCGTTGACGCCCACGATGACGGTGTCCCCCGGCTCGACGACGTTGACGATCGCGGCCTCCATGCCCGCCGAGCCGGTCCCGGACACCGGGAAGGTGAGGCGGTGCGTGGTGCGCAACACCTGGCGCAGCATCCCGGCGATGTCGTCCATGACCTGCAGGAACCACGGGTCGAGGTGCCCGACCACGGGGCGGGCCTGGGCCTCGCGCACGGCGTCGGGCACCGGCGACGGGCCCGGGCCGAGGAGCAGCCGCGCCGGGGGCTGGGCGGCGGCCGGCACGGTCATGTGGGGCGTGGGGCTGCCGCGAGCGCGTCGGCCACGTCGAGGGCCAGCCGGGCCAGCCGTTCGACGTCGTCGGCGTCCCCGGGCGCGTCCTCGGGGCCGGCCAGGTGGACGGCCACCGCGCCGGGGCGGGTCCGCAGCCCGACGATGAAGGGCATGGGCCGGTGCAGGGCGTCGGACAGCCGCGAGCGCACCTCGGGGGCGTCGAGCACGACGGCGGCGTTCGCGTCCGGCGAGGTGATGCGCCACCCGCGGGAGATGCGCGCGTCGTCGATGACCACCTCGTCCTCGCCGGCGACGACCCGGACCGTGCGCACACTGCGGGGTTCCAGCACGATCGTCGGGACGGCGAGGTCGGCACGGGCCACCGCGACCACGTACCAGGCGCGTCCGCGGGCGACGCGGTCACGCACGCCGACGGCGGCACACACGATCTGCCCCCCGTCGACGTCACCGCCCACGGCGAGGTCCACGGTCCCGTCGCCGTCGAGGTAGCGGTCGAAGGGCTCGAGCACCTCGGCAGCCTCCGCCGGCTGGAGACGACGCCACCCGCGGCGCTCGGCCACGACGAGGAACTGCTGGGCCAGCGGGCTGCCGCCCCGGCGCCGCAGGAGCAGCACGAGGACGACGACGGCCACGACGGCCAGGGCGATTGGGAGGAGGAGATCAGGCATGCCGCGACCGTAGCGGCGACCTCACCACCCGGCGCCCTCCGCCGCGTCCAGACGTTCGAGGTCCACCCCGGCCCGGGCGGCGACGACCGGCGCGAGCTCCGCCCCGGCGACTGCCGCCGACGCCCCGCGCCGCAGCCCCGGAAGGTGCACCATGGCCAGGCGCCCCGCGGACATCCCCTGGCCGATGGCCACCTCGGCGTCGGCGTCGCCGTCGGGGTCCTGGACGTCCGTCCATTGTCCGTCGGGCTGGCGTCGCAGGCGCCAGGTGCCGTCCCGGGCGTGCGCTGGCAGCGGGAGCATGATGCGGGCGACGGGCGCCGCGTCGGCCGCTGCGAGCAGCTGCGCCTCGAGCTCGCGCGGGCGCCAGTCGAGGTCGGGGCGCGACACGCTTGCCAGGTGCAGCAGGTACAGCGGCAGGTCGATCCCCGCGGCCACGCGCAGCAGCCCGCCACCGAAGCGCGGGTTGAGCTCGGTGGGGCGGAACCCCTCGGCGGTCAGGATGCCGTCGACGGTGAAGGTGCCGCGGTAGCCGACGCGGTCGCGCAGGTGCCGACCCACCCGTCGTGCGACCTCGCGCATGGCCTCGCGGTCGCCCCGCCTCGGCGAGCTCGGCCACGGCACGCGTGGGGTCCCCGTCGGGGCCGGTCCACCGCAGGTACTCGGCCCCGCCGTGCCAGCCCGTGGTGTTGTCGGCGACCCAGCAGGTGCCCATGCCATGATCGAGGTCGCGCGCCGCCGCGGCCACCTCGGCAGGGTCGTGCAGGTCGACGACCCGCGACGGGGCGCGGGCGACGCCCGCGTCGTCCCACAGGGCGTCGACGGTGGTCTTGTCCTCGAGGGCCTGCCAGGCGTCGGGGCGCGCCCCGAGGACCGGACGCCCGAGCACCTGTTGGCTGCGCGTGAACAGCGCCGAGACCACCCACGCCCGCTCGTCCGGGTCGAAGGCGGCCACGGCGTCGCGCACCTCGGCGGGCGGGTCGTCCAGGACCTCCTGCCAGGCGCGGATGCCCTGCATGACGGTCCGCCCCGCCCCGGTGCCGAGGACGACGGCGGCGGCCTCGTCGTCCGGGTCGACGTCACCGATCCCACGCATCCCGGCGACGAGCAGCAGTCGGTCCACGCCGAGCTCGCGCAGTTGGCCCGCCGTCCCGGCAGCCGCGACCAGCACGTCCATGGCGACCAGGACCGGGCGCCCCGCGAGGACCTGCCGCAGCAGGTCGACCCCGTGGGCCGCCCCGGTCCCCACCGCTACACGACGCGCTGCATGCGCACCTTCGAGCCGTCCGTGATGGACCGCGCCCCGCGCGACAGGGCGATCGTGCCCGAGCGCACCATCTCGCGGATCCCGAAGGGTTCGAGCAGCTGGATCATGCGCTCGAGGTCGTCGGGCGTGCCGGTGACCTCGACCGTGATCGCCTCGTGGTCGACGTCGACCACGTGCGCGCGGAAGACGTCGGCGAGCTCGATCACCTGGCTGCGGTTGCTGGCGTCGGCCGACACCTTCACCAGCTGGGTCTCGAGCGCCACCGAGTCGAGCGGGTCGAGCTCGATGATCTTGAGCACGTTGATCAGCTTGTTGAGCTGCTTGATCACCTGCTCGAGCTTGGCGGCCTCCGTGCCCACCACGATGGTCAGCCGCGAGATGTGGTCGTCCTCGGTGGGACCGACCGCGAGCGAGTGGATGTTGTAGCCGCGGCGCGAGAACATCCCGGCGATGCGGGCCAGGACACCGGGCTTGTTCTCGACGAGGACCGAGAGCGTGTGGCGCTGCATGGGGTGTCCTTGGTCAGCTGGGGGCCACGCCGCTGGACTCGCCAGCGGCCGCGCGGGCGAGCCACTCGTCGTGGCTCTCGATGATGCCGTCGTTGGACGCGCCGGCCGGGATCATGGGGAAGACCATCTCGTCCGGGTCGACCCGGAGGTCGAGGATCACGGGCTGGTCGGTGACCTGCGCCGCCTTGTCCAGCACGGCCTGCAGGTCCTCCATCGACTCGGCGCGGAAGCCAGGGATGCCATAGGCGTCGGCGAGCTTGACCAGGTCAGGCAGGTCCTGGGGCAGCATGACGGCGCTCTCGCGACGGTCGTAGAACAGGTTCTGCCACTGGCGGACCATGCCGAGGTAGCCGTTGTTGATGACGGCGAACACGACCGGGATGTCGTGCTGCACCGCGGCGGCGATCTCCTGGAAGGTCATCTGGAAGCAGCCGTCGCCGTCGATGGCGACCACGGGGCGGTCGGGGACACCGACCTTGGCACCGATCGCGGCCGGAACGGCGAAGCCCATCGTCCCGAGCCCGCCGGAGTTGATCCACTGGCGCGGTCGGGTCCACGGGATCAGCTGCGACGACCACATCTGGTGCTGGCCCACGCCGGCCACGTAGATGGCCTCGTCACCCCAGGTGTCGTAGATCGCGCGGATCGCGGTCTGCGGCTTGATGGGGCCCGAGGACGGCTGTTCGCAGCGCAGCGGGTGCTCGGCGCGCATCTCGTGCAGGTGGGCGCGCCAGGCCCCGGTGTCGGGCCTGGCGGCCTCGCCCCGGTCGGTCGCGGCGGCCACGATCTGGCCGACGACCACCTTGGCGTCACCGACGATCGGCACGTCGACCTCGCGGTTCTTGCCGATCTCGGCCGGGTCGATGTCGACGTGGATGACCTTGGCGTGCGGCGCGAACTCGTCGAGCTTGCCGGTCACCCGGTCGTCGAAGCGCGCCCCGAGCGTCACCAGCAGGTCGGCCTCCTGCAGGGCCTTCACGGCCGTGTAGTGGCCGTGCATGCCCGGCATGCCGAGGCACAGCGGGTGGGACTCGGGCAGGATGCCGCGCGCCATCAGCGTGGTGACGGTGGGCAGCTCGAGCAGCTCCACCAGCTGGCGCAGCTCGTCGGCTGCGTCCGCCCGGACCAGCCCCCCGCCGGCGTAGACGATCGGGGCGTTCGGACTGCGCGATCAGCTCGACGGCCTCGCGGACCATCTTGCCGTGGCCCCGCACCGTCGGGCGGTAGCCCGGCAGGTCCAGGTGCTCCGGCCAGCGCCACTCGAGCTCCTGGTTGAGCACGTCCTTGGGGATGTCCACCAGGACCGGCCCCGGCCGCCCGGTGTGGGCGATGTGGAACGCCTCCTTGATGGCGGCGGGGATCCGCCCGGCCTCGCCGACCAGCTCGTTGTGCTTGGTGACGGGCATGGTGATGCCGGTCACGTCGGCCTCCTGGAAGGCGTCCGAGCCGATGGCGGTCGACGCGACCTGGCCCGTGATGGCCAGCACCGGGACCGAGTCCATCAGCGCGTCGCACAGTCCCGTGACGAGGTTGGTCGCCGCCGGGCCGGACGTGACGATGCAGACCCCGACGCGCCCCGTCGCGTGGGCGTAGCCCTCGGCCGCGTGGATGGCGCCCTGCTCGTGACGGACGAGGACGTGGCGCAGGTCGGCGTCGAGCAGCGGGTCGTAGGCCGGCAGGATGGCCCCACCCGGGTAGCCGAACACGACGTCGACGCCGAGCGCCTCCAGGCTCTTCATGACGGCCTGTGCACCGGTGACCTGCATGGTGGGTCCTCTCGCTGTCCCGGCCCCTGATACAGCGGAACCTCCCGGGTGCGGGAGGTTCGCGCGCGACCGGGGCGGCCGCGCGCTACGTAACCACGACGAGCAACCCGCTGTGACGCGGGTGGCTCGTGCGGCGGTGCAGCGACGGCATCACGGTCCTTGACGGTCCTTGACGTGGGGGCCTTCCGGCGGGGAAGGCGTGGGCCGGTCAGGGACCGGTCCGGCGCAAGGGTTCCCCACGGCCGGTCCCGCCGTCAAGTCCTCGTACCCTCTCGAGAAGACGGTGGGACGGATCGAGGACGGACCGGTGGCCGAGGCGCAGGGTGCACGGACCTGGTCGCGGTCGGGCCTGCAGGCGCTGCTGGCCACCCAGGTGTGGATCCTCACCGCTGCGGTCGCGCGCCTGGGCGTGTCGGCGCCGGAACGCGTCGTGTTCCGGACGGTCCACGACCTGCCCGGGGTGCTGGCCGCCCCCCTGGTCCTGGTGATGCCGCTGGGCACGCTGGTCGGCGGGCTCGTCGTGGCGACGCTCGCGTGGTTCGTCACGCGCCCGACGGGGCAACGGGTGACCGTGGCCGTGCCACTGGCGTGGACGGCCGCCACCCTGACCAAGGCGCTGATCGACCGCGGCCGTCCCGCCGACGTGCTCCAGCAGGTCGTCACCACCACCACGGCCAGCGGGCCGGGCTACCCCTCCGGCCACACCGCCGTGGCCGTCGCGCTGGCGGTGGCGCTGTGGCCCGACCTCGGACGGACCGGCCGGGCCGTGGTCGCCACGGTGGCCGGCATGGTCGCCGTCGCCCGCGTGGCCACGGGCGTCCACCTGCCCCTGGACCTCCTGGGCGGGGGCGCCATCGGGACGCTGGCCGGGCTCGGGGCACGACGGCTCGTCCACGTCGCCCGCGCCCGCTCGTGACGGGTCGCGTCAGGCGTCCTCGGCGAGCACCTTGCGGATGGCGGCGGCGATGCCGGCCCCGTCGAGGCCGAGCTCGCTGACGATGTGGCCCGGCTTGCCGTGGGGGATGTAGCCGTCGGGCACCCCGAGGCGCAGGATCGGCGGGGCGTGGCGGATGCCGGTCCGCTCGACCAGGCGGTCGGCGACGTAGGCCCCCGCCCCGCCGGACACCACGCCGTTCTCGACGGTCACGACGACCGGGGCGTCGGCGAGTGCGGCCAGCATGGCGGGGTCCACGGGTCGGACGCTGCGCACGTCCCACACGGCGGACTCGACCCCCGCGGCCGCGAGCTCGTCGGCCGCCTCGAGGGCCGGCCCGAGACGGTCGCCGATCGCGGCGACGGCCACGTCGGCGCCCTCGCGCAGCTGGCGGGCCTGCAGGCCCTCGCCCGTGCCCTCGCGGGACACCGCGGCGCCCTTCGGGAACCGGATCGACACCGGGCCCTCGAGCTCGACCGCCTGGGCCAGCATCTGGCGCAGCTCCTGCTCGGAGGACGGGGCCAGCACGGTCATGGTGGGGATGCGCAGGCACAGCGCCATGTCGAGGATGCCGTGGTGGCTGGGCCCGTCGTCGCCGGTGATGCCGGCACGGTCGAACACGAACACGACGTGCTCGTCGTGCAGGCCGACGTCCATGTTGGCCTGGTCGAAGGCGCGCGAGAAGAACGTCGAGTAGAGGGCCACGATCGGGACGCGCCCCGCGTGGGCCAGCCCCGCGGCCGAGGTCACGCCGTGCTGCTCGGCGATGCCGACGTCGATCATGCGGGTGGCGTCCCGCTCGCCGAGCGGCAGCAGGCCCGTGGAGCCGGGCATGGCCGCCGTCATGGCGACGACCCGATCGTCGGCGTCAGCGACCTCGAGCAGGGCGTCGGAGAACGCCTTGGTCCACTGGCGGGGCTTGCGCTTGGACGACTGCCCCGTGGCGACGTCGAAGGCGGAGGTGTCGTGGAGGCGCTTCTCGGGGTCGGTCTCGGCGGGGTGGTAGCCGCGCCCCTTCTCGGTCAGGACGTGGACGAGCACGGGGACGGTCATGCGTTCGGCCGACCGGAACGCGTACTCCATGGCCGCCACGTCGTGGCCGTCGACGGGCCCGAGGTAGCGGATGCCCAGCGCCTCGACGAAGGCCTGCAGCGCGGGCGCGTCGGAGACGGCGTGCTTGAGCCCGCGCAGGCCGGCACCGGTGAGGCGGTGGGCCACCGGGACCCGTTCCACCAGCGCGTCCAGCCGGTCGCGCCACGTCCGGTAACGCGGGTCCATGCGGAACTTCGACACGTTCGCCGACAGCCGCGACACCGTCTCGGCGTAGGAGCGGCCGTTGTCGTTGAGCACGATCGTCATCGGCGTGTGGTCGTGGCCGATGTTGTTGAGCGCCTCGTACGCCATGCCGCCGGTCAGCGCCCCGTCGCCCACCACGGCGACGACCCGCCGCCGTTCGTCGGCGGGGCGGAACCGTTGCCCCTCGGCGATCCCGTAGGCCCAGGACAGCGCGGTCGAGGCGTGGGAGTTCTCGATCACGTCGTGGTCGGACTCGGTGCGCGACGGGTAGCCGGACAGGCCGCCACCCTGGCGCAGCAGGTCGAACATGCCGGTCCGGCCCGTGACCATCTTGTGCACGTAGGCCTGGTGCCCGGTGTCCCACAGGAGCGTGTCGCGGGGCGACTCGAAGACGCGGTGCAGGGCCAGGGTCAGCTCGACGGCACCGAGGTTGGACCCCAGGTGGCCACCGGTGCGGGACACGGACTCGATGACCTTGTCGCGGATCTCCTGGGCGAGCTGCGGCAGCTCACCGGCCGGCAGGGCCTTGAGATCGGCAGGCGAGTGGATGGTCTCGAGCACCATGAAGCCGGGCTCCTCGCGACGGGGGATGCCCGGGGTTCGGAGTGCAGCAGGCTCCCGGGCGTACCCGGTCATGGTACGGACGAGCGGCCACGGCCACGGTGCCGTGTGCGCCCCGTCGGCCACCATCGCCGGGCGCCGCGGCCGCCGTCGGGCGGATCAGTCGACGACGGTGGCCCCGGCGCGCCGCCATGGCGTCCAGGGCCGCTGGCCGTCGCCGGCCTGCAGCTCGACGGGGCGGGTCCCGTCGACCAGCACCAGCGTCTCGTAGCCCTTGTCGCGCGCGTCGAGCACCGTGGCCTTCACGCACACGTCCTGGGCCAGCCCGCACACGACCACCCGCTCGATCCCGTGCTCGCGCAGCAGCGCGTCGAGGTCGGTGGGTGACTCGTCCCCGCTCTCGGGGTCACGGACGGTGAAGCCCGAGTACCCGTCACCGCCGTCGGTGCCCTTGCGGATCACCGGCGCGTCGCCGAGCACGTCCAGCGAGGGGTGGAACTGCGCGCCCCACGTGTCCCGAACGCAGTGGACCGGCCAGGTGCCGCCGTCGGTGTCGAAGTGGGGCGTGCGTTCCGGGTGCCAGTCCTGCGTGTAGACCACCAGGCCACCCTCGGCACGGGCGTCCGTGACGTGGGCGTTGACCGTCCCGATCACGTGCTCGCCGCCGTCGACGTACAGGGACCCGTCCGGGTGGGCGAAGTCGTTCTGCACGTCCACGACCACCAGGGCCGTGCGCTGGTCGTAGTCGACCTCCATGTGTCCTCCCTCGCGACGTTCAGCCGCCGATCGCGGCCCGGAGCAGCTCGTTGGTCTTGCGCGGGTCGGCCTGGCCCTTCGTGGCCTTCATGACCTGGCCGACCAGCGCCCCGATCGCCTTGTCGTTCCCGCCCCGGATGGTCTCGACGGTGTCGGGGTTGTCGGCCACGACCTGGTCGACGATGGCCTGCAGCTCGCCCTCGTCGGAGACCTGCTGCAGGCCCTCCTCCTCGGCGACCTGCGCCGGGGTGCGGGCGCCCTTCGAGGCGATGACGTGCTCGAGCACCTGCTTGGCCAGCGACGTCGACAACGTGCCATCGCCGACCAGCGCCACCAGCTCGGCGACGTGCGCCCCGGTCAGCCCGGCCGCGTCGATGTCCAGGCCGGCGGCACCGAGCTGGCCGGCGACGTCGCCGGCGAGCCAGTTGGCGGTCGCCTTCGGGTCGGCGCCCAGGCCGACGGCGTCGTCGAACACGCCGAGCATCCCGCCGGAGACGACCGTGGTGGCCTGCGCGGCGTCGACCCCGGCGCCGGTGAGCCGCTCACGGGCGACCGACGGCAGCTCGGGGATCGTCCCGCGCAGCCCGTCGACCCAGTCGGCCGGCGAGAACACCTCGACGAGGTCGGGGTCCGGGAAGTAGCGGTAGTCGGTGACCGACTCCTTGCGGCGCAGCATGGCGCCGACGCCCCGGCCCTCGTCCCAGTGCCGGGTCTCCATGGTGATGCTGCCACCGTCCTCGAGCACGGCGATCTGGCGCTCGGCCTCGAACGCGATGGCCCGGCCGAGCGACCGGATCGAGTTGAGGTTCTTGGTCTCGGTGCGGGTGCCGAGCTCGGGGTCGCCGACGCGCCGGACCGACACGTTGGCGTCGCAGCGGATCGAGCCCTCCTCCATCCTCGCGTCCGAGACGCCGAGCGCCTGGACGATCCCCTGCAGCTCGCGCAGGTAGGCCTGGGCGGTCTCGGGGTCGTGGATGTCGGGGCGGGACACGATCTCGAGCAGGGGCACGCCGCAGCGGTTGTAGTCGATCAGCGAGGTGTCGGCGCCGTGCAGCCGGCCGGTCGCCCCGAGGTGGGTGGACTTGCCGGTGTCCTCCTCCATGTGGAGGCGCTCGATGCGCACGCGCACCTCCTCGCCCTCGACCTCGAGGTCCAGCCAGCCGTCGTGGCACAGCGGGACGTCGTACTGGCTGATCTGGTAGTTCTTCGCCAGGTCGGGGTAGAAGTAGTTCTTGCGGTGGAAGCGGCACACCTCGGCGATGCCGCAGTTCAGCGCCAGGCCCAGACGGGCCGCCGACGTCACCGCCTCGCGGTTGACCACCGGCAGGGCCCCGGGCTGCCCGGTGCACACCGGGCAGACGTTGGTGTTGGGCTCGCCGCCGAAGTCGGCGGAGCAGCCGCACCACATCTTGGTCGTGGTGTTGAGCTCGACGTGGACCTCGAGGCCCACGACCAGCTCCCAGCCTTCCTTCACAGCCGTCACCATCGTCGTCACACCCCTGCCACGGCGCGAGCGCCGGTCGGAATCGTCGACAGCCCGAGGTCCTGCTCGAGGGCCCAGGCCACCCGGTACATCACGTCGTCGCGCAGCAGCGGCGCCATCACCTGCAGCCCGGTGGGCAGGCCCGCGTCGTCGCGCCCGTTGGGCAGCGACAGGGCCGGGATGCCGGCCAGCGACGCGGGCACGGTCGCCACGTCGTTGAGGTACATCGCCAGCGGGTCGGCGGTCTTGTCGCCCAGTGGGAACGCCACCGTCGGCGACGTCGGCGAGACCACGACGTCGACGCTCTTCGAACGCCGACGCGAAGTCGTTCGCGATGAGCCGGCGGACCTTGGAGGCCTGCAGGTAGTAGGCGTCGTAGTAGCCCGAGCTCAGCGCGTGGGTGCCGATCATGATCCGGCGCTTGACCTCGGGTCCGAAGCCGGCCTCGCGGGTCAGCGCGTTCATCTCCTCGGCGGTCGCCCCGTCGACGCGGTTGCCGTACCGCACGCCGTCGAACCGGGCGAGGTTGGAGGACGCCTCGGACGGGGCGATCAGGTAGTAGGCCGGCAGGCCGTAGGCGGCGTGGGGCAGCGAGACCTCGACGATCTCGGCGCCGAGCGACTCGAAGCGGCGCAGCGAGTCGGCGAAGGCCGCCTCGACGCCGGGCTCGTAGCCCTCGCCCTGCAGCTCGCGGACCACGCCGATGCGCAGCCCCTCGACGCCGTCACGCAGGTGCGCCAGCAGGTCGGGCACCTCGTCGGGGATGGAGGTCGAGTCCAGCGGGTCGTGGCCCTGGATGACGGTCTGCAGCAGGGCGGTGTCCTCGACCGTGCGCGCGAAGGGGCCGGCCTGGTCCAGCGAGGACGCGAAGGCCACCAGCCCGTACCGCGACACCGCCCCGTAGGTCGGCTTGGCGCCGACGATCCCGCACACGGCAGCGGGCTGGCGGATGGAGCCGCCGGTGTCGGTCCCGAGGGCGATCGGGGCCATGTGGGCGGCCACCGCAGCGGCCGAGCCACCCGACGACCCGCCGGGGACCCGGTCGAGGTCCCACGGGTTGCGGGTGTTGCCGTAGGCGGAGTTCTCGGTCGACGACCCCATGGCGAACTCGTCCATGTTGGTCTTGCCGAGGATCACGACGTCGGCCTCGCGCAGGCGGCGCGTGACGGTGGCGTCGTAGGGGGGCTCCCACCCGTCGAGCATGCGGGACCCGACGGTGGTCGGGGCGCCCCGCATCGTGATGACGTCCTTCAGCGCCAGCGGCACGCCGGCCAGCGGACCCATGGGCCGGCCGGTCACGCGGCGCTGGTCGACGTCGTCGGCGTGCTTGCGGGCCATGTCGGCCGTGACCGCGAGGAACGCGTGGACGTCGGACTCGGACAGGTCCCCGTGCGGCCGCGCGTGGCCGTCGACGGCCTCGATGCGGTCGAGGTGGGCGTCGGTGACCTCGCGCGCCGAGACCTCCTGGTCCGCCATGCGGCGGGCCAGCTCGGCGGCGGAGGCGGTGAGGATCTCGTTCGTGCCTGCCATCGGCTAGCCCTCCTCCGCGACGATGCGCGGCACCGCGAACCGGTCGTCCTGTGCGTCGGGGGCCTGCGACAGGATGACCTCGCGCGGCAGCGACGGACGCGGCTCGTCCTCGCGCATGACGTTGCGCAGCGGGAACGGGTGGGTCAGCGGCTCGACGTCGGCGGCGACCTCGCCCACGCTCTCGGCGTACTCGAGGATCTGCGAGAGCTGGGGGGCCAGCTCGGCGACCTCGTCGTCGGTCAGCGCCAGGCGGGCCAGCATGGCCACGTGGCGGACCTCGTCCTCGGACAGCGACACGGGAGGGAGTCCTCAGGGATCGGGGGCAGCTCGACCCCCGAGGCTACTGACTCCCGTCCAGCCGCCGGACCTCGCCGGCTGGCACGATGGGGGCGACACGAGGAGGACCGGATGAGCGACGTGGCCGACACCTACCGCCGCTGGCTGCTGGGGCTGTGGCACGCCCCCGACGACGAGCTCGACGACCTGGCCACCGAGCTCGCCGCGGACGACCTGGTCGTGCACAACGGGCGGCACGACCTCGACCAGCAGGGCCCCGCGGCGCTCGCCACCGTCGTGCGCTCCGCCCGCGGGTTCTACACCGACACGCACGTGACGCTCGACGTCGGCCCCGTCGTCGACGGCGAGCTGGTGGCCGCGCGCTGGACGTTCACCGGCGACTACGCGGGCGGGCTGCCGGGCGCGACCGCACCGACCGGGACCCCCGTGGTGCTCGTGGGCATGGACCTGATGCGGGTCGTCGACGGGCGCATCGCCGAGTACTGGTCGCTCTCCGACGCTGCCGACATGATGCGCCAGCTCACGAGCTGACCGGCGGTCCGCCGTCGCCCAGCTCGTCGCGCGACGGCTCGCGCCGCGCGGCCTCCGAGGCGGTCATCGCGTCGGCCTCCTCGTGGGGTTCCGGCGGGTGGATCGCGAGGTCGATCCCGACCCAGGTCGTCTTGGACCAGCCGTACCCCAGCACCGGGATCGCCCCGTTGATGACCAGCCCGCCCGATCAGCAGCACCGTCCAGGGCACGTCGGGCCAGAACAGCAGCATCCCGCCGACGAACCACGTCCCGAAGGCCGCCATCACCGCCCCGATGGAGACCGTCATCGCCCCGAGCCAGTAGCCGTCCTCGCGCTCGAAGTGCAGGCCGCACGTCGGGCACCGCGGGTGGAGCTCGTTCAACGAGGCGAACAGGCCCCGTCCCCCGCACCAGCCGCAGGCCCCCAGCGCCCCGCGCCAGACCGGCGTGAGGCGATGGGCGGGGCGGTGCACGGTTCACCGAAGGTACGGGCCGCCCGGCGCCGCGGACAGATCACTCGCGCCCGGCCTCGACGTCCGAGAAGCCGCGGTCGAGGCCGAGCCAGATCGCCTTGGCCCAGCCGTACCCGAGGAACGGCACGACGCCGTTGAGGACCAGGCCCGTGATCAGCAGGGCGGTCCAGGGCACGTCGGGCCAGGTCAGCAGGATCCCGAACAGCAGCGTCGCCCCGAACACGATCTCGACCAGGGCGAAGATCACGATCATCGCCCCGACCCAGTACCCCTCCTCCCGGGCGAACGTCAGCCCGCAGGACGGGCAGGCGTCCTTCAGGTCGGGCATGAGCACCGAGCCGGCGAAGATGCCGCGGGACCACAGGCCGGGCAGCGACCGGCCATGCCACGCCGGACGGCCTGGCCGCGGGAGACGGTGCGGACCACGAGTCACCCTCCTCTGGGGGAGCCTTCAAGCGTACGGTGCGACGGACGGCCACACCGCCGGTCGCGACGGGTCCGAATTCCTGTCACGATGACAGCAACGCGTCGCCCCACTCCCGACCTCGGAGCACGTCACGGACTCGACCGCCCTGCTCACGGACCACTACGAGCTGACGATGCTCGACGCCGCGATGGAGGCCGGCGTCGGTGACCGGCGCTGCGTGTTCGAGCTCTTCACACGTCGCCTCCCGGCGGGACGCCGGTACGGGGTGGTCGGGGGCGTGCAGCGGGCCCTCGGCCTGCTCGACCGCTTCTGCTTCGACGACGAGGTCATGGCCTACCTGGGCGAGCGGGACTTCCTGCACGCCGGGACCGAGCAGTGGCTCGCGGGGCGCACCTTCGGCTGGGACCTCACCGCCTTCCGCGACGGCGAGGTCCACTTCCCGGACGAACCGGTGCTGACCGTCGAGGCGACCTTCGCCGAGGCGGTGATCCTCGAGACCCTCCTGCTGAGCGTCCTCAACCACGACGCCGCCATCGCCGCCGCGACGGCACGCATGCTCGACGCGGCCGGCGACCGCGGGATCATGGAGTTCGGCAGCCGCCGCACGCACGAGCAGGCGGCGGTGGCCACCAGCACGATCGCCGTGCAGCTGGGGGTCGCCGGGACCTCGAACCTCGAGGCCGGGCGCCGGCACGGCGTGCCGACGCTCGGGACCAGCGCCCACGCCTTCACCATGCTGTTCGCCGACGAGCTGACCTCCTTCGAGGCACAGGTCGAGGCCTTCGGGCCGGGCACGACCCTCCTCGTGGACACCTACGACACGCCCACGGGGATCGAGAACGCCGTCCGCGCGGCCGGCACCGGGCTGGGCGCGATCCGGATCGACTCGGGCGACCTGTTCGAGGAGGCCGTCGCCGCCCGCGAGCAGCTGGACGCGCTCGGGGCCACCGGCACCCGCATCGTGGTGTCCGGCGACCTCGACGAGTACGAGATCGCCCGCCTGGCCGACGCCCCGGTCGACAGCTACGGGGTGGGCACCCGGCTGGTCACCGGGTCGGGCGCCCCGACGGCCGGCTTCGTCTACAAGCTCGTCGCGCGCGGCCTGGGCGACGGAGACCCCGAACCGGTCGCGAAGTCGTCGACGGGCAAGGCCACGCGGGGCGGGCGCAAGCACGTCTGGCGCCGGCTGGACGACGGCGTGGCCGTCGAGGACGTGGTGACGCAGTCCGGCGACCCGGTCGAGGGGGCGCGGTGCCTGCAGGTGCCGCTGCTGCGCGGCGGTCGCCGCGTGGGCGACCCCGACGCCCCGTCCACGGCCGAGCACCACCGGGCCGCGATGGCCGAGCTGCCCGCCGACGCGCGCGACCTGTCCGACGGCGACCCCTGCCTCCCGGTCACCTTCGCCGACGGACTCCTCCTAGACCGGCAGCTCGCCGGTCTCGAGCAGGCGCTCGAAGGCGGCCTCGTCCAGCACGGGGACGCCGAGGTCCTCGGCCCTGGCCAGCTTGGACCCGGCGTTCTCGCCGACGACCAGCGCGGTCGTCTTCGTCGAGACGCTGCCGGTGGCCTTCCCGCCCCGCTGCTCGATGGCCTGCTTGGCCTCGTCGCGGGTGAAGCGCTCGAGGGTGCCGGTGACCACGAAGGTCATGCCGGCGAGCGGGGCGTCGTCGCCCCCCTCCCCCGCTGCGACGGGTTCGGGCAGGTCGGTGTCGGTGCGGACGCCGAGCTCGACGAGGTCGTCGACGAGCTGGGCGTTGCGGGGCGTGGCGAACCACGCCTCGACGGCCTCGGCGATGATCGGGCCGATCCCGTCGATGGCGGCGATCTCGTCGGCGGTGGCGGCGCGGATGCCGGCCAGCGTGCGCAGGTCGCTGGGCCAGGAGCTTGGCCACCGTGGGGCCGAGGTGGCGGATGTTGAGCGCCACGAGCAGCCGTTCGAGCGGCTTGGTCCGGGCGGCCTCGATGCCGGCCAGCAGGTTGTCGACGGACTTCTCGCCCCAGCCCTCGAGCGCCAGCAGCTCGTCGCGGTGCTCGGGCAGCCGGAACACGCCGGCGAGGTCGGTCAACAGGCCGAGGTCGAGGAACAGCCGGACGGACTTCTCGCCGAGGCCCTCGATGTCCAGCGCGCCGCGCGAGGCCAGGTGCGTGAGCGACTCGAACAGCCGGTTGGGGCAGTCGACGTTCTCGCAGAGGTGGTGGGCCTCGCCCTCGGGGCGGTGCAGCGGCTGGCCGCAGAACGGGCAGTCGGCCGGCATGTGCCAGACCTCGGCGCCGTCGGGGCGTTCGGACAGCACGGGGCCGACGACCTCGGGGATGACGTCGCCGGCGCGGCGGACGATCACCGTGTCGCCGACGCGGACGTCCTTGGCGTGGACCTGGATCTCGTTGTGCAGGGTGGCGTTGGTGATCTGCACGCCGGCCACGATGACGGGCTCGAGCACCGCGTAGGGCGTCGCCTTGCCCGTGCGCCCGACGTTGACCTCGATCGCCCGCAGCGTGGTGCGTTCCTCGACGGGCGGCATCTTGTACGCGATGGCCCAGCGCGGGGCGCGCGCGGTGAACCCCAGCCGTTCCCGCTGGGCGAGGTCGTCGACCTTCACCACGACCCCGTCGATCTCGTAGGCGACGTCGTGCCGGGCGGCGGTCCATCGTTCGACGAAGTCCCAGACCTCGTCGATCGTGTCGACCGTGGCGGTCTGCGGGGCGGTGGGCAGGCCGGCGGCCTCGGCCCAGTGCAGGAAGCCGGCGTGGGTGTCGAAGGTGCCGTCGGTCCTGCGCTCGTTCCCCCACTCGACGACTCCCAGCCCGTGCACCCAGAGGGTGAGGGGCCGCTCGGCGACCTTGCGCGGGTCCTTCTGCCGCAGTGCACCCGACGCGGCGTTGCGTGGGTTCATGAACGCGGGCTCGCCGGCCTCGATGCGGGCGGCGTTCATGGTCTCGAAGTCGGCCAGCGGGTAGTAGACCTCGCCGCGGATCTCGACCAGCGACGGGCGGGTCGTCGACCGCCAGCCGATACGGGACGGCGTCGATGGTCAGCAGCTGCGGGGTGACGTCCTCGCCGACGGTCCCGTCGCCACGCGTGGCGCCGGTGGTCAGCACCCCGTCGCGGTAGACGAGGTTGATCGCCACGCCGTCGATCTTGAGCTCGCAGGTCCACCGCACGTCCTCGTCCGGCTCGAGCCCGCGGCGCACCCGGGCCGCCCACTCGTCGAGCTCCTCGCGGGAGAACGCGTTGTCCAGGGACAGCATCGGTTCCGGGTGGCGGAACTCGGGGAAGGCCGTGTCACGCGGGGCGCCGACCTGCTGGGTGGGCGAGTCGGGGCGGACCAGCTCGGGGTGGTCGGCCTCCAGCGACTCGAGCTCGCGGTACAGCTCGTCGAACTGGCTGTCGGGCATCGCCGGGTCCGACAGCACGTAGTAGCGGTAGCGCGCGTCCTGGATGACCCGGACGAGCTCGTCGTGGCGGTCGCGGGCGGCGGCGAGGTCGGTCGTCATGGGGGCGATCCTAGGCCCGGGTACGACGCCAGGGCGCGACGCGGAGGTTGAAGCACCGCTGACCGATGCCCGTCAGCCCCCCGTGCGCACCGGCAGGCCGGGGCGCTGGGCGGCGGCGATGCGACCGCCCGCCGAGGCAGTGGTCGCCTGGTAGAGCACCGCGGCCTGCCCCACGGCGACCCCGTGGGCGGGCTCGTCGAGGTGGACGCGCCAGCGCCCGTCCGGGCCGGCCACGACGTGGCCGGCAGGGGCCGCCCGTGGGCCCGTAGCTGCACGGTGAGGCCGTCGCGGTCGGCGGGCGCCCCGTCGGCGACCGTCCACGTCGGGGCGTCGAGGTCGAGCCAGCGGCACGCCAGTGCGTCGCGGGGGCCGACGACCACGGTGTTCGAGGACGCGTCGAGGTCGACCACGAACCGGCGCTGGTGGTGCCCGAGCCGCAGCCCGCGGCGCTGGCCCACGGTGTAGTGCCAGACGCCGTCGTGCTGGCCGAGCTCACGCCCGTCGAGGTCGACGATCGGCCCCGGCGTGGCGGGCAACCGCTGCGCGAGGTAGCCGGCGGTGTCGCCGTCGGGGATGAAGCAGACGTCGTAGGAGTCGGGCTTGCCCGCCACCCGCAGGTCGAGCTCGTCGGCCAGCGTCCGCACGCGGTCCTTGGTCAGCTCGCCGACGGGGAACAGCGACCGCGCCAGCTGGTCGGGGGTGGCCACGTACAGCACGTAGCTCTGGTCCTTGGCGACGTCGGCGGCCCGGTGCAGCCGCGCCCCGACGGTCGGCGTGGTCACCGGCGCCCCGTCCGGGTCCCGCAGCCGGACGTGGTGGCCGGTCGCCAGCGCGTCGAACCCGAGGGTGACCGCACGGTCGAGCAGCGCGGCGTACTTGACGCGCTCGTTGCACGTCACGCACGGGTTGGGGGTCACCCCGTCGGCGTAGGCCGCGGCGAAGGGGTCCTGGACCTCGCGGACGAACACCTCGCCCATGTCCCAGACGTAGAACGGGATCCCGAGCACCTGGGCGGCACGGCGGGCGTCCTGGGCGTCGTCGAGGGTGCAGCAGCCCTGGCCGGGGACCTGGTCGGCGAGCGGCACGTCGGCGAGCTTGAGGTGCACGCCGGTGACGTCGTGCCCGGCCTCGACAAGGCGTGCGGCGGCCACGGCGGAGTCGACCCCACCGGACATGGCGACGAGCACGGTGGCCATGGTCAGGCGCCGCTGCCGGCCACGGCCGCGCCCCGCCGCAGCCGGGTGATCGCATCGACGAGCACGTCCAGGGCACGGTCGACCTCGGCGTCCGTGGTGGTCCAGCCGACCGTGAGCCGGAGGACCGCGTCGGCCTCGATGCCACATGCGTCCAGCACGTGGCTGGACTTCAGCGCCCCGGACCCGCAGGCCGCCCCGGTGGCAGCCTGCACGCCGGCGCGGTCGAGCGCGAAGGTCAGCGCCTCCCCCGCGACGCCGGCGATCCCGACGTGCAGGTGCGTGGGCAGTCGCCGGGACGGGTCCACCGGGCCGTTGCGCACCACGCCGTCGAGGGCCAGCAGGCCGGTCGCGAGCCGGTCGGTCTGGACGCCGGCGGTGGCGGCGAGGCGGTCACGGTCGGCGGCCGCCGCCACCAGTCCCGCCCCGAGGCTGGCGTCCAGCGCCGAGGCGAACGTGCCCGAGCGCACCTCGCGGTCCTGGCCGCCGCCGTGGTGCAACGGGACCACCGGCACGCCGCGCCGGAGCACGGCCACGCCGACCCCCTGGGGCGCCCCGACCTTGTGGCCGGACACGGCCAGCGCGTCGACGTCGAGATCGCGCAGGTCGCGGGTCGCGACGGCCTGCACCGTGTCGGTGTGCAGGGCCACGCCCCGCTCCCGCAGCGGGGCGCGCAGTGCCCCGACGTCGTTGACCGCGCCGAGCTCGTTGTTGGCCAGCATGACCGACACCAGCGCGGTGTCGTCGCGGACGGCGGCCAGCACCCGGTCGGGGGCGACGGTGCCGTCGCGATCCGGCGGGACCTCGGTGAGGGCGAAGCCCTGGTGCGCGGCGAGCCAGCGGCAGGTGTCCCGGACGGCCGGGTGCTCGACGGCCGTGGTGACCAGGTGGGTGCGTCCCGGCCTCCTGCGCGGCCCAGGCGATCCCCTTGATCGCGAGGTTGTCGGCCTCGGTGCCGCCGGAGGTGAACACGACGTCCTGCGGGGCGACGCCCAGCACCCCTGCCGCCTGCTCCCGTGCCTCCTCGACGGCCTGCCGTGCCTGCTGGCCGGCCGCGTGGGTCGACGACCCGTTCCCGGTCGTCGCGAGCCACGCCTCCAGCGCAGCCCGGGCCTCGGGGCGGACGGGCGTGCTGGCGGCGTGGTCGAGGTACGTGCTGGTCGGGGTGGGCATGTGCGACAGGGTGCCGCATGGAGCGCCCCGGCACCTACCGTGGCGCCCCGACCGCACACGGACCGCCAGCATGACCCGCCCGCCCACCGACCCCGCCCCGCCCCCGGTCCCCCGCCGGGTCGAGCCGCTCATGGCGGACCTCGGCACGGTGGCCGGCCATCGCCTCGTGCTGCTGTCCCTGGAGGTCTACGACCGCTGGGCCGACCTGCGCTTCGCGCGCGTCGCCGAGGACCCCGAACGTCCGCTGCCCCGGCGCGTCCCACCCGCCGAGGCCTGGACCGTCCGGGCCGACGACACGTCGCTGACCGTGCTCGACGCCGTCGGGCGGGGCGACCGTGACTTCTCCAACGGCGAGGTGCGCATCGCCCCGCCTCCGCGTCCCGGCGCGGTCCTGGACGTCGCCGTCACCGTGCTGACCGGGACCGCCCCGCTGACCGCACGCGTCACGACGACGGCGGACTGACCGCGTCCGCCGGTCCGTCCAGTGGCAGACGGATCACGAAGCGGGCGCCGGGGCCGGCGTCCTCGACCTCGACGGTCCCCCCGTGCAGTCCCACGATGTGGGCGATCACCCACGACCCGAGCCCGGTGCCCGACATCCCGTCGTCGGCCGTGGCGAAGGGTTCGAAGACCCGGTCACGCAGCGCGGGTGGGAGCCCCTTGCCGTGGTCGCGGACGCTCAGGCGGGCGCTGTCCCCGTCCCTGGCCGCCGTGATCTCCACCGGCGGGGCGCCGTGGCGGACGGCGTTGCTGAGCAGGTTGGCCAGGACCTGCTCGAGCCGGTCGGGGTCCCCTCGGACCTCGAGGTCGGCCGGCACGTCCACCCGCACCTCGACCTCGCCGGTCAGGTCGAGCGCACGCTGCACCACCGCGGCCAGCGCCACCGGCTGCAGGTGGAGCTCGAGGCGGGCGTCCTCGGCGCGGGCGAGGTCGAGCAGGTCGGCCGTCATGGACAGCATCCGGTCGATCTGGCGGATGCCGCCGTCGAGGATCCGGGCCGTGTCCTCGGGGTCGAGGCGGTCGCCGAGGCGACGCAGGGTCTCCATCCCGCTGCGGGCGCCGGCCAGCGGGGAGCGCAGGTCGTGGGCCAGCATCCCCACCAGCCGGGAGCGCCAGGCGTCGGCCCGCGTGGCCTCGGCCAGGGCCTCGGTCGCCGCCTGACGTTGGCGCTGGAGGTCTCGGGCCATCAGCCCGACGATCAGGGCCACGATCCCGATCAGGCCGACCCGGAAGGTCACCGAGGTCGTCTCCCACGGGTTGCCGAAGGTCGTCGCGTACCACTCGCGACCGACGTAGGAGACGGCCGTGGCGACCCAGGCCCACAGCGCGCCCGGGCAGCGAGAACAGCACGGCCGCCTCGATCGGGACCAGCACCAGCAGGACGAACATCGCCGAGACGGGGTCGAACGCGAACAGGTAGATCAGTGCGGAGATGCCGACCAGGTCGACCACGACCGACGCGAGGGCCACCCGCTCAGTCGCCGCGGGAGCGCGCGGGACGCGGACGGGCCAGGGCGAGGTTGACCAGCGCCAGCAGGCCCATGACGACCAGCCCGGCCTCCTGGATGCCCGCCGGGTAGGGCAGGGTGTCGTAGCTGGCCAGCTGGATGAACCCGAAGGCCACGCCGAGCCACCGGACGCGCACCATCACCACCAGCCGGGACCGAAGCGCGGCGGAGGTGTCCAGGGCAGCCGTGAGCGGCATCCGACCCCCAGGGGGTGGGGTGGTGGGCGTGGGTCGCGGCCCCGGCCGCCGCGTCCCGTTTCACGTACCGGACCGTATCGCGAAGGTCGCCTAGCGTTCGCCCGGACGTCCCGGTGGAAAGGGGCCACATGGCCGGCGGGAAGGACCGATTCCTGGCCGAAGCCCACGAGCTGGGGCTGTCGGCTGCCGACGTGCAGACGTTCCCCGAGGGCACGCGCACCGCACAGGACGCCGCCACCGCCATCGGGTGCGCGGTGCGCGCCATCGTCAAGTCGCTCGTCTTCATCGACCGGCGACGACACGCCCGTGCTGGCGCTGGTCAACGGAGCCGCCCGCGCCGACGAGGGCCGGCTCGCCGCCGCGGTGGGGGCCGCCGAGGTGCGTCGGGCGAGCCCGGACGAGGTGCGCACCCACACCGGCTACGCGATCGGGGGCACGCCCCCGACCGCGCGCATGGGCGAGCTGCGCCGTGTCATGGACCGCACGCTGCTCGAGCTCGAGGTCGTGTGGGCCGCGGCCGGCACCCCGCGGGACGTGTTCGCGGTCGCCCCGGCGCGGCTCGCGGAGGCCACGGGGGCGACGGTCGCCGACATCGTCTGATCGGCGTCGACGGTGACGGCTGGCGTCCGCGCTCGCCTACCGCATGTCGACGAACGGCGAGCCGAGCTCCTCGGTCCGGGCCTCCAGCAGGGCCGGGTCCTCGACCACCCGCACCTCGTGCGGCGCCGCCCCGGCGGCGACGTCCAGCCGCTCCGCCATGTCCGCGCGGGCCTGGTCGTCGAGGGTGCCGGCGACCTCGACCACGACACGGTCGTGGGCCACCTTCGTGGTGGGGCCGCGCAGCTCGATGCGCCAGTCCTGCACCCCGGGTGTCGTCCCGAGGATCGCCCCCGCGACCCGGAAGTCGAAGTGGCGCTCGACGCCGTCGGGGGCGAGCTGGAGGGGCTGCCAGGCGTGCTCCACGACCTCGCCGACGAGGCGGGGCGCGGTCAGCCCGGACGCCGGGCAGGGCTCGTGCGCCAGGCCCTCGACGTACACGCCGGTCTGGTAGCGCAGCAGGGCCGTGCCGTGCCAGCCCATGGTCGTGATCGTCAGGTCCCCCGGGCCGTCGGTGGGCTCGCCCGTCAGCGCGTCGACGACCTCGAGGTGCTCGAGGTCCGGGTAGGTCACCAGCCCGGTCGGTTCCTGTCGCGGTTCGGCCCACAGGGCGCGGGCCTCGCGCGGGGCGAAGACCGCCCGCACGACGAGGTCGCTCTCGGTGGCTCCCGCGGCACGCCAGGCGTCGAGGATCGACGCGCGGGTGGACTCGTCCGGCGGCGGGCCGACGACCACGACGGTGTGGACACGGGGCGCCTCGACCCCGTACTCGACCATCGCCGCGGCCAGCGGGACCGCCTCGTCCAGCGTCACCGCGACGACGGTGGCAGGCACGAGCGCGAAGGAGTCCAGGACCCGTTCCAGGGGGTCGCCCGAACCCCGCGGGTGCAGGGCGAGGATCGAGGCGCCCATCGCCAGGTGGTAGACGCCCCACCAGTCCAGCGTGGGGCCGCTCGGCACGGCGTTGACCATGTAGTCGGCGTCGTCGAGGCCGAGGACCCGCGCGGCGCGGGCGCCGCAGCGGTGCAGGCGGTCGAGGTCCGAGCGCGCGTACGCGATGGCGAGGTCGTCGTCGGCGCCGCCGCGATGCACGTGGATGGGCTTGTACTCCTCGAGGACCACGCGGCGTTCCCCGTCGCCGCCGTCCCGCCGGATGGCCCCGGCCATCCCGAGCAGGGTCGAGGAGCTGGCGCGGGCCTTGACCTGCTCCTGGGTCGGGCGCATCAGCAGGGCGGGGCTGCCGGGCCCTCCCGCCCCGCGCACGTCGGCCTCGCGCACGGGCGTGAGCCGGGTCAGGTCGTCGACGCTGGTCATGGCCCCGGGCTCGAGCCCCTGGTGGCGGACCTGCTCGGCCCAGAAGGCGCTGAACGTGGTCGCGGCGGGCAGCCACTGGCGCAGGGTGAGGGCGGCGACCCGCTGGTGCTCCTCGCGGGGACGGCGGTCCCAGGGTGCGGTCACGACGGGCCGCCTTTCTGCTCGGCTGACGGGCGGGGGCAATGTAGGGCGGGGGCTGGACACGACAGGACCCCGGCCGCAGAAACGACCGGGGTCCCGCGAGGTGACGTGCGGGGGCCTGTCAGCTCAGGAGTTCGCTCCCCCGCTCAACCCTTCCGCTCCTTGATCTCCTCGACCAGCTTGGGGACCACGTTGTAGAGGTCACCCACGACGCCGAAGTCGGCGATCTGGAAGATCGGCGCCTCGGCGTCCTTGTTGATCGCGACGATGTTCTGCGAGGTCTGCATCCCGGCGCGGTGCTGGATGGCACCCGAGATGCCCGACCCGATGTACAGCGACGGGGAGATCGTGCGGCCGGTCTGGCCGATCTGGTAGCGGTGCGGGTACCAGCCCGCGTCGGTGGCGGCACGCGAGGCACCCACGCCGGCGCCCAGGGCGTCGGCGAGCTCCTCCATCAGGCGGAAGCCCTCCTCGTTGCCCAGGCCACGACCGCCGGCGACGACGATGCCGGCCTCGCCGATGTCGGGGCGGTCACCGGAGACCTGGATCTCGACGTCGGTGACCTTGGCCTTCTGCGCGTCGTCGGAGAGGCTGACGTCCAGGGCCACGGTCTCGGGGGCGCCGCCACCGGTCTCCTCGGCCGCGAAGGCGTTGGAGGAGATGCCGATGATCTGCAGCTTGCCGTCGGCGACCTTCGACTTGGTGATGGTGGCGCCGCCGAAGACCTCCTTGGTGCACTGGATGCGGCCGCCGTCGACGGCCAGGTCGGTGACGTCGGTGATGACACCGCCGTCGACCCGGATGCCGAGGCGTGCCGCGACGTCCTTGGTGTGGTTGGACGACGCGAAGAAGACCGCCGCGACGTCACCACCGTCGATGATGGACTGCAGGGCCTCGACCTTGGGCATCGTGACGTAGGCGTCGGCGTCGGCCGAGTCCCACGTGTACAGCTTGGTCGCGCCGTGGGCGCCCAGCGCGTCGGCGTGGTCGCCGGCGCCCTCGCCCAGCCACACGGCCGAGACGCTGTCGCCGGTCTCGCCGGCGATCTGGGTGGCCGCGGTCAGCATCTGCAGGCTGATCTTGTTGGGCTTGCCGTGGCCGTGGTCGATCAGGACCAGGATCTCACTCATTGCTCAAATCCTCTCTGGAGTGGTTCAGCTGTTCACGTGGTGATCAGATGAACTTGTTCTCCTGCATCCAGTCGGCCAGCTGGCTCGCGGCGGCGCCGTCACCCTCGTCCTCGACGATGGTCCCGGCCTCCTTGGGCGGCCGCGGGGCGAACTCGTACATGGTCGCCGCGGCGTTGCCCGCGCCCACGTCGTCGCCCGAGACGCCGAGGTCGCCCAGCGACTTGGTGTCCAGCGGCTTGGACTTGGCGGCCATGATCCCCTTGAAGGAGGGGTAGCGCGGCTCGTTGATGGCCTCGACCACGGACACGACGGCGGGCAGCTGCGACTCGACGACGTCCCAGCCCTCCTCGTGCTCGCGGTGCACGGTGATCGTGTCGCCGTCGATCTCCATGTGGCGGGCGTAGGTCAGGCTCGGCAGGCCGAGGATCTCGGCGACCGCGGCCGGCACCAGGCAGGTGCGGGCGTCGGTGGACTGGTTGCCGAAGATGACCAGGTCGAACTCCTGGTCCTTCAGGGCCGCGGCGATGATCTTCGCGGTGCCCAGGGCGTCAGAGCCCGCGGCGGCGTCATCGGTGATCTGCAGCCCGGCGTCCAGGCCGTAGGACAGGGCCTTGCGCACGGTGGACTGGGCCTGTTCGGGGCCGACCAGCAGCACGGTGACCTCGGCGTCCGCGTTCTCCTTGAGGCGCACGGCCTCTTCGATCGCGAACTCGTTGACGGGGCACAGGACGGCCTCACCGCTCTCGCGGTCGACCGTCTTGGTGCCGTCGTCGATCTGCTTCTCACCGGCGGTGTCGGGCACCCGCTTGACCGGGACGATGACCTTCATCGATGGCTTCCTTTGGAGTCGACAGGAGACGACGCGGGGGTTTCGGGTCGGTACGTGGCAGGGAACACGGCCGGACGTCGCGAGGTGTGACGTGCCGCGAGGGCATCACGACCGGTGCCACGAGGAGCAGGACGAGTGAAACTGGAGCGGACGCTCCAAGTCAAATCGACCTGTTCGTCGCGGCGACAGCCTAGGAGTGCGCGAGGGCCGCTCGCACCGCCCGCCCTGTCCCCCCGGCCATCGCGTGCCTCAGCCGGCCCGCGCCCCCTCGTAGACCTCCACCGTCCGCCGGGCGATGACCGACCAGGCGAAGTGGTCCTCGGCGCGCTGGCGCCCCGCGGCGCCGTGGCGGGCGGCGAGCGCGGGGTCGTCGAGGTAGCGGGTGATCGCCGCGGCCAGGTCACGGGCGTAGCGGTCGGGGTCGGCCGGCGAGCCGTAGGGGTCGTCGCCTGCCTCCAGGGCGACCAGCGCGCCGGTGTCGCCGGGCACGACGATCTCCGGGATGCCGCCCACGTCGGACGCGACGACCGCGGTGCCACAGGCCATGGCCTCGAGGTTGACGATCCCGAACGGCTCGTAGATCGACGGGCACACGAACACGGTCGCGTGGGAGAGCAGCTGCACGACCTGGTCGCGCGGCAGCATCTGCTCGATCCAGATCGGGTCGTGGCCCGCGTCCCGCAGGTCGGCGACGCTGCGCCGGAACTCGTCGGCGATGGCGGGGGTGTCCGGTGCACCGGCGGCCAGCACGACCTGGGCGTCGGCCGGCAGGTGCCGGCACGCATCCAGCAGGTGCACCACGCCCTTCTGCCGGGTGATGCGGCCCACGAACACCGCGTAGGGCCGGTCGGGGTCGACGCCGTGGGCCGTGAGCGCGTCGGTGGCCTCGACGGGGCGGTAGTGGTCGAGGTCGATGCCGTTGTGCACCACGTGGACGCGGGCGGGGTCGACGGCCGGGTAGCAGGCGAGCACGTCGTCGCGCATCCCGGCGGACACGGCGATCACGGCGTCGGCGGCCTCCAGCGCCGTGCGTTCCACCCAGCTGGAGATCGCGTACCCGCCGCCGAGCTGTTCGGCCTTCCACGGGCGCAGCGGCTCGAGCGAGTGGGTGGTCACGACGTGGGGCACGTCGTGGGCCATGGCCGCCAGGTGGCCGGCCATGTTCGCGTACCAGGTGTGGCTGTGCACCAGGTCGACGTCGTCGAGGCGTGCCGCCACCGCGAGGTCGGTCGACAGCGTGCGCAGCGCCCCGAGCTCGGGGGCGTCGCCGTCCAGCACGTCCCAGTGCCCGTACGTGCCGGCCACCAGCGGGTCGGGGCGGGGCGCCCCGAAGGCGTGCACGCGCAGGTCGACGTGGTCGCGAAGCGCGGCCGCGAGGTACTCGACGTGCACGCCCGCGCCGCCGTACACCTCCGGCGGGTACTCCTTGGTGACCAGTCCGACGCGCAACGGGAGCGACGCGGCGATCACGGCGACCGGCACCGTGTCGCCCTTGCCGATCACCACCACGCCGTTCTCGCTGACGTGGAAGTGCTGACGGTCCCACTCGGGGTCGACCCCGATCCGGGCACCGGGCGGGACCTGGACGCCCTTGTCGATGATGGCACGGCGCACGACCGCCCCGCGCCCGACACGCACCCCGTGCATCAGCACCGCGTCCTCGACCGTGGCGTAGCTGTGGACCCGCACGCCCGGGGACAGCACCGAGGTGCGCACCGAGCCGCCGGACACGATCACCCCGGCCGAGACCATCGACGACACCGCGCTGCCCCGCCGGCCCTCGTCGTCGAACACGAACTTGGCCGGCGGCAGCGGGTCGAGCCACGTGTAGATCGGCCACTGGTCGTTGTAGAGGTTGAAGATCGGGTCGACCGAGATCAGGTCCATGTGCGCGTCGAAGTAGGCGTCGATGGTCCCCACGTCGCGCCAGTAGTTGCGGTCCCGGTCCGTCGAGCCGGGCACGTCGCCCTGGGAGTAGTCGTAGACGGCGGCGTCCCCCCGGGCCACGGCCTCGACGATGATGTTGCCGCCCATGTCGTGGGCGGAGTCCTGGGCGTCGGCGTCACGGGTGACCGCATCGACCAGGGCCTCCGTCGTGAAGACGTAGTTGCCCATGGAGGCGAAGACCATCTCAGGGTCGTCGGACAGCCCAGCGGCCTGCTCGGGCTTCTCGTGGAAGGCGGTGATCCGGCCGTCGGGACCGGCCTCGATGACGCCGAACTGCGACGCCTGGGAGATCGGCACGCGGATGCCCGCCACCGTTGCGCCCGCCCCCGAGGCGAGGTGGGCGTCGATCATGGCCTCGGCGTCCATCCGGTAGATGTGGTCCGCGCCGAAGACGCAGATCACGTCGGGCTGCTCGTCCTGGATGATGTTGAGGTTCTGGAAGATCGCGTCGGCCGAGCCCTCGAACCACCGCTTGCCGGACCGTTGCTGGGCGGGCACGGGCGTGACGTAGTTGCCGAGCAGCGCGGGACATCCGCCAGGTCTTGGCCAGGTGCGTGTCGAGGCTGTGGGACTTGTACTGGGTCAGGACGATGACCTTCAGGATCCCGGAGTTCGCCAGGTTCGACAGGGCGAAGTCCACGAGCCGGTACTGACCCCCGAAGGGCACCGCAGGCTTGGCCCGGTCGCGCGTCAGTGGCTGCAGGCGGTTGCCGGCCCCGCCGGCGAGCACCACCCCGAGCACCCGTGGCCTGGCCATCGTCGTCGCTCCCGCTCGTCGCGATCGAGGGCGATGCTAGGAGGGCTTGCCGCCCCGGGGGCCGCGGATCGGGTGCATCGGCGGGTTCGTGGGGCATGTCGGGTCCCGCTCGTAGAGTTCTGCCCGTGACCTCGACCCCTGCCCCCGCCCCGTCCCTCGTCCTGACCGGCGAGCGGACCCTGCCGGGCATCCCCGACGAGAACTACTGGTTCCAGCGCCACGTCGTCGCCTACCGGCTGGCCACCGCGGCGGCCGGAGGGCGGGTGGTGCTCGACGCGGGCTGTGGCGAGGGCTACGGGCTGGCCATGCTGGCCGCCGGCGGGGCGGCGCGCGTGATCGGGGCGGACCTCGAGGAGGAGGTCGTCGCCCACGCCACGGCGGCCTACGCCCGTCCGGGCGGACCGATCGAGGTCCACGCCTGCGAGCTGATGTCGCTGCCCCTGGTGGACGACGAGGTCGACCTGACGGTGTCGTTCCAGGTGATCGAGCACCTGCACGACATCCCCGGCTACCTGCGGTCGCTGGCGCGGGTGACCCGCCCCGGCGGGCAGGTCTGGATCGCCACGCCGAACCGGCTGACCTTCACGCCCGACAGCGACACCCCGGTCAACCCGTTCCACACCCGCGAGTTCACGGGCGCGGAGCTGCGCGAGGAGCTGCAGGCCGCGGGGCTGGCGGTCGGGACGGTGCTGGGCATCCACCACGGTCCGCTGCTGCGGGGCGTGGAGCGGCTGACCCGCTCCACGCTGCCCGACCTGCTGGTCGCCGACGGGGCGGGCCCCGACGGCTGGCCCGCCTGGCTGCGCCGCCTCGTGCACCGGGTCCGGCCCGAGCACTTCGTGGTCCGCGACCGCGACCTCGACGCCAGCCTCGACCTGCTGGCCGTCGCCCACGTCCCTCGCGCGTGAGCGCCCGCACCGACGACCCGGGCGAGGTCGCCGTCGTCCTGCACACGCACCTGCCGTGGCTGAAGGGCCACGGCACCTGGCCGGTCGGTGAGGAGTGGCTGTTCCAGGCCTGGGCCGAATCGTGGTACCCGGTCACGCGGATGCTGCTGCGCCTGGCCGAGGACGGCCTGCGCGACGTGCTGACCCTCGGGGTGACCCCCCTGGTCGCGTGGCAGGTCGCCGACCGGGGCCTGCGGGACGACGTGGGCACGTGGATCGCCGGGAACATGTGGCGGTCCGAGGAGCAACGCGCCGCCGCACGGCACATCGGGGACGACCTGGCGGCCCTCGGGCCGTTCTACTGGCGCCACCACGCCGAGCTGCTCGCCGTCCACGAGCAGGTCGAGGCCGCCGGCGGGCTGCTGGCGGTGTGGGCCGACCTGGCCAGTCGGGGCGTGATCGAGCTGCTCGGCGGCCCGGCGACCCACCCGTACCTGCCGCTGCACGCCGACGAGGCCACGATCGACGCCCAGCTCGCCACGGGCCTCGACGCCCACGCCGCCTGGGCGGGCCAGCGACCCTCCGGCATCTGGGCACCGGAGATGGGCTACCGGCCGCGCGGCCGTGTGGCCGACGCCACCGCTGCGCCCGAGGCCGTGGACCGGCACGGGACGCCACGACTGCCCCACCTTCCGGGGGAACGCCCCGGGCTCGAGGAGCACTACGCACGCCACGGGGTCGACCACTTCCTCGTCGACGCCCCGACGCTGGTGCGCGCGGCGGGCGGCGCGGAACGGGACTGGACCGTGCGCCCCGCCGTCGCCTCCCCGGCCCCCGACGACCCCGACGAGGTGGTCCACGACGGCGTCCTCGTCGGCGAGGACGACGTGGTCGCGTTCGCCCGCGACCTCTCGGTCGCCTACCACGTGTGGTCGCCCACGGCCGGGTACCCGGGCAACGCGTGGTACCGCGACTTCTTCGCGAAGGGCTCGTTCGGCCTGCACCCGTCCTGGCGGGTGACCGACAAGTCGCTCGGGCCCATGGACAAGGCCCCCTACGACCCGCCCCGCGCCCGCGCGCAGGTCGAGCGGGACGTGGACCACCTGCACGGCGTGCTGCGCAAGGTCCTGGCGCCCCGACCGGGGCGCGTGGTCGTGGCGGCCTACGACACCGAGCTGTTCGGCCACTGGTGGTTCGAGGGTCCGGCCTGGCTCGAGGGCCTGCTCCGGGCGATCGACGCCGACCCGACGCTGCGCACGACCACGCTGGCCAGCCGGGTGGCGCGCCGCCCACCGACCCGACGCCTGGCCCTGCCCGAGTCCTCGTGGGGCTACGCCAAGGGCCACGCCTCGTGGGTCACCCCCGACACCCGTCCCATGTGGCGGGCCATCGCCGCCGCGGGGCGGCGCCTGGCCCCGTGGCGGGACCGCGCGCTCGGCGACCCCCTCCTGGTGGCCACCCGCGACCAGGCCGTCCGCGAGCTCACCCAGCTGCAGTGCTCGGACTGGCCGTTCATGGTGACCCGCGGCAACGCCCCGGACTACGCCTTCGACCGGTTCCGGGGCCACCAGCGGCGCCTCGACCAACTCGTGGGGGCGCTGGAGGCGGGCACGCCCGACGCCGAGGCCCTGGCCGAGGCGCAGCGCCTCGACCCCGCGCCCCCGGACGTCCACGCCTTCCTCACCTCCACAGTCGCAGGAGGACGTTGAGGACGATCGTCAGGACGATCGAGGCGATGATGCTGGACACGACGGGGAAGAAGAACCGGGTGTTCCCGCTGCCGGCACGGATGTCCCCGGGCAGCCGACCGAACCACGACAGCGCCCCGCTCCACACGAGCAGGCCCAGCACCACGACGCCGACGCCGATGGCGATGATCACGAGTCCGGTCGACCGGTCCATGCCGAACATGCTACGGCGGCGGAACGCCACCGCCGGTCGCTCGTTGGTCACGGCAGGACACGAGGGGGTCCCCGACGGCCACGCCACCGCACACGACCCCACCCACGTCCCCGGACGTGGGTGCGCCCACGCGTGACGTGGGCTCGCCCTCCCCTGCCCCGCGCCGCGTCCTGGCGCGACTGCTGGTGGGCGCCCTGGGTGCGGTCCTCGCGGTGGCCGCCCTGCTGTTCTTCTTCGCCTTCGTGGCCCTGCGGGTCCCGTGGGAGGTGCCGGACCGGGCGGCGTTGGCGGGACCGACGGTCGTGCTGGACCGCCAGGGCGACGAGATCGCCCGCTTCACCTCGCAGGTGGACCGGCGGATCGTGGGGCTCGACGAGATCTCCCCGGCGGCCCGCAAGGCGGTGATCGCCTCCGAGGACGCCCGCTTCTACGAGCACACCGGGGTCGACCCCACCTCGCTGCTGCGGGCCGTGGTGACCAACCTCCGCACCGGCGGCATCTCGCAGGGCGGGTCGACGCTGACCCAGCAGTACGTGAAGAACGCCTACCTCACGCCGGAACGCACCCTGACCCGCAAGGTCCGCGAGGCGGTGATCTCGATCGCCCTCGAACGGCAGATGACCAAGGACGAGATCCTCGAGAGCTACCTCAACGAGGTCTACTTCGGCGAGTACGCGTGGGGCATCGATGCGGCCGCGCTGACCTACTTCGGCGTCCCGGCGTCGCAGCTCGACGCCGGCCAGGGAGCCACCCTGGCCCAGCTGCTCCCGGCGCCGTCGACACGCAACCCACGTGTGGACCCCACCGGCGCCCGGCAGCGGCGCGACCGGGTGCTGGACACCATGGCCGACCTCGGGATGATCTCCCCGGCCACCGCCCGCCGGCAGAAGCGCCAGCCACTGGGGCTGGCCGACCCGCCCGAACCCACCTCCGACGACGACGTGTCGGTGTTCACCGAGTACGTCCGTCGCCAGCTGGTCGAGGCGTACGGCGAGGAGCAGGTGCTGACCGGCGCCCTGCAGGTCACGATGACCGTCGACCGGGACGCGCAGGCGGCCCTGGAGGCGGCTGTGGCCGAGCACCTGCCCCCGGACGCCGCCGGCGCCGGTCGAGGCCGCCGCCGCCGCGGTCGACCCGCACACCGGACAGATCCTGGCGCTGTACCCGGGACGGGGGTACGGGGCCGGGTCGGCCATCGACCTCGCCACCCAGTACCGGTCCGTGGCCGGTTCGACGTTCAAGCCCTTCGTCTACCTCACCGGCCTCGAGCAGGGGATGCTGCCCACCGACGTCTACCCGGCGCCCGCCGCCGTGCGTCCGGACGACTGCCCCCCGGCGCCCGACGGGACGAACCCGTTCAAGCGCCCCGTCGCCAACGCCGGTGGCACCGGCTACGGCCAGCTGCAGCTGCAGGACGCCCTCGCGAACTCGGTGAACACGGTCTTCGTCCAGCTCGGCTGCGACGTGGGGCCGGAGGCGATCGTCGAGACCGCCGACTGGCTCGGCGTGCGCACCCCGATCGAGCCGGCGCCACTGGTGTCGCTGGGCAACCCCCCGCTCGGCCCCACGGTGCTCGACATGGCCAGTGCCTTCGGGACCCTGGCCAACGACGGCGTGCACTGTCCCGCCCACGCGATCCTGTCGGTCCGCGACCGCGACGGTCGGCCCCTGCCCCGCCCCGACGAGGTCGTGCTGGCGCTGCAGTCCGACCACGTGCCACGCCGCCATCCCGCCGACCGGCTCGCCTCGCGGGCCCCGGAGCTGCGCGCCCGGGACCAGGGCGGCTGCTACGGCGTGGCGGACGCGGACCTGGTGCGCTCGACCACGCAGACGCTGACCCGGGTGGTCAGCGAGACCACGGGGCGCCGGGCCGACATCGGGCGCCCGCAGGCCGGCAAGACCGGCACCGCCGACGACGAGACCTTCGCGTGGTTCGTCGGCTACACGCCGGACCTGGCGCTGGCCGTGCAGGTCTCCGACCCCCTGCGCGACCCCGAGGCCATCGCCGCCGGCGTCACCCGCCAGCCGATGCGCGACGTCGCGGGGTTCGCACGCGTGCAGGGAGGCACGATCCCGGCCCTGATCTGGAAGTCCGCCGCGGCGGCCATCCTGGCCCACGTGCCCCCGCGCGACTTCCCCGCGCCGGGCGAGCTGGTCGGCGAGCCCTCGCTGGTCGGTCCCGCCCGCCCCAAGCCTCGGATCACGCTCGAGCCCTCCCCCACGCCGACGACCGAGTCCGAGACCAGCTCGCCGTCGGAGGACGCCACCACGCCGACCCCGACGCCCGACGCCCCGCCACCCACGTCCCCGCCCGACGACGACGGCGACAACGGCGGCTGCTTCCTGGTCTTCTGCGGGTAACGGCCACACGTCGGCGCGGTGGTCAGCCGTCGGTGGGGTCGGCCGGTGGCTCGGAGGGGGCCTCGGCCTCGAGCTGGTCGCAGCCGTTGAGCATGCGCTCGCAGAACAGCCCGACCGGGGCGATGGCCTGGTCGTCACCGGCGGCGGGACCGAAGGGCTGGTAGGCGGGCGTGTACACGGCGACGACCCGCCCCGTGCGGTCCAGCACCGGGGCGCCCCGCAGGAAGTCGATGGGCGGCAGGTCGGTCACGAGCTTCTCGACGTCGGCGAGCGCGACGTTCCCGCGCACCGTCAGCGGCTGGCCGTCGGGGGTCAACCCGAAGACGGTGAGGGCGTCGCCCACGTCCACGAGGTCGTTGCGAGGGCGCCAGTCGGCGACCGGCAGCTCGCCCAGGGGGACGCGCAGCAGGGCCAGGCCGCGGTCCTCGTCCCAGGAGTGGACGACACCCGACGCGGACGGGCCGCCGGGGACCCGGACCACGACCTCCTCGACGACACCGGCGCGGGCGCCGGGATCGGCCACGAGCCCGAAGCTGGTCGCGACGAAGGTCTGCCCGTCCTCGGTGGCGACGGCGAACCCGACCCCGAGGCGCGGCACGATCGGTGGTGGCGTCGGGCTGGGTGACGGCGAGGGCGCCGGAGGGGCGGGGGTGGGCGACGACGTCGGCGAGGCGGATTCGCTGGGCTGCTGGGCCAGCACCGCCCCGGCCGGTGTCGCGCCGCCGGCCGGCGGTGGCTGGGGCGACACGGTGGCCGAGGGCGGGGCGGGGGTGTTGACCCGTGCCTCGACGAGCACGAGCCCCAGGCTGGCCGGGTCGTCGACGGGCGGGTCCTCGTCGAGGGCGTCGCGGACGGCGTCCACCTGCTCCTCGATGGAGGTCAGGGCGTCCTCGCGCGCGGCCTCGACGTCGTCGACGCCCGAGCGCAGGTCCTGGCGGGCCTGTCGGGTCTCGGCCTCGAGGTCGCCGACCTGCTGGCTGTAGTAGACGACGGCCAGCGCACCCGCCATGACGGCGCCGGCGAGCCCGACGGCGAGGAAGGCCGGCAGGGTCCACCAGCCGATGCGGTCGGTGTCACCGACGAGGCGCCGCCACACCGACGGTCGGGTGGGTGGCTCCGCCCCGGCTCACGTGCGCGGTCCGCGGCGGGGCGACTGCACGCGCATGCCGGTCGTCAGCCCCAGGACCCCGACCAGCACCACCCCGACCAGCGCACTGGGCAGCGGCGCCCACCCGCGGGCCAGGGCCGCGCCGGTCCCGACCAGGACCCCGGCGGGGGCCACGGCCACGGCGAGCAGGGGGCCGCGCACGCGGTCCTCGAGGGAACGCGCGATCGCACTGGCGCCCGCGGCCCCGAGCACCAGCAGCACGACGCCGACCAGCGTCTCCATCCCTTCTCGCCTCCCCGGCTGTCCGGCCGAAGTGTACGAAGCGCGCGGCATCCTCCCGTCGCCCCGTCTTTGGCCGCTGCGATACCGACCCGTACGCTTTGCGGCCGTGCGCATCCTGATGCTGTCCTGGGAGTACCCGCCGCGGGTCGTGGGGGGCCTGGGTCGGCACGTCAACGCACTCGCCCGCACCATGGCCGCCCAGGGCCACGACGTCCACGTGGTCACGCGCGACCACCCGGACGCCCCGGCCGAGGAGGTCCTCGAGGGCGTCCACGTCACCCGTGTCAGCGAGGCCCCGCCGGTCATCCCCTTCGGTGACCTCGTGCCGTGGGTCCTGGCCTTCAACAACCGGGTGCAGGCGGCCGCGACCGAGCTGCTGCACCGTCACCGCTTCGACGTGGTGCACGCGCACGACTGGCTGGTGGCCTACGCCGCGGCCGGGCCTGAAGGAGGCGTTCGACCTGCCCGTGGTCGCCACCGTCCACGCCACCGAGTACGGCCGGCACCAGGGCTGGCTGCCCGGCCCGATGAACAAGCTGATCCACCAGGTCGAGTGGTGGCTCACGTACGAGGCACGTCGCGTCATCGCCTGCTCGGAGTACATGCGCAAGCAGATCGGCGACATCTTCCAGCTCCCGCACGACAAGACCGACGTCGTGCACAACGCGGTCGCCACGCGCGACTTCGCGATCCCCCAGCACGAGGTCGCGGCCTTCCGGGCGACGGTGACCCCGGACGGGGAACGCATGGTGCTGTTCGCGGGCCGGCTCGAGTACGAGAAGGGCGTGCAGACCGTGCTCCACGCCCTCGAGCGCGTCCAGGACGAGGCAGGGCCGGTCGTGTTCTACGTCGCGGGCGTGGGCACCTACTCCGACGAGCTCCACCGCATGGTCGACGAGCTCGACCTCGCCGACGTCGTGCGGTTCACCGGCTTCCTCGAGGACCACGAGCTGCGCCTGCACTACGCGGCGGCCGACGTGGCCGTGGCCCCGTCGATCTACGAACCCTTCGGCCTGGTCGCGGTCGAGGCGATGGCGTGCGGCACGCCGGTCGTCGTCGGGGACACCGGCGGCCTGCGCGAGATCGTCTCCGACGGCCACGGGCTCAGCTTCCCGCCGCAGGACGCCGACGAGCTGGCCGACCGCCTGGTCGCCGTGCTCGGGGACGACGAGCTGGCCGCGGCCCTGGTCGCCAAGGGACGGCGCCGCATCGCCCAGCGCTACGACTGGCAGACCGTCGCGCTGCGCACGACCCGCGTGTACGAACGGGCCATCCGCGAGGAGGCAGCGCTGGCCGGACCCGAGCGTCGCCCCGCCCTGCGCGACCTGCTCCGTGCCGCCCCGATCCTCGAGTTCGACGGCGCCGCCAGCTGACCTCACCCGCCCGGCAGGTCGCCGGGCCGGTCCACGTCGGGCGGGACACGGGGCGTCGACCGGCACGTCGGTGACCCCGAGCTCGTCCAGCAGGTCCCGCGCCCCACGGTCCCCCTGTACCCGGGCCAGCGCCGGCCACGTCGTGCGGTCGAAGAGCACGGGGTGGCCGGGACGGTCGCGGTACCGGGCCCGGACCACGAGGTGGCCCTCGCGGTGGGCGGCCACGACCTGCTCGACCACGGCCGGGTCGATGCCGGGCTGGTCGGCCAGCAGCACCACCAGGGCGCCGGCGTCGGTCCCGGCCACGGCAGCCACGCCCGCGCGCAGGGAGGTCGCCTGGCCCTCGGCGTGGGCAGGGTTGTCGACGACGTCGACCTCGGCGGGCAGGACGGCGCGCACGGCTGCGGCGTCGTGGCCGACGACCACGACGACCGGGGCCAGCCCGGCCGCACGAGCCGCGTCGACCGCGTGGGCCACCAGGGGGCGCCCCGCCAGGTGGGCGAGCTGCTTGGTGCGCCCGAACCGGGTCGCCCGGCCGGCGGCGAGCACGACCGCCGCGACGGGGCGGTGCGGGGCGGTGTCCATCGCGGTCCCTCGTCGGTCAGCGCGGTCCTACCATCCCCGGTCGGTCGCCGTCGAGAGGCCAGCGCGTGCACACCGCCGGGATCGTCACCGCCAGCGACGGGGTCAGCCGGGGCACCCGGGAGGACGCCTCCGGGGACGCACTGGGCGCACGGCTGGCCGAGGCCGGCCTCGAGGTCACCCACCGGGTCACCGTGCCCGACGAGCGCGACCAGATCGCCGCGGCCCTGCGACGGCTCGCCGACGACGACGGCGTGGACCTCGTCGTGGTCACCGGCGGGACGGGCTTCGGGCCGCGCGACGTGACGCCGGAGGCGACCGAGGACGTCGTCGACCGCCGCGCGCCCGGACTGGCCGAGGCCATGCGCGCCGCGGGGCGCGCCTCGACCCCGATGGCCGACCTGTCGCGCGGCACCGCCGGCATCCGCGGGCCGGACCCTCGTCGTGGACGTGCCCGGGTCGCCGCGGGGCGCGGTCGAGTCCCTCGACGCCGTCCTGCCGCTGCTCCCCCACGCCCTGCAGCTGCTGGCCGGGGACACCGCCCGCCATCCGGAGGGACACGGCAGCGACCAGCCGCACCACGACGCCGGCCCCGCGCACGAACCACGACCACGCCCACAGCCACGAGCCCGACGAGGCCTGCGCCCTGGCGCACGGCGACGGGACCGTCGAACGCGACTGGACGCTGGTGGCGATCACCGCGTCCCCGGTGGCGCTGATGCTGCTGCACTGGGGCCGCGAGCTGGGCTACCGCACGGTGCTGGTCGAGAACGAGGTGGCGAGGATCTCCCCCGACCACCGGCGCCACGCCGACCTGGTGGTCGCCTCGGTCGGCGAGGTCACGCCCGACGCGACCTGCGACGTCGTCGCCACCGACCACGACATCGAGGACCTGCCGGACCACCTCGCCGAGGCGCTGCGGTCCGACGCCCGCTGGATCGGCCTGATGGGGTCGGCGCGGCACACCCCGCCCCACATCGAGGCGTTGCGCGACCGCGGCTTCAGCGACCGGGAGATCGCCCGGATCGAACGTCCCATCGGCATCGACATCGGCTCGCACACGCCGCCCGAGATCGCCCTGGCCACGCTGGCCGGGCTGATCGCCGACCGCAACGGCCGGCACGTGTCGGTCACGCGGGACGGGGCGAGCTGACCTCCACCGGGGACAGCACCCGGGCCCGGACCATCGCCACCCCGTCGCGTTCCCCGGCCGGCTCGACCGGGCCGACCTCGACGTCGACGGTCGAGGCGTCGTCGCGGACCGCCGCGACGCGCCCCGCGCGGACCTCGGACGCCGGTCCGTGGACCTCCCAGGTCTCGTCGGGCCGAGGACGCAGCAGGGCCACGGGACGGATCGTTCCCTGCACCTGCGGCACGCCGGCGTCGTCCGGGGCGCCGCGCACCTCGACGACCTCGACCACGGTGGAGCCCCGGCGGGTGGGCACGACCAGGCGTCCGACGGCGATCTCGCCCGGCGGCCCCACGACGCGCCACACGTCGTCCTGGCCCTTGCGGAACCGGACCCGCAGGGCGCGTTCGCGGGCGGCCCGGGCGCGACGCTCGGCACGTTCGGCGGCGGCTCGCTGGCCCCGCCGCCGCAGGAGCTCGGGCGGGACGGCCTGTTCGGCGGCCACCCGTGCCAGCACGCCCGGGGCGAACACGGGGTCGGGCCAGTCGGCGCGCGCCGCGACCGAGGGGACGAGCGCGAGCAGGTCGTCGAGCCGGCGCACGTCACGGTCGGCCAGCAGCCGCGCCAGCAGGGCCGCCGTGGCGGCGGCGTCGGCGCGGGCGTCGTGCCAGCCGTCGATGGGGATCCGGTAGCGCCGGCACAGCGCCTGCAGCCCGTGCCCGCGAGGTCCGTCGGCGCCCGCGGACAGCGCCAGCGTGTCGAGGTCGGCCACCGGTCCCGGCTGGTAGCCGGCGCGGGCGAAGGCACGGTCGAGCACGGCCGCGTCGAACGGCAGGTTGTGCGCGACCCGGACCCGCCCCCGCAGGCGCGCGACCAGGTCTGGGAGCACCTGCTCGAAGGTCGGGGCGCGCACGACGTCGGCGAACGTGATCCGGTGGATCTCGGTGGGCCCGACGTCGCCGTCCGGCGGGCGGACGTACGACGACCAGCGGTCCAGGACGGTCCCGTCGCCCCGGCACACCACGACGGCGACCTGCACGACGAAGGCCGTCGCGTGGGTCCCCGTCGTTGGTCTCGGTGTCCAGCACCGCGAACTCGAGGTCGCGGACCCGGGTCCGGGTGCGACAGGCCCGGCGGGCCGGCCGGGCTACGACCACGGCGGGGTCGGAGCAGGGACAGCACGTCACGTCCTTCGACGACGACCTGCCCCGACCCTACGCCCGGGGTGCGACGTCCCCGTGCAGGCGAGGCATGCCCCGTCAGGCCCGGCGACGCCACCAGACCACGAGCAGGATGGCCAGCACAGCGGCGAGGACCGGGGCCAGACGCTTGGCCGTGGCCTCCCCGGCGATGTCGACCAGGTCCAGGGCCTCGTCGCGCGGGGGGCGGTAGGCGACGGTGCGCGGGCCCGGGGCGCTGGCCGAACCGTGGGTCTCGTCCGGCTCGGCGGCGGGGATCGCCTCGGCCGTGGCTCCCGAGGAGGCCGCCTCGGGCATCGCCCCGGCGTCGGTCGCCTCCTCGGCGTCGAGCATCTCGTGGAGGTTGGTCGCGAAGCGGTCGATGATCTTCGCCCCGACGTCGGCCATCACGCCCCGTCCCGAACTGGGCCGGCTTGCCGGTCACGTTGATGTCCGTGGTCACGGTGACCTGGGTCTGCCCGTCGGCCTCGTGCAGCTCGGCGCGCACGTCGGCCGTGGCGGTCCCGGCGCCCCGCTTCTCGCGCCCCTTCGCCTCGATCCGTGCGGTGTGGGACGAGGGGTCCACGTCCGTGACCGTGGCGGTCCCGGTGTAGGTCAGGCTCATGGGTCCCACCTTGACCTTGACCCGGCCGTGGTGGGTGTCGCCGTCGACCTCCTCCAGCGTCGCGCCCGGCATGCACGGGGCGACCCGTTCGAGGTCGGTCAGCACGGCGAAGGCCTCGTCGACGCCCAGGGGGATCGTGAACTCGTTGGTGAACTCCATGCGCGGCTCCCGTGCGGGTCAGGGGTGGGCGGGCTGGCGGTCGGGGTGCGGGTCGAGGTGGATGCGGCCCGCGGTCTCGGTCAGCGGTTGGCCCGAGCCGCCCCAGCGCTGCTGGACGATCTCGGCGGCGATGGACACGGCGGTCTCCTCCGGGGTTCGGCCCCCGAGGTCCAGCCCGATCGGTGAGCGCAGCCGGGCCAGCTCGGCGTCGGTCACGCCCTCCTCGCGCAGCCGCTCCAGGCGGTCCTCGTGGGTCCGTCGCGATCCCATCACGCCGATGTAGGAGGCGGGCGTGCGCAGCGCCTCGACCAGCACCGGCACGTCGAACTTCGGGTCGTGGGTCAGCACGCAGATCACGGTGCGCTCGTCCACGTCGGCGTCGGCCAGGTAGCGGTGGGGCCACTCGACCACGACCTCGTCCGCGTCGGGGAACCGCGCCCGCGTGGCGAACACCTGCCGGGCGTCGCACACGGTCACGTGGAACCCGAGGAACCGCCCGATCCGTGCCACCGCCGCGGCGAAGTCGATCGCGCCGAACACCAGCATCCGCGGACGGGGCGCCAGCGCCTCGACGAACACGCCGACCTCGTCCCGGCGCCGCTCGCCGGCCGGGCCGTAGTGCCGCCGCCCCGACACCCCCTGCGCCAGCATCCCCCGCGCGTCGTCGACCACCGCGACGTCCAGCCCCTCGGGCCCGAGGCTGCCCTCGACCCGGTCGGGCCACACCAGCATGCCGCGTCCCGCCTCGGCCGGCCCCTCGACCACCGTGGCCACCGCCACCGGGGCGTCCGCGGCGACCGCGTCGGCGATGGCCGGCAGGTCGATCACGTCGTCGGGCGTGATCGGCTGCACGAACACGTGGATCGTCCCCCCGCAGGTCAGCCCGACGGCGAAGGCCTCGTCGTCGGAGTAGCCGTAGGTCACCAGCCGGGGCGGGGCGCCGGCCAGCACCTCACGGCAGGTCTCGACCACCGCCCCCTCCACGCACCCGCCCGACACGCTGCCCAGCACCGTCCCGTCCGGGTGCACCGCCACGGCCGCGCCCGGGCCGCGGGGCGCCGACGCCGAGGTGTCCACCACCGTCGCCAGCGCGAACGTGTCACCGGCCGCCTGCCACGACCGCACCTGGTCCAGGACGTCACGCATGTCCGCCACCTTCCGCAGCGCCCGCGACCACGCGGGCGAGGTGCTCGAGGGCCGCCAGGGAGTGCCCGGCGACCAGCGCGTCGCAGGACGGGAGGGCCGCGGCCATCCCGCCGGCGGTCGGGGCGAACCCGTCGCGCCCCGCCCGCGGGTTGGCCCACACCACCCGGTGGGCCAGTCGCGCCAGTCGCGCCATCTGCTCGCCGAGCAGCGTGACGTCGCCCCGCTCCCACCCGTCGGACAGCACGACCACGACCGCCCCGCGGGCGAGCCCACGCTGGCCCCACTGGTCGAGGAAGTCCTTGAGCGTCTCGCCCAGCCGCGTGCCGCCCGACCAGTCCGGGACGCGCTGGCCCACCGCCCGCATCGCGAGGTCCGGGTCGCGCAGGCCCAGCTCGCGGGTGACGCGGGTCAGCCGGGTGCCCGAGCGTGAACACCTCGGTGCGGGCGGGATGGCCCCGGGCGGCCGCGTGGGCGAAGCGCAGGAGCACGTCGGCGTAGGCGGCCATGGACCCCGACACGTCGGCGAGCAGCACCACGTCGCGGGGGCGGACGCGGGCGCGCCGGTGGGCCAGCCGGGCCGGTTCGCCCCCGGCGGCCAGCAGCCCCCGGACGGTCCGTGGGCCGGTCGAGCAGGCCGCGGTGGGCGGGGCGGTGCCGGCGTGTGCGGCGGGTCTCGCCGGGCATGCGGAAGGCGGCCAGCAGCCGATGCAGGTCGGCCCGCTCGTCGTCGGTGAGGTCGACCACGTCCCGGTGGCGCAGCCGTTCGACGCGCGAGGCGTTGGCGACCATGGCGGTGGCCTCGTCGTCGCCCTCGTCGTCCCCGGAGGCGGGGTCGGCGTCCGCGTCGAGGGTGGCCGGGACCACCTGCAGCACGGGGCGGGGCGCGGGGCGGCGCCCCGTCGGCGTGCCGAACACCTCGGCGAAGACGCGGTCGAAGCGCACGAGGTCCAGGGGGTCGGCACACAGCGTCAGGCGACCGACCCAGTACACGTCGCGTGGATCACCCGCGCCGACCACGTCGAGGCCGGCGAGCAGGGCCTGCACGCGCTCGGGGGACGCGTCGACCCCGGCCTCGCGCACGCGCTGGGCGAACCGCACGAGCACGCCCGTGAGGTCGGTCGGCACCCGGGTCGCGTCCGTGCCGGCCATCACGACCCCCGGGCGGTGGCGACCAGGTCGACGTCGGCGACCCGCTGCTGGTCCTCGTGGAACTTGAGCACGCTGCCGAGCGTGGCGTGGGCGAGCTGCTCGTCGAGCTCGCTGGCCCCGAGGGCCTGCAGGGCATGGGCCCAGTCCAGCGTCTCGGACACGCCCGGCGGCTTGAGCAGGTCCATCCCGCGCAGCGCCTGCACCACGCCGACGACCTGGCGCGCCAGCCGCTCACCGACACCGGGCAGGCGCGTGCGCACGATCGCGACCTCGCGGTCGAGGTCGGGGTGCCCGACCCAGTGGTAGTAGCACCGGCGCTTGAGCGCGTCGTGGACCTCGCGGGTGCGGTTCGAGGTCAGCACGACCACGGGCGGGACCGCCGCGCGGATGGTGCCGAGCTCGGGGATGGTGACGCTGTACTCCGACAGCACCTCGAGCAGGAACGCCTCGAACTCGTCGTCGGCGCGGTCCACCTCGTCGACCAGCAGCACGCTGGGCGTGGTCTCCAGCGCCTGCAGCAGCGGCCGCGCGACGAGGAACGCGCGGCTGTAGAGCTCGGCCTCCAGCGACGCCGCGTCCGCCTCGCGGTGGGCGGCCTCGGCCGCGCGCAGGTGCAGGATCTGCCGCGGGAAGTTCCAGTCGTACAGCGCCTGGGTCGCGTCGATGCCCTCGTAGCACTGCAGCCGGATCAGCGGGGCGTCGAGCACGGCGGCGACGGCGCCCGCCAGGGCCGTCTTGCCCACCCCCGCGTCGCCCTCGAGGAACAGCGGCCGGTGCAGCCGCAGCGCGAGGAACACCGCCGTGGCCAGGCCACGGTCGGCCAGGTAGTCCGCACCGGCGAGCCGGGCCGCCACACCGTCGGGATCGACGACCCCGTCCGGCAGCAGGCCCGGCCCGTCGGCGGCGACCACGTCAGCTGGTCCCGGCCGCCGCCTGCAGCGCCCGTCGGGTCAGGACCCGTGCGAGGTGCTGGCGGAACGCCGCGTCGGCGTTGAGGTCGCTGGGCGGTGTGGTCCCGTCGGCCGCGGCCTCGGCCGCGTCGGCGATCGAGTCGACCGACGCGCCCGCGAGCGCCTGCTCGGTGGCCGACGCCCGCACGGGCACCGTGCCCATGTGCGTCAGCCCCACCCGTGCCTCGTCGACGGTGCCGTTGGACCGTCGCACCAGCGCGCAGGACCCGACGATGGCCCAGGCCTGCGCCACGCGGTTGAACTTCTGGTAGTTCCAGCCCCACCCGTCGCCGAGCTTGGGGACCCGGACCTCGACCAGGACCTCGTCGTCGCCGAGGGCCGTCTCGAGGTAGTCGGTGAACAGGTCCGCGGCCGCGATCGTGCGGCGGCCGTCGGGGCCCGGCGGCCACGACCTCGCCACCGAGGGCGAGCAGGGCGGCGGGCAGGTCACCGGCCGGGTCGCCGTGCGCGATCCCACCGCCGATGGTGCCGCGGTGGCGGACCTGCGCGTCGCCGATGGTCGCGGTGACGTCGGCCAGGACGCCGCAGTGCTGGCGGACCAGCGCGTCGGTCATGACCTGGTGGTGGGTGGTCGCCGCCCCGATCGACGAGGTGGTCGCCGTCCTCGCGGACGCCGTGCAGCTCCTCGACCCGGCCGACGTCCACGAGGAACTCGGGGACGGCCAGCCGCAGCTTCATCATCGGCAGCAGGCTGTGCCCGCCGGCCAGCACCTTGGCCTCGTCGCCGTGCTCGGCCATCGCCCCGACGGCCTCGTCGACCGACGTGGCGCGGATGTAGTCGAACGTCGCCGGGATCATGCGGCACCTCCCTGGGCCTGCTGGATGGCGGTCCACACGTTGCGTGGGGACGCCGGCATCGGCACCTCGTTCACGCCGAGGTGGCGCAGCGCGTCGACCACGGCGTTCATGATCGCCGGGGTCGAGGCGATCGTGCCGGCCTCGCCGACGCCCTTGACGCCCAGCGGGTTGGTGGTCGCCGGGGTCTCGGTGCGGTCGGTGCGGAAGGTCGGCAGGTCCGCGGCGGACGGGGCGTAGTAGTCCACGATGCTGCCCGTGGTCAGGTTGCCCATCTCGTCGTAGACGACCTCCTCGTACATCGCCTGGGCGATCCCCTGGGCCAGCCCGCCGTGGACCTGGCCCTCGACGATCTGCGGGTTCACCACCCTGCCCACGTCGTCCACCGCCACGTAGTCGAGCAGCTCGACGTGCCCGGTCTCGGTGTCGACCTCGACCAGGGCGAGGTGGGTGCCATGCGGGTAGCTGAAGTTCTCGGGGTCGACCGTGGCGTCCGAGTCGAGCCCGAGCTCCATGCCCTCGGGGTAGTCGTGACCGGCGAAGCTGGCCAGCGCGAGGTCCTGGATCGTGGTCGCCGCGTCGGGCGAGCCCTTCACCGAGAACCGGCCGTCCGCGAACTCGATGTCGTCCTCGGCCGCCTCGAGCATGTGGGCCGCGAGCGTCTTCGCCTTCGCCACGACCTTCTCGCAGGCCCGCACGACCGCGTACCCGCCGACCACCAGGGACCGGGACCCGTAGGTGTCCATGCCCTTGTGCGCGACGGCGGTGTCGCCGTGGCGGACCTCGATGTCCTCGAACGGGATGCCGAGCTGGTCGGAGGCGATCTGCGACCAGGCGGTGACGTGGCCCTGCCCGTGGGGCGAGGTGCCCGTGATGACCTCGGCCTTGCCCGACGGGAGGATCCGCACCGCCGCGTGCTCCCAGCCGCCGGCCCCGTAGGACAGCGAGCCGAGGACGCGCGAGGGCGCCAGCCCGCACATCTCGGTGAAGGTCGAGATGCCGATGCCCAGCACGGTCGTGTCACCGCGCTCGCGACGGGCCGCCTGCTCCTCGCGGCGACCGTCGTAGTCGAACAGCTCCACGGCCCGCGCGGTGGCGGCCTCGTAGTTGCCCGAGTCGTAGGTGAGCCCCGCGATCATGTCGAAGGGGAACTCCTCGTGCTGGATCCAGTTGCGCTTCCGCAGCTCCATCGGGTCCATGCCGAGCTCGTGGGCGGCCTCGGTGACGATCCGCTCGATGGCGAAGGTCGCCTCGGGGCGTCCCGCGCCCCGGTACGCGTCCGTCGGCGTCTTGTTGGTGAACACGCCCGTGCACCGGAAGTCGTAGGCGTCCATCTTGTAGATCGCCGGGTACATGAACGCCCCGAGCAGCGGCACGCCGGGCGTGACCAGCTGGAGGTAGGCACCCATGTCGGCGAGCAGGTCGACCTTCAGCCCACGGAAGCGGCCGTCCTCGTCCATGGCCAGCGAGATGCGCTGGATCTGGTCCCGGCCGTGGATGGTGGCCTGGAAGCCCTCGGAGCGGGTCTCGGTCCACTTCACGGGGCGCCCGAGCCGCTTGGCAAGCACCAGCGCCAGCGCCTCCTCGGCGTAGACGTTGAGCTTCGACCCGAAGCCACCGCCGACGTCGGGGGCCACGACCCGCAGCTGCTGCTCGGGGATCCCGGTGGTCAGGGCGAGCATCAGGCGCAGGATGTGCGGCACCTGGGTCGCCGACCACACCGTGTACTCGCCGGAGGTGCCCAGCGGCGAGGCCACCACGGCCCGCGGCTCCATCGCCAGCGGGATCAGCCGCTGGTTCACGAACTCGCGCTCGACCACGTGGGCGGCACCTTCGAAGGCCTCGTCGATGGCCTCGGGCGACGGGCTCTGCAGCGGCCACACGAAGCTGGTGTTGGACGCCAGCGAGGTGTGGGCCAGGTCGGCCCCGTCCTCGACCGCGCGCCGCATGTCGGTCACCACCGGCAGGGGCTCGTAGTCGACGACGACGGCCTCGGCGGCATCGACGGCCTCGGCGCGTGAGCGCGCCAGGACGGCGGCGACGGCATCGCCGACGTAGGCGACCTCGTCGGCCGCCAGGGGCATGTGGGCCGGGGACGCCATGTCCTCGGTGACCGGCCACGCGCACGGCAGGCCGTCGCCGAAGGCGCCCTCGAGGTCGGCACCGGTCACGACGTCGACGACACCGGGCATCTGGCGCGCCCCGTCCACGTCGATCGAGGTGATGCGAGCGTGGGCCATCGGCGAGCGCACCAGGACCATGTGCAGCGTGCCGGGCAGGCGGATGTCGTCGGTCCAGTTCGTCCGACCCGTGACCAGTCGCGCGTCCTCCTTGCGCAGGCGGGTCCGGCCGACGTTCCCGGCGGCGGGGGTCTCGGTGGCACTCATGCGGTCACCTCCGCGGCCGGGGCCTCGGACATGTCGACCGAGCCACCCTCGCGCATCGCGGCGGCGGCCTTCTGCACGGCCCGCACGATGTTGACGTACCCGGTGCAGCGGCAGAGGTTGCCCTCGAGGCCGTCCCGGACGTCCGCCTCGGACGGGTCGGGGTTGTCCCGCAGCAGGTCCGCCGCGGCCATGATCATCCCGGGGGTGCAGTACCCGCACTGCAGGCCGTGCTCGGTGTGGAAGGCCTGCTGCAGGGGATGCCACGTCTCGGGCGATCCCTCGTCCTCGGCCAGGCCGTGGATGGTCGTCACCTCGCAGCCGTCCGCCTGGACGGCCAGGACGGTGCAGCTCTTCACGCTCTGCCCATCCAGGTGGATCGTGCAGGCACCGCAGTTCGAGGTGTCGCACCCGATGTTGACGCCGGTCAGCCCGAGCGTCTCACGGAGGTGCTGGACGAGCAGCGTGCGCGGCTCGACGTCGTCCTCGTACCGGGTGCCGTCGACGGTCAGGTCGATCTTCATGCGTCCGGCTCCCTGTCCGACGGGGTCGCCCGCGCCGGACTCGTCTCCCTTGCCCGACCGCTCCCGTGGCCGAGCACCCCGAACGTACACATGCGGGCGGGGCTCGCGTCCCGGATTTCCGCGAGCGTCAGCCGCCGATGTACGACATCTCGACGCGCCCCGTCCCCCGGGTCTCGTCGGTGCGCAGCTCGGAGTAGCGGTCCGTGCGCCCCGTCCAGGCCCCGCGCACGACGTCGGTGAGGGCGTCGGCGTCGGCGCCGTCGCGCAGCAGGGCCCGCAGGTCGGTGCCGCGGGTGGCGAACAGGCACGTGAACAGCTCGCCGACCGAGGACAGGCGGGCCCGCGAGCACCCGCGGCAGAAGGGCCGGGTGACGGACGCGATGACGCCGACCCGCCCCGCCCCGTCGTCGTAGGCGTACTGCTCGGCGACCTGGCCCGCCGCGCCGGCGTCCGCGACGATCGGCGACAGCGGCCACTGGGCCCGCAGGAGCCCGAGCACCTCGTCGGCCGGCACGACGTCGCCCATGCGCCAGCCGTTGGTGGCGCCCACGTCCATGTACTCGATGAACCGGACGGTGACGCCCCGCTCGCGCCCCCAGGCGGCCAGCGGGACGATCTGGTCCTCGTTCACGCCCCGCTTGACCACGGTGTTGACCTTGACGGGCAGCCCCGCCGCCAGCGCTGCGTCGATGCCGGCCAGCACCGCGTCGACCGGGGTGTTGACGTCCGCGATCGCCCGGTGGACGGCGTCGTCGAGCGCGTCGAGGCTGACCGTGACCCGGTGCAGCCCCGCGTCCCGGAGGGCGGTCGCCAGCCCGGGCAGCGCGGTGCCGTTGGTGGTCAGCGCCAGGTCGTCCACGCCGTCGAGGGCGGCCAGCATCCCGACGAGGTCGGGCAGCCCGCGGCGCAGCAGGGGCTCGCCGCCGGTGAGCCGCAGCTTGGACACGCCGAGGCCGGTGAAGACCTGCCCGAGCAACGCGAGCTCCTCGAAGGAGAGCAGCTCGTCGCGTTCGAGGAAGGCGTGGTCGGGGCCGAAGACCTCGCGCGGCATGCAGTACCGGCACCGGAAGTTGCAGCGGTCCGTCACCGACATGCGCAGGTCGGTCAGCGGGCGTCCGAGACGATCGGTCGGCGACGGCTCCATGTCGCGCACGGTACCGAGGGGATCGCACGCGCGGCAGCGCCACCCGAGACAGGAGCGAGCATCTGCCCGTACAGTGGGAGGAGCTGCCCTGTCCTCGCAGTCACCCGCCGCTCCGGCGGGACACGCGTTCTCCGAACCTGCGAAGGGCTGGGTGCATGGCTGCCACCCCCACCTCCTCTCCACCGCCGACCGTCGCCACCACGCCGTCGACGCCGTGGCCCGGCGAGGGGCTGCTGCTCCTCGACCGCTACCGGCTCGACGAGTTCCTGGCGTCCGGCGCCGCCGCCGCGGTGTGGCGCGCGAGGGACCTGCAGCTCGCCCGCGACGTCGCGATCAAGCTGCTGCTGCCCCATCGGGCGGCGGACAAGGCCGCCGCGGCGCGCCTCCGGGTCGAGGCGCTGGCGACGGTCCGCGCGACCCACCCGAACGCGGTGCGCGTCTACGACGCGTGCAGCGACGGTGACCTGACGTTCCTCGTCATGGAGTACGTGGACGGTCCGACGTTGGGCCAGTGCGACCTGCCGGTGACGTCGCTGGTGGGCGCGGCGGTCGGTTCCCAGGTCGCTGCCGCGCTGGATGCGGCCCACGAACGTGACCTGGTGCACCGCGACGTCAAGCCGGGCAACGTGCTGGTGGACCGCTCCGGCTACGTGAAGGTCGTGGACTTCGGCATCGCCCGGGTCATCAACGCCCCGTCGGGGCTGACGTTGCCCGACGTGGGCAGCGGCACCGTGCGGTACGCCGCGCCCGAGACGCTCGGCGACGGCGAGGTCGGCCCGTGGACCGACCTGTACGGCCTGGGCCTCACCCTCTGGGAGGCGCTGGCGGGTCGACCGGTGTTCGAGGGCGACACCGTCCACGAGCTCCTGCTCGCCAAGATCGAGCAGGACGTGCCCGACCTGCGTGAGGTCCTCGACGACGTGGACGACCACCTCGCCGACGCCGTGAGGCGTTGCACGCGCCGCGAGGTCTCCGAGCGGTACGCCTCCGCAGCCGAGGCCCACGAGGCATTCGCCGCCGTGAGTGGGCCCCGGCCCCACGACCTGACCCGTACGCTGGTGCCCCGACCCCACTGACGACACGAGCCGGTCACCCCACCGGCACAGGGCACCGCATGGACCAGACACGTCTGCTGCAGGTCCTCAGCGACCTCCCGACCGCCCTGCTCGAGGACTTCGAGCTCGAGGACGTGATGGGGCAGCTCGGCGATGACATCGCCGGCATCCTCGGCGTCGCCGGCGCCGGGGCGATGCTCGAGGACCAGCACGGTCGCCTGCGCTTCGTCGCCGCCTCCGACCCGATCCTCAAGACACTCGAGCAGCTGCAGATCGAGTTCGACGAGGGACCGTGCCTGCACGCCTACCGGACGGGCACGGTGGTGCACGCCACCGACCTCGGGGGCGACACGCCGTTCCCCCGCTTCGCCAAGGCCGCACTGCAGGTCGGGATGGGGTCGGTGTTCAGCTACCCGATGCTGTTCCAGGGCGAGGTCATCGGGGCGCTGAACCTCTACGACACCGATCCCCGCCCCCTGCCCGAGGACGCCGACCAGGCGGGGCGCACGCTGGCCGGGGTCGCCACCGCCTACCTGCTGCACGCCCGCGACATCACCCGCTTCCGCACCGAGAACGTCCAGCTGCAGCGCGCCCTGGACCGACGGATCGTCATCGAGCAGGCCAAGGGGTTCGTCCGGCGCGGCCGCGGGACGGACGCCGCGTCGGCGTGGGAGGCGATCCGCCACCACGCGCGGTCGCACCAGCTCAAGGCCGAGGAGGTCGGACGCCGGCTGCTCGACGGGCAGATCGACGTCCGTGCCCTGCTCGACGGGCAGGGACCCGTCGCGCGACGGGCACGGCTGATCCCGGCCACGCCCCGCGTGCCCGTCACCCGATCGGGTCCCCCGGGATCGGCAGCCCCCGCCGCACGAGCGCCATGGCCTCCTCGGGGTCCATGCCGTCGGGCAGCCGCGACTTCACGACCCGGACCGGCACCCCGACGGCGATCGAGAACGGCGGGATCGACTGGTTGACCAGGCAGTGGCTGGCGACCACGGACCCGTGGCCCACGTCGACGCCCCGCAGCACGGTGGCCTTCTCGCCGATCCAGACGTCCCCGCCGACGCGGACCGGGGACTTGACGATGCCCTGGTCCTTGATGGGCATGTCGAGCCGGTCGAACCGGTGGTCGAAGTCGCAGATGTAGATCCAGTCGGCCAGGATCGACGCGTCCCCGATCTCGATGTCGAGGTAGGTGTTCACGACGTTGTCGCGGCCCATGACGACCTTGGCCCCGAGCGTCAGCTGGCCCTCGTGCGCGCGCAGCTTGTTGTCGTTGCCGATCCAGCACCACGGCCCGACCACCAGCCGGCCGTGACCACGACGCGCGTGGAACTCGACCCGCTTGCCGGTGAACACCATGCCCTGGAAGTGGACCTGGTTCCCCCGTGCCAGTGCCTCGGCGCGGTGCACCAGGAAGCGGCGGTACAGGTTGAGGTAGTCCGGGGTGAACATGCGGCGACGCACGGCGAACTCGACGGCGCGGCGCCATCCCCAGCGCGGGTACTGCAGGCGCATGGGAGGGCGGCGCGCCTGCGCCGGGAGCCCGATCTCGGCGGCGAGGTCGTCGGCCAGGCGACTGGCTCGACGCAGGCCCTCGGCGGCGGTCTCGGCCCGCACGCGGGCGTCCACGGCGGCCTCGACGGCCTCGCCCGCCTGCTCGTCGAGGTCGCGTCGCGACGCGACCTCGAGCTCGGGGCCCAGCGTCTCGCTCACGACGTGAGCGGCTTCCGCCCGGTGACGATGAGGTTGTAGAAGAGCCCGTCCGGCACCAGCCGCTGGAAGACCGCCTCGTCGAGGGCGGTGAACAGCCGGTAGCCGTGGAAGGCCGTCAGGGCCCAGCGCACCCCGAACGTGCCGGGGCGGATCGAGCCCTCGACGGTGCGCACGCCCCAGCCCCACCAGTTGGCCAGCAGCTCCTCGGTGACCACGTCCACGTCCTCGAAGCCGGCGATGTCGGCCATGCGAGCGACCTCGTCGGGACGGAAGGTGTGCAGGTCGACCTCGTGCTCGAGGGCGGCGAGCAGTGCGGCGGTGTCGTCCTCCTGGTCGAACAGCTCCTGCTTGCGGTACTGCCCGAGGCCCGGCAGCGACGTGACCGCCTTGAACGCCCGGTAGACGTTGCGCTTGACCACCCGGGATGCCCGGTCGCCCCAGTAGGTCGGTTCACCGGCGATGACCAGCCGGCCACCGGGCTTGAGGACGCGGAAGGCCTCCTGGAAGGCCTTGCCGGGCACGGGCAGGTGGTGGATGAACGCGTGGCCGATGACCAGGTCGAAGTGGTCGTCGGGATAGGGCAGGTTCTCGGCGTCGCCCTGCTCGGTGTGCAGGTCGAGCCCGTTGGCGGTGCCGTTCTGCTTGCAGACGCGCAGCATGCCCTCGGAGATGTCGGAGCAGTGCAGCTCGCCGCCGATGCACCGGCCGAGCGCCAGGCTGATCGTGAAGAAGCCGGTCCCGGCACCGAGCTCGAGGACACGTCCCTCGACGCGGCCCTCGGGGATGGCCTTGACGAACCGGTCGCGCGCGTACGCGATCACGTGCTCGTCGTAGCTGATCTTGAACTTGTCCTCGTAGGTGGAGGCCTCGTAGTCGTGGTACGCGGCCTGCTTGCCCTTGAGGTCCAGCGTGGCCAGGTCGGCCCGGGTGTCGTCCGGTGCGGTCCCTGCGCTCATGCGGGCTCTCCTCCCGGTCGCGTCAGCGACCGCTGAACTGCGCCTTGCCCGGTCCGTTCTCGATGAAGCTGGCCACGCCGGTCCGCATGTCGTCGCTGCCGAAGGCGCCGGCGAACAGGGACTGCTCGAGGCGCAGGCCCTGGTCCAGCGGCCCCTCGATGCCCTCGTCGATCGCGCGCTTCGCCAGCCGGAGGGCGTAGGGACCGGCGGCGTACTGCGCGGCCAGCGCCGTGGCCCGGTCGAGCAGGTCGTCGGCCGGCACCACCAGGTCGACCAGGCCGATGCCGGGCGCCTCGGTCATGTCGACCATGCGGCCGCTGAAGATGAGGTCCTTGGCCCGGGCCGCACCGATCAGGCGCGGCAGGCGCTGCGTGCCGCCCGCGCCGGGGATGATGCCCAGCAGGATCTCGGGCTGGCCCATCTTGGCGTTGTCGGCCGCGACGCGGAAGTCGCAGGCCAGCGCCACCTCGCACCCGCCGCCGAGGGCGTACCCCGCGATGGCGGCGATGGTGGGCACGGGGATCCGGGCCAGCGCGTCCATGGACCGTTGCAGGCGGGGCCCGACCTGGTCCATGACGTCACGGACGTCGAGGTCGGGGAACTCCTTGATGTCCGCGCCGGCGGCGAACACCTTGGGGCCGCCGTACACGACCACCGCCCCGATGTCCTCGCGCTCGCCGACCTCGTGGGAGCACGCCTCGATCTCCTCCCAGACCTGCTGGGAGATGGCGTTCATCGGCGGCCGCTCGAGCCGCATCGTCGCCACACGCGTGTCGGCGTCCACCTCGAGTCGCACGAACTCGCCCACGGACCAGCTCCCTCCTGCAGGGGTCATCGCCCCGCGGAGTCTAACGACGTGGGCAGGACCCGGTTTCCGGGGGTCGCGGAACGGGTCGTACGCTTCGCCACCCGTCCCATCCCGCACACAAGGACCCTTCCGTGGCCACGATCTACTACGAGCAGGACGCCGACCTCTCGATCATCCAGTCGAAGAAGGTCGCCGTCCTCGGCTACGGCTCGCAGGGCCACGCCCACGCCCTGAACCTGCGCGACTCCGGCGTCGACGTCCGCGTCGGGCTGCGCGAGGGCTCCTCCTCGTGGTCGGTCGCCGAGGAGGCTGGCCTCACGGTCAAGCCGACCAACGAGGCGGCCGCCGAGGCCGACGTCGTCGTCGTGCTGCTGCCCGACACCGCCCAGAAGGCCGCGTGGCAGAACGGGCTGGCCGACGCCATGGAGCCCGGCAACGCCCTGGTCTTCGGCCACGGGTTCAACATCCACTTCGGCTTCGTCGAGCCCTCCGCGGACGTCGACGTGTTCCTCGCCGCCCCGAAGTCGCCCGGCCACATCGTCCGTCGCCTGTACGAGCAGGGCCAGGGCACGCCCGGCCTGGTCGCCGTCCACCAGGACGCCACCGGCAACGCGCTCGAGCTCGCCAAGTCCTACGCGGCCGGCGTCGGCCTCACCCGCGCCGGGGTCATCGAGACCACCTTCAAGGAGGAGACCGAGACCGACCTGTTCGGCGAACAGGCCGTGCTCTGCGGTGGCGCCTCCCAGCTCGTCCTGCAGGGCTTCAAGACCCTCACCGACGCCGGGTACCAGCCCGAGATCGCCTACTTCGAGTGCCTCCACGAGCTCAAGCTCATCGTGGACCTGATGTACGAGGGCGGCATCTCCTGGATGCGCCACTCGGTCTCCACCACGGCCGAGTACGGCGACTACGTCTCGGGTCCGCGCGTGGTCAACGAGATCCTCCGTGGCGGCCATGCAGGACATCCTCACCGAGATCCAGGACGGCACCTTCGCCAACAACTTCATGGACGAGTGGGAGTCCGGCGCCGAGAACTACGCGCGCATGCGCGACGAGGGTCGCGGCTCGCTGATCGAGAAGGTCGGCAAGGAGCTGCGTGCCATGATGCCCTGGATCGACGAGCCCACCGACTACTGAGGCGTCCCGCCGCAGGGCCTACGCCGCCCCGCAGCCCGCGCCCCGCACTGACGGTTCCGGTCGCCCTGGTACCGGAAGCGTCAGGCGCAGAACTCGCACACGTCGGCGCCGGCGGGGAACTGGTCCACGCTGCGCATCATGAAGCACGAGGGGCACATGCGCTCCTCGGGCTCGGCCGGCTTCGCCGGGGGCGCGGGCTTCGGCTTCGGGGCGGGGCGGGGACGCGTGGGGCGGGGCGCGGCCGTCCGCGGGGCGGCGGTCCCGGAGGAGGAGGCGGAGGGCCGGGAGCGGGGCGCGGCCTTCTTCTTCGGGGCGGGCTCGGGTTCGGCGAGCAACTCCTCGGGGGCCCAGGCCACGGCGTCGGCGCCCCGCGCCATGGTCGCGGCGCGCTGGGCGGCACGCCGGATCTCGACCTCGGGGTCGGCGATCTCGGCGACCAGCGACGCCCCGCCGGCGAGCCGCTGCCTGGCCCGGGACCAGACGCCCTCGATCAGGCCCTCGGGCGCGGACGCGCGGGCCGCGTGCTGGCGGTGGCGGGCGACGTGCTCGCTGGGCGGGGCGGCGGACGACGACGGGACCGGGAAGTACAGCACCGGCCCGTCGGGGTCGTTGATGACCCAGACGTCGTAGGTCTCGCTGTCGGGCATGGGAAGCCTCACGGTGTGGGAGGGGATGCGGGAAGGGGAATCGGGGTCAGGGCGCCAGCGTTCGCGGGCTGAGCCCGGCGAACGCGAGCAGGTCCGCCGTGGCGTCGTCGTCGGGTTCGCTCCACGCCGTGCCGAGCGCAGGACCGAGCAGCGGGACCCGCGCGGCGGGGACGTAGACACGGCCGACGAGGCTGTCGCCGACGCGGTCGAGGTACCGGCCGAGCGGCATCCGCGGGCCCTGCAGGCGCAGGACCAGGTGCCCCTCGGTGGCGGTGCTGCGGGCCGCGTCGAGCGCGACGAGCGCCTCCACGACGTCGTCGGGGTGCACCGGCGCGACCTCGATATCCGGGTCGGCGCCGGCACCCCCGACGGAGACGAGGGCATCCCGCAGGTCCGGGGCGTCGACCAGCGAGGTGCGCACGGCCATGGTCGGCAGTGCGAGCCCGGCCATGGCCACCTCGACCTCGTGGCAGACCCGGCGCAGCGGGTCGCCGTCGGCGGCGGGGCGGGGCACGGTGCGCACCACCAGCCGGGCCACGCCGGCCTCACGTGCCGCCGTGAGCAACACGTCGAGGTGGGTCGCGAGCCGGTCGGGGTCCCGGACGAGCGGGTGGGCGTGCAGGCCCACGACCGTGTGGACGTCGGTCATGGCGGCGTCCAGCCGGCCCTCGTCGTCGAGGTCCCCGACGGCGACGAAGGCCCCGGCGGCGCGCAGCGCCCCGACGTCCCCGTCCCCGGTCGCATAGGCACGAACCTCGGCCCCGTCGGCCCGCAGGGCACGCACGAGGGACACGCCGAGGGGCGTGTCCGCGGGGGCGACGAGCACGGGCATGGGCAGCCGAGTCTACGAACGCCGGCGCCGACCACTACAGGCCGGCCCGGGCCGACCGACAGGGTCCGACGACGTCGGGCCCGACAGGGGACGCAGCGTGGACGAGATCCTCACCGAGTTCATCCTCGAATCGACCGAGGCGCTGGACCAGCTCGACGTGGAGCTGGTCGAGCTCGAACAGGCCCCCGACTCCATCCCGACGCTGTCGTCCATCTTCCGCCGCATCCACACGGTCAAGGGCACCTGCGGGTTCCTCGGCTTCCAGAAGCTCGAGCGGGTCACCCACGTAGGCGAGAACCTGCTCACGCGGCTGCGGGACGGGCAGCTGTCCGTCACCCCCGAGATCACCAGCGAGCTCCTGGCGCTCACCGACGCCGTGCGGGAGATGATCGACGCCATCGCCACCTCCGGCACCGAGGGCGCCGGCGACTACGCCGCCCTCGAGGACCGCCTCCGCGCCCTGGCGGAGGGCGAGGCCGTGCCCACCGCACCCCCCGCGGCAGCGACGACCCCCGATCCCGACCCCGAGCCCGAGCCCGACGAGCAGGTCGCCCCCGCCCCGGTCCCCGAGGAGCCCGCCAGCTCACCCGAGGCCTCCGGGTTGGACGCGGCTGCCCTGCCGGACTCCCCGCGACTCGGCGACGTGCTGGTCCAGGCCGGCAGGGCGTCGCGTGCCGACGTGGACCGGGCCCTCGCCATGCAGCAGGACGGCGACCCCCGCCACGTCGGCGAGATCCTCGTCGCCCTCGAGGTCGTGTCACCCCAGGACATCCTCGACACCCTGCAGGCGCAGCCGCCCGCCGCACCCATCGCCGACACCACCATCCGGGTCGACGTCGACCTGCTCGACACGCTCATGAACCTCGTGGGCGAGCTGGTGCTGAACCGCAACCAGGTCCTGCAGTTCACCAAGGACACCGACGACGCCGCGCTCACCGCCACCATGCAGCGCCTCGACCTGATCACCACGGAGCTGCAGGGGTCGGTGATGAAGACCCGCATGCAGCCGATCGAGAACGCCTGGTCGAAGTACCCGCGGATCGTCCGCGACCTCGCCCGCCAGACCGGCAAGGAGGTCGAGCTGGTCACCTCCGGGAACGAGACCGAGCTCGACAAGACGCTGCTCGAGGCGATCCGCGACCCGCTCACCCACATCGTCCGAAACGCCGTCGACCATGGGATCGAGACCCCCGAGCAGCGCGAGGCCTGCGGGAAGCCACGGCAGGGCCGACTCGCCCTGCGTGCCTTCCACGAGTCCGGGCAGGTCAACATCGAGATCTCCGACGACGGAGCCGGGATCGACCCCGAGCGCGTGGCCGCGAAGGCCGTCGCCAACGGCGTCATCACCTCCGAGCGCGCCGCCCGCATGTCGCGCCGCGAGAAGGTCGACCTGATCTTCGCCGCGGGGCTGTCGACCGCGGAGACGGTCTCGAACATCTCGGGGCGGGGCGTCGGCATGGACGTGGTCCGCACCAACATCGAGCAGATCGGCGGCACGGTCGACGTGTCCTCCGAGCCTGGCGACGGCACAACCATCCGCGTGAAGATCCCGCTGACGCTCGCCATCATCCCCGCGCTCGTGGTGACCTCCGGCGACGACCAGTACGCGATCCCGCAGGTCAGCCTGATCGAGCTGGTTCGCCTGAACGACCCCAACGGCCCCGGCGGGATCGAGGAGGTGCACGGCTCGCCGGTCCACCGCCTGCGGGGCGAGCTGCTGCCGCTGGTGTTCCTGGCCGACGTGCTGGGCAACCCGCGGGCCGAGCGGACCTCGTTGAGCATCGTGGTGCTGCAGGCCGGCGAACGGAACTTCGGCCTGGTGGTGGACACCATCGAGGACACCGCGGAGATCGTGGTCAAGCCGCTCGGCCGGATGCTCAAGCACCTGTCGATCTTCGCGGGCGCCACGATCATGGGTGACGGCCACGTCGCGCTGATCCTCGACGTCGTGGGGCTGGCCGCCGAGGCAGGGCTGCTGACCGACGGGTCGCGGTCCGCCGTGGTCGACGAGGACGTCGCGGCTGCTGACGGGGACCGCCAGACCCTGCTGATCTTCGAGCTCTCCGGCGAGCGCCCCTACGCGCTGCCCCTGTCGACCGTGGCCCGGCTCGAGGAGTTCTCCCCGACCGAGCTCGAGCGTTCGGGCCCGTCCCTGGTGGTGCAGTACCGGGGCGACATCCTGCCGCTGGTCGACGTGGCGGGGATCCTCGAACGGGGGCTCGGTACCCAGATGGACCGCGACCCGCTCCAGGTCATCGTGTACACGCGCGGGACCACGTCCGTCGGGCTGGTCGTGGGCGCCATCACCGACATCGTCGAGCAGGCCCTCGAGGTCCGTCGGGAGCTGCAGCTGCCCGGCATCGCCGGCTCGGCCGTCATCGGCGGCCGCGTCACCGACATCGTCGACGTCGAGGGCCTGATCGCCGTCAGCGGCGTCGCCACCGCGGCCTGAGGAGGTATCGCCATGCGCACCCCTGACCAGCTCTGCACGCTGCGCCTCGGCCCGGCCGTGTTCGGCGTCGACGTGCTGCGCGTCCAGGAGGTCATCCGCACCCAGCCGATGACGGGCGTGCCTCGGGCCGCCGCTGTCGTCCAGGGCCTGGTCAACCTGCGTGGCCAGATCGTCACCGCCATCGACCTGCGCACACGGCTCGGCCTGCCACCCCGCGAGCTCGCGACCCCGCCCATGAACGTGGTGGTACGTACCGACGACGGACCGGTGAGCCTGCTCGTCGACGAGATCGGCGACGTCATCGAGGTCGAGGAGGCCAGCATGTCCCCGGCGCCGGAGACGCTGGATCCCGACACGGCGGACGCCATCGCCGGGGTGCTGAAGCTCGAGGACGCCCTGCTGCTCGTGCTCGACGTGGACCGTGTCGTCGAGGCGCGACCCGAGACCACCGTCCGCGACGGCCGGGACGACTCCCGTGCCGACGCGGCCTGAAGACGACGAGGGGACGAGGATGAAGGCGCTGGTGGTCGACGATTCGCGGGCGATGCGCGCGGCGATGCGACGGCTCATGACCGAGCTGGGGTTCGAGGTGGTCGAGGCCGGCGACGGCCAGCAGGCCCTCGAGCTCCTGGGCGAGCAGGCCGCCGAGATCGACGTCGCCCTCGTCGACTGGCACATGCCCAACGTCGATGGCCTGGAGCTGGTGCGCCGCATGCAGGACGAGAAGGACACCTTCCGCATCCGCACGATGATGGTCACCGCCGAGACCGACATCCGCCGGGTCATGGAAGCGCTGCGTGTCGGCGCCGACGAGTACCTGATGAAGCCCGTGACCCGCGACGCGCTGGCGGAGAAGCTGCAGATCCTGGGCTTCTCCCCCGCGGGCGTCTGAGCGCATGCCCGCCCCGATCCGTGTCCTGGTGGTCGACGACTCCGTCGTCGCGCGCCGATTCGTGACCCGCCGGCTCGAGGCGGACCCGGACATCGAGGTGGTCGGGACCGCGCGCAACGGTCGCATCGCCCTGGAACGCATCGACCGGGACCCGCCCGACGTGGTGATCCTCGACGACGAGATGCCCGAGATGCGCGGCCGCGACATCCTCCGGGCGATCCGGGCGAACCACCCGACGGTCGCCGTCGTGATGTTCAGCGGCACCTTCCATGCCGGGTCGCTGGGCACGTTCGACGCACTCAGCCTCGGGGCCGACGACGGCGTCGCCAAGCCCGCGGCGACCGGTGGCCGCATCGAGGACGACCACCCGGTCTGGGACGAGCTGCTCGACAAGGCCAAGCAGGCCTATCGCCGCCCGGACCGGGGCGGGACCAACATCGCCGTGGCCGTGGCCGAATCGACAGGCGCCGAGCGGGCACGGCCGCGCCCCGCCCCGTCGCCGTCCCGACCGGTCCCGGCGCGCCCCGCCACCGACGACGGGCCCGCGGCGACCGGGCCCATCATCGACGCCATCGCGGTCGTGGGGTCGTCCACCGGGGGGCCCGAGGCACTCACCGCGGTGTTCGGTGGGCTACCGGCGACCTTCCCCCTCCCGATCGTCGTCGTGCAGCACATGCCGCCGACCTTCACCCGCCTGCTGGCGGACCGGCTGGACCGGAACTCCGCCCTGCGCGTCCGGGAGGCCGAGGACGGCGTGGCGCTGCGCCCCGGTGAGGCCTGGATCGCCCCGGGCGACTTCCACGTGGTCGTGGAGCGCTCGATGCTGGCGTGTCGCCTGCGGCTCGACCAGGGACCGCCCGAGAACTCGTGCCGACCCGCGGCCGATCCCCTCTTCCGCTCGGTCGCCGACGGGTTCGGGCCCCACGTGGTCGCCCTGGTCCTGTCGGGCATGGGCCAGGACGGGCTGCGGGGCTGCGAGCAGGTCGTCGCCGGGGGCGGGCGCGTCCTGACGCAGGACGAGGCATCCAGCGTGGTCTGGGGCATGCCGGGGTACGTCACGCGCGCGGGCCTGGCGGCGGCGTGCCTGCCCCTCGACGAGCTGGCCGACGCCTTCACGGCCGAGGCGTTCCGGGCCGGCCTGTCCGCGCGGGCCGACAGGACCCCGGCGTGAGCACCCTGCGTCCCGACCACTTCGAGTTCGTGCGCGACCTCGTACGTCGCCGTGCCGGCATCGTCCTGGAGGACGGCAAGGAGTACCTGGTCGAGGCGCGCCTGACCGCGCTGGCCCGGACCCACGGCACGGACCTCGCCGCCCTCGTCGACACCGCCGTCGGCGGCCGGACGGCACTGCACGACGAGATCGTGGACGCGATGACGACCAACGAGACGTCGTTCTTCCGGGACCTGCACCCCTTCGAGACGCTGCGGACCGAGATCCTGCCCCGGCTGGTCGAGATGCGCCGGGCGAGCCGGACCATCCGCATCCTGTCGGGCGCGGCCTCGACCGGCCAGGAGGCCTACTCCATCGCGTTGATGATCCGGACGCACTTCCCCGAGCTGCTCGGATGGGACGTGCAGATCATCGGGACCGACATCTCGCGCGAGGCCCTGGCCAAGGCCCGGGCCGGCCGCTACACCCAGCTGGAGATCAACCGGGGGCTGCCCGCGACCATGCTCCGGTGGTTCACCCAGGCGGGGCGCGAGTTCGTGCTGGACGACAGCGTGCGCTCGCTCGTGGAGTTCCGCGAGCTGAACCTCGTGGAGCCGTGGCCGCTGCTGCCCACCTGCGACCTGGTCCTGCTCCGCAACGTCCTCATCTACTTCGACCTGCCGACCAAGGCCACGATCCTCGGTCGCCTCCGACAGGTGGTCGCCCCGGACGGCCTGCTCTTCCTCGGGGCCTCGGAGACGACCCTCAACATCGACCCGAGCTGGACGCCGCTCCGGCTGGGTCCGTCCACCGTCTACGCCCCCGACGCTGCCAGGAGCCACCCGTGGTCCTCTCCGACGATGATCTCCGCGAGCTGATCGAGGGCGTCTGGGCCCCCAGCCTGGAGCTGCCGGTGGTCGCCGGCGCCCCCGGCGACCCGGCCGACCTCGCCCACGGCGCCGTGCTGCGGTTCAGCGGCGGCTGGAACGGCCACGTCTGCATCGACGCGGCTGACGGGTTCGCCCGCGCCGTGGCCGCCGCGATGTTCGGCCTCCCCGATGCGGACGTCACGACCGAGGACGCCCGGGACGCGCTCGGCGAGATGGCCAACGTCATGGGCGGCAACGTCAAGTCCTATGCCGCTGGCGAGGTCGACCTCGCGCTGCCGGCGACCGGCGACGCAGGGGCGCACCCGACCGGGACCGCGGTCGCCACCGCGTGGTGCGCGATCGGCGGCTCTCCCGTCCGTGTCACCGTGCTCGAGGACGCCGCAGTCGAGACGGCTGCGCTCGCAGCGGATCCGCTGCGGTAGCACCGCAGTGCCACCGCCCACGTGCACGAAACACGCAGGCGCACCCGGCGACGAACGTCCGATCTGACGACGCCGGGCCGTCGCGTCAGCCTCGCAGCACGGTCACCCGATGGTGCAGGGCACGCCGGAGCCGGGACCGCGTCCGGGACACGTGCTCGGGGTCGACGCCCGCGGCGGCCAGCCGGGCCACGCGCTCCTCGACCTCGGCGTACCACCCGGCGACCGCGCGGGGCAGGCACACGTCCACCACCAGGGGCGCAGGTCGATCCCCGCGCCGCCGCAGGACGTCGTCCCACCAGTCCGCGTCGAGCTGCCATCCCGGGGCGGCCACGACGACGGCGCGCGCGTGCACGACGACATCCGTGAGGTCCTCGGGCGGACGCCAGCACGCCCCCGTCGTCCGGGCGACCGCGGCGGCCCGTGCGGGCGTGCGGTTCACGACGACGACGTCCTCGAGCCCGTGGCGACGCAGTTGGGTGAGCACGCCCCGCGCGGCGACGCCCGCCCCGACGACGACCACGCCCCCGCGATCGGACAGCTCGTCGGCGACCAGGGCGGCCGTCGCCGACCCGATGCCCGCCCCGCCGGCGGCCAGGGCGGTGCGGTGACGGACCTGCTTGCCGGTGCGCAGCGCCTCGCGGACCAGCCGGTGCAGGTGCTTCCCGCACGTCCCGGCGGCCACCGCCTCGTCACGGGCGGTGCGCAGCTGCCGGAGGACGTCGACGTCGCCGAGCACGGCGGACTCCAGCCCCGCGGCCACGCGCAGGAGGTGCTCGGCGGCCTCCCGCCCCGTCCGTCGCGCCCGTGCGACGCCGGCCGCCCCGCAGGGCTCGTGGCTGACGCGGACGACGCCGCCGTGCATGGCCTCGTCCAGCACGACGTGCCAGACGTCGGCGGCGTGCCGGCCCTCCGGTTCGGCGAGCACGAGCTCGGTGCGATTGCAGGTCACAAGCAGCAGTGCCTCGCACCCCGGGAAGGTGGTCGCGATGCGCGCCAGGACGCGGCGCCGGGCGTCGGCATCCAGGTGCAGGCGCGCCCGGATCTCGTCCGGGGTGGACCGGTGATCGACACCGACGACCGTCAGCTCCATCGTCGCCTGCCCTCCGGCGTCCGGGACCGATGACGACGGGGCGCCGGACGAGTGTCCGACGCCCCGCCCCGCATCGCGTGTCAGAACGAGAAGCGCTCGACCAGGGAGTTGAGCTCGGACGCCGTCCGCGTGAGCTCGGCGGCCTGGCCCTGGGTCTGCGCGGCACCCTTCGAGGTGGACTCGGCGGCGGTGGCCACGCCCTCGATGTTGGACGTGATCTCGGCCGAGCCCTGGTTGGCCTCGTTGACCGACCGGGCGATCTCGCTGGTCGTCGCGGCCTGCTCCTCCACCGCCGAGGCGATGGTGGTCTGGATCTCGGAGATCTGGTCGATGATGCCGCTGATCTCGGTGATGGCCTCGACCGCGGACTTCGTGTCCGTCTGGATCGTCTCGATCTTGCCCGAGATGTCCTCGGTGGCCCGGGCCGTCTCCTTGGCGAGCTCCTTGACCTCGTTGGCCACGACCGCGAAGCCCTTGCCGGACTCGCCCGCGCGGGCCGCCTCGATGGTGGCGTTGAGGGCGAGCAGGTTGGTCTGCTGGGCGATGTCGGTGATCACCTTGATGATCTTGCCGATCTCGGCCGAGGACTCCCCGAGCTTGTTGATCGTGACCGTCGTGGTGTCCGCGGCCGTCACCGCCTCGCTGGCCACCTGCGCCGCGTGCGAGGTGTTCTGGCTGATCTCCTTGATGGAGGCCGTCATCTCCTCGGCCGCGGCGGCGACCGCCTCGACGTTGGCCGACACGCCCTTCGAGGACTCGGTGACCAGGTTGGCCTGGCTGGAGGTCTCGGTCGCGTTGGCCTCCATCGAGGTCGAGACCTCGGTCAGCTCGGTCGCCGCCTGGTTCAGCTGCGCCACGGAGGACGCGATGCCACCGATGGACGCACGCAGGTCGGCGAGCAGTCGCTGCAGGCCTTCGCCCATCTGGCCGATCGCGTCCTCGCCGCGGACGGCCACCTCCTGGGTCAGGTCACCGGCCGCAGCGGCCTCGACCACCTGGAGCATGGCGTCGACCTTCTGGCGCAGCTCCTCGGCGGCCTCCCGCTCGCGCTCCTGCGAGATCCGGTTGTCCTCCTCGAGCTGGAGCCGTTCGGTGATGACCTCCCACGAGGCCATCGCCCCGATGTACTCGCCCTTGTCGTCGAAGATCGCGCTGGCGAGCAGGTCCAGCTTCTCCGGACCGACCTCGATGGTCGCCCGGTACGGCAGGTTCGCCGGGTCGTTCAGCAACGCCGCCTGGTGCTCCGGCCGCTTGTGGAAGACGTCGATCTTCTGACCGATCATCTCGTCGGCCTTCACCGGCAGGTACGCCTCCAACGACCGCAGGGTCTCGGTCGACGCCGGGTTCATGTACCGCAGCACACGATCCCGGTCCGCGAACATCATGTTGGTCGGCGCGTTGTCCATCATCGACTGCACCCGGGCCATCTCCGACTGCAGCCGCAGCTTCTCGGTGATGACCTCCCACGAGGCCATCGCCCCGATGTACTCGCCCTTGTTGTCGAAGATCGCGCTGGCGAGCAGGTCCAGCTTCTCCGGACCGACCTCGATGGTCGCCCGGTACGGCAGGTTCGCCGGGTCGTTCAGCAACGCCGCCTGGTGCTCCGGCCGCTTGTGGAAGACGTCGATCTTCTGACCGATCATCTCGTCGGCCTTCACCGGCAGGTACGCCTCCAACGACCGCAGGGTCTCGGTCGACGCCGGGTTCATGTACCGCAGCACACGATCCCGGTCCGCGAACATCATGTTGGTCGGCGCGTTGTCCATCATCGACTGCACCCGGGCCATCTCCGACTCGCGGATGACCCGTTCGAGGGCAGCCGAGACCGACTGCCCGACCGACCGCAGCGCGTCCAGGCGCTCGGGGGACAGGTCCAGGGTCTCCAGGGCGAAGAAGTCCATGGTCCCGACGACGTCCCCCTCGACGACGACGGGGAAGCACACGCCCGACTTCACCCCGGCCGACCGCGCCGCCGGCGCGCGCACACAGTCGGTCACGGTGCCGAGGTCGCGTTCGAACACGAGGTCCTGCGACAGCCAGGTCCGACCCGAGAGGCCCACGCCCTTGTCGAACGACGCCTCGAGGGTGACGGTGCGGAACTCCGCCGTGACGGTCCCCGACTCCAGCGCGAAGCGCAGGGTCTCGGCCTCGCGGTCACGTTCCCAGAAGGAGCCGTACGCCCACCCGAAGGCATCGCGGACGGTGTCCAGGGCCGCACGCACGGCCGCGTCGCGGTCACCGGCCTCGGCCACGGCCTGCAGCACCCGCGTCATCGCGTGGGCGTTCTCGGCCTGCTCGGTGGCCCGGCGCTGCGCCGCCCGTGCCTCGCTCACGTCCTCCCAGTCCACGACCCAGCCCGCGACCTCGCCGTCCACGCGGACGGCGTTCGCCGTGGCCCGGACGGTCGTGTCCCCGAAGCGGTAGGTGCGGGTGGCCGGGAGCGCGCCGGGGTCGCGGAGCACGGCCTCGATGGCCGGCGGGTCGTCGTGGAAGCGGTGGATCGACCCACCCACGACGTCGGTGGCCGCGACGCCGAAGGCCGAGAGCAGGTCGGCCTCGATCGCCCGCAGGGCGACCCGCGCGTGCGGGGTGGCGTGGACGATCGTGAGGTCCACGTCGATCACGAACACGTTGGTCTGCAGTGCGTCGAGTGTCGCCCGCATGTCCGCCAGGACCCGCGGCGCGGGGCGCTCGATGAGCGCGGTCGCCGGGGTGCTGCCGTTGCCGTTGAGGTGCGTCTCGTCCGCCGTGAGCTGCTCGTCGCTCATTGGTGATCCGGTCCTTCTCCGCCTGCGCCAGCAAGCTCCGTCGAACCCCCTCACGACGGGACCTGACGGCCGGCCGGACCGGCACTTGAGGAGTCGCGCCTACCCGGTGTTGCGCAACCCGGCCGCGATGCCGTTGATGGTCAGCAGCAACGCCCGGCTGGTGGACGGATCCGGTTCCTCCGCCTCACGCGTCCGCGCCAGCAGCTCGACCTGCAGGGCGTGCAGCGGGTGCAGGTAGCGGTCCCGGACGGCCAGCGTCCGTTGCAGGACCGGGTGATCCTGCAGGGGGCCGTGGCCCTCGGTGATCCAGTCCAGCTGGTCGCGGGTCCGTGCCAGCTCCTCCTCGAGGGTGCCGAGCAGGTGTCGGTGCTCCGACGGGACCAGGGCGTCGACGTACCGGCGCGCGATCGTCAGGTCGGTCTTGGCCAGCGTCATCTCCACGTTGGAGAGCAGCGCGCGCATGAACCACCACTCGCGAGCCATGGCGCGCAGCGTGTCGCCGTGGCCGGCCTCGCGCGCAGCGGCCAGGCCGCTGCCGAGCCCGAACCACCCCGGCACGATCTGGCGGCTCTGGGTCCACCCGAACACCCACGGGATGGCACGCAGGCCGCCCAGCCCGGCGCCCGCGTCGGGGCGCGACGACGGACGGGAGCCGATGTTGAGGCGGCTGAGCTCCTGCACCGGCGTGGAGGCCAGGAAGTACTCGACCAGCGAGGGGTCGTCGATGAGGTCCCGGTAGGTGGCGCGTGCCGCCGCCGAGGCGATGTCCATGACCTCGTCGTAGCGGTCGATCGTGCCCTGCGGCTGCCGGGAGGTGGTGTGCAGGAGGCTGGCCTCCAGCGTCGCCGACAGCAGCACCTCCAGGTTGTGGCGGGCCAGCTGCGGGAGCAGGTACTTGTCCGAGATGACCTCGCCCTGCTCGGTCAGCTTCACCGCCCCGTCGACCGCCCCGTAGGGCTGGGCCAGGATCGCCTGGTGGGCGGGTCCGCCGCCCCGACCGACCGAGCCGCCGCGCCCGTGGAACAGCCGCAGCCGCACCCCGTGGTGCGCGGCGACGTCGCGAAGCTTGCGGATCGCGGTGTGGATCGACCACCGCGACGTGACGATGCCGCCGTCCTTGTTCGAGTCGGAGTAGCCGAGCATCACCTCCTGGACGTCGCCCCGTGCGGCCACGAGGGCGCGGTAGCTGGGCGTGGCCAGCAGGTCGCCGACGATCTGGTCGGCCGCGAGCAGCTCGTCGACGGTCTCGAGCAGCGGGACGAACGACAGGCGGGCGATGCTCCGCGGGGCGTCGACGAGTCCGGACTCGCGGGCGGCGGCCACGGCAGCCAGGACGTCGGCGGCGCCCCGCGTCATCGACACGATGCAGGTGTCCACGACCCCGTCGCCGTAGCGGTCCATGGACTCGCGCAGCACGGTGAACATGCGGGCGACCCGTGTGGCCTCCTCGGAGACCTCGGTCGTGAGCCCGCTGAGGGGCCTCGAGGCGCTGAGCTCGCGGTCCAGCACCCGTCGGCGCCCCGCCTCGTCGTCGGGGTAGACCAGGTCGTTGAGCTCGAACAGCTCGCTGATGAGCTGGTGGAAGGTGCGGCTGTGGTCCCGCACGTCCATGACGGCGAGGTGGAAGCGGGAGGCCTCCACGATCCGCCGGACGGCGTCCACGCGCCCCGCCGCCACCAGGTGCCCGGCGTGCTCGGCCAGGGAGTCGCGTACGAGCTCGAGCTCGGCCACCAGCCCGGACGCGTCGTGGTAGTCGACGCCGGGCTGGTGGGCGGTGCCGGCGCGGTGGCGGGCGCGGGTCCGCTGGATCCGTTCGAGGCAGTAGGACACCTTCAGCCGGTAGGGCTCCTCACGGTTGAGGTGCGCGAGTCGCTCCCACACCTCGGGCAGCAGCTCGCGATCGCGGTCGAGCGACGCGGCCAGCCGCTCGTCGACCCCGACGATGCGCGAGGAGGGCGACAGCTCGGTGACCAGGCCCGCCAGCGCCCGTTCGATGAGCAGCAGTCCCCGATCGTGCATCCACGCCAGGACCTCCCGGGTGACCTCGGGGGTGACGAACGGGTTGCCGTCGCGGTCCCCGCCGACCCAGGTCCCGAAGCGGATCGGGTGGGCGTCCGGCGGCAGCGTCACCTCCAGTCGGGCCAGCTCGGCACGCAGGTCGTCGACCAGCTCGGGCAGCACGTCGTAGAGCACCGACTCGACGTAGTAGAGGGTGGCCTGGGCCTCGTCGGTGGGTCGGGGCGCGGACACGCGCAGCTCGTCGGTGACCCACAGCAGGTCGATCAGCTCGGCGCTGCGGCGGTCGATGCGCTGGCGGTCGGCCTCGGTCAGGCGGGGGTCGCGGCGGTGCATGGCGAGCTCGCCGATGTCGGCCAGCTTGGACAGCACCGAGCGGCGCGACGCCTCGGTCGGGTGGGCGGTCACCACGGGACGGACCTCGAGCCGGCGCAGTGCCGCCGCCACGTCCTCGGTCGCGACCCCGGCCTCGAGCAGGCGGTCGATGGTGATGGGCAGCCAGCCGCGGTCGGACTCCTCGGGGCGGCTGAGGATCATCGACACGCGATGGGTCTGCTCGGTGATCGTGGCGAGGTGGAAGTACGTGGTGAACGCCCGGGCGAGCTGGATCGCGTTGACGGCGTCGACGTCCGCAAGCATCGTGTGCAGGTCGTCGGCGGCCGAGGCGTCGCCCTCGTCGGCACGGCGCGACAGCGACCGGACCTCCTCCACCTGGTCGAGCAGGTCCTGGCCGACCTGGCGCACCAGCGTGCGGCCGAGCTCGTCGCCGAGGCGACGGATGTCCTCGCGCAGCTCGCGGTCGATGTCGCCACGCCAGGCGTCGACCTCGGGACCGGTCACGGGAGCACGGGAGGCAGGGTCGATCGCGGCCATGGCACCTCGCCGGGGGTCAGGGGCAGGCAGTGCTCCCGACGCTACCGAGGTGGGGTCGCGCTCCGCGAGGGGTCAGCCGGGCGACGTCAGATCCGCGCGGTCTCCGTGTAGGTGCCCCACACGTCCTGCAACGACCGGCTGATCTCGCCGACGGTCGCGTCGGCCCGCACGCAGTCCATGATGAGCGGGACGAGGTTCTCGTCGGTGGCCGCGGCCGCCTCGAGGCGCTGCATCGCCGCCGCGTGGGCGTCGGCGTCCCGCCGAGCACGCACGGCGGCGACCCGGTCGGACTGCTGCTGGCCGAGCTCGTTCGAGATGCGCAGGATGTCGAGGTCATCGTCGTCGTCGTCGACGTGGGCGTTCACCCCGACGACCTTGAAGCGGCCCTTCTCCACGCGGTTCTGGAACTCGAAGGCCGCGTCGGCGATCTCGGACATGAACCAGCCGTCCTCGATCCCGCGCAGCAGCCCGGACGTGATCGTGTCGTCGCCGCCCATCTCGAGGATCTGCGCGAAGTAGGCCTCGGCCTGGCGCTCGATCTCGTCGGTCAGCGACTCGACGAACCACGACCCACCGAGCGGGTCGATCACGTTGGTGACCCCGGTCTCCTCGGCGATCACCTGCTGGGTGCGCAGCGCCACCTTGGCGGCGTGCTCGCTGGGCAGCGCCAGCACCTCGTCCAGCGCGTTGGTGTGCAGCGACTGGGTGCCGCCGAGCACACCGGCGAGCGCCTCGATGGCGGTGCGCACGATGTTGTTGTCCGGCTGCTGGCCGGTCAGCGACACGCCCGCGGTCTGGGTGTGGAAGCGCATCAGCATGGCCTTCTCGGCCGTGGCGCCGTAGCGCTCCTTCAGCCAGCGGGCCCAGATGCGCCGTCCCGCGCGGAACTTCGCGATCTCCTCGAAGAAGTCGATGTGCGCGTCGAAGAAGAAGCTGAACCGCGGGACGAACTGGTCGGGGTGCAGCCCCCGGTCCAGCCCGAGCTCGACGTAGGCGAACCCGTCGGCGAGCGTGAACGCGAGCTCCTGCGCGGCGGTCGAGCCGGCCTCGCGGATGTGGTAGCCGGAGATCGACACGGGGTGGTAGCGCGGGACCTCGTCGGTGCAGAACTCGATCAGGTCGCCGATGAGGCGCAGGTGCGGCTCGGGCGGGAACAGCCACTCCTTCTGCGCGATGTACTCCTTGAAGATGTCGGTCTGCAGCGTCCCGCCGAGGTCCTTCAGCTGCCAGCCCTGGCGCTCGGCCGCGACCGCGTACATGCAGAACAGCGTGACCGCCGGGGCGTTGATCGTCATGGAGGTGGTCAGCTCGCCCAGGGGCAGGCCGTCGAACAGCCGCTCCATGTCGTCGAGCGTGTCGATGGCCACGCCGCAGTGGCCGACCTCGCCGAGCGAGCGTTCGTCGTCGGAGTCCAGGCCCATCAGGGTGGGCATGTCGAAGGCGACCGACAGGCCGTGCTGGCCGGCGTTCACGAGGTCGTGGTAGCGCTGGTTCGTGGCCACCGCGTCACCGAAGCCGGCGAACTGGCGGATGGTCCAGGGGCGGGTGCGGTACATCGACGAGTAGACGCCACGGGTGTACGGGTACATGCCCGGGTACCCGATCTGGTCGAGGTCCAGGTCGGTGTTGTGCGGGCCGTACAGGGGCTCGAGCGGGATCCCCGACAGCGTCGTGAAGTCGGCGTCGCGCTCGCCGGCGGCCTCGTACCGAGCGCGCCAGGCCTCGTACTGCTGCTCCCACGACATGTGCGCCCTTTCCGACGTCCGACACGACCAGCGTACGAGCGGTTTGTTTCGACGTCAAAGTATCTCGCCCGTTCGGGTCGCCGTGGCGTTCGTTCGTCGGTGGGGGCCGCCCGTTCGGCCGGCCGGGGGGTGGCCGTTCGGCGGTGGCCCTCATCCACGAACCTGCCATCCTCGGGTTGTGACCCGCGGAGGGGGACCCCATGCAGCTTCCCAGCACGCTCACCAGCGTCCCGGTGCTCGCCGGCATCGGCGCCGTCGTCGCGGCGGTGCTCGTCGGCCTCGTGCTGGTCGTCCTGCATCGCCGTCGCGAATCGCGCCGGCACGACCAGACCGCCCCCGCCCCGATGGCGGAGTTCTGGCTGCACCCGGTCCGACCCGAGGTCGCCCGGCAGCTGCACGCCCGCTGGGACGCCCTGCAGCTCGACTTCGTCGACGCTCCGTCGGACACGCTCCGCCGCGCCGACGCCCTGGTGGCCGAGGCCATGCGCGAGCGCGGCTACCCGGCGGTGGACGCCGAGGGACGGGCTCGCCTGCTCCGCGAGCACGAGCCGGCCCACGCCGAGCGCTACGAGCGTCTGCACCGCGCCCTGGCCGAGGGCGAGCAGCACTGGGACACCGAGCAGCGTCGCCAGGCCCTCCTGCAGGTGCGCACCCTCTTCGACGCCCTGCTGCGCGACGAGTCCGCGAACCAGCCCCGCCTCTTCGCCGCCTGAACCCGGCTCAGTCCGGCGGGAAGTCCCCCGCTGAGGACCGGAACCCCACGAGCAGGTCGAACAGCTCGCGAGCCGCGGCGTCGTCGAGTCCGTCGGCGCCGAACCGCATGGCCGTCAACGCCGTCGTGGCGCGTTCGACGACCTCGCGCCCCGCCGGCGTGATGCCAGCCAGCGTCGCCCGACCATCGGTGGGGTGGGGCTCACGCGACACGAACCCCGACGCCTCGAGCCGGTCGATGGCGTTGGTCACGCTGGCCGGGCTGACCTGGAGGCGTTCGCCGACCTTGCCGAGGGGCATGGCGCCGGTGCGCGAGAACGTCAGCAGCACCAGCACCTCGTAGCGGGCGAAGGTGAGGTCCAACGGGCGCAGCTGCGCCTCGATGCGGCGCATGAGGACCTGGTGCACGCGCGTGATCGAGGTCACCGCGGCCATCGCGTCCGGCGCCTGCCAGCCGTGGGTCCGCCAGTTCTCGCGGGCACGCGCGATGGGGTCGAAGGGCAGGCGGGCGGTGGACGACATGGCACGACCCTAACCGCCGGGCCCTCCGGACCCGGGGGTCCCGGGTCACGCGGACGGAGCGTCCATCGCGTCGAGCAGCTGGTCGGCGGCGCTGTAGGGGTCCAGCTCGCGCGCGGCAACCCGGTCCGCCAGCGAGTCGAGCAGCGGGTCGTCGCCGTGGCCGAGGTGCTCGAAGCGGGCGCGGACGCGGGCGAGGGCGATCTCGCGCACCGCGTGCAGCGACCGGTCGCGATGGCGCTGGGCGAACAGGCCGGTCGACTCGAGGTGGTCGCGGTGCGCCATGATCGCGTCGACGAGCTCGTCGATGCCCTCCTCGCGCACCGCCACGAGGCGGTGGATCGGCGGCCACCAGCCCCCTTCCGCGTCGGAGCCGACGGCGTGGCCCATCTCGAGCATGCCGCGGATCTCGGACTCGAGCTTGCCGGCCCCGCCCTGGTCCGCCTTGTTGATCACGAAGATGTCGGCGACCTCGAGGATCCCGGCCTTGGCCGCCTGGATCGAGTCGCCCATGCCCGGGGCCAGCGCCACCAGGGTCGTGTCCGCGGTGGCGGCGACCTCGACCTCGGACTGGCCCACCCCGACGGTCTCGATGATCACGTCGTCGAAGCCGGCGGCGTCCAGGACCAGGGCGGCCTGGGGCGTGGCGAAGGACAGCCCACCGAGGTGGCCACGCGAGGCCATCGAGCGGATGTAGACGCCCTCGTCCTCGTGGTGGCCCTGCATGCGGACGCGGTCGCCCAGCAGCGCCCCGCCGGAGAACGGCGACGACGGGTCCACGGCGAGCACGCCCACGGTGCGGCCGCGGCGTCGCAGCTCGGCGGCCAGGGCATTGGTCAGCGTGGACTTGCCCACGCCCGGCGACCCCGTGATCCCGATCACCCGGGCGCGCCCCGTGTGGGGGAAGATCCCGGCGATGATGCCGCGCAGCACCTCCGGGGAGCCGTCCTCGATGCGGGTCAGCGCCCGGGCCAGGGCCCGGCGCTGGCCCGCGAGGACGCCGTCGACCAGCTCGCGCACGCGGTCGTCGGTCACGGGTCGTCCTCGCGGTGGGCGGGGTGGGCGGGGCCGGCAGGCTAGGCGGGGCCCTCGCCACCGACGGAACCCGAGCCCGGCCGACGGACCCCGACCCGCGGTCCGGTCGTCGCGTAGCGTGGTGGCGATGACCTTCTCCATCGTCGCCCGCGACCCCACCACCGGCGAGCTCGGGGTGGCCGTGCAGTCGCACGCCTTCTCGGTCGGGTCGCTGGTGCCGTGGCTCGAACCGGGCGTCGGGGCGGTGGCGACCCAGTCCCTGCCCCTGCTCGACTTCGGGCCGCTCGGCCTGCAGGCCATGCGCGAGGGCGCCACCGCGCAGGAGGCCCTGGACCGGGTGGCGTCGACCGACCCGTCCCTGCCCACCCGCCAGGTCGGGATGGTCGCCGCCGACGGGTCGGCGGCCAGCCACACCGGCACCTCGTGCATCCCCGTCGCCGCCCAGCACGTCGGGGACGGGGTCGCGATCCAGGGCAACATCCTGGCCACCGACCGGGTCGTCCCGGACATGGTCGAGGCGTGGAACGGGGGCACGGGGCCGCTGGCCGAGCGGTTGCTTTCGGTGCTCGACGCCGCACAGGCTGCCGGTGGCGACCTTCGCGGCCAGCAGTCCGCGGCGCTGGTGGTGGTCGGGGGCGACCGGACGGACCGTCCGTGGGCACAGCGACGGGTCCTGCTGCACGTCGAGGACCATCCCGCCCCGCTGGACGAGCTGCGCCGCCTGCTGGGGCTGCGGCGTGCCAACGACCTGCTCGAGGAGGCCGACGAGCACGTCGCCGCGGGCGAGCTCGACGCCGCCGTCGACGCCTACGCCCGTGCGGTCGAGCTGGCGCCGGACCAGACCGAGCTGCGCTTCTGGGCCGCCGTCACCCTGTTCACCGCCGGGGCCCACGACGAGGCGCGCAGCCGGTTCGCGGAGCTGGTCGCGACCGAGCCGCACTGGCGCGACGTCCTCGACCGGCTCGACGCCAGTGGGCTGTTCGGGGACGACGACCTCGGAGGGCTCAGCCCTCGACGCGTCGACTCACCCTCGATGCGTCGCCTACCCCTCGACGGTGACCAGCAGGGCGTCGCCCTGGCCGCCACCGCCGCACAGGGCCGCGGCGCCACGGCCACCGCCGCGACGGCGCAGCTCGTTGATCAGGGTCACGGTGATGCGCGCACCGGTGCAGCCGATGGGGTGGCCCATGGCCACGGCGCCGCCGTTGACGTTGACCTTGTCCTCGGAGACGCCCAGGTCGGCGGTGCCGGCCATGGCGACCGAGGCGAAGGCCTCGTTGAGCTCGTACAGGTCGAACCCGGCCGGGTCGACGTCGAGCTTGGCCGCTGCGTTCCGGATGGCGTTGGAGGGCTGGGGCAGCAGGCTGAGCGGGCCGGCCACAGTGCCCCAGGCGTCGATGGTCGCCAGGATCGGGGCGCCGAGCTCCTCGGCCTTCTCGCGCGACATCAGCACGACCGCGGCGCCGCCGTCGGAGATCTGCGACGCGTTGCCGGCGGTGATGGTGCCGTCCTTGGCGAAGGCGGGGCGCAGCTTGCCGAGCGAGTCGGCGGTGGTGCCGGGGCGGATGCCCTCGTCGCTGTCGACCACGACCGGGTCGCCCTTGCGCTGCGGGACCTCGACGGGCACGACCTCGTCGTCGAAGGCGCCGTCCTTCCAGGCGGCCGCGGCACGCTCGTGGGAGCGGGCCGACCACTCGTCCTGCGCCTGCTGGCTGTAGTCGTGCGACTCGGCCTGGTAGCGCTCGGTGGCCGCGCCCATGGGCATCTCGTCGAAGGCGCAGGTCAGGCCGTCGTCCATCATGGTGTCGACGAGCTCGCCGTTGCCCATGCGGTACCCGAACCGGGCCTTCGGGAGGACGTACGGGGCGTTGGACATCGACTCCATGCCGCCGGCGACGACGATGTCGAACTCGCCGACCTTGATCAGCGACGAGGCCCGGGCGATGGCGGCCATGCCGGACGGGCAGACCTTGTTCATGGTCTCGGCCGGGACGTCGAGCGGGATGCCGCCCTTGTGCGCCGCCTGGCGCGACGTGATCTGCCCCATGCCGGCCTGCAGGACGTGGCCCATCACCACGTACTGGACCTGGTCACCCGCCACGCCGGCGCGCTCGAGCGCGCCCTTGATGGCGTGGCCGCCGAGGTCCATGGCGTTGAGCGAGGACAGGCCCCCGCCGAACTTGCCGATCGGGGTGCGGGCGTACCCGACGACGACGGTCTCCTGCATGGGCTGTCTCCTGTGCCAACGGCGGATCGGTGCGGCGTGCGCGCGCCGACGCCCATGGTAGGGCGCCCCGCAAGGGGCTCCCCAACCGCGCCCGGACGGCTGGACGGTCGGGTTGGGCGCGACGCCCGGGGCACGGCACCATGTTGGCCGAGTCCCGCCCACCCTCGTGCCAGGAGCCGCCCGTGGCCGTCACCCGGATCGACCAGATCGCCATCGCCGTGCAGGACCTCGACGAGGCCCTCGAGCTGTACGAACGCGCCTTCGGCCTGACCCCCGAGTACCGCGAGGTCGTCGAGTCCGACGGCGTCGAGGAGGCCATGCTCAACGTCGGCGGCGTCTACATCCAGCTGCTGCAGGCCACCCGCGACGACTCCCCCATCGCCAAGTACCTCGCCAAGAACGGCCCTGGGCTGCACCACATGGGCTTCGGCGTGGACTCGGTGGCCGACACCCTCGACCACCTGCGTGACGAGGGCGTGCGGCTCATCGACGAGCAGCCCCGCCCCGGCGGTGGCGGACACACCGTCGCCTTCGTCCACCCGAAGGGCACCAACGGCGTGCTCGTCGAGCTGGTCGAGGACTGATCGAAGCGCCGGCGCCGCCGCGTCCTCGTCTGCATCATTGGCCGCCGTGGGAGTTCAGGTCCCTGTCTCGGCCAGGTCGTCGACGATCCCCTCGACGACCTCGACCACCACGCGCGCCTGCGCGTCGGTCAGGCCCTCGAGGCGTTGCGCGAGCCGGTCGGCCAGCGGGCCGAACCAGGCCTCGGCGGTGGCGGTGGCCGTGTCGGTGTGGGTCACCAGCACGCGCCGGCGGTCCGCCGGGTCGCGGATCCGTTCGGCATGACCGCTGGCGACCAGCCGATCGACCATGCGCGTGGCCGCCCCCGAGCTCAACGACACCCGACGCGCCAGCTCGCCGGCGCTGAGCGGGCCGTCGGCCATCGCCAGCACGGTCAACCCGCGCACGTCGGCCAGGGCCAGCTCGTGGGCCCGCGAGAACCGCTCGGAGAGGCCGTGGGAGGCCTCGGACATGGCCTGCACGGCCCGCGCGAACCGCAGGGCGAGCGACGGATCACCCATCTGGAGACCTCCTCGGCCTGTCGGCGGCGCGCGATCCTCGACATCCACCGATCCGGCGCGGGAGCCGGTGTCGGACTGGTGCAGAAGTTGCACGGTGCAGATGATAGACCGTGCGCCCTCCCCTCCCGAGGCCGACCGTGTTCCTCGCCCTGCGTGAGATCGCCCGCAGCCGGGCCCGGTTCGCCCTGCTCGGCGGCGCGGTCGGCCTGCTCGTGGTGCTGCTGCTGTTCTTCCAGGCGGTCGCCGGCGCGCTGACCGGGGCGCTGACCGGGGCGCTGGCCAACCAGACCGCCGAGGTCGTCGTGTACGGCGACCGCGCCCGGCAGAACCCCGCGGCCAGTGTGCTCGCCCCCGCCACCGTGGACGCGGTCGCCGCGGTCGAGGGCGTCGACGAGGCCGCGGGCGTCGTGCAGGCCTTCGTCACGCTGACCGGGCCCGACGGCGAGGAGGTCGACGGCGTGCTCGTCGGGATCGACCCCGGCGCCCCGGGCACCCCGACACGTGTCGACGGCGACCTGCCCGGCGAGGGCCAGGCGCTGTCCAGCGGCTCCGGGTTCGAGGCCGGCTACCCGATCGGCAGCCGGGTCCGGGTGGCTCCGGGCGGGCTCGACCTCGACGTCGTCGGCACCGCCGAGGGCGCCAGCGCCAACGCCTCCCCCACCCTCTACGTGCCCGTCGCGACGGTCGCGGCCGTGGCGTCGGCGCGGGGCGGGACGCCGTCCCGCGGCCCCACCCCGGTGTCCTGGGTCGGGGTGACCCCGGCCGACGGGGTGACGCCGGGCGCCCTGGCCAGCCGGATCACCGAGACCGTCGACGGCGTGGAGGCGCTGACCCGTGCCGACGCCGTGGAGGCGCTGCCGGGCGTCGGGACCATCACCCAGTCCTTCGGGATCCTGTACGGCCTGCTCTACATCGTGGTGACCATCGTCACGGGCGTCTTCTTCCTGATCCTGACCGTCCAGAAGCGGGACGCCCTGGTGCTGCTGCGCGCGGTCGGGGCCCGACGCCGGGACGTGGTCGTGCCGGTCCTGGTGCAGGTCGTCGTGGTCGTCGGCGTGGGCGCGCTGGTCGGGTCCGGCCTGACGGCCGCCCTGCTGGCCGCGGCGCAGGGCACCTTCGGTGCGGGCCTGGACCCGGTCACGGCAGCGACCTCCAGCGGCGTGATCCTCGTCCTCGGCCTGGTGGCCGCCGGCGGCGCGGTCCGACGCGTCCTGGCGATCGACCCGGCCGAGGCGACGGCGTCCGGGGGGATCGAATGAGACTCGCACTGCGTGAGCTGCGGCGCCGGCCCGGCCGGTTCCTGCCCGTCGGCGGGGCGCTGACCCTGCTGGTCCTGCTGCTGCTGGTGCTGGGCGGCTTCCTCGACGGCCTCACCCTCAGCCAGACCGGCAGCTACCGCGCCCAGCAGGATCGACTGGTCGTCCTCGACGCCGACGCCGAACGGCAGCTGTCCCGGTCACGGGTCGACGCCGACGCCCGTGCCGCCGTCGAGCAGGTCGAGGGCGTCGACGCGGTCGGGGCGCTGGCCAGCACGACCACCACCGCCAGCCGCGAGGGCGCCGACGAGCTGCAGGACGTGGTCGTGTACGGCTACGAGCTGGGCACCGACGTCCTGCCCACCCCGCCCGAGGACGGCAGGGTCGTCGTCGACCGACGCCTCGCACGCCTCACCGACCTGGTCGTGGGCGACCGCCTCCTCGTGGGCCCGGGCGAGGTCGCGCTCGAGGTGACCGCGTTCGTCGACGACGTCAGCCAGGGCGCCCCGACGCTGTGGGTCCCGCTGGACACGTGGCGGGAGGTCGCCAGCACCGCTTCCCCCGCCGGCGCCCCGGCGACCGACGTGGTCCCGGCGCTCGTCGTGCAACCGGCCGACGGGACCCCGCTGGACCAGCTCGCCGACCGGCTCGAGGTCGCCGCACCGGTCGAGGCGCTGACGGTCGACGAGCTCGTCGGCGCGCTGGACGTGGTCCAGCAGCAGGCCTCGACCTTCCAGGGGATCATCGGCGTCACGTTCGTGGTCACCCTGCTGGTGGTGGCCCTGTTCTTCGCACTGCTCACCCTCGAGCGTGTGCGGCTGTACGCGGTGCTCAAGGCCTTGGGGGCGCGCACGCTCGACCTGGTCGCCGGGGTGGCCGCGCAGGCCGTGGGCGTGGCCGTCGGGGCGCTGGTCCTCGGCGGGGCGCTCGCCGTCGCCTTCGTCGCCGTCCTGCCGCCGGAGCTGCCGGTGCAGCTGGTGCCCGGCAGGGCCCTCGTCGTCGTCCTCGGGACACTCACCACGGCCCTGACCGGTGGCCTGCTCACCCTGCGACGGCTGGTGCGTGTCGATCCCGCCCAGTCGCTCGGCTGACCCCTCCTCCCCGAAAGGCCTGCCGTGCCCGCCCTCGAGATGTCCGGCGTCCGCAAGACCTACCAGCTCGGCGACCAGGAGGTCGTCGCCCTCGACGAGGTCGACCTCTCCGTCGGTGACGAGATGGTCGTGCTGATGGGCCCCTCCGGGTCCGGGAAGACGACCCTGCTGTCGGTGGCCGGGGCGCTGCTCGCGCCCACCGCCGGCACCGTGCGCGTCGGCGACGAGGACATCTCCGGGCTCGACGACCGCGCACTGGCGCGCTTCCGGCGCGAACAGGTGGGCTTCGTGTTCCAGAACGTCAACCTCGTGCCGTTCCTCAGCGCCCGCGAGAACCTGCTGGTGGTCCGGGAGCTCGGCGGCGGACGTCGTGACCGCGGGGCGCGGGAACGTGCCGACCAGCTCCTCGAGGAGCTCGGTCTGGCCGATCGGGCCGACAACCTCCCGGCGCAGCTGTCGGGTGGCCAGCGCCAGCGGGTGGCCATCGGTCGTGCGCTGATGAACGACCCGGCCCTCGTCCTGGTCGACGAGCCCACCTCCTCGCTGGACTCGCGGCTCGGCCACCAGGTCATGGGCCTGCTGCGCGACGAGGTGATCGGACGGGGCGTCTCGGCGATCGTGGTCACCCACGACGAGATCGTCACCGAGTACGGGGACCGCACCATCCAGATGTACGACGGCCGCCTCGTCCCCCACCCCCACGCCCAGGCCGGGCACGAGGGATGACCGCCCGCTGCGACGACGTCCCGATCGTCCACGGATCCGACGGGCGCAATGTCCCCGACCGACGGCCTGCATCCCGAGCCTCGTGACGAGATAGCCTCGGCCTCGTACGCGTCAGGTGGTGGTCGTGGGGTTCGCAGATCGAATCCGAGCCTGGTTCAAGGGCGAGACGAAGGGGCGCCGGAAGGCGCCCAGTCCCGCCACGTCCAAGGCCAACCGTGCCTCGACCCGTGAGCTCGAGGAGTTCCTCTCCTCGCGGGCGGGGGTCGAGGGCTTCGTCGAGCCTGCGACGACGATCTACCCGATGACGCTGCTGCTGGTGGCGGCGGACGGCGAGTACCTGCGCCGCCCCGTGCGGGACCGCGCGCAGGCCTCGGAGGTCTGCGAGAAGGCGCACATCCCGATCTACGACGCGGCCAAGGTGGGCTACCCGCGCCGCATGCGCGACTACGACCGCGGCATCAAGCGGGATTCCGTCTCGCTGGACGAGCTGCCGCCATGGCCGGGTGGCGACGCGGACGGGGAGTCGGCGTGAGGGCGGCCCGTCTGCACCGGCCCAGATCGGCCGACGCGCCGGAGGACCTGCGCATCGAGGAGGTGCCGACGCCGGACCCGGGCCCGGGCGAGGTCCTGGTGCGCGTGCACGCCTGCGGGGTGTGCGCCAGCGACCTGCACGTCGTCCAGGGCATCACACCGGCGGCGCACATGCCGATCACGCTGGGCCACGAGGCCGCGGGCGTGGTCGAGGCGGTCGGCGACGACGTCGCGGACTGGATGCCCGGGTGACCGCGTGCTGGTCCCGGCGGGCCGGTTCTGCGGGCAGTGCGCGATGTGCCTCGGCGGCCGCGAGAACCTCTGCCCGTTCCAGCACGTCCTCGGCGTGACGACCGACGGGGCGCAGTCCGACCACGCGGTCGTGCCGGCCCGCCTGCTGGTGCCGATCCCCGGCGAGATGCCCTTCGACCAGGCCGCCATCCTGGCCGACGCCGTCGCGACGCCGTACCACGCCCTGAAGCGGGGTGGCATCAACGACGGCATGACCTGCGCGATCGTCGGCCTGGGCGGCCTCGGCATGCACGCGGTCCAGCTGGCCCGCCTCACGGGCGCGCACGTCATCGGGGTGGACGTCGACGAGGTCTCGCTGCAGCGCGCCCTGGACTGGGGCGCCCACGAGGTCGTCGACGCGTCCGACGGCGGCGGAGCGGCGCAGGTGCGCCAGCTCACCGAGGGCGGCGTGGACCGGGCCTTCGAGTTCGTGGGCCTGTCCGCGACGGCCCACGACGCGGTCAAGTCCCTGCGCCCCGGCGGACGTGCCACGCTCGTCGGGATCTCCCGCGAGCGGCTGTCGACCATGCCGCTGGGCCTGTTCGTGGCCCAGGAGCTGGAGGTGGCCGGCTCGTTCGGGTCGACCAGCCAGGACATCAACGAGCTCCTGGACCTGGTCGAGGCGGGGCGGCTCGACCTGACCCGGTCGGTGAGCCACACCCTCGCCCTGGACGAGTTCCCCGAGGCCCTGCGGATGCTCGAGACCCGCGAGGGCAACCCCATCCGGATCGTGATCGACCACGCGGCGGCCTGAGCCGCCGCGTGGCGGAGCTCACTCTTCGACGATGTCGATCGTCTCGATGACGACGTCCTCGAGGGGGCGGTCCTGGCGGTTGGTCTCGACCGCCGCGATGGCGTCGACGACCTGCTGCCCGTCGGTGGTCTTGCCGAAGACCGAGTAGTTCGGCGGCAGGCCGTAGTCGACGTGCATGATGAAGAACTGCGAGCCGTTGGTGTTCGGGCCCGCGTTTGCCATCGCCAGCGTGCCCATCTTGTAGCCGCGGGAGCGGGAGGCCTCGAGCTCGTCCGCGAAGCGGTAGCCCGGGCCGCCGGTTCCCGTGCCCGTCGGGTCGCCGCCCTGGACCATGAAGTTGGGGATCACCCGGTGGAAGATGACCCCGTCGTAGAAGCCCTCACGGGCGAGGAAGACGAAGTTGTTGACCGTCGCAGGCGCCTCGTCGGCGAACAGTCGGGCGGTGATGTCGCCCTTCGAGGTGCGGATCGTCGCCGTGTAGGTCTTCTCGGTGTCGATGCCCATCTCGGGCGGGGAGCTGTACTGGGTGGCCACGGGGCAACCTTCGTCGCAGGAGTCGTCACAGGGCCGCGACCGTAGCCGCCGAGTCGATGGTGCGGCACCGCCGGTGGGTCAGCCGCCGGCCCAGGCGTCGACGGCCTCCTGGTCGACGGGGCCGTCGATCGTGATCGAGGTCATCGCCACGGGGTTCACCGCCATGTCGTTCTGCGGGCCGGTGGTCTCCCCAGCGGCGATCGCGTCGACGGTGTCCAGGCCCTCGCTGACCATCCCGAAGATCGTGTAGTTGGGCGGGAAGGCGTAGCCGGGGTCGGCGTCGACGATGAAGAACTGCGAGCCGTTGGTGTTCGGGCCCGCGTTGGCCATGGCCAGCGTGCCGCGCGGGTACAGCCCGTCGTTGTCCTCGACGACCTGCTGGGCGTACTCGAGCTCGTCCTCGAACTGGTAGCCGGGCCCGCCCCGCCCCGTTCCCTCGGGGTCGCCACCCTGGATCACGAAGCCCTCGGTGATCCGGTGGAACACCACGCCCTCGTAGTAGCCGGCCGCGGCCAGCGCCACGAAGTTGTTGACGGTGGTCGGGGTCTCGGCCGCGGCGAGGTCGACGACCATCGTGCCGGCGTCGGTCTCGATGGTCGCCGAGTAGTCGGCCGACGGGTCGATGACCATGGGCGGCGGGGCGGACGCGAACGGCGTCGCGGTCTCGCTGGGCGTGGCGGTCGCCGTCGGGGTGGCGCCGTCGGCCGGGCTGTCGGTGGCCTCGGGCGCCGTGGTCGCGTCGCCGGTGGCGAACGCGTCGGGCTGGTCGTCGTCGCCACCGCCCTGCAGGGCGAAGCCGATGACGATCGCGACGACCGCCACGACGAGCACGATGCCCGCCCCGACGAGGCGACGCGTGCGCGTCTGCGCAGCGTGCTCGGCCTGGCGCTTGGCGCGGGCCCGCGCCAGCTCCTTCTCGTGCGTCTTCCTGCTCATGAGCGTCTCCCCCGCCGGTGGGCTGACGGCGCGTCAGGCTATCCGCCCGCGCCTCGCCGCCATGCGCCAGCAGTGCCGGTGCCAGTGTCGTCGGGTGTCGGACTCGCCCTCGCGCCACGCGACCACGTGGCCCACGCCGGGCGGGATGGTGTTGCCGCAGTCCGGGCACACGTACGCCTTGCGGGCGCGCATGCCGGGCACGAAGCGCGCCACGAACCCGGGCAGGGAGGGCAGGTCGAGCATCGTCAGCGCTCGATGCCGGCCACCACGAGCAGGAGCGCGAAGCCGTCCTCGGACCCCGGCCACAGGTCGTGCAGCACGTCGTAGCCAGCCGACCCGGCCAGGTACCGCAGCGCGCGGACGAGCAGGAACAGGTCGTCGAGCTGGCCGATGCCGGGGATGACGTCCGGGATGAGGTCGATCGGCGAGGCCACGTAGGCCACGGCACCGCCCGCGACGACCTTGGCCATCCACGGGACGCGAGGATCGCGGGTGACCCGCCACAGCAGGCGCCCCGTGTCGGCGACGAAGCGGGCGAGCTCGAGGACGGTCCGGGGTTCGCGGTCCCGACCCCCGGGCCCGGTCCGTTCCGACGCGGGTTCGAAGGTCACTCGGTTTCCCGACACGACCACGCCCGGCACGAGCTCGCGGCTCGTGCCGTTGGTGGGTGTGTCGGGGTCGGGCATGTCCGTGTGCTCAGTACGTGTAGAAGCCGCGGCCCGCCTTGCGCCCGAGGAACCCGGCGTCGACGAGGTGGACCAGCAGCGACGACGGTTCGAAGGACGGCTCGCGGAACTCGCGGTGCAGCGTGCGGATGATCGCCAGCGTCACGTCCAGGCCGACGATGTCGGCGAGCTGGAAGGGGCCCATCGGGTACCCGGCGCCGAGCTTGAGCGCGGTGTCGATCTCCTCGGACGTCGCGTAGTGCGAGTCGAGCATCCGGACCGCGTCGTTGATGTACGGGAACAGCAGGGCGTTGACGATGAAGCCCGCCCGGTCGCCGCACAGCACGCCCACCTTGCCGATGCGGTCCACGAACGCGCGACACTGCTCGACGACGTCGTCGTCGGTGCGCACGGTCGGGACGATCTCGACCAGCTTCATGATGGCCGCAGGGTTGAAGAAGTGCAGGCCGAGCACCCGGTCGGGGCGGTCGGTGACCATCGCGCACTCGATGACCGGCAGCGACGAGGTCGTCGTGGTGAGCACGGCCTCCGGCTTGAGGGTCTCGGCCAGCTCGGCGAACAGCGGCTTCTTGATGTCGAGGTCCTCGGCGACGGCCTCGACGACGATGTCGCAGTCGGCCATGTCGGCCATGTCGTGCGTCGGTCGGATGTGCGCCAGCGCGGCGACCATCTCCTCCTCGGACATGCGGCCCTTGTCGACCATCCGCTGCATCGACTTGGAGACGCTGGCCGCGACCTTCTCGGCCTTCTCCTTGGAGCGGCCTCGCACGACCACGTCGTACCCGGCCTTGGCACACACCTCGGTGATGCCGGTGGCCATCGTGCCGGTCCCCAGCACACCGACCGTGGTCCAGCCCGAGATGGTGTCGGGGTCGGCGGACGGGCGGCCCTCCTCGTCGGCCGCCACCTGCGACGACCCCGGGGCCTCGTAGTTGTAGAACCCGCGCCCGGACTTGCGGCCCTTGAACCCGGCGGCGACCAGCTGCTTGAGGATCGGGCGGGGCGCGAAGCGGGTGTCGTCGAACTGCGAGTGGATGGCCTCCATGATGCCGACCATCGTGTCCAGGCCCACCAGGTCGACGAGCGCGAGGGGGCCCATCGGCAGCCCGGCGCCGAAGCGCATGGCCGCGTCGATGTCCTCCTTGGTGGCGTAGCCGTTCTCGTACATCCCGACGGCCTGGTTGAGGTACGGGAACAGCAGCTGGTTGGCGATGAAGCCGCGCCGGTCCCCGACCACGACCGGCGACTTGCCGATCTGCTCGGCGAAGTCCCGGGCGGCGGTGACGACGGCCTCGTCGGTGACGACCGTGCGCACCAGCTCGATCAGCTTCATCACCGGGGCGGGGTTGAAGAAGTGGAAGCCGAGCACGCGGTTGGGTCGTGATGCGTGGACGGCGATGTCCATGACCGGCAGCGACGACGTGTTCGTGGCGATGAGCGCGTCGTCACGGACCACCTCGTCGATGCGGGCGAAGGCGGCCTGCTTGAGGTGCAGCTCCTCGGGCACGGCCTCGACCACCAGGTCGCAGTCCGACAGGGCGCCGTAGTCGGTGGAGCCGCTGATGCGACCGAGGATGGCGTCACGCTCGGACTCGTCGAGCCGGCCTCGCGTGACCTGCCGGTCCAGCGAGCCCTCGATCCGTTCACGGCCCCGGGCCACCGCGGCGTCGTCGATCTCGACGAACGTCACGTCGATCCCGTTGCGGGCCACGATCTCGCAGATGCCGGACCCCATGGTCCCGCACCCGACGACCCCGACGGTGTGGATCTGCTCGGCCACGATGACTTCCCTCTTCTCGACGACGTCGACGCGACGTGGGTCGCGAGCGTACGTGGGCGGCCGAGGGTCCACGAAAGCCGGACGCGGCGGGCGGGTCAGCCCACGGGCAGGTCGGTGTCCACGGTGGCCATGGCGTCCAGCATCGCCTTGGCGGCCGGCAGGTACCGCACGGCCGTGAGGCGGTCGCCCTCGAGCTGGGCCTGGCCGAGCAGCAGGCAGCGCATGGCGTCGAGGCGTCCGTGCAGCAGCCGGTCCCACTGCGGGTACTCGGCCGCGAGGCGGAAGGGCGCCTGCTCGAACCCGTGCCGGTCGGTCACCAGCGCGCCGCGGCACTCGCCGTCGTGCAGGTCGAGCACGCCGTAGCGGTCGTGGTCGTGGTCCGACGGGTCCAGGAAGCCCAGCGCCAGCGGCCAGCGCCAGCCAGCGGCACGGTCCCGGTACTCGTCCGAGGCGTTGACCGCACCCATCACGGCCTGCAGCCACGACAGCGAGCCCAGCTCCATGGATCGATCCCTCCCGGCGCCGAGGATACCGACCGGAAGGGCACGGGGGTCAGACCGGAGGGACGGTGACCAGCACCTGGATCAGCAGGATGCTGAGGTTGTAGGTCGCGTGGGCAGCGATCGGGACGACCAGCGACCCCGTGCGGTGGAACGACCCGGCCAGCCACAGCGCCAGCGCCACGAGGCCGACGATCGCCGGCGGGCTGCCGATGACCTCGAGGTGGATGTAGGCGAAGACGAGCGCCTGGATCACCATGGCCGCAGACAGTCCGAGCTTCCGCCGCACGGACTGGAACAGCAGGCTGCGGAACACGGTCTCCTCGACGACCGGGGCGAGCACCACCGCGGAGACGCCGGTCAGCACCAGCACCAGCCAGGAGCTGGTCGACACCTGCAGGGCGTACTGCTCCGGCGACGGGAAGGGGCCGAAGGCCTGGTCGACGATCTGGGCGAGGGTGAGCACGATCACGACCCCGGCCAGGCCGAGGCCCACCCCCATGGCCAGGTGCTTCGCCCGGGGTCGCAGGGGGCCGAGCACGCGCCAGGACAGCGCCCCGCGCAGGCCCAGGTACGCGACCATGCCGGCCAGGGTGACCAGCTGAGCCGCGATCTGGATGCCGGTGCCGGTGACCGGCGTGGTCGTCAGGTCGCCGGACACGTCGATCAGCCCGAGGCCGGCCGCCGCGGTGATCACCAGCACCTGGGCGATCACCGTCCACAGCACCATCGCCAGGGCGTCGAGGATCCCGAACGGCACCGGGAAGGCCTCGTCGGGGTCGCCGGCGTCGTGGCGCCACTCGGGGCCGCGATCGGGCCACGGGGGGTCCTCACGATCGGGCGGTGCCGAGGTGGGCAGGTGGCTCACGCAGTGACCTCCACGCGTCGGCGCAGCAGCACGCCGGCGAGCATGCCGGCCGCCGCCGCGGCCAGCGTCGCCGCGGCTGGTGGGACGGTCCCGGGGACCGCGACCGGGTCGCGGTCGGCCAGCACGGACGACATGGTGCCACCCCGCAGGGCCGGGACCTCGATCGTGGTGGGCGTGCCGGCCACCGTCCCGTCCTCGTCGACGGCCCGCAGCACCGCGTCGTAGGTCCCGGCAGGCAGCGCCCCGCCCTCGCTCGCCAGCGACACGACGGCCCGCCGGCGACCTCGGTCGACCACCCGGGACGGGGCGCGGGCGACGACCCGGTCCCCGTCGCGGACCTCGGCCACCAGCTCGGCGGGCTTGTTCACGACCGTCTCGAGCACGATGGACTCGAGCCCGAACGGGTGGGCCCGCTCCACGGTCGTGTCCGCGGCCACGAGCGGGGCGCCGGTCCCCGGCGGGGCGATCAGCTGCATGGTGTCCTCGGCTGCGGTCCGAAGGCGCCAGGTCCCGAACCCGCGCTCGGTCACGACCGTGTCCCCCACCGTCACGGTCAGCGGACCGTCGGCCGACAGCACGACCTCGTCGGTGTCGTCGGCCAGCCCGACCGCCAGCCGGGCCGGGAGGGCGTCTGCCTGCGTCGGCGCCAGGCCCCCGTAGTAGGCCCCGAGGATCTGCGTGTACGACAGGCCGCGCTCGGCCTTGCCCTTCGCCCCGTACTGGCCGAGCCCCACCCCGTGGCCCCACCCGCGGCCGTCGAGCACGACCCGGTCGGGCGTGACCTCGATCGTGTAGCGCGACGACGGGACGGTCGAGGGCAGGGACCCGCCGTCGCTGCGCAGGCCCGGGAAGTCGGCCGGGAACGTCGCCGGCGCCACCGTGTTCAGGAAGTCACGCAGCTGGCCCGCGGTGACCTCGGCGGTGGTCCCGTCCCGCCCGGTGACCACCACCCGGTTCGGCACGCCCGGACCCTCCAGGACCACCTCGGCGTCGGCGATGGGCGCGGCCGGGCCCAGGGTCTCACCCCGCGACAGCAGGTCGTCGAACTGGGCGCGGGTGAAGACGGCCTGCCAGGCGTGGAAGGGCGAGACGGCGTCGTCGGGGTCCTCGACGCCCCGCAGGTACGGGAACGCACCCGAGGACGGGAACACGGCATCGTTGTCGCGCGTGTACCCGCCCGACGTCGAGAAGTACCGGGCCAGGATCGGCGCCCCCTCGTACAGCAGCACCTCGCCGGCGGTGTCGGCGACGGCCTGCTGCCAGCGGGGACCGGACAGCGGGGTCTCGACGACCTCCCGGCCCTGGAACACCTGGCAGGCCGTGGTGGCGCAGATGTCGTAGGGCAGGCCACGTTCCCGGTAGGTGCGCAGGCGGGCCTGGTACCAGGCGTAGGTCCGGGAGGCGACGGCCTGCGCCTTCAGGGCCTCCATGGGCCAGCGGCCGGGCATCTCGGCGATGCCCTCGAGGTAGTCCTGGAGGTCCATGACGGCGGTGAGCACCATCCCGTCGCCGACGGGTGAGGGGCGCAGCTCGACCGTGTCGACCACCCGGCGCCCCGAGTCGAGCTCGATCACCACACCCTCGGGGGCCCGGAAGCGCACGGTCTCCCCCACCGGCCCGAGGTCGACGGGGCGGTCGTCCGTGCCGCCCTCCTGCGACGATGCCGCCGGGGTGAGCGCCAGTGCGGCGAGGAGTCCGACCGCCACCGCGGCCAGCACGGCGCGGCGCGAGCGGGACTCAGGCACCGACGTCGGCCCCGGGCACGCGCCGGACGTCGCCGCCGAGCGACCGCAGCGTGACGTCGATGTCGGGGTACCCGCGGTCGACGTGGTGGATCTCGGTGACCACGGTCTCGCCCTCGGCGACCAGCCCGGCGAGGATGCCGGCGGCCCCGGCCCGCACGTCCAGCGCGTCGAGCCGCGCCCCGCGCAGGTCGGTCGGCCCACGGATCACCGCGTGGTGGCCGTCGATCACGATCTCGGCGCCCATGCGGCGCAGCTCGTCGACGAACGAGAACCGCGACTCGAACACGTTCTCGGTGCAACGCGAGGCGCCATCGGCCTGGGTGAGCAGCACCATCATCTGCGGCTGCATGTCCGTCGGGAACCCGGGGAACGGCAGGGTCACGAAGTTGGTGGCTCGCAGCGCCCCGCCCTTGGCCACGATGGCGTCGGGTTCCTCCTCGACCACCATTCCCGCGGCACGCAGCTTGGACACCACGAGCTTGAGGTCGGACGGACGCACGCCCTCGACGCGGACCTCGCCACCAGTGATGCCGGCAGCGACGGCCCAGGTGCCGGCCTGGATGCGATCGGGGACCGTGTGCCAGGTGACGCCCGACAGCTCGTCCACGCCGGTGATCCGCAGGGTCGAGGTCCCGATGCCCTCGATCTCGGCGCCCATGGCGAACAGCATCCGGCACAGGTCCTGGATCTCGGGTTCGCGCGCGGCGTTGTCGATGACCGAGACCCCGTCGGCGAGCACGGCCGCCATCAGCAGGTTCTCGGTCGCCCCGACGCTGGGGAACTCGAGCGTGATGTTGGCGCCGTGCAGGTCGTCGGCCGTGATCTCGACGAACCCGTCGACCTCGCGGACGTCGGCGCCCATGGCCTGCAGCCCGGCCAGGTGGAAGTCGATGGCGCGCTGCCCGATGCGGTCACCGCCGGGCTGGGCGAACCGGGCCCGCCGGGTGCGACCGACCACCGGCCCCAGCAGCGCGATCGACGCGCGGATGGCGGCCATGGCCTCGGGGTCGGGTTCGTGGCCGGGTGCGCCCCGCCCCACGATGCGCACCGAGCCGCCCTCGAGGGTCGCGTCGGCCCCGAGGCTGCGCACCAGGTCGACCATCACCGGGATGTCGGCGATGTCCGGCAGGTTGTGGATCGTGACCGGCTCGGCGGTCAGCACGGAGGCCGCGATCAGCTTGAGCGCGGAGTTCTTGGCACCGGGCACGCGGACGGTCCCGTGGAGGGGACCGCCCCCTCGGACGACGTAGACGTCGTCGGTGCGCAGGAGCTCGCTCATGCCCCCGAGACTATCCACGCCCCCGCCGGTGACCGGCGGGGGCGTGGCGAGCCTTCGGACAGGGGCGCGTCTAGCTGCGGACGACGCTGAGCCGGACCTGCTGGCGACGGACGGCGGCCGCGTGCACGGCGGCGTCCTCCTCGTCGGCGCGACGCTCCTCGAGTTCGCGCAGACGCCGTTCGGCGCGGGCCTCGTCGATCTGCGACTTGACCTCGGCCACGTCGGCCAGGACGACCAGCGCGTTGTCCTTGAAGTACAGGAAGCCGTGGTGGACGGCGACCTGCTCCTCCTCGTTGCCGGACCGCACGCGCACGACACCGATGTCCAGCGCGAGCAGCGCCGGCTGGTGCCCGGGCAGGATCCCGATCTCGCCCTCGAGCGTGCGGGCGTAGACCTCCTCGGCCTCGGTCGAGAGCAGCTGCCGTTCGGCCGAGACGACCTCGACGGTCATCGTCGCCATGTCAGGACAGCTCCTTGGCGTTCTTCAGCACGTCGTCGACACCGCCGGCGTAGCTGAAGGCCTGCTCGGGGACGTCGTCGAGCTCGCCCTCGATCAGGGCCTTGAAGCCCTCGATGGTGTCCTTGACCGGGACGTACACACCGGGGTTGCCGGTGAACTGCTCGGCGACGTTGAAGTTCTGCGAGAAGAACTGGCGTGCCTTGCGGGCCCGGGCGACGGTGATCTTGTCCTCCTCGGACAGCTCGTCGATACCGAGGATGGCGATGATGTCCTGCAGGTCCTTGTAGCGCTGCAGGATCTCCTGGGTGCCCGTGGCGACCCGGTAGTGCTCCTCGCCCACGATCTGCGGGTCCAGGATCCGCGAGGTGGAGTCGAGCGGGTCGACGGCCGGGTAGATGCCCAGCGACGAGATCTCGCGGGACGAGCACCGTCTGCGCGTCGAGGTGGGCGAAGGTCGTGTGCGGCGCCGGGTCGGTGATGTCGTCGGCGGGCACGTACACGGCCTGCAGCGAGGTGATGGACCGACCACGGGTCGAGGTGATGCGCTCCTGCAGGGCACCCATCTCGTTCGACAGCGTCGGCTGGTAGCCCACGGCGGACGGCATGCGGCCGAGCAGCGTGGACACCTCGGAGCCGGCCTGGACGAACCGGAAGACGTTGTCGATGAACAGGAGCACGTCCTGGCGCATCTCGTCGCGGAAGTACTCGGCCATGGTCAGGGCCCACAGCGCCACGCGCAGGCGCACGCCCGGCGGCTCGTCCATCTGCCCGAACACCAGCGCGGTCTTGTCGAGGACGCCCGGACTCCTCCATCTCGAGGAACAGGTCGTTGCCCTCGCGGGTGCGCTCGCCCACGCCGGCGAACACCGACACACCGCCGTGGTTCTCGGCGACGCGGGAGATCATCTCCTGGATGACGACGGTCTTGCCGACGCCGGCACCGCCGAACATCCCGATCTTGCCGCCCTCCACGTAGGGCTCGACCAGGTCGATGACCTTGATGCCGGTCTCGAACATCTTCGACTGCGACTCGAGGGAGTCGAAGTCCGGGGCGGGGCGGTGGATGGCCCAGCGGTCCTCGGTCTGGAAGCTGGCGCGCTCCTCCTTGGGCAGGTCGAGCGGCTCGCCGAGCACGTTGTAGATGTGGCCCAGCGTCGACGGCCCGACCGGCACCGAGATCGGGGCGCCGGTGTCGACCACCTCGGTGCCGCGCTGGACGCCGTCGGTGGGCTGCATGACGATGGCGCGCACGCGACGGTCACCGAGGTGCTGGGCGACCTCGGCCGTCAGCTGGGTCGTCTCGCCGCCGACGGTGCGGTCGAAGTGCAGCGCGTTGTTGATGTCCGGCATGTCCCCGGGGGGGAACTCCACGTCGATGACGGGGCCGATGACACGGATGATGCGGCCCTCACTCGCCTGAGTGGAGCTCGTGCTGTCGGACTGGGCCATGTCGGCGCTCCTCACGAAAAGCAGGTCTGGGGGTGGGTCGGGGTGGGCGGGTCAGCCGGCGCTGAGGGCCTCGGCGCCACCGACGATCTCGGAGATCTCGGTGGTGACCTGGGCCTGGCGGGCGGCGTTCATCTCGCGGCTGAGGTTGTCGATGACGTCGGCGGCGTTGTCCGTGGCGGACTTCATCGCGCGCTGGCGGGAGGCGTGCTCGGACGCGGCGGACTCGAGCATCGCAGCGAAGACCTTGGCCTCCACGTAGCGCGGGATGAGCAGGCTGAGGATCTCCTCGGGGCCCGGCTCGTACATCACCTCGGCCGACAGCGGGCGCCCGCCGTCGATCTCGTCGACCTCGACCGGCAGCAGCTGCTTGGCCGTCGGGACCTGGGTCAGGGACGACTTGAAGTCGGTGTAGACCAGCCACACCCGGGCGTAGCGCCCCTCGGCGTAGGCCGTCATGACGGCGTCCGCGACCTCCTGGGCGTCCGGGTAGGTCGGCTGGTCGGACATGCCCTGCCACGACCGTTCCGCCTGCCGTCCCCGGAAGGAGAAGTAGCTGAGGCCCTTCTTGCCGACCTGGTACAGGTCGACGGTCCGGCCGGCGGCCTGCTCCTCGGCGAACACGCGCTCGGCCTTCTTGAGGGCGTTGGCGTTGTAGGCCCCGGCCAGGCCGCGGTCGGAGGTCAGCACGATGACGGCCGCCCGGTCCACGTCGTCGTGGTGGACGAGCAGCTCGTGGTTGCTGGCCTCGTTGGTCGCGGCCAGGCCCTTGATGATGTTGGTGAGCTGCTCGGCGTACGGCCGCGCCTCGTTGACGCGCCGCTGGGCCTTCATGATCCGGGAGGCCGCGATCATCTCCATCGCACGCGTGATCTTCTGCGTGCTCTTGACGGACTTGATGCGCCGCCGGAGCAGCCGGATCTCGCCACTACCTGGCACTGTCCTCGCCTTACGGTCACGTGATGGATGTGGGGGTGAGGCCGGTCAGGCCTCGGCGTCCTCGTCGGCCGCCATGACGTCCCAGCCCTCGTTGCGCTCCTCGGAGTGCTCCTTGTCCTCCTCCTCGGTGGAGGTGAAGTCGAAGGTCTCCTTGAAGCGGTCGATGGCGGCGCCGAGCTGCTCCTCGAGCTCGCCCTTGACCTTCTCGCCGGCCAGCCGGGCCAGCAGCTCCGACTCGCGGGTCTGCAGGTAGTCGTGGAGGTCGTCCTCGAAGCGCTGGACCTCCTCGACCGGCACGTCGTCGACGCGCCCGGAGGTCACGGCGAACACCGACGCGACCTGCAGCTGGACCGACAGCGGCTGGTACTGCGGCTGCTTGAGGATCTCGACGACGCGCTGACCTCGCGCGATCTGCTGCTGCGACGCCTTGTCCAGGTCGGAGCCGAACTGGGCGAAGGCCTCGAGCTCGCGGAACTGCGCCAGGTCGAGGCGCACCGTGCCGGCCACCGACTTCATGCCCGGGACCTGGGCGGACCCACCGACACGCGACACGGAGATGCCGGCGTTCATGGCGGGGCGCACGCCCTGGAAGAACAGGTCGGTCTCGAGGAAGATCTGGCCGTCGGTGATCGAGATCACGTTGGTCGGGATGAAGGCCGAGACGTCGTTGGCCTTGGTCTCGACGATGGGCAGCGCGGTCATCGACCCGCCGCCGAGCTCGTCGGACAGCTTGGCCGCACGCTCGAGCAGGCGGCTGTGGAGGTAGAAGACGTCACCGGGGTAGGCCTCACGACCCGGGGGGCGACGCAGCAGCAGCGACAGCTGGCGGTAGGCGTCGGCCTGCTTGGTGAGGTCGTCGTAGATGATGAGCGAGTGCTCGCCCTTCTCCATCCAGTTCGCGCCGATGGCGGCCCCGGAGTAGGGGGCGATGTACTGGAACGGCGCCGGCGAGGAGGCCGGGGCGTTGACGACCGTCGTGTACTCCATGGCGCCGTGGCGCTCGAGGGTCTCGACGACCGACGCGACGGTGGAGCCCTTCTGGCCGATCCCGACGTAGATGCACTTGACCGCCCGGTCGGTGCCCCAGTACTGCTTCTGGTTGATGATCGTGTCGATCGCGATCGCCGTCTTGCCGGTCTGGCGGTCGCCGATGATCAGCTCGCGCTGGCCACGGCCGATCGGCGTCATGACGTCGATCACCTTGATGCCGGTCTGGAGCGGCTCCTCGACCGGCTGGCGCTCGGTCACACCGGGGGCCTGGACCTCCAGCGGACGGGTGCCGTCGAGCTTGGACTCGTCCAGCGGCCCGTGGCCGTCGATGGGCCGACCCAGCGGGTCCACGACACGGCCGAGCATGGCGTCGCCGACCGGGACCGACAGGACGCGCTCGGTGCGCTTGACGGTCGTGCCCTCCTCGACGCGGTCGGCGGAGGCGAACACGGCGGCACCGATGGTGTTCTCGTCGAGGTTCATGGCCATGCCCATGACCCCGTCACCGAAGTCGAGCAGCTCGTTGGCCAGGGTCCCCGGCAGGCCGACGATCGTGGCGATGCCGTCACCGGTGGACGCGACGCGGCCGACCTGCTCGGCCGTCGTGACGGGCGTGTAGCCCTCGAGCATGGAGCGCAGGGCGGAGGTGACGTCCTCCGTCGAGATGCTGAGGTCGCTCATGTGGCGTTCCTCTCGGGGTGGGGTCGGCGGGGGGCCGACGGGGTGGGTCGTGAAGGAGGGTGTGGCCGGCGCCAGCGGCGCTACGCGCCGATGCGGGTCTTGACGTCGTCGAGCCGCTTGGCCAGCGACCCGTCGATCACGGTGTCGCCGACCCGGGCCCGCACGCCACCGACGACCGAGGGGTCGACGTGGACCTTCAGGTCCAGCGACTTGCCGGTGGTGCGCTCGAGCGCGGCGCGCAGCTGGTCCTGCTGCGAGGCGTCCAGGTCGGTGGCGACCCAGACCTCGGCGAGGTCCTTGTCGCGCGCCTCGGCAGCGGATTCGCTGACCCGCTGGGCGATCGGCTGGATGTCCATGATGCGGTCGGCGGCGATCAGCATCGCCAGGGCCGCCCGGGTCGCCGGGTGCGCGGCCTGCAGGACCTCGGACTCGACGAACTTCAGGCGCTGCGAGACCGGGATCTGCAGGTCCGTGAGACGGTCGCGGAGCTCGCGGGACTCCTCGACCGTGCGTCCCACGGTCAGCAGCTCGGCCTCGACGGTGTCGAGGGCGTCCTCGGCGTTGGCCAGGGCCACCACGGCCTTGGCGTAACCGTTCGTTCGGTCTGCCATCTGCGTCCCTTCACGGTGCCCCACCCCGGCGGGCGGGGAGGAAGGATCAGCCGGCGATCAGTTGCTGCCGGACAGGTTTCGGATGTAGTCGTCGACGAGGGCCTGGTGCGTGGAGGCGTCCAGCTCCTTGCCGACGATCCTGCTGGCGAGGTCGACGGACAGGCGGCCCACCTCGCTTCGCAGCTCGGTCAGGGTGCGCTCGCGCTCGGCGGCGGCGTCGGCACGGGCGCGCTCGCGGATGCCGGCGGCCTCCTCCTCGGCCTGCTGCACGAGGTTGGTGCGGACCTGCTCGGCCTGCGCCTTGGCCTCGTCCACGATGCGCGCGGCCTCGCCTCGAGCGTCGGAGATGGAGGACTCGTACTCGCGCTTGGCGCGCTCGGCCTCGACCAGGCGGGCCTCGGCCTCCTCCATCTTCCCCTGGATCGAGGCGGTGCGCTCGTCCAGCATCGTGTTCAGCCGCGGGAAGGCGAACTTCTTCAGCACGAAGAACACGATCACGAAGCCGAGGGCGCCGTACACCAGCTCGGCGGCCGCGGGCAGGATGATCTCGATGCCCGAGCTCTCACCGCCGGCCTCGGTAGCCAGGACCAGCAGGTTCATCGTTGTCTCCTCACCTCAGCGTGGGTGGGTCGTGATGCAGTGTGGGGGCGTGGTGCGAACGTCAGACGATGAAGGCGAGCACGAAGCCGAACAGCGCGAGCGCCTCGACGAACGCGATGCCCAGGAACATCGTGGTCTGGACCATGCCGGCCGCCTCGGGCTGGCGTGCCATCGACTCGATGGCCTTGCCGACCAGGAAGCCGATGCCGATGCCCGGGCCGATGGCGCCGAGGCCGTACACGAGGCCCGCACCGATGGAACCGATGTCACCGGTGAGGCCGCCCGCCTGCGCGAGAATCTCCATGGGGTGTCTCCTTGTGGTGCACCCGCTGCCGGGTGCCGGTGGTCTTGTGGGGGGTGTCGGTCAGTGCTGGGGGTGCAGCGACCCGCCGATGTAGACGGCCGCCAGGATGGTGAAGATGTAGGCCTGCAGGGCGCCGACCATGAGCTCGAAGCCGACCATCGCCGGCCCGGCCGCGAGGGCCACGATGCCGATCGGCAGGCCCTTCCAGTTGATCGCGATGTCCTGGAAGCCGCTGTACAGGCCGTGGACGTCCAGGAAGAACGCGTTGGCGGTGATGAAGATGATCGACAGCAGGATGTGGCCCGCCATCATGTTGGCGAACAGACGGACGGCCAGCGTGAGGGGCCGGATGATCAGGATCTGCGCCAGCTCGATGGGGATCACCAGCGGCAGCACGAAGGCCGGCACGCCCGGCGGGATCGCCGTGTTCTTGATGTAGGCGAAGCCCTGGGCCTTGAAGGCGACCGCCCAGTACACGGCGAAGACCACGAAGGCCAGGAACGCCGGCAGGGCCATGCGTCCGGTCGAGGGCATCTGGACGAAGGGCATGACCTCGAAGAAGTTGTTCACGAAGATGAACAGGAACAGCGAGACCAGGAACGGCACGAACCGCAGCCCGTCGGGCCCGATCACCTGCAGGGCGATGCGGTCGCGCACGAAGTCGACGATCGCCTCCATCGTGTTCTGCAGCTTGCCCGGCACGATCTTCGGGTTGCGGAAGGCCATGACCATCAGCGACCGACACGATCAGCGCCGCGAGGATGTACAGCAGTGCCACGCGGTTGAAGGCCAGCAGCCCGTCACCGACCAGGGGCCGGAACTCGAACAGCTCCTTCAGCGGGGGGACGTGGAAGCAACCGGGATTCTCGGGCGGGCAGCTCTCCGCCGCCAGAAGCAGGTTCACGCACGTTCCTTTCGATCCGCGAGCACGGGAGCCGGACGCGCGGAGGCGTCGACGAACCGGAACTCGCGGTGGACGAGGACGAGACGGGTCTCGAGGGCGAGGATGATGACCATGGCGGCGCCCGCGCTGGCGGCGAGCACCGTGCCGTTGATGGCCTCGACGGGGCGGAGCACGACGATCATCGCCGCGTAGACCACCAGGCGCAGGAAGAACCCACCCAGGGCGACGGCCTGCATGGTGGTGGGCCCGCGGTCGGCGGCCCAGCCCAGCGAACGCCCCGTGACGGCGAAGACCGCCGTGACGAACGCCACGGCCCCGGCGGCGGTCAGCGCCCCGGCGAGGTCGGTCAGGACGAACGCGACGACCCCGGCGACCACGGCCACGACGGCACCCACGCGCAGGGCGAGTGCCACCATCGCGGGTTCACTGTTGGTCA
>CAWCLK010000021.1:0-40077 GCA_963796225.1 uncultured bacterium
AGGCAGCGACTCACCGAGGCCGAGCAGTCCGACCCGGGCACCTTCACCCCAAACGGCTTCGTGGTCACCGCGCTGCAGGCCGCGCACGCCGCGATCGCCCAGACGCCCGTCCCCGACGACGTCCCGGGGCGGCACCTGCAGCACGCGCTCGAGGCGGCGGTCCGGATCGGGCACGACACCGACACGGTCGCCGCCATCGCCGGGCAGGTGCTCGGGGCGCGCTGGGGCGCCAGCGCGGTCCCGTGGCACTGGCGGCGGGCGCTGCACGGGTGGCCGGACGGGTCCGGCCACGCCGACCTGGTCCGCTGGGCGGTGCTGACCGCGAACCGCGGCATCGCGACGGCGGGCGGATGGCCCCGTACCGCGTCGATGCTCGCCTGGGCACGCCGCCAGGAACCCACGCCAGTGTGCGTGCCGAGTCCCGAGGAGGGCCTGCTGGTGGGCAACCTGCCCGGCCTGCCTGCGGCGCTCGACGACGGCGTCGACGCGGTGGTGTCGCTGTGCCGGGTGGGACACGCCGACGTGCCTGCCGACGTCGAGCACGTGCAGGTCTGGATCACCGACCAGCAGGTCCCCGCGAACCCGAACCTCGATCTCGTGCTCGGCGACACGGTCGATGCCATTCGCGCCCTGCGGGAGCAGGGATGCCGCGTCTACCTGCACTGCGTCGGCGGGCGCAGCCGCACCCCGACCGTCGCCGCCGCCTACCTCGCCCAGACGCGCGGGTGGTCGGGCAGCCGCGCCCTCGACGAGCTCGCGGCCTGCCTGCCCGAGGTGGCTCCCAACCCCACGTTCCGGGCGTGGCTGGACCGGGTCGGCGGCGGGGTGGCCTGACCTCGCGTCAGTCGCCCTTGCGGCCGTGGATCAGCTGGTCGGGGGCCAGGCGTCCCTCGACGACGTCGAGGGCGACGTCGCGCACCTTGGAGCTGTGGGACCGGGCGTACCGGCGCAGCAGGTCGAAGGCCGCCCGCGGTTCGATCCGGTTGCGGGCGACGAGGAACCCCTTGGCCTGCTCGACGACGATCCGGGTGTCCAGCGCCTTCTGCAACCCGGCCGTCAGCTCCTCGTGGTCCTCGACGTCGCGGGCGTGCACGACGTAGATCGTCGCGACGTCCGCGAACGTCCGGCCCAGGGCGAGCTGGTCCTCGGTCAGCTCGCCCGGGTGGTCCGCGTAGAGGTTGAGCGCCCCGATGGTCTCGCCCTGCAGGTGCATCGGGAACGAGTAGACGGCCCGCATCCCCTCCTCGACGGCGCGCGGGCCGAAGTGCGGGAAGCGGGAGTCCTCCGACAGGTCCCCCGCGACCACGTGCTCGCCGGTCCGGAACGCCAGCAGGCAGGGGCCCTCGTCCCCCTCGATCTGCAGCTTCTCGAGCCGGTCGAGCACCGGGTCCGACGTGGACACGAAACGCAGGTCACCCTGCCGGTCGCCGAGCATCACGCCGGCGCCGGCGCAGTCCAGGGTCCGTGCGACGTCCTCACCGAGCGTCGCGAGGACCTCGTCGAGCTCGTACTCGCCCACGAGCGTGCCCGCGAACCGTCGCAGGACGGACGTGATGTGTGCATGATCGACCACGCGCCGCTCCTGTCGTCGCGCGGATGGCCCGGACAGGGTAGGGAGGCGATCCCGGCCGGTCCCTGTCCGGACGGGTCCGGACCGTGCAGGTCAGGGACGCAGGCCCTCCGGAGCCCACACGGTCTCGCCCTGCAGCGCCCGCCGGAACCGTCCCATCAGCCCGGTCAGCTGGTCGCCGAGCTGGGCCGTGAGCACGTCCTTCTCGAGGAAGGCGAACGCGCCCGCCGCGATCGTCGGTTGCTCGTGGGTGGCCGCGGACAGGGCGGAGACCATCACGATCATGGACCGTGGGCAGACACGGGTCAGCTCGGCCAGCGCCTCGTAGCCGTCCAGCCGGGGCATCATGAGGTCGAGCAGGATCGCGGAGGGTTGCAGCCGGGCGGCCATCTGCACCGCCTCGAGCCCGTCGCTGGCCTCGCCAACGACCTCGAAGCCGTGCAGCCGGTCGAGCTGCATCCGGGCGAGGAAGCGCATGTCCTCCTCGTCGTCGACGAGCAGGACCGTGGCGACCTCGTCGGGACCCGTGCGCTGGGACGCCCCGGCGTCCCGCGGTGTGATCAGGTCTGGCATCGCGCTCGGTTCCCCCCGGACGTCCCGGACCCCTTGGCCCGGCCCCGCCGTCGGGCCAACGGTACCCCGTCCGGCGCCGCCCGGGAGGGTCACCTGCCCTCGAGCTGGCCGAGCGCCGCGGCGGCCTCCTGACGGGTGGCGACGCCGAGCTTGCCCAGCACCGCCGAGACGTGGTGGTCGACGGTGCGGATCGAGAGCACCAGCCGCTCGGCGATCTCGCCGTTGGTCAGTCCCTCGGCGACCAGCTGCAGCACGTCGAGCTGCCGGGCGGTGAGGCCGGCCGGGTTGACCCGGGTCGAGGGCTGGGGACCGCGGGGGATCGAGCGGACACCGAGCTCCCGCAGGCGGCGACGGACCCACCGTGCCGCCGGGACGGCACCGAGGTCGTCGAGCACCTGCAGGGCCTCGAGCATGGGCTCCGGGTCGCCGGACGACGCAAGCTCGAGCGCCGCCATGTACGGGACCCCCAGCTCGGCCCACCCGGCCGACGCCGCGCGCCAGTCGCCGAGGAGACCGGAGCGGTACGGCTCCGGGAACGCCTCCGGGTCGACCTCGACCCCCTCGTCGATGCCCGCCAGCTGCAGCGTCCGCAGGATCTGCGCGCGGTGGCGCACCGGTGCCTGCGGCACCAGGGCGAGGCGCAGTGTGTCGGCGACGAGGTCGGGACGATCCTGCAACCAGGCGAACTCGACCCGTGCCGCCCCCAGCGTGGTGACGTACTGCGACGCCCCGCTGGTGATCGCGACCTCCCAGGCGCGCTCGAGGAGTGCTTCGGCCTCGGGGTCCCCGCGCCATGTCGCCAGGCGCGCCAGGCCGTTCAGCGCCAGGGCCTCGAGCACACCGGCGTCCCCCACCGACCGGTGCAGGTCGAGCAACAGCGCGGTGGCCTCGTCCCAGCGGCCTCGCCACATCCACAGCAGGCCGCGCTGGGACACCGTGTTGTAGCGGTGGGAGACGAAGTCGTGGTCGTCGTAGAACCCAATGGCCTCGTTGATGGCCTGTTCCGCCCCGTCCCAGTCGCCCGCACGCAGCAGCTCTTCGACGAGGTTGGTGTACGACCGCGCTGTCGGCTCGAGCAGGCCGTGGGCGCGGCCCAGGTCCACGGCCCGGCGCAGGTCGCCGAGACCGCCCTCGACGTCGCCGCCCGTCGTCGTGCGCTGCAGCCCCCGGTAGTTGAGCCCCAGCACCTCGAGGTCCGTGCGGCCGATGGCCTGCGCGGCCTCCACGGCGGCCCGCGCGATGGCGGCGGCCTCGTCGAATCGGTCGGTCAGCACCAGCAGCTGGGCCTGGTGCACCAGCACCTCGGCCGCGAGCTCGGTGTCGTCGACCCGCGACGCCGCCTCGACGGCCCGGTCCATCAGGTCGTGCGCGTGGTCGGGGTCGTTGGCGATGTAGACCATGCGCGACCACGTCAGCAGTGCTCGCGCCAGGGCGGCGTCGTCGCCGAGCCCCTCGCGCAGCTCCGCGGCCCGTCGGGACGACGCGATGGCGCTCGCGAAGTCGTGCAGGTCGTACTGGCCCCAGGCGTGCTGCTCGTGGAGCCGCGCCTGCTCTACGGGCGGTAGCGCCTCGATGTGTGGCAGCACCCGCTCACCCAGCAGCACCGCCTGGCGGTGCGCCCCGGCACGGAACGCCTCGTCGACGGCGGCGGGGCCCCGGTCCGCGACGACGTCGTGTGCGCCGGCGGCCACGGCGTGGTGCAGCACGGGGGTGGCGTCGGCGTGGCCGCGGGCCAGGAGTGCGTCGAGCACGTGCCGGTGGGCCGCCACCCGCTCCACCTGGGTCATCGACGCCTCGATCGCGCGCCGCGCCAGCTCGTGGCGGAACCGGACCTCCTGGGGGGTGGCGACCACCAGGCCCCGGCGCTCGGCCGCGGCCAGCAGGGTGAGGTCCCCCACGACCGCCCCGGCCACGTCCCGGTCGACCACGCCGGGCATCACCGACAGCAGCTGCAGCGCCCGGCGTGGTTCGTCGGTCAGTCGGCGGACGCGAGCCAGCACGGCGTCCGCCACCGTGGCCGGCACCTCGTCGCCGCGGGCGCGGGCGACCTCGGTGACGAAGAACGGGTTGCCGCCCGTCACGGCCGCCACCCGGCGCGCGTCGAGGCCGCGGTCACCGAGCAGGGCGGCGATGGCTGCCTGGCTCAGCGGGGCCGGGGCGAGCCGCTCGACCGGGGCGCCGGCCAAGGCCCCCAGCACGCCCATGAGCGGGTGGTCGTCGTCCAGGTCGTCCCGGAAGGTCAGCAGCAGCACCGCCGACAGGTCACGCAGGCGCCGCCCCACGAACCGGATGACGTCGAGGGTGGCCTCGTCCGCCCAGTGGACGTCCTCGACGACCAGCACCACGGGCCGCAGCGGGTCGTCCAGCATCTCCAGCACGGCGTCCAGGACCGCGCTGGTGTCGGCAGCCTCGACCGCCTCCGCCAGGGGCCCACCGGCGCTGCGGGCCACGTCCCGCAGCGGCCCGAGCGTGCGACCGGTCAGGAAGTCGTCGCACCAGCCCTCGAGCACGCGGACGTCGGGCCCGGCGACGCGGTCCACCCAGGCACCCACGAGGCTCGACTTGCCGATCCCCGCCTCACCGGTCAGCAGCACGACCGTGCCGGAGCGCTCCCGGGCGCGGGCGAGTGCGGCGTCGAGCCGGTCGAGCTCGGCGTCCCGTTCCAGCAGTGCGGTCGCCGCGACGAGTGGCATGGCGGACCTGCGAGCCAGCGGCGCGCCGTCCGGCCGGCGCGACCTGCCCAGCGAGCGTATGCGACGTGGGCAGGTGCCCGCCCCGACATGGGTGGTGCCTACCGAGGTCCTGCATCCCCGATCCCCGGACAGTGGCCAGCACCTCGCAACCCCAACCCTCAACGAGGAGCCACACCGATGAGCACTGCAACCACCGAGCGTCCGGCCCGCAACGGCGTCGACGTCCCCACCCTGTTCGCCACCCTCGACGTCGTCAAGGGCGCCCCGGAGGCCGCGCAGTTCCAGTTCCGCGCCACGAACCGCTGGGTCAGCGGCACGCACAGCCGCACCACGATCCACGAGTTCTTCGGCGTCGGCGAGGAGCGCGCCCACCGCGAGCCCACGGTCCACGACGCCGACCACCTCGAGGTCCTCGTCGGGGCCGACCACGGCCCGACGCCGGTCGAGTACCTGCTCGTCGGCCTGACCTCGTGCCTCACCGCCGGCATCGCCAACATCGCCGCCGCCCGTGGCGTCGACCTGTACGAGGTCACCTCCACCATCGAGGGCGACATCGACCTCAACGGCATCCTCGGCTTCGGCGGGGCGCGCAACGGCTACCAGGACGTGCGCGTGCACTTCACCATCTCCGGCGACGCCCCGGCCGACGTGCTCGAGGGCATCGTCGAGCAGTCCCGCCAGCGGTCCGCCGTCTACGACGTCATGACCCACGGCGTCCCCGTCGCCATCGACGTCACCGTCGCGTGACACGTCCGAGGCTCGGGATGCGGCCGGTCGCGTGGTGGTCCTCGGGACCTCGCGCGGCCGGCCGTCATCCCTCGTGCTCCCTGCTCCCCTCCATCCTGTGAAGGACTCGCCATGCCTGCCACGCCCACCTACGACGTCGTGGTCGTCGGCGCCCGCCCCGCCGGCGCCGGCACCGCCCTGCAGCTGGCCCGCCGCGGGCACCGCGTGCTCGTGCTCGACCGCGCCCCGCACGGCAGCGACACCCTGTCGACCCTCGCGATCATGCGGGTCGGGGTCATGCTGCTGGAGCGCTGGGGCGTGCTCGACCGGATCGTCGAGGCCGGCACGCCGCTGCTGCACGCGGTCACCTTCGACTACGGCGACCGCCCACCGGTGCGCATCGACCTCGCCGACCCGCTGATCGCCCCGCGCCGCACCGTACTGGACGGCGTGCTGGCCGACGCGGCCGCCGAGGCCGGCGCCGAGGTGCGCCACGGTGTGCGCGTGGCCGGCCTGCTGCGTGACCCCGACGGCCGCGTCGTCGGTGTCCGGACCCGCACGCGCGACGGGCAGGAGGAGGTCATCGGCGCCCGGCTGGTGGTCGGCGCCGACGGGCGAGGGTCCGCCGTGGCCCGCGAGGTCGACGCCCCCGTCACCCGCCACGGCGTGGCCGCGGGCGGCTTCATGATGACGCTGGTCCGCGGGATCGCCACCGACGGCCTCGAGTGGCTGTACGCCCCGGGCGCGTCCGCCGGGATCATCCCGACCACCGGTGGGGACGCCTGCGTGTTCGCCGGCAGCGACGCCTCCCGGTTCATGCGCGAGCTGCGCCACGACCTGCCCGGGTCCTTCGACCGCGTGCTCGCCGAGGTGTCCCCGTCGGCGGCCCGGCGGGTCGCCGGCGGCGAGCGCATCGCCCCGGTCCGTGGCTTCACAGGGGTCCCCGGCTGGATGCGTCGCCCCCACGGGCCCGGCTGGGCCCTGGTCGGTGACGCGGGCTACTTCAAGGACCCCAGCACCGCCCACGGCATCGCGGACGCCCTGCGTGACGCCCACCTGCTGGCCGAGGCGGCCGACGCCGGGCTGACGGGCCGACGGCCCATGGCGGAGGCCATGGCGGAGTACGCGTCCGTGCGCGACGAGCTGTCGATCCCGCTGTTCGATGTCACCGAGGCGATCGCCGTGCCATCATGGTCGATGGACGAGCTCTCTGGCCTGCACCGCGAGCTGAGTGCCGCGATGAAGCGCGAGGTCGTCCACCTGCAGGCGGTCGACACCGTGGACGTCGCCGCCTGACCGACACGCGGGGAGCGAGGAGCGTCATCGTGTCCATGCTCGACCTCGCGTCCCTGGGCGCCGTGCTGGGCGTGTGGGCGCATCCCGACGACGAGGCGTTCCTCGCCGCCGGGCTCACCGCCCGCCTCACCGACGCGGGGGCCCACGTCGCCGTGCTCACCGCCACCCGCGGTGAACACGGCACGGCCGACCCGACGGCCTGGCCGGCCCATCGGCTCGGTCGTCGCCGTGGCCACGAGCTACGGGCCTCGCTGGCCGTGGTGGGTGTCACCGACCACACCTTCCTCGGGTACGAGGACGGCACGCTCGACGCCGTGCCGGACGACGAGGGCGCCGCGCACGTCACCGCCGCCCTCGCGCGCGTGTCCCCCGACACCGTGGTCACCTTCGGGCCCGAGGGCATGACCGGCCACACCGACCACATCGCGGTCTCCCGGTGGGTCGACCGGGCCGTCGCGTCCCACCCCGACCCCGTCCGCGTGCTGCACGCCACGACGACCGAGGTCTTCGTCGCCCGCTGGGGGCCGATGATGCGCGACGCCGGCGCCTACATGCGCGACGACCTGCCGCTGGCCACGCCGATGGACCAGGTGGCGTTCGAGGCCCACCTCGACGAGGACGAACAGGACCGCAAGATCGTCGCGCTGGCCGCCCAGTCGAGCCAGCTCACCGGCATGCTCGCCGGCCTCGGCGAGGCCACCGTCGCCGCGGCCTTCGCCACCGAGTCGTTCACGCTCGCGCCGTCTGCCCGGCCCGCCGCTGCGGCCGGTGCCGCCGGGGCGGGCCGGTGACCGCCATGACCATCCGCGTCCGGGTGGCCACGCGCCACGACGTCCCGTCCCTGGCCGCGCTGGCCCACCGCACCTTCGTCGCCACCTACGCGGACCAGAACCCGCCCGGGCTGGTCGCCGAGCACGCGGACGCGTCGTTCACCCCCGACCGGCAGGCGGCCGAGCTGGCCGACCCGACGATGACCACGCTGGTCGCCGAGGACGACGGGGCGCTCGTCGGGTACGTGCTGCTCGCCGACACGCCCCCGCCGGAGGAGGTCGTGGTCGCCCGCGCCCCGCTGCAGCTGGCCCGGCTCTACGTGGACGGTCCGGCCCAGGGACGGGGCGTGGGCCGCGTGCTCATGGACGAGTCCATCCGGGTCGCCGCCGCCGACGGGTACGACCGCCTGTGGCTGACGGTGTGGAGCCGCAACCCGCGGGCCATCGCCGCCTACACCCGGTGGGGCTTCACGGACGTGGGTCGGACCGTGTTCGAGATGGCGGGGGACCGGCAGGTCGACCGCGTGATGGTCCTGCCGGTCCCCGGACCCTGACACGCCGCGCGGGGGTCAGGCCCCGGCGCCGACCGGCTCGCCGACCAGGTGCCGTGCCAGGTGCTCGGCGTCCCGGCCGACCCCGCCGATGAACCCCGAGTCGCGCCGGTACAGCCAGCGCAGGCCCAGGAAGCACAGGCCCGGCTCGGCGGTCACGCCGCGGGTGTGGACCGGGTCGCCGTGGGCGTCGAACACGTCGGCGGTGATCCACGAGAAGTCGCGGCGGTAGCCGGTCGCCCACACCACGGTGGACACGCCGGCCCGGGCGAGGTCGAGCGAGGCGGGTGGGCACACCGCCCAGTCGGGGACCTCGGGCAGCGACCACGGCTCCTCGGGCACGTCCAGGCCGGTGCGGGCCACGTGCTCGTCGACCATGATGCGCAGCCGTGCGGCGTTCGCGTCCGCGTCGGCCAGGTCCATGGCCAGCCCGTCCCCGAGGCGCAGCCGGGTGCCGTCGACGCCGGTGACCCGGCCGACCACCCGCACGCCGTGGCGGTGCAGCCGGCGCAGGTCGAGGTCCTCGTCGCCGCCCTCGAGCACGCTCGACCGCTCCGTGCGGGTCGATCCCGGCGGCAGGGTGTCGATCGTGCGGTCGAGCAGGCCGAGGCGGTCCATCCACCAGTACACGTCCCGGCCCCGGTACCGCCGCGGCAGGCCGCGGTGGCCGCCGGCGGCCAGCGCCACCTCGCGCCCCGCCCGGGCCAGCTCGTCCGCGATCTGCTGGCCCGACGGGCCCGCCCCGACCACGACCACGCGCCCCGCCGGCAGCTGCGCCGGGTTGCGGTACCGGCTGCTGTGCAGCTGGGACACCCCCGGGGGGAGGTCGCGGGCGAGCGCCGGCACGGCGGGGCGGTCCATGTGCCCGGTGGCGACCACCACCGTCCCCGCGTGCCAGGTGCCCTGGTCGGTGTGGACCTCCCAGTCGCCGTCGGCGCCCCGCGCCACGCGGGTCACCGTCACGCCGGTGTGGACCGGCGGGTCGAAGCTGGCCGCGTAGGCGTCGAAGAACGCCACGACCTCGTCGCGGCCCATGAAGCCATCGGGGTCCGGCCCGTCGTAGCCACCGCCGGGCAGGCGGGTGAACCAGTTCGGGGTCAGCAGCCGGAAGCTGTCCGGGCGCTCGCTGCGCCAGCGCTCGGCGACCCGGCCCCGTTCCAGCAGGACGTGGTCGTGCCCGGCGTCGGTCAGGACCCGGCTGAGGGCGAGGCCAGCCTGGCCGGCACCGATGATCAGGGTGGGGATGCGCATGGGGGTCTCCTCGGGATGGCCCCACGATGCGGGGACGCCGCGTGCACGCCATCGGGGACCCCTACCCATGTGCGTGGGCGACATGCCCATGCCGCCACGCCGATGTGGGCACCACCCACCGATGCCCCGGGGCGGGCGGCCACGGATGGTGAGGCTCCACCGCTCGAGACCCCTCCACCCCCCTCTGGAGCCACGATGAGCACGACCACCGTCCTCGCCCCACCCCGGGCCCCCGCACGGCCCGACCGGGTCGGCCGGCGGGCCGTCCGGGACATCCTCCCGATCGCTGCGGCCGTGGTCCCGTTCGGGACGGTCGTCGGCGTCACCCTCGACGCCGCCGGCCTCACCGGCGTGCCCGCCCTGGTCGCGACCGGACTCGTCTACGCCGGGTCGGCCCAGCTGGCCGCGCTGACGATCCTGGTCGCCGGGGGCGGCCCGCTCGGTGCCGTCCTGGCCGGCGCGATCGTCAACGCCCGCATGCTGCTGTACTCGGCCAGCCACGGGGACCGGTTCCGTCACGGCCAGCCCGCCTGGTTCCGGTGGGTCGCGCCGATCTTCACCGTCGACCAGACCTTCGCCCTCGGCGAGGGGGCCCGCGACCTCGCCCCGGCCGAGTTCCGGCGCTACTGGACGACGATCGGGCTCGTCCTCGGTGCGGTGTGGCTGGCAGCCGTGGCCCTGGGGATGCAGCTCGGCGCGGTCCTGCCGGCCTCCAGCCCCATGGCCGTGGCCGTCCCCGCGACGATGGTGTCGCTGCTGGTGCCCCACCTGGGCCAGCCCCGGATGCGGCGTGCCGCCCTCGTGGGTGTCGTCGTCGGGCTGCTGGCGCAGGGCCTGCCGTCCGGCCTCGGCATCGTCGTCGCCATCGCCGCCGGCCTGGCCGCCGCCGGCCCCGCCCCGGAGGTCGACCGATGACCGTCCTGCTGACCCTGCTCGCCGTCGCCGTCATCAGCTGGGCCTACCGCGTCAGCTTCACCGCGGTCCTGCCCAGCGACCGGCTCCCTGCCGTCCTGCGGCGTCGCATGGACGCCGTCGGACCGGCCGCGTTCGCCGCCCTGCTCGCCACCCACGTCGCCGGGGCCGCCCCCGGCGAGGTGCCCGACCTCGTGGTCGCCGTGCTGGCGGCCGGCGTCGCGGCCCGCCTCACCGGCAGCCACGTCGCGGCGGTCCTCGCCGCCGCCGGTGCGTGGTGGGCACTCGCCGCCCTGTGACCCCGCGCCTGACCCATGGGTGGCCGTTCCCCCGAGATGGGTGACCGCCCCCCATGACCCGGATCCCCCGCTCGCCCATGCTGCACACAGTCGGTTCGCCACCCGGCGGACCCCGCCCCAGGAGACACCACGATGCACGAGATGTACACCCTGATGATGGACCAGATGCTGCGCGAGCAGCAGCGTGCCCGCTACGGCCGCGCCGCCGGTCGGCCGGTGCCGGCGCCCCGCGCCAGGCGTCGCCGCGGACGCCGCGACGTCACCTGACACCACGACAGGCACCACGATCGGCGGAGCTGGTCACCCGGCCGGGAGGATCCCGAGCTCGGCGGCCAGCTCCGCCGCTTCGTGTCGGGAGGCCACCCCCAGCTTGCCGAGGGTCGCCGACACGTGGTGGTCGACGGTGCGGACCGACAGCACCAGCGCCGCAGCGATCTCCGTGTTGGTCCGCCCCGCCAGGACGTGCCGGAGCACCTCGAGCTGGCGGTCGGTCAGCCCGGCCGGGTTCTCCCGGGTGGTCGGCTGGGGCCCGCGGGGAATGTGGCGGATCCCGAGCTCGCGGAGCCGGTCGCGGAGTCGATCCGCCAGCGGCGGCGCGCCCAGCAGGTCGGCGCGTGCCACCGCGTCGCGCACCGTGTCCGGGTCGTCGCTGTCGACGAGCACCAGCAGCGCCTCGTACGGGTGCCCGCGGACGTGCCATGCCGCCGAGGCCCCGATCGGATCGCCCTCCAGCAGTCGCAGGTGGGGCTCGGGCAGGTCGGCGGGTGGCTCGTCCAGCTGGCCGAACCGGTGGGCCCAGACCGCCAGCTCGCCGAGCAGCCACCCCTGGCCACACGCCCGCGCGGCGGCCAGGCCGTCGGCCAGGGCCGCCGGGGGTGGGCCCCCGGCCAGGAACGCCTGTTCCGCGAGCAGGGCCGCGGCCGGCCCGCAGTACTGCAGCTCCCACCGGCGTGCCCGCACCTCGTCGAGCACCGCGATCGCCTCCTCGGTTCGCTCGCCCCGCCGGACCCACACGCGGGCCAGGGCCAGGGCGGCGACGACCTGGTTCACCGTCTCGACGGGGCCGCCGTCCCAGACGGTCGCAGCGGCCTCCGCCGCCGGGTCCCACTCGGCCCGGACCGCGTGGAGCCGGGCGTGGACCCCGGCGACGTAGCCCCCGACCGCCAGTGTCTCGTGCCGGTCGACCGCCCCGCGGGCGTGCTCGAGGTATCCAGCCGCGAGGTCCGGCCGGGCCACGTCCAGCAGCGACTCGCACGCGTTGCCGGTGCCCAGCGACACGAGGTTGTGTGCCCCGACACGCCGCGCCAGGTCGATGCCGCGGTCCAGCGCCTGCAGCCCCTCGTCCACGTCCCCACGCGTCACCAGCGTGGTGCCCAGCATGACCAGCGCGTAGGCGGCCGGCACGTCGAACCCCGCTGGCTCCGCGACCGCGAGGGCTCGGCGTGCCCACGTGATGGCCGCGTCGAACTCCCACTGCGCCATGTGCCGCCCGCTCAGGGCCACGTAGGTCGAGGCGAGCTCCGGCACCGGCTCGGGCAGGTCCTCGAGCAGCACGAGCGCCTGCGCCAGGAGGTCCTCGCCCAGCTGCGGGTCGTGCAGCACCGTCGCGAGGCCCGCCAGGAACCCGAGCGCACGGGCCTGGCCCGGCCGGTTGCCGACCTGCGCGGACAGGTCGCGGGCACGCTCCCACGCCCGACGTGACGCCACCGGGTCGTCGGCCGTCATCAGCTCGCTGGCGTAGTCGTCCCACAGCGCAGCACGCTGCGCCAGCGACATGGCGTCGGCGTGGGGCACCAGCCGCTCGTAGTGCTGCAGCGCCTGCCGGTGCGCACCGGCAGCGGCCGCGGCCCGGGCGGCCACCGGGCCGGCCTCCAGCAGCGTGGCCACGTCGTCGGCGCCGACGGCGTGGTGCACCAGGAGGGCCGGGTCGGCCTCCCCGTCACGCAGCGCCTCCAGCACGTCGCGGTGCAGCTGTCGGCGGCGGGCGGACGGCAGCGACTCGAGCACCGCCTGCCGTGCGATGTCGTGGCGGAACCGCAGGGCCTGGGCGTCGAGCTCGAGCAGGCCGCGCAGCTCGGGGCGGGTGCCGTGGGCCTCCCACCCGGGGCGGCAGGCGTCCAGCACCACGCTCTCGACGTGGGTCGGCACCACCGCGACCAGCTCGACCAGTCCCCGCTCCTCCGGCTCGAGGTCGGCCAGCTCGCCGAGCACGGCGTCCTGCACCGTCGGCGGGACCCCGCCGGCGCCGTGGCGGACCAGGGCCGAGACCAGGAACGGGTTCCCGCCCGTGCGCCGCCACAGCCCCCGCGGGTCGGGCACGTCGGCGAGCCGGGCGACCGCCTCGGGCGACAGCGGGGCGAGGTCGAGGTGCACCGCGGCCGACGCGGGCACCCGTCCCAGCACGGCGCGCAGCGGGTGGTCCGGCTCGAGCCCGCTGCGGTGGGCCAGCACCACCAGCACGCCGAGCCGGTCGAGCCGTCGCACCAGGAAGGACAGCACGTCGAGCGTGGCCTCGTCGGCCCACTGCACGTCGTCGACCGCCAGCACCGTGGGACGGGACCGGCCCAGCTCGTCGAGCACGAGGTCGAACAGGTCGTCCGCGGCGGCGCCCCGCCGCAGCCTGGCGCCGAGCTCGTCGCCCAGCTGGTCGCCCAGGTCGCGCAACGGCCCGAGCGGTCTGGCCGTCGCGAGGTCGTCGCAGGTCGCCAGCAGCACGCGGGCCCCGTCGGCGAGGGTCGCCAGCGCGTGCCGGACCAGCACGGTCTTGCCGATCCCGGGCTCGCCACGCACGACGACCACGCGACCCCGTCCGGCGGCGGCGTCGCGCACCGCCTGCTCGAACGCGACCAGCGCCTCGTCCCGCTCCACCAGCTGCATGGACCGATGCTACGGCGGGGACAGGGTGTCCGGGTGGCGGTCGCGCGACTCGCGGCGTGTCCCCGACACTGGTCGGGTCCGCGCCCGTGCGACGACTGGAGGCCGCCGTGGCAGACGAGACCTGGACCGTGGCCGACGTGACCGTCGAGCTGGTGGTCGGCGACATCGCCGCCCAGCCCGACGTCGACGCGGTGGTGAACGCCGCCAACGCCCAGCTCATGCCGGGAGGTGGCGTGGCCGGGGCGCTGCACCGCGCCGCCGGCCCGGGGCTGGCCGAGGAGTGCCGGCCGCTCGCGCCCATCGACGTCGGCCAGGCCGTCGTGACCGGCGGGCACGACCTGCCCACCGCCCACGTCATCCACGCGCTCGGCCCGATCCACGGGCGCGACGAGCCGTCCGACGAGCTGCTCGCGGACACCTACCGGCACGTCCTCGAGCTCGCCGACCAGCAGGGGTTCGGGGCGGTCGCCACCCCGGCCATCTCGACCGGGGCGTTCGGGTTCCCCGCCGACCGTGCCGCCCGCATCGCCCTGCGGACCGTCGCCGAGGTCGCGCCCCGTCTCGCCCACGTGCGCACGGTCCGGTTCGTGCTGTTCGACCGGGGCGCGCTCGAGGTGCACCGCCGCGCCCTGGCGACCGTGCAGGAGGACGCGTCGGACGGCGCCAGCGGCTGACCGGCCCGCAGGTCGCGGGACCTGTGGCCGTGTCGTGACCCGCTCCCGGCGGGCAGGGTTGACGGTGTCCCTCGCGGAGGACACCGCATCGTGGACGCCGTCATCCGGACCGAGGCGCTGACCAAGCACTACGGTCACACGGTCGCGCTCGACCACCTCGACCTCGCCGTGCCGCCGGGTGTCGTCTTCGGGTACCTGGGACCGAACGGGGCGGGCAAGACCACCACGATCCGGCTGCTCGCCGGCCTGATGCGCCCCACGAGCGGCCGCGCGACGGTCCTCGGCGGGGACACGGTGGCCGACGTCGACGGGGTGCAGGCGCGCATCGGCTACCTGCCCGGGGACTTCGCCGCCGACCCCGACCTGACGGGTCGCGAGTACCTGACCTACCTCGCCAACCTGCGGCGCATGGGCGACCGATCGCGGATCGGGCAGCTCGCCGACCGGCTCGGCCTGGACCTCGACCGGCACGTGCGGACCCTCTCCCACGGCAACCGCCAGAAGGTCGGGCTCGTCCAGGCCTTCATGCACGACCCCGAGCTGCTGGTGCTCGACGAGCCGACCGCCGGGCTGGACCCCCTGGTCCAGCAGGAGTTCCTGGCCCTGGTCCGCGCGGCCCGGGACGCAGGCCGGACCGTCTTCCTGTCCTCCCACGTGCTCGCCGAGGTGGAGGCCGTCGCCGACATGGTCGCCATCCTGCGCCGCGGCCGGCTCGTGGTCGTCGCCCCGGTCACCACCCTCACCCGGCGCACGGTGCGGCGCGTCGACCTCGTGTTCGAGGACGCGCCGCCGCTGGACAAGCTGCGCACCGTCGAGGGCGTGCGTGAGGCCACCGCGCTCGACCACGTGGCCCACCTGGCGGTCGAGGGATCGATGGCTGCGCTGTTCGCGACCGCGGCGCCCCACCGGATCGTGGACGTCGTGACCCACGACGTCGACCTCGAGGAGATCTTCCTCGGCTACTACGAGCAGGAGGCGTAGGCCGTGCTCGCGAACGTCTTCGTCAAGACCCTCCGCGACCTGCGCCGTTCCACGGTGGGGTGGGGCCTCGGCCTGGCGGTGCTCGTGGCGGTCATGGCCTCCATCTGGCCGTCGATACGCGCCATGCCGGACCTGGAGCAGTTCCTCGCCAACTACCCCGAGGCCATGCGCGAGCTGTTCAACATCGAGGCGATCACCACCGGTGCCGGGTACCTGAACGCCGAGCTGTTCAGCATCCTGCTGCCCGCGCTGTTCATCGTCCACGGCATCGGACGCGGGGCGAGACTGGTGGCCGGCGAGGAGGAGGCCGGCATCCTCGAGTGCCTGGTCGTCACCCCGGTCACGCGCCTGCAGCTGCTGGTGGAGAAGGCAGCGGCACTGGGCGTCGCCATCGCCACGCTCGGGATCGTGCTGTTCCTCGCGACGTGGGCGAGCGCGACCGTGGTGGACATGGGCATCGCCGTGGGGGACATCGCGGTCGGGTCGCTGGCCATGGTGCTGCTCGGCGTGGAACACGGCTGGCTGGCGCTGGCGGTCGGCGCCGCCACGGGGCGCCGGGCACTGTCGGTCGGCGTGGCCTCGACGGTGGCGGTGGCCGGCTACGTGCTGTACGTGCTGGGCCTGTTCGTCGAGTCCATGCAGGCGTGGCAGCCGCTGTCGCCCTTCCACCAGGCCCTCGACGCCGGCCCGCTGGGCGGCGGGGGCGTACCCGCGGTGTTCGCGTGGATGGCACTGGGTGCCGTCGTGGTCGTCGGGGTCGCCGTGCCGCTGTTCGACCGCCGTGACGTCGCTGCCCGATGAGGCACGGGAGAGGACCGACCATGTCGACCACGCCGTCAACCGAGGCCCTGTTCGACGCGTTCGCCGCGCACGTCCACCCGGGCAAGGTCGCGATGTTCCGCCAGCTCGGGGTCGAGCTGGTCATCGGGGCGCGCGAGGGGCCGCGGTTCCAGGACGCCGGCACGGGCCACTGGTTCTGGAACTGCCACAGCAACGGGGGCGTGTTCAACCTGGGGCACCGCAACCCCCAGGTCATCGCGGCGCTGCGGGCCGCGCTGGACGACCTCGACATCGGCAACCACCACCTCGTGTCTCCCTGGCGCGTGAGGGCGGCCGAGAAGCTGGTGGCCTCGACCCACGGCACGCTGCCGGGCGTGGTGTTCGCGGCGTCGGGCAGCGAGGCCGTGGAGGCCGCCCTCAAGGCGGCCCGCGGGTTCACCCGCCGCCGGCGCGTGGTCAGCCTCGTCAACGGCTACCACGGCTGCACCGGCCTGGTGATGGCGGCGGGGCACCAGGCCGCGCGTGACCGCTACCTGCTCGACCTGCCGGACTTCGTGCAGGTGCCCTTCAACGACCTCGATGCCATGGCCGCGGCGGTGGACGACACGACCGCCGCCGTGTTGCTCGAGGCCATCCCGGCCACGGCCGGGTTCCCCCCGCCGGAGCCCGGCTACCTCGCCGGCGTGGCCGACATCGCGCGGGCGCACGGGGCGCTGGTCGTGCTCGACGAGGTCCAGACCGGCGTCGGTCGCACCGGCACCTTCTGGTACCACCAGCAGGAGAGGATGGTCCCCGACGCGCTGGTGACCGGCAAGGCGCTGAGCGGCGGGGTCTACCCGGTGGCGGCCACCCTGCTGGCGGCCGAGCCCTTCACCTGGTTCACCGAGGACTTCTCGTCCCACGTGTCCAGCTACGGCGGGTCCGAGCTCGGGTGCGTGGTCGCGTCCACGGTCTGCGACATCGTGGACACCCCGGCGTTCTCGGCCCACGTCCACCGGCTCGGCGACGTGTTCGCGCAGGCGTTCGCGGACGCGCCCTTCGGCCTGCGCCAGCGCGGCCTGACCATGGGCCTGGAGACGGGCAAGGAGGGCGGGGCCTTCGACGCCTGGAAGCGCCTGTACGACGTCGGCGTGTTCGCCTTCCCCGCCGCCTACGACACCTCGGTCGTGCAGTTCAAGCCGCCGCTGATCCTCGAGGTGGACCAGGCCGAGGAGATCGCGACCCTGGTGCGCAAGGCACTGGGATGAGCCCGCTCGCCGACGCCCCGACCCCTGCTGCCCCCGAGGCGCTCGACTGGGGCCGGCTGGAGGCCCGCTACGAACGGGCTCTGGACGAAGGCACGCCGGGGGACCTGCCCGTGGTCGGCTTCGGCGAGATCTCGCTGGCCTTCGGGTGGCCACCGGAGGCGCCCACCGTGGCGGTCCGCAGCCTGCCGGTCTTCCCGGACCGCGACCGGCTGCAGGCCTACACCGACCTCGTCGCCGAGTACGTCGGGACCCTGCGCGACCGGGGCGTGGACGTGCTGCCGACCCACGCGTGGTCGGTCGCGGTCGACGGCGGCTGGCGGGGCTGGCTGGTCCAGCCGCTGCTGCCAGCCGACACGATCGGCCCGGCGGTGCTGGCCCGGGGCGGCCCGGACGCCGACCGGCTGCTGACGTCGGTGGTCGAGCAGGCCTTCGAGGTCATCGACGACCGCGTCGGCATCGACGCGCAGGTGTCGAACTGGGCGCTCGTGGACGGACGGCTGCGCTACCTCGACGTGGGCACACCGATGCTGCGGGACGCGGCGGGGCGGGACCGCCTCGACGTGGGCATCCTGGCGACCGCCGTGCCGTGGGCCCTGCGCGGGCTGGTCACGTCGGTGGTCGGCCCGGCCCTCCTCGCCCCGTACCACGACCCGCGCCGCACCCTGCTGGACACCGCCGGCAACCTGCTGCGCGAGCGCCTGCCCCGCTGGATCCCGCCGATGCTCGAGCTCGCGGCGCCACGCCTCGAACGCCCCGTCACCCTCGCCGAGGTCCGCCGGTTCTACCGCGGCAACGCCGCGACCTACGCGAGCCTGCAGGCCCTGCGGCGGGCCGACCGGGCATGGAGCCAGCGGGTCCGCCACCGCCCGTACCCGTTCCTGCTGCCGGACCACTACGAGCGGTGACCCCGATGGCCTGCCCGGGGCGGGCCTACGCCGCCGGGAGCGTCACGAGGAAGCAGGCGCCGTGCGGCTCGTGGGGTTCGTACCGCACCTCACCCCCGCTCTCGTGCGCCAGTCGGGCCACCAGCTCCAGACCGAGCCCGGTACCGGGGCGGCTCTGCCGGGTCTCCTCGGCGCGCGCGTACCGGTCGAACAGCCGCGGGACGAAGGACTCGGGCACCCCGTCCCCGTGGTCGCACACCGCCAGCTCCACCATGTCGCCACGTCGGCGAGCACTCACGGTGATCGGTGGTGCCCCGTACTTGTCGGCGTTCTCGACGAGGTTGAGCACGATCTCGTCCACGTGGGCGGGGTCCGCGAGCACGCGCAGGTCGCGCGGACAGTCGATCTCGACCGAGGCGATGCCGAGGTCCGGCAGGTGGGCCAGCGCGACCTCCCAGAGCGCGACCGGCTCGACCACGGCCTCGTTGCCGGCGCTGCGAGCCAGCAGGATGCGGTGCAGCATCCGCTGCAGCCGTCGCGCCTGCAGCCCGACCCGACGGACCAGGTCACGGCGGTCGCGGTCGGCCAGCTGGTCCCAGCGTGCGTCGAGCGTGTCCGCGAACCCAGCCATGATGGCCAGCGGCGTGCCGAGCTCGTGGGCGAGCTCGCCGGTCAGGTCGCCGCTCTCGGCCAGTGCTGCGCTGAGCTCCGCCACGCGACGGCGCTGCTCGGTGGCGTCGCGCAGCGCGATGACCCACACGTCCTCGCCGGCCCAGGCGGTCCGCGTCGCCCGGAGCTCGACGGTGCGAAGGCTGCCGTCGGGCCGCACGAGGTCGACGTCCTGCACGCCGACCACGTGGGGCAGCCCGAACGGTTCGCCGACCAGCCGGTCCGGCGCACGCTGGTACAGGCGGCCGGCCGCCGGGTTCGCCCACCGGACGACCCCGGACGTGTCGACGACGATGAGGCCGTCCGGTGTGCTGGACAGCAGCCCCGCCAAGTCCTCGGGTGGTGACCTGTGGGGGCTCACGGCGGCACCGACCGCGCACCCAGGTCTGCCTCCCGTGGGAGCCCGATGAGGATGTCGGCGACCTCGACCAACGGTGCCCCGACGTGGAGGCCGTGGTCGTCGATCGTGAACTGTCGCAGCGACCGGTCGTGGGCGGAGCCGCGCATCTTCAGCACGCTCACCACGCGGTTGAGCTCGGCCTGCGACTCGGCGTAGCGCAGCAGGACGATGCAGTCCGAGAGCACCGACACGTGGGCGCCGGTGGGGTGCCCGCTGCCGAACAGCTCGGTGGCTGCGGTGTACAGGCCAGTGATCCGGCGCTGCTTGATCAGTCCGGTCAGCGCCATGACGAACTCGCGGAATGGCTTCTCCTCACTGATCCGTTCGATCGCCGTCAGGCTGTCGAGCACGACCCGATCAGGGTCCAGCCGGTCGACGGCACCGATGATCTCCACCAGGTGCTCTTCGAGGGAGGCCGACTCGGGATACCGGCACAGCAGGTGCAGTCGGCCGTCCGTCAGCCCCGTCTCGACGTCCTGATGCCAGTTGCGGGCGTTGCGGCGGGCCTGGCCGGCGCTCTCCTCGAAGCCCACGAACAGCACGCGGCCGCCCTCGGCGAGGCTCTGGGCGGCGAAGCCCATCGCCACCAGCGACTTGCCGGTCCCGGTCGCCCCGGCGACGAGCACCACGGAGTCGCGGAAGAACCCGCCGCCGGTCATGTCGTCCAACACGTCGTTGCCGGTCGAGACCCGCTCGGCGGACACCTCCTGGGTCAGCTCCACGCCGCCCAGGGGGATCGCCACGATGCCGTCCACGGGGCGGATCGTGAACGGGTAGGGCCCGGAGCGATGAGCGCCGCCGCGGACCTTGACGACCTCCAGGCTGCGCCGCCGGCGCTCGGTGGCGAGCCCGAAGTCCAGGCGCACGATGCTGTCGCTCGCGTGCTTGCCCATGCGCAGGTCCAGGTCTTCGTGCTCGGACATCGTGCCTTCGGCCGTCAGCACGGAGGTGACCCCGGCGGCCTTGAGGGCGGCCAGCAGCCCGTGCAGCGCCCATCGCGTGCTGGCGGCGTCCGGAAAGCGCAGGAACACGGCACTGATCGAATCGATCGACAGTCGCGTCGCCCCGATGGCCTGGATCGCCGCGACGATCCGCGTCGTCAACCCGGAGAAGTCGAAGTCACCGGCCACGACCTCGGGCTCGGTGGTCGGGCTGGCGTCGACCCAGCGCCACAGGCCCTCGCGCTCCCACCGTGCCACGTCCCACCCCATCGCCGCTGCGTTGCGCCGCAGCTCCTCGACGGGTTCGCCGAGCGTGACGAAGACACCCGGGGCGCCGAACTGGCGAACGCCCTCCACGAGGAACTGGGTGGCGAGGACGGTCTTGCCAGCGCCGGCGACACCGTAGACCAGGGTGTTGCGCCCGGCTGGCAGGCCGCCGCCCGCGATCCCGTCCAGCCCGGGGATGCCGGTGCGCACGCGGTCGAGGGGGACCGGCGCGGCCGCCGTCTCGGATGCGGTCATGGGGACGCCTCCTCCTGGTCGGGATCGCGCGGGGACGGGCCACGAGACAGTCCCAGCATGTCGGCGGCGACGGCGGCGTCCCGGAGGTCGCCGACCACCCGCACCAGGGGCCCCGGGGACATGCGCATCACCATCGGGAGCGCCAGGACCCGGTACTCGTCCGCCAGCTCGGGGCGCTCGACCAGATCGACCACCTCGATGTCGTACGTGGTCACCCCGTGCGCGTCACAGAGGTCGTGCAGCGCCTGCACGACCTGCTGCGACTGCCACGAGCGCCCGGCGACGAGCACTCGGAAGCGGTGCCCGTCGTCCACGGACCCTCGCGCATCGTTTCGGTACGTCCGATCCATGATGCCACTCGGTGCGGGATCTGGCGAGTGCCACCCGGCCCCTCGTCACCGGGACGACCGACGTGGTCGCACCCCTCAGCCCGTCCCGGGTGGCCTACGCCGACCTGCGCAGGGCTCGTGCCGGGGCGGTGACCGCGCGGCCCACGGTCGCGGCGGCGCTGGCGATCCCGACGTCGACGGCCCGGCGGGCGGTGCCGAGCAGCCCGCGGTCACGGGTGCCCTCGTCCGGGTGCGAGAACTGCAGGTGGCCGTCGTCGATCGGCAGCAGCCGCAGCGCCAGCCAGTCCAGGAGCAGGTTCTGGGTGTTGCGCCACGGGGCGCGGGCGCCCTGGCGCGGCATCCGGTCCATGGCCCGGGTGACGTAGCCCGAGGACAGGCCGACGAAGGGTTCGTCGGACACGGGCTCGTCGTCGCCGCGGGGCGTGACCACCTGCCGGCCGATGCGGTCCATGTGCGTGAACAGCTGGTTGAGGTAGTGGCCGACGAGGTCGACCTTGCGGGTCCACGACACGTTCACGTACCCGAACACCAGCGCGAAGTTCGGGACCCCGTCGACCATGATCGCCTTGTAGGTCATGCGGTCGGTGGCGTCGACGGGCTGGCCGTCCACCTCGGCGGTGATCCCGCCGAGCAGCTGGACCTCGAGGCCGGTGGCGCTGACCACGATGTCGGCCTCGATCTCCTCGCCGGAGGCCAGCCGCACGCCGGTCGGGGTGAAGGTGGCGATCTCGTCGGTGACGATCGTCGCGTCCCCGCGGCGCAGCGTGCGGAACAGGTCGCCGTCGGGCACCACGCACAGGCGTTCGTCCCACGGGTCGTAGTCCGGGGAGAAGTGGCGCAGCGAGATGTCGGGGCCGAGCTGGCGGCGTGCCGACGCGAGGATGCCGCGGCGCACCAGCGACGGGAAGGCCTTCGCGCCGTAGTACATCCCGAGCTGGATGCCGAGGTTGCGGTAGCGGGCGAGGTCGGCGACGAACGTGTCGGGCAGCACGGTCTTCAGCGCGGCCGAGACCCGGTCGACCTCGGGCACGCTGACGACGTAGGCGGGGGAGCGCTGCAGCATCGTGACGTGGGCGGCGTCGGCCGCCATCGCCGGGACCAGGGTCACCGCGGTCGCGCCGCTGCCGATCACCAGCACCCGCGCGCCGGTGTGGTCGAGGTCCTCGGGCCAGAACTGCGGGTGCACGAACGTGCCCTGGTAGTCCTCGACGCCGGGGAAGTCGGGTTGGTGACCCCGGTCGTAGTCGTAGTACCCGGTGCAGGACACGGCGAACCGCGCGGTGGTCGTGGAGGTCTCGCCGGTGTGCTCGTCCACGGACTCGATGGTCCAGCGCCCCTCGTCGCTGGACCAGCTCGCCCGGGTGACGCGCTGGCCGAAGCGGATGTGCTGGTCGACCCCGTACGCCTCGGCGGTCTCGCGCACGTAGGTGCGGATGGACTCGCCGTCGGTGATCACCTCGTCCTGCGGCCACGGCCGGAACGCGTAGCCGAAGGTGTTCATGTCGGAGTCGCAGCGGATGCCCGGGTAGCGGAACAGGTCCCACGTCCCGCCGATGCGGTCGCGACGGTCGAGGATGGCGACCGAACGCTCCGGGTGGGCGATCGCCAGGTGGCACGCGATGCCGATCCCCGAGACCCCCGCCCCGACGATGAGGACGTCGACGTCGACGTCGGCGGCGGTCAGCACGGCTGGCTCCCAGGGTCACGGCACGCGGGTCGGCCGGAACGCTACTGGGCCGCGGGGCGCCGGCAGGGGGGACGGCGGGGACGCCGACGGGATGTTCGCCCACGGACACTGCCCGTTCGGGCAGACTGACTCCGTGCAGCAGGTGAGTGCAAGCGGCAGGCACATCCGTAGCATCACGACCGGCAGACGCGAGTGGAACGACCCGAGGGGGGCGGCGGTGCCGAGGGAGCGGATCTGGCTGGCGGTGGTGGCCGTCCTCGTGCTCGCGCTGCCCACGGCGGCGTTCGGCCAGAGCGCCGACGACGCCCGCCAAGCAGGCCGAGCAGTACGAGCAGCAGGCCGACGCCGCCCAGGAGCGCGCGCAGCGGCTGGCCCAGAAGACCGACGAGGTCGAGGCGCGCGTCGCCCGGATCGTCGACCGCGTCGGGCGGGTCGAGCAGCGCCTGGCCGCCGCGCGGGACCGCGCCGACCGCGTGGAGCAGAAGCTCGAGGCCGCGGGACGGGTGCTGGAGGCGGCCGAGCTGGCCGCGGACAAGGCCGAGAACCGCGCCGAGCGCGCCCGACTGCGTTCGGAACGCGCCGACGCCGACCTGGCGGCCAAGCGTGGCGAGCTGCAGGTCAACGAGGACGAGCGCGCCTCCGTGGTCCGCGACGCCTACATGTACGGGCCGGGCGTCGCCTCGCCGGAGCTGGCCGTCCTGCACATGGCCGAGTCCAGCACGCCCACCGACGTCGCCGACGTCCTGCACATGCTCGACGTGGTGCTCGTCGACCACGGCCTGCTCGTGGACGAATCGGTCCGGCTGGCCGAGGAGTCCGAGATCCTCGCCACGCGCGCCCAGGACGCCCGGTCCGAACGGGAGCGCGAGTTCGCGGCCGCCGACGCCGCCCGCGACGAGGCCGCCGGCAAGCACGCCGAGGTGCTGGTCCTGATGGGCGAGGCCGAACAGGCCGTCGCCGAGGAGCAGGACGCCATCGCCGCCCTGCAGACGCAGCAGGAGGCGGCCCAGCGCCAGATCAACCAGCTGACCCGGGCCCGCACGCAGGCCGAGGGCGAGGTCGCCCGCCGGACCGAGCAGGCCAAGGAGGCCGCCCAGCGCGCCGAACGACTGGCTGCCGAGGCCGCAGCGGCGGCGGCCGCGGCCGCCGCCCGGGCCGTGCCCCCCGCCCCGGCGGGGGTCAGCGTCAGCCCCGTCACCGGCGGGCTGTCGCGCGTCGGTGGGATCACCGTGGCGTCCTCGATCGCGTCGCAGGTGCAGGCGACTGCTCGAGGCCGCCCGCGCCGACGGCATCGTGCTCGGCGGGTACGGCTACCGATCGGTGGAGACCACCATCCGGCTGCGCCGCGCCAACGGCTGCCCCGACGTGTGGACCTCCCCGCCGTCGTCCTGCCGCGTGCCCACCGCGCGTCCCGGCACCTCGATGCACGAACGCGGCCTGGCCATCGACTTCACCTGGAACGGGCGCACGCTCTGCTACCCGAACCCCCCGTCGCGCTGCTACGGCAACCCGGCCTTCGACTGGTTGCGGGCCCACGCGTCGCAGTACGGGCTGTACGGGTTGTCCACCGAGGCGTGGCACTTCTCGACCAACGGGCGATAGCGCGACAGGCCGCATCACGGTCGTCGGTCGGTGTCGCCCTGCCGAGCGCTCGGGCACGGTGCGGGGTGACGGATCCCCGACCCGTGAGGACACTCCATGGCATCCATCGTCGAGATCGTGCCCGGCGGCAACCAGCTGTTCCAGGTGACCCTCGAGAACCCCGAGGGCACCTCGCAGCACGAGGTCGCCGTCCCTGACGGACTGGCCGAGGAGCTGCTTGGCGACGAGGCCGCCGACCACTCGCTCCAGGACGTCGTCTGGGCCGCCATGCAGTGGCAGCTCGAGCAGGAGTCCCGCGAGGAGGTGCCCGCGACGTTGTCGCTCGGGGAGCTGCGGGGCGTGGGCGACTTCGACCAGCGCGTGCCCGCCCTCGTGCGTGACCGCACGACCGGGATGTCGCCGACCCACCGCCAGCACCAGGACGACCGCGCCGGCACGAACAGCGACGAGCGGCTCGTCGAGGAGGTCCGCGAGGAACAGCGGACCGGTGACGCCTCCATCCCGCGCGAGCGGATCTGACGGCCACTCGCGCGGGACACCCGCGCACGACGCCGCACCCGACCGCCCCGTGGCCCTCGCCGCGGGGCGGTCGCGCGTGTCGGGACCGGTGCGCCATGACGTGACCAAACATGCCCGTCGAGGTCTGCGAACAACACACCACGCGGCAGGTGGCCCCCGCACCTCGCCCCGCCGCGCCGACCATCCGACACCGAACAAGGCAGACCTTCCATGCGACACGTGCGACGCCGCTTCCGCCCCGTCGCCGCTGCCGCCGCGCTGAGCCTCGCGCTCGCGGCCTGCGGTACCGACGACGGCTCCACCACCGACACCTCGACCTCCACCGAGGCGACCCAGTCCGAGGCCATGGGCAGCGAGACGCCCATGGACGACATGACCGGCTCCGAGGACATGACCGCCAGCGGCGAGATGGCCGTCCCGGTCGACTCGTCCGGCGACCCCTTCGCCGACCTGCGCGAGGCCGCCGAGCACGTCGTCATGGCGTCCGGCACCCTCTCGGGCGGCATCGCCGCCGCTGCCGGGCTCGACGGGGCGACCGACTCGGCCGCCGCGCAGCTCGAGACGACCCTGACCGCCCTGCTGCAGGAGCACGTCTACCTCGCCGGCATCACGCTCGACACCGGTGCGGGCTTCGGGTTCGACTCGCCGCAGTTCGAGCTCGCCGCCGCGCAGCTCGACGCCAACTCGGTCAAGCTGGCCGACGCCATCGGTTCGCTCGCCGGCCAGGAGAAGGGCGACGCGTTCCTGTCGCTGTGGCGCCAGCACATCCAGTTCTTCGTGGACTACACCGGCGGCGCCGCCGCGGGTGACGACGCCGCGAAGCAGGAGGCGCTGGACAACCTGAACCAGTACCGCCAGGACGCCGGTGCCTTCTTCGAGGAGATCTCCGGCGGGGCGCTGCCCGCGGACGCGGTCGCCGAATCGCTGTCCGGCCACGTCCAGACCGTGACCGACGCGATCGACGCCGTCGCCGCCGGCGACACCAGCGCGTTCGACAAGCTCAAGGCCGCTGCCGACCACGTCAACATGGCCGCCAAGACGCTCGCCGGCGGCATCGCCCAGGGCGCCGGCCTCGACGGCGACCCGGAGTCGGCCGCAGCCACCCTGCACGCCGACCTCGCCGGTCTGCTCCAGGAGCACGTCTACCTGGCGGGCATCGCGGTGAAGACCGCGTATGCGGCCGGCCCGGACAGCGACGCGTTCAACGCCGCTGCCGAGACCCTCGACACCAACTCGCAGGAGCTCTCCTCCGCCGTCGCGTCCGTCGCCGGTGAGGAGAAGGGCGACGCGTTCCTCGACCTGTGGCGCCAGCACATCGGCTTCTTCGTCGACTTCGCCGTGGCCGCGGCCGGGGACGACGAGGCCGGCAAGGCCGAGGCCATCGACAACCTCCAGGGCTACACCCAGGACGCCGGCGCGTTCTTCGAGGAGATCACCGGTGGTGAGCTCCCCGCGGACGCCGTCGCATCCTCGCTCGAGCAGCACATCACGACCCTGGCAGGGGCGATCGAGTCCCTGTCGACCGTCGACTTCAGCTGACTGATCCTCCAGGTCATCGAGCGAGGCACGGAGCCCGTCCACCTGAACCGGGGGACGGGCTCCGCTGCTGCCGCCATCCACGCATCGAGAGGACCCGCCATGCACCGCCCCGCCGTGCTGCTCGCCGCTGCCGTCGTCGTCCTCGGCGCCGCGGCCTGCAGCTCCGACGCTGCGCCGACGACCGCCGCGACGTCCCCCGTCCAGGTGGAGATCGACGACTTCGCCTTCGACCCGGACACCGTCACCGTCGAGGTCGGCACCACCGTGACCTGGTCCAACGAGGACGCGACCAACCACACGGTGACGGCGGGGAGCGAGGACGAGCCGCTGCCCGACGCCTTCGACCTGGTGGTCGAGGAGCAGGGCGAGACGGTCGGCACGACCTTCGTCGAACCCGGCACGTACACCTACTACTGCGAGGTGCACCCCTTCATGACGGGCACCATCGAGGTCACCGGCTGATCGGCCGTCCGTCCGCCCGCTGCGCGCTCGAGTGGAGCCGGGCGACGATACGGCGTACCGTCACGGGCCGTGTCGCGTTGAGCGTCACGACTCCCGCGCCGCCGCCGTCCCCCGACCGCATCGAGTCTCCCCATGTCGTTGCGCTCCCTGCGTGTGCTCGCGGCCGCCCTCGTGCTGGCCGTCCTGCCCGTCGGGGCGCTGGCGCAGCAGGCCCCGCCCGACACCCTCGACGAGGCCCGCCAGCGGCTGGACCAGCTCGAGCAGCAGGAGGCCGACGCCCAGCAGCGGGTCGAGGCGGCACGGGCCGAGCTCGACGCGCTCGAACCGCGCCTGCGTCGCACCAGCGAGGCCCTGGACGAGGCCCAGACGAAGGCCGACGAGGCCCGGCGTGAGGCCGAAGCCGCTCGCGACCGCCAGCAGCGGGTCGAGGAACGGCTCGCCGAGGCACGCGAGAAGCTGGACGCCACCGCGGACGAGCTCGCCTCCCTGGCCCGCGACGCGTACATGTACGGCCCCGGGGCCGCCGCCCCGATGCTGGCCGCCATCGAGCAGCTGTCCGAGATGGACAGCCCCAACGAGATGGCCGACGTCGTGCACATGGTCGACGTCGTGCTCGGCGACCGGGCACTGGTGATCGAGGAGTCCCAGCGCCTGATCGAGGAGACTGCCCTGCTGCGCCGAGAGGCCGCCAAGGTCCGCGAGGCCCGCGAGCAGGAGGCCGCCGAGGCCCGCGGGGCCGAGGACGAGGCCGCCCGGCGTCACGCCGACATGCTCGCCGTGCTCGACCAGGCCGACCGTGCCGTGGCCATCGAGCAGCAGGCGCTGGCCGAGATCGAGTCCCAGCAGGACCGCACGGCCGCGCAGGTCGACGCCTTCGAGGAGGCCCGGCGCCGCGCGGCGGCACGCATCGGCATCACGCCCGCCGGCGAGGGCCTGGTCAGCGTCAACGGCATCGTCGTGGCCGAGTCGCTCGGTCCGCAGCTCGAGAAGCTGCTGGAGGCCGCCGCCGGGGACGGCATCGAGCTCGGCGGGTCCGGCTACCGCTCGCCCGAGACCACGGCCCGACTCCGCCGCGCCAACGGCTGCCCCGACGTCTACAACTCGCCGCCGTCGTCCTGCCGCGTCCCCACGGCCCGCCCCGGCACGTCCATGCACGAGAAGGGCCTGGCCATCGACTTCACCTGGCGGGGCCAGACCATCTGCTACCCGAACCCGCCATCGCGGTGCGAGGGCAACGACGCCTTCGACTGGCTCGAGTCCCACGCCTCCCGGTACGGGCTGTACGGCCTGTCGTCCGAGGCCTGGCACTGGTCCACCAACGGGAACTAGGGGCCGAGCGGCCGCCGCCCGCCCTCGGCCCCCGTGCGGGTCCTTCGACGCACTCGTGTGCGTCGTCCCCCGGGGGCTTCGTAGCCTCGCCCGATGCTCTCCCTCCCCTCCTCCCGCGCGTCGTGACCTCCCGGCTCCGCTACGGCGCCGGGATCCTGCTGACGGCCCTCGGGCTGGTCCTGGCCAGCACCGGGCTCATGGCGCTGGTGCAACCGCTCATCGCCCCGTCCGCCCCGTCGCCGGACCTGACCGGCCGGGCTGACGAACCCGCGACCGACGAGAACGCCGCGGCGGGGGAGCAGCCCCCGGCGGACGATCGGGTGGATCCTCGCCGTCTGCGGGTCGGCCCTGCCGGCCCCGCCACGCCCCGTCCGACGTCCACGCCGGCGCCAGCCTCGTCGCCCACCCCCGAGGACTCCGAGCCGTCCGCGCCGACGCCGGTGACGGCCCCGCGGACACCCGCGCCGACGCCCCGACCGACGGCCGCGCCACGCCCGGTGTCGAGCCCCGCACCCGCCACCAGCCCGACGCCCGCGCCGTCGCCCCGCCCGACGCCCGCGCCGACGGCCGCGCCCATCCCGACGCCCCGTCCCGTCCCCACGCCCCTTCCCGCCCCGACGCCCGCGCCGAGCCCGACGCCGGCCGGTGCCCCGTCCCTCCCACCTCCCGAGCCGTGCCCGCGGCCCCGCGACTGGCCGTGGAACGAGCGGGCGGGCAACCGGGGTCGCGGCCAGGGGTACGGGCCGCCGGTCGACCCCTGCGTCGTGGTGGACGCGACCAACCCCCTCGCGTCGGACCTGCAGCGCCGCGGCTGACGTGCGCCCCGGCACGCGCACGCGCGCCCCGGGGAGAGAGGGCCCGTGGGCGCGCGCGCCCCGGCACGCGCACGCGCGCCCCGGGGAGAGAGGGCCCGGGGCGCGGCGCGGGGGTGCACGAGGCGGTCAGATGAAGATCGTCTGTGCCCCTTCGGAGATCTCGATGAAGTCGGCGGCGCTGATGATGCCCTCGACCCGCTCGTACAGGTCCTCCTCGGTCAGGTGCATCATGTCCGCGGACATCCTGCAGGCCCACAGGTGGCCGCCCATGTCCGTGATGAGGTCGAGGAACTCGGGCACCTCGGGGATGTCCAGGCCGTCGATCTGCTTCTTCATCATGTGGGTGGCGAACGCCTGCATGCCGGGCAGCCCCATGAGGGACGTGGGCATGTGGGTCGCGGGGTTGCCCACCGGCGAGAACGCCAGGTGGTCCATGGTCTTGCTGTTGATGATGTCGAAGCCCCAGAACGTGAAGAACATGTGGACCTCGACGCCCTCGGACAGGGCGGCCTGGGCCAGGACCAGGCCCGGGTAGGCCATGTCGAGCGAGCCCTTCGAGCAGATGAGGACCAGCTTGCGGCCCTCACTGGCCTCGTCGTCGAACTGGGGGATCGGTGCCGGTGCGGTGGCGGTCATGGTCGAGTCCTCTCTCACACGCACCCGACGGGCTTGGGCAGCCCGGCGATGTAGGCCATCTTCTTGGCCGGCTTCTTGGGGAAGAGCTGGAACAGCTCCTTGGTGTTGAACCCACCGACGTTGCTGACGCGGCGGATGGTCGCGGTCTCGCCCTGCGCCTTGAAGTCCTCGCGCAGGAACCGGATGGCCCGCATGTGCGCGTCGGTCAGGTCGATGCCGATGTTGGCGGCGAGCACCTTGGCCAGGTCCTCGTCCCACTCGTCGTACTCGGTCATGAAGCCCTCGTCGTCGACGTGGACCTCGTGGCCGTTCAGGGTTGCCAGGGCCATGATCAGCCCTCCTTCGGGGTGGGGATGCTGGTGGGGGTCGTGGGGGTGGGAGGTGCCTGCGCCGCGAGCGAGCGCAGGACGCCGAGCAGACGTGCCAGACCGAGCCGCACCTCGGGCTCGCGCATCTCGCGCAGCAGGGCGAACAGCGACGGCGGCTCGGTGGGGGCCGTGCCCGGCTCGTTGACGACGTGCGCGGTGCGCTGGAGCATCGTCATGACCTCGGGCTGGGTCATCTCCTTGACCGTCTCGAGGATCAGCACGACGTTGTCGCCCAGGGCGGCGACGTCGTCCTCGTCGAAGTTGGTCATGATCCGGTCGACGACGCCGAGGCTGCTGCGCGCGAAGTCGAGGTAGCCGCGCTCCTCGGCCTCCTGCATCCGTTCGGTCACGCTGGCCATCGCCGGTCCCGACAGGTGCGAGACCTCCTCCAGCAGCTCGGTCAGCACGGCCCTCTGGGTGCGCTGCCGGCGCAGCTCGGCGGTCAGCTCGTCGAGCTGGGCAGCCATGTGGTCGAGGCGGGCGTCGACGCCGCCGGTGAGTGCGATCGTGGTGCTCATGCCTCCACCTCCGGGATGTCCTTGCCGGCCATGGACATCAGCGCCGGCAACGGCAGCTCGCGTCCGGGCAGCAGCACGTTCCAGTAGGTCCACCGGAACAGCAGCTTCCCCCAGTGGTTGAGCTCGGTCTCCTTCAGGAGGCTGAAGGGACCGACCCCCGGGACGGGGAACTTGCCCGGCAGCGGCTCGACGTCGTAGTTGAAGTCGATCAGCAGCGCCTTGCCGTCACCGGACTCGATGAAGCAGTTCGCGTGCCCGTCGAACGCCCGGGTCATGGGCCGGCCGTGGATGTGGTCGAGGAAGTTGTCGGTGAAGACGTCGACCGCGAAGTGGGCGACCGAGCCCGCCTTGGACGCCGGGATGTCGGAGGCGTCGCCGATGGCGAAGACGTCGTCGTACTGGGTCGACTGCAGCGTGTGCTTGTCGACCTTGACGAAGTTCAGCTCGTCACCCAGCCCGCTGCGGCCCACGAAGTCCGCGCCCATGTTCAGCGGCACGGTGACCAGCAGGTCGAAGGGCACCTCGCGCTCGTCGTAGCTGACCAGCGCCTTGTGCTCCTCGTCGATCGACTCGATCATGAAGTCGGTCTCGAGGGCGATCTTGCGCTCGTCGAGCATCCCGCCCAGGTAGGTCGAGCAGGTCGGCTTGGTGAACGCCCCGTCCAACGGGGTGACGTAGATCAGCTCGACCCGGTCCCGCATCCCGCGCTCGCGGAAGAACGCGTCGGCGAGGAAGGTGAACTCCATCGGGGCGACCGGGCACTTGATCGGCATCTCGGTGATGTGGACCACCACGCGCCCGCCCTCGAAGGTCGCCAGCCGGTCGCGCAGGGCCGTGGCGCCGTCCAGGGTGTAGAAGTCGAAGATGCTGCGACGCCACTCGTCGCCCAGCATCCCCGGGGTCTGGTCGGGGCGGGGCGTGGTGCCGGTGGCGATCACGAGCTGGTCGTAGCCGAGCTCGGTGCCGTCCTCCAGCAGGACGCGGTGCTCGTCCGGCACGACCCGGTCGACCTGCCCGCGACGCAGCTCGACGCCGTCGCAGATCTGTGCCGCCGTCGGGCGGACGAGCTCGTCGGGCTCGTAGGCGCCGAAGGGCACGAACAGGTAGCCGGGCTGGTAGTGGTGGCCGGTCGACGGGTCGACGACCGTGATGTGCCACTCGGAGGCGGGCAGGCGCGGCCGCAGCCTGTTGACGACCATCGTCCCCGCGGTCCCCGCGCCGAGGACCAGCAGACGCTTCATGACGGACTCCTGTTCGGAGAGAGGGTGGAGAGGGCGGCGGCGACGCGCGGCAGCATGTCCAGCACGTGCTGGCGCGCCGCGGCGTCGAGGTGGTGCAGGCCGTCGTCGCCGGCGTCCGCCACGTCGGGTGCGACACCCCCGACCAGGACCATGCCGGTCAGCTCGGTGCCCGAACGCAGGAAGGTGCGAGCGCACAGGAAGCCGTGGCGGCCCATCCGGAAGTGGGGCGTGAGGTCGAGCTCGCTGGCCAGGGCGCGCCAGTCGTCGAGGCACTCGGCGACGACCTGTGGGTCACCGGCGTGGTCGCGGAACCACGGACAGGGGTTGGCGACGTCGGTGACGGGGCGGCCCTGCATGTCGGTGACGAGCATGGTCACGCCGAGTGCCCGGGCCACCAGGTCCATGACGGTGGACATGACGTCGGGGACCTGCCCCGCGGCCGGACCCGTGGCGGGCACGTACGGGGCGCGGGCCACCGCTGTCGCCGGGATCCCGGACTCCAGTGCCCGGGCGAGCCGGTCGGCGGGGAAGCGCCACTGGCGCCCCACGCGCACCGCCGCCAGACGACCGTCCCCCGCCATGCGGTAGACCGTGGAGGTGTCCAGGTCCAGCATCTGCCCGACCTGGGCGGCGGTGAGGAGGTCGGTAGCCACGACGGGCTCCTGCCAGTGGTGCAGGCTGCGCGTGCAGGTCCTGCATGCCCTGCACGCTACGCACGCTCCTGCAGGACGAGCAGGGCCGCTGGACCCCCCGGCGGCGGGCCGATCGCCCGATGGCGGTCAGGTGCCCTCGGGCGCGTCGAGCCCGTCGGCCAGCCGGGTGAGCCCGTCCACCAGCGCCTGCAGGTCGGCCGGGGACCAGTCGGCCACGACGTCGGCCAGGGCCTGCTGGCGGGCCGTGCGCATCGACGTGATCGCCCGCCGCCCGCGGCGCGTGGTGGTCAGCTGCGAGGCCCGGCCGTCGTCGGGGTCGGGGCGGCGCTCGACCATCCCGTCGGTGAGCAGCTGGGCCACCTGGCGGCTGGCCGTGGAGGCGTCCACGTCCAGCTCCGCCGCGAGCTCCGACAGCCGCACGGGCTCGAGCAGCGAGATCCGGTGCAGCACGATGTGCTGGGCCCGTTCGAGCGGGTAGGCCACGCCGGCCGTGAGCCGGCGCCGCACCCGCGGGTGGCGCATGCGCCGCACCAGCCGCGTCAGCGCATCGTCCAGCGGCCCGGTGTCCGGGCGCGCGCGGGCGCCGGTGTCGTCTGGCACGAAGGGCTCCGGGACGATGCGTGGTCGCTGCAAGCGTAGGGGCCGGACGACCCGTGCCGTCCGGGCGTCGGTGTGGCAGGCTCTCACCCGTGCCCACTCGTTCCGCCCACGAGCAGCGCCTGGAGGACCTGGCGCGGCTGCGCCGTGTCCGCGACCGGATCGACCGCGAGTACGCCCAGCCGCTCGACGTCGAGGCCCTCGCCCGCGACGTGCACATGTCGGCCGGCCACCTCAGCCGCGCGTTCCGCGAGGCGTACGGCGAGCCGCCGTACCGCTACCTGATGACGCGCCGCATCGAGCGGGCCATGGCCCTGCTGCGGCGGGGCGACCTCAGCGTCACCGAGGTGTGCTTCGCGGTGGGGTGCCAGTCGCTCGGGACCTTCAGCACCCGCTTCTCCGAGCTGGTCGGCATGCCGCCGTCGATGTACCGCCGGCAGGAGGGCGAGGCGACCCGGGGGATGCCGGCCTGCGTGGCCAAGCAGGTGACGCGACCGGTCAGGAATCGAGAAGTGTCCCGTGGGGGCCGGCCGTAGCGTGACCCGCACGGCCACCACGACCGCAGGGAGAGCGCCATGACCCTCACGATCCACTCCAGCATGCTGCCCCAGGACGACCCCGAGGCGGCCCTCGCGTTCTACCGCGACACCCTCGGGTTCGAGGTCCGCAACGACGTCGGCTACCAGGGGATGCGCTGGATCACCGTCGGTCCGCCCGACCAGCCCGACACCGCGATCGTCCTGTACCCACCACAGGCCACCCCCGGGCTCACCGACGACGAGCACCAGCTGGTCGCCGGGATGATGGCCAAGGGGACCTACGCCAGCATCAACCTCGCCACGCGGGATCTCGACGGCATCTTCGAGCGGCTCGAGGCCAGCGACGCCGAGGTGGTGCAGGAGCCCACCGAGCAGCCCTACGGCGTCCGCGACTGCGCCTTCCGCGACCCGGCCGGCAACCTCGTGCGGATCCAGGAGCTGGCCTGATGCACGTGGCCGACAGCCACGACCGGATCCGTGTCCACGGCGCGCGGGTCAACAACCTGCGCGACATCAGCGTCGAGCTGCCCAAGCGCCGGCTCACGGTCTTCACGGGCGTGTCGGGGTCCGGCAAGAGCTCGCTGGCCTTCCACACCATCGCGGCCGAATCGCAACGGCTGATCAACGAGACCTACAGCACGTTCGTGCAGGGCTTCATGCCCCAGATGGCCCGCCCCGAGGTCGACGTGCTCGACGGGCTGACCACCGCCATCGTCGTCGACCAGGAACGCGTCGGCGGCGACGCCCGGTCCACGGTCGGCACCGTCACCGACGTCCACGCCATGCTGCGCATCCTGTTCAGCCGGCTCGGGGAGCCGCACGTCGGACCGCCCAGCGCGTTCTCCTTCAACGTCGCGTCCGTGTCCGCCAGCGGCTCGATCAAGGTCGGGACCGCGCGGGCGGAGAAGGTCTCGTTCAGCCGGACCGGTGGCATGTGTCCGGAGTGCGAGGGGCTGGGCCGCGTGCCGCACGTCGACCTGGCCGAGGTGTACGACGAGACGAAGTCCCTCAACGAGGGCGCCATCACCGTGCCCACCTACACCGCCGACGGGTGGATGGTGAAGCTCTACACCGAGTCCGGGCTGCTCGACCCCGACAAGGCCATCCGCGACTACTCGGAGCAGGAGCTGCACGACTTCCTGCACCACGAGGGCACCCGGATGAAGATCGGGGGCATCAACCGCACCTACGAGGGGCTGCTCGTCCGGCTGCAGTCGTCGATGTTCTCCAAGGACCGCGAGTCGCTGCAGCCGCACATCCGCCGGTTCGTGGACCGCGCCGCGACCTTCGTCGACTGTCCCGCGTGCGACGGCACCCGCCTGGCCGAGGCCGCGCGGTCGTCGACGATCCGGGGCGCCACCATCGCCGAGCTCTGCCGCAGGGAGATCCGGGACCTCATCACCTGGGTGGACGAGCTCGAGGACCCGTCCGTGGGCCCGCTGCTCGTCAACCTGCGTGCGGCGCTGGACGCGTTCGTCCGGATCGGCCTCGGCTACCTGTCGCTGGAACGGCCCACCGGGACCCTGTCGGGCGGCGAGGGCCAGCGCGTGAAGATGGTCCGCCACCTCGGGTCGGCGCTGACCGACGTGACCTACGTGTTCGACGAGCCCACCACCGGCCTGCACCCCCACGACATCCAGCGCATGAACGACCTGCTGCTGGCACTGCGGGACAAGGGCAACACGGTGCTGGTCGTCGAGCACGAGCCGCAGACGATCGAGGCCGCCGACCACGTCGTCGACCTCGGCCCCGGGGCAGGGACCGAGGGCGGGACCGTCTGCTACGAGGGCGACGTCGCGGGCCTGCGGGCGAGCGACACCGTGACGGGGCGCCACCTCGACGACCGCGCCACCCTGAAGGACGCCGTGCGCACCCCGACGGGGACCATCGAGGTCCGCGGGGCCACGACCCACAACCTGCAGGACGTCGACGTCGACATCCCGCTTGGCGTGCTGGCCGTGGTCACCGGCGTGGCCGGGTCCGGCAAGAGCTCCCTCGTGCACGGATCGATGCCGTCCGACGTCGACGTGGTCGCCATCGACCAGACCCGCATCCGCGGGTCCCGGCGCAGCTACCCGGCGACCTACACCGGTCTGCTCGACCCGGTCCGCAAGGCGTTCGCGAAGGCCAACGACGTCAGCGCCGCCCTGTTCAGCGCGAACTCCGAGGGGGCGTGCCCGACCTGCAACGGCAACGGCGCGATCTACACCGACCTGCCCACCATGGCGACCGTGGCCATCCCCTGCGAGGACTGCGAGGGCCGGCGCTTCCGGCCCGAGGTGCTCGAGCACACGCTCGGCGACCGCAACATCGCCGAGGTGCTCGCCATGTCGGTCGAGGAGGCCGAGGGGTTCTTCGGCGAGGGCGACGCCCGCATCCCGGCCGCCCACCGGATCCTCGAACGCCTGGCCGCCGTCGGGCTCGGGTACCTGCGGCTCGGCCAGCCCCTCACGACCCTGTCGGGCGGCGAGCGCCAGCGGCTGAAGCTGGCCACGCACATGGGCCAGGACAGCGGCGTCTACGTGCTGGACGAACCGACCACCGGCCTGCACCTGGCCGACGTCGACCAGCTGCTCGGGCTGCTCGACCGGCTCGTGGACGACGGGACGTCAGTGGTCGTCGTCGAGCACCACGAGGCGGTCATGGCGCACGCGGACTGGATCATCGACATGGGGCCGGGTGCCGGACACGACGGGGGCCGGGTCGTCTTCGAGGGCACGCCGGCCGACCTGGTGGCCGACGGCACGACGCTGACCGCGAAGGCCCTGGCGGCCTACGTCGGCGGCTGATCCCCACGCGCGTCGCCCGGGGCCTCCAGCAGCCGGCCCTGCAGGCGCCCCGGCACGTCCGCCGGCAGGCCCGCGTCGCGCAGGAACCCGGCCACCGACCCGTGCCGGTCGGTGACGAGGTCGAGGAAGCCCAGCATCACCTCGGGGCGGGTCCACGCCCCGTCGGGCTGGACGGCACGCAGGTCGGCGCCGTACGCGGGTTCGTGCGTCTCGGCCCACTGCGCGAGGGCTTCGATCCCCGCGGTGGTGTGGGCGTAGTCGGCGGCCACGACGCGGGGCGCGACGCCGACCAGCGTCAGCGCCAGCGCCGCGAGGACGCCGGTGCGGTCCTTGCCGACCGCGCAGTGGAACAGCGCCGGGAGGTTGTCGTCCTCGGCGAGCAGCTCGAGGGCGCCCACGAACGTCGACGCCCCGAGCTCGAGCATCGTCAGGTACTCGCCGGCCTGCCCGTGTCGGCGTGCGGCCTCGCGCATGTCCCGTTCGGCGTCGCCGGACAGCGCCTGGCGCCCCGACCCGGTCAGCGCGTCGAACACCGGCAGGTGCGCGTGCCGGGCGGCGACGTCGGTCGTGACGACCCCAAAGGTGTCGCGCTCGGTGGCCTGGCGCAGGTCGATCACCAGCTGCAGCCCGAACTCGCGCAGCCGGTCGAGGTCCGCGGCCGTCGCGCGGTGGGGGCTGTCGGAGCGGAACAGCCGGCCACGCCGGACCACGCGGCCGTCTGTGGTCGCCACTCCGCCGAGGTCGCGCAGGTTGAACACCTGCGCGAACCCGGCGGCGTCGCGGGTCACGTGTGTCAGCTCGAGAAGTCGGCCAGCGCCTGGTTGAAGGTGGCGCTGGGTCGCATGATCTCGTCGGCCTTCTGACGGTCGATCCAGAAGTAGCCCTCGAGGTCCACCGGCTCGCCCTGCACGGCACCCAGCTCGTCGACGATCGTCTGCTCGTCGGCCTCGAGCCGTTCGGCGAGCGGGGCGAACTCGGCCGCCAGCTCGGCGTCGGCGTCCTGGTCGGCCAGGGCCCGTGCCCAGTACATGGCGAGGTAGAAGGTCGCCGCGCGGTTGTCGGGTTCGTTGACCTTCCGGGACGGCGACCGGCCGTCCTCGAGCCACCGGGCCGTGGCCGCGTCCAGCGTGTCCGCGAGGACCTGGGCCCGCGGGATGTCGAAGTGGTCGGCCAGGTGCTCGAGCGACACCGCCAGCGCGAGGTACTCGCCCAGCGAGTCCCAGCGCAGGTGGTTCTCCTTCTGCAGCTGCTGGACGTGCTTGGGCGCCGAGCCGCCGGCGCCGGTCTCGAACAGGCCGCCGCCCGCCATCAGCGGGACGATGGAGAGCATCTTGGCCGACGTGCCGACCTCGAGGATCGGGAACAGGTCGGTGAGGTAGTCACGCAGCACGTTGCCGGTGACCGAGATCGTGTTCTCGCCCTTGCGGACGCGGTCCACCGTGTACTGGGTGGCCTCGGCGACGCTCATGATCGGCAGCTCGAGGCCGTCGGTGTCGTGCTCGGGGAGGTACGCGTCGAGCTTGCGGATGAGCTCGGCGTCGTGGGCCCGGTTGCGGTCGAGCCAGAACACGGCGGGCCAGCCGGTCGCGCGGGCCCGGGACACGGCCAGCTTGACCCAGTCGCGGACCGCGTCGTCCTTGGTCTGGCAGCCGCGCCAGATGTCGCCGGTGTCGACCTCGTGCTCGAGCAGGACCTCACCGGCGTCGTCCAGGACGCGGACGGTGCCGGGGGAGGAGATCTCGAAGGTCTTGTCGTGCGAGCCGTACTCCTCGGCCTTGCGCGCCATCAGCCCGACGTTGGGGACGGTGCCCATCGTGGTCGGGTCGAAGGCGCCGTTGGCCCGGCAGTCCTGGATGACGACCTCGTAGAGGTCGGCGTAGGAGCTGTCCGGGATGACGGCCTTGGCGTCCTCGGTCTCGTCGTTACGGTTCCACATCTGGCCCGACGAGCGGATCATCGCCGGCATCGACGCGTCGATGATGATGTCGCTGGGCACGTGCAGGTTGGTGATCCCGCGGCTGGAGTCGACCTGCGCCAGCTCGGGGCCGCGGTCGTAGCTGGCCTCGATGTCGGACCGGATCTGCTGCTGCTGGTCGTCGGGCAGGTCCGTGATGGCGGACTCGAGTGCGGCCATGCCGTCGCGGGGCGACACACCGAGCTCGTCGAAGGTGTCGCCGTGGGCGTCCCAGACCTGCTGGTAGTAGGTGTGGACCACGTGTCCGAAGACGATCGGGTCCTGCACCTTCATCATCGTGGCCTTGAGGTGCACCGAGAACAGGATCCCCTGCTCGCGGGCGTCGGCGATCTGCTGCTGCAGGAAGGCCAGCAGCGCCGAGCGCCGCATCACGGCCGCGTCGAAGATCTCGCCGGGCTCGAGCTCGAGCCCGTCCTTGAGCACCGTCTCGGTCCCGTCGGCCGCGGTGTGCACGATCCGGACGGTGGTGGCGTCGTCGACCGTGACCGAGGTCTCGGTGTGGCAGAAGTCGCCGCCGTCCATCGTGGCGACGTGCGACCGCGAGTCCGACGACCACTCGCCCATGGAATGCGGGTGGTTGCGTGCGTACTGCTTGACCGCCGCCGGGGCGCGACGGTCGGAGTTGCCCATGCGCAGCACCGGGTTCACCGCACTGCCCTTGGCCCTGTCGTAGCGGGCCCGCGCGTCACGCTCGTCGTCGGTGGACGGCTCCTCGGGGTAGTCGGGGATCGCGTAGCCCGCCGCCTGCAGCTCGCGGATGGCCGACTTGAGCTGGGGCACCGAGGCGGAGATGTTCGGCAGCTTGATGACGTTGGCCTCGGGGCGGGTCACCAGCTCGCCCAGCTCGGCCAGGGTGTCCGGCACGCGCTGGTCCTCGGGGAGCTGGTCGTCGAACTGGGCCAGGATCCGGGCGGCCAGCGAGATGTCGCGGGTCTCGACCTCCACCCCGGCGGCGTCGGTGAACGCGTCGATCACCGGGAGGAAGGAGTGGGTGGCCAGCGCGGGGGCCTCGTCGGTGTACGTGTAGGTGATCTTGGTCATGGGCGCACCTGGTCGCGATCGGCGGGCGGGGCAGGGTCGGGGTGGACCCGCCACCCTATTCGCCGCCGTCGCACGGACGGGGGGACGGCAGGACGGGTCACGCGCCCTCACGGCTCCTACCGTGGAACGTGGCCCCACCGATGCCGAGCGCCCCGAGGAGCGACCTCCACGTGCAGCTGCCCACCCCGTCCGACGTCAGCCGCCGCACGTTCGGCCTGACCGCGATGGGGCTCGCGGTGGCCGCGGCCGTGCCCGTGCTGCGACGTGAGGACGACCCCGCGCCGACCGCCGTGGGGACCCGTTCGGCGCTGACCGACCGGCCGTCGCGGGGCGTGACCGACGGCCCCGCCCCGCCGGTGCCCGACGTGGTCCCGCGGGACCGGTGGGACACCGCCGGTGGCTGCCGCATCGAGCCCGGCGCCCGCACCCGCCCCGCCCGCGTCCACGTCCACCACACCCACGAGCCGGTGGTGCAGGCCCCCGACGAGGTGCCCGGGGCGCTGCAGTCGATCTGCCGCTCCCACATCGAACGCGACTTCGGGGGCATCGGCTACCACTACGCGGTCGACCCCTTCGGCGGCACCTGGCAGGCCCGGGGGCCGGTCCCGCCGGACCTGCCCGAGCGGGTCCGCAACGGCGCCCACGCCCAGGGCTTCAACGACAACTCGATCGGCATCGTGCTGATCGGCGACTTCGAGGAGCGGCCGCCGACCACCGAGGCGTTCCTGGCCCTCGAACAGCTCGCCGCCTACCTGGCGTGGCGGTACGACATCGACCCCCATGCCACGGTCCGGGCCCGGT